>NZ_JAHKPE010000031.1:0-941159 GCF_018860305.1 Celeribacter halophilus
CCAAGCGAACCCAGCCAAAATCCCGAAAGATGCTACATGACATTTGGCAGGCGGAAACCCGTGAGGATGCGCATGAATCATTCGGTTTGTTCATTGAAGCCTTCGACGCGAAATACCCAAAGGCCACCGAATGCCTGATGCGGGATCGTGACGAGTTGTTGAGCTTCTATGACTTCCCCGCCCAACACTGGCAGAGCATCCGCACATCAAACCCGATCGAAAGCGCCTTCGCCACAATCCGGCACCGAACCAAACGGACCAAGGGCTGTCTCAGCAGAGACGGCATGCTTCATATGATGTTCAAGCTCGGTCAAAGCGCAGAGAAAAGTTGGCGCAAGCTGCGCGGCTTTGCCCATCTCGCCGACGTCATACAAGGCGTCGATTTCGTAAACGGCATCAAGCCATCAAACCAGGATCAGGCCGCCGCATGAAAAATCCGTTGACACCAGATTTGACAATAGCTCCCTGCGCCACGGCATCCTGCTTAAACTCATCCGTAAACCGAACTCTTTTGTTCATAACCGTCTCTCCTTGCTTCCAAAATTACCAAGCAAGGCGTTTACAAATCTAGGGGCACCTCATCTATGGTGAGAAGTTGGTTTTGGGGCTTTTCTAATTCTCAGTTAGTGGAATTTATGAGCCGTTAAGAGTTTTTAGTCGCTGTATGCTGTTGATGCCAGTGGCCAAAGCTTTGGTCAACTTAGTCACCCTTGGTCAACATGCACAGTCACAAGTTAAGTAACAGTAATTAATGATAAATATCCTGTTTGTGACTAAGTTGACCAAGACTATTAGAAAAAGAATATGAGATAGAAAGACATAGGTAACAATTACTCGCGAGTGCTCTATATGGGTTTTTTGGTCAACATTGGTCACAATCTAAAATAAATACAATAAAAACAATACATTATGTTGTGACATAAGGATTTACGGTTTAGTTACACTTCCCGCCTGCGATCATTCCGGCCTGTGGGGTGGGGTGCCCCCCGGTGTTCGGGTCCTCCTTAAAGGGGTGGGGATACGGGTCATACATCACCGCGATTATTTATTTGTGCGTGCCCTAAAAATTGCGCTTCCGTTTCTTCCACCTGCGGAAATCCGAGAAACGGCAAAAGCGCCAGTGGAACGCCGAACACATCCGAATCATTCTGGCCTCATCCGAACAAATGGGTGAGGCACATGAAGCACGAAAACCAAGACAATCCTGAAAAACTGACGGTCCTTGCGGATCGCGATCTGGCCGACGCTTTGCGCGCCGAGCGTGAGAAAATTGCCCGCAAACAGGGCTTGAAGGTCTCGCTTTCCGCAGTTGCCGCAATGGCCCTGCGCCGGGAGCTAGAGGCTTGCCATGACTGATAACGCGCAAGATATCACCGCCATGACGGCAACAGACCTCGCCGAGCTGCTGCGAGTTACACCGCGCCGGATCCGCCAGCTGGCCGAGGAAGGCCGCCTGCGCCGCCGTGGTCGCGGGAAATTCGACGTCCGCCATGCGATCCACGGTGCCACCGGGGCCGAAATTCTCGGACAAGACCAGCGCCGGAACATCGCGGCTGACGTGGTGGTCGCTGTCGGCTGGCTCGCCGCGATCGCCGATGCACCCGCCGAAGGGGATAACTTCAAAGTCTGGATCGACATTTGTGCTGAATGGGGGCTGTCGCACGCCGAGGCTATGGGCCTGCTCATCGCTGGCGCATCGCTGCTGGGCGACCGCGCGCCGAAATTTAAAAGAAACATGAAGTGATCGTAATCCAAGAACCTTGGGTTCGATCAACACCGAAAAAAACGAAACAGGACTAAAGACATGACGAAAACAACTGAAACCCTCGCTCAGGTGCTCGAACGTGCCGAACAGGCCATCCCGAATACTGGCCGTATGAATGGCGCGAACGACTGGATTGAGGACGGCACGCGAAAACAGTTTGCTGGCGCGCACATCACCCTAGATGCCGGGGACGCGCTGCCCGACCTTCTGGACGCCGGGGGCCGAGTGACGCGCACACCATCCGCCCAACCGGCAGGTGAGACTGTGACGCTCTCCACCGCAGCCGCTGCAAACTCCCGCGTGGTCCGCGCCGGTGCGGTTCTTATCCCGATCGTCGGTGACATTGCTGCCGATACAGGCGCTGGTGTTCCTGCGCTGCTGGAAGTGCCCGAACGCTTTACCGTTATCAAGCCCGCCGAATTCCAGAACCTTATCGCTCACACCACCACCGGCGAGGAAGACGACGCAGAGGCCGAAGTCACCGCCTCGAACCTGCCGTTCGCGTCGGTTGACCTGAGCCGTGACGATATTCGCCAG
The DNA here is from genome assembly GCF_018860305.1 of Celeribacter halophilus. GTDB lineage: Bacteria > Pseudomonadota > Alphaproteobacteria > Rhodobacterales > Rhodobacteraceae > Celeribacter > Celeribacter halophilus_A. Next base: position 2,303 of record NZ_JAHKPE010000031.1, read on the forward strand.
CACGCCGTGCGTTTCGAGATCCCGCGCTCTACCCTGCGCACCTATGGCCGCGACGTGATCGCAGCTCACGCTCTGAGCGGTATTGCTTTGGGGATTGGTCGCGCCGTGGACAACCAACTGTTGACGGCTCTGGGCGATGCAGTCTCCGGTGAATTCTCTGTGGCTGCCGCTGCGCAAGCTGGCCTTCGCTATGAAGAACTCGCCGCGATCATCGGCACCCTCTGGCAATGGCGTCTCTCTGCCGATCGAGGCGGGGAAACTGAACGTTCACGGCGTTCCTGCCGATACCTCCGCAGATTGCGCCGACACCTTTGTGGGGGCTTTCGACCGCGCTGGCGTCTGGCTTGATCCTGAAATTGACCTCCTGGTCGAGCGTCGTCGCGGCGGTGGCTTGAACCTGACAGCGTGGCTGGGCTTGCAAGCGGCTCTGCCGGATCCCGCGTATTTCTGGAAAGCGGGTTCGGTCTAATGTGGGGCCGCGTTCGCAATCTATTCCGGGGCGGTTTCACCACCGCCTCGGCTGACCCCGCCACCGAGGCGATCGAAGCCGCGACGCCGCGCTCCGACACGCTGCCGCCGGATCTGGTCGCGGCTATCGAAGCGGCAAGCGTCGTGTGGCGTTACTTCGAGGGTAATGCGGACAAAGACGAAGCGAGCTATTCCTCTGCGGTGGTGCGCATCGTCGGCTTGGGTGGCATGTGGCGTTTCGATGGCATCGCCGAGGCTGCCGAGCGGGTCCAAAAACATTACCCTGATCTGACCCCGCAAGCCTGCCGCCGCGCGGCCAAGATGATCGCCGCCGAGATCGGCAAGCGCAATCTCTTAGCTCATAGGCACCAGTCGAGCCGTCGCCGTTGGAGCGCAACAGATTGGGGGCAGGGATCATGGTGAAGCCCAAACGCAAGCCACGTCACCTCTCGCCTGCCGCACGGGTAGCAAGACGCCGCAAGCGCCTGACGCGCGGCCATATAAAAATTCGCGACGGTGAGGGTTTGGTTGCCCAAGCTGCCGCAGCGATCGGAGCAGGCCGGAAGCCCTAACCGATCGCCACCAAGCCGGGGCGCGTTTTCTCACGGGTTGTTTCCGCCCCCGGCATCCTCGGCGCAGGTCGTTTTTCTCTTTGGACCTGCGCCGCACCGCCCGGCCACATTTCCCCTCTGGTTCGCCATTGGTGGCCGGGCACCTTTCCAAGAATGAGATCGAGCCAATGACAGACACCATCGTAAAACTACCATCGAAGATCGCGCACGAAGCTGCCGACGATATGTTTGATGCAGTAAAGGACGTTCGCACGCGCCTTGCGGTGCTTTCACGCGAAATTCAGTCTGGCCGCCTGCTGTCCTCTGACGCCTGCGAAGCGCTGGACGGCATCGACAGACAGTCCGACCGGATCGCCCTAGCCGTGCTGGATCTCCGCGCTGCGCAAAAGCGTGCTGCGGGAGTGATGGCATGACCGAGATCGAAATTTTAATCGCCGCCCGTGAATTTCTGGGCATGAACCTGACCCGCCAAGATCGCATGATCTCGATAGTGCTGGGCAAGAAACCAAACAAGACGCTTGCCGAGGAACTGATCGAGACACTCACCCCGCCTGATAACACTGTGGAAATCGACAGCGCCGCCGTGCTGCGTATGGTAGCGAAGGCACGCAAGGAAGCGATCGACCTTCTGGCGAAGGAATGAGGGCTTTAACCCTTATTTTCCTAGCGTTTTGGGGTTGGCATGTAGGAAAGCACGTTGATTGCGTTGCGATTATTAAAATCCAACAAAATCAACGCCTTATAAAGGTAAATGGCGGAGACGAAGGGATTCGAACCCTCGAGACCCTTCCGGGCCTACTCCCTTAGCAGGGGAGCGCCTTCGACCACTCGGCCACGTCTCCACCGACGCGTATAGCCAAGCAAACGTAGGGGATACAAGACAAAAATCCCTGTTTTTGAAATTTTCTCGTTTGGGGCCAAAACCGCTTGTAACAGCACAGAGATGAGGTGATCGGTCGCGGGATTCGCGAGGCGTCAGGGAATATATTAAGGAATAGACAGGCCGATTTTCCCGATGTGCTTTTTCTCAAGGAATGCCTTTTGCGCGTTGTGAATGTCGTGCAGGGGGAAGGTCTTGGCTATGATCGGACGGATTTCACCGCGTTCGATATAGCCGACAAGGTCGGTAAAGACGCTTGGCGGCTGGCGGGTGCTGCCGGTCAGGGTGAGGTCTTTGAGGTAGAGCGTGCGCAGGTCCAGATCAACGATAGGGCCTGCGATTGCGCCGGAGGTGACGTAGCGTCCGTGCATCGTAAGCGCGTCCAGCAATTCAGGCCAGCGTGGGCCACCCACGAGGTCAAGCACCACGTCAAATGCTTCAGCGGGGAGTGCTTCTTTACGGCCTAATGTGACATCGGCCCCTAGATCACGCAGGGCCTCCGCCTTGGACGGGCTGGTGAGGGCTGTGACATGAGCGCCGCGTCGCTTGGCCAGCTGGATCGCCGCCGAGCCCACGCCGCCGGACGCCCCTGTGATCAGCACCCGCTCCGCACCGAGATTTGCGCGTTGGACCATGGCTTCTGCCGTGGAGAAGGCGCAGGGGAAGGAGGCTAGTTCCACGTCTGACAGCGGGCTGTTAACGGGAATGGCTTGTTCGGCTTCAATCGTGGCGAATTGTGCAAAAGCGCCGTCACGTTCCGACCCGAAAGTTGCGAGCGCATCTGGATCGTCGCTTCGGGCGGGGTGATACATCGGACGCACCAGAACGCGCTGTCCCACGCGGGTGGGCTCGACCCCATTCCCCACGGCGACGATCTCGCCACAACAATCAGCCCCTTGGATGAGCGGGAAATGCAAGGCACCGGCCCAGCCGCCATCGGCGTCAGAACCGCCGTCATAACCCGTGGCCGCTGCCGAATTCGTGTCGCCGCGCACCGCTTTGGAATACCAGCCGGTGCGGGTATTCACATCCGTGTTGTTCACCGCAGAGGCACGCACACGGATCAGAACCTCTCCGGATGCGGGGCGGGGGACAGGCACATCGTCGCGATATTCCAGACGGTCAAACCCGCCGTGTCCGGTGAGCAGAACTGCGGTCATCGTGTCGGGCAGGGGCATAACGGGTCTCTCCGGATGTAAAGCAATCGTTCCACTTGCGCAGGTAGAGTAACCCCTCTACCTCGTCAAGCATGAGAGATATCAAGATGAAAATGGCGGCGGGGCTGGAGCAGGCTTTTGTCCGTCACGGCTTTGCCGATGCAAGCGTGGATACCCTGCGTGAAGCCGCCGGAGTCAGCCTGCGCACACTTTACAAATATCTGCCATCGCGGGCCGATATGGTGCTGGCGGCGCTGGAGTATCGGCACAGGCGGTATTTGGCGGAGGTGTTGGACGATCTGCCTGTCGATCCGACGCAGGCGCGCGATGCCTTGATGACCCGCATAGGACACTGGATGCAAAGCGAGGCGGCGCATGGATGTCTGTTCCATTCTGCCGTTGCGGCCGATCCGGCCAATGCCACGTTGCGCGCGCTTCTGGAGCGTCACAAACACGAGGTCGCCACTCGTGCGGCCTTGGCCACCGGATTGGAGGGGCAGGGCGTGGCGCTTTTGCTCGTCATGGAGGGGCTGACGCAGACTTGGCCTTTGCATGGGGAGGAGGCTGTGAGCGCCGCAAAACATCTGGCCGCTGCTCTGGCCGCGGGTCAGCCTTAAAACTGTGCTTTTGTTCTGTCTCGCGTATGGTTTGCATATGCGCGTGGCAGCGGGTCCGAAATCCTCAGGAAACAATACCTGCACGTTTCAGGTTTTCGATCTCATAGGAGACCGCTTCGGCAAAGGCCTGACCTGCCGTGCTGAGCGGACGGTCATGCGGGACGAACTGTGCGATGTCCCATGTGATGGCTGGCATGAGGCGGTGGATAGAGATTTTATCGAAATCAACGAGTTGATGGGCAACAGGATCGACGATTGCGACGCCTTCGCCGCGTTCCACAAGGCGCACAATGCCATGAATGGTGCGCAGTTCTGCGGCAATGGTGCGGTGCACATGGATTGTTTCCATCATGTGATCAATCCTGCGACGCAAGGGACTCCCCTGAGACAGATCAATGAACATTTCCTTGCGCAGGCGGGGCAGGGGAATGTCTTTCATATCGCCAAGCGGATGGCCTTTGGGGAGGATGCATTGGGCCTCGCAACGGGCCAGTGACAGGGTGTCCCCGCCGAAAGCCTCTGCATTGAGCGTAATCCCGAAGGCCAGATCGCACCGTTGCTCACTGATCAGGCGCAGCATCTCCGCCATGCCCACATCCACGATCTGCACGGTGGCGTGGGGATGGTCCTTGCGAAAACGGGCGAGCGCGTCGAGCAGGAAAGTATCACAGAAAATCGGCTGGGCGGCGATCACCAGATGGCCGACCTGACCACTGGCGATGGCGCTGGCCTCTTGTTCAAGGGTGCGCATGCCTGCGAGATGGCGGGCGACAGTCTGGTGAAACCGAAAGGCTTCCGGCGTCGGGGCGAGTCGATTCCGTTTGCGCTGAAACAGTTCGAACCCCGCCTTGTCCTCCAGGGATGAGAGCAGGCGGCTGATCATCGGTTGGCTTGTGCCTAATTGTTCGGCAGCCAGTTTAACGCCGCCCAAACGCATATAGGCGTCAAAGGCCTTTAATTCTTGGGGTTTGAACATGGGTTTTCCTCTGAGTATGCATTTTATGCAACTTAAAGCTATCTATTGTCAAATTTCGCATACTGTGAATGGTTGCTCACATCCAACAGTTCCGGCTGGCGGGTTCGCCGCCGGATCGGACAAAACGTGAGGTACATATGAAAAAACTACTCGGATCGATTGCAGTCGCAGTCTTCGCAGCCACCGGCCCCATGATGGCCCAATCCTATCCCGACCAAGCCGTGACACTCGTTGTCCCCTACGGCCCGGGTGGAGCATCTGATCTGGCCGGTCGTGCTCTGGCTGAAACGGCACAGCCGTTTCTTGAACAGCCGGTTACGGTGATGAACAAACCCGGCGCTGGCGGTATGAACGGTGCGCGCTTTGTGTCCGAAGCCGACCCGGACGGTTACACGCTTTTGCTCGCGCGTGTGGGCATGGCCCTGTCGCCTGCGGTGACGCCGGACAATGCTGTGCCGTGGGATGCCTACACCTTCCTTGGCGCTCTGGAAGCCACCCCGATGATCCTCGCCGTGCGTGCGGATGCGCCTTATGACACCGTTGACGACCTGATCGCGGCGATCAAGGACAGCAAAGGCGGAATGACCTATGCGGCTTCCGGTGCGACCGCGATTGACGGTTTCACCACGCAAGCCCTTCTGGCCGACAATGGTCTCGACCCGCTGACTGCGGCCACTCTGGTGCCCTACAAAGGGGGCGGTGCTCTGGCGACGGCGCTTCTGGGCGGTCACGTCGATTTCGTTGCAATGGCTGCGGCATCCCTGATGCCCCATATCGAAAGCGGCGACATGAAAGCGCTGATGGTCTTTGCTCCGTCGCGTGTTGAAAGCCTGCCGGACGTGGCAACGGCTCAAGAGCTCGGCTACGAAAAAGCCGGTCAGATCACCGGCTGGAGCGCGCTCTATGCGCCGAAAGACCTGCCCGAAGAGGTTGTGACCAAATGGCACGAGGTTCTCGGCCAAGTGGCGACCGACGAGAAATGGCTTGATCTGGCAGCGCGTCGCGGGTCGATCTCGACCATCGGCACTGTGGATATGACCGAATATGCGAAGAGCCAGTACGAGCTGTTCAACGGTCTGGCCAAAGACTTCGGCTACCTGCCCGAATAATCCCTGATGCAGGTGGGCGGGAGATCGCCCACCTGTTGTTTGTCCGGCCTGATCCAGCGGCCGCCTTCATCTCAGCCGAGATCTCTACACACTCAGGAGCATTGCTATGACCAAGCCTGTTTTACGGGGGGTGCTCATTGTCGCGTTTTTCGCGCTCTGTGCCTTCGTCCTTGTGCCCGCATTTGTGCCCCGTCCCGCGTTTATTCCCGGTTTCGCACCTCCGCCGGATATGTGGCCCCGCACCGTGTCTATTGTCGGTGTCGTCCTTGGCGCTCTGGCCATTGTTCTCGCTTTGCGCGGAGGACAGCCAGAAGAGGAAAAGGTGGATACGGACGGCAGTTCTGTCCCGCAGATGATGCTGCGTTTTGCCGGCATTATCGCCATCTTCGTGCTGTTTTTCGCATTGGTCCCCTATGTCGGGTTCCTGATTGCAACAATGTTCCTGACCCTTGCAATGGTTCTCATGACCGGCGAGCGACACTACCGCATCTGGATTGCCCTGCTCTCCTTTGGTGGTCCTGTGCTGCTCGTGTTGTTCTTCCATTCCGCGCTCGGCACACAGTTCCCTAAGGGTGAACTGGCCAAGCTGTTCGGCTTTTGATCGGAGACCGATATGCTCGCTGAAATTCTCTCTGCACTGGTGGCTGTGGCCACGTTCCAAAACCTTCTCATCATGGCTGCCGGCATCTGGGGCGGTGTGATTGTCGGTGCCATTCCCGGTATGACCGGCACAATGGCGGTAACGCTGGCGCTGCCCTTTACCTTTTATATGGACCCTGTGCCGTCGATCCTGTTGCTGGTCGCCTTGTATAAAGGCTCGACCTATGGCGGATCGGTCTCGGCCATTCTGATCAAGACGCCGGGCACGGCCTCTGCTGCTTGCACCGCGCTGGACGGCTATCCTCTGGCGCAACAGGGCAAGGCAGGCAAAGCGCTCAACATGGCGCTGTATTCCTCCGTGATCGGGGATTTCCTGTCCAACATGTCGCTGATCTTTTTTGCGGCCCCCCTCGCGGCGCTGGCACTCCACATAGGTCCGCCGGAATTCTTCATGCTGATGCTCTTTGCGCTCACCACTGTGGCGGGCGTGTCGGGCAGTTCCTTGCTGCTGGGCATGGTGGCCGCGGCCTTGGGGCTTTTGCTCGCCACGGTAGGTGAAGACATGTATGGCTCGTTCCGCTTTGCCTTCATGCCGGACATGCAGGCCGGTCTGTCGATCGCGCCGGTGCTGATCGGGCTGTTTGCTCTGCCGGAGTTGATCAAGCTCATCGTCATGCGTGCGGCCAAGACCGAAGAAGCTGCCGCTCTGGGGGCGCAGCATGTGACCCGTGACGAGTTCATGGGATCCTTGCGCAGCATCCTGAAAGGCTCCGTGATCGGCTCCATTCTGGGCGCGATTCCGGGGATCGGGCCGTCTTCTGCGGCGTTCTTCTCTTATGGCGAGGCGCAGCGCAGTTCCAAAAACGGGGCGAATTTCGGCAAAGGTGAATTGGAAGGCATCGCGGCCTCCGAATCCGCCAACAACGGGGCCTGTGGCGCAACGATGATCCCGCTTCTGGCGCTTGGCGTGCCGGGGGATGTGATCACCGGTGTGATGCTTGGCGCTTTTATGATCCAGGGCCTGACGCCCGGACCGTTGCTGTTCCAGACCAACATGCACGAAATCTACATGTTGCTCATCGGTATGCTGGTGTCTTCGGTGCTGCTGTTCTTCGCAGGTAAGATCACCATGCGTATGTTCTCCAAAGTGGCGCATATCCCGCAGACGCTTCTGACGCCTCTGGTGTTGTTGCTGTGCATCTTCGGCATCTATTCCATCGCGTCGAGCACATTTGATGTCGCCGTGCTTCTGGTGATGGGAGTGGTGGGTTTCGGCATGTTCTTGTTGAACATTCCCGCAGCGCCGTTCCTCATCGCCTTTATCCTTGGTCCGATGATCGAGGAAAACCTGCGCCGTGCATTGGCGATTTCCCGCGGCGATCCGGCAGTTTTGCTGTCCTCCCCCATCACCTGGGTCTTTGCCGCGCTGATCCTCTTTGTGGTCAGTCTGACGATCCGGCGTGAATTTACAAAACATAAAGAAAGACGAGTAGAACAATGACACTCCTGAGTGAGATCACGTTCGCATCTGACGATCTGACCGGCCAGGCCGCAGAGCATCTGGCCAATCTGATCGCATTTGATACGGTTTCGCGCAATTCCAACCGGCCGATTATCGACTTTATGGCCGCGTATTTTGAAGGGCTCGGAGCACGGATCACGATTTTGCCGGACGAGACGGGAGACAAGGCCAATCTTGTTGCGGCCTTCGGGCCGGAAGATCAGGCGGGGGTCGTCTGGTCGGGCCACACCGATGTGGTGCCTGCCGACGAGCCGGAGTGGGAAAGCGATCCCTTCACCGCAGAGATTCGCGACACGCGGCTTTATGGGCGCGGGGCCTGCGACATGAAGGGCTTTGCCGCCTGTGTCATGGCCGTGGCCCCCGATCTGGCGCGTGCAAAGCTGACGCGGCCTGTCTATCTGTGCTTCTCCTATGATGAAGAAGTCGGCTGTCTCGGCGCGCCTGCTGTGGCGCGGTATCTGGCAAGCCTGCCGGTGCCGCCTGAATTTGCCATCATTGGCGAGCCTTCGATGATGAAACTCGTCACCGGACAGAAGGGCAAAATCGCCATGCGTGCGCGTGTGACGGGCACCTCGGGCCATTCCTCTTTTGCGCCGCGCCATGTCAATGCGATTGAATACGCCTCAAAGGCCATCACCCTGATCTCCGAGCGCGGCAAACGCTACGAAACCGAAGGGCCTTTCGATCCGGAATTCACCGTGCCCCATGCCACCATGCTGGCCACGATGATCAAAGGCGGGGTCGCAACCAATGTGACGCCGGACAGTTGCAGCTTTACCTTCGAGTTGCGCTCCATTAGCGGCATGGACCCCGAGGCTGATATGTCCGCCTTGCTCCATGAGATCGAGCAAAAGGTTGTCGCGCCGATGCAGGTCAAAACCGCAGGCACAGGCATAGAATTCGAACGCATCTTTGCCTATCCCGCTATGGGCGAGGCGCGCAATACCGTTGGATTCAACCGCTATGCACGGCTCTTGCCGGACTGGGGCGGCAAGGTGTCTTACGGTTCTGAAGGTGGCGTGTTCGAGCAGATCGGCGGCATCCCCTCTGTGATCGTGGGGCCCGGCTCTATCGAGCAGGCCCATAAGCCGAATGAATTTGTCGAACTGGATCAACTGACGCAATGCGTCGGCTTCCTTGGTCGCATCATTGAGCACCTGAACACAGGTTCAGACGCCTGAAGCTGGCGGGAAACCCACCTATCGCAACCCGTCGGATAACCGGCTGGGTTGCGATGAAAATCCCATTTCTTTTTCACATACAAGAGATTTCCAACCTTGGCGCCGGTCCGATTTTTGTTGGGAGGCAGGATAACATCTGCCAAATTGATAAGTAGCGACGCATAAAAATACGCCGAAATCTTTAAGGTATTGTATTGTGTGACTTTTCAATCCGTATCGGGACTTGTCGCAGGGGGGGGAGATGGTAGGCCCGGCAGGACTTGAACCCGCAACCAAAGCGTTATGAGCGCTCTGCTCTAACCAATTGAGCTACAGGCCCCTACAGGTGCATTGATTATTGCGCTGTTGCGGCGGGGTCAAGCAGAAGTCGGTCTTTCGACATTTGCGTGTCACGCGGGCCTTTTCAAGTCGGTCCAAAGCGCGTAAACGGGCCGAAACTTTGGTTTGCGCGGGGAGCCTTGGCGATGACGCTGAAAAAAAATGGTCTGACTTACGCCGATGCTGGCGTGGATATTGATGCGGGCAACGAGCTTGTCGAACGGATCAAGCCGGCGGCGAAAAAGACCGTCCGTCCGGGTGTGATGGCCGGGCTTGGCGGTTTTGGCGCTTTGTTCGATCTCAAGGCGGCAGGATACGAAGACCCGATTCTTGTGGCCGCAACTGACGGTGTCGGCACCAAGCTGCGCATCGCGATTGACACGGACAATGTGGCCACAGTTGGTATCGACCTTGTCGCTATGTGCGTCAATGATCTGGTCTGTCAGGGTGCAGAGCCTTTGTTCTTCCTCGACTATTTTGCAACGGGCAAGCTCAAGCTCGACAATGCTGCCGCTGTGGTGGAGGGCATTGCCGAAGGCTGTGCGCAATCCGGTTGTGCGTTGATCGGTGGCGAGACCGCCGAGATGCCGGGCATGTATGAAGACGGTGACTTCGATCTTGCTGGTTTTGCCGTAGGCGCGATGGAACGCGGTGCGGACCTGCCTGCGGGTGTGCAGGAGGGCGATGTGCTTTTGGGACTCGCGTCCAACGGGGTGCATTCCAACGGCTATTCTCTGGTGCGCAAAACCGTGGAGCTGTCGAGCTACAAATGGTCCGACATCGCGCCATTCTCTGATGCAACCTTGGGCGAGGAGCTTTTGAAGCCTACACGTCTCTATGTGAAGCCCGTGTTGAAAGCGATCCGTGCGGGCGGTGTTCATGCGCTGGCGCATATCACCGGCGGAGGATTGACCGAAAACCTGCCGCGTGTTCTGCCTGCGGGCATGGGGGCGGATATTGACCTCACGGCATGGACCCTGCCGCCTGTGTTCAAATGGCTGGTGGATACGGCCGGCCTGTCGCAGCACGAGTTGCTCAAGACCTATAACGCCGGTATCGGCATGGTTGTGGTGTGTGCTGCCTCCGAGGTCGAGGCTCTGACAGCTTTGCTCTCGGATGAGGGCGAAACGGTCTACCGTCTGGGGCAAGTGACCACAGGGGGCGGTGTGACCTATGAGGGCGAATTGAAGTGAGCCCGAAGAAGGTTGCGATCCTGATCTCTGGCGGCGGCTCCAATATGGTGTCGCTGGCCAAATCCATGACGGGTGATCATCCCGGACGACCCTGCCTTGTGCTTTCCAACGTGCCCGGCGCGGGCGGATTACAAAAGGCGGCGGATATGGGGATTGCGACCGAGGTCGTGGATCACCGCGACTTCAAAGGTGATCGCGAAGCCTTTGAGACCAAACTGATTTCCGTGATTGACGCCTATGAGCCCGATGTCATCGCGATGGCCGGTTTTATGCGTATTCTCACCCCGACATTCATCGGCCATTACGCGGGGAAGATGCTCAACATCCACCCGTCCTTGCTGCCGAAATACAAGGGCCTGCACACCCATCAGCGTGCTATTGAGGCGGGTGATGCGGAGGCGGGCTGTTCGGTGCATGAGGTGACGGCAGAACTCGATGGCGGCCCGATTCTGGGGCAGGCGCGGGTGCCGATCCTGTCGGAGGACACGGCTGATGATCTGGCCGCGCGGGTTCTGGTGAAGGAGCATCTGCTCTATCCGGCGGTTCTGGAACGTTTCTTGCGAGGCGAAACAGAGATGCTTTCGCTCTGAACTGCGGTTGATCTGGCACGATGGTCAATCTGTCGCGGGCAGGTGAGTGATGTGCCCCTTTAAAAGATACATTCGAGACATAGAATATAAGTGAGTCCCCCGCGGACCCGCCTGAGACATGTCGCGAAAGGATATCTCATGAAACCCGCAGATTTTGTTGCCACCATTTTTGATGGCCATTCCAACCCCGGCAAGGTGACCGTTGCCTTCACCATGGCGCTCAACGCGCAAAAGATGGGGCATAGCTCGATGGTGCTTCTGATGGTGGAAGGTGTCGAACTTGGCCAGCCTGGCTCTTGTGACGACATCGATATTGGCAAACCCTTTGAGCCGGTGGCCGATCTGGTCAAAGCCTACCGCGAGGCGGGCGGGCGTATCGGGATTTGCGGGGCTTGTATGCTCCACAACGGATTTACCGCCGATCAGATGGACCCCTCCTATGAGATCATCACCGCGCCGGATGTGGTGGAGCTTATGATGGCGGCAAAGGGCACATTGCCGATCACCTGAGGCGGCATTTGTGCTCATAAGTCGAAACGATCCGTGTCTTATGGCATGGGGGAAGGGGGCGCGAGCCCCCTTTGTTCTTTTCTTTCCGCCTGAAACCCCGTATCACGATAAAACCGACGGGATGACCCCGCGCCGCAGGTAAAAGAAAAAACATATGATCACCATCACCACGACCGAGGGTCTACAGGCCTTCTGCGACCGCGCCAAAGCGCATCCTTATGTCACGGTCGACACCGAATTTCTCCGTGAACGGACCTATTACTCCAAGCTCTGCCTTGTGCAGCTGGCGGTGACAGGCGATGCGGAAGAGGACGCGGTTCTTGTCGATCCGCTGGCCAAAGGGCTGGATCTGGCGCCGCTGTATGACCTGTTTCGTGACGAGAGCGTGGTGAAAGTGTTCCACGCCGCACGGCAGGATCTCGAAATTTTCTACATTCAGGGCGGGGTGATCCCCACGCCTTTGTTCGACACACAGGTTGCGGCGATGGTCTGCGGCTTTGGCGAACAGGTGGGCTACGAGACCCTCGTGCGCAAGATCGCCAAGGAGAGCCTCGACAAGACCTCGCGCTTCACCGATTGGTCGCGCCGCCCGCTGACCTCGGCGCAAGAAGTCTACGCGCTGGCCGATGTGACGCATTTGCGGGTGATCTACGAATACCTGCGCGACGAGATCAAACGCACAGGCCGCGAAAAATGGGTGGCCGAAGAGCTTGAAATCCTGATGTCGCCGGAGACCTATGTGGTCCAGCCGGAAGATGCATGGAAACGGGTCAAAACGCGCACGAATTCCGGTAAATTCCTCGCCGCAGTCAAGGAACTGGCCGCGTTTCGGGAGCAATACGCCCAGAGCCGCGATATTCCCCGCAACCGCGTGTACAAAGACGATGCGATGCTGGAACTGGCCTCGACCAAGCCCAAAACACCGCAAGACCTTTCGCGGTCGCGGCTTTTGCTGCGCGAAGCGCGCAAAGGCGAGATTGCCGACGGTATCCTTCAGGCGATTGAAAAAGCAGCGCATTACACCGCCGCCGAGATGCCCAAGCTGGACGTGTCGAAAGACAAGCTACAAGTGAATCCGGCGCTGGCGGATATGCTGCGGGTCCTGCTGAAAGCTAAATCGGATCGCTTCAATGTGGCGGCTAAAATGATCGCCTCCGCATCGGATCTGGACCAGATCGCAGCGGGCAAACGTGATCTGCCTGTGTTCAAGGGCTGGCGCGCCGAAGTCTTTGGCGACGACGCGCTGCGCCTGTGTAACGGCGAAATCGGCCTTGCGGTCAAAGGTCAGCGTGTGGATGTCATCGCGCTCTAACCCGTAGCGGACAGAGCGCGTTTTGTTTTACAGCGCCAGTTCAAACCGTTTACTGCGCCGCGCTTGCGCCGTGAAACCGCAGGCGAGATAGGTCGCCTGTGCCGCTGTGTTGTTGACATGGGTGCCGACAGTCAGACGGTGACAGCCTGCCGCCTGCGCCTCGGCCTTCGCGGCTTTGATCAGGGCGCGTCCGACACCTTGACCGCGCTGGTCTTCCTTGATGAACAAATGATGCAGGTCCATGGTCTTTTGCCCATCTTGCAGACGCACACCGCCGACAAGACCGGCATAGCCCACAATCTCCCCGTCACGCTCCGCGACCAGAATACGCAACCACGGCAGGTCCGCACGCATCAGGTCAATGAGGCTGCTCATATCCAGTTCCGGCTCGTCCCCGTTGAAACGTGCCAAGGCGTGAATCATCTCCAGAAGCGCATGTTTATCACTCCAGCGTGCCTGCCGCACATGGACTGTGGTGTCGGCGGTGATTTCGATCATGTGGGTCATCTTGTCTCTCTCTCCTGAGCGCCACAGGAGGGAGTAGATATGAAAAAACCGCCTCGTGTGGCGGCTTTCAATATTCCATAACTGACGGGCCGCGCTTATGTGAGCTCGGTCCAATAAAAGACAGTCGTGGAAAGGGTCTGTGTCATCATCATGAGCGCAATCTGCGCCATCTTCCCGCGACTGTCAATCGCCTTGTTGGCATGTCGTCCCTGTGATCTCAGCCGTCGTAATCGACTTCTTCGGTCAGGCGCAGAGCATCGGGGCGCTCGTCGGCCAGCTGTTTCAAGGACACGTTGTCGGGGTGCAGCTCTCCCCAGCTTTTAACCAGATCGGAGGCTTCCGTGCCCGGCACAACCGGATATTCGGAATTGGCTTCCGCGTAGATTTCCTGCGCGTGGTGGGAGGTCAGAAACTCAATAAATTGAATGGCTTCCTCTTTGTTATTCGAGGCTTTTGTGAGCGCTACGCCGGAAATATTCACATGGGTTCCACCACCTTCGACATCGAAGCGCGGGAAGTCGAGACGCACGGTTTCGGCCCAGACGCGCTGTTCCTCATCGGCCAGCATTTCACCCATGTAATAGGTGTTGCCCAGAGAAATATCGCATTCACCGGCCCAGATCGCCTTGACCTGTGCGCGGTCATCCCCTTGCGGGCGGCGGGCAAGATTGTCTTTCAGCCCTTGCAACCAGGCTTTGGTCTCCTCGGGGCCGTGATGCACCAGATAGGCCGAGGTTAGGCCGATCATATATGTGTGCATGCCGGATCGTGTGCAAATCCGGCCCTTCCATTTCGGGTCCGCGAGGTCTTCGTATGTGGTCACGGCACCTTCGGGCACGCGCTCTTTGGAGGCATAGACGATCCGCGCACGCGTGGTCACGCCCCACCAGTTGCCTTCGGGGTCGTGAAATTCTGCAGGGATGTTCTTGGCCAGAGTGTCGGTCATGAGCGGCTGGGTCACGCCCGCATCCACGGCCTCGGTCAGACGCGCAATATCCACGGTCAGGATCACATCGGCGGGGGAGCGGTCACCCTCGGCCTTGAGCCGTTCTGTGAGCCCCTCAACCAGATAGGCCACGTTCACCTTGATTCCGGTTTCTTCCGTGAAGGCCTCCGTCAGCGGAGCGATCAATTCCGGTTGGCGATAGGAATAGACATTCACATCGGCCAGTGCGGAAGAGGCCAGAAGCGTAAACGGAAGGGCAAGTTTGAGGGTGGAAGAGGCGAGCGCGGACATGCGAAAAATCCTTTGACTGGTTGCGCCTGTTAAACCCGAGTGAAATCATCAGGTCAAGGGGCGCAACCGCTCACGTTTTCGCGCGTTTTTCTGCCTCTTTTGCCTGATCCCAAAGTGCATCCATTTCGGCCAGATCACTGTCCTGAGGGGCTTTGCCTTTCGCTGCAAGTGCATCCTCTACTGCATTGAATCGGCGTGTAAACTTTGCGTTGCAGGCGCGCAGGGCCTCTTCGGCATCCACGCCGAGATGGCGGCCCAGATTGACAACCACAAAAAGCAGGTCACCGAACTCCTCGAACACCTCCGCCTGCGTGAGTGTGTCGCGGGCCTCTTCCAGCTCTGCGGCTTCTTCGCGGATTTTATCGAGAACATGGGAGGCATCCGGCCAGTCGAACCCGACCCGCGCCGCCCGTTTTTGCAGCTTTTGCGCCCGCATCAAAGCCGGCAGCCCCATCGCCACCCCGTCAAGCACCCGCGTCTCGCCACGGCGTGCGCGTTCCTTGGCTTTTTCCTTTTCCCAATCCACCGTCTGTTGTTCAGGCGATTTCTGGTTGCTCTCGTCCCCAAAGACATGCGGATGGCGGGAAATCATTTTGGCCGCAATGGTTTGAGCCACGTCGTGAAAGTCGAACAACCCTTTGTCGGCGGCGATCTGGGCCTGAAACACGGACTGGAACAACAGATCACCCAGTTCGGATTTCAGATCCTCCATATCGCCCCGCGCAATCGCGTCATCGACCTCATAGGCCTCTTCGATCGTATAGGGCGAGATGGTTGCGAAATCCTGTTCAATATCCCAAGGACAGCCGCCCTCGGGGTCGCGCAATCGGCGCATGATTTCCAGAAGTTGCTCTATGCCTGCGGGCACGTCATGGATCGGATCTTGTGTCATGTGGTCAAACTGAACCGCACAACAGGGCTTTGCAAGCGCGAAAAGCCGCGCTACAAGAGCGTCATGACCAACCGTGGCACCCTCATTATCTGCTGCTGCATTATCCGCTGACATCGTCGCGCGGGTCCGGTCTCTTTTCTCCTGAATTGAAAGCTGATACGCCCGCGGGGACACCCGAAGGGACAGGCTTATGACTGTGATCAAACTCACCAATTCGAAGACTCGCAAAAAAGAGGTTTTCGAGCCGATCGATCCGAATAATGTGCGGATGTATGTCTGCGGCCCCACGGTCTATGACCGCGCCCATATCGGCAATGCACGCCCCGTGATCGTGTTTGACGTGCTCTACCGGCTCCTGCGTCATGTTTACGGGAAAGATCACGTCACCTATGTGCGCAACTTTACCGATGTCGACGACAAGATTAACAAAAAGGCGCAGGACACAGGCCGCTCGATCAAAGAGATCACCGACGAGACCATGCAGTGGTATCTCGACGACATGCGGGCCGTGGGAGCACTTGATCCCGACAAGATGCCACGGGCGACGGAATTCATCGGCGCGATGATCACGATGATCGAAGGGCTGGTTGAGAGCGGTCACGCCTATGTGGCGGAGGGGCATGTGCTGTTCTCTGTCGAGAGCTACAAGGATTACGGCAAGCTTTCGGGTCGGAGTATCGACGACATGATTGCGGGCGCACGGGTCGAAATCGCCCCTTACAAACGCAACCCGATGGATTTTGTGCTCTGGAAACCGTCTTCCGACGATCTGCCCGGCTGGGAAAGCCCGTGGGGACGAGGGCGTCCGGGGTGGCATATCGAATGTTCGGCCATGTCCTATGAATTGCTCGGTGAGACCTTCGACATTCATGGCGGCGGCAACGACCTGATGTTCCCGCACCACGAAAACGAGATCGCCCAAAGCTGCTGCGCCCATCCGCAGGGAGGCTTTGCAAACTATTGGCTCCACAACGAGATGTTGCAGGTCGAGGGCAAGAAAATGTCCAAGTCTCTCGGCAATTTCTTCACCGTGCGGGATTTGTTGGACCAAGGCGTAGACGGCTATGTCATTCGGTTCGTTTTCCTGTCGACCCATTACCGCAAGCCGATGGACTGGACGGAAAAGAAACGGCAGGAAGCGGAAAAAACATTAGTTAAGATTGCTGCATTTCTGGCCCGAGATCCTTTGACAAAGCCTTGGGTTCTGACGAGCGGCCTTATTCAGCCGCCAGATGAATTTGTGGACGCTCTTAGCAATGATTTGAACACTTCTTTAGCCCTGACTTTGGTGGTGAAATACCTCAAAGAAGAGCGCGAAAGAGACCTCATCGGTGCTTTGGGCCTGTTGGGATTTGAGCGGGGTGAGCTGATAGAAAGGTTCAGTTCGTTTAGCTCCAGTGCAGTAAATTATGAGGACGGAAGAAGTTCGCGAACTCGAGTTTTCGGTGAGAATCCAGTGTTGGCAAAGATGGACCTTTCCGCTTTGACTGAAAATTTTGCCAATCTCCGCGCCACAGCCATGGAAACCAAAGACTTCTCCGAAGTGGACGCACTCAAAACCGCGCTTTTGGATGCAGGTGTGGAAGTTCGCATGTCGAAGACAGGTGTCGAACTTGAGCCGGGTCCGAATTTCGATGCTTCCAAACTGGAGGGGTTGCTGTGAGGTGCTGTGTTAGATCATTGTTTTGCGCCCGACCCGATGGGGTGGGCGGGAAGCGCCCTCCCCGTGGGGGGAGGGTCGGGCGCTGGTCAAAGCAATGCTTTGACCAAAGGGGAGAAAGCCAATGACCAAAGACCGCCTCTACCTTTACGACACCACGCTGCGCGACGGGCAGCAGACCCAAGGCGTTCAATTCTCCACCGAAGAAAAGCACGAGATCGCCGCCGCGCTGGACCATTTGGGCGTTGATTACATCGAAGGCGGCTGGCCCGGTGCGAACCCGACCGACAGCGCCTTTTTCGCGGCTGCGCCAAAGACCGAGGCAATCTTCACCGCCTTCGGGATGACCAAGCGGGCAGGGCGCTCGGCGGAGAATGACGAGGTGCTGGCAGGTGTGTTGAATGCCGGAACCCGTTCCGTCTGTCTCGTGGGCAAGACCCATGATTTCCACGTCACCACCGCGCTCGGCATCACGTTGGAGGAAAACCTCGACAACATCGGAAAGTCAGTTGCGCATCTGGTGTCGCAAGGCCGCGAGGCCTTGTTCGACGCGGAGCATTTCTTTGACGGCTACAAGGCCAATCCGGATTACGCGCTGGCCTGTTGCAAGGTGGCCTATGATGCGGGCGCGCGCTGGATCGTTCTGTGCGACACCAACGGCGGGGCGCTGCCCTCCGAGGTCTTCGAGATCACGGGACAGGTCATTCAGGCGGGCATTCCGGGGGATCACATCGGCATTCACACCCATGACGACACGGGCAATGCCGTAGCCAACAGCCTCGCTGCGGTCAATGCGGGCGCGCGGCAGGTGCAGGGCACATTGAACGGTTTGGGGGAGCGCTGCGGCAATGCCAATCTGACCACGCTGATCCCGACATTCCTGTTGAAAGAGCCCTATAAATCGCAGTTTGACACAGGGGTGAGCGAGGCCGCACTTGCCGATCTGGTCAAGACCTCGCGGATGCTCGACGATATTCTCAACCGCGTGCCGCTGCGCTCCGCGCCCTATGTCGGGGCGTCGGCCTTTGCGCATAAGGCGGGGCTTCATGCTTCGGCCATCCTCAAAGACCCCAGCACCTACGAACACATCCCGCCGGAAGTTGTCGGCAACACGCGGATCGTGCCGATGTCCAATCAGGCGGGCCAGTCCAACCTGCGCAAGCGGCTTTTGGATATGGGGCTGGAGGTCACGGAGAAAGCCGATCTCGGACGTATTCTCGACCGGATCAAACAGCGCGAGAGCGAGGGCTATTCCTACGATACGGCACAGGCGTCTTTTGAGTTGGAAGCGCGTCGTGAATTGGGGCGGATGCCGGAGTTTTTCACGGTGGAACGCTACCGCGCCACGGTGGAGCGCCGCCGCGATGCCAAGGGGCGCGAGATCCATCTCTCCGAGGTCACGGTGGTGGTGAATGTGGCCGGTGAACGGCATCTCTCCGTCTCCGAAGGCATCATGGCCGATGGCAATGACGGCGGACCGGTCAACGCGCTTTCCAAGGCGCTGGTGAAAGATCTCGGCCCCTATTCGGAGATGATCTCCGACATGGAACTGGTTGATTTCAAAGTCCGTATCACCAACGGCGGCACCGAGGCCCGCACCCGTGTGATCATCGATTTCGAAGGCAGCCAAGGGCGGCGCTGGTCCACGGTGGGCGTATCCTCCAACATCATAGACGCTTCCTTCGAGGCGCTTCTGGATGCGGTGCTGTGGAAACTTGTGCGCGACGGGGCCAAGGCGCTCGGAGCCGAATAAGGGGGACGCAAGATGTCCGTTCAAGCCTGTGCAGAGATCGTCCAGAAGGGCGACGAAGACCGGTTCCGCGCCACGATGGCCGCGCCGGTGGCGGCGCGTGAGGTACTGTTTCCGATCCATGCCTTTTGCCTGGAGGTCGCAAAAGCGCCGTGGGTGACACAAGAGGCGATGATCGCGGAGATGCGGTTGCAATTCTGGCGGGATGTTTTGCAAGAAAAGATCGACGGAAAGCCGCCCCGCGCCCATGAGGTCGCCGCCCCTTTGGCGTCCGTTCTGGATACGACCTCTGCGCAGGCGTTGGACGACACGGTGACGGCGCGGCAATGGGACATCTACCGCGACCCGCATGAGGATGACGCCGCCTTCCGGCGCTATCTGCACAAGAGCTACGCGATCCCGATGCATCTGGCCGCGCGTCTTCTGGGGGCACCGGAAGAGTGCGCCAAAGCGCTTAATGCCTTGGGCTATGCGGGGGCCTTGGCACGGTATCTGATGGCGATTCCCGGACTACAGGCGGCAGGGCGTATTCCTTTGGTCGACGGACGGCCCGAGGCGGTCGCACAACTGGCCAGAGAAGCACATGAACAGGGCCGCTGGGGTGCGCAGCAGTTGGGCAAACTGTCCAAGACAAACCGCGCGCCGATGATCGACGCGGTGATGCATCTGCCCGTGCTTAAACAGGCGGCAAAGACCCCTGAGGTGGTTCTTGACGGTGGGTTGGGGCAGGGACCAGCCCGCAAGGCCTTGCGGCTGGCGCTGGTGTCTCAGTCCCCGAGCTGGGCTTTGTTCTGAGTGTAAGCGAGAACGTAGACACGGATTGCAGAGGCCAGCCCGCTTTCCACGCCGCGCATTTCGTCAATCTCGGCGGCCAGCACGTTGATCGGAATATTGCGCTCTTTGGCAATCTCGCGAAAGGCCCGCCAGAAAGGTTCTTCTAGAGAAACCGAGGTGCGGTGCCCGTGCAGCGTCAGGGAGCGTTTGACCGGACGCCCGACCGGCATGGGCGGTATCACGGGAGTCACGGCGTGTCGTCCCGCTTGTGGGCGTCAAGCGCGGCCTGTGCCTTGGCCTTTTGCGCCTCTTCCAATGCCTTTTGCGCTTTCGTGCGCCCGAATTTCACTGCATTCCCGTCAGCCTGAACGCGTTTTTCGCTACGGGCCTTGGCTTTGCGGAACCGGTTCAGGTTGACGACAGTTGGGGGCGTGTCGGAAGGCGGTGTGGAAGACATGGAAAAATCTCCTGCGTGAGAGGTTTCATGGTACCTCTTGTCGCGCATGTGATCCAGATTTTCTTTTATCTTTACCGTCCTGTTGTGGTGTGGGGGCCGTAGCCCCCACTGGTCTTCAGTTCTGTGCCGGATGTTCGGGACGATGTTCTTTCATCACCGCCTGGAACGATTCCGCTGTGATCTGCGGGTTGTGCTCTTGCAGACAGCTGATCAACTCTGGGCTCGGGTCGCGACCCTCGTCGGGGCGTTTGCCAGCTTCTTTCGCGGCCTTCATTTCCTCGCGTGAGGGGGCGTTGTCTTTGAAGCACTGTTTGAGTTGAGCCTCGGAGACGCCGATCTCACTTGCGATCTCGTCCATCGGCAGACGCGGCCCGTTTTGTGCAAAGGCGGCGCCGGTGGTCAGGGCGATGAGCGGAAGGGCGTAAATCAGATGTTTCATTCTATCCTCACAATGTGTCGTCGTTGTGAGAGTGATACGCGGCAAGGCGGGGCTTCTGTCGCGCAAAAGAAAAGGCGACCCGAAAGTCGCCTTCACGTTTTTGTTAGCCTGTGATGCGTCGCCGCTTGTGCTGCGGCTGCACGGGGACGGGTTTAGTCCTTCGGGCCGATCATCTGTTCGGGGCGCACAACCTCGTCGAAGGTCTTCTCGTCGACAAAGCCCAGAGCGATGGCTTCTTCCTTCAGCGTGGTGCCATTTTTGTGTGCGGTTTTCGCGACTTTCGTGGCATTGTCATAGCCGATGGTCGGGGCCAGAGCCGTCACCAGCATCAGGGACTCGTGCAGGAGTTTTTTGATGCGCGGCTCGTTGGCTTCGATGCCGGACACCATGTTGTCGGTGAAGGCCGAGGCGCTGTCGCCCAAAAGCTGCATGGATTGCAACACATTATAGGACATCATCGGGTTGTAGACGTTCAACTCGAAATGACCTTGCGAGCCAGCAAAGCCAACGGCAGCGTCATTGCCCATGACATGCGCGCAGACCATTGTCAGAGCTTCGGCCTGTGTCGGGTTGACCTTACCCGGCATGATGGAGGAGCCCGGTTCGTTTTCAGGCAGGATCAATTCGCCTAGACCACAGCGCGGACCGGAGCCCAGCAGGCGGATGTCATTGGCGATTTTGAACAGCGAGGCCGCGACGGTTTTCAGCGCGCCGGAGAACATCACCATTGCATCGTGACCGGCAAGTGCTTCGAACTTGTTCGGAGCGGTGACGAAGGGCAGGCCGGTGATCTCGGCCATATTCTTGGCCACGGCTTCCGCCCAGCCTTTTTTCGTGTTGAGACCGGTGCCAACTGCGGTGCCGCCTTGCGCGAGTTCATAGATCGCGGGCAGGCATTGTTCGACGCGTTTGATGCCCATGCGGACCTGATGCGCGTAGCCGGAGAATTCCTGACCGAGCGTCAGCGGCGTGGCGTCTTGCGTATGGGTGCGGCCGATCTTGATGATGTCCTTGAATTTCTCGGATTTCTCTTCGAGCGCGGCGGCCAGTTTGTTCAGCCCCGGCAGCAACACGTCACGGGCCTGCATGGCGATGGCGACATGCATCGCGGTCGGGAAGGTGTCGTTGGAGGACTGACCCATGTTGCAATGGTCGTTCGGGTGGACCGGATCTTTCGACCCCATCGTGCCGCCCAGAATTTCAATCGCACGGTTGGAGATCACCTCGTTGGCGTTCATGTTGGACTGGGTGCCCGAACCTGTCTGCCAGACCACGAGCGGGAAGTTGTCGTCAAACTTGCCGTCGATCACTTCGGTGGCGGCTTGCACGATGGCGTCACCAAGCTCCTTGGCCAGTTTGCCTTGCGCCATGTTTTCCAGAGCACAGGCTTTTTTCACCACACCCAAGGCGCGGATGATCGGCACAGGCTGGCGTTCCCACCCGATCGGGAAGTTCATGATCGAGCGCTGCGTCTGCGCGCCCCAATATTTATCGGAGGGAACTTCAAGCGGGCCAAAGCTGTCGGTTTCTGTACGGGTGGTCATCGGGGCACTCTCCCATGCTATGCCAAAGATTGCCTTGCCTATAAGGCTTTGCGGAAAGGCTTGCAATGTATACGCAGGCATACATGCCCCTGATAGCGCTAAAAGGCGGCCCCTTGGCGTCAACTGGCGCGGCGGCGATATTCAAACACCCGCGCAGGCGGCAAATTCGCCCAGACCGTGCCCCGCTTTTCGGCACTCAACCCCAGCTCGCCTTGCATTTCGGGCGACACGGGGGAGCTGTTCGCATAGGTGATCTGGGTGAAAAACGCGCCATGTGCCATGACGTCAAAGGCGCGCCCGACTACGGCGCGTTGCAGCGCGGGTTTGGCCAGAACTGGCACGCCGGAAATCACTGCGCCGATCTGTTCCAACCCGATGTCGCGGATGTCTTCGGCTGGGCGGTTGACCACGCGCACACCGAGAAATTTTTCACACAGTTCGACACAGAAACGCGGGTTCAGTTCCAAAAGCGTCAGCCGCTCCGGATCAACACCGCGGGCGAGGATTTCACGGGTGAAGGTCCCAGTGCCCGCGCCGATCTCGACAATCGGGCCGCAGACATGTTCGACACCTTCGGTCATGAGACGGGCCACGGCGGTGGAGGAGGGCGCAATGGCGCGCACCTCGTCAGGGTTGCGGATCATTTCGGCAAGGAAAACGGCAAAATCACGCGGCATGTCTGGCTCCTATGTGGTCCGAAAGCCCGCCGCAACGCGTGCGGCACGTTTGGCTGGCGCGTTCACGCGAACGCTTGGTCCAGACAGTTTGATGCCCGCGCGCTCAAATCAAGCGGTGATGCTGCTCTGTTACGCAAAATTCATGCGGTTGTTTCCAAACATATAAAAAGGGGCCGCGTGGCCCCTCGTTTTGTCGTTTGCGTGGATGAGATGCGACTTACTTGCGGAATTTGTCCAGCGACACGATCTCCGCCTCTTTCGGCCCGTCGTCTTTTCCCGCATCGTCTTTCGGCTCCAGACTTGTGACCTCGGCATCATGGGGGATATCTTCCTCCTCCATTTCCTCGACGTCATATTCCTGTGTCTCGAAGCGCAGCCCAAATTCCACGGAGGGGTCCACAAAGGTGCGGATCGCGTCGTAGGGAATGTAGAGCGGTTCGGGATTGTCACCGAAATTCAACGTGATGGCGAATCCGTCGTCTGTGACATCAAGATTGTCAAACCAGTGCTGGATGACGATGGTCATCTCTTCGGGGTAGCGGTCAGAGAGCCAGTCGGCCAGTTCGACATCCGGATGCATCGTGTCGAAAGTGATAAAGAAATGATGTTCCCCCGGCAGACCGTCTTTTGCCACACTGTCGAGCACCTTGCGGATCAATCCGCGCATGGCGTCATGCATGAGGTTTCCGTAATCGATGGTTTGCGCCATCTGTTCGTCCTTTCCTTATCCCTTGTCCTCACCATAAGGGATTCTGCCGGAGAGGGAAGAGGTGAAGCGCCAAAGAGAACCATCGCAATGCTGCGACTGGGTCACTTGCGTTCCGAACGGAGAGGTTGGGGAGTAAGGTGCAGGTTTCTGTTGCCAGGTACCTGCGAACCCCGCCTGATGCTGCTAGGCGTCAGGACTTAGATTTCGATATTTCGCACAGCTTACGCTGCGAGAGCCATCGGAGCTTTGTTGTCGTTTGCAACTAGCTTGAATGAACCGATAACGGTGGTATCTCACCGAGACAAAGCAAACCCCTTTAGACGTCCGTCGATCCTATTTCGTCCCCATGATCCAATCTCTTGCCAGCCCCAAACGATGGCTGAAGAGAGGTATTTGGTGGAGACGCCGGGTACCGCCCCCGGGTCCGATCCGCTTATTACGAGCGCGTTTATGTCCATAGTCCCCGAAGGAACAGGGTATATCTAGGCCAACAGGTCACAGGTTTCAAGGGGGCAAACTGTGAAGCCACGAAAAACGCCGCCCATGCGGAGACAGGCGGCGTTTTCATTTTTTTACATTAATTTAGTGGCTTAGAAGCCTGCCTTGATCTTCTCGAACTCTTCGGACTGCTTTTCACGCAGATCCACCGACATCGGCAATTGCGCAAGAATGGGCGCATCAATGGGTTCAAGACCACCGGCCTCAAGCGCTTCCAGCCCAAGAGAGGACAGGCCTTCGCTGTTGGAAATGCCATAGCCCGCGTCCATCAGGACCTCGGCGTTCGACGCATCAAGGAAGCCGTTGATATAATCATACGCCTTGTCTTCGGAGCCGGGGCCGTCCTTGAGATTCACATAGCCGCACAGCCAGAGCGAGGAACCTTCTTCCGCTTCCCGCTGGAATCCCACAGGGAAACCTTCGTCCACCAATGTCGGATAGGTCTCGTTCCATGCCCAAGAGATCAGCACTTCGCCGGTTGCCATCAACTGCGACAACTCTGCCGGATCGGTCCAGTAGGTGCGCAGGTTGGGGTGCACTTCGCGCAGCCAGTTGGAGGCCGCTTCAAACTGTTCATCCGTCGCGGTGGTCCAGTCGGTCGTGCCGGTGGCCAGATAGGCCAGCGCATAGGCATCGTCCACATTGTCCGGCAATGTCATACGGCCTGCATATTTCGGATCTTTGAAAACCTGAAGAGAGGCCACATCTTCGGCAGGCACTTCTTCTGTATTATAAGCGATGGCGGTGGAGCCAAAATCGGTCGGGATGAAATAGGCGCTGTCTGCGGCCACATCACTGCCCAGAAGGTTGCTGTCGAGCTTCGCGTAATCTGTGATTTTCGACGTGTCCCACGGCTCGATAATGCCGCTTTCTTCCCATTTCTTCACGGAACCGGCACAGACGTGGCTGACATCGGCCTTGAACCCGGACACGAGTTTTTGCAGCGCCTCGTCTTCTTCGCCGAAAAAGGCGAAAGACGGGGTGTCGCCGTGCTTTTCGATATATTTGGCGTGGAAAGCCGGATCTTCAAATCCCGAGTAGTCAAACACCAGAAGGTCTTGATCCTCGGCAAAGGCCGCGCCGGACAGAACCGTGAGCGCAACGCCGCCCAGAAGGGTTTTCACAGTATTCATAAAGGTCATCTCCCTGAAAATGGACCAGTTTCAGATACTGACGCTATCAGGGGATTTGTTCTTTGCAAGCCGGATCATTGCCTCATCACAGGTGTAAGGGGCTGCAGGGTGCAATTTGATCAAATTATATGCAGGCCGTGTCAGCCACTTAGCTCAAGGCCGTGCGCAGGGTCTGGTCGCGCAAATAGTCCATCAGGATTTCAAGACGCGACCCCACACGCGCCTCCAGCGCATCCACCATCGCTTCATGCAAAGAGATGACCGCATCGCGGTCCCTTTGGCGATAGGTGAGCATGTTCATCAAGGGCTCGATCCCTTCGACCGCCGCCGCCAGTTGCCACGACAGAACCGGATTGCCTGTGGCATCCACCAACGCGCGGTGAAAGGCCACATCCGAGGCGCAGAAATCCTCGTCGGAGAGTTCCGGATCTTTCTGCCTGTCGATTTCATGCCGCATGGCATCAAGGTGATGCTCCTGCCGGTTCTTCGCCGCCAATCGCGCACAACCGCGTTCAAGTGCGAACCGCGCCTGACAGGCCGTGGCAATATCCACCTCGTTCAACGTAATGAGCAGTTTTGCGGTCGATGCCATTTGCGCATAGGCATCCTCAAATGTCTGACGATTGACAAAGGCGCCACCTGTGGCCCCGCGCTTTGTGCGGATCAGACTTTGCGCTGCCAGCCGTTTCAACGCCTCGCGCACCGTGGCACGAGAGACACCGTGGACTTCGGAAAGCTCCGACTCAGAGGGCAGGCGATCATCAGCCACAAGGCTGCCATTGAGGATATCCTGCCGGATGCGTTCTGCAATATCGGCGGATAAATCTGTGTGTTTTTGGGGGCTTGTTGAATTGTCAGACATTTGACTTGCCATTCGCATTAATTGTCTGACATTTATGAAGGCAAGAGAATTGAAACGCAAGTTGGAAAGGAGGCCCGCATGCGCGCCCTCATTATGGAACAGAACTCTGACGGCCTTGCCGAACCCCATATCAAGGAGATTTCCGAAGACGCGTTGCCGGAGGGCGATGTCCTGGTGCGGGTGGAGTATTCCACGCTGAACTACAAAGATGGACTGTGCCTGTCTCCCAAAGGGGGCGGCTTGGTGCGCAACTACCCGCATGTGCCCGGGATCGATTTCGCAGGCACTGTCGAGACCTCGGAAAGCCAAGACTTCAAGCCCGGCGACAAGGTAGTGCTGACCGGCTGGCGCGTGGGCGAGGTGCATTGGGGCGGCTATGCCGAAAAGGCACGGGTGAAATCCGATTGGCTCGTGCCGCTGCCCGACGGTGTGACTACACGACAGGCCATGGCCGTCGGTACCGCAGGCTTCACAGCCATGCTGGCCGTTATGGCGCTTGAAGAGCACGGGCTGAAACCGGATCAGGGGCCGGTTCTGGTCACAGGTGCAACTGGCGGTGTGGGCTCCGTGGCGACCGCAATTCTTGCACATTTGGGGTATGAGGTCGCCGCTGTGACCGGACGTCCCGAAGGGGCCGACTATCTCAAGTCCATGGGGGCGACACAGATCGTTCCGCGCGAGGACATCAATGAAACGATAAAACGCCCGCTCGAATCCGAAACATGGGCCGGATGTATCGACGCGGTCGGGGGCGAGATGCTGGCCCGTGTTCTGGGGCAGATGAAATATAACGCCTCCGTGGCCGCAATCGGCCTTGCGGGCGGCGCTGCCGTGCCCGCGACGATCATTCCGTTTATCCTGCGGGGCGTGAACCTTCTGGGCATCGATTCCGTGACCCAGCCAAAAGAAAGACGTATCCGCTGCTGGAACCGGATTTCGACCGACCTGCCGATGGACAAGCTTGAGGCGATGATCCAGCCCGCCACGCTCGAAGACCTGCCCGAACTGGGCGCATCGATTCTCAAAGGCGGGGTGAAGGGCAGGGTGCTGGTCGACCTCTCCGCATAAACGCAGCCCTACTTTCTGAAAACGCGCTCTTCTCAAGGGCGCGTTTTGCGATTAACCAACACCTTATGGATATTTCGACACTTCTCCCTTTCATCGCCCTGATCGTCGCCATCGGCGCTTTTGCCGGCATTCTCGCAGGTCTTCTGGGCGTCGGAGGGGGCATCGTTCTGGTGCCGGCCTTCTTCTATACCTTTGCGGCTCTGGGCTATGAAAGCCCGCAACTCATGCAGATCTGTCTGGCCACATCTCTGGCAACGATCATTGTGACCTCGATCCGGTCCGTTCTGTCGCATCACAAGAAAGGTGCTGTAGAATGGTCGATCCTGAAAAGTTTCGGTCCGGGGATCGTGGCGGGGGCCCTGATCGGTGTGCTGGTGGCATCCTCTCTGCGCTCGGCAACGTTGCAGGTGATTTTCGGTATCGTTGCGATTGTCATCGGTCTTTATCTGGCCTTCGGGAACGCCTCATGGCGGCTGGGTGTTGCAATGCCCAAAGGCATCATGCGCGCCATCATCTCGCCATTGATTGGCTTTCTCTCCGTGCTCATGGGCATTGGCGGCGGGTCATTCGGGGTGCCGACCATGACACTCTACGGCGTGCCGATTCACCGCGCGGTTGCCACTGCCGCAGGGTTTGGCGCCATCATCGCCATTCCCTCTGTGATCGGCTTTCTCTTTGTCAACCTACCCGCAGAGGTCACGCCGCCGCTCACCATTGGCGCAGTCAATATCCCTGTCTTCCTCGTCGTGATCTCCATGACCCTGCTTACCGCGCCCCTTGGGGCCAAAATCGCCCATGCGATGAACCCGAAGCCGCTCAAGCGGGTTTTCGGCGGGTTTCTGATCCTTGTTGCGCTCAACATGCTGCGTAAGGCGCTGATGGGCTGAGTTTTCTTGAGTATTTGAAGCACAAAGGAGATCTGTTTCCTTTGTGCGAATAAATACTCAAATTTCGCAATGCATGCGGACAGGTGAGGCCGTGTTATACTTCGGGACGAGGTTGACGCTTTGGCAGTTCGGCCATGATCTTGGCGCGTTCTTTGGCGCTCATCCGCGCCCAATCCATGATTTCCTCAATTGAACGGGCGCAGCCGATGCAGAGCCGCGTTTCAGGATGGATTTGGCAGATATTCGTGCAGGGGCTTTCGATCTTGTCGTTTTGCCCCATCAGAGGTTCCTCAAACGATCCAATGCGCCTTGAAGGATCACGCTGGCGGCCACCTGATCGATTTTTGCGGCACGCTTGGCGCGGGACATATCCGCCTCAAGCATGGCACGATCTGCGGCCACAGAAGAGAGACGCTCGTCCCAGAAGGTGATTGGCAAATCGGTCAACTGTCCGAGATTGCGGGCAAATGCACGGGTTTTCTGGCATCGTGGCCCTTCAGTCCCGTCCATATTGCGGGGCAGGCCGAGGATAATGCCGGACACCTCGCGCGAGGTGAGAAGTTTAAGCAGGGCTTCTGCATCCAGCGTGAATTTCTTGCGCCGGATTGTATCTGTGGGCGTGGCCACGGTACGCAGGCGGTCCGAGATCGCCACACCGATGGTTTTATCCCCGAAATCAAGCCCTGCCACAGAAGTCATGGGCGGCAGTGCGGCGGCGAATTCGGCCACGTCATTGGTGATCAAGGCGCTCATTCGACCAATCCTGCTTGTGCGGCACCGGCGCGGACCACGGCGAGGTCTTCGGGGTTTGCGCTGAAAATCACCTGCGCCTCGTTCCAGATATCGCGCGCCCGATCCGTATCGCCCAACATGGCGAGCGAAGAGATCAAGCGGCCCCATTCCTCCGCCGTGCCACCGTTGTTGGCGAGCCGCGCAGACAGGCCTTCGACCATGCCGCGGATCATCTCCTGACGGTCTTCGGGGCTCATGTCGGCGGCAGCTGCGATATCTTCTTCGGAGGGGCCGGAGAGGGTATTTGTGGGGGCAGGGGGCAGGGTATAGCGGATCCCTGCAGCCTGTGCCACGGCCTCGATCTGGGCTCGGATCGGTCGCACCCACGGGTCTTGTGCCGTCGAGGATGACAGAAGCGGTTGCCAGAGTTTGAATGTCATATCGGGCCGTCCTGTCTGGGCGAACATCAGGCCGGAATAATAGATCGCCGTGCCATTTTGCGGATCGCGCTGGAGCGCCTTGGTCAGAGCATCTTCGGCTTCGGGAGAAACAAAACCGCCGGCGGCAAGGATCATCATATCCGCGAGATCGGCGTAATCATCTGCCGTGGCGGCTGGCCCCTTGATCCGCAGCACATTCTGTTGTGCTTCATAAGCGCGTTTGTAATTGCCGATTACGGCCTCGTTGCGCGCCAGAAGAATATGGCCTTGCAGGTCGTCAGGACGGTTTTCAAGGGCCTCGCGCAACTGGGTGACCAGAGACAGCAAACGCTCGTCGGGATCTTGTATGGGCGGTGAGGCGGGGCGTTGGGTTTCGATTTCGGCCTGTGAGGGGCGCGACGCGCGGGCCTCATCCGCGAGCGCGATCCGGCGGGACAGAGGCAGATCCTCATAGGCCGGTGCGCCCAGATCATTGTAGAGCCACAGCGCGCCACCGATCACAGCGACTGCAAGCGCCACAGCGCCCCAGACGGGCGCTTTACGGCTGGACGAGGTTTTACCTGTCTGTGCTTTGTCAGCTTCCAGCAACCGGCGGGAGACTTCGGTCCGCGCACGATTGGCATCTTCTACAGAGAGCACACCGCGCGCTTCGTCACGATCCACTTCCTTGAGCTGATCACGATAGACCTTCATCTCGATCTCGCGGGTATCATCGGCCTGTTGTCCGGCAACGCGTGGTTTGCGCATGGCAAGGGCCAGCGGAACGGCACAGAGGACAGCGATGGAAATGGCAATGATCCAGAAGGTCATGTCGGGCTCTTTCAACGTACGGTTCGACGCCCAGCTTTAACGGTGCAAGGGAGACCAGAAAACCCCAAATGACGCGGGTGTGACGGAATGGCCCGTGGTTTCCTGTGCGCTGCTTTTCAAAGTGCACGCATGGGGAAGGCTCTGGGGCTGTGTTTAGCCTTGGATCAAGTTATATCCAAACATCCTATAATCAGTATTATGTGTAATATATACCAAAATACAAGGCCTGCCACGCGTGGCAGACCTTGCTTATGTGCTCATCCTTTGGCGCGTTGGACCATGCCGAAGAGATCACGCGGATCATCGGGATCGGCCAGCATGTCGAGCGGTTCGGCGAAATCCGTGCCGTCGACCTTGTCGCGCACGAAACGCAGCGCGGAGAAATCCTCGATGGCAAAGCCCACACTGTCAAAAAGCGTGATCTGCGCTGCATCGCGTCGGCCTTGGGCCTCGCCACGCATAACCTTCCAAAGCTCGGTCACAGGATGATCTTCGGCGAGTTGCTGGATTTCGCCCTCGATCCGCGTTTGTTCCGGATATTCCACAAAAATGTCGGAACGCAGCAGAATGTCTTTATGCAGTTCCGTCTTGCCCGGACAATCGCCGCCAATGGCGTTGATATGCTGCCCACGTCCGATCATGTTGTCACTCAGGATCGTGGCGTATTGTTTGTCGGCGGTGCATGTGGTGACGATCTGCGCGCCTTCCACGGCCTCCTGACCGCTTGTGCAGGTGGTGATTTCGAACCCCTGCCCTTCGAGATTGCGCTTGGCCTTGGCTGTGGCGGCCGGATCAATGTCGTAAAGGCGCAGCGTGTTGATGCCGCACAAGGCACGGAACGCCATCGCCTGAAATTCGCATTGCGCACCGTTGCCGATCATCGCCATGACTTTGGAGCCTTCGGGCGCAAGATAGCGGCCAACCAGCGCCGATGTGGCGGCGGTCCGTAGCGCGGTCAGGATCGTCATTTCCGTGAGCAATACCGGATATCCATTTGAAACAGCTGACAAAACACCGAATGCCGTGACGGTCTGAAAGCCTTCCTTCATGTTCTTGGGATGGCCGTTAACATATTTGAAACCGTATAGTTCGGCATCCGCCGTGGGCATCAGTTCGATCACGCCCTCATGGGAATGAGACGCCACGCGCGGAGTCTTGTCAAATTCCGGCCAGCGTTTGAAATCCTCTTCGATATAGGCCGCAAGCTCGGTGATAAAGCCTTCCGCGCCCATCGTATTGACGAGCCGCATCATGTTGTGAACGGAGACGAAGGGAACAAGAGCGAGGTGCGATGGGGTAAGATCAGTCGTCATTATCCGAAACTCCGGGTCATACGGTCGAGAACGCGGCGGCCAAAGAGGCTTGCCGTGAGGTCACAGAGCAGTTTCGCCGTGCGGCCACGTTCATCAAGGAAAGGGTTCAATTCAACAAGATCGAGCGAGCCGACAAGCCCGCTGTCACAGAGCGTTTCCATTATCAGATGCGCCTCGCGAAAAGTCGCGCCGCCCGGCACGGTGGTGCCCACAGCCGGCGCAATGGCTGGATCGAGGAAATCTACGTCGAAACTGACATGGAGGCGCCCGTTTGCGGCGCGAACACGGTCAAGAAAGGCCCGCAGAGGCACAAGAACGCCGGTCTCGTCAATGGCGCGCATGTCCTGCACATCCATGCCGAGCCGCTTGATCCGCGCTTCTTCGGCGGGATCGACGGAGCGGATGCCGATGAAACACATGTTTTCGGGCGCGACCTTGTGCGCCAGATCCGGATAGGCCTCACAGCCCGCCTGCCCCGTGAAATAGGCAACGGGCGTGCCATGCAGGTTGCCGCTTTCGGTCGTGTCCAGCGTGTGCAGATCGGGATGGGCATCCAGCCAGAGAACAAAGAGCGGACGGCCCTCCTCGGCAGCCACACGCGCCACGCCCGGCACGGTGCCCGCAGACATGGAGTGATCGCCGCCCATAAAGATCGGCAGATCGCTGTTGCGGGTGGCCTCATAGGCGGCAGGCTCCAGCGCATTGATCCATGCAATCGTCTCCGCGAGATTGTGCACTGCCGCATTGGCATCGTTGACGGGCGTCTGGGCGTCAATTTGCACATCGCCACGGTCTTCGACCTGCCAGCCGAGACTGGCGAGGGTGTCGGAGAGGCCAGCGGTGCGCAGGCTTGCGGGGCCCATAATGCACCCCCTTTGAGACGCGCCGGTTTCAATCGGTGCCCCGAGAATCAGGCAGGATTTGTGCATGAGAGAAAGCCTTTGTCATCTGGGTTTGAGTGAGATCTCCTTGAGTATGACAGAGTGCGATGGCGGTTTATGCTTTTAAATTGCTCATATGGACTCTAAATTTATCCAAAATGATAAGGTAATTTAGCAAAATGACAAAAGACGCTCTTTCAGATAGCGATCACGCGATCATTGCGGCCTTGCGCCACAACGCGCGGATGTCCATCACGGAACTGGCGCAACACACCGGCCTGTCACGCAGCACGGCCAAGAACCGGCTGGATGCTCTTGTCGCGGAAGGTCGAATCCGGCGGTTCACCATCGAGACCGATGTGGATGTCGAAGGCGAAGTGCGCGCCATCACTCTGGTCGCCCTTCAGGGCAAAATGTCGCGGCAGGTGATCCGTGCGCTGGCCCGTATTCCCGGCGTGACCACCGTCTATGCCACCAACGGGGCCTGGGATCTTGTGGCCGATATCCGGACCGACAGTCTGGTGCGGTTCGACCGTATTTTACGGGAAATCCGCGAAGTTCCGGGGGTGGTCAATTCGGAGAGTTGCCTGCTACTGGCGCATGTTGTGGGCTGACTTTGCCGCGAGAAAACGGTTTCAAAACATCCTTGCGCGTGCTCCTTTGATATTCCGAGACACCTTGCGTTCCGTGGGCGATATATTTACCTTCGTTGCATGGGGGATAAGGGCTTGAAAAAAGACATACAAACCATCCTTTCGGCCAATACCGTATCTGAGGTCTGGGAGCCGCTGCTGGCGTATTTGCAGCAGATCGGTTTTCACCATGTTCTCTATGGCTTCACGCGGTTTCACACGCCCAACGGTTTCGGGGATGACAAGGACCACCTCTTCCTGACCAATTTCGATCAGGACTATATGAAGGGCTACTTCCTTGAAGGGCGGTATCGTCACGCCCCTATGATCCGTTGGTCGATCGACAACGTCGGAGCATGCTCATGGGGTTGGATCACGGAGAATATGGAAAGCTTCACCAAGCAGGAACGCGATGTGGTCGCCTTTAACAAGAAGATGGGCGTAACCTGCGGATATACCATCGCATTCCCCCATGCTTTGAAACGTGCCAAGGCGGCGATTGGCCTGTCTCTGGAACCTCACAAGAGCACTCAGGAAGAAGCTGACGAAATCTGGGCACGGCACGGTGAAGAGCTGGAAATTATTTGCAGCGTTGCGCATCTGAAACTGGTCAGCCTGCCGCTTCCGAAACGGATGCTCACCAAACGCCAGCGTGAGGTTCTTGAATGGATCGGCGATGGCAAAACCGTGGCGGACACAGCCCAGATCCTCGGGTTGAACAAAGCGACGGTAGAAAAGCACCTCCGTCTCGCCCGCGAGGCGCTGGGGGTCGAGACCACGGCACAGGCTGTTTTGAAAGCCTCCATGCACAATCAGATATTCACCTTCTGATTTGGGCCGGTTTTGATGGGAATTCCGGTCTTTTGCTCAACATTTGAACAAGAGCGTTAATTTTTATCCAAAAGGTAAGGTTTTACGTAGTTGTATACAATGTCTTGAAAGGCGAGGTTACACCTGTTCTGGCTTTCGAGGCTTGGCCTTTGGGACAGAAGTGCGGGATCGCCATCCATATTCGGCTTACCGATACTTCATTGAGGATCGTGCGTTTATTTATCGACGTGGCGGTCCTTATTTTTTTCGCCCTGCCCCGCTGCATCATCACATCGATCTGAATGCGTAACCTGGTGATCGCACAACAAAAAAGGGCCGCCTCGCGGCAGCCCTTCGGAATTTGTCTGAATGCTGAAGATCAGCCCTGCATTGCTTTCGCAACTTCAGCAGCGAAATCTTCGGTCTCTTTTTCGATGCCTTCGCCGACTTCGAGACGCACGAAACCGGTGATTTCGGCACCTGCTTCTTTTGCGGCTTTCTCGACGGTGAGATCAGGGTTCACAACGAAAGCCTGACCAAGCAGCGTGGACTCGGCGATGAATTTCTTCATACGGCCTTTGATCATGTTTTCGATGATGTTGTCCGGCTTGCCGGATTCTTTGGCGATGTCGATCTGGATCTGCTTTTCCTTCTCGACCACAGCCGGATCAAGGGATGCTTCGTCGAGACCTTGCGGGTTGGCCGCTGCGATGTGCATGGCAACCTGTTTGCCAAAGGCTTCGTCGCCGCCTTTGAGACCCACGAGCACGCCGATTTTGCCAAGACCGTCAGCCGCAGCGTTGTGGACATAGGTCACAACCGTATCGGCTTCGATTTTGGCCATGCGGCGCACAGACATGTTTTCACCGATGGTGGCGATCTTGTCGGTGATCAGTTCGGAAACCGGCTTGCCGTTCACGTCAGCGGATTTCAGAGCGTCCACATCAGCCACACCCAGAGCAGCCGTGGCGATGTCTTTCACCATGGTCTGGAATTCGGCGTTTTTCGCAACGAAATCGGTTTCGGAGTTCACCTCAACGGCAACACCCACGCCACCGTTCACAGCGACGGCCACGAGGCCTTCGGCGGCGGTACGACCGGATTTCTTAGCGGCTTTCGCCAGACCTTTGGTGCGCAGCCAGTCAACGGCGGCTTCCATATCACCATCGGTTTCGACCAGCGCTTTTTTCGCGTCCATCATGCCCGCGCCTGTGGATTCGCGCAGTTCTTTCACCTGAGCAGCAGTGATTGCCATGTCGGCTCTCCTCGAATGTCTTGGATCAGTTTCGGGGGCCGGATTACCCTGCCCCCGTATCAATTTTGTAACGACCGCCCGAAACTCGTCTGCGAGCGGTCGAAAAAATCAGGCCTCGGCCGGAGCTTCTTCTGCAATCGCTTCTTCAGCGAGAGCTTCTTCGAAGGCACCGATGTCAACGCCGGCTTCGCCCATTTGAGCGGTCATGCCGTCGAGGGCTGCACGGGCCACGAGATCGGTGTAAAGCGCGATGGCGCGGGAAGCGTCATCGTTGCCCGGAATGATGTAATCCACACCGTCCGGCGAGCAGTTGGAGTCAACCACGGCCACAACCGGGATGCCCAGCTTTTTGGCTTCTTTGATGGCAAGCTCTTCTTTTTTCACGTCGATGACGAAGAGAAGATCCGGCACACCGCCCATTTCGCGGATACCGCCGAGGGAAGCCTGCAGTTTGCCCTGTTCGCGTTCCATGTGGAGACGCTCTTTCTTGGTGAGACCTTCTGCGCCGGAGGCGAGGCTCTCATCAATTGCGTTCAGACGCTGGATCGACTGGGACACGGTTTTCCAGTTGGTCAGCGTGCCGCCAAGCCAACGGTGGTTCATGTAATACTGTGCGCATTTTTCAGCGGATTCAGCAATCGCGCCTGCGGCCTGACGTTTGGTGCCGACGAAAAGAATGCGGCCACCTTTGGCAGCAACGTCGCGCACGACTTGCAGAGCCTGGTCCAGCATCGGGACGGTTTGTGTCAGGTCGAAAATGTGGATGCCGTTACGCTCACCGTAGATGAACTCCTGCATACGCGGGTTCCAACGCTGAGTTTGGTGGCCATAGTGAACGCCAGCTTCCAAGAGCTGACGAATGGAGAAATCGGGAAGCGCCATCGTGTTTCCTTTCCGGTTTAACGCCTGAGCGGAGGGTCTCAGGGCAAATGCCCCAACCGGTGGATCTTCGAGGATGTCTCCCCCGAGGACCCGCCTCCGCCTGTGAAGTGATCGCGCATATAGAGAGGTTTTGGGGGCTTTGCAACCCCTGCCCCTGTTTTGAGTATTTTTCGCACAAAGGAGACGGGAGGCACGGCGCAAACCTATCGGTCTCTTGCCATTTGGTCAAATTCCGGCGCAATAGGACGTATGAACAAGACAGATGACATTCTTTGTATCGGCTCCGTACTTTGGGACGTGATCGGTCGCACGGATCGTTCGATGCGGTTGGGATCGGATGTGCCGGGCCGGATTGTGCGTGTGCCGGGCGGTGTGGCGATGAATATTGCTATGGCTCTGTCCCGTTTCGGGATGCGTCCCGACCTTTTGACGGCGATCGGGCGCGATCCTGCGGGGGCCGAACTGATCGAGGCCGCGAAAGTGCGCGGGATCGGCACGACGCATGTCTATCTTTCCGAAGACCTCCCGACCGACAGCTATATGGCCGTTGAAGGTGCCAACGGTTTGATCGCGGCCATTGCGGATGCGCATTCTCTGGAGCGCGCAGGCGATAAAATTCTGCGACCACTGGCGGATGGACGGCTGGGAACGGTGAATGCGCCCTATACGGGGCCTGTGGCGCTGGATGGCAATCTGACGACGCAGCTTTTGCGTGACATTGCCCATTCGCCGCTGTTCGCCAAGGCCGATTTGCGCGTGGCGCCGGCCTCGCCGGGCAAGGCCGAGCGGCTTTTACCGCTTCTGGATCACCCGCGTGCAACGCTTTACGTTAATCTCGAAGAGGCGGGCCTTCTGGCGCATGAGACATTCGACAGTTCCGACACCGCCGCGCGCGCACTTCTGGACAAGGGGGCGCATCGGGTGCTGGTCACCAATGGTGGCAAGGGCGCGTCGATTGCACAGGGGAATGAAATCCTGACCCAAACCCCGCCCGAAGTTCTGGTCGCGCGCGTCACAGGCGCGGGCGATACGTTTATGGCGGCGCATATTGCCGCTGAAATGCGCGGTGCCGATGCCGCTTCTGCTCTCACCGCCGCGCTTGAAGCCGCGGCCCTCTATGTTTCCGGAGATACGCCCCTATGACTGACCTACCGATGATGTTCGCCCCCGAAGTTGCCGAAGCTCTGGAGGCGGGGCGTCCGATTGTGGCGCTTGAGTCGACGATCATTACCCACGGCATGCCCTACCCGCAGAATGTCGAAACCGCGCAGACAGTGGAGACCGACATTCGCGCGGCCGGTGCCGTGCCTGCAACGATTGCGGTGCTGGACGGGGTGCTGCACATCGGGTTGACCGAGACGCAACTGATCGCTCTGGGGCAAGCCACGGGGGTGATGAAAGTCTCGCGCGCCGATCTTCCGGTCTGTATCGCACGCGGTGCAACCGGTGCGACCACGGTGGCCGCGACAATGATTGCGGCGGAGATCGCGGGGATCAAGGTCTTTGCCACAGGCGGCATTGGCGGTGTGCATCGCGGGGCCGAGCAGACGTTTGACATTTCCGCCGACCTTCTGGAACTGGGAGAAACCCCTGTGACAGTTGTGGCGGCAGGGCCGAAAGCCATTCTCGACATTCCGAAAACTCTGGAAGTGCTGGAAACCCATGGCGTGCCGGTGATCGCCTTTGGTCAGGACGAAATTCCGGCCTTCTGGTCGCGCTCCTCCGGCCTTGCCGCGCCTTTGCGGATGGATTCGGCACAAGAGATCGCCGCAGCCATGGAGATGCGCGCCGCGATGGGGCTCAAAGGTGGACAGCTTGTCGCCAATCCGATTCCCGAAACCGACGAGATTCCCCGTGACGTGATCATGCCCTATGTCGAGACCGCGCTCGAAGAGGCAGAAGAACAATCCATCTCCGCCAAAGAGGTCACACCTTTCCTCTTGCAACGGATTTTCGAGCTGACAGATGGCAAATCCCTGACCGCCAATATCGCCCTTGTTCGCAACAATGCGCGTCTGGCTTCGGAAATTGCCAAGTCCTTGTGCAAATAACTGTCAGGAGACGAGAAAACGGGCTTTGGCTTATTGTGTCTGAACAGATGCGCCCCTAAGTTCCGTTTCAAGCACAGGTTCCCCATCAAAACGGTTCAGAAACACAGATGAACAATCCGTTCGAAGAAGAAACCCATCCGCCGCACCCCCGCAAACCGGGATTGCTCGCGCATTTGCGGGCGGCCTTTCTGACCGGGCTTATCGTGGTCGCGCCGATCGGGCTGACGGCCTATGTGATCTGGACCGTGATCGGATGGGTCGATGGCTGGGTTCTGACCTTTGTGCCCTCGGCCTATCATCCGGATGCGCTTATCAACCGGTTTCTAGGCTATACCGATCCGGGAGAGCAGATTCACATCAATCTGCGCGGCGCGGGCGTCATTATCTTTCTGATCTTTACCGTTGTGGTGGGCTGGATCGCCAAGGGTCTTGTCGGGCGCTCGCTCATCCGTTGGGCCGAAAGCCTTGTGGACCGCACGCCCATCGTGCGCTCCATCTACAACGGGGTGAAACAGATCGCGGAAACGGTGTTTGCGCAAACGGAAACCTCTTTTGACAAGGCCTGTCTGATTGAATACCCGCGACGCGGGATTTGGGCCATCGGCTTTGTTTCGACCAACGCCAAGGGCGAAGTGGCGCGGCGCACGCCGACGGATGAGAAATTCCTTTCCGTCTTTGTGCCGACGACGCCGAACCCGACCTCGGGTTTTCTTCTGTTCTTCCCCGAAAGCGATGTGATCCTTCTGGATATGTCGGTCGAGGATGCGGCCAAACTGGTGATCTCCGCAGGTCTCGTCTATCCGAATCCGAAAGACCCGACGCAACCGCCGACTGCGATCCCGTCCGCCTAAGCGTTTCGCTCAGGCGAACATTTTTTTGAGATCGATACTGGCGCGCACGCCCAGATCGTCGAAATGCGCCTTCAGAAAGTGATCGCAGGCCGCCCGTCCGGCCTCTTTCAGCCGTGACAGGATCAGCGGCGATGGCGCGATTTTGGTACGGGCCGAGAGGTCCTGCATCAGGTCGTCATCCGCGATCATATGCACCAATACGCCTTTCATCGCCCCTTGCGGCAGACGATCATCCTCAATCAGATCGCGGACGAATTGCACTGCGCGCAACTCACGCAACAGTGAGGAATTAAAGGAAATCTCGTTGATCCGGTTCTGGATTTCTTCCGGTGTCTTGGGTGTTCCGGGGCGTTCCAGAGGGTTGATATTGACGATCACCACATCAGCGGGAAATTCCGGTTCGAACAAGGGGAAAAGCGCCGGATTGCCCGTATAGCCGCCGTCCCAATAGGGGTCCTTTACCCCCGTGTTCGGATCGGTGATCTCCACCGCCTGAAACAGTTCCGGCAGACAGGCGGAGGCAAGGATCACATCCGTATCCACCTCTTCGCCGGAAAAGACGCGGATTTTTCCCGTGCGCACATTGGTGGTGGAAATGAACAGCGCCGGCCCTTCATCTGCACCCAGCACATCGCAGTTCAAATCCTCGACCACATCGCTCAAGGGATTCTTGTAGAACGCGCCATAGACATAGGGGCTGCTAACCGTCGCAACGGAATCGAGAAAGGCGAAGGGCACGGTGGCCTGCATCATCTTGGTGAACATCTCTGTGGTCGGGCCGAATTGCGACATCCACGCGTTCAGACGCATGTCGGACACCGCGCCCATCTGCACCCAGAGATTGTCGAGCGCCTCTTTGGCCCCCGCACGTCCGCCTTGCACCAGACCGGACTTGAACGCCGCCGCATTCAAAGCACCCGCAGAGGTGCCGGAGACCGCAGCAACCTCCACCTCGTCATGCTCCAGCAAACGGTCCAGAACGCCCCAGGTGAAGGCGCCATGCGCGCCTCCGCCCTGAAGGGCAAGGTTGATCTTTTTGATCTGCCCTTTGCTCTTTTTCTTCGCCATCACAAGGCCGTCCATCCGCCGTCGACGGAAATCGTTGTGCCGGTGATCTGGTTGGCCGCACTGGACGCGAGGAAGACACAGGTGCCGCCCAATTCTTCCACAGTGGCAAATTGTTTGGAGGGCTGCCGCTCAAGCAACACCTCTCGGATCACCGTGTCGCGGTCCATGCCGTATTTCTCCATTGTGTCGGGGATTTGCGCCTCGACAAGCGGGGTCAGCACATAGCCCGGACAAATGGCGTTGCAGGTGATCGGCTCTTCGGCGGTTTCCAGCGCGGTGACTTTGGTCAGCCCGACCACACCATGTTTGGCCGCCACATAGGCCGATTTATAAGGCGAAGCGGTCAGGCCATGCGCGGAGGCAATGTTGATCACCCTGCCCCAACCCGCCTCGCGCATCACCGGCAGAGCGGCCGCTGTGGTGTGAAAGCTGGAGCTGAGGTTGATCGCGATAATGGCGTCCCATTTTGCAGCCGGAAATTCGTCGATTCCGGCAACATGCTGAATCCCCGCATTGTTCACCAGAATATCGCAACTGCCGGATTTCTCGATCAGGGCACGGCATTCGTCGCCTTTGGACATGTCGGCCTTGATATAGCGTGCGGTAACGTCGAATTCCTTGCCGATCTCTTCGGCCAGCGCGTGATCCTCGTCACGATCCGTGAAGGAATTGAGCACCACATTCGCACCCGCTTTCGCCAGTTCCCGCGCAATGCCAAGCCCGATGCCGGAGTTCGATCCCGTGATAACAGCGGTTTTACCTTTAAGTGTCATCTGTCTCTCCCTTGGTTTGACAACAACTTTAAGTGCTGCGCTTGCAAAGCAAAGGGGAGAATCGCCAAAACGGCGAGAGAATCGGTAAATTCCGCAGGAGGTGGCGGGGTGCGCGGATTTTTTTCTGCCTGATCAAAAGGCAGTTTTAGCCAAGCCTGCTTGGATAAACATCAAATTAAAACCAAAAAAAACGCCCGCACGAGGCGGGCGCTGAGTTATTGAGGCAGGTTTCATACAGGCAAGAAACCTATCGAGCAGTGACCTCTTTATACGCGGTTCTGCGCCGCACTCCAAGCTAAAAGTTTGAAAACGGGCGCGGGTCGGCGTAACTTGGTGAACAATAAGAATACAGGCAGAGGCGACCTTTACATAATGTCACAGCAGTACATTCACCTGTTCAAAAAAGGCACAGCGGCGCTGATGCTTTCCACGGCATTTGCAGGTGCCGCGATGGCCGAGCCGACTCATGGTCTTGCGATGTATGGCGTGCCTGAGCTTCCCGCCGATTTCACCGCCCTGCCCTATGTGAACCCCGATGCGCCCAAGGGCGGCCGGATTGTCACCGGTGAGGGCGGCACATTCGACAGCCTCAATCCCTTTATCCAGAAAGGCAATGCTCCGTGGCAGTTGCGGTTCATGATGGCCGAAGGCTTGATGGGGCGTGCCTTTTCGGAGCCGTTCACGCTCTATTGCTTGCTCTGCGAAACGGTCGAGACCGACGAGAATCGTACTTGGGTCGAATTTACCCTGCGCGACGAGGCGCGGTTTTCCGACGGCTCTCCGGTGACTGTCGAGGATGTCATGTGGTCTTTCGAGACCTTGGGCACCAAGGGGCATGGCCGCTATGCCGCGCTCTGGGCACAGATCGAACGTATGGAGCAGACCGGCCCCAACAAGGTGAAATTCACCTTCAACGTCGAAAACCGCGAGCTGGCGCTTTTGACAGCCATGCGCCCGATCCTCAAGAAATCCTATTGGGACGACAAGGATTTCACCCAGTCAGGCATCGAGAATATCCCTGTGACATCTGCGCCCTATGTGGTGACGGACGTCAATCCCGGCATGTATGTCGAGTTGAGCCGCAATCCGGACTATTGGGGCAAGGACTTGCCGTTTATGCGCGGTCAGGCGAATTTCGATACGGTCCGCTTCGAATATTTTGCCGACCCCTCGCTGGTGATCGAGGCGTTCAAAGCCGGAGAGCTGAACGCGCACCGCGAAGTCAATGTGCAGATATGGGACGATCACTATGACTTCCCCGCCGTGGAGCGTGGCGATGTCATCAAATCCGTGATCCCGCACCAGCGCCCGACAGGGATGACAGGGTTTGCCATGAACACCCGCCTGCCCCAATTTGCCGACTGGCGCGTGCGTCAGGCGATGATCGAGGCCTTCAATTTCGACTATATCAACGAGGCCCAGACAGAGAGCCAGCAGAGTCGGATCACCTCTTATTTCTCCAACTCGCCGCTCGGGATGCGCCCCGGTCCCGCCGAAGGCCGCGTTCTGGAGATGTTGGAACCATATAAGGACGATCTCCTGCCCGGTGTGCTTGAGGGCTATAGCTTTCCGAAAACCTCGGGGCGCGAAATGGATCGTGGCGCGATGCGTCGGGCGTTGAAGCTGATGGAAGAGGCCGGTTGGACCATTCAGGACGGCCAGATGAAAAACGCAGAAGGACAGCCGTTTACCTTCGAAATCGTGTTGAGTGTCGGTGAAGATGAAAACCAGTCGATCATCGACACCTACACCCAGATGCTGCTCCAGCTCGGCATCCAGCCGAAAATCTCCATCGTCGACAAGGCGCAATATACGCAACGGATGGAGAATTTTGATTTCGGCATGACGCCTGTGCGCTACGGCCTGTCGCTCAGCCCCGGCAACGAGCAATATGCCTATTTCGGACAGGTCGCCGCGCAGACGCCCGGTTCACGCAACATCCCCGGAATCAACGATCCGGTGGTGGATGATCTGATCGCGAGAATGCTGAATGCCACCGACCGCGAAGATAGCCTTGCGGCCACGCGCGCGCTGGATCGTGTGCTGACCGCAGGCCGCTACGCCATTCCGCTTTATGCGTGGAATGAAAGCTATAACGCCCATGTGAAGGAGCTTCACTACCCCGAGCCCTTGCCTTTATATGGCGATTGGATCATGTGGCGGGAAATGACATGGTATTGGGAAGAAGAGAAATGAAAAAAGCAGCAGTCCTCCTCCTCACCCTGACACTCACCTCCGCTCTGGCGTCCTGCGGGACCATTGCTGGTGTTGGCGAAGACATCACCGGCGCCTCGCGTACGGTTCAGGGCTGGTTCTGAATCGTGGTGTTGCGTCTGGTTCTGGTGTCTGTGCTGGCCTTGAGCCTTTCGGGCTGTGCGGTTGCACGCGTGGGGGCAAAGGCCACGAAGGCCACCGTCAAAACCACCTCGAAACTGGTGTTCTAAATCCGGAGCGCGAAGAGAGGCGCAACCTGTCGCGGCTCGCCTGTGGCGCGACTGGCATGGATCCGCTTTATGACAGCGAGGTCACCCAAAGGATCGTCGCGTCATCCTCGCTCACCGAAATGACGTTATGCCCCATGGAAGCGTCATAATAGGCGCTGTCACCGCGGCGCATCTCGACAGGCTCATAGAACTCTGTGATCAGCTTGATCACCCCTGTGAGCACATAGAGAAATTCCTCGCCATCATGACGCACCCAGCCGTCGAACTCCTCGAATGCGCGGGCGCGGATAGTGGCGCGATAGGGCAGCATGGATTTCTTGGTCAAAGTCCCTGCCAGCATCTCGTGCTCATAGGTCGTGGTCGGATGGGCCGTGCCCTCGCCGGCGCGTGTGACAGCCATTCGACCGGAGATCTGGGCTTTTTGCGGCGGGGTGAAGAGTTGCGGCACGGAGATCTCCAACCCCACAGCGAGCTTTTTGAGCGCGTCATAGGTCGGGGACATCTGACCGTTTTCGATCTTGGAAAGGGTCGAGCGCGCCAGACCGGCCTGCGTGGCGGCCTGCTCAAGCGTCCAGCCGCGCGCCTTACGCAAATCCCGCACGCGCAATC
Source organism: Celeribacter halophilus (assembly GCF_018860305.1). GTDB lineage: Bacteria > Pseudomonadota > Alphaproteobacteria > Rhodobacterales > Rhodobacteraceae > Celeribacter > Celeribacter halophilus_A. Next base: position 45,953 of record NZ_JAHKPE010000031.1, read on the forward strand.
CCAGATCCAGAGGACGCGCCTCGTCCGGTGCGGCATCGACGCCCTCGCGGGCCAAACGGATCAGGCTTGGGGTGTGATCTTCTTCCATAGTGGCTCTTTTAGCGCGCCCGCAGATGCAAAGAAAAGGCAAAAGAAAACCCCCGGATGCTGTTTCTCGCATCTTCGGGGGCTCTTGGGGCAGGAGAGTTGGGGGGACTGCTCGTGAGGTTTTGCCTGCCCTGATCTGGTTTTAGTCCTGAAGCGGCGCGGGCTCCGTGACGGGGAGTGGCGCGGTGAGATATTCCACATCGGTCAACCCGCCGATCACCTGACGGCCGATCAATGTATCCAGAGCACCACCGGCAATAGCGAGAGCGGCCATCAGGCCGAGCACAAGGGTTGCCATCGGAAGACGAAGGCGCTGACGGAAACTGGTCTCGTTCAGCCCCATAGGACGGGCGTGGCCCTGAAAGGTCCTGAAGGAATTGGTATCTTGCGCTGCCATGACGTGAACCTCGAACCTGAGAAATGATTATGATGCAGTCAGTTAACCATGTTCTGCTCCCCCTGTCATGCATGGCGATCCGTCACATTTCCGCCCCGCCGCGCGCGGCTTTTCACAGGATCAAATCGGGAACGAATCGGAAATATGCGGAGTTTGCAAAATTGCAAACCCACCCCAAACACAAGATATAGGTCAATGAGAACATCCATATTGGTGTAAATTGTGAGGTGGGAGAATATTTTCCTTTTCTCGACACTCCCCTCACGCCGCAAGATCGTGTAGAGGCAAAGGCAACATTCATGAAAAGAGAAGCCGCATGATCACCCTCGACATCTTTCACGATCCGATTTGCCCGTGGTGCTACATCGGCAAGACACGTCTCGACCGCGCACTGGAAGCGCGCCCCGACCATCCCTTCGCAATCCAGTGGCACCCGTTCCAGCTGAACCCGACCATGCCGAAAGAAGGCATGGACCGCCTCGCCTATCTGGAAAGCAAGTTCCACGGCACCGAAGGCGCGTTGAAGGCTTACAAGCCGATCATTGATGTGATGCACAAAGAATTGCCGCAGGCGGATCTGGGCAAGATCAAACGCACACCCAACACGCTCGACGCCCATCGTCTCATTCATTGGGCCGGGATCGAAGGGCGGCAGACTGCGGCGATCTCCTCCCTCTTCCGCGCCTATTTCAAAGACGGGCGCGACATCGGCTCGCGCGCCGTTCTTGCGGAACTGGCCGCAGAGATCGAAATGGATGCGGACGCCATCGCCCGCCTTCTGGACACCGATGCCGATGTGGACGAAATCAAACGGCGCGATACTCATGCCCGCGAACGCGGCATCAACGGGGTACCATTCTTTATCATCGGCAATCAACACGCCGTGTCCGGCGCCCAGCCGACTGATTTGTGGCTGAACGTGATTGACGAACTGGCGGAACGAAACGCGCTTTAATGTTCTCTTGGAGGCAATCTCTTTTGGCGCGAACTGTCCCCTGAAATTCGACTGCTCTGTGCATAAATGCAGGACTGTCTCTTCAACTCTCGGAGTTTTCAAAGAGCCACGCCCGCACTAGGGTTCGCCAGCATTTCCCGAATGCCCCTCCCAACGAAAGTGCCCCCTATGCCGCGTCGCTTGCCGCAACTCGAATTTACGATCCTTCTCGCGCTCACCTTTGCCATGGTGGCGTTTTCCATTGATGCCATGCTGCCCGGCCTGCCCCTTATCGCAGCGGACCTGTCGCCGGACGATCCCAACAAGGCGCAGTTTGTGCTGACATCCTTCATGTTGGGTCTGGGGCTTGGCACGTTGGTGTCGGGGCCGATCTCGGACCAGTTCGGGCGCAAGCCGATTATCCTGATGGGCTTGGGCATTTACGCGATTGGCGCATTGATTTCTGCGGCGGCCCAGTCTCTTGAGATGTTGCTCTTCGGTCGTGCGCTTCAGGGGCTTGGCGCAGCCTTCCCGCGCACAGTGGGTGTGGCACTGATCCGCGATCTGTATGAAGGGCGCAACATGGCGAAAATCACGTCCTTCGTGATGACCATCTTCATGCTTGCGCCCGCCGCCGCACCGACCATTGGCGCGATCCTCATCAAAGGCATGGGCTGGCGTGGCGTGTTCGTGTCCTTCATCGTGCTGGCCTCCGTCGTCACGCTCTGGCTGACGCTGCGCCAACAGGAGACACTCCCCAAGGAAAACCGCCGGAAGATCACCTACACCCTGATGAAACAAGGCGTTGTGGAGGTGCTCGGCACCTACAATATCCGCATCTATATCGCCATGCTCATTCTGGGCTTTGGCCAGATGTTTGCGGTGCTGTCCTCCATCCAGCAAATCTATGACGAAGTCTTCAACATGGCAGAGACCTTTCCGCTCTGGTTCGGCTCCGTGGCAGTACTTGCCGCTGTGGGGGCGCTCATCAACGGCAAATTCGTCGAGCGCGTCGGAATGCACTTCATGATCCGGTTGGGTTTCGGCCTCTCCCTTGGCGGCTCTGTCATCGCGCTTCTGCTGGTGCTGAGCGGGCTGGACGAGGCCTTGGGCATCAAATTCGCGGTCTTCTACATCTGGACCGTCGCGCTGTTCCTCATCAACTCGTTTACCTTCGGCAATATCAACGCCTTGGCGCTTCAGCCGCTGGGTCATATCGCCGGACTGGCCAATTCGCTGATGGGGGCGTTCTTTACCACCGGCATGCTGTTCATCGCGGCCCCTGTCGGGCAGATGTTCAACGGCACCACCATTCCGGTCATGACCGCCGGTGTGATCTGTTCGGGGCTGGCGCTGATCCTGTTCTACTTTGAGGACAGCGCCACGGCACCGCATAACGCGCCGCCGAAACCCGCCGAATAACTCTTATTTCTTAATCGGTTGCGCGGCGACCTTCGCCAGTTTTGCAAGGTCCTGCGCAATCGAGAACGCACCCTTGATCCGGTCGCTGCCCTTCTTCCAGTCGCGGCGGATCACGATCTTGTTGTCCTTGACCTTCGCCTGACCTTTTTGCTGGTGGATGAACTGCACAAGCCCCGTCGGATTGGCATATGTGTCATTGTGGAACTGGATTGTTGCACCTTTCGGCCCGCCATCCAGACGCGCAATACCTGCCGCACGGCATTTCTCCTTGATCCGAACAACGAGCAGCAAGGTATTGACCTCTTTCGGCAATTTTCCGAACCGGTCAATCAGCTCCGCAGCAAACCCTTCCAGCTCCACCTTGCCATGCAAAGTCGAGAGACGCCGGTATAGCCCCAGCCGCACGTCGAGATCGGGCACGTAGGTTTCGGGGATCAACACCGGCACGCCCAGATTGATCTGTGGCGCCCATTCCCCGTCATCATCAAGCGTTACCGCCTCTTCGCCGGATTTGATCTTGGCAATCGCCTCTTCGAGCATGGATTGATAAAGCTCGAAGCCGACTTCCTTGACGTGACCGGATTGCTCCTCACCCACAAGGTTGCCTGCACCGCGAATGTCGAGGTCTTGCGAGGCCAGTGTAAACCCTGCCCCCAAAGTGTCGAGCGAGCCCAGAACGCGCAGCCGTTTCTCGGCTTGCGGCGTCAAAGGTGCGCGCGGTTTGGTGGTGAGATAGGCGTAGGCACGGGTCTTGGCGCGCCCCACCCGACCACGGATCTGGTAAAGCTGGGCCAGCCCGAACATATCGGCGCGATGCACCACCATCGTGTTGGCGGTCGGAATATCGATGCCGCTTTCGACAATGGTCGTCGCCAGAAGCACATCATATTTCCCGTCATAAAACGCATTCATCCGGTCGTCCAACTCGCCCGCCGCCATCTGGCCATGGGCGACCACATGGGTCAGTTCCGGCACCTGCGCTTTCAGGAAATCCTCGATCTCCGGAATGTCGCTCACACGCGGCACAACGAAAAAGGACTGCCCGCCGCGATAATGTTCGCGCAGCAAGGCCTCTCGAACGGTCACAGTATCGAATTCCGAGACATAGGTGCGGATCGACAGCCGGTCGACCGGCGGCGTTCCGATGATCGAGAGATCCCGCACACCGGTGAGCGACATTTGCAGCGTGCGCGGAATGGGTGTGGCCGAGAGTGTCAAGACATGGATGTTTGATTTCAACGACTTGAGCCGCTCTTTATGTGTAACGCCGAAGCGTTGCTCCTCGTCCACAATGAGCAGGCCCAGATTGGCGAATTTCACCGATTTGGCCAGCAAAGCATGGGTGCCGACCACAATATCGACTGTCCCGTCGGCCAGTTCCTCGCGGGTTTTCGTCATATCCTTTGCCGAAACAAAACGCGACATCGGTCTGATATTGATAGGAAAACCCCGAAACCGCTCGGCAAAGCTGCGGAAGTGCTGCCGCGCCAGAAGCGTCGTCGGTGCGATCACCGCCACCTGTGCGCCACACAGTGCCGCGACAAAGGCCGCGCGCATCGCCACTTCGGTTTTGCCAAAGCCCACATCGCCACAGATCAGGCGATCCATCGGCATGCCGCGTTCCAGATCGTCGAGGCAGTCCTCGATGGCTTTGAGCTGGTCTTCGGTCTCCGTGTAAGGGAACCGTGCGCAGAAGGCCTCCCACATATCGGCGGGTGGTTCCATGATCGGAGCCTTGCGGATATGGCGCTCGGCTGCGATCCGGATGAGCTTTTCAGCCACCTCGCGGATACGTTCCTTCATCCGTGCCTTTTTGGCCTGCCATGCTCCACCACCCAAACGGTCCAGCAATCCTTCGTCATGACCGTAGCGGCTCAGAAGTTCGATATTCTCGACAGGAAGGTAAAGCCGGTCCCCGCCCGCGTATTCGAGCAAAAGACATTCATGGGCCGCGCCCAGAGCGGTGACGACCTCCAATCCGCGGAAAATGCCGACCCCGTGTTCGACATGCACGATCAGATCGCCGGGGCTGAGGCTGGAATGTTCGGTGAGGAAGTTTTCCGCCTTTTTGCGCCGTCCCGGACGGCGGATGAGACGGTCTCCCAGCACATCCTGCTCGGAAATCACCGTCACCGATTGCCCTTCGCCCACTGGGGCTTCGAACCCCTGTTCCAGCGCCCAGACCGAAAGGTAAACTCCGCCTTTGCCTTCGGGCACATCACGCCAGTCGGAAATCTCCGTGCCTGCAACCTCCTGATCTTCCAGAAGGGTTTTGAGACGGTCCCGCGCGCCTTCAGACCATGAGGCCAGAACCACCTGTCCAAGGTCGCGCCGTTTTTGAATATGTGTGGCTAACTCCTCGAAAAGATTGATGCCTTCCATCTGGCGTTCAGGCGAGAAGTTGCGCCCCACGCGCCCGCCCGCGTCGATCACGCCCGGTCCGGAGGCCTGCGGCAAGGGGTGGAAATGGATCACGCGCCGGCCCGCAACGGCGACTTCCCACGCGGCATCGTCGAGATAGAGAAGTTTGGGCGGACAGGGTTTATAGACCGAGTCCATGCGTCCCTTGGCATTGAGCGCCTCGCGGCGGGTCTGATACTGGTCCTCAATGCCTTCCCAACGTGAAAGACGCGCCGCAGTCGATTGATCATCCAGAGAAACCGGCGCATCAGGCAGGTAGTCGAAAATCGTATCAAGCCGCTCGTGGAAATACGGCAGCCAGTGCTCCATCCCCGCGTGTTTGCGTCCGGCGGTCACTGCCTCATACAGCGGATCATCCGTGCCGGCAGAGCCGAATTCGATGCGGTAATTCTGGCGGAACCGCGTGATGGCGGGTTCGTCAAGGATCACCTCGGAGACCGGCGTGAAACTCACCTCCTTGAGGCTGTCCACGGTTTTTTGCGTTGCCGGATCAAAGCGGCGGATACCGTCCAGCTCGTCCCCGAAAAAGTCGAGCCGCACGGGCAAGGCCTGCCCCGGCGGGTAAACATCTATTATGCCGCCACGGATCGCATAGTCACCATGCTCGACCACCGTGGGGGCCTGCGTAAAACCCATACGCACGAAAAAGGCCCGTAGCTCGGCTTCATTGACGCGCTGCCCTTTCATCAGGGTGAAGGCAGCTTCTGACAGGATTTCCTTGGCTGGCAGGCGCTGGGTTGCGGCGGAAAGCGTTGTCAGGAAGACAAAGCGCTGCGGCACAGTGCCATGCGCCAAGGCCGCCAGCGCCGCCATACGCTGCGCCGAGAGATCGGCATTGGGCGACATCCGGTCATAAGGCAAACAATCCCAAGCGGGAAATTCGATCACGGGCAAATCGGGGGCAAAGAACCTCAGTCCTTCACGCAAGGCCGCAAGGCGTTTGTCGTCGCGTGCCACATGGATCACGGGGCCGCCTGTGCGGGCCACTTCGCGGGCGAGCAAATGCGCGTCGAATCCTTCGGGCGCGCCCCCGACGGTCAGATGGAGAGCTTCTGCCATGACATCAGCCCCCCAAAGGCCCGGTCACAAGGTTTTGATACATGCCCCACATGGCGGTGACAAAGATCGCACACATACCGATCAGTTGCACATAGAAGCGATGACGCCGTAGAGTCGCCACAAGTGCCTCGCCGCTGATCTCCCTGTCGCGAATTCTCTGCGCCATGCGGATATTGATCGCGGCCACAAAGAGCATCGGGAAGGCCATGAAAAACACCGCTTGGGAAAACTCGACATCGTAAACAAAGCCGGTGATGGCAAGGGTGGAAATCACCGCCCCCGCCAGAGCTGTGAGCAAAAGACCGGAAACTTCGGCGATATTGAGCACCCGTCGGGTGTTTATCCGCACAAGATCTTCGAAATCACGCATCCGTTCGCCGCCGTGACGTTTGGCCTTGAGCGCGAGATCAAAGGGCACCCCGAGGACAAAATGCGAGGTTGTAGACCAAAGCACCGCCAAAGCGATCCAATACCACAAGTTCGAAAAAGACCGCATATCGATCAGTTCGAAAAGGGTTGCGTATATGTCCAAGGCGCTGCTCTTTTCTGTCGTTTTCTGTGTCGTAAAGCGAAAATCGCGCAGGCTCAAGAGGCCGGTCAACGCGTCTTGGGCAGATTAGAGACCCCGCAGAGAGATTCCTACCCTTGAAGCGCCGGAAAATCCATGCCACCTCAGAGGAAATATCGCAACCAGAGGTCCTTCCATGCCACGTAGCACCGCCCCCTTCCCGCTCACCCGCCTGCGCCGCACGCGAAAGATGGAAACTCTGCGCGGTCTGGTGCGGGAAAATGCGCTTTTGGTCGAAGATCTGATCTGGCCGGTTTTCGTGCGCGAAGGCGAAAATGAAGCCACGCCCATCCCCTCAATGCCCGGTGTCGAACGCCTGACCATCGACCGACTGGTGAAAGCCGCCGCCGAGGCCTATGCGCTTGGCATTCCGGCGATTTGCCTTTTCCCCTATATCGAGCAGGACCTGAAAACCGAGGACTGCGCCGGTGCATGGGATCCAAACAACCTCGTGAACCGCGCCATCCGCGCCATCAAGGCTGAAGTGCCGGAACTGGCGATCATGACCGATGTGGCGCTGGACCCCTACAATATCAACGGGCATGACGGGTTTGTGGTCAATGGCGAAATCGTCAATGACATGACCGTCGAGGCTCTGGTCAAAATGGCCGTGGCGCAGGCCGAAGCGGGCGCGGACATCATCGGGCCGTCGGATATGATGGACGGTCGTATCGGCGCGATCCGCCGCGCACTGGAGACCGAAGGCTATGACAAGGTCTCGATCATGTCCTATGCGGCGAAATATGCTTCCGGATTTTACGGGCCGTTCCGCGACGCCGTGGGCGCATCGGGTGCGCTCAAAGGCGACAAGAAGACCTATCAGATGGATCCGGCCAACACTGACGAAGCGTTGCGCCTTGTTGAACGCGACCTGATGGAGGGCGCGGATATGGTGATGGTGAAGCCCGGCATGCCCTATCTCGACGTGTGCCGCCGCGTGCAGGAGACCTTCAAGGTACCGACCTTTGCCTATCAGGTCTCCGGCGAATACGCGATGCTTGAAGGTGCGTTCCAGAACGGCTGGCTGGATCGTGAAAAGGTAATGATGGAAAGCCTGATGTGTTTCAAACGCGCGGGTTGCAACGGGATCCTCACCTATTTCGCCCCTGCCGCCGCCCGCATTTTGAACGGCAAAGCCTGAATTCGCCGAAATCCGCCAGCCTGCGCCTGTCCACTGTTTCACGGTGACAGGCTGGCAAAAAAGCGGCTATAGTGCCATCAATCGAACCAAAGAGTTCTCAAATCGAGGTGATACGTGCCCCCGCAAGGGCGCGCAGCAGTCTGAAAAGGGCAAACAGATGACAATTTCCAATCGCCGGACGTTCATGATCGGTCTGGGCAGCGCGGGACTTTTGGCCGCCTGTGACAACTCCATGCGCTCCAACGGTGCGGCCACAATTGACGCGCGCGTTGATAGCACGCTGGAGTATCTTTATTCGAATTATCCGGGCACCACGACGCTGCGCGACAAATCGGTGGGGATGCTGGTCATGCCGCTGATCACCAAGGCGGGCTTTGGCATCGGCGGCTCCTACGGGCGCGGTGCGTTGCGTGTGGGTGGTGTGACCGTGGATTACTACTCCTCGGCACAGGCGACCTTCGGGCTTCAGATCGGCGCGCAGCAATACGCGCATGTGTTGTTCTTCATGACCAACGAAGCGCTTGCAGATTTCCGCAACTCTCCGGGCTGGTCGGCCGGTGCCGATATGGAATATGCGATTTCCAACCGTGGCGAGAACCTGTCTGCGGAAACCATGACCTCGCTGTCTCCGGTGATTGCAGTGGTCTTTGGTCAGGCAGGGCTGATCGCAGGCGCCACCATCGAAGGCACGAAATACACGCGGATTATTCCGTAAGATTTTTTCATGTCGAAGATAAAGAAAGCGGGCCAAGGCCCGCTTTTTATTTGAGTATTTCAGCCATCAGAAAGCCGGGCGGAAAGAAACAGACGCGCGTTCCCCGAGATCAGGGCACGGCTTCTTCGAGCACCCCGTCCGCTGACATTTGCGCATAGAGCAGGCCTTCGCGCAGGCCACGGTCCGCCACGGAAAGCCGGTCGGTAGGCCAGATGCGCAGCAGAGCCTGAAGAATGGCCGAGCCGGACATGATAAGCTCCTGACGGTCGCGCCCGATGCGCGGGTCGCGTTTGCGCCCTTCAGGTCCGAGATCGAGGTAGTCGCGGATCACGCGGTCGATCTGTTCCGAGGTCATCCGCAACCCGTCCACCTTGTTGCGGTCATAGCGCCGGAGCCCCAGATGCGAGGCCGCGATTGTGGTGACCGTGCCTGAGGTGCCGACAATCTGGAAACCTTCACGGGTGGATTCATTTGCGTAGGGCGTGAAATCGGCGAGTTTTTCTTCGAAATACCACGACATGAGGGCAAAGCGGGCGGAATCATCTTCCACATCGGAGAATTGCTCCATCAGCGTGGCAACGCCCAAAGGCACCGAAATCCAGTCCACCACCTTGGCGTGGGGAAACGGGCTGTCGGCATTCTGGAAGCCTGTGTGCAGCCGCATGATGGCCCTCGGACGTTCGGCGCGTGGCACGTTCGAGAGGTCGATCCAGACAAGTTCGGTCGAGCCGCCGCCAATATCGACCACAAGAAGCTGTTCGGTCCTGGTGGACACCAGCGGCGCACATGAGATCACGGCCAGCCGCGCCTCTTCTTCGGGCTTGATGATTTCAAGTTTCAGCCCCGTCTCGCGCTGCACCCGACGCAGAAAATCGCGGGAGTTGCGCGCCCGCCGACAGGCCTCTGTCGCGACGAGGCGCATGTGTTTGACATCGTGTTTTTCGAGTTTCTTCCGGCAGACCCGAAGCGCCTGAATTGTGCGCGAAATCGAGGTGCGACACAGCCGACCTGAGGCCTCTAACCCGTTGCCGAGCTGGACCGATTTTGAAAAACTGTCGATCACATGGAACTGACTGCCCTTCGGTTGGGCAATCAACATGCGACACGAATTGGTGCCGAGATCCAGCGCAGCATAAAGCTCAGCCGGATCGGCAGGTTTGGGTGCGAGAGGCTCGACCGCTTTCGGGAACGCGCCCGCACCGTTGGGACGCTTGGGCGCCATTGTTCACGCCCTCCATATCAAGTTACTGCCACCATAAGCGAATTTTCGCGCGTCCGGCAAGGCCTGTGCAACGTCCCGGATGTTCACAATGACCGGAGGCAGCCCATGCTTGCCCTCGTTATGCCTCGTATTTCACCAGTTTCCTGAGAGTTTTACGGTTCTGCGCCTTTCCTCGGCTCTGCCTTTCTTTTATGCGGTGCGCAGACAAACGGGCTTGGACGCCCCTCTTTGAGGCCTTGTGGAGACCGGACATGGCGCGACTGATCGCATTTAACAAACCTTTCGATGTTCTGTCGCAATTCACCGACAAGGGCACGCAAGGCTCCACGCGGAAAACCCTGTCTGCGTTTATTGATGTGCCCAAGGTCTATCCGGCGGGACGTCTGGATCGGGATAGCGAGGGATTGCTCCTGCTGACGGATGACGGGAAGTTGCAGGCGAAGATTTCGAATCCCCGTCACAAGATGGCCAAGACATATCTGGCGCAGGTCGAAGGTGATCTGACAGAGGCGGCCATTGCGCAGCTTTGTCACGGCGTGGAACTTAAAGACGGGATGACACGCCCTGCCCGTGCCAAACGGGTCACCGAGCCGGACTGGCTCTGGCCCCGCACGCCGCCGGTGCGCTACCGTAAATCCGTTCCCGAAAGCTGGCTGGAACTCACCATCACCGAAGGCCGCAACCGTCAGGTGCGCCGGATGACGGCGGCTGTGGGGTTCCCGACCCTGCGCCTGATCCGGCTGTCCATCGGACCTTGGCTGCTTGATGGATTGGAGAGCGGGGCATGGCGGGAGGAAGACCCGAAGAAAGCCAGACCGTAGACCACACCTAAAGAAGACCGGATTTAAAAACGGTTTTTCATATCAAGGGGTCGCAAATCTACTTGACCACCCGCAAGCCATTGCTTAGGTAAACCGTCACCGCGGGTATGGTGAAAAGGTATCACGGCAGCTTCCCAAGCTTTAGTTACGGGTTCGATTCCCGTTACCCGCTCCAGACACTTCTGACAGATGAGAAAAACATGTTCTGCGCCCCCCGTGACGTAGGGTTTTGCTTTGTGTTTTCATGCGCGCGCACTAGGCCTCTTTTCAAAGGGAGGACATTATGACCGCAGAATTTCTGACAATCGCCCAAACGGCTCTGGCGAAGCGGCTCGCAGGCAAGGATTTCGAAAAATCCGTATCCTTGCGCATCAAGGATGTGGGCAATCTGGTGATCCTTGGGAATGCCGCGAATGTCTCCGACGACCGTGCCGATTGCGCGATCATTGCGGACCAGCCAACCTTCGAGAAAATTCTCAAAGGCGAGTTGAACCCTATGAAAGCCGCGCTCTTTGGCAAGCTTAAAATCACAGGTGATGCCAAAACTGCCATGAAGTTCGGCGCGCTCTTCGGGTGAGCGCACCGAGGTCTGTATTTCTTATAGTTTCAAAATCTTATCAAGAAGTCTTGAGGTAATTGACAAGCTGCATGGTCGATCCGTCCTTGCCCTTGCCATCACTTTCGCCCGCCAGAACAGGTTGCAGCGCCAGCGCCAGTTCCTTGCCCAGTTCAACGCCCCATTGGTCAAAGGAATTGATGCCAAGGATTACACCTTCGACAAAGACGCGGTGTTCGTAGAGCGCCACGATCTGTCCCAGAACATAGGGGGTGAGCTTGTCATAGGCGAGCGTGGTTGAAGGGCGGTTTCCGGGGAAGACACGGTGACGCGCCTGACGCTCAAGCTCCGCCCCCTCAAAGCCCTTTTTCTTCATGATTTCTGTGGCTTCTTCCAAGGACCTGCCACGCAGCAAGGCTTCGGACTGTGCGAGACAGTTGGACACGAGCAATTCATGTTGATGCGCAAGCTCCGCCTCGTGACCGTAGCGTCCGACCATGAATTCACACGGGATCACGCGCGTGCCTTGATGGATCAACTGGTAAAACGCGTGCTGGCCATTGGTGCCCGGCTCCCCCCACACGACAGGGCCGCTATGGAAAGGCAGGGTTGTTCCGTCCATCGCCACGCGTTTGCCGTTAGATTCCATCTCCAGTTGCTGAAGATAGGCCGGAAGCCGCAAAAGCCGCTGTTCATAGGGCAACACAGCACGGGTGGTATAGCCGCAGACCTGATTGTGCCAGATGCCGACAAGCGCCAGAAGCACCGGCAGGTTTTCGATCCAGTCTTTGGATTGGAAATGGGTGTCCATCGCCTGCCCGCCGCGCAGGAATTCAGCGAACCGCTGCGGACCGATTGCGAGCATCAAAGACAGGCCAATCGGACCCCAGACGGAGTAGCGCCCGCCGACCCAGTCCTCGAAACCGAAGACCAGATCGGGGTCGATGCCGAATTCTGCGGTTTTGTCGCGCGCGGTGGAGAGTGCTGCGAAATGTTGCACAATGCCTTCTTCGCCCACGGATTTCACAAGCCAGTCCCGCGCGGTTCTGGCGTTTGTCATGGTCTCAATGGTTGTGAAGGTTTTCGAGGCCACGATGATCAGCGTGGTCTGCGGATTGAGGCCCGTCAGAACATCATGGATATGCGCCCCGTCCACATTGGAGACGAAATGGCAGCGCGGGCCATCGACATAGGGTTTGAGCGCCTCGTAGGCCATCACAGGCCCCAAATCCGACCCGCCGATCCCGATGTTCACCACATCTTCAAACGGCGCACCGGAGGTCGAGGCAATCTCTCCCCGCCGGACACGATCCGAGAAATCACCCATCCGCGCCAGCGTATGACGCACACCGGGGATCACATCCTGACCATCAACCATGACCGGACCACCGTCGAGATTACGCAAGGCCGTATGGAGCACGGCGCGCCCCTCGGTGTCGTTGATCTTGTCCCCCTCAAACATCGCGCGACGTTTTTCGGCAAGGCCGGCCTCATCTAGCAAACCAAAGAGCGCGTCACGGGTGGTCGTGTCGATATTGGTCTTGGAGTAATCGAACAACAGCCCATCGCTTTGCGCCGAAAATCCGGCGGCGCGGTTCTTGTCCTCGGCGAAAAGGTCCAGAATATGGCGCTCTTTCGCCGCCTCTGCCATGGATTTGAGGGCGGAAAAATCAACGGTCATGTCGTCTCCTTCGAGGGGCTTCTGCCCGATCTCTTTGGTGCAGTTTGGCGCAAATATATTACAAACTTGCTAATGCGTCTTGAATTTCATCCGGTTTATCGGCGGGGCCGCTTACATGGCCCAGTGAACCGTCGCCTGTGACAGAAAGGCAGACACGGGGGCCTGCATTTCGTCAAGTTTTTGCGCACGTTCAAGGGCCTCGCGTTTCTCCGGTCCCGTGATCAGGATATGCGTTGAAATCGCGGTTTTGAGCGCCTTGGCCGACAGTGTGATCCGTGGTTCGGGCGCACCGGGGGCTCGCATGGCCAGAAGTGTCGGAGCCGCATCAGACAGGCCCAGTTCAAGCTGGTCCGCGCCGGGGAACAGGCTCGCGGTATGCATATCCGTGCCCATGCCGAGCAAAAGCACATTGAGCGGCAACGTGGCCTCAATCGCGGGCATGAGGTCGGCCAAGCCCTCTTCGGGCGTCGGCACATCACGGTAAAGCGGCACAAGATGGGCATTTGCGGCCTTCCCTATCAGCAACCGCCGTTTCAGAAGCGCCGTGTTGGAGCGTTCGGAGTTTTCCGGCACCCAACGTTCGTCGTTCAGCAACACATCGATGCGCTCCCAGTCCAGCGAGACCGCAGAGAGCGTGTCAAAGACCGGCCCCGGTGTGGTGCCGCCCGGCACACAGAAACTTGCCCGCCCTTCGGTGTCCAGAGCGGTGCGCAACTGTCCGGCGATCTTGTTGGCGAGGTCGAGAAACATCACCTCGCGATCGGGATATTCGATGAAGTTCATTCCTTGATCTCCCGCCAACGGCGTCCTTCACGGTGCAACATCATGGCGGCCTCCTCGGGGCCTGAGGAATAGGCCTCGTAAGCCTTCGGCACATCACCACGTTTTTCCCAACCCTCGATGAGCGGGTCGGTCCATGCCCAAGCCGCTTCCACCTCGTCGCCGCGCATGAACAGCGTCTGGTTGCCGCGGATCACATCCATGATCAAACGCTCGTAAGCATCTGTAATCTCTTCGGCATCGTCGCCAAGAGCCTCGGCAAAAGACATATCCAAAGGCACGTCGACCAAGCGCATCCCTCCCGGACCCGGCTCCTTGATTGTCACCTTGAGAGTCATGCCCTCATTCGGTTGCAACCGGATCGACAGCACATTGGCGTGGCGTCCGGCCTCTTCGCCAAAGATCGAATGGGGCGCGTCCTTGAACATCACAGCAATCTCGGAAGTGCGGGCCTTGAGCTTTTTGCCGGTGCGCAGGAAGAAGGGCGTGCCAGCCCACCGCCAGTTGGAGATCATACAGCGCAGCGCGATGAAACTTTCTGTGGTCGAGCGCGGATCGCCCGCATCCTCTCGGTAGGACGGTTCCGTGGCAGTGGCCTCATACTGGCCGCGCACGATACTGTGGTGGTCTACCGGCTCAAGCGCACGGATCACCTTCAGCTTTTCGTCGCGCACGGCATCCGGATCAAAGCGCGACGGCGGTTCCATCGCGATCAGGCACAGAAGCTGCATCAGGTGGTTTTGCACCATGTCGCGCATCGCGCCGGAGCGGTCGTAATATTCGCCACGCCCGCCAACCCCGACGGTTTCGGCCACAGTGATCTGGATGTGATCGACGTATTGCGAATTCCACAGCGGCTCGAACAGGATATTGCCAAAGCGCACCGCCATGAGATTCTGCACCGTCTCTTTGCCGAGATAGTGGTCGATGCGGTAAATCTGGGTCTCGTCGAAATGTTTGGCCAGATCGGCGTTGAGCTTTTTGGCACTGTCGAGATCGCGGCCAAAGGGTTTTTCAACCACGATCCGTGCGCTCTCGTCCGCAATTCCGTAGCTTTGCAGGCGTTCGGCAATATCTCCGAACAGCGATGGCGCGACGGAGAAATAATAGGCTTTGACCACCCCCTCGCGCATCATCTCCTTGAGCGCGTCCCAGCCATCCGAGCCACGCGCATCGACCTGCACATAATCAAGGCGCTCCAGAAAAGCTCCGATCTGCCCCTCGTCACAGGTGTTTTTGGTGGAAAACTCTCGGATAGCATCGCGCACGAGTTGGCGGAATTCTTCTGTGTCATGTTCGGAACGGGCCGCGCCGATGATACGGGCGGTTTCCGGCATCTGACCGGCACAGAACCGCCGATAGAGTCCCGGAAGGATCTTGCGTCGGGCCAGATCGCCCGTGCCGCCAAAAATCACCAGATCGAAATCATCGACTGGAATGACGCGTGACACCATAGCTGTGTTCCTTTTCGCGGTGCGGCGCTTTGAGCCGTCTGTGTTTTTGAGCCATCTGTGTTTCTTTTGCACAACGTTATCCTACGTTAGCGCTAACCGGTCTTTTCGTAACGGCTTGCCGAATAGAAGTCTAGCACCCTCACCGCCCCTCTCAAGGCATGAGTTGAACAAAAGCAGTCGGATAGCGGAAAACCGGCCGGATTGACGGAAAATTTTGCTTGAGTATTTGACCCATCAGAAAGCCGGAACTTGCAGTTACATGTCCAGTTCGGCATCCCAGTAGAGATAATCCATCCAGCTTTCATGCAAATGCCCCGGCGGGAATTTGCGACCGATGTTGCGCAACTCTTCAGCGCCGGGGGCGCGGGGCGGTTTACGCAGGCTCATCCGCACCTGTTTGAGGGATTTGGACCCTTTCTTGAGATTACAGGGCACGCAGGCCGCGACGATATTCTCCCAAGAGGTTACACCGCCGCGTGCGCGCGGGATCACATGGTCAAAAGTCAGTTCTCCGCGCGACCCACAGTATTGGCAGCAGAATTCGTCCCGCAAAAATAAATTAAAGCGCGTGAATGCCACGCGCTTTTGAGGTTTGACATAATCTTTGAGAACGACGACCGAGGGGATCCTGATCTTGCAACTGGGACTGTGAACATAGTCGTCATATTCGGCGACAATATCCACCCTGTCGAGAAACACCGCCTTGATGGCTTCCTGCCATGGCCAGAGCGAGAGCGGATAATAGGACAAGGGCCGGTAATCCGCGTTGAGCACCAAGGCCGGATGCGCGCGCATGGCGCTCGGTTGTCTGACAAACTCTGTCCTGAAATCACCAATCATCTCGCGTGCCCACTCCGTCCACTGATCTATCTGTCGGATCAAGGACGGGAGCCACCCCGCCCCAGTATCAAATTCACTATATATCGCGAGGTTTGTCTGACAAGCCCCTGTATATGCGAAAGCTGCGCCTTGATCTCTACGGGATTTTCATGACGCCCATGTGACGCATCTTTGTGCAAACGGGTATCGTTTTGCGTGTGCGTCGTGAAAACGGTCGCAAGAGGTGGCGGCAAGATTTCATACGCGCTGCAATTTCAGATGCGGCGCGATGAAGGCGCATTAGCTAAAGATGGAAGTGACGGAAACCCGCCTGCTGATCACCCCGAAAAGACAGCTGAAAACTCGTGGCTCAGGGCTTGCGGCGCGGTTTGTCGGTGCGGATGCGGATCGGGAGGCGTTGCTCGGTCGGGGCCGAGAAGAGGGCATAGCTCACCATGACACCAAGTGCGGCAAAAACGATTGCAGTGGTCACGATCATATCCATGGGTCAGCCCTCCTAGCTATATGTAAAATAGGTAACACTCGAACCTTGAGGGTCAAGGGCCATCGCGCGCGGCTGAGAGAAAAAGCGCGCAAAGGCCGGATTTTTGCGGATTTCCGCCTTATTCCGTTACGTCAGCTTTTCTCGTAGCCGAGGTTTTTACGCAGGAAAGCAAGCGCGACTTCCAGCCCGTCAGGCGAAATCCCGTGCGCTGTGCCGCGCATGATATGGGCGTAGGTCTCGAAACCGGCGTTCTGCAATGCCTGCCCTGCTTCGGGCAGGGATTGCGGCGGCACCACATCATCCTCGTCGCCATGCAGTAACAGCACCGGCATTTTCACCCGCATCTCGTCTTCAAGCATTTCCGGCTCCAGAAGGCGACCGGAGAACCCTACCACACAGGCAAAGGGCTCTTCGCGGCGCGGAGCGACATGGAGCGACATCATCGTGCCTTGTGAAAAGCCCAGAAGCGCGATCTGGTCGGCCTCGAAACCGTAATCGACCATGATCGTGTCGAGATAGTCGTTCAACTCATCCACCGCCCGCATCATGCCCGCGCGGCTTTCTTCCTCGCTGGAGCCGTCGATCCACGGGATCGGGAACCATTGGTAGCCCATCGGATTGCCGGTGCAACGTTCGGGCGCATCGGGCGCAAAGAACATCGTGTCGGGCATATGCTCGCTCAAGGGATCCGCCAGCCCCAGAAGGTCGTTGCCGTCAGCGCCGTAGCCATGCAGGAAAATAACGGCGGAACCTGCGCGGCCCGTCAGGCTGTCTTTGGAATGGTTGGTCAGATTGGCCATGGTTCAGCGCACCCCTTCGCGTTGCTTTTCAACTCGGTAGTAGGCCCAAAGCGCGCGTGCCGCAACCGATCTCCACGGCGACCAGTCCTCGGCCATCTGCCGCAGCGCACGCTCTTTGGGGCGTTCGGGCAGATCAAACAACATCCGCGCGGCCTCCTGCAAGGCCAGATCGCCTGAGGCGATGACATCGGCATGGCCCAGCGAGAACATGGCGTAGATTTCCGCCGTCCAGACCCCGATGCCCGGCACTTCGGTCAGGATGCCGATGACGTCTTCGGTCGGGGCGCTGCGCAGGGCCTTGAAGTCGATACGCGCCTCGGCCAAAGCTTTGGCATAGCGCACTTTCTGCCGCGACAGACCGCAGGCGCGTAACTCATCCTCGCTGGCCCAGAGCACCTTGCGCGGGCCGGTGAGTTTGGCCGTTTTCATCCGCCGCCAGATGCCGTTGGCCGCCGCGACCGAGATTTGCTGGCTGACGATGGCGGCCAGAAGTTCCTCGAACCCGTCCTTGCGGCGGCGCAGGGGCAAGGGGCCGGTCTGTTGCAGTGCATGGGCGAAGCGTGGCTCGATCCGTGCCAGATGCGCGGCGCCTTCGGCCACATCCTCCGCGCTGGCAATGATCCGCATCAGATCACCTCGCCAGAGGCCATCGCCTGTGCCTCGGCCCATTCCAGAGCGTCCAGAAGATGTTCGCGCCGCTCCACAGAGCCATCAACGGGGGCGGAGAGCATGGCGACTTGCAGGCCGGTGTGGCGGGCGGTGTCGAGGCATTGGCGTTGCGCCGTGGCGCGCAAAACAACGAGCCAGTCGGGCGCGTCAGTCCCCGTGGGGACGATTTGCGCCGACGAAATCGCAGGTACAATGGTCACGCAGCGCCCTTGCAACAGGGTTTCGATTTGGACCGCAACCGGCCCTGCTTCACACAGAACCCGCGCGCCCACGGGGATCAAATCCGCCAAGAATTCCAATCCTTTGACGTGATGCCAGGCATCTCCGGGCTGGGAGCGCAGCCCTGCCCGTTCATAGCGCAGATAGGGCAGATTCCGGCTCTGGCACAGGGCGACACAGGGAGCGGTGCGGCTGTCGAAAGCGGGGCCTGCGTCGATCACGGCGGTGATGTCCGCACCGCTATCGGACCCCTCGAACAGCGCCAAAAGCGCCTCGGAATCGGGTATGATACGCGTCTGCATTGCGTCGGACATGTGTATGGCACTTTGTTCGACCTGTGGCTCGACCGATGCTTCGACAGATTGACCGCCTGATGGCAAAGCCAGATCCCCGACGAGGAATCGCACCCCCGCCTCGGCCATATGTTGCGCCAGATTGCGCGCCTCGCGTGTGCCGCCCAGAAGTAAAATCATCCGTCTCGTCCTGTTGCCTTGCCTGTCCCTTTCTGCGCAACCGCCGGACAAATGTCAGCCCCCTGAATGCAGAAGCCTGCCGGAGATTGCGAAAATCACCCTATGGCGGGTGACGTGCACAACCTGCTGGCAAACTTACAGGTCAACTCACAGATCAACTCATAGGCGACACTCCCGCGACAAAGCGACTTCCCCGAACAGGGACACTGCGCCATAAAGACACAATGACAGAATCGACACTTACCCTCCCCTCCGGCTCATGGCCTGCTCTGGAACCCGGTTGGGTCTGGCTCTGCGGAGCCGGTCCCGGTGATCCGGGGCTGATGACACTTCATGCCATTCATGCGCTCAAAGAGGCCGATGTGGTCGTCTATGACGCTCTGGTCTCCAAAGACATTCTGGCTTGGGCAGGGCCTGAGACCGAGCTTGTCTATGCCGGAAAACGTGGTGGCAAACCCTCGGCCAAACAGGCGGATATTTCGCTGCAACTGGTGGAACTGGCGCAGGCCGGAAAGCGGGTGTTGCGGCTCAAGGGCGGCGATCCTTTCGTCTTTGGCCGTGGCGGAGAAGAGGCGCAAACTCTGATCCAGCATGGCGTGCCGGTGCGGATCATCCCCGGCATTTCGGCGGGGATCGGCGGGCTGGCCTATGCGGGAATTCCCGTCACCCACCGCGATGTGAATCAGGCCGTGACCTTTGTCACTGGCCACGACAAGACCGGCGGGCCGACGCAGGTGGACTGGGCCGCGATGAGCCGCGCCTGTGGTGTGCTGGTGATCTACATGGGGATGAAACACGCGGCGACGATCCGCAAAGGTCTGCTTTCCGCCGGACGGCCCGAGGACGAGCCCGTGGCGGTGGTCTCACAGGCGACCACGCCGGATCAGAAGGTGCTGGAGACCACGCTGGGCGATATGGTCGTTGATATTGACGCGGCAGATATGGCCCCGCCAGCGATCATCTGTGTCGGGCGTGCAGTATTGATGCGGCAGGTTCTCGACTGGCAGGCATTGATGCGCGGCGAGGCACCCCGCGACCTTGATCCCCTCAAGCGCGGCAAACCGGCACAAGAGGGCTGAACGCCCTGCCCGTTTTTCCGGTTTGGCTGGTGTGATCTGTGCCCCCTGCGGCAGGTTTGTCACAAGCACCATCCGCAGATGGGACGTTTTTGCACAGCCGCCCATGAAGAACGCGGGTTCTCAGAGCCTGTGCGGGGCGTTAAACGCTAACGCAACATATTCAAATTCCCGCACGAGAGCCAGATGACCGATATTCCCCTCAAGGACACGCCGGACACCCGCAAAGCCCGCCGCAATGTGATTATTCTCGTGCTGGCGCAGGCCTTTCTCGGCGCGCAGATGTCGATGATCTTTACCATCGCGGGGCTGGCGGGGCAGTCTCTGGCGGCGAACCTGTGTTTTGCCACCCTGCCGATATCCGCCATTGTGCTGGGCTCCATGCTGGCCGCCACACCGCTTTCGGCGGCGATGCAGCGGTTCGGGCGGCGTGTGGGGTTCTGGATCGGGACAAGCTCCGGTGCGATCGGGGCCGGTGTCGGGGCCTTCGCGCTTTTGCATCAGAATTTCTGGCTCTTTGTGCTCGGCGGGTTGTTCACCGGTGTCTATCAATCCTCGCAAGGCTTCTTCCGCTTTGCGGCCACCGACACGGCGGATGACGCCTTCAAGCCCAAGGCGATTTCCTATGTTCTGGCGGGTGGGCTGGCCTCCGCCATCATCGGGCCGCAACTGGTGAAAGTCACCTCTCAGGCGATGGTTGTGCCCTTTCTGGGCACCTATCTCACGGTGATCGGGATCAACCTTGTGGGCTCGTTCCTGTTCCTGTTTCTCGACATTCCGAAACCGCCTGTCTCGACCCATGCACACCGGCTCGGGCGGTCGCGCATGGAGCTTTTGAAAACCCCGCGTGTCGCCGTGGCGATCATTGTGGGGATGGTGTCCTATGCGCTGATGAACCTTGTTATGACCTCGACGCCTCTGGCGGTTGTGGGCTGCGGTTTTGAACAGAACACGGCGGCGGATGTGGTCTCGGCCCACGTTCTGGCGATGTTCATCCCGTCTTTCTTTACCGGTTTCCTGATCTCGAAATTCGGGGTGGAAAAGATCATTGCGACGGGTCTGGTGATCCTCGGTCTGGCGGGCATTGTCGGGATGGTCGGCGTGGAGCTTGAGAATTTCTTCATCGCGCTGGTGCTTTTGGGCATCGGCTGGAACTTCGGCTTTATCGGTGCGACGGCCATGCTGTCCTCGGCCCATGAGCCGTCCGAGCGCGGGCGGGTTCAGGGCATGAACGATCTCATCGTCTTCGGCGGCGTGACTGTGGCGTCATTGGCCTCCGGGGGCTTGATGAACTGTTCGGGCGGCTCGGCGCAGGACGGCTGGGCGGCGGTGAACCTTGCGATGGTGCCGTTTTTGACGCTGGCTGGTGGGGCGTTGATCTGGCTGTGGATGCAGGCGCGGGAGAAGGCCTGAGGCTATCAACCCGCCTCCCGTCTCTTAGAGCCCCGCCTCGCGTTTGATCCGGTCCCTGTGGCGTGACAGCCAAAGCGCGGAGAGGTAGAGCGGGCCGACATCGAGCTGGCCCGCATCACACATCTCCATCAGACGGTCATAGGAGAGCAGATAGGAGGCGATGTCCTCATGCTCTTCCTCCAGCCCGCCGTCGGTCTGGGTGATCCCGTCCGGCAGGTCGCAAATGCCGATATAGGAGGTGACATATTCGGTGATCGCGCCCGACGAGGGGTAATATTCCGCGACCTTGTGCAGCGCACCGATTTTGACACCGGCCTCTTCCTCGCCTTCACGGCGGGCGGTGGCCTCGGTCCCCTCGCCCGCATCCACGCGGCCCGCGATGGGTTCGAGCATCCAAGGGCGCGCATCACCGCGCGCATAGGGGCCGAAGCGGAACTGTTCGATCACCAGCACCCTGTCGCGCTGCGGATCATAAGGAAGGACCGTGACCGCATCGGCCATGAGAAAGGCGGCGCGGGTCATTTCCTGTGATGTGTCCCCGTCGAACTGGCGGTGACGGATGGTGCTGTCATCCACGGCGAAGAAATAGCTGTAGGGAATCTCCCGCCGCAGGCTGGTGACATCCTTGCGGGCCATGTCCACTCGGTCAGGGGCGCGCGGGCGTGTGGTGCGGGCGGCATTGAGGCTCGCCCATGCGCGGGTGAAGATCATCGGGCGTAGGGGGCGAAGCTCCTCGACGCTGCGATTGCCGTGATAGAGCGCAACTTCCTGTGCGGCGGCGGCGACAAATTCCGGTGTCAGAAAAGGCTCGTCGCCCGCAATCACCGCACGCAGAAAGGCGATCTGGTCGGGGGAATACTGCTGGCCCAGCGGGGAAAACGGATCGCTCAGGACCATTTGCGTGCCGCCTTTTCCGTGATCCAGCCACCGAAGAAGCCGCCAATGATGAGAATGAACAGAACATCGGGTTTGAACACATAGAGGAAATAATCGCGCATCAGATCGAAAACCCCCAGCACCGCCTCGGTCGGCCCGCGATAGCGCCGGTCGAGCGAGCGGTGGATCATGGTCTCGAAGGCAAAATAGAACACCGACCAGAAGGTCAGGATTACCGAAGAGGAAAAGCCGTAGCTATAGGCCGCGGCCATCGTGTCGCCTGCACGCCGGCCCAGAAAGACCCAGCCGGTCAGAAACCCGAAACCGGCTGCAATGAGGGACATGATGCCGAACTGCGTGCCCTCTGGCACATAGTTTTTCGTCAGTTCGGCGGCGAACCACGCCAGAAGGGCAAACCAGAAGGCGGCTACGAGTTTTGCAGCGGTGGGCATATGTTACCTGCTCGGATGGGATATTGTGATCTGTGTTACGTCGCAGTTTCCACCGTGGAACGTCGCAGCGCAAGAGGCGAGATAAAAATTCCACATCCGCCGGAAGCGCCCGTCAAAACCGAGGGCGGCAACCTCATCCCATTTCGCGTTAAACGTGTCATACCAGCGCCTGAGCGTGATCGAATAGCTTTCACCGAATTCGATGCTTTTCTCTGTTTCCAGCCCCGCCTTGCTGATCTCCTCGCGCAGAACCGTGGGGCTGGGCAACATGCCACCGGGGAAGATGTATTTCTGGATGAAATCCACCGATTTGCGGTAGGTCTCGTAGCGCCGGTCCTGAAGCGTGATGATCTGGAGCGTGGCGCGTCCCTCAGGGGCGAGGCAGTCGCGGATCTTGCCGAAATAGACCGGCCAGTATTTCTCCCCCACCGCTTCGAACATCTCGATGGAGGCGATCCCGTCATAGACCCCGCGCTCGTCGCGGTAGTCCTGCAATTTGAGCGTGACGCGATCGGACAGGCCCGCCTTCTCGATACGCTCGGAGGCGAATTTGAACTGTTCCTCGGAAATGGTCAGGCCGGTGACCTTGAGGCCGCGCTCGCCTGCGGCATATTCGGCAAACCCGCCCCAGCCGCAGCCGATTTCCAGAACATGGTCGCCCGCCGAGACGCCCATCTGGTCCACCATGCTTTTGTATTTCGCCCGCTGCGCCTCAGCCAGCGTTTCCTGCCCTGTCTCGAAAAGCGCCGAGGAATAGGTCATCGTCTCGTCGAGCCAGAGCGCATAAAAATCATTGCCCAGATCATAGTGATAGGAAATGTTCTTTTTCGCCTGACGTTTGGTGTTGGAGTGCATCCAGTGGCGCATCCGTTCATAGGCCCGCACAAAAGCCATACCCGGAAACCCGTCATAGAGATCGTCATTACCCGCGTGCAGCAGGTCCATGAAACTCATGAGATCGGGCGTGGACCAGCCTTCATCAAGGTAATCCTCGCAAAAGCCCAGATCGCCCTCGCGGATCAGGCGGGCGAAGACGTCGTCACTATGGATGTCGAGCCGCGCCACGGGGCCGGGATGTTGTCCGCTGGCGCGAAACACCCGCCCGTCAGGCAAGGCAAAGTCAAGCTGGCCACGGGCCATCTCCTGCGCCACCGCGAAGACATTGCTGAAATAGCGCGGCAGATCGCTCTGGCCCTCTGTGCTGGTGAGGACGGTCTCGCGCGGATGGTTGCTGCTGTCGTGCATGGTCACACCCCTGCTTGCAAACTCCTTTTCCACAAACAGTTTAGCGCAAAATCCGGATCCGTCACCCCTTCAATCGGCTATAGACCTCCAAAGCGCGCTCCCGTCCGGCTTTAAGCGTTTGGTCCGGTGCGGGATAGGGCTGATCCGCAGAAAGCCCCCAAGCGCGTGGTACGGCATCGAAAAAGGACAGCGCAGTTGGGGGGGGAGCCTCCTGCCCCTCGGCAATCCAACGCCGTTGATATTCACCGTCGCGGTCGAATTTCACGGCCTGCCCGTCAGGATTGAAAATCCGGAAATAGGGCGCCGCATCCGGCCCGCAGCCTGCCACCCATTGCCAGCCCATTGCATTGGAGGCCGGATCCCAGTCGATCAGGCAGTCTTCAAACCACTTGCGCCCCACCCGCCAGTCGGTGAGCAGGTGTTTGGTGAGGTAAGAGGCCACGATCATCCGCGCACGGTTGTGCATCACGCCGGTGACATAGAGTTCGCGCATGGCCGCATCGACAAAGCGCACCCCTGTGCGCCCGCGCCGCCAGTTCTCGGCATCGGCATTCTCCGCCCGCCACGGAAATCGGTCCCAGCCTTCGCGGTGGTTCTCCTCCGGCAGGTCGGGTTCGTGATAGAGCAGATGATAGGCAAACTCGCGCCAGACCAGTTCCTTGAGGAAATGTTCCGCGCCCTGTGCGCCTTCCTCCAGCGCGTGCCAACCGGCGAACCAGACGGTGCGTGGCGAGATTTCGCCATAGGTCAGGTTTTCGGAGAGGCCTGAACAGACCGGTTCCGCCGGAAAGTCGCGCCGCGCCTTATAGCTCTGGACATGATCCTGCAGGAAATCGTCCAGACGGGTCAAAGCCCGCTTTTCCCCGATGTGACAATGGGGCAGAACAACCTCCGCCCCACGCCACATGTCCGCGCCCAAGTGCCAGTCTTCCAGCTTTGCACTATCAAGCCGTGTCTCGGCCCAATAGGGATCGGGCACGGGCAGCGGATCGGGCACGGGATGGGCGCGCACGGCTTTCCAATAGGGCGAATAGACCTTGTAATATCCGCCGGCTTTGGTCGAGACCGTCCACGGTTCAAACAGAAGATGGGCGTTGGAAGACTGCGCGGTGACGCCCGCCTCGGTGAGCGTGGTTTTGACCTCGGTATCGCGGGCGATGGCGGCCTTGTCATAGAGCCGGTTCCAGAACACCCCTGTCGCGCCGGTCTCTTTGACGAGGCGCAGGAGTTCGTCCGCCGCCCTGCCCTGACGCAGCACCACCTGCCCGCCCAGCTCTTCGATGCGCCGGATCAGATGGTCCAGCCCGAGCCCCAGACGCCATTTCGGTGCGGCCCCCAGCGCGTCCAGTTGCGCGTCGCGGATGAAAACGGGCAGCACCTGCCCCGCCTTGACCGCCGCCAGCAGAGCCGGATTGTCGCCCAGCCTGAAATCGCGCCTGATCCACCAAATAGAAACCATGTTGCCTCCGTCTTTGCGCAGGATACGCAGGACGCGCTCCGGTGGATCACATTCACTACATCAGAATTGAAAACGGGGCGACAAGAGACAACGGGGTGGCCAGAGCGTCACGCCACGCCCTTGTCCCCCTGCGCCGCCGTCTGGCCCGCGTCATGTGCTGTATCCTGATCTTCGGCCTGTGCGGCCCACATGGACGCATAATGTCCGCCGGATTTCAAAAGCGCCTCATGGGTGCCGCGTTCAAGCACCCGTCCGGCATCCAGCACAACGATCTCGTCACTGTCGGAAATGGTGGACAGGCGGTGCGCGATGGTGATGACCGTGCGCCCCTCGCCCGCCAGTTTCAGCGCGCCGAGAATGCTTTGCTCTGTCTTGGTGTCCAGCGCCGATGTGGCCTCGTCCAAAAGCAGGATCGGCGGGTCTTTGAGCAGGGTGCGGGCGATGCCGACACGCTGTTTCTCCCCGCCGGAGAGTTTCAAGCCGCGCTCGCCCACCTGCGTGTCATAGCCGTCCGGCAGCGATGTGATGAACTCGTGAATCTGGGCTTTCTCGGCGGCGGCTTCGATCTCCGCCTGCGTTGCCCCGTCGCGGCCATAGGCGATGTTGTAGCGGATCGTGTCGTTGAACAGCACCGTGTCCTGCGGCACCACACCGATGGCGGCGTGCAGGCTTTCCTGCGTCACGTCACGGATGTCCTGCCCGTCGATGCTCAGGCTGCCCGCGCCGACATCGTAGAAGCGGAACAACAGCCGCCCGATGGTGGATTTTCCGGAGCCGGTATGGCCGACAATAGCCAGCGAATGACCGGCGGGAACCTCGATCGAGACATCGCGCAGAATCTGACGGTCGGGGCTATAGCCGAAATCGACATGATCAAGTCGCACCACCCCTTCGCGCACCACAAGATCCGGCGCGCCGGGCTTGTCGGTGATCTCCGGAGGCTGGTGCAGAAGGTCGAGCATGTCTTCCATATCCACAAGGCTCTGACGCACATCGCGGAAGACAAAGCCCAGAATGTTGAGCGGCATCTGGAGCTGGATCATATAGGCGTTGACCATGACGAAATCGCCCACGCTCATGGTGCCGCGCTGAACCTCAAGGGCGGCCAGAACCATGACGGTGATGATCCCGAGATTGAGGATCACCGCCTGCCCGAAATTGAGAAATCCCATAGAGGTGGTGGTGCGCACGGCGGCTTTTTCATACCGCGCCATAGAGGCATCATACCGCGCCGCCTCGCGTTTTTCGGCGTTGAAATATTTGACGGTTTCAAAGTTCAGAAGACTGTCCACCGCCTTCTGGTTGGCCTCCGTGTCCTGTTTGTTCATGTCGCGGGCGATCTTCATGCGCCATGCCGTGACCTTCATGGTGAACAGCACATAGAGCGCGATGGTGGTCATCACCACGAGGCCAAAAGAGGGCCCGAAGGACACCGCCAGAACGGAGAAAATCAGCGTCAGTTCCACCGCCAGCGCACCGAGGTTGAACACCAGAACACGCAGGAGAAAGGCAATCGCCTTGACCCCGCGTTCGACCACCCGCGACAGCCCGCCGGTCTTGCGCGAGATGTGATAGCGCAGCGACAGGTGGTGGATATGGGTAAACACCTCCAGCGCCAGTTTGCGCAGCGCCGCCTGTGATACGGGCGCAAAGAGAATGTCGCGCAGCTGGTTGAACCCGTTAGCCATAATCCGCGACATGCCATAGGCCACGGTCAGAGACACCGCGCCAAGCGCCAGCATCCATGCCTGAGAGGAGCTTTCGCCCTTGGTGAGCGCATCCACGGCGGCCTTGTAGAACATCGGCGTGATGACGGTGACGAGTTTCGAGGCCAGCAGGAACACCAGCACGAAAAGCACACGGCGTTTGGTGGTCCAGTCGCCTTCGGGCCAGAAATAGGGAACGGTTGCGCGGATCACGGCCCATGAATCCTTGGGGCCTTTGTCGGAGATGATCTGTGGCGGACGTGGCATGTGTGGCTCTCTTGTTAACAGGGCCGCACAGTCGCGCAAACCGCCGGTGAAGACAAGCGCAGAGGCCGCACAGGAGCATGTGCAGCGGCGCGCTTGAACCTGCTCAGAGGATCACCCTCGCGCTCACTCCGGCAGTTGAAAAATCTGCCCCGGATAGATCAGGTCAGGGTCGCGGATTTGCGCGCGATTGGCATCAAACAGGCGCACATAGAGCAACCCGTCGCCATAGCGTTCGGAGGCAATGCCCCAAAGCGTATTGCCGGGTTGGACCGTAACCGAGGCAATCCGGCTTTGCGCCGCCTCAGAGGCCTCTTCCTGACCCGCTGTGTCGGGCGTGGCGGCAGTCTCCTGCGATGTCATGGCGTCTTGCTGTGTTGCGCCTGCATCCCCTTGCGCGATCTGTGCCAGTTTGGCGCGATCTTCGCGCAGGAAGGGGCTTTCGACCCGCGACAGCACCTCACCCCCCGCATCGACCAGATCGACGCGCAGTTGATAGCGTCCGGCGTTGATGTTCGGGAGTTCCTGACGCCACTGCCCGTCTGTCCCTGCAACGGCCTTGGTCACAAAGCCGCCGTCGAGATAGATCAAAAGCGCGGCCTCTGGGCTGGCACGGCCGGAGACAAAGACGCGGCCCTCGGGATCGTAGCTGATGGCATCAATACGCAGATCGGTCGGCCCCGTGCCCGCCTGTTGCAGCACTTTGACGCCCTCGTCATCGGCCATGAGCACCGTGGGTGCGGCGGCTGCGTTCGGGGTCTTCGGCGCGCTGGGTGTGTCTGTTTCAACATTCAGTGTCTCGACATTCAGCGTGATGTCGGGCTGTGTGGCACCGTCCTGCGCTTCACTTGGTGCGGTATCTGCCGGAGTGGTCCCCTGAGGCGTATCAAGCGCGTCCAAAATATCCGGCGTCTGTCCGGAGAGCACCTGTTCCGCGATGCTGGCCCCGACACCTGCCCCCATGTTTGTTCCGGCCAGACCGTCCGTCTCTGCGCCATGCTCTGGCCTCAATGGCACGTCGTTGCCTGCCCCGTCTCTTGCCCCAAGCACCGCATCGGGGCGCAGCGGATCAACCCCGAGACCGGTTGTTGCTGGAGAGATGAGAATAGCCTGCGCACTGGCGCTTTCCTCGCTACCTAAACGGGACAGCAGTTGCATTTCGCGCGGCGCATCCGAGGCGGGCAAGTCGAACAGGGCGACAAATTCGCCACGGGCGGAGACTTCTGCCTGTGTGACTTCTTCCCCGTCGATCAGGATGCTGACGCGCGCCCCCGGTTCGGCGCGTCCGGCCACGGTGGCGATCCCTGCGGGCGGGATGCGGACGAGATCAAAGGCCGGAACCATCTGTGCGGCACGGGTCTCCGGAGCACTTTCTTCAGAGGGGCTGGCCGCCGGGGCGCTGAGCTTCGGGGCTGCTGCGGCGCTGGGCTCGCTCGCCTCTGGAGCGGTCTGTTGCGCGGCTTGTTGTGTAGCCTGATGAGCCGTCTGAGCCGACTCATCCTGTTGAGACTGCTGAGGTGACGGGAGCGGTCGGGCGAGATAGAGCGTCGCCCCGATCGCGACGACAATCACAGCCGCGCCGACACCGGCGGCAGGCATCATCCATGCATTTGTTTTCGACATTTCCCGTCCCATCCCCATTCCCCTTCTTCAAACCGGCAGCGGTGAAGGGTTACGACAGCCTAAAGCCTTTTGCCTCCGGTCGGAAAGCCGGATTTACGCAAAATCCGCGCAACCTGCGTGGAAGACTGCCTTTTCCAATCAACTTGTGTTTCAAGTTCATTGCAAAAACCTTTAGCAAGGGGTCTAACACGGGTCAAAGACTTCCTTTTTTGAGAGCAAGCACCATGTCCGATCCGGCCATTTCCCTCCCGTCTTCCACAACCCCCTATTCCGTCTGCGTCTATTGCGGCTCACGTCCGGGCCATAAGGACAGCTATGAGGCCGCGGCCATCGAGACCGGCACGGCGATTGCGCAGGAAGGCTGGCGGCTGGTCTATGGTGCGGGGGATGTCGGGTTGATGGGCGCTGTGGCGCGAGCGGCGCAAAAGTACGGTGCGGAGACCTTCGGCGTGATTCCGGTGCATCTTTTGCCCAAGGAACTCGGCAAGCGCGACCTGACGCATTTCATCATCACCGAGACCATGCACGAGCGCAAAAAGGTGATGTTCATGAATTCGGACGCCATCGTGGTGTTGCCCGGTGGTGCGGGATCGCTCGACGAGTTTTTCGAAGTGTTGACGTGGAAACAGATCGGGCTGCATGACAAGCCGATATTCCTGTTGTCCACAGATGGCTACTGGAAACCTCTGGAGGCGCTGATCGACCATGTGATTGACGAAGGCTTCGCGCCCCTGTCCACGTCGAGCTATTTTGAAACCGTCGAGACGGTGGAAGAAC
The DNA here is from genome assembly GCF_018860305.1 of Celeribacter halophilus. Lineage (GTDB taxonomy): Bacteria > Pseudomonadota > Alphaproteobacteria > Rhodobacterales > Rhodobacteraceae > Celeribacter > Celeribacter halophilus_A. Next base: position 75,587 of record NZ_JAHKPE010000031.1, read on the forward strand.
TTGTGGAACGTCTGCGCAGCCTGCGTGCGGCGCGTTCCTGACGCAGGGCTTCGAGTGTATAAAGCACCAGAGCTGCCCAGATTAGCGGCATCGCCACCGCATGCCAGTGGGTAAAGGGTTCGGCAAAGACCAACACGGCCAGCAGGAATTGCAGGGTCGAATTCCAGTATTGCCCCATCCCCACCACGGTATAGGTCAAACGGCGTGCGGCGGCGGCAAAGAAGATCAGCGGCCCGCCCGTGAAGACGCCGGAGAGCAGCAACAGAAAACTGTCTGTTAGATCGCGGCCAAAGACACCGGCGGCCTGCTCCTCCGATCCGCCCCAGCCCCATAGCGCCGCCCCCACAAGGTAGATCAGCGCGAGAGGCGCGAGAAAGGCGACTTCGGCGGTCACGGAGATCACCGGCCCCGCATCCAACGACTTTTTGATCGCGCCATAGGCGGAAAAGGTCAGGGCCAGCACCAGTGCCACCCACGGCGGCGCGCCGAGACCGACACCCAGCACCACAACCGCCAGCGCGGCCAGAACCAGCGCGGGGTATTGCAGACCTCTGAGCGGTTCCTTGAAGATCACCAGACCGATCAGTGTCGCCACAAGCGGGAAGATGTAATAGCCGAAGGCCGCTTCCAGCGCCTGTCCGGCCTGCACCGCATAGATGAACACGCCCCAGTTGATGCTGATAAGAAAGGCCGCGGGCATGACCTTTTTGAGCCGTGGACCACTCAGAAGCGCGCGCAATTCTCCGAGGCGGCCCTGAATCAGAATCCAGAGGCCGAACAGAACAAAGGTCCAGAGTGTGCGGTGGGCCAGAACCTCCATCGCGGGCACATGGTCCATCGCCTTGTAATAAAGCGGCAGCAAGCCCCAGGATGTCTGGACAATCAGGAGGGCGACGAGGCCCTTTTGCGTTTCGGTCATGGCGAGACAAAGCGCGATTTCACGCGACTTTGACAAGAGGTGAAAATCGCACAGGGGGGCGGCTTGAAACGTCGAAGGGAGAACGGCGGGATCAGCTTTCTGGGCCGCAAAGTGTAACCACGGTGATCTCGGGCGGCATATTGAACCGGACGGGCAATTCGGAACATCCGATGCCACCGGAGACAATCATCACGCGCCCGTCAGCATCATAGCGGCCATAGGAAAACACCTCGTTCTCCGCCGCCATGATGACGGGGGAGCGGTTTCCGATGCGGATTTGTCCGCCGTGGGTATGGCCCGACAGCGTCAGGATGCAGTTTGCGGGCACATGGGGGAAGAGATCCGGCTCATGGGCCAGAAGTACACAGGGGGCATCGTCCGTGACATGCCGCATGGCCTGCTCCAGATCGTCGAACCCCTCGCCCTCCGGTCCCTCGTCCAGCGGGCGCTGGTCGGCCAGCCCTACGATCCAGAACGTCTGTCCGTTGTCCAGCACGATCTTCTCCGCCTCGTTGTCCAGAAGCGGCATGTCATGATCCTTAAGTGCGATCTGGGCTTCGCAGGGTGTGTGTGCCTTGGCGGCCTCCATGTCCTGCCACCAGTCATGATTGCCCAGCACGGAAAAGGTGCCGTATTTGCCCTTGAAAGGTTTCAGCGCACCGATGATGTCATGTTTGGACATCTTGCCCCAAGTGAAACGATGCGCCGCATAAAAGTCACCGAGAACCACCGCAAGATCGGGCGAGAGCGCATTGGCTTTGCGCACGATCCGGCGGACACGCGAAAGCGGTATCTGCGGGGCACCGGCGTGAAGATCAGAGATAATGACAATCTTCAGCGGCGGGCGGTTGCCCCATTTCGGATGGCGCAGTTCATAGCGTTTGACGCGCAACCGCCATGCCGGCTCGATCCAGAAGGCATAAAAAAGGGCCAGGAGCAAAGCCCCCAGCCCGAAAGAGATGAGATACCCCATCTGCACCGCGATCACATGCGCGATGCAACATTTTCCCAGTTCACCAGCTTGTCGAGGAAGTTCGACAGGTAAACGGGGCGTTTGTTGCGGAAGTCGATGTAGTAGGAATGTTCCCAGACGTCACACCCCAGAAGCGCGGTCTGACCGAAGCACAGCGGGTTCACGCCGTTTTCGGTTTTCGTCACTTTGAGCGATCCGTCGGTGTCTTTCACAAGCCATGCCCAGCCGGAGCCGAACTGGCCAGCGCCTGCGGCGGCAAATTCTTCTTTGAACTTGTCGACGGAGCCGAAAGATTCAACCAGAGCTTTTTCCAGCTCGCCCGGCATTTTCTTGTCTTCGCCCGGAGCCATCATTTCCCAGAACTGGGTGTGGTTCCAGTGTTGCGACGCATTGTTGAAGATGCCGTTTTGCGCAACTGCGCCCGCAACGTAGGTGCCTTTGATGACCTCTTCGACCGACTTGCCTTCCCACTCGGTGCCGGCGATCAGCTTGTTGCCGGTCGTGACATAGGCGTTGTGGTGCAGGTCGTGGTGATACTCAAGAGTCTCTTTGGACATGCCAAGATCGGCAAGCGCATCGTGAGCATAGGGAAGATCGGGAAGTTCAAAAGCCATTGGGGCCTCCATATCAGAAGTTGTGCGTTTCTGTCGGCATATACCTGAGGCCATGACCGTCCGGGGTCAAGGGTGAAACACGGAATTCATTACAGAAACGGCGAAGAATGGCTCTTCTTAACGCGCGGATTTCCCTTTGTCGCCACAAACCCTGCACCTGCCCCGAAAGCATCCGTAAAATCACCGTCCTTGACGCTTAAATAATTTGATCATATTTCTGCATGAGCAGTATTTTACGGATCCCTGATCTGTCCACCCTCAAAACCGACCGGACCACCAGACAGACGCCGCCCGTGCGCGTTGCGCAGATGGAGAGCCGGCAGCAAAGGACCAGACGCATGAGCGACAACCACCTGCCCACCGCAGAGCTTCAGGCGCTTGACGCCGCCCATCACATGCACCCTTTCACCGATGGCGACGAACTGGCGCAAAAAGGCGCGCGGATCATCACCAAGGCCAAGGGCGTCTGGCTCACCGACAGCGAGGGTGAGGAGATTCTCGACGCAATGGCGGGGCTTTGGTGCGTCAATATCGGTTACGGGCGCGAGGAACTGGCCGAGGTGGCCGCGCGCCAGATGAAGCAACTGCCCTATTACAACACCTTCTTCCAGACCTCCCATGTGCCCGCGATCATGCTGGCCAAGAAACTGGCCGAGCTTGCACCGGGGGATTTGAACCATGTGTTTTTCAACGGCTCCGGCTCGGATTCCAACGACACCAATCTGCGTATGGTGCGCCATTACTGGGCGCTCAAGGGCCAGCCGGAGCGGTTCAATGTGATTGCACGCTGGAACGGTTATCACGGCTCGACCATGGGCAGCGGCTCTTTGGGCGGGATGCGCGGTATTCATGCCCAAGGCGGCTTGCCGATCCCCGGCATCCATCACATCGACCAACCCGACTGGTGGTCCGAAGGTGGCGAGATGAGCCCCGAAGACTTCGGCCTGCAACGGGCACAGGAGCTTGAGAAGAAAATCCTCGAACTCGGCCCCGAAACTGTGGCCGCCTTTATCGCGGAACCGGTTCAGGGTGCGGGCGGCGTGATCGTGCCGCCGGAGACCTACTGGCCGGAAATCCAGCGCATCGTGGAGAAATACGACATTCTCATGATTGTGGACGAGGTGATCACCGGTTTTGGCCGCACGGGCAACTGGTTCGGTTGTGAGACTATGGGCATCACGCCTGACATCATGACCTGTGCCAAGGGCATCACCTCCGGCTATATCCCGTTGGGCGCGTCGCTTGTCTCCGACAAGATCGCCGAGGTGATCAACGGCAGCGAGTTTGCCCACGGCTACACCTATGCGGGCCATCCGGTGGCCTGTGCCGTGGCGCTCGAAAATATCCGCCTGCTCGAAGAAGAGGGCATTGTCGAACGCGCGGGCAAGGAGGTCGCCCCCTATCTCAAAGCAAAATGGGAAGCCCTCACCGATCACCCGCTTGTGGGCGAGACCAAGATCGTCGGGCTCATGGGTTCCATTGCCCTGACGCCGGACAAGGCCAGCCGCGCGCCGTTCAAGGCCCCGGCGGGCAGCGTGGGTGTGATCTGTCGCGAGCGGTGCTTTGCCAACAATCTGGTGATGCGCCATGTGGGCGATCGCATGGTGATCTCCCCGCCGCTGACCATCACCAAAGCAGAGGTGGACATGTTGATCGAACGGGCACGCACATCGCTTGACGAGACTTTCGAGCGGATCAAGGCGGAGGGGCTTTACGCCTGATTTCCGGCATGGACATCCTGACCATCAACGACCGGCCCGGTAAACACGCCCCGTCATGGTATGCGGCCACGGCAGAGGCCCCCGGCCCCTATCCGGTCGCGACCGGCGCGGTGAAGGCCGATGTCTGTGTCGTGGGTGGCGGTTATGCGGGTCTGTCCACGGCGCTGCATCTGGCGCGGCGCGGGCTGGACGTGGTGCTGCTGGAAGCCTCGCGCATCGGTTCGGGCGCATCGGGGCGCAATGGCGGTCAGGTCTCTATGGGACAACGGCTGGAACAGGGCGATCTCGAAGAACAGCTTGGTCCGGATCAGGCGCGTGTGCTTTGGGATATGGGGGCGCAAGCGGTGGATCTGGTCAAGACGCTGCTCCGCGAGAGCGGCGATGACTGCGACTGGCGTGACGGGGTGATCCATGCCAACCACCGCGCACGGTTCTCTGACGAGTCCAAAGCCCATGTCGCGCATATGCACGAGGTCTATGGCTATGACAAAATCCGCTATCTCGACCGTGACGCGGTGCGCTATGAGACCGGCTCGGAAGATTACCACTCCGGCACGCTGGATATGGGATCAGGCCACCTGCACCCGCTGCGCTACGCCTTCGCCATCGCGCGACTGGCCGAGGGCGCGGGGGCGCGGCTCCATGAGATGTCGCGGGTCACACGGATCGAGACCACGGGCAAACCGCGCGTCCATACCGACAAGGCCGTGATCGAGGCGGATCATCTGGTCATGGCGCTCAATGGCTATCACAACAACATGACCCCCGATGTGGCGCGTCATGTGATGCCGATCAACAATTTCATCGCCGTGACAGAGCCCCTGCCCGCAGACCTCGCCGCCAAGCTGACGCCCAACCGTCACGCCGTGGCGGATTCGCGCTTTGTCATCAATTACTTCCGCATGTCTCCCGACAACCGTATGATTTTCGGCGGCGGGGAAAGCTACGGCTACAAATTCCCCTCCGACTTGCGCGCCAAGGTGCGCGGGCCGATGTCGGGGGTCTATCCCGAATTGAAAGATATCAAACTCGATTACGCATGGGGCGGCACGCTGGGCATCACCATGTCGCGGCTGCCGCATTTCACACGGCTCGGCCCTGCGGCCATGTCCGTCTCCGGCTTTTCCGGTCAAGGGGTCGCGCTGGCCACACTGGCCGGACAGATTGCCGCTGAGACGGTGGAGGGACAAGCGGCGCGGTTTGACCTGTTCCGGTCCCTGCCCGCCCCGCGCTTTCCCGGCGGACCACGGCTGCGCACGCCGCTTCTGGCGGCGGCGATGACGTGGTATGCTCTCAGAGATAAATTCTAACACAGGATGAGGCGACAATGACGGAGTTGAAAACCGACCGGTTCTATATCAACGGAGATTGGATTGCGTCTCAGGGCGGGACCATGATGGAGGTCATCAACCCCGCCACGGAGGAAGTCTTTGCCGAGGTGGCGATGGGCACAGCGGCCGATGTGGACGCTGCGGTTCAGGCTGCGAAAGCCGCCTTTCCGTCCTTTTCCAAAACCACGAAAGCCGAGCGGCTCGACCTTCTGGGCGCGATCCGCGAGGTCTATCAGAAGCGCTACGACGAAATGTCGATGCTGATCACCGAGGAAATGGGCGCGCCGATTTCGCTCTCCGACCGCGCTCAGGCGGCAGTGGGAATCGGTCATCTCGACGGGGTGGTCAAGGCGCTTGAAACCTTCGACTTCGAACACCGCAACGCGCCGGGCGATCTGATCCTGCATGAGCCTATTGGCGTGTGCGGCTTCATCACGCCGTGGAACTGGCCGATCAACCAGATCGCGCTGAAGGTCATTCCGGCGCTGGCGGCGGGCTGCACAATGGTGTTGAAGCCTTCGGAACTCACGCCGATGAACGCGCTGCTCTACGCCGAAATCCTGCATGAAGCGGGAGTGCCGGAAGGTGTGTTCAACCTCGTCAATGGCGACGGGCCGACCGTGGGCGCTGCGATCTCCTCGCATCCGGATGTGGCGATGGTCTCTTTCACAGGATCGACCCGCGCAGGTGTGGAGATTTCCAAAGCCGCCGCCCCGACCGTCAAACGCGTGACGCTGGAACTCGGGGGCAAGTCTCCCAACATCCTGCTCGACGATTGCGATTTCGAGGAGGCGGTGAAACGCGGCGTGCGCCATTGTTTCCAGAACACCGGCCAAAGCTGTAACGCGCCGACGCGGATGCTGGTCCCGCAAAGCCATTACGAGACGGCGATGGAGATTGCCAAAGACGTGGCCGAGAGCACCAAGGTCGATCTGCCCACGCAGACGGGCAATCACATCGGACCACTTGTGTCACAGATGCAATATGACCGCGTGCAAAGCCTTATTCAGGCCGGCATCGAAGAAGGCGCGCGGTTGATTGCAGGGGGGCCGGGACGGCCCGAAGGCTTCAACCGTGGCTATTTCGTCCGCCCGACAGTGTTCGGAGATGTGCGCAATGACATGCGCATCGCGCAGGAGGAAATCTTCGGCCCTGTTCTGGTGATGATCGCCTATGAGGACGAGGCGGATGCGGTCCGGATCGCCAATGACACGCCCTACGGGCTGGCCGCCTATATCCAGACCGGCACAAGCGCGGAGAGTCAGGCGCGTGGCTTGGCGATGGCGCGGGAAATTCGCGCGGGCATGGTGCATCTGAACGGCTCGGACATTTCCTACGGCTCGCCTTTCGGCGGCTACAAACTCTCGGGAAACGGTCGCGAAGGCGGCGCTTACGGCATCGAAGATTTCTGCGAAATCAAGGCGATATCCACCTGAGTTCACGCAACATCTGCGCTTTCGGCCACGATGGCGCGGATGTTTTCCATCCCCTGCAGAATATCACGCCGGATCGCCTCGCCCACAGCCTCCGTGTCGCCGTCCCGCAGGGCCTGAATGGCGACCTGATGCATGTCCGGCAGGTTTTGCGAGCCGAAACGCGTGCACATCACCCGCAGCGCCGGACCGGAGCGCAGCCAGAGCGAGTCCACCATAGGGCCGATCACCTCCGTGCGCGCGGCCTTGTAGAGCATCATGTGAAACCGGTGGTTGTGGATCATGTAGCCGCGCATATCGCCCATACGCATGGCCTCGTCGATCTCGCGGTCCACCAACGTGAGCGCGGCGATAGCGCCCTCGTCCATCTGCGCCGCCCCGCGCCGCGCCAGTTCCGGCTCCAGCGCCAGACGGGCAAAGATCAACTCGTCCACCTCAGACAGGCTCAACACGGGCACAGTCACACGACGGTTGCCATGAAACACCAAAGCCCCTTCGGAAGTCAGGCGCCGGATCGCCTCGCGCACCGGTGTCATGCCCGCGTCCAGACGGTCCGTCAGCCCCTGAATCGTCACCGGTTCCCCCGGCACCAGATCGCCGGAGAGGATCAATTCCCTGATACCGCGATAGGTGCGCAGATGTGCAGGTTCCTTGGTGAGAATGGCAGTCATGATGTCGGGGCCCCGTGGAATTTGCTCAAATGAAAACCTCTGCGTTGATCTCTTTACAAGAGTTGAGTGCGAAAAGCCCGCGCCGTCAATGCCTTGCACGGCGTTTCTCGAAAACCTGCAACCATTTGCCAGCGCGAACTGCCTGTATCGGGCCTGTTTCCGGCCTGTATCGCCCCTGTATCACCATGTTCTGATGGGCCGTCGAGAAGATCTGCACAAAAACGCAAAAAAATGCGCCAAACCAGACCGGTTTGACGCATTTCTCATCTGTTTTGTCAGGTTAGAAGACCTCAGCGCGTGGGTTCAGCCCAAAGCATAACCTGCGCCACGCACCGTGCGCACCGGATCTTCGCCGCCGTGCTGGCACAAGGCCTTACGCAGCCGACCGATATGAACATCGACCGTGCGGGTGTCCACATAGATGTCGCGCCCCCAGACCCGATCCAGAAGCTGTTCACGCGACCAGACGCGGCCCGGTTTCTCCATGAAGGTGGACAGAAGCCGGAACTCGGTCGGGCCGAGCTTCAGGGCCTCTTCGCCACGAGTCACGCGGTGGGTCTCGGAATCAAGACGGATGTCTTCGAATTCCAGCACCAAGCCCGTGGAGGCCGGACGCACGCGCCGCAACTGGGTGCGCACACGCGCCATCAGTTCGATCACCGAATAAGGCTTCACCACATAATCGTCGGCACCGGTCTCAAGTCCGCGCACACGATCCACCTCTTCGGAGCGCGCCGAGAGCATGATGATCGGAATATCACGCGTGTCGGGGCGGGTTTTCAGGCGGCGGCAGATTTCGATGCCCGAGACCCCCGGAAGCATCCAGTCCAGCACAATGATGTCGGGACTGTCCTCATCCACATAGAGCAACGCGTCATCACCGTTCTCGGCTTTGGAGACGGCAAACCCTTCGGCTTCGAGGTTATAGGCGAGGACTTCCCGTTGTGCGGGCTCGTCCTCGACCACAAGAACGCGGGGTTGATCGGCAGACATCAGGCGTCCTCCACACCCAGATCAGGTTGCGAGGAGGTCACATCCCCTTTCGGGCGTGCCTCGTCGGGCATTTCACCGGTGGTGAGGTAGATCACCTGTTCGGCAATCGAGGTGGCATGATCGCCCATGCGCTCGATGTTCTTGGCGATGAAATGCAGGTGCATACAGGCGGTGATGTTGCGCGGGTCTTCCATCATATAGGTCAGGAATTCGCGGAACAAAGCGTTATACATCTGGTCCACATCAAGGTCGCGGTGGCGGACTTCGCTGGCCAGACCTGCGTCGCGCTGGATATAGGCATCAAGTGCGAGACGCAGCATTTCCTCAACCTCGCGCGCCATGCGGCGGATAGAGGGCGCGGCCCCTTCGATGGGCGACATGTTGACCAGAACACCGGTGCGCTTGGCAAGGTTCTTCGCATAGTCGCCGCAGCGTTCGAGATTGGTGGAGATTTTCATCACCGTCAGAACCGTGCGCAAATCACCCGCTGTCGGAGAGCGCAGCGCCAGAAGACGCGCGGCCTCCTCGTTCACGTCTTCTTCGAGCTTGTCGATGGCGATGTCGGCCTTGCGCACCTTTTCGGCCAGTTCCACATCGCGCTCTTCGAGCGCTTGTGCGGCATCCTTGATGGCCACTTCCACCAGACCGCCCATTTTCATGATCATCGCCTGAATGGATTCGAGATCGCGGTCGAACGCCGAGGCAATATGTTTGCTGTCGTTATGCATGGGTCTCTCCCTTAGCCGATCCGGCCGGTGATATAGCTTTCGGTGCGTTCATCTTGCGGATTGGTGAAAATCTGTTCGGTGTCACCGTATTCCACAAGGTTGCCCAAGTGGAAGAACGCGGTTTTCTGGCTGACGCGGGCCGCCTGTTGCATGGAGTGGGTCACGATGACGACGGAGAAGTTCTCGCGCAGTTCGTCGATGAGTTCCTCGACCTGCAAGGTGGCAATCGGGTCCAGCGCAGAGCACGGCTCGTCCATCAGGAGCACTTCCGGTTCGGTCGCCACGGCACGCGCGATACACAGGCGCTGTTGCTGCCCGCCCGACAGACCGGTGCCCGGCGCGTCAAGACGGTCTTTGACCTCGTCCCAGATCGCCCCGCGACGCAGGGCCTTTTCCACGATCTCGTCGAGATCGGCCTTGTTCTTCGCCAGACCGTGAATGCGCGGGCCATAGGCGATGTTGTCATAGATCGACTTCGGGAACGGGTTCGGACGCTGGAACACCATGCCCACCTTGGCACGAAGCTGCACCGGATCGACGCGCTTGTCGTAGATGTCTTCGCCATCAAGCAAGATGTTGCCCTCGACACGGCAGATGTCGATCGTGTCGTTCATCCGGTTCAGACAGCGCAGGAAGGTCGACTTGCCACAGCCCGACGGACCGATAAAGGCGGTCACGGTCTTGTCGCGGATTTCCACATCGACATCCTTGATCGCATGGGTGTCGCCGTAGAAAACTTGCACGCCTTTGGCAGAGATTTTTGTGTCGTTCATATCCACGTCTTTTCTCACAATTCGCATATCGTTCATAGCTCTGTCCTCAACTCGTTTACCAACGGCGCTCGAAGCGGCGGCGCAGGATGACAGCGATGATGTTCATCGTCATCAGGAACATAAGAAGGATGATGATCCCGCCCCATGCACGTTCATAATACGCAGGGTCGGCACGTTTCGCCCATTCGTAAATCTGGGCCGGCATCGCGGAGTTCGGGTCCAGAAAGCCGCCGAGAAAACCGTCGGGCATATCGGAAGCGATGTAGCCCACCATCCCGATCAGCAGAAGCGGCGCGGTTTCGCCCAGAGCCTGCGCCAGACCGATGATGGTCCCTGTCAGGATGCCCGGCATGGCCAGCGGCAGCACATGATGGAAGACCGACTGCATCTTGGAGGCGCCCACACCCAGAGCCGCATCGCGGATCGAAGGCGGCACGGCTTTGAGGCTCGCCCGCGTCGAGATGATGATCGTCGGCAGCGTCATCAGCGTCAGCACGAGACCACCCACCAGCGGCGCGGATTGCGGCAGATGCGCGAACTGGATGAACACGGCCAGACCGAGGATCCCGAAGACGATGGAGGGCACGGCGGCGAGGTTGGAGATGTTCACCTCGATCAGATCGGTCCAGCGGTTCTGCGGCGCAAATTCCTCAAGATAGATCGACGCGGCCACCCCGATGGGCAGCGCGCAGAGCAGCACCACCAGCATCATGAAGAAAGACCCGACCATTGCCACGCCCATGCCGGCCTGTTCGGGGCGGCTCTCGGAGGCATCGGCACCAGTGATGAAATCCCAGTTGAAGCTCTTTTTCACGATACCTGCGTCACGCAACCCGTCAACGAGATCGAAATGCTCGGCGTCGATGTTCTTGTCGCGCTCCACGCTCTCGCGGGTCACACGGCCTTTGAGGTAGCCGTCCACACGCGAGGTCGCCAGCACGCGAAACTCGATGGTCTGGCCGATAAGATCGGGATTGGCGATCACCTCGTCGCGCAGTTGTGCCGCCGCAGAGGCCGAAATCAGCGCCTTCATGTCACCGCGTTTGGTGAAGGGGGTCTCGATCCCCTGCGCCTGCACTATGTCGAACACGGCCTGCTGGATCAGAGGATTGTAGCCGAAGGTCGACACTTTCTTGATGTCTTCGATGTCGCGGTTGCCCGCTTTGTCGAGCTTGGTCTCGTCCAGATGGACCGGCACGGTGAGGAAGGTCTGCTGGAACGCGCCCGTCCCGTTGGAGAAGATCGCGGTCAGCAGGATCACCAGAAACACCAGCCCCGTGGCAATCGCGGCAATCCCGAAAAAGCGGAAACGTTTTTCTGCGGCGTTGCGTTTTGCGGTGCGGGCGTCCTGAACGAGCAGGGAGTTGGCGGGATTGTTCATAGCATCAGACATCAGTCATATTGCTCCCGATATTTGCGCACGATGTAGAGCGCGAAGACGTTAAGGGCGAGGGTCAGGACAAAGAGCGTCATGCCGAGGGCAAAGGCCACAAGGGCTTCGGGCGAGGCAAAGTCACTGTCGCCGGTGAGCTGGCTGACGATCTTGGCGGTGACCGTAGTCATGGCTTCGAACGGGTTGAGCGACAGGCTGGCGGCGGCCCCTGCCCCCATCACCACGATCATGGTCTCGCCGATGGCACGCGAGGCGGCCAGAAGCACAGCCCCCACGATCCCCGGCAAGGCCGCTGGCAGAACCACCTGTTTGATGGTCTCCGATTGCGTGGCCCCCAGACCGTAAGAGCCGTCACGCATGGCCTGAGGCACGGCGTTGATAATGTCGTCGGACAGCGAGGAGACGAAGGGAATAAGCATGATCCCCATAGCAATCCCTGCGGTCATCACGGCGCGCTGACCTTGCATCCAGCCAAGCCCGCCATCATCCCCGAAGACACTCAGAAGCATCGGCCCGAGGGTCAGCAAGGCGAAAAGCCCGTAAACAATGGTCGGAATACCGGCCAGAACCTCAAGCATCGGTTTGGCAAAGGCACGCACTTTCGGTCCGGCATATTCGGAGAGGTAGATCGCGGCGAAAAGCCCGATAGGCACGGCCACCAGAAGCGCCACGATGGAGATGTAGAACGTCCCCCACAACAGCGGCAGAACACCAAGCGCCGAAGACCCGCCACGGCCAGAGAAACTCGGCGACCATTCCAGAAGCGTGAAGAAGTCCAACGCCGGATAGAGTTTGAAGAATTCGACCGTGTTGAAGATCAGCGACAGAACGATGCCCAAAGTGGTCAGAACCGCAACAGAGGCCCCTGCCATCAACATCGCCAGAATGCTGCGTTCGACAATATTGCGGGCGCGGAAATCCTTGTGGCTCTCCTTGAGCCCCCAGAGCAGTCCGACCAGAGCGACAAGGATCACCAGAGCGCTGCGGACCAGTTTGCCGGAGCCGTTCATGACGCGATATTTCTGCGCGGCGGCCAGAACCGGCTGGGTGATGTTCGAGGTCACGACCTGCCCTGCATCTTTCAGACGCTGGGTGATGTCGGTGAAATCCGTGCGCACGTTGCGTGCGGTGGCTTCGTCCATGAGACCTTCGTTGACAAGATGGTCGATCCCGTCCGCCGCACGGCGCACTTCGGCCATCACGAGGCCCAGATTTGACCCGTCGGCAATTTCACTTGCCGGGATCATGGAGGAGACCGTCTTGTTGATGATGAGGGGCTGAACGATGAGCGCGAACACCAGCACGAGAAAGGCGGGAACCGCTGCTTTCAGCGCCACGTTCCAGCCATAGTAGCTCGGCAGGGAATGAAGGTGACGTGCGTCGCCCCCCGCGCTTTGCATCGCGCGCCCGCGTCCGATCACATAGCCCGAGGCCGCGATCGCGAGTACGATTAAGACCAACCAGAGAAAAGGCATTGCCACCCCGTATGAAGTTTAAGTTGAAAAAGGTCTCAAAGAGGACGGGGCGGCGGGCAAGCCGCCCCGACTATATGCGAAGCACCAAAGAGAGGTGCCGGAAAACTTACTGCATCACGTCTTCAGCAGCGACAGCAGCCTGCGTGGCAGCCAGTTCGGGATCGGACACAAGACCGTATTCCGCCAGCGGGCCATCGGGGCCTGCAATCTCGTCGGAGACGAAGAATTCAGCAAATTCTTTCAGACCCGGGATCACACCGATGTGGGCTTTTTTCACATAGAAGTAGAGCGGACGGGAGACAGGGTATTCGCCGGAGGCGATGGTTTCTGTCGTCGGCTCGACACCGGACATGGTGGCCACTTTGAGCTTGTCGGTGTTGTTTTCATAGAAGGCCAGACCGAACACGCCGATGCCGTTAGAGTTGGCGTCGATGGAGGCGAGCGTTTCGGTGTAGTCGCCGTCGATGTCCACAGCGCGACCATCGGAAGCCACAGCGAGACAAGCGTCTTCCGCGTCATCTTCAGACATACCGCCAGCAATCATGGCTTCCATTGCGCCTGTGGCTTCACAGCCTGCTGCGATCACTTTTTCTTCGAACACTTCACGGGTGCCGTGCTTGGTGCCCGGAATGAAGGCGAGAATGTCTTCGGCCGGAAGATCGGCGTTGAAGTCGGACCACTGTTTGTAAGGGTTGTCGACCAGCGCACCGTCGACGACAACTTTCGGTGCCAGAGCGTTGAAAATGTCGGAAGGCGTGAAGGTGGTGTAGGCCGGACCGTCGAGCTGCGAGGCAAACACGATGCCGTCATAGCCGATGCGCACTTCGATGATGTCGGTCACGCCGTTTTCGGCACAGGCCGCGATTTCCTTGTCGCGGATTTTGCGCGATGCGTTGGCAATGTCGGTTTGCTCTTCGCCAACACCTTGGCAGAAACGTTTGAGACCTGCGGAAGACCCGCCGGATTCCACGACCGGTGTCGGGAAGTCAAAGTTCTCGCCAAAGGCTTCGGCCACGATGGAGGCATAGGGAAGAACTGTGGAGGACCCGGCGACTTGCACCTGATCACGGGCAGAGGCTGCGGAGGCCGAAACGGCTGCGATCGCGATCGCGGAAGCGGTCAGTTTCACAAAGGACATGGTTTGCTCCTGAATTTGCATAATGTCCGAGAGCGGTATTGCTCTCTTGCAGGCGGTTTAGGTGGTGGCTGCAATGCTTTTGTGAAACTTATGTAACAGTTACATGACAGATGGCGTGTTTTTCCTAGACATCTTGTAAATTTGCGCAGGAAAACGCCTCCGAACGGGGCTTTCACACGGGGTTTTGTGACAGGCGGGAAAGATATGTGACAGTCTGTGACGCGCACGGAACCGGCGGCATCTCCGGCGAGAATCGTGCCAACAGGCACCGCACTGGCCTCAAGGCATACGGGATTTAAATCAAACTGGCCTCAGCGCGTAACCCTTATTCGTAAGGCAGGATGACAGAGAAACAACTGCCCTGCCCCACATGGCTCTCGACACGCAGGCGTCCGCGGTGGCGGTTCAGAATGTGTTTCACAATGGCCAGCCCCAGCCCCGTGCCGCCCATCTCCCGCGAGCGGTGCGAATCCACGCGGTAGAACCGTTCGGTCAGACGCGGGATGTGCTGGGTGGCAATGCCCTCACCCTGATCCGAAATGTCCACGCGGATTGCGGAACTGCGCATGGTCGGCTCCACCGCGTGCGAGGTCAGACACACATGCACCTCTTTGTCGCGCCCTCCGTATTTGATGGCGTTCTCGATCAGGTTGGTAAAGACCTGCGTCAACTGGTCATGATCGCCGGGCACCTCTTCGGTCCCGTCCGCTCCTTCGAGGATCAGGTCGACCCCCTGCGCTTCGGCCACGGGATGCAGGCTGTTGACGACAGAGCGCAGCACGGCGGGAATATCGACCTGATCTGTCGGTCGCACGCGCCGTTCCGCCTCGACACGCGACAGGGACAAAAGATCGCCCACGATGCGATTCATCCGCTGCGCTTCGCGGGACATGATCTCCAGAAAGCGTTTGCGCGCGACATCATCCTCGGAGGCCGGTCCCAGAAGCGTTTCGATAAAACCGAGCACCGCCGTCAAAGGCGTGCGCAACTCATGGCTGACATTGGCGACAAAATCGCGGCGCATCTGTCCGGCTTCGTTCAGCTCGGTCTTGTCTTCGAATGCCACAGTCACACAGGCGAAATCCGCAACCGTCACAGGCCGCACCACAACGTCATACACCAGTTCGCGCTGGCTCTCCGTGATGCGATAAACCGTTTCCGCAGGCTCGGAGAGGCGCAGGACGTTCTCAATCGCATCCAGCAGCATCGGCTGTCGCAGCACGGTGATATAGTGGCGCCCGACCATCGCCTCGCTAAAAAGCTGGCGCGCAGGGGCATTGGCCGCCATGATCCGCTCGTCGCGCCCGACCACGACCACCGGCAAAGGCATGGCATCGGCCACCGCCTCCATCATCTCGTCGCCATAAGTGACCTGTTTCAAACTGTTCAACATGGAATGTCCCGATTTTCGCCGTCTTAGAAGCGTTTCGCAAAACCCTCCACGGGTCTTCGGGAAACGCCTGCCACCCTATTGATGTCCTCGGCGCTTCACAATCAACTTGCGCAATCCATCCGACGTCCAAGTGGATCCAGACAGGTTTTAACGCCCTCATGTAACCGTCTCATGACAGCGCTCGTCTTATGGACAACTCACCACCGGAACCGCACAGCGGGTTTTGCATTTCACGATACTTTTTCATTTTAGGAAAAAATAGCATTGCATTTTCCATACTTTACCCCTTTTGTCACAAATCAATGAGTCACAAAATCGGAACCCGTCATGGGCAGCATGCGGCAGAACATATTCGGTGATCTCATCGCACATCCCGACGCGGCTGATGCCGCGCCCCGAAGGATGGTCCTGATGGTGGGTGATCCGCAACGGATGCAAATGCTGAAAAAGTATTTCCCGCAGCGCACCGGTTTTTTCCTGATCGAGTTTTCCGATCTGACGCCGGACATTCTCAAAAGCATTGCCCCCGACAGTGTCGTGGCTCCGGCGCTTTGCGCACAGTTCGACTGTCTTGAACTGGCGGAGCTCCTCCATCGCGCGCGGTTCAAAGGTCGCATCCGTGCCATTCCCAAAGGACTGCCTCGTCCAGAGATCATCCGCGAGGAAATCGCCAGCCTCTACCCGTCTCTCGACTTCGATATGCTGGACCTCACTCCCGTCCAGCTTGTCCAGATCCGCGCGTCGCTGCACTAACTGCTGCACCCACCTTTTGGCGTGGCGTCGGGAACACCACCCCGCCTCAGTCGAGTGGCTTCAACCCGTCGCGGAAGCGTTGCGCGTTTTGCTGATAATGCAAGGCAGAGGCCTTGAGCCCCGCGATTTGCGCCTCGCTCAAAACCCGCACCACCTTACCAGGGCTGCCCATGACCAGAGAATTGTCAGGGATTTCCTTGCCTTCCGTGATGAGCGCACAGGCCCCGATCAGGCAATTCCGGCCGATCTTTGCCCCGTTCAACACGGTCGCGCCCATGCCGATCAGGCTGTTCTCGCCAATCACACAGCCATGCAACATCGCCTTGTGCCCGATGGTGCAGCCCGCGCCGATACTCAGCGGAAAGCCCATATCGGTGTGCAGCACGGAGTTTTCCTGAATATTCGTGCCCTCGCCCACGTGGATCGCCTCGTTGTCCCCTCTGAGCGTGGCCCCGAACCAGATATTCGCGCCTTCCTCCAAAATCACCTTGCCGATGACATTGGCATCCGGCGCCACCCAGTAATCGCCATTTTCCGGCAAGACCGGCGCGTGATCGTTCAATGCGTAGAGCGTCATCCTTCCACCTCCTCGAATTCGGCCTGAAGCCCGCGCACAAACTCCATCAAGCCCGGCTGCTGCGCACGGCGCAGGCGTTCGGCCTCGATGATGGTTTTGAGACGCGCAAAACTGGTCTCCAGATTGTCATTCACCAGAACATAATCATAGCCGTCCCAATGGCTGATTTCGTCCCAGCTTTTCTCCATCCGCTTCGCAATCGTCTCCGCGCTGTCCTGACCGCGGGTCTCCAGACGGCGGCGCAATTCCTTGATCGACGGCGGCAGTACGAAGACCGACAGAACATGGTCGCGCAGCACGGAATTGGCGATCTGTTGCGCGCCTTGCCAGTCCACATCGAACAACACATCGCGCCCTGACTCAATCGCCTTGCGCACAGGGGCCGCAGGGGAGCCGTAGAAATTGCCGAACACATGGGCATGTTCGAGCATTTCGCCCTCGGAGACCATCTGTTTGAAGCGGGCCTCATCGACAAAGTGGTAATGCACCCCGTCCTCCTCGCCCTCTCGCGGTGCGCGGGTGGTGGCAGAGACCGAAAACCTCAGGGTCTCGTCCCAGCCCATCAACTGACGCGCCAAAGTCGATTTCCCCGCCCCCGAAGGCGAAGACAAAATGATAAGAAGACCACGCCGGTCGGCTGCCATGTCTGTGCTCCCTTGACCTGTCCGGACCCCTGCCCGAACCTTGCTCCGTCTATAGCGGCTGGTCGCCGTGAAGGCCAGTATTGCGCGTCATTGTGAGGGGCTTCCTTGGCCTGAACAAGGCCGCCCAAGGATAAAATACGACCGTATATGCAAGACGACACGCGGTCCGATTGAGAGACTCACTTTGCATTTGCAGCGTCACAATTTAGTCCAGTTTCTTCCATTTTCTACCCGAACCGCTCCGATTTCGCGGTTTCCATAAAATTTTAGAAAAATGTGGATCATTAAAGGAATGCTAAGGGCCGAGATTTTCAAAATTCCCATAAGATATTGGCGTTTTTATACCTTTTCGGGACGTGCCGCATTGCCCCTTTACAAATCGCTAAGGTTTCCACGACGATTTTTCAGAACTTTTGGCCCTGTGTTAACCAATGATTAGGTTTTTGCTCCAAATCTGGCAAACTCATGGCATATTCCGGTCAAGCCAGCGGGGCCTCCGGATAACGGAATAGTCGGCGTGGGGGCGTGTGCGGGATGCGAGCGTGAGAGCCAGTTCCGCAATTCAGTCGCACCCGTCAGTGCGCCCCGAAATCAATGTGCCCCGACCGGCGGAAACCGGCGAACGGAAAGACCCGAAGCGACCCGCAAAGGGCATGGATCGTGCAGTAAACAGGTGTTGTGATGAAAATCGAATATGTGAACGGAGACAATGTCGTTTCCCTTATGCCCCGACGCTTGGATATGCATTTTCCGGCGGTCAAAACGGTTGAGGCCTATTGGGAAGGTTTGCGCAACGGACGACCGGTGCCAGCACGCTCCGAAATCGATCCGCGCGGCATGCAACCGGCGCTGGAATTTGCCTTCATCCTTGAACGCGTCGCGCCCGGCGTGGCGCGGTTCCGCCTATCGGGCATGCATCTGACCGATCTAATGGGCATGGAAGTGCGTGGCATGCCCCTGACCGCGATGTTCGTGCCGGAGAGCCGCGCGAAACTCTCCGAAGCGCTCGAAGCCGTGTTTGAAACACCGCAGGTCAGCGTTGTGACCTTGAAGGCCGAGCGCGGAATTGGTCGGGGCGAGATGGAGGCGCAGCTTTTGCTCTGTCCGCTGAAATCCGATCTCGGCGATGTGAACCGCGTCCTTGGCTGTTTGCAATCCAAAGGCGACATCGGTCGCCAGCCGCGCCGGTTTGAAGTGGTCAGCATCCAGTCGCGCCCGCTGCTCGGTAATCCGATGGATCAGACATTCCAGACAACGACCAAAGGCACCCCCGTTCCCGCCGGATTTGCCGAGGCGAAAAAAGCCTATGAGGACAGCCGCTCCGCCCTGAGCCCGCAGGAGGGCGCGACGCAACAGCCCCCCAGACCTCCGAGTTCCAGGAAACCCTTTCTGCGGCTTATAAAGTCGGATGATTAAGCTATTTCGCGACAGGCGTCACAGGGTATTGAGACCCGCGAAATCAGGAAAATTCAGGGCGCGGCCACAGGCTGCGCCTTTTCTTTTGCTTAACCATATCGGGACCGGATCACGTCAAGACCGGATCACGTCAAGACATGAAAAAGCCGGGCGCAAACCCGGCTTTTAACAGTCTGTTTTGAAATGGCTTTACGCCGTCGCGGCCACCGCTTCCGGTGTCTGGCCCTTTTGCAGTTCTTCGGCCACGAGGAACGCCAGTTCCAAAGATTGCGATGCGTTGAGACGCGGATCGCAAGCGGTGTGATAACGGTCAGCGAGGTTTTCGTCCGACACAGCCTGCAAACCACCCGTGCATTCGGTCACGTCCTTGCCGGTCATCTCGACATGCACGCCGCCCGGAATGGTGCCCTGATCACGGTGCACCGCGAAGAACTCCTGCACTTCAGAGAGGATCGCGTTGAACGGACGGGTTTTGTAGCCCGTCGAGGACTTGATCACATTGCCATGCATCGGATCACAGGACCAAACGACATTGGCGCCCTCGGATTTGACGGTCTCGACAAGACGCGGCAGATGGTCGGCGACTTTCCCTGCCCCGAACCGTGCAATCAACGTCAGACGCCCCGCTTCATTTTCAGGGTTCAGTTTCGCCATCAGCACCTTGAGGTCTTCGGCGGTGGTGGTCGGGCCGCATTTCAGACCGATCGGGTTCTCGACCCCGCGGCAGAATTCGACATGGGCCCCGTCCGGCTGACGTGTGCGGTCGCCGATCCAGATCATGTGACCGGAGCCTGCAATCGTTGCGCCGGTGGTGCTGTCCACACGTGTCAGCGCCTCTTCATATTCCAGCAAAAGCGCCTCATGAGAGGTGTAGAAATCCACGGTGTGCAGGTCGTGGTTGTTCTCGGAGGTCATCCCCGCCGCTTTCATGAAATCGAGCGCATCCTGAATGCGGTTCGCCATGTCGCGGTATTTCTCGGCCTCATCGGATTCGGTAAAGCCAAGCGTCCAGGCGTGCACCCGATGAATATCGGCAAAGCCACCCTTCGAGAAGGCGCGCAGCAAGTTCAGCGAGGCAGCCGCCTGTGTGTAGGCCTGCAACATCCGGTTGGGATCGGGAATCCGCGCCTCGGGCGTGAAGTCGAAACCGTTGATGATGTCGCCACGATAGGACGGCAGTTCCACGCCCCCCGCCGTTTCGGTCGGTGCCGAGCGCGGCTTGGCGAACTGGCCGGCCATGCGGCCCACTTTGACCACCGGCACTTTCGCCCCAAAGGTCAGCACCATCGCCATTTGCAGCATGACTTTGAACGTGTCGCGAATCTGGTCCGCACCGAATTCGGCAAAGCTCTCCGCACAATCGCCGCCCTGCAACAAAAACGCCTCGCCACGGGACGCTTTCGCCAGATCGCGTTTCAATTTACGCGCCTCGCCGGCAAAGACGAGCGGCGGATATTTGGCAAGCTGCGCCTCTACAGCGTTCAGCGCGGCCACGTCCGTATAGTCGGGCATTTGCACACGCGGTTTGTTGCGCCATGCGGTTTTCACCCAATCCGTCATCGTCTTTACTCCAAAATCTTGGTCATCTCTCCTCCCCCATATGCGTGTTAGCGCACACAGAAGTCCGTAGACTTATAAGCAGGAGACGGGCGTGAGAAAACCCAAAAGAGACAGAAAATTTCGCAGAATTCGCAATCAACTGCCTAATTCATGCGCGTTATGTCAAAAAACACTGCGGCACGCTTGCGGCCAAAGTCTCTTTGGCTTGCCTGCGATGCACAGCCCCTCTCACGGCGTGGTTCAATTATATCCCCAATAGACCCTCCAGACAAACCCTCGGACAAAGCCTCGACCTTTATCGTTTCATATCGTGAGTCGTCTTTTCAAAGCGTAAACGGCCAGTTCGTTTCCCTGAAACCGCGCACCAGACGCAGGTCACATGAAAACGGCCCCACATGCTGTTCAGAACCTAGGCAAATGCAAAAAAATCGATCAGCAAAACACGCCATCGTCTTTCCAATCGCAAAAACCCTGTCTAGTCTGCGCCACAGGACAAGATCCAAACAGGGAGTATTCCATATGAAAAAGCTGCTTCTGGCGTCTACCGCCGCAACTCTGATGGCGGGCGCAGGCTTTGCCGAAGACGTCAAGGTCGGGATTATCCTCGGCTTCACCGGACCGATTGAATCGCTGACGCCTGACATGGCAGCCAGTGCCGAACTGGCTCTGAAAGAAGTGAGCGACAGTGGCGCTTTCTTGGAAGGCTCGACCATCACCCCCGTGCGCGCGGACAGCACCTGTGTCGATGCCGCAGCCGCCTCTGCAGCCGCAGAACGTCTGATCACCTCCGACGGTGTTGTGGCGATCATGGGCGCGGATTGCTCCGGTGTGACCGGCGCGGTTCTCTCCAACGTGGCAGTGCCCAACGGTGTTGTGATGATTTCCCCGTCCGCCACATCGCCGGGGCTGACCACGGTTGAAGACAACGGCCTGTTCTTCCGCACCTCGCCTTCCGATGCGCGCCAAGGGGAAATCCTTGCCGAAGTGCTTGAAGAAAAGGGCATCTCTTCGGTGGCTGTGAGCTACACCAACTCCGATTACGGCAAGGGCCTTGCCGACGCATTCGAGGCGGCCTTTGACGGTGAGATCACCATCAACACCTCTCACGAAGACGGCAAGGCCGACTATTCTGCCGAGATCGGTGCGCTGGCCTCTGCTGGCGGCGACGTGCTTGTGGTGCTTGGTTATGTGGACCAAGGCGGCAAGGGCATCATTCAGGCCGCTGCCGACACCGGTGCGTTTGACACCTTCCTGATGGGTGACGGCATGTATGGCGACAGCCTTGTAGCCGATCTTGGTGATATTGTCGAAGGTTCCATGGGCATTGTGCCTTGGGCAGAAGGCGAAGGCACGGATGCGTTCAACGCACTGGGCGAAGCCGCTGGCATCAACGTCTCCTCTGCCTATACCCGTGAAAGCTATGACGCGGGCGCTCTGATCGCTCTGGCCATGGCCAAAGGTGGCGAAGCCACCAAAGAGGCGGTCGCAGCCAATGTGCTTGAGGTGGCCAATGCGCCGGGTGAGAAAATCCTGCCCGGTGAACTGGACAAGGCGCTCAAGATTCTCGCAGAGGGTGGCGACATCGACTATGTCGGCGCAACCAATGTCGAGCTGATCGGACCGGGCGAAGCCGCAGGCACCTATCGCTATTACACCATCACCGATGGCGACTTCGAAACGGTCGACATCCGCTAAGTCGCGGTAAAACCATCATTGGCCCGGGGCGCGTCTCATGCGTTCCGGGCTCACTGTTCCGGCCATCTCACAAAGGCCGGACCATATACGGGGACACTGACACATGATCGAAGTGCGTGATTTGCACATGCATTTCGGCGGTTTTCGTGCGGTTGATGGGGCCTCGCTCACGCTCGAGCAAGGATCGATCACAGGGCTCATCGGGCCCAATGGCGCGGGGAAAACGTCGCTTTTCAACTGTATTGCAGGGGTGTTGACCCCGACCTCCGGACAGGTGTTCTTCGATGGCGAAGACATCACGGGGCTCAAACCGCACGAACTGTTCCACAAGGGCATTTTGCGCACCTTCCAGATCGCGCATGAATTCGGCTCCATGACCTGCCGCGAGAACCTGATGATGGTGCCTGCGGGCCAGTCGGGCGAGACGCTCTGGAACACATGGTTCGGACGCAAACGCATTGCCGAGGAAGAACGCGCTCTGCGTGCAAAAGCCGACGAAGTTCTTGAATTTCTGACGATTTCCCATATTGCCGATCTCAAGGCGGGCGAGATTTCCGGTGGCCAGAAGAAACTTCTGGAACTGGGCCGCACCATGATGGTCGATGCAAAGATGGTTTTTCTCGACGAGGTCGGCGCAGGTGTGAACCGCACGCTGCTCTATACAATCGGGGATGCGATCAAGCGGCTCAACGTCGAGCGCGGCTACACGTTTTGCATGATCGAACATGACATGGAATTTATCAAACAGCTTTGCGATCCGGTGATCGTCATGGCGCAAGGCAAGGTCATGGCCACCGGCAGCGCCAGCGAGATCATGCAGAACGAAGCGGTGATCGAGGCCTATCTCGGCACCGGTGTGAAGAACAAGAAAACGGAGGAGGCACAATGACTTTCCTCCATGCCAGTGAAATGCGCGGCGGCTATGGCGGTGCGGATATTCTGCACGGCTGCACGCTCACCGTGCAAAAGGGCGAGATCGCGGTGATCGTCGGCCCCAATGGCGCGGGCAAGTCCACCGCGATGAAAGCCGTATTCGGGATGCTCAAGCTGCGCGAGGGCGCTGTCTATCTCGACGGTGAGGACATCACCGGCCTCTCGCCTCAGGAACGGGTCTACAAGGGCATGGGCTTTGTGCCCCAGACCCACAATATTTTCCCGACCATGACGGTGCGCGAAAATCTGGAGATGGGGGCCTTCATCCGCAAGGACGAAATCGAACCGACAATTGAACAGGTCTATGAACTGTTTCCGGCGGTCTATGAAAAGCGCAACCAGAACGCGGGCGAGCTGTCCGGCGGTCAACGCCAACAGGTCGCAGTAGGCCGTGCGCTTATGACCCAGCCGAAACTTCTGATGCTTGATGAACCGACTGCAGGGGTCTCTCCCATCGTGATGGACGAGTTGTTCGACCGCATCATCGAGGTTGCCAAGACCGGTATTTCGATCCTCATGGTCGAACAGAATGCCCGTCAGGCGCTGGAGATCGCGGACAAGGGCTATGTGTTGGTGCAGGGCGCGAATGCCTATACCGACACGGGTGCCAACCTTCTGGCGGATCCCGAGGTCCGTCGCACATTTCTTGGCGGATAAGGAGAGGGCATATGGATATTCTCAACGCCCTTGTGGCATTCACCAATTTTGTGGTGGTTCCGGCCACCGCCTATGGCTCCCAGCTTGCCTTGGGGGCTCTGGGCGTCACGCTGATCTATGGCGTCCTGCGGTTTTCCAACTTTGCCCATGGCGAGACCATGTCCTTCGGCGCGATGGTCGTCGTGCTGGTCACGGGGCTGTTCCAAAGCTGGGGCCTGTCGCTCGGCGTACTGCCCACGGCGCTTCTGGCCCTGCCCTTCGGCATTCTCGCTACGGCGCTTCTGTTGCTGCTCACCGATCGCGTGGTCTACAAATTCTATCGCAAGGTCAAAGCCGTGCCGGTCATGTTCGTGATCGTTTCCACCGGCGTCATGTTCGTGATGAACGGCTTGGTTCGGATGGTTGTCGGGACAGATGACCGACGCTTTTCCGACGGAGCGCGGTTCGTCATCAATGCCCGCGAGTTCAAGGCATGGTCCGGCCTCAACGAGGGGCTTGCCCTCAAGACCACGCAGGTGATCACCGTGGTTGTGGCCATGATCACCGTGGCGGCCTTGTTCTGGTTCCTGAACAAGACCCGCACAGGCAAATCCATGCGCGCCTTTTCGGATAACGAAGACCTCGCGCTTTTGTCGGGCATCAATCCGGAGCGTGTGGTGATGATCACATGGCTTCTGGTGGCCGCACTCGCCACCATCGCAGGAACACTTTACGGGCTGGACAAGTCCTATAAACCTTTCATCTTCCAGCAACTCCTGCTGCCCGTCTTTGCCGCCGCCATTGTCGGAGGGATCGGCAACCCCTTGGGGGCTGTGGCTGGCGGTTTTGTCATTGCGTTTTCCGAAGTGACGCTGACCTATGCGTTCAAGAAGGTCGTGACCTATCTGGGACCGGACAGTTGGGCACCTGACGGGTTGGTGCAGCTTCTCTCGACCGATTACAAATTCGCGGTCTCCTTCGCGATCCTGATCATCGTTTTGCTGTTCAAACCCACGGGGCTTTTCAAGGGGCAATCGATATGACCCAAGCACAGACACAAACATCGACCACCACCCTGCCCCGTGCGCCGCTCTACTTCGCGGCCATGGCGGTTCTGATCGCAGCGGTCGGGTTTCTTCAGTCGTGGAACTCCGCTCTCTCCATTCTCAACATGGGGCTGATCTCGGCCATCATGGCGCTGGGGGTGAACCTGCAATGGGGCTATGCGGGCCTGTTTAACGTGGGCGTGATGGGCTTCACCGCCCTAGGCGGTCTCGCCGTAGTCCTGACCTCCATGCCGCCTGTGCCAGCGGCATGGTCTGCGGGCGGCGGGCGGATGATCCTCGCGCTGCTGGTTGGTGTCGGCACGATTGCTCTGGCGGTTTTGACCTATCCGCGCCTGCCGAAAACGCGGCTGCGTGGTGTGATCCTGACCGTCATTCTGGTTGGCGGTTTCTTCGCCTTCCGCGCGCTCTTCGATCCGGCCGTGGAAGCCATCGAAGCCGTTGATCCCGCCGTGTCCGGCTATCTCGGCGGTATGGGCTTGCCGGTGATTTTTGCATGGCCTGTGGGTGCCTTGCTCGCCGCAGGGGCTGCATGGCTGGTGGCGAAAACCGCTTTGGGCCTACGGTCGGATTACCTCGCCATAGCCACTTTGGGCATTGCAGAAATCATCCTCGCGGTTTTGAAAAACGAAGACTGGCTGTCGCGTGGCGTCAAGAACGTCAACGGCCTTCCGCGTCCTGTGCCCTATGAGATCAACCTGCAACAAAATGAGTGGTTCCTCGGCCTTATGGCCAAACTCGGCATGGATCCGGTCACTGGGTCGTCGATCTTCGTCAAGCTGCTCTATGCGGGAATTTTTCTGGCAGTGATCTTTGTCATCGTCGTGGCGATGGAACTGGCGCTCAAAAGCCCTTGGGGCCGGATGATGCGTGCGATCCGTGACAATGAAGTGGCCTCCGAAGCTATGGGCAAGGATGTCACCGGACGGCATTTGCAGATTTTCGTTCTGGGGGCAGCCATCATCGGCTTTGCCGGTGCGATGATGACCACGCTGGACGGCCAATTGACCCCCACCACCTATCAGCCCCTGCGCTACACCTTCCTGATCTGGGTGATGGTGATCGTCGGCGGATCGGGCAACAACTGGGGCGCGGTTCTCGGCGGTATGCTGATCTGGTTTTTGTGGGTCGAGGTCGAACCCATCGGCGCATGGATCGTCAATGTTCTGACCTCTGGTCTGGAGGACGGCTCTGCGCTCAAGGCCGGTCTGATCGAACGCGTGGCCTATATGCGCTATCTGACAATGGGCGTGATCCTTCTCGTGGTACTGCGGTTTTCGCCCCGCGGGCTTTTGCCAGAGAAATAGGAGTTTGGGAGAGCGGCCCCACAAACATAAGATGTAGAAAAGGCGGCTCGAAAGGCCGCCTTTTTTCGTCATTCCGGAATAGAGCTGCGCCCGTTTGCGCGGCTTAACTCGCCATCAGCAAACGTGTTTCGTGTTTTTTGAGCGTCTTGCGCGCGGAAATATAGGCGTTCATCCCTTTGGCTGTCGCAAGCTCGGGGAAAAGCGCGAGGATTTCATCACGCTGCCCGTTCTCCAGACCGGACATGGAGGCCGCCCCCGGCTGGAAAGTCTCCGTCCATGCCCCGTTGGAAAGCACAACCTCGTGGTTCTCGCACATGAAATGTATGTAGGAGGTCGCAAGCGGTTTTGCCCGCACGATCCCCGGCAGGCCGACCAGATGTTTGGCGGCGGCCAGCACTTCGCGCTCTTCAAAATACAGCGCCGCGCGGTCGGAGGTAAGCAACACGCGGTGCTGCGGTGAGACGATCAGATCGCGATCCGGCAGACCGTTGCCCAAAGCACCCTTCGCTATCATCACAGGGATCAAGTCTTTCTGACGCTGAAGATCCGCCGCCGAAAGATCCTTGCGCCCGACCCATGCGATTTCCTGCGCACCGTTGTCGCGGGTGAAGACGCGATCCCCGACGCAAAGCTGTTCCGCCGCGACCGTGCCATCAGGCGTGGCAATTCCGGTGCCCGGCGTGAAACAGACGATCTGTTCGACCTCCTCGAACTTGATCCGGCGAGTGACATTCCCGTTGGCGTCAAGAAGCTCGATCACGCCGCTTTCGGTAGAGGGATCGCCATTGGTATACACGACGCGGTAGTCGTCATAATCATAGGTGTCGCGCGACAGTTCGATGACATCCTGATCGGTGCCATCCGTATCTTCGCCACCTGAAATTGTGGTGTTGCCCGAGGCCGTCACCACAAACCGGTCGCTGCCCTCATCCCCCGACAGGCTGTCATTGTCACCATCGGCATAGATCGTATCGTCCCCCGCACCGCCGGAGATCGTATCATCGCCGGAGCCGCCAGAGATGACATCATCGCCGAGGCCGCCTTCGATCTCGTCCTGACCTTGACCGCCGGAGATGGTGTCATTGCCTTCGCCGCCATAGATGTCGTCGTCACCATTATCACCGTAAAGCGTGTCATCGCCCGCTTCACCGTAGATCGTGTCGGCACCAGCCCCGCCGTGGATTTCGTCATCGCCGGGGTCAAGCTCGGTTTCGTCCACATCGTCAATCACATCGCCGGAAAGCGTATAGCCGGAATTATACCCTCGTGCGGTCAGCGTGAAGGTGATCGAGCTTTGGTTTTCAAACGCGGCGGAGAACCATGCGTCCTGATCGGATGCACTATTGGCTTCGGTCCCAGAGGCCACCACGGTGCCGCCATCGGTCTGCACATCCAAAGACGTGTCCGACGAGGTGCCATAGCTGGTGAAGGACGCGGAATCGATGCTGACCTGTTCGCTGCCGTAGGCTTTATCAATGTCGTTGAACGTCGCTGTCGAGTTGATTGAGATCGGTTCGCCCGTGGCCGCATTGTAAAATTCCATGCGGATGGTGGCGGTTTCGCCCACCATTTTGTAATTGTTGCTCCCGTTCAAAAGGATTTCCTGCCCGGCATCACCAGACAAATCGACGTTCAAATCCCTGTCAGATTTGGAGACCAGAACCAGCTTTGCATTGACCACAGTGCCATCTTCCAATGTAGCAACGTTGGAATAGGTGGCTTCTGAGTTGGACCAAGTTTTGGACACAAGATTGCTGCGCGACAACGTCAAGGCCGAGGCATCAAGGCCAAGAGTGCCCGTCGAGCTTCCGTCATCACCATAGATCACGTCATTGCCGTCTCCGGCATAGATCGTGTCGTCATCCGACCCGCCTTTGATGGTATCGGCCCCATTGCCGCCATCAATCTGATCGTCGCCCGCCTTGCCGTCGATCGAATCCGCACCAGAGGTTCCGCTCAGATTGTCGTCGTCATTTGTTCCGTTGATATTGGCCATCTTGTCGTCCCTACAAACCTCCGCCGTGGCGAAATCGCTCGCTGCGCATCAGTAGGGCAAAGGACAACGGTTGACCTTCGTAACTACGGATTAAAGCTGCATGAAAAAATATACACTCAATGTAGCCACATTTGCCGTCACTTCAAAGGGGGAAGAATTCGGAAAGAAACTCACGAATATCATTAAGTATTTGTTTTCAAATGAATTATAGAAACAAGTGAGAAGAGCACATTCGCGACTGCTGTGCATATATGGCAAAACAGTGTCATAAATCCTACAGGTTGCCGTATATACAGAGAGCCTTCCGCCCCTCCAAATAAACAGTTTTCATATTTTTTGTAGATTAGGTCACTTTTGGAAACAGCGTTTCGGGCCTTTCGGGACCCGCGTTATGACAACGCCGGAGGCAAATTCCGCGTCTATCGCCGCAAGCCATAAAGAAAAATTCGGGCCACCGTGGCAGCCCGAACCTTGATCCATTACGAGACCCAGCCAGTTGAGCGGAGGTCAGGAGACCAGCAGCTCGGCCTCGTGTTTGCGCAACACGCGGCGGGCGGCGGAGAAACGACCGCGGCTCGACACTTCTTCCAGTTCAGGGAAGAGCGCGAAGAGTTCCTCGCGGGCCTCGTCTCCGATGCCGGAGAGTGTGTAATCGCCCGGCTGGAAACTTTCCGACCAAGTGCCATCCGACAGCACCACTTCGTGCCGGTCGAACATCACGTGGATATAGGTCACATCGGAGGCCTCGACCACATCGACACCGTCCATACGGGTCAGGTGTTTGGCAGCCACGAGAACTTCGTGCTCTTCAAAGAGAAGTGCAGCCTTTTCGTTGGATACCAGCATGCGGTGGTTCGGAGAAACCACCATGTCCCGCTCCGGCAGACCGGCCCCAAGCGCACCTTGGCGGATCAGCACCGGCATCAACTCCCGACGCGCGGCAAGGTCGGCCCCTGACAGGGTCTTTTTGCCGATCCAGCGGATTTCCTGAATGCCATTGTCACGGGTGATGACCCGATCCCCGACGTTCAGAGTTTCCACCGGAACCTCACCTTTCGGCGTAGCGATCAGAGTGCCCGGCGTGAAACAGGGGATGATCTCTTCGATATTGGTGTAGTTGATGTTGGCAGTGGTGCCGTCAGCTGTATTTTCCAGCACAATCTGACCATTGTAGCCAGCAGCGTCTCCGGTATCCCCATCGGGGTTCTGCACATGGCTGGTAATAACCCAGCCGTCGCTAAGAAGCTCGGACAGGTCAAGCGTATCCCAATCAACGCCGCCATTGCCGCCGTTCACCGTCGTGTCATAGACGCCAGAGGTTACATCGCTGAAGGTCACATAGATCGTGTCCTGATCATCGCCGCCGGACAACACATCGTTGTCACCGCCGCCGTAGATGATGTCATCATCCTCGCCACCATCGACGTGATCCGTGCCCGCTCCAGCGTAGATTGTGTCGTCATCAATGCCGCCATAGATGGTGTCATTGCCGTCGCCACCATAGATGATGTCGTCATCGTCCTGACCATAGATGGTGTCGTTGCCAGCACCGCCATAGATGACATCCTGACCATTCTCCGGCTCAAGATCACCCTCGTCGTCCGGAACGTTCAGGCTATCGGGATAGGCCGGATCAAGACCGCCATAGATGGTGTCGTTCCCGTCTCCGCCTTCGATTGTGTCGGAGCCTTCGCCGCCAATGATCGTATCATCGCCGGAACCGCCGAGGATCGTGTCGTCGTCGAGACCACCGTCGAGATAGTCGTTATCCGCACCACCGTCGATGTAATCCTCGTCATCGCCACCATAAATGGTGTCGTTGCCAGCCCCGCCGTAGAGCGTGTCCTTGTCATTGTCGGGGTCACTATCCACACCGGTCGAACCATAGCCGCGATCCGGCAGGCCGGTTTCGCCGCCAATGATCACATCATCGCCGTCACCGCCGTTGATCGTGTCATTGCCATCGCCACCGTCGAGGTAATCATCGCCACCTGCGCCGGAGATCGTATCATCACCACCCATACCAAAGAATTCATTGGTGTAGGTGTCGGAGGCGCTTGTGCCTTCGTGATCGAAACCGGTGAGCGTGTCGTCATATTCGGAGCCGATCACCCCGTCGATACCGTTCACGATGGTGTCGTTCTCGGCATCACCGCCGGATAGGGTCGATGTGGACAGGTCAACATTCACCGCCGCATCCGACGCGGAATAGTCAATGTTGTCCTGACCTGCGCCGCCGTCAAATGTGTCAGCACCCTCGCCGCCGATGAACGTGTCGTCACCGTCACCGCCGGAAAGCGTGTTGGTGCCACCGCCGCCTTGCAACGTGTCGTTGCCAGCGCCGCCATAGATCGTATCGTCGCCACCGGCCCCGTCGATCGTATCGTCACCGTCATTGCCGTAGATCACATCAGCCCCGTCGGTGATCTGGTCACCATCGGCATCCGTGTATCCGAGCATCATGTCTTCGCCGTCGTCGGTTCCGTCGACAACACCATCGCTGGCGTCGAGCTCCGGATCGTCAAACACAGCGACATAGGCGATTTCACCATCGAAAAACCGGTCATAAGACCCGTCATTGTATTCACGCGCGCCGAAAGTGAAGCTTTCGTCGTCATTGTCGCCGATGTCCATGTTGAGACCGGCGCTGTCGAAGCTTTCCTCGAACGTATCGCCCGTGCTCAGGTTCTCGACGATAAAGCTGCCCTCGCCGTCCTCATCCCAGGAATAGGACACACGCACTTCGTCGCCTTCGGAGAAGAAATCGGAGCCAGTGGACAGTTGCACGGAATCCGTGTCGGAGATGTGGTTGACCACAACGCTTCCGTCTCTGGTCACTTCGATATTGAAGTAGCCTTCGGAATTGCGATCACAGTATTCACCGCGGTTCACAATCGTGTCGGGAGACGAACCGACGTGACAGTCTTGCGTGAACTGAACCTGAATGGTGCCCTCGGACAGATCAAATGGCGCATCCGTCGTGGCGTTGGTCGACACGTCGAAATAGTCACCCTTGCCATCCAGTTGCAGCGCCCCGTCATCGACATGAGCATTGCCGTGGAAATGGCCGTTCTGCGCAATCCCGTCAGAAAGACCGGTGTCCTCGTTGCTCGCACCGCTGGAGAACTCCCACAGACCGATCAGATTCTCGGCCAGAGCGTCATTGAAATCCGGATCATCCGTCGTTGTTGTCCCGCCGTGGCACTTCCACCAATGTGTCATCGTCTCTCTCCATCACACTGCCGCTCGGGCAGACAAAACCAAAAAATCAATCCTCAAGACTTCGCGAGAACTCCGCGCAAGACACGTCTCTTGGACCAACAGCACGCGCAAAGCGTTGTCAGGGAAAGGCAGATACAGCTTGAGAGCCGATTGGCGCGGCAGTCGCACCAAAACGCAGCAGCAGGCCGATAGACGACCATTTCACCACAATCGGACACGCAAGCTTAGTCCCCCCGGACCTCATCGCGCGGCCGCCCCCGTGGCCTTTTGCCCCCCAGTTGGGCTCGTTATGGATAAGGCAAAAATGCGACCTTGCAACAGGGAAAAAGGCGGAAATGTGGTCAAATATGACGAGAAAAACCTATACGGGCACAAAAATGACAAATTTACTGTCCGGTCAAACCACTCGAGCCGGAAATTGAAAAACAAAATATTAATATTATTTTTCAACACGTTAATCGCATCCTAACGAACCGGAGAAGCAGCCCTTCCGAAGCATCAGGCTTCCGTAGGGGCAAGGAGATGCTGCATGCGCAAAATAAGGGCGGGTTTTCACTTCAGGAACCAATCCTTCGCAAACCGGAGAATCTTAGCCATTTTGGGAACAATCGAGGCGTGACAACAGAGCAACCACGCGAATCAACGCGCTCAAAAGCGCGTGTTTCCTCGACCGGAACACCGGCGTCTTTGTCATTTCAATTGGAATGGTACCCGTGGCCGGACTCGAACCGGCAAGCCTGTTACAGCGGGGGATTTTGAATCCCCTGTGTCTACCAATTCCACCACACGGGCAGAGCGCCGAAGTCTGGCGCAGTAAAAGGCGTTTACCCAAGCCTGCGGGCGGCGTCCAGAGGGTTCTGCGCGGTTTTCCTAAAAAAATTGCTTATGATTTCGCCGCAACTCAAATGCGCAGGACGGAAAACCTGTGACAGGCGCCCACATGCTTGACCCCGACCGAGGAATGAGGCCTAAAGAGGCCGAGCAAGACTACAGGGGCAGGTATGATCAGACGGCTTTACAACTGGACCATGTCCCTCGCAAACAGCCCGCACGCCCTTTGGGCGCTGGCTCTTGTGGCTTTTATCGAAAGCTCGGTCTTTCCGATCCCGCCGGACATCCTGATGATCCCCTTGATCGTTGCGCGCCCGCGTGACGCCTTCAAGATTGCGGGCATTGCCACTGTGGCCTCGGTCGCGGGCGGGATGCTGGGTTACTGGATCGGTTACGGGGCCTTTGAAACCATCGGGCGACCGGTGTTGGAATTCTACGGCAAGGACGCCTACTTCGACGAGTTCGCCGTAAAATATAATGAATGGGGCGCTTGGGCCGTGCTGATCGCGGGTGTGACCCCCTTCCCCTACAAGGTCATCACCATCCTGTCGGGCACCACGGGCCTGTCGCTTCCGGTCTTTATCGTGGCCTCGATCACGGCGCGCGCGCTACGCTTTTTCGTCGTCGCGATACTGTTGTGGAAATTCGGCGATCCGATCCGCGACTTTATCGAGCGCCGTCTCGGCCTCGTCTTCACCCTGTTTGTCGTCATCCTGCTGGGCGGCTTTTATGCCGTGAAATACCTATGAGAAAACCTGTCTCCGAATTCGCAGCCCTTCAACCCGCACTGGCCGCCGCAGTCGGATCTCTGGCCATTCTTCTGGGCGCTTTCATCTTTCAGGCGGCTGGCTTTGCGCCCTGCCCGATGTGTCTGTGGCAGCGCTGGCCCCATGCAATTGCGATTGTGATCGGGCTTTTGTTCTTTCTGATGCGGCTGCGCCCTCTAGCGCTTCTGGGCCTGTTCACCATGCTGGTTTCTGCCGCGCTTGGACTATATCACGCCGGTGTCGAACAAAAATGGTGGCCGGGGCCGAGTTCCTGCACGGGAACCGGAGACTCCTTGTCCGGCCTGTCTGGCGCGGATCTTTTGCCCGGTGGCGCGGGAGATGCGGGACTGGTGCTTTGCGACGAGATCGTTTGGGACACATGGGGTCTCGGGATCACGATGGCGGGCTGGAATTTCCTGTTTTCGCTGGTTTTCGCCGCGCTTTGGTTCATTGCATGGAAAAAGCTCTCAAAACGGGCTTGAGATCAGGGAAAAAACATCCCATCTTTTCCCTATGACTGGTCGAAAGAACAAAACCGTTGTGCCCTTCCCCGCTACGCGCCGTAAACGCAAGCGGCTTGGTGGTGTGATGGCCGATGCCCGTGCAGAGGCGCTGCGTCAGCGTTTTGCCAAAGTGTCGAATGACGCCCAGACGGGAAGCACCATGACGCCGCTCAAAAAGCTTCTGAAACGGTTCTGAGCAGCGCGCACTCGCCACGCTCTCTAGTCACTGCGCCACATTCGGCAAGGCGCTCGCTGTGCCTCAATGCACGGTGGTCAATGCACAGTGAACTCACCCACGCAATTGCGCCATTCACCCGGCGCAATCATCTTGCGATGTGAAAACCGCACATGATGTAGCGGGCCTTCGATATTCTCCTGCCAGAACTCGATAAACTTGAAGAGTTTCGGATAGTCCGGTGCGAGGTCGAACAACTGCCACGAGAAACTGTTCAACACGTTTTTGTAATCCGGCATCCGGTAGGTGAACTCCGCGAAGGTCAGCCCGTAGCCGGACAGCATCATTTCCGTTTCACTCATCTCTTGAGACGCAATGTGAGTCATATGTGTTTTCTCCTGTTGGTCCTGTGATTTGATCTTTTTTCGACTCCCATAAGAAAACTCTGCCTCAAAATGGTTAACTGTCAATAAAAACAATATGTTGTCACTCATATAGTCCGGCTGCCAGAACGAATGACCATCCCCCCATTGCACCCCATATCCGGTATGGGGTAGAGTGTGTCACAACGAGATACGGGGCTTATCCCCGTCACACAAAGACAACAGGCGGACAACGTGAGCGATACACCCGAAACCCCTGAAAACGAACAAGAAACCCCGCGCGAGCCGATGGCATGGGACGGTCCGAAAATCTCCATCACGAGCGAGATGAAGACCTCCTATCTCGACTACGCCATGTCCGTGATCGTGTCCCGTGCGATCCCCGACCTGCGCGACGGGTTGAAGCCTGTGCACCGGCGCATTCTTTTTGCGATGAACGAGGCGGGCAACACCCACGACAAGCCCTACCGCAAATCGGCCCGTGCCGTGGGCGACACGATGGGGAAATATCACCCGCATGGTGACAGCGCGATCTATGACGCGCTCGTGCGGATGGCGCAGCCGTTCTCCATGTCGCTGCCGCTTCTGGATGGTCAGGGGAACTTCGGTTCTATGGATGGCGATGCGGCCGCGGCCATGCGCTATACCGAAGTGCGGATGGACAAACCCGCCGCCTATCTTCTGGCAGATATTGACAAAGACACCGTCAACTTCGAGCTGAACTACGATGGCAAGGACCGTGAACCGACCGTCCTGCCCGCACGGTTCCCGAATATGCTGGTCAACGGCGCAGGCGGGATCGCGGTCGGCATGGCCACGAACATTCCGCCGCATAACCTTGGCGAAGTCGTTGATGCCACGCTCGCGCTGATCGAGAACCCCGATGTCTCGA
Source organism: Celeribacter halophilus (assembly GCF_018860305.1). Taxonomy (GTDB): domain Bacteria; phylum Pseudomonadota; class Alphaproteobacteria; order Rhodobacterales; family Rhodobacteraceae; genus Celeribacter; species Celeribacter halophilus_A. The sequence goes on from NZ_JAHKPE010000031.1 coordinate 110,496, forward strand.
CCGAACGGTTGATGGAGATCGTCCCTGCCCCCGACTTCCCGACGGGCGGCATGATCCTCGGGCGCTCCGGTGCACGCAAAGCCTATCTCGAAGGTCGTGGTTCCGTCGTGATCCGCGCCAAGACCCGCGTGGAAGAAATTCGCAAGGACCGCTACGCTATTGTCATTGACGAGATTCCCTATCAGGTGAACAAGGCCTCGATGATCGAGAAGATCGCCGATATGGTGCGTGAAAAACGCATCGAAGGCATCGCGCATGTGCAAGATGAATCCGACCGCAATGGTGTGCGCGTGGTGGTTGAGCTGAAACGCGACGCGACGGCCGAAGTGGTGCTCAACCAGCTTTTCCGCTTCACACCGATGCAGACTTCTTTCGGCTGTAACATGTTGGCCCTGAACGGCGGGCGGCCCGAACAGATGACGCTGCGCCAGTTCCTTGAGCATTTCATCACCTTCCGCGAGGAAGTGGTGGCACGCCGCACGGCGTTTGAACTGCGCAAGGCACGGGACCGCTCCCATATCCTGTGTGGTCTGGCCGTGGCCGTTTCCAATGTGGATGAAGTGGTCGCGACGATCCGGTCCTCCGCCGATGCCGCCGAGGCCCGCGAGAAACTCATGACGCGGCGCTGGCCAGCCCATGAGATTGCCGATTACATCCGGCTGATCGACGATCCGCTGCACAAGATGAATGATGACGGCACCTACAATCTCTCCGAGGTTCAGGCCCGCGCCATTCTGGATCTGCGTCTGCAACGCCTGACCCAGATCGGGGTGAAGGAAGTCACCGACGAGCTGGTCGAACTGGCCGCGAAGATCAAGGATTTCCTTGCCATTCTGGCCTCGCGCGAGCGGATCATGGAGATCATCTCGAACGAGCTAATCGAGGTCAAAAACCTGTTCGCCGTGCCCCGCCGCACCGAGATCACCGACTGGTCCGGCGACATGGACGACGAAGACCTGATCGAGAAAGAGGACATGGTTGTGACCGTGACCTCCTCCGGCTGGGCCAAACGCACGCCTTTGGCCGATTATCGCGCCCAAAAACGCGGCGGCAAGGGGCTGTCGGGTATGTCGACCAAGGACGAGGACGTAATCACGACCCTGTTCGTGGCGAACACCCACACGCAGCTTCTGATCTTCACCGACGATGGCATGGCCTACAAGCTCAAGACATGGCGCCTGCCCTTGGGGGGCCGGACCGCGAAGGGCAAACCCTTGCTGCAAATCCTGCCGATCCCGCAGGGCGTCTCCATTGCCGCGATCCTGCCGGTGGACCGCGACGAGAAGGAATGGGACGATCTGCAAATCGTCTTTGCCACCTCGAAAGGCTCTGTGCGCCGTAACCGCCTGTCGGATTTCACCAATGTGAAGTCCAACGGCAAGATCGCGATGAAATTCGAGGGCGAGGATGAAGGCACCCGCCTGATCAACGCGCGGATTTGCGACGAAAGCGACGATGTGATGCTTGTGACCTCCGCAGGTCGCGCGATCCGCTTCCCCGTGACAGATGTGCGCGTGTTCAACTCGCGCGCTTCGCAAGGTGTCCGCGGGATCAAACTGGTGAATGAAGGCGACGAGGTGGTCTCCATGTCCGTCATCAAACACTTCGAGGCCGAGAGCTACGAGCGTCAGGCCTATCTCAAAATGCGCCGCCAACTGGCCGGAGCTGATGAGGTCGAAGGCACAGAAGACGACGAAGAGGTGTCGGAAGGCTCCATCAGCATGGAGCGGTTTGAAGAGATGAAAGCCGCCGAAGAGCTTCTGGTGACGATCACCAAAGGCGGAATCGGCAAGCTATCCTCCTCGCACGACTATCCGGTGCGCGGTCGCGGGGGCCAAGGTGTGACCGCAATGGAGAAAACCATGCGCGGCGGTCCGATCGTGGCCTGCTTCCCTGTCGGCATGGAAGACCAGATCATGCTCGCCACCTCCAAAGGCCAGTCAATCCGCTGTCCGGTTGATGGCATCTCTTTCCGGTCCCGTGGTGCGGGCGGTGTGAAAGTCTTCAACACCGGCAAAGGCGAAGAAGTCGTCTCCGTCGCATGGATCGCGGAGTCCGATGAGGACGAAAGCGACAAGGGCGACGTGGAAAGCTGAGCCTATTTTTTCATCTCATGAGAAACTTATAAAATTGCAGAAACGGGGCCCCAATTCGAGGCCCCGTTTTGTTAACGAAAATAGGTATCACAAGACCTTTTAAAGACTCAGGTAAAATTGGGAAAATGCCAAAACATCTATTTTTCCCCTTCCATTCAAAGGCTTTCACAAAAAATTGAAGGCGATACATGCAGAAAACACCTGTTTGGGCAAATTTCCGCCTGTGCGTATGTGCAGATCAGTAGCAAAAATAACACAGTTTTCTACACAAGCCAAAAATCAGATTTTGCCCTCTTAAACTTCCAAAATCACAGGAGTAAATCCTGCGCAGAAATCAAAAGGGGTAAAAAATGAGCAAAACAGAAAAACTCACACTCGCGCTTGCAATGATCACCGCAGCCGGTGCCGCCGCCGCTGATGGTGTAACATATAGCAAAGCCGAAGCGTCTTACTTCAACATCGAAGAAGATGATATCACCAGCCTCAATGGCGATATCGACTATGTCACGGGCCAACTGTCCTTCACCGGCTCCGCCAGCTTGGTGTCTTATGAAGGCGAAGATGCTTCCGTCGTGCGCGGCACCGCAGGCTATGCAATTGTCCCCGGCATGACCGTCTATGCTCTTCTGAGCGTGAGCAACGAAGAAGGCGGATATGACGACACATCATACGGTCTTGGTGCAGAATACCAAACCGGTGATTACGGCATTGCGTTGGAATACGAAACCTTTGACGACGCCGATGTAGACAGCCTGAGCCTTGTTGGCTTCTATGGCTTCGGAGCATCCACCGTGTATGGCCTCGCCAATGACTGGGACGATGACACATCCTATGCACTCGGCTACAAATATGATGCCGCAGCTTTTGAAGTGAACGTTGCAACTGCCTGGTCTGAATATGGTTTTGACACCGGCTTCACAGCGATCGGTGGTGAGTATAACGCAACCCAAGACTTCACCGTTCTGGCATCTGTGGTCAGCACCAACGAAGACTACCTCGAAGATGGCTTGCTCACAATCGGTGGCCGTTATGCCCTCAACGACAGCACCTCGCTCGAAGCAAATTATGGCACCGCCTTTGGTGACATCGACGGCGACGGTTTCTCCCTCGCCCTCACATTCGAAACCGGTGCACGTCGTCTTCGCGTGATGGATCAGGTTGAAGATTTCGCATCCGACACCACACCGCTTTTTGATATTCTCAACTAAACTGTTCCCTCGGAATAGATTGAGTATCAGACAAAGGCCCCACAAGTTTCGACTTGTGGGGTTTTTACTTGTTTCGCGATACAGGAAAATTTTCCCTTTCTTCCTCTTCCAAGCCAAGCTACATCCCGCCCTATGACAGAGAAAACACTTCACATCGTCGGAGGCGGCATGGCTGGCTCCGAAGCCGCGTGGCAGGCCGCCAATCTTGGCATCAAAGTCGTGCTGCATGAAATGCGGCCCGAGGTCGGAACCTTTGCCCATCAGACGGGCAATTTCGGCGAAATGGTCTGCTCCAATTCCTTCCGTTCGGATGATGACGAGCAAAACGCCGTGGGGCTGCTGCATTGGGAGATGCGCGCCGCAAACGGGCTGGTGATGTCCGCCGCAGACAGGCACAAACTGCCCGCAGGCGGAGCTTTGGCCGTGGACCGCGACGCTTTTGCCGACCACATCACAGCCACGCTCAAAGCCCATCCCAACGTCTCCGTGGACTATGGCGAGATCACTGATCTACCCTCGGAAGGCATGTGGATTTTCGCCACCGGCCCGCTGACCTCCCCCGCGCTTGGCGAGGCGATTGCCAAAGAGACTGGCACGGATCGTCTGGCCTTTTTCGACGCCATCGCCCCCATCGTCTATGCGGACAGCATCAACATGGACGTGGCGTGGATGCAGTCGCGCTATGACAAGGGCGAAACCGAGGAAGAGCAAAAAGCCTACCTCAACTGTCCGATGACCAAGGACCAGTATGAAGCCTTCATCGACGCGCTTCTGGCCGCCGAGAAAACCGAGTTTCACGAGGGCGAAACGGCCGGCTATTTTGACGGATGCCTGCCCATCGAGGTCATGGCTGAACGCGGGCGTGAAACCCTGCGTCACGGTCCGATGAAACCCATTGGCCTCACCAACGCGCACAAGCCCGAAGAAAAGGCCTATGCCGTGGTGCAACTGCGCCGCGACAATGCGCTTGGCACGCTTTACAATATCGTGGGCTTCCAGACCAAAATGAAATACGGCGCACAGACCGAAGTGTTCAAGATGATCCCCGGTCTGGAGAACGCCAGTTTCGCGCGTCTCGGCGGCATCCATCGCAACACTTTCCTCAACTCGCCCACACTTCTCGACGACCAGATGCGCCTGAAATCGCGCCCCAATATCCGTTTCGCCGGACAGGTCACGGGCGTCGAGGGCTATGTGGAAAGCGCCGCGATGGGGCTTTTGGCGGGCCGGCTCGCCGCTGCCGAACTATCGGGTGTCGATATGGGACCGCCACCGCGCACCACCGCTATGGGCGCGCTTATCCATCACATCACCGGTGGTGCGGAAGCCAAGACCTTCCAGCCGATGAATGTAAACTTCGGCCTTTTCCCGCCTCTGGACGGGATTCGCGGCGGTCGCAAGGGGCGCAAAGAGCGCTACAAAGGCTACACGGATCGCGCCAAAGAAGACTATAATCAATGGCTTGAAGGCCAATCCTGATGCGCTACGTGACCCGGTTTGCACCCAGCCCCACAGGGCCTCTGCATCTGGGTCACGCCTTTTCTGCGCTCACAGCCTTCCGTCGCGCCCAGGAACGAAACGGCAAATTCCTCCTACGAATTGAAGACGGCGACACAAGCCGCTGCCGTCCCGAATGGGAGGCCCTGATCTATGCCGATCTGCGCTGGCTCGGGATCACTTGGCCGGAACCGGTTCTGCATATCACTGCGCGTGAAGAAATTTACGCAAGTGCCCTGCAAAGACTGGATGAAATGGGGTTGATCTACCCGTGCTCCTGCACCCGCCGCGACATCCAGAACGCCATGTCCGCACCACAGGAAGGTGCGCCGCTCCATCAAGACTTCGGTCCAGATGGAGTGATCTATCCCGGCATCTGCCGCGCCCGTTCGATGGAGAGTTTCAATCCGGGCGAGGCCATTCGCCTCGATATAGCCAAAGCAGTGGACCTTCTGGGCGATGTCAGCCGCTTGTCATGGCAGGAAACCGGCCCTTACGAGACCGGTCGCCATCACCTTGACGCAGCGCAGCTGATCCACGGGGTTGGCGACATCGTGCTTGCCCGCAAAGAAATCGGCACCGCTGCCTATCACCTCTCCGTCGTGCTCGACGACGCGGCCCAAGGCGTCACCGAAGCCGTGCGCGGCGCGGATCTGATGGAAGCCACGCAAATCCACCGCCTCTTGCAAGCGCTTCTCGACCTGCCCGAGATCGCCTATCACCACCACCGCCTGATCCGCGATGAAAACGGCAAACGTCTCGCCAAACGCGCGGATGCCAAAGCCATCGCCAAATTCCGCGAAGAAGGTCTGTCCCCTGACGAGGTGAAAGCCCTGATCGGCTTATGAGTATTTGATCCATCGGAAAACCGGCACGTGCTTTCTGATGGCGGAAATACTCACTCCATCGGCTTCATCAACTCGACACTCTCGCCATCGCGCACCGCACGGTAGAAACACGAGCGCCGGTTGGTGTGACAGGCCGCGCCGGTTTGCTCGACCAGAACCAAGAGGCAATCGCTGTCGCAGTCAAAGCGGAAATCCACGAGTTTCTGCACATGGCCGGAGGTTTCGCCCTTGATCCAGAACGCCTGACGTGACCGCGACCAATAGGTCACTTTCCCCGTTTCCAAGGTCTTACGCACGGCGGCCTCGTTCATCCAGGCCATCATGAGGACCTCACCGCTTGTATGGTCCTGTGCGATGGCGGGGATCAGCCCCTTGTCGTCATACTTCAGTTGAGCGGCATCAAATTTACCGAAATACTCTTCGGAGCACATGACCTGTCCTTTCCAAGCGGGGGCGTTTGCCCTATTTATGGGCTTCGATCCTGAAAGGCAAACCATGTCCGCACAGTCACGCCCACAGTCACCCGCAGAGTTGACCCAGCTTTATTCCGGCACGCTTCTGGCGCTGGCGGCTGATATTCCGCATGTCGGGCGGCTTGATGCACCGATGGTCTCCGTAAAAGAACGCGCGCCGCTTTGTGGCTCCACTGTCACTGTGGATATGGATGTCGAAGACGGGCGCGTGACGCGCTTTGCGCAAGACGTCAAAGCCTGTGCCTTGGGTCAGGCCTCTGCCTCTGTTCTCGGGCGTCACGTTCTTGGTCGCACAGAATCCGAACTCCGGCGCGCCCGTGACGAATTGGCGGCCTTTCTCAAAGAAGACGGCCCGATCCCCTCTGCCCCGTTTGAAGGGTTCGAGGCGCTTTTGCCTGCGCGGGCCTTCAAGAACCGGCACGCTTCGATCCTCTTGGCGATCACGGCCACATGTCGGGGCTTTGACGAGTTGACCCGAACCGTCTAGTCGCATGATCTGCGACGCGCTCACATCATTTCACCCCGAGAGACCATAAAAAAACCGCCGCACTTCGGGACGAAGGCGGCGGCAGGTTGATCTGATGCGTCGTATCGGTGGTTGGGGAACCACCTTCTGAACAGGTAAGGGTCAGACGTGAGGCAGACGCGGGGTTCGGGATCAGATCAGAGGCAGAAACACGAAAGTGGCGTCACACCAGAGCGGGCAGAGACAGCCCGCCGACAAGGATGACCAAAAGCGCAACCGCGCCGAGCATGTCTTCGAGCAGAGTCGCTTGGGAGCGGGCAACAACGGACTTCAGGTCTTTGATCATGGCATCCTCACCATTAAGGTTAATGACTTGTTGCTACTTTGTTCTCATATAGATTGCGACCTGTAAAGAACTTTTTAAGAACATTTGCGAACAAAACGACTCCCGCAAATTGCCAGACTGCCTAACCCACTGAAATCAAACGGATCGCCTCATCCTTGCCCATCAACCACAGGAGAACACGCACAGCCTTCCCACGTTCGCTTTGCAGCGTCGGATCGTCATGCAGGAGTTTACGCGCGTCCGACTGGGCTAAAGCCATCAATGCGGATTGCCGTTCCAGATCGGCCACACGGAAGCGCGGCAGGCCGGATTGCGCCGTGCCCAGAACATCGCCCGCCCCGCGCATCGCCAGATCCTCTTCCGCGATGCGGAACCCGTCCTCTGTCTCTCGCAGAATCTCAAGACGCCGCCGTCCGGTTTCGGTCAAGGGTGGTTTATACATGAGCAGACAGGTCGACGCGACATCCCCGCGCCCGACACGTCCTCTGAGCTGGTGCAACTGGGCCAGACCGAAATGCTCGGCCCCTTCGATCACCATGATCGAGGCATTCGGCACATTCACCCCCACCTCGATGACCGTGGTTGCCACCAGAACAGACAGCCGACCCGCCGCAAATGCGGCCATGGTGCGGTCCTTGTCCTCAGGTGCCATCTGCCCGTGAACCAAACCGACACGCCCCTCACCCAAGGCCGCGCGCAGATATTTGAACCGCTCCTCGGCGGCCGTCATATCCACCAGCTCGCTTTCCTCGACCAAGGGACAGACCCAATAGGCCTGCTTCCCGTCGGAAATGGCATCGCGCAGATGCGCCACCACCTCATCCATCCGTTCAATCGAACTCAAAGCCGTTTTCACCGGCGTGCGCCCCGGTGGTTTTTCATCCAGAACAGAGACATCCATGTCGCCGTAATGCGCCAGAGACAAGGATCGCGGGATCGGCGTGGCCGTCATCACCAGAACATCCACCGCCGTGCCTTTTTTCGACAGAGCCAGACGTTGCGCCACGCCGAAACGGTGCTGCTCGTCGATAATGGTCAGGCGCAGATCGTGATAGGTGACATCCTCCTGAAACACGGCGTGGGTGCCCACAAGAATATGAATATCGCCACGTTCCAAGGCCGAGATCTTCTCCGCGCGGGCACGCCCCTTGTCCCGTCCGGTCAACAACTCCAGCACAACACCCGCGCTCTCGGCGAGAAGTCTGAGCCCTTCAAGATGTTGACGCGCAAGAATTTCTGTCGGGGCCATCATAACCCCCTGCCCGCCGCTTTCGACCGCGACCAACAGCGCAAACAGAGCCACCAGTGTCTTGCCCGACCCCACATCGCCCATCAGCAGACGGTTCATCCGCTGCGGCGCGGCCATGTCGGCGGCGATCTCTTCCATCGCGCGGTTTTGTGCGCCGGTCGGGCGGTATGGCAAATCTTTCAATACCTTGGCACGCAAATGCCCGTCGCCTTCATTCACCCGCCCCTTGCCGCGACGCACCCGTGCGCGTGCAAGAGCCAAGGTCACCTGATGGGCAAACAATTCGTCATAAGCCAACCGTTGCCGCGCTGAGCTGGTCGGAGAAACCTCATTGGCGGAGAGTGGACGGTGCGCCTGAGACAAGGCCGTCTCGAAATCCGGCCAGCCTTCCCGTGACTTGAGCGCCGGATCAATCCATTCCGCCAAATCGGGCACGCGTTCCAAAGCGGAGGCGCTGGCTTTCGCCATGGTTTTCTGCGTCACCCCCGCCGTCAAAGGATAGACCGGCTCGAACCCCGGCAGTTCATCGGCCTCTTCATCCGTCAGAATATAATCCGGATGCGGCATCTGGAACTGGCCGTCATACATCTCGACCTTGCCGGACAAGAGACGGCGCTCGCCCACAGGCAACTGTGCCTCGATCCATTTCGACGCGCCGCGAAAAAACACGACCTGAAAGGCAATCTCGCGATCTTCGACAAAAACCCGATAGGGCAATCCCTTGCGCGAGGGCGGCTGATGGCGCAGCACCGTGACTTCGACCGTCGCCACCATCCCCGGCGACACATCGCGCAAACTGTCGCGCCGCCGCCGGTCCACCACCGCATTGGGCAAGGTGAACAACAGATCACGCGGGCGCTCCACCCCCATCGCTGGCAGGAGTTTCGCCGTCTTCGGACCAACGCCCGACAGCGTTTCCAACCCCGCAAACAAGGGGAAAAGAATATCCGGACGTCCCGTGCTCATGCGCTGATCATGCATCCCCGATCAGCGCAAGCCAACCGTCTTCGTCAATCACCTCGATTCCGAGGTCTTTTGCCTTCTTCTCTTTCGAGCCGGCCCCCGGCCCCGCAACGACAAGATCGGTTTTGGCAGAGACCGAACCGGAGACCTTTGCGCCCAGTGATTCCGCGCGGGCTTTGGCCTCTGCGCGGGTCATCTTCTCAAGAGAGCCCGTAAAAACAACGGTTTTCCCGCTGACAGGGCTATCGTTTTTGGGCTTTTCCGCCTCGATCGGATTGAGATGGGCCACCAACCTGTCGATAGACGCGCGCTCCGCCTCTTGGTGGAACGCGGTAACGAGCGAGGTGGCCATAACCTCCCCCACACCGTCGATGGACAGAAGGTCGTTCCAGGCGTCTCCGGTGCCGACTGTGGCTTGACTCATGGCGGTTTCGAAGGCCTTCCATGTGCCGTAATGCGTGGCCAGAAGACCCGCCGAACTGTCCCCGACGTGACGGATGCCGAGACCAAAGATCAGCTTGGCCAAGGGGATGTCGCGGCGGGCGTCGATGGCGTCGAAAAGATTGAGCGCGGACTTTTCGCCCCAGCCTTCGCGGTTCTTGAGTTGCTGAATATTTCCCGGGCCGAATTTCTCTTTCAGTTCAAAAATATCGGCAGGTTCCTTGATCCAGCCATCCTTGTAGAATTGCTCGATCTGCTTGGCCCCGAGCCCCTCTATGTCGAAGGCTCCGCGCGACACCAGATGTTTGAGTTTCTCCACCGCCTGCGCCGGACAGATCAGACCGCCGGAACAGCGGCGCACGGCGTCGCCCTCTTCGCGGATGGCATCGGATCCGCACTCCGGACAGGTGGTCGGAAAGACGTATGGCAATGCGTCGGACTTGCGTCGGGCAAGATCGACATCGGCCACCTTCGGGATCACATCGCCCGCACGGTAAACCTGCACCCAGTCACCGACGCGAATGTCCTTGGGCTGTCCCGTCTCATCGGGGCGAATGACCTCGCCTTTCGAGCCGTAGCCCTGAATGTAATCCTCATTGTGCAACGTGGCGCTGGAGACCACGACACCGCCCACGGTCACAGGGCTCAGACGCGCGACCGGCGAGAGCGCGCCGGTGCGGCCAACCTGAATGTCGATGCCCTCAAGCCGCGTCCATGCCAGTTCGGCAGGGAATTTGTGCGCGATGGCCCAACGGGGCGTGGTCGAGCGAAAACCCAAACGGCGTTGCAATTCGAGATTGTCCACCTTGTAGACCACACCGTCGATGTCATAGCCCAGCGTGGCGCGTTGGGATTCGATTTCCCGATAATGCGCGAGCAGGTCGGAAATGCGGGTGAACCGCTTGGTCAGCGGGTTGGTCTGAAAGCCGAGTGCTGCGAGACGATGGATCGCCTCCATCTGTGTCTCGGCCAGAGGTGTGGACAGTTCGCCCCATGCGTAGGCGAAGAATTTGAGCGGACGGGCGCGGGTGATTTCGGGATCAAGCTGGCGCAAGGAACCGGCGGCGGCGTTGCGCGGATTGGCAAAGGTCTTGCCGCCGCGTTCGGCATGGCGGGCATTCAGCGCGTCGAAATCGGTGTGGGACATATAGACCTCGCCGCGCACTTCGAGCACCTCCGGCGCACCGTCCAGTTGCTGCGGAATATCGGCGATGGTGCGGGCATTGGCGGTGACGTTTTCGCCCACCTCGCCATCGCCGCGCGTGGCGGCGGAGACAAGCCGGCCCTGTTCATAGCGCAAGGACAGGGACAACCCGTCGATTTTCGGCTCTGCCGTATAAGCGATCTCGCCGGGTGCGCCGAGATATTTGCGCACGGAGCGGTCGAATTCCACAACATCCTCGTCGTCAAAGGCATTGGCCAGAGACATCATGCGCACCGCATGGGTGATCTTGCCAAAGCCTTCGGCGGGGGCTGCACCCACCTGTTCGCTCGGGCTGTCGCTGCGTTTGAGATGAGGGAAGCGGGCCTCGATGGCTGCATTACGCCGTTTGAGCGCATCATATTCGGCATCCGACATCACCGGCGCATCTTCGGTGTGATAGGCGATATTCGCCCCCGACAGACGCTCGGAAAGCCGTGTCAGTTCCACACGCGCTTCCGCTTCGGTCAATGCCTCGACAGATTTTGATTCTGCCACAGTGTCAGCCATAAAAATACCTCCCCGAGGATGCCTTTCCCTTGGTTTAGGAGAGGCGCACGGGGAGGTCCAGTCGGTAGATATCCACGAGACGGAGAAAACGCTCCAAATCATACGAGCTGACGGATCGGAACAGAACAAACCGTCAGGGAAAACACTCAGGCGCCAATGGCGATTTGCTCGTCCATATCGGACTGGGGCTCCGGATCACGCAGCACATAGCCACGCCCCCAGACGGTTTCGATGTAATTCTCCCCATCGGTGGCATTGGCGAGTTTCTTGCGCAATTTGCAGATGAACACGTCAATAATCTTGAGTTCCGGCTCGTCCATGCCGCCGTAGAGGTGGTTGAGGAACATCTCCTTGGTCAGTGTCGTGCCCTTGCGCAGGGAGAGCAGTTCGAGCATCTGGTATTCCTTGCCCGTCAGATGCACCGGTTTACCGCCGACCGTGACGTTTTTGCCGTCGAGATTGACCTCGATCTTGCCGGTGCGGATGACGGATTGGGAATGTCCCTTCGAGCGGCGAATGATGGCATGGATGCGTGCCACAAGCTCTTCGCGGTGGAACGGTTTGGTCAGGTAGTCATCCGCGCCAAAGCCGAATCCCTTGATCTTGTTCTCGGTGTCATCGGCTCCAGACAGAATCAGGATCGGCGTTTCGATCCGTGCCAGCCGCAATTGCCGCAACACCTCATGGCCGTGCATATCCGGCAGGCCGAGGTCCAAAAGAATCAAATCGTAATCATAAAGTTTTGCGAGATCGATCCCCTCTTCACCAAGGTCCGTCGTGTAAACATTCAGGTTGGCGTGGGACAGCATCAGTTCGATGCTCTTGGAGGTGGTGGGATCGTCTTCGACCAGCAAAATGCGCATGGTTCTGTGTCTCCGTTAGAATCTTCCAAATTTGTTTTTGTGGCGTTCGATGAAATGAAAGGTGCTCAAAAATAGTTAACTACCCGTTACCAGAAATAAACTTTTCGTGTCCTCACCTCAAGGTTGTCGATATTTTTGCAGTGCCGTGGCCTTCAAAGCGGCTTCGCCATGTTCGGAAATGGCATTTTTCCACGAATTGAACTCCTCTTCGGACAATCCGTAGGTTTTCAGGGCTTCCGACAGGGGAATCAGCCCGTAAACCACGCCTTTAACCACAAGCGCCTTGCGAGAGGCCACCCAGCGGCGGGTTTCTTTCGGGGGAAGGTCGGCTCTGGTCAGGATCGACCCGTCGGGAAGGGTCACGGCACGCGGACCATCAACTTTTTTAAGATACATGGAACTCACCCTCATCTTGAATTGCACAGCCTTTGTGCCGCAATCCTCTTAATGGGGAGTGAAGCCGCCCCTTGAGAATAGTTCCAATTTTCTTATATAGCAGGACTGTTCCCGAAAGGATTTATTCATGTTTGACGACGGCGCACACCCGCTGAACTCCCTGGGCTTTGCGAAAGCCCCGAAAGACACCCGCGTGGTTGTGGCCATGTCGGGGGGCGTGGATTCCTCTGTGGTCGCGGCCCAGCTGGCCGAAGAGGGCTATGATGTGGTGGGCGTGACCCTCCAGCTTTATGATCACGGCGCGGCACTTTCCAAGAAGGGTGCGTGTTGTGCGGGGCGTGACATTCACGATGCGCGGCGCGTGGCCGAAGAAATGGGGTTCCCGCATTATGTTCTCGACTACGAGAACGTGTTCAAGGATGCGGTGATTGACGAATTTGCAGACAGCTATCTGGCGGGGGCGACACCCGTGCCCTGCATCCGCTGCAACGAGCGGGTGAAGTTCAAGGATCTGTTGGAAACCGCCAAGGATCTGGATGCTGATTGCATGGCGACGGGGCACTATATCCAGCGCAAGATGGGCGAAAACGGGCCGGAGCTTCATTCGGCGGCGGATGCGAACCGTGACCAGAGCTATTTCCTGTTCTCGACCACGCCGGAGCAGCTCGACTACCTGCGGTTTCCGCTGGGGCATTTGCCGTCGAAGGATGCGACCCGTGCGCTGGCGTCGAAATACGGGCTGTCTGTGGCGGACAAGCCGGACAGTCAGGACATCTGTTTCGTGCCCAACGGCAATTATGCCTCCGTGATCGAGAAGCTGCGTCCCGGCGCGGCAGAGCCGGGCGAGATCGTGGATCACAACGGTGTGGTGCGCGGCACGCATGAGGGCGTGATCCATTACACGATCGGCCAGCGGCGCGGGCTTGGCATCGGCGGGCTTACGGAGCCGCTTTATGTGGTGAAGCTCGATGTGGACACCCGCCGCGTGATCGTCGGGCCGAAAGAGATGCTCGCCACGCGGAAAATCCCCGTGCGGGAGATCAACTGGCTGGGTGACGCGCCTTTCACCTCACGCGAGGAATGGGTGCTGGACGTCAAGGTGCGCTCGACACGTCCGCCGCGCGAGGCGATCATCCGTCCGATTTCGGACACCGAGGCGGAGGTGGAACTGGTCGTGGCCGAAGAAGGCGTCTCGCCCGGACAGGCTTGTGTCTTCTACGATCCGGACGGGTCGCGCATCTTTGGCGGCGGCTGGATCTGGCGCGGGCATTAATCGTTTCTGATGATCCGAAAAGAGCGTGCGTCCCAATCGGGGCGCGCCTCTACACACGCCAACCGCTCAGCCCTGCGCAATCCCGTCAAGAATGGCGCGTGCGGCCCTGAGACCCGGATCTTCCTGCCCGCGGCCCAAGCGCTCCATCGTCAGTTTCATCGCCGCGCGTTGGTCATCGCCTGTGTTGAGCACATGGGACAAAGAGGCCGCGATTTTCTGCGGGATGCAATCTCTTCCGAGAAACTCCGGCACGACACGGGTTTCCGAGACCAGATTCACCAAAGTCACCGTGTCGATCAGCAGCTTGCGCTTGATGATCATTTCTGTGAGCCGATTCATCCGGTAGGCAATCACCATCGGCGTGTCATTGGCGGCAAGCTCCAGAGACACGGTGCCAGAGGCCGCAAGCGCCACATCTGCGGCACGGAAGGCGGCGGCCTTCTCCGCCTTGTCCGAGGCTTCAATCAGGATCGGCTGAACCGGCCAATCGCTCTTCACCACACGCCGCACCACATTTTCGACATTCTGCGCCATCGGCAGGACATAGCGCGCCTTCGGATGATGCTGCGAGAAATGCCCCATCGCCTCGGCAAAGAGCATGGCAAGCATCCAGACCTCGCTCTTGCGCGATCCGGGTAGGATCAGAACAAGAGGCTCCGTGCCAATCCCGTGTCGGGCACGAAAATCGGCAACCTCTTGGTCAGAGGCCAGTTCCTCTGTCGCCACAGGATGACCGACGAAATCGCAGCGCAGCCCCTCTTTCTCGAAATAGGGCGGCTCGAAAGGAAAGAGCGCCAAAAGCTGATCCACACGTTTCGCGAGCTTGCCCGCCCGTCCCGGACGCCAGGCCCAGACCGTTGGCGCAACATAGTGGCAAATGCGAATGTCCGAGCGTGCCTTCACAAGATCGGCCACGCGCAGGCAGAAATCAGGGCTGTCGATGGTGACAACCACATCCGGTTGCCAGTCGAGAATGGCCTCGGCCACTTCGCGGATACGGCGCTTGAGATGGAAATATTTCGGCAGGATTTCCGCAATCCCCATGAGAGACAGTTCGGACATGGGAAACTGGCTAACAAGCCCCGCCTCCGCCATCGCCGCGCCGCCCACACCGCGAAACGCCACATCATCCGCCAGAGCGGACAGCCCCGCCATGACGGCCCCGCCAAGACGGTCGCCGGAAGGTTCGCCCGCGATTACGAAAACCTTGAGTGTCATTGCGCTTTCAGGAACAGTCCTGCCTCTTTTACACGCGCCTCGACGGCGTCACGATCCAACACGATCACCTCCCCCGAGGGGATCACCAACCCGCCAAGACCGGCCTCGATCACCGCCTCGATGGTGGACAACCCGATGGTCGGCACATCAATCCGCATATCCTGCCCCTGTTTCGGCGCTTTGACAAAGACTCCATTGGCTCGTCGCAAATGGGCGGGAGTCTGCGCGACAAACGCCAGCATGGCATCGGTGCCCTGAAGCGTTTCGATGCCAAGCATCTGCCCGCCCGCACAGACCGCGCCCTGTCCGACATCCAACGGCCCGAGCGCATCCAGAACGGCTTGGGCGCGGGCGGAGTCTTCCTCGTCCTGATGGGTCGGTTTGCGGCCCCAGATCACACCGGGTTCCAGCACCAGATCGGGCCGGATTTCGGTTGCACCACGGACGAGAAAGCCCTGATCCTCGAAAAGCGCCAGAACCTCGCGCAACAGCGCATCGTCGCCCTTGCCCAGAGACATGGCGAGGCGCAGCGCGTGGCGATCCATCAACACGGGGTTGACCTTCGGACGGCTCATGGCTCCGGCGAAGGTGACCGCACCGACATCGCGGGATTTCAAATCCTTGAAAAGCCGCCCCAGCTTTTCGATCCGTGCGGTGACATGCTCGATCCCCTCAGGCACCTCCACCGGATCCAGTGTCACATAGACAGGATTGTTCAGCGCCTCGGCCAGAAGCCGTGGCAGCGCGCCTGATCCGGCTATGATCGCGGTGCGGGTCATGGGATCACTTCGGGGTCAAAAAGCCGCGGTCGCTGTCTGCCATGACAAAAGCCACCATGCGGGAGACGTAATCGCTGTCGAAATCTTCCGTAAGTCGCTGGGCGCGGTCCTTGAAAGAGCCTTCACCCTGTTTGAGCATCTGGAAAGCGGCGCGAAGCTGGTTGATGTCATCGCGCGGCACGCCTTTGCGTTTCAGGCCGACGAGGTTGAGACCGTCCAGCTCGGCACGCGGGCCTTGCACCAGCGCATGCGGCAGCACATCGGAGGTGACCATAGAGAGAGCGCCCACGATGGCCCCCTGCCCGATCCGCACCCATTGGTGGATGCCGGACAGACCGCCGATGATCACATCATCCTCGATGACACAATGGCCGGCCACGGCGACCGAATTGACCAGAATCACCCGATCC
Organism: Celeribacter halophilus; assembly: GCF_018860305.1. Taxonomy (GTDB): domain Bacteria; phylum Pseudomonadota; class Alphaproteobacteria; order Rhodobacterales; family Rhodobacteraceae; genus Celeribacter; species Celeribacter halophilus_A. The sequence continues at coordinate 126,733 of NZ_JAHKPE010000031.1, forward strand.
CCGATCTGCGCGTCATGGGCCACATGGGCGGAAGCCATCAGCAGGCAGTCATCCCCCACGCGGGTCACGCCACCGCCGCCCTCTGTGCCGGTGTTCATGGTCACATATTCGCGGATGCGGTTGCGCTTGCCGATGACAAGGCGGGTCTTTTCGCCCTTGAATTTGAGGTCTTGCGGAATTTCCCCGATGGAGGCGAACTGGAACACAGTGGTGTCCTCGCCAATCTCGGTGTCGCCGGTGATCACCGCGTGGGATTTGATCACCACGCGGTCTGCAAGCCGGACCTCCGGACCGATCAGGCAGAACGGCCCGATCTCCACATCCGCACCGATCACGGCGCCCTCTTCGATCACGGAAGACGGATGAATGCGGGCGCTGGGGTGAATGGTGCTCATGGTCCTGTCCTTACGCCTTGGGCGTCAAATCCATCATCGCGGTAAATTCGGCCTGACAGGCCAGTTCGCCATCAACCTCGGCGCGGCCATCGAATTTCCAGACCTTGCCGCCGCCCCGTTTCACGGTGACATGCATCTTGAGCTGGTCACCCGGCACGACTTTGCGGCGGAATTTCACCCCGTCGATGTTCATGAAATAGACGTTGAATTCCTTGTCGGCCAGATCCATGTGCACGCCCACCATGACGGCGGCGGTCTGGGCCATGGCTTCGACGATTGTCACGCCGGGCATAACCGGCTGGCCGGGGAAATGGCCCTGAAAATGCGGCTCGTTAAAGGTCACATTCTTGATGCCGGTGCAGGAATTCGGGCAGTCGATATCCACCACACGGTCCACAAGCAAGAACGGATAGCGGTGCGGCAGGATGCGCTGGATCAGGTCGATATCTGCAATGGTCGGCTTGGTGCTCTCGGTCATATGTCTTCCCCGGGCTTCATTGTCTTGTTGTCTTTCTCGTGCAACCGGCGGGCCGCAAGGTGTGGCGATCCGCTCGGCCCTCTTGCCCCTGAAATGCTCGGGGGACAGAAATGCTGGCTTACTACCTATCAACAGAGGTTCGGGGTGACAAGCAGGGCGAGGCGCTCTTGCCGCTCTGTTCAGGTCTGCGGGAGGCTCAGTCCTCAGAAGGCGCCGTATCCTGATCTGCGGGCGCTGTATCCGTGTCCTCGGCCAAATCCTCGTCGAGTTTCTCGATCACCAGACGGGAAATGTCGATCGCTCCGTTCATCAGATAGACCTGTCCGCGTTCAAACACCACGACCGCACCGAGATCACGCGCGATGGTGGCCAGCGCGTCGTTCATCTTCTGCTCGATCTCGCCGATCCTGTCGTCATAGAGCGTCTGGATGTCGCGGGCTTTCTGGTCCTGTGCGCTGCGGGCTTCGGTCACCTTGGTGTCGAATTCCTGCGCACGGATGCGAAACGCCTCTTCGCTCATCAGCGGTTTGGCGTCGGCGATCTCCTGCTCTTCGGTTTCGAGGTCGGCATAGATCTGTTCGTTTTCCGCCAGAATCGCTGCGCGGGCCTCTTCAATCTCGGCCTCAAGCGCCTGCCCCGCCACACTCTGGCTCAGCACACGGGAGCGGTCGAAAACCAGAACCGGAAAGACCAGTTTCGTGCCAGATGACGCGGAGACCTCACGGCTTTCCGCCGTTTCCGCGGCATCATCCGAGCCCTGCGGCGCATCCTGTGCGCACAGTGCCGTAGCACCCAGAGCGAACAGGACGGCCAGCGAAACCCTGCGCAGAAACATCTCAGAAGCTCGTGGAGATGGTCAGATCGAAGGTCTGTTCCTCGTCATAGTCTTCTTTTTGAAGCGCCTTGGAGAAGTTGAAGCGCAACGGCCCCAGAGGCGTCGTCCAGAAGACCGAAGCCCCGATCACGGAACGCCAATGCAGATCCTCGGATCCACTGTAGATGCCATCCGTGTCATCCAGCCCCCAGACGGAGCCATAGTCAAAGAAGAGACCACCGCTCAATCCGTATTCTTCGGGCAGCCCCAGAGGGAACTGCGCATCCAGACGGGCTACTGCATAGTAGTCGCCGCCAAGTGCCGCATCGTTTGTTTCCGAGCGCGGACCAATCCCACCGGTTTCAAACCCGCGGATGATAGAGGAACTGTTGAAATAACGGTTTGCAACGCTGGAATCGTCGCCCGCATCCAGAATACCGCCCTCAAGCGTCGCCATTAGGGTGATTTCTTCGTTCCAGACCTTGGTCCGGCCCGTCAGCTCGAAAGAGGTTTTTGTATAGCTGATGTCGCCCCCGACAGGACCGGCAAAATCCTGACCGAATTTGAACAGGATGCCCGAATTGGTGGACAAGCCGCTCCGCCGTGTGTCGTAGCTGTAGGAATAGCCGATCGAGCTTGTGGTTTCCCAACCGTCAGCTATGTCAGCATTGATTTGGGATGCATAGTAATCACTGTAAGAACTGTAATCGTCTTCCCAATAATCGTCATCATCGGTGATACGCGCCATCTCTGCACGGTAGTTGAGCGTCAGGCTGCCATGCTCAGACACGGGGAAGGTCAGACGCGGCGAGACATAAGCGCGTTCGATATTGTATTCCGCATAGGACGGTTGCGACGTGCCCAGACCTGCCGAAAAGCCAAAGGCCACATCGCGGCCAAGGAAGGCCGGTTCGACAAAGTTGAACGACAGGCTGCCGTCATCAATATCGGTGGTCAAGCTGAAGGACAGGCTCTGCCCGCGACCCAGAAAGTTCGCCTCGCTAAAGGACGCGATCAGGTTTGCCCCGTCCGACACGGAATAGTTGCCGCCGAAGGTGAAAGAGCCGGTGGGCTTTTCGGTCACGTTCACATCGACAATCATCTGGTCGGGTGCGGAGCCCTGACGGGTCTCGACATCGGCATTCGAGAAGAAGCCAAGCGCGCGGATACGTTCAGCAGAGGCGCGGATCTGGCGCGGGTTGAACGGGTCGCCTTCAACCACTTTGAATTTCTGGCGCACCACACGGTCAAGCGTGGTCTGGTTGCCTTCGATATCGATCCGTTCGACAAACACACGCGGCCCGCGTGTCAGTTTGAACTCGATGTCGAGGGTCTGGCTGCGCTGGTTGCGGGTCACAACCGGCTCGACGCGCAGGAAGTCGATGCCCTTTTTCAGGGCCAGCGCTTCCATCCGGTCGATGCTGTTTTCCACGGCAAGCGGCGAATAGGTCTGTCCGGAGCGGATTTTATTGACCTTGGCAAAGTCTTCTTCAAGCGCCTCGGCGATCTCGGACGAGACCGTGATATTGCCGAATTCGTATTTCTGCCCTTCGCGCACGTTGAAGGTCAGGAAATAGGCGTTGCGCTCGCGCGAGAACTCGGCGGCAACATTGAGCACCTGAAAATCGATATAACCACGCGATGTGTAGAAATCCGTGAGAACCTGTTTGTCGAACTGGATCCGGTCTTCGGTGTAGGTGTCACGCCCGATGATGAAACGCAGGGCACCGGCCTGTTTGGTTTCAAGCACACGGCGCAGACGCGAGTCGGAATAATTGCGGTTGCCGACAAAGCTCAGACGCTCGATCTCGACGCCTTTGCCCTCGGTCACTTCAAACACCACGTCCACGCGGTTGTCGGAGCGACGGATGATTTTCGGCGTCACTGTGGCGACGAGTTGCCCCTTCGCCTCATACATCTTGGTCATGTTGGCGGCATCGGCCTCCGCATCGGAGGGCGAATAGACGCCGCGCACCTTGGTGGTGAGCACGGACATCAGTGCATCGTCGCTGACCTTGCGGTTGCCTTCGATGGAGATCCGCGACACGACCGGAAACTCGGTCACTTTGATCACAAGCGTGTTGCCACTGGGGACGAACTCGACGGTTTCGAAGAGACCGGAGCCCAGAACCTTCTGGTAGGCATCGTTCAACTCGCCGCCGGACACGGATTGACCACGGCTGATTCCCGCATAGGACAGGATCGTTCCCGAAGACACCCGCGCGTTCCCTTCGACCACCACATTGGTGAAACGGTAGGACTGAGCCTCAGCCGGTGCCGGAAACACGGTGTAAGAGACGGAGGTGACAGCAAAAGCCGCGAATGAAAGCGCAAAAGCACGGGCAAGACGTGGCTTTACGCGGGTCGAACGATGATTCATTGAGAGCATGTCAGCTTTCTCGAAATTCCCACAAGTTATAAGCTGAGTAACGGCAATACGGCGCCTTGTCAAAAGCGTTCGCGCACAATTCGCCGCCCGAGGCACACAGCATAAAGGCCCTCGCAGAGTGCGAAAGCCCCAGTTCTTGCGTTGGAGTCGAGTTTATCGGTTTCCGGCTTCACACAGATTTGCACGCATCCGACAGGTGACGCGGGCCTATTTCAGGGCCTTGTCCGCATCGATCCACGCGGCACTCCATGCAGCAACCCCTGCGCCTCAACCGGCGGCGCCGTGTTACAGAAACAGCTGACCGAAGAACGAACCGGCCACCAGCGCCACAACAATGGTGGCGGCATAGAGCAGACGATCCCAGTTCAGATCGACAAGTTCATGAACGCTTTCATAGCCTGCACGCAATGTGGTCATATCGTGGTCCTCACCTTCTTCGAGAGGAGGTCGAACCGCTGACAGCGCCCCGCCTCCACAGGATCAAGACGGTCGAGGCTTTTGCCCTGCCCGCCTTGATGACGGGATAGGCGCTGAATGTGGCGATATTTGGATGAACTGCCGGTTTTCTTTGTGAAATCCGGCAACAATCTTAATGAAATACAGCGGATTACTTACAGAACAGGTCCGATCCCAGTCCCAGCACCATAAATCCCAGAATCACGGCCATGCCGATGGTCATCATCACGCCCACCGCACGATCCGGCAGAGGTTTGCCGCGCACCGCTTCATAGGCGTAGAACACCAGATGCCCGCCATCGAGCACCGGAATCGGGAAGAGGTTCATCAGCCCGATTGCGGTGGAGAGCAACGCCACGGTGGACAGGAAGCTGGCCACCCCGTCAGCAGCAGAGGTGGAGACCACTTCGGCAATCCCCACGGGACCGGAGAGGTTACAGGCGGAAATCGCGCCTGTGATCATATGCGCCATGCCGGAGAGCGAGGTGACAATAATCCGCCAGACGCCCTGCGCCCCCGCGACAATTGCTTCGCCCAGACCGACAGGTTCGGTGCCCACGGAGAACAAAAGACCGCCGGTGATGCCGATGAGCCAGCGGGTCTCGAACTCCCCGTCCGGCAGCGGCAGATCACGGCGGCGCGGCTCCAGAGTGGTCTCGTAGGTCTCGCCACCGGCATCCGTGTTGCGCCAGACCGTCAGGGTCATCGGCGCGCCGTCATGGCTGGTGACATAGTCCTGCAAGTCCCAGAACGTATGGATGTCCTGCCCGTCGAGTTGCGTGATGACATCTCCTGTCTTGATCCCCGCATCCCGCGCCGCAGATTTCGGGGAGATGCCCGAGACGATCACCGGATAGGGATAGGCCCCCACCACCGCCAGTTCCTCGCCATTGCGCATCACTGTGTAGGTGACCTGTGCCGTGCGAGGCAGCTCTTCGAGAACCTCCATCAGCTCGGTCGGCTCGGGAATATTCAGCCCGTTGATGGCAAGGATTTCGTCGCCGGACTCGATGCCGACTTCAAAGGGCACGGGGGAGATTTCATCGACGACCAGCGTATCGGTGGCCTTGCCTGCGATCAGCACGAAGATGGTGAAGACGATGAAGGAAAAGATAAAGTTGAACACCGGACCGGCGGCCACGGTGAGTGTGCGCGCCCACAAAGGTGCACCAGGCATGGTGTGGCGGGCCTCGTCCTCGCTCATGCCTTCGACCGCATGGGCGTCAGGGGCGGAGGCTGCATTGGCGTCGCCTGCGAATTTCACATAGCCGCCGAACGGTAGGGCCGCAATCTGCCAGACCGTGCCGCGTTTGTCGGTGCGTTGCCAGAGCGGCTTGCCGAAACCGAGGGAAAACACATCCGCGCGGATGCCGGACCAGCGTCCGACGATGTAATGGCCGTATTCATGCACCGTGACGATGATCGACAGGGCGACAATGAAAAACACGAGCGTAAAGGCGGTGCCGCCGAGACTGCTCACAAGACTGGTTACATCCATAAAACGGGTCTTCCTTATTTTTTCAACGCGGGCTGCAAGGCCGCCACGCGGGCTCTGGCTTCTTTATCGGCTGCAAGCACATTGTCCAAGCTCAAGCTGCCCGCGTCCAGTCTCACATCCACTGACATTTGATTGAGCACCTGTTCGACAAGGCGCGCCATGTCGAGAAACCCGATCTTTCCGGCAATGAAATGGTCCAAAGCCGCCTCTTTTGCGGCATTGAACACGGCACCAGCCAGACCGCCGGTCTCCATCACCTCGCGGGCCAGCCGCAGCGGCACAAAACGGGTCTCGTCAGGGGCTTCGAAACGCAACTGGCCAACCTTCGCCAGATCAAGCCGCGCCACCGGTAGATCGCGGCGCTCCGGCCAGTGCAGCGCGTAGCCGATGGCGTGGCGCATGTCGGGCGCCCCCATATGCGCCATCAAGGCCCCGTCGCGAAACCCCACCAGCGCGTGAACGTAGGAACCGGGATGCACGAGCACTTCGATCTGATCGGGGTCAAATCCGAAATATTCTTTGGTCTCAATGATTTCGAGCGCCTTGTTGAACATGGAGGCGGAATCAATCGTGATCCTCTGCCCCATGTCCCAAGACGGGTGTTTGCAGGCCTGCGCCAGCGTGGCCCCTTCGAGGCGCTCCAGAGACCAGTCGCGGAACGGGCCGCCAGATGCGGTGATGATGACGCGCTCGACCTCGGATTGATCCTCGCCCACAAGCCCCTGAAACACAGCGGAATGTTCGCTGTCCACGGGCAGAACCCGCGCGCCGTGTCCTTGGGCGGTGCGCATGAGCAGCGGGCCTGCGGTGACAAGGCTTTCCTTGTTCGCAAGCGCCAGCGTAGTGCCGTGGCGCAGCGCGTGCAGACCCGGCGCGAGACCGGCAGAGCCGACAATGGCGGACATGATCCAGTCGGCCTCACGATCCGCCGCTTCGAGCAAGGCCTGCGCACCGGCGGCGGCCTGAACACCGGAACCCGAAAGTGCGGCCTTGAGATCGCCAAGCCGGTCCTCATAGGCGGTGACCGCCACATCCGCGCCCAGTTCAATCGCGTCTTTCGCCAGCAGATCGATATTGCCGCCGCCGGTCAGGGCCACCACGTCATAGGCCGCACGATCACGGCGGATCAGATCGATGGTCGATTGCCCGATGGACCCCGTAGCACCGAAAATGGAAATGCGTCGCATATCTGCCTCAGCCGAAGATCACATCGAGGATAAAGGCCAGCGCCCCAAGCGCCAGAAGCGCATCGAACCGGTCGAGCACTCCCCCGTGTCCGGGGATGATATTGGAACTGTCCTTGACGCCCATGCGACGCTTCAACCCGCTTTCGGCCATATCGCCCAGCTGCGAGGCAAAGGACAGGATCATCGAGGAAGTGACAAAGAACCACAGGCGCACAAGTCCTTCGGGCATGAAGGGATGGCAGAAATAGCCCAGCACCCCTGCCCCGATCCAGCCGCCCAGAACGCCAGACCATGTCTTGTTCGGGCTGATGCGCGGCCAGAATTTCGGACCGCCCAAGGTCTTGCCGACCAGATAGCCCATGGAATCCGTCACCACGACCAAGCCGATGACATAGAGCAAAAGCGCCCGCCCGCCCTCCGCAGACAGGGTCACAAGGCCGAGACAGCCCAGCACCAGCACAGCCAGATAGGCCAGCAGCGCATTGCGATCTCCCGCCGTCACCCCCGTGGCCTGTTTCACCTGCCACATGCGCCAGAGTTCCCACAAGCCGACGAGACCAACAACGGCCACAAGACCGCTAAAGGCCAGATGTGAGGTCAGCACGGCGCCAAGTCCGACAGCGACCATCACCACCGCCGACAGGAGACGGGGCATCAGATCGCGCCATTTGCCGGTTTTGGGAGAATTTACACTCACGATTTCACCCCGCCAAAGCGCCGGTCACGGCCCGCATAGCGCGATACGCATTCGGCAAAGACCTCTGCCGTGAAATCCGGCCAGAGCGTGTCGATGAATTCATATTCGGAATAGGCCGACTGCCAGAGCAGAAAGTTGGAAATCCGTGCCTCGCCCGAGGTGCGAATGACCAGATCGGGGTCCGGCAGAACGCGCGTGTCGAGATAGCGTGTCAGCGTGGTTTCATCAACTGTATCGGGATCGAGTTTGCCCTGCGCCACATCATGCGCCAGATCCTTGACCGCGCGGGAGACCTCGTCGCGCCCTCCGTAATTGATCGCAATGGTCAAATGGACGCGGCTGTTCTCTTTTGTGACCTCTTCAAGCTCGTCCATCAACCGGATGAGTTTCTTGTCGAGCCGCACGCGGTCACCGATGAAGCGCACGCGCACACCTTCGGCCACAAGCCCTTTCATCTCGCCTTGAATATAGCGGCGGAACAGGGACATGAGACCGGAGACTTCGGTCTGGGTGCGTTTCCAGTTCTCTGTCGAAAAGGCAAAGATGGTCAGGTATTCCACGCCCAGATCGGGACAGGCGCGCACGATTTCCTTGACCCGCTTGGCCCCAGCATGGTGTCCGAAAAGCCGCGGCTTGCCGCGAGACTGTGCCCAGCGACCGTTGCCATCCATAATCACGGCAACATGGGTCGGACCGCCCGCATTCGCCTCTCCGGAACCGGAAGGGCCTGAATTTGATGGGCTTGTCTCGCTCATCGCGCCTCTCAAAATACAATCGTCCGAAACGCGGTATTCCCGCGTTTCAGACATGTTCCATACAATGGAAAAAGCGCCGGAAAGAGGCGCTTTCGCCCCCCTTAAACCTGCATGATCTCTTCTTGCTTGTTGGCCAGAAGATCGTCGATCATCTTGATATGTTTGTCGGTCAGATCCTGCACTTCGGATTCCCAGAACTTCTGGTCGTCGTCGGACATGCCGTCCTTGTGCTTCTTGATCTGCTCCATCCCGTCACGGCGCACGTTGCGCACGGCGACACGGGCGTGTTCGGCATATTGGCCGGCCACTTTGGTCAATTCGCGGCGGCGCTCTTCGTTCAGCTCGGGAATCGGCAGCATGATGATTGTGCCGTTGAGCTGCGGGTTGATGCCCAGACCGCTCTCGCGAATGGCTTTCTCGACCTTGTTCACAAGACCTTTGTCCCAGACGTTGATCGTCACCATGCGCGGCTCCGGCACGTTCACGGTGCCGACCTGATTGATCGGGGTCATGGAGCCGTAGGCATCCACCATAATCGGTTCCAGCATCGATCCGGAGGCACGCCCCGTCCGCAAAGAAGCGAATTCCGTCCGCAGGTTGTTCAAAGCCCCGTCCATACGTTTGGACAGGTCAGAGGTATCGAGTTCAAAATCTTCGGACATGGGTGAGTTTCCCCTCTTTTCGTATCGTTTCGCGGCGACGCGGGTCGCTGCGCTTATAGCCCTATCAGTTCACCAATGTATAGGTGCCTTCGCCCGCAAGGATGGAGCGGAAGCCCCCCGGCGCGTCCAGCGGGAAGACCACCAGCGGCAAATCATTGTCACGCGCCAGCGCGATGGCGGAGGCATCCATGACCTTGAGATTCTTGCGCAGCACCTCGTCATAGCTGACGTGATCGTAGCGTTTGGCATCGGGGTTGGTCTTCGGGTCCTTGTCATAGACCCCGTCCACCCCGTTCTTGCCCATGAAGATCGCCTCACAGGCCATTTCATTGGCGCGCAGCGTGGCCGCCGTGTCGGTGGTGAAATAGGGGTTGCCGGTGCCTGCGGCAAAGATGCAGATCCGCTTTTTCTCAAGGTGGCGCACTGCACGGCGGCGGATATAGGGTTCGGCCACTTCGTTCATCGTGATCGCAGAGATCACCCGCGTGTGGATGCCCAGACCTTCCAGCGCGGCCTGCATGCCCAGTGCGTTCATCACCGTGGCCAGCATCCCCATGTAATCGGCGGTGGTGCGTTCCATCCCCTGCGCAGAGCCTTGCAGCCCGCGAAAGATATTGCCGCCCCCGATCACCATACAGATCTCGACACCAAGATCATGCACGGATTGCACCTCTTTGGCGATCCGTTCCACCGTCGGCGGATGAAGACCGAATCCCTGGTCGCCCATGAGCGCCTCGCCCGAGATCTTCAACAGCACACGTTTATATTTCGTGGCAGGGTGATCCTTGCCCGTCTCAAGCTCCGCGTCGCTCATAACATGTCCCCGATATGAATTTGATTGCCGGCAAAATGCGCGAAAACGCCAGCAGGATCAATGCGCCTTTTTCGGAAACTCTGCGGGGAGGCCAAAACGCCTTTTCCCCGCGCCTTTTGCTCGAAACACGATCATAGAACACCCTTTCGCATCCACATAAGAAAACAAGGACCACAATGGACAGTGTCAACACCTCCTTCGGATGGCTACAGGCCAATCTGATCAACATCCTCTACGTCATTCTGATCGCGGCGGTCGCGTTCTGGGTTGCCGGGCTGGTGAAAAAGCTCATCCTCAAACTGGGCGAAAGCCATGACTCGCTGGATGACACGCTGTTCCAGTTCTTCGGCTCGCTGGCCCGCTATGCCGTCCTGATCTTTGCCGGTCTCATCATTCTCGACCGTTTCGGCATCCAGACCACCTCGCTTGTGGCCATTCTCGGCGCCGCCGGTCTCGCCATCGGTCTGGCGCTTCAGGGCACGCTCTCCAGCCTTGCTGCCGGTGTCATGCTCATCGTGTTCCGCCCCTTCAAAGTGGGCGATTTTGTCGAGGCCGCCGGTGTTTTCGGCAAGGTCGAGGCGATCACCCTGTTCACCACGGACATGATCACCTTTGACAACCAGCACATCATCATCCCCAACTCGGAAATCTGGGGCACCAAGATAACCAACCACTCCCACCATCCGGTGCGCGGCGTGGATATGATCGCCTCGGTCGCCTATGGCTCCGACATTTCCAAGGTGAAAGCCGCAATCAAAAAGGTACTCGACGCCGATCCGCGCGTGCTGGCCGATCCGGCCCCCTTTGTCGAAGTGCAGGACCTCGCCGCCTCCAGCGTCGATCTTCTGGTGCGCCCCTTTGTGAAGGGTGAGGATTACTTCGCGGTCAAATACAGCTTCCCGCAGGCAATCTACGAGGAATTCAACGCTCAAGGCATCGAGATTCCGTTCCAGCAGATCGTGCTACACAAGGCCGACTGAACACGAAGAGCGGAACCGATGGCACGACGTGGCACGACAGAGCGCCATCCACCGTAAACACGGCCAAACATGACAAAGCACGGGGCCTTTCGGGGCCCCGTTTTCCTGCGGGATATTGACAGCACGGCGATGGCCTGAAACATCGCCCCCATGACCCTGCCCTTTGACATATCCCCCGCGCAGCCCGTGCTGATCGCCGGCCCCACCGCCTCCGGCAAGTCGGCGCTTGCGCTTGATATTGCCGAGCGTCAGGGCGGCGTGATCATCAATGCCGATGCGCTTCAGGTTTTTGACAACTGGCGGGTGCTGACCGCGCGCCCCTCTCCCGAAGACGAAGCCCGCGCGCGACATGTGCTTTATGGCCATGTGGCCGGAGACGAGACCTATTCGGTCGGCCACTGGCTGCGCGATGTGACGCCCTATCTGAACGGTGCGGAGCGTCCCATCATCGTCGGCGGCACGGGGCTGTATTTCACCGCGCTGACCGAAGGGCTGGTGGAAATCCCCCCCACGCCCGACGCGATCCGGCAAGAGGCGGACCAACGCCGCGCCGATGAGGGCAATCACGCGGGGCTTTTGGCAGAGCTTGACGCGGAAGACCCTGAAACAGCGGCGAAAATCGACCGGTTGAACCCGATGCGGGTCCAGCGTGCGTGGGAAGTTTTGCGGGCCACGGGACGCGGTCTGGCCGCGTGGCAGGCCGACACACCGCCCCCCTTGCTGCCGCTTGCAAACTGCTGTCCGGTGCTGCTTGAGGCCAACAAGGACTGGCTCAACGCCCGCATCGCGCAGCGATTCGAGATCATGCTGGCCCAAGGCGCTCTGGACGAGGCACAGGCCAATCTGGAAAGCTGGAACCCCGCCGCCCCCGCCTCCAAAGCCATCGGTGCGCCCGAATTGATCGCCCATCTGCGCGGCGAGATGGGTCTGGACGAGGCCAAAGAGGCTGCAACCATCGCCACACGGCAATATGCCAAGCGTCAACGCACATGGTTTAGAGCGCGGATGAAGGCCTTCCACAAGATATCGCTGCCCCGCGCAGACCTTGCGGACAGTTGAGGAACTACACATATCACATTGAAAACAAAATGTTTTCTTTGACTCGCCCTCTGTGATGTCTAATCTGCGGTTAAAATTGCACAAACCGAACAAGATTGCCCCATGCCCGAGACAAAACCGCGTAAGATTTTCCAATCCCTGCCCTTGGGGGAATTGTCGAAGGGCGACGTGGCCAAGCCGGAGGCGGCCAAACGCGCCGCTGCCACGCCGCAAACCGCACAGGCCACATCCGAGGAGAAACCGCGCAACGCCAAGCCGCGCAAGACCCCTGTGCCCCATATTCCCGACATCCCGCCGCAAAGCGCCTATCGCGTCAACACACTGGGGCGCGGCACGGGCACGCTGTCCAATGTCAACAAATGGCGCACCGAAGCCATGCGCAGCCACCGCTCGCCGACGCTGTTGTGGTTCACCCGCGGTCAGGGCCGGATCACGGTCGCCGGTGTCACCCGCGGATTCGGGCCGCACAACCTGATCTACCTGCCGACCCGCACCATGTATGGCTTTGAACCAGTCGGTCAGGTCATGGGCTACACGGTGCATCTGCCGGACAAGCCGAGCTTTGCCCTGCCCAAAGAGCCGCTGCACATGCGGTTTCGCGAGGTGATCCAGCAAAACGAGATCACCGGTATGATCGAAGGCTTGCAACGGGAGATCGATGGCGACCGTCCGGGACGTGACCGCGCTATGGAGTTTCAGGCGGGCATGATTGCGGTCTGGCTCGAACGCCAGATGTCCGTGATGCCGGATTACAATCTGACGCCTGATGCCTCCCGCCGTCTGGCCGCCGCCTATACGGCCTTGGTGGAAAGCAAGCTGCGCGAAGGCTATACGGTTGCGCAATTCGCCGCCGAGCTTGGCGTCAGCCCGACACATCTGACACGGGCCTGCAACATCGCCTGCGGGCGCTCGGCCTCGGCCATTCTCGCGGATCGGGTGCATTTCGAAGCGCGCCGGATGCTCTCGGAAACCGATCTTCCGATCAAGCAGATCGCGCAGAAACTGGGGTTTCACTCCGCCGCCTATTTCAGCCGCGCCTTCCACAAACACACCGGCCAGTCCCCGCGCGCCTTCCGGCAGTCGGCCTGACGCGTGGCTGAACGGAGCCGCCTGACGGGTGTCAGCGGCTCAAGCGGCGCTCAATCACACCCTTGATACTGCTCTGTGGCTTTTTGGGTGACTCTGGCGGCATCTCCGGCACGGCGCGTTGCCGCGCTTACGATCCGTAGATGATTTTGACGTAGTTCATCGTCTCTTTATAGGGCGGCACGCCGTTGTATTTCTCGACCGCCAAAGGCCCCGCGTTATAGGCCGCAAGCGCCAGTCGCCAGTTGCCGAACCGGTTGAACATCATCCGCAAATACCGCGCCCCGCCTTCGAGATTCTGCTGCGGATCGTTGATATTCACGCCGAGCAGCCGCGCGGTCTCCGGCATGAGCTGCGCCAGTCCGGTCGCGCCTTTGGGGCTGCGCGCCGAAGGGTTCCAGCCGCTCTCCTGCTGCACAAGGCGCAAGAACAGATCGGTCGGAATGTCATGTTTGCGTGCCATAGCCTCCGCCACGGGCAACCACTGGCCCTTGTAGCTGCCGGTATATTTCGCCGTGGCCGCATCCGTGCCGAAACGTTCCGGCTGAAGCGTCACAGAATTGGAATATTGCTGGGCGGCGCGCCCGTCGAGCACGGAAAGCTGGGAATCAAAGATCGCCATACGATTGCTGGTCGAAAAAATGTCTTCGGCAACAACGCCATCCACAAGGCCGAAAAGCGCCACCGCAATGGCCGCAGCCCTCATCCCCGGTCGAAATCGCCCTCTGCAGAACAAAGTGCGGGACGACGTGCGGGAGGCGACGACGGAAGTTCCAAACTCTGCATACATCCAAAAATCCACTTACCACCATCCGATCCCGCGCAATATAGGCGCAAAATCGGAAGTTTCAAAGAACAAGCGCACCGAAGGCGGATTTTGGCCTTCCATTGCAGGCGCGGGTTTGGTGTAAGGTGCGTCCAAGTTGAAGAATCTCAGGGAGTAGATCGCATGGCCGGTTCCGTGAACAAAGTCATCCTCGTGGGCAATCTGGGCGCGGACCCGGAAGTGCGCACGTTCCAGAACGGCGGCAAGGTGTGCAACCTGCGCGTCGCAACATCCGAGACCTGGAAGGACCGCAACACGGGCGAAAAACGCGACCGCACCCAGTGGCACACGGTGGCGATTTTCTCCGAACCTCTGGCGCGCACCGCAGAGCAATATCTGCGCAAAGGCTCGAAGGTCTATCTCGAAGGCCAGCTGGAAACCCGCAAATGGCAGGACCAGCAAGGCAACGACCGCTACTCCACCGAAGTGGTGCTGCGTCCCTACACCTCAACCATGGTGATGCTCGATGGCCGCTCCGGTGGCGGCGGCGGTGACTCCTATGGCGGTGGTCAAGGTGGCGGCGGCTATGACCAAGGCCCCTCCGGCGGCTACGATCAGGGCGGCTACGGCGGCGGCTCTGGTGGCGCGGGCGGTCCTCAAGGTGGCGGCTCCAGCCGTCCGTCTCTGGACGACGACGAAATCCCGTTCTAGGTCACACCGACCGGAAACTGTCGATGATTACGAGGAAGCCTTCGGGCTTCCTCTTTCTTTTGAGCGGCCTGCTCAAGCGCCCGATCATGAACCCAACCAGAAGCGCGGAGATCTGCCAAACCACGCCGCCTCAAAGCAACAGGCTTGCGCCCTGCCCCTGCTTCGTGGAATAAGGCGCTTTGCGATTGGCTTGTGTCACAAGTTGATTGTGAAAGGCCCACCACATCAACACCCACCAGATCAACAGATTGTGCGGCGTGTCCCGAAACCCTGTGGTTCAGGTGTATCGAAAAACGCTTTAGCTTGCGCACATCAGCAAAGAGGCTCCCTATGACCGCCAAAGACGTCTCCATCGGCAATGTCACCTTTTCCAACGCCCGCCCCTTCGGCCTGATCGTCGGCCCGTGCCAGTTGGAAAGCCTCGATCACGCCCGTATGCTGGCCGAAAAGATCGCCGAGGCCTGTGCGCAAACCGGCACGGAATTTGTGTTCAAAGGCTCCTATGACAAGGCCAACCGCAGCTCCCTGTCCGGCAAACGTGGTCTTGGCGCCGAGAAAGGCCTCACCATCCTGTCGAAAATCCGCGAGGAATTCGGCTGTCCGGTGATCACCGATGTGCATGAAGCCGCGCAATGCGCTATGGCCGCCGAAGCCGTAGACATCCTGCAAATCCCCGCCTTCCTGTGCCGCCAGACCGACCTTCTGCTGGCCGCAGGCGAGACCGGCAAAGCCATCAATGTCAAAAAAGGCCAGTTCCTCGCGCCTTGGGACATGGACAATGTCGCCGCCAAACTGGCCTCCACCGGCAATGAGAGGATCATGCTCTGCGAACGCGGCACCTCCTTTGGCTACAACACGCTCGTGAGCGATTTCCGCGGCCTGCCGCGTATGGCGCAAACCGGCTATCCGGTCATCATGGACGCCACCCATTCGGTGCAGCAACCGGGCGGACAAGGCACATCCACCGGCGGCGACCGGACCATGGTCCCCGTGCTGGCCCGTGCTGCCGTGGCCGTGGGCGTTGCGGGGCTGTTCATCGAAACCCACGAAGACCCCGACAACGCGCCATCTGACGGGCCGAACATGCTGCGGATCGAAGACCTCGCCCCGCTTCTGGCAACGCTTCACGCGCTCGACACAGTCGTCAAACCCTGAGCCGCCAAAGCGCCCCTGCCTGTGCCCGCGCCCGTCTCCTCCATCCGCAACCTTGGCCCCGCCTCTGACGCAAGTTTCGCAGCTGCGGGGATCAAAAGCGCCGATGAGCTGCGCGCACTTGGACCGGACGCCGCCTATGCGCGGCTTCTGGCAAGCGGCCACCGCCCGCATTTCATCGGCTATTACGCGATGGTGATGGGGCTACAGGGCCGCCCGTGGAACGATTGCAAAGGCAAGGAAAAAGAGGCGCTGCGCACACGCTTCGATGCGATTGTCGCCTCGGTCGCCGCCGACACCTCCGCCGCGCCCAGCGGAATCGAGGCAGCCCTCAACGAGATCGGCACAGGTCTCAGACGGTAATTCCCGCGCCCGACATCACACATCCGGATACACCCCGACCGCCATTCTGATGGCCGGCTTTCTGATGGCAAAAATACTCATAGAAAAAGGCCGCCCCAAGGAGCGGCCTTTCGCATTTCCAAAACATGACGGAAAGGGTGTGCCCTTAGCCG
This sequence comes from Celeribacter halophilus, assembly GCF_018860305.1. Classification (GTDB taxonomy): domain Bacteria; phylum Pseudomonadota; class Alphaproteobacteria; order Rhodobacterales; family Rhodobacteraceae; genus Celeribacter; species Celeribacter halophilus_A. The sequence continues at coordinate 143,147 of NZ_JAHKPE010000031.1, forward strand.
ACCAGTTCGAGACCGGAGAAGAAGAAAGCAATCTCTTGGGCTGCGGTTTCCGGAGCGTCGGAGCCGTGCACGGAGTTTTCACCGATGGACAGGGCGAACTCTTTGCGGATGGTGCCTTCAGCGGCTTCTGCCGGATTGGTCGCGCCCATGATTTCACGGTTTTTCGCAATCGCGTCTTCACCTTCGAGCACCTGAACCACGATCGGCTCGGAGATCATGAATTCGCACAGTTCGTCAAAGAACGGACGATCCTTGTGGACGCCGTAGAACTCTTGCGCTTGGGCAAGTGTCAGCTGGATGCGCTTGGATGCGACAACGCGCAGGCCGGCTTCCTCGAACTTGGCAACGATCTTGCCGGTGAGGTTGCGTTTGGTGGCATCGGGTTTGATGATGGAGAAGGTGCGCTGGATCGCCATTGGATGAGCCTCATAGTGATGTCAAAGGAACGGGCCGGACCGAAAAGCCCCGCCCAAAGATTGCGCGCCGGATAGCATGAGGCGCGCCGATTGAAAAGCGGCGATTGACCTTCCGTGAAACGTCAGGCAAGTCAGCAACATGTTAAAGATCCAAAACATCACATATTCCGTCGAAGGCCGCACTCTCATCGAAGAGGCGTCCGTCACCATTCCCACCGGCCACAAGGTCGGCATCGTGGGACGCAACGGCGCGGGCAAGACAACGCTCTTTCGCATCATCAAGGGCGAACTGGTGTTGGAGACCGGCGCCATTGAAATCCCGAAACGCGCCCGCATCGGCGGCGTGGCTCAGGAGGTGCCGGGCAACGAGGTTTCCTTGCTGGATACGGTTCTGGCCGAGGACAAGGAACGCGCCAGCCTCATGCAGGAGGCCGAGACCGCGACCGATCCGCACAGGATTGCCGATATCCAGACCCGTCTGGCCGATATCGACGCATGGAGTGCCGAAGGTCGCGCCTCAAGCATTCTCAAAGGTCTGGGATTTACCGACAAGGAAATCCAGATGCCCTGCTCCGCCTTTTCCGGCGGCTGGCGGATGCGTGTGGCTCTGGCGGGCGTGCTGTTTTCCCAGCCCGATTTCCTGCTGCTTGACGAGCCGACCAACTATCTCGATCTCGAAGGGGCGCTCTGGCTTGAGACCTATCTCGCCAAATATCCGCATACGGTGCTGCTCATCTCCCACGACCGCGCCCTGCTCAACCGTGCGGTGGGCGCGATCCTGCATCTCGAAGGCAAGAAACTGACGCTGTATTCCGGCGGTTACGACGATTTCGCCAAGACCCGCGCCGCGCAACGTGCGGTTCAGGCCGCCGCTGCCAAGAAGCAAGACCTGCACCGCGCGCATTTGCAGAGCTTTGTGGACCGGTTCAAGGCCAAGGCCTCGAAAGCCAAACAGGCGCAGAGCCGCGTCAAAATGCTGGAGAAAATGGAAACCATCACCGCACCCGAAGACGCGGCGCGTGTGGTCTTTTCCTTCCCCGAACCCGAAGAACTGTCGCCCCCCATCATCAATATGGAGGGCGTGTCGGTCGGCTATGACGGCAAGGCTGTGTTGCAGAGGCTGAACCTGCGGATTGACCAAGACGACCGGATCGCGCTTTTGGGACGCAACGGCGAGGGCAAATCGACGCTGTCGAAACTCCTGTCCAACCGTCTGGACCCGATGGGCGGGCAGATCACACGGCACAACAAGCTGCGCATCGGCTTTTTCGCCCAGCATCAAGTGGATGAATTGCACCTGAACGAAACGCCCTTGCAGCATTTGCAAAGCGCCCTGCCCGGTTTTTATCCGCCGAAACTGCGCGCCAAACTGGCGGGATTCGGCCTCGGGGCCGATCAGGCCGATACCGAGGTCGGACGTCTTTCAGGGGGGCAGAAAGCCCGCCTGTCGCTTTTGCTCGCCACGCTGGATGCGCCGCATCTCTTGATCCTCGACGAGCCGACCAACCACCTCGACATCGAGAGCCGCGAGGCGCTGGTCGAGGCGCTCACCGCCTACACCGGTGCCGTGGTTCTTGTGTCCCACGACATGCACCTTCTGAGCCTCGTGGCCGACCGGTTGTGGCTGGTCAAGGATGGCCGCGTCGCCCCCTATGAAGAAGATCTCGACGCCTATCGCAAACTTCTGTTGCAAGGCGACGACAAGCCCAAATCCGAGAAGAAAGAGAAAGCCGCGCCCAAGCCCCGCAAGGCCAGCCGCGACGAAATCCTTGCCCTGCGTGCCGAGGTGCGCAAATGTGAGGAACGGGTCAACAAGCTCACGGATATGAGCAAGAAGCTTCAGGTCAAACTCGCCAATCCCGAACTCTACGAGGACAAAGAGGCCGCAATCGTCTGGCAAAAGAAATATGGCGAAGTGACAGAAGCCACAGAACGCGCCGAGGCGCTCTGGTTGGCGGCGCTTGAAAAGCTCGAAAAATCGGGCGGATAAGGGAGAGACGGCAGGATGGAGCTACAGGTATTGATCACTGCCTTCATGACGCTGTTTGTCATCATCGACCCGATCGGGCTTGCGCCGCTCTTCGTGGCCATCACACAGGGGCAAACCGCACGCCACCGTCGGGCCATCGGGCTGCGGGCGGTGCTGATTGCCTTTGGCATCCTGACGGTCTTCGGTCTCTTTGGCGACCATGTGCTGACCTTCGTCGGCATCTCCATGCCTGCCTTTCGCATCGCGGGCGGGCTTTTGCTATTTCTGACCGCCTTGGAGATGCTGTTCGAGAAGCGCACGAAACGACGCGAGGAACATGCCCAGCACCCTGAACACCAGCCGGTAGAAGACCCTTCTGTTTTCCCGCTGGCCACGCCGCTTCTGGCCGGTCCGGGGGCGATCACCTCAATGATCCTGTTGATTGATCAGGCCAACGGCATCGCCGGCGTCTTGCTGATGCTGGGTGTTCTGGTCGCGGTCCTGCTGGTCTGTCTTGCCTTTTTCGCCCTCTCGGGGGCGATGGAACGCGTTTTCGGGGCCACGGGCATCAATGTGGTCACGCGGTTGATGGGGATGCTTCTGGCGGCTCTCTCGGTGCAGTTCGTCGCCGACGGGATCAAGGACATGTTCTTTCTCGGCTGACCCCTTTGCCCTTTGTCGCAGCACGGCCTGCTGACAAATCGTGCGCAGGCCCCTATCTATAGTCTCATGGATCAGATGGACACCGCCCGCATACTCTACCTGTCGCTCCTTCTGGGCGCGATTGCCTTTTATTACGTCATCGCCAACCGGCGCAATCTGGGGCAGATGCTGCGCCATGCCGTGTTGTGGGCGTTGATCTTTATCGGCGCGCTGGCCGCTGTGGGGCTATGGCAGGATGTGCGCCCGCGTCTTGCACCTGCGCAGATCAGCGATGGCGCCGGTGTGATCACCGTGGATCGCGACCATTCCGGACATTTCTCCATCATTGCCGAGGTCAACGGCGCACCGGTGGAGTTTCTGGTGGATACGGGCGCGTCAAATGTCGTGCTGTCGCTCAGTGATGCGGAGAAAGCCGGAGTTGATGTGGACAATCTGGCCTTTACCGGCCGCGCCCAGACTGCCAATGGCACGGTGCGCACCGCCTCTGTCAAGATCGACACCCTGACCCTTGAGGGCATCACCGACGATGGCGTGCGTGCCTATGTGACGGATGGTGAGCTGTTCGGCTCGCTACTGGGCATGGATTACCTGCGCCGTTATGACAGTATCGAGATCAAACAGGACAAGCTGATCCTGACGCGCTAAGCGGCGGGAGGTCGTGCAGATCGCGCGGCCCAGTGCCGCCCATGCGCCCCTTGTCAGACAGTCCCGAAAGTCGGGCAAGTCAGGCGGACAGATCAGGGCACGCCTAACCCGCCTTGCTCTCCGCCTTTTTCTCCCAGCGGCCACTTTCCTCGGACCAGTATTGCGCTTCGGCCCCCGCGCTTGTGAGGCTTTTCCATTGATGCCGCGCGTGCTGCACCGCCTCCATGTCATGCCCGTCAAACAGGATACAGGCGCGATCAAGGGCGGCAATTTCCTCCGCGCTCACCTCCGCCCCGCCGACACTCATGACGCAGGAGGCCGCGTTGCCCCCCGGTGTGGCCGACAACAGAATCGGCTGGTCTGCGTCATGCGGACCGCCCGCCAAGCCATGCGGCAGAAACCCCTCACGCAGCCAGAGCGCCTGATCCAGTGCGCGAAGCTGCTCGATCGAGCGCCCGCGCACTTCCACGCGCCAGCCGGCAGAGAGGGATTTCTCCGCCAGCGTGCCCAGCGTCTCCACCAGAGGCGCGCGGGTCAGGTGATAGAAATAGACAGCACCCATAAGGGGTTAGCCTTCCTTGTTCATCTCGTCGATCATCCGGTTGAGCGCCAGAACGCCCCAGCCGGTTGCCCCCTTCGGGGCCAATGTGGTGGGCGATTTGACCGAGGCCACACCTGCAATGTCAAGATGCATCCACGGCGTTTCATCCTTGACGAAACGCTTCAGGAATTGCGCCGCCGTGATCGCACCGCCCCAACGCGGGCCGACATTTTTCATATCCGCCACATCGGATTTGATGAGGTCGTCATAGCCCTGTCCCAACGGCAGGCGCCACGCGCCCTCGCCCTCGGCTTCGGCGGCTTTCAGGAACCCGTTGCAGAAAGCATCATCGTTGGAGAATACACCGGCGTTCTCGTTGCCGAGCGCAACCAGACAGGCGCCTGTGAGCGTGGCGAGGTCGATCATTGCGGTCGGGGCGTATGTTTCCTGCGCATACCAGAGCACATCGGCCAGAACCAGACGCCCTTCGGCATCGGTATTGATGATCTCGACAGTGTCGCCCTTCATGGAGGTCACCACATCGCCGGGACGTGTGGCCTTGCCATCGGGCATGTTTTCCACGAGGCCCACAAGCCCCACAACATTCACCGGCGCCTTGCGCAGGGCGAGCGATTTCATCACGCCTGACACCGTGCCCGCGCCGCCCATGTCCATGGTCATGTCTTCCATGCCGCCTGCGGGTTTGAGCGAAATGCCGCCCGTGTCAAAGACCACGCCCTTGCCAACCAGCGCCAGCGGGGCTTTGTCCCCACCGCCGGTCCACTGCATCACCACCATTTTCGTGGGCGTCACAGAGCCTTGGCCCACAGAAAGCAAGAGGTTCATCCCCAGCTCTTCGAGACGGTCCTCTTCAAACACCTCGACCTTGAGCCCGAGGCTTTCAAGCTCCACAAGCCGATTGGCAAATTCCGTGGTGGTCAGCACATTCGACGGTTCCGATACCAGATCACGGGTGAAGAACACCCCTTCAGCCAGTGCGGTCACTGTAGAGAAATCAACCGTTTCCGGTTTACTCACCGCAAACGTGACCTCCGGTGCGGCGGATTTTTCGTCGCCGGTTTTGTGATCGGTGAATTTGTAATGTTTGAGCGCCAGCCCCAAGGCCAGTTCCTCGACCCGTTTCACGCTGCCGGGGAGCACCAGAGCGCCCTCCTTGCCAAGCGCGCCACCGATGGCCGCACCAGCCTTGCGGCACAGGTCACTGGAGGCCTGATTGGCCAGTTTGACCACCTGCACGGCCTGCGCTTCCATACCGGTCGGATAGGCCAGATCTTTCGCCTCACCCTCTTTGAGCGTCTCGAAGGCCGCGCTTTCGAGAAAACGCGCCAGTGCGCCTTTGGTCAGACGGTTGATCCGCCGCGCCGCCTGTCCGAGTTTGCCATCGGGGCTGACGAGAACAACCACGCGACCGGAACGGGCGGCAATGGCGTCGAGATCGAGGGCGGTAACGGAGAGCTGAACAAGCGCGGTCATATCAAATCCTGTGTAAATTGATGTCCCGCTATAGGTAGCGGTCAAACGAGGGGCTGACCAGAGTGAGATTGGACCTTTCTCCCCGCCGCAGGGAACGATATGGTCGCGCGCAACGGTCAGGACGGGTACGGGACAACGGGTTTGGGAAGATTCGACAAATACATGCTTCAGCAATTGCTGATGCTGTTCGGGTTTTTCTCGCTCGTTCTGGCACTGGTCTTCTGGGTCAACAAGGCGGTGAGCCTGCTGGATTGGCTGATGGGAGACGGGCAATCGGCCTCGACCTTTCTCCAGCTCACGCTTTTGTCCCTGCCGACCATTCTGGTGAATCTGCTGCCCATCGCCGCCTTTGCGGCCACCGTCTATGTGACCAATCGTCTGTCTTCCGAATCCGAACTGGTCGTGGTGCAGGCAGCAGGCTATTCGCCCTATCGTCTGGCCCGTCCGGTGCTTTATTTCGGCGTCATCGTGGCATTGATGGTTGCGGTGTTGTCCCATGTGCTTGTGCCTTTGTCGCAACGCGAACTGGACCTGCGCCGCGCCGAGATTGCCGGCGACATCACCTCACGTCTTCTGACCGAGGGCACATTCGTGCATCCGGTCAAAGGCATCACCTTCTATGTCCGTGAAATCTCCGCAGCCGGCGAACTTGAAGATGTCTATCTCTCGAACAGCCGCACCGAGGGCGAACGCCAGAGCTTTATCGCCAGTCAGGCCTTGATCGTCAAAGACGAGGACGGACCGATGCTTTTGATGTTCGACGGTATGACACAAGTCTATGACCTCGAAGACCAGCGGCTCTCCGTCACACGGTTCGACAGTTTCGCCTATAGTCTGCAAGGTCTGTTCGGCACGACACAAGCGCAACGGCGCAGCCTCAAATCGACAGACAGTTTCGGTCTCTTGAGTGCCAGCCCTGCGCTTCTGGAAGAATTGCGTTCAAGCCGTTTGCAGGTTCTGGCCGAAGTCACCCAACGCATGAACAAGGCGGTGCAAGGATTCGCCATCTGTCTCATCGGCTTTGCCGCGCTGCTGATTGGCGGGTTTTCGCGCTTTGGCCTGTGGCGACAGATTCTTCTGGCCATCGTGCTTCTGGTCATCATCAAATCGCTCGACAATACTTTCGAAGGCATGATCGACGATGATCCATCATTCTGGCCGCTGCGCTATGTCGCTTCACTGGTTGCTGTTCTCATGGCCTTGGCACTGATGTGGAAAACCGCCCGCCCCGCAAGGCGCTCGCGGCGGCGTGCAAAACATGGAACGGAGGCGAAATCATGAGGCTCGATCTCTATTTCGCCCGCCGCTATATCCGCGCCCTGCTCATGGTGCTGGGAGTTTTTGCCGGCCTGATCGCCATGGTCGAGAGCCTCGATCAAATCCGCAATTTTTCCGGCGTCGACATCAGCGGCACCGCCATTCTCGGCATGGCGCTGCTGCGCGTGCCGACAACCCTTTACGAGATCCTGCCCATCGTGGTGATGATCGCCACGCTCACGCTGTTTCTCGGGCTGGCGCGTTCCTCGGAACTGGTGGTGGCGCGGGCCTCGGGGCGCGGGGCGATGCGCTCTCTTGTGCCGATTGCCATTGTCGCCTTTATCTTCGGCCTGTTCAGCGTGGCCGTGCTCAACCCCTTCACCGCCGCGACCGAACGGGCCTATGAACCGCGCGAAACCCTGTATCTTCAGGGCGAGCGTCAGGTGTTCTCCGTCTCCGACGAAGGGCTCTGGCTGCGTGAAGGCACAGGAAGCGGCCAGATGGTCATCCGTGCCACACGGTCCAACCTCGACGGCTCCATTCTTTATGACGTCAGCTTTCTGGGCTTTACCACCGAGGGCCTGCCGATGTTCCGCATCGAAGCCCGCGACGCGCGGATCGAAGACGGTCAATGGGTGCTCACGGAAGCGAAACGCTGGCCGCTGCAAGGGGCAGCCAATCCGGAAGCCGCCGCCACGAGCCATGCGCGGCTGACCCTTCCCACCAGCCTCAGCCTTGAGGAAATCCGCGACCGGTTCGGCTCGGCGGAGGCTGTGTCGATCTGGGATATGTCGGCCTATATCAGGAAACTGGAAGACGCCGGATTTTCCGCACGCAGCTACAAGATGTGGCTGCAAAGCGAACTGGCCCTGCCCTTTGCCTTTGTCGCGATGATGCTGATCGCCGCCGGTTTCACCATGCGCCACACGCGGCTGGGCCGGACCTCGACCCTCGTGGTCACAGCCATCATTCTGGCCTTCGGGTTCTATTTCCTGCGCTCTTTTGCCATTGTCATGGGACAGAACGGATTGCTGCCGATCACGCTGGCCGCATGGGGGCCACCGCTGGCGGTGATCCTCGCCACACTTGCACTTTTGCTGCATCTGGAAGATGGATAGGACATGAGAGCTGCTGCCCCGTCTATGACCACGCCCCGCCCCCGGATTGCCCGCCTCACAGGCGGCGCCAAGCGGTTTGCCTGTCATCTCACCGTTCATCTCACCGTGACGGCAGGTCTTGCGATCACGACCATTGCCCTGCCTGACCTGCTTCACGCACAGGACAGCCAACAGGACGCCAGCCTGCCCACCGCGCTGCTGGCCAATGGCGTGAGTTTCGACGGGGAGATGCTCGTCGCCACTGGCGATGTCGAAGTGCTCTATGATGGCACCCGCCTCACCGCCAGCCGCATTTCTTACAACCAGACGACAGGTGCGCTCAGCATCGAAGGGCCGATCCGCCTGACGGAAAGCGGCACGGACACGGTGGTGCTGGCCTCCGCCGCAGAGCTCGACACAGAGTTGCAAAACGGCATCCTGACCTCCGCGCGCATGGTCATCGACCAACAGATGCAACTGGCCGCAGCGCGTCTTGATGTGATCGACGGGCGTTACCTGCGGATGCAGAAATCCGTAGCCTCGACCTGTGAAGTCTGCGCCGACCGGCCTGTGCCCATGTGGGAAATCCGTGCGCAGGAAATCGTGCATGACAGCGAGGCCCGCCAGCTCTATTTCACCAATGCCCATGTGCGGATCATGGATGTGCCGGTGCTCTGGCTGCCGCATCTGCGCGTGCCGGACCCGACGCTCGAACGCGTCAACGGCTTTCTCGTCCCCGAGGTGCGCACCGACTCAACGCTGGGCACAGGGATCGAGATTCCCTATTTCATCACCATAGGCGATCATCGCGACATCACCGTCTCGCCCTATCTGGCGACCAACACAACGACGCTGAACCTGCGCTACCGTCAGGCATTCACCAATGGCGACATCGAGATCAACGGCGCGGTCAGTGACGATGACACAACCGACGGTCTGCGGGCCTATGCCGAAATCGAAGGCGACTGGACCCTCCGCAACGGCTATGCGCTCGACATCGACCTCGCTGCGGTTTCGGACACGAGCTACCTCTCAGAATACGATATTTCCGACAGCAATTACCTCAAATCGACCGTCAACCTGTCACGCTACCGCACCGGCGAGGCGATCGACGGGGAGATCACCTACAGCCGCTATCTGGGCGACGATACCGACAACGAAAACCCCACCGTGCTCGGGGAATTTCTCTATGAACGCTATGTCCAGCCGTGGAGCCTGCCCGGACGGTTGAGCTACGGTTTCACCGCATCAAGCTATTACCGCGAATCGAACGAAGATGTGGACGGGGCGGATGTGTTGCGTCTTGGCGCGGAAAGCACTTGGAGCGGCAGCAAGATTTTCAACAGCGGCCTGCGGCTCGACAACGAGGCCTCCGTCTATGCCGATGCCTATTTCATCCGGCAGAACTCTGATTACGACAGCACGGTCCTGCGCGGCACCGCCAGCGCCGAGACCAAGCTGAGCTGGCCGCTTACCCGCAGCACCGCCTCCGGTGCCTCGGAAATCCTTGAACCGATTCTACAAGTCGGCTGGTCGGACAGTGTCGGCGGTTCTGTGCCTGACACGGATTCGCTGTTCATCGAGTTCGACGAGGGCAACCTGCTGACACTCGCACGTTTTCCCGGTGCCGACCGGCGCGAAACCGGCCTGACCTCCGCCGCCGGTCTGCGATTCTCGCATTACGGGCCGCAGATCGACTATGCGGTGACGCTGGGGCGTGTGCTCTATCTCGAAGACACTGACGGCTATTCCACCTCTTCCGGCCTCTCGACCACCCAATCCGACTGGCTTCTTGCGGCGCGCATGGCCTTCAACGACCGCCTCTCACTTTATAACCGGCTGCTGGTGGGCAATGACGCGGAAATGACCAAATGGGACACCCGTCTGGACTATCTGCGCGACACCTACAGCATCGGCACGACCTACAGCTATGTGATCGCCGATGCCGTGGAGGACCGCGACGAGCCGATCAACGAATTCGCCCTCGACGGGGAAGTGATCCTCGCCGACAACTGGACGCTGACCGGCGAATACCGGCATGATTTCGAAAATGACGAAGTCACCCGCGCCAAACTCGGGATCAAGTTTCAAAACGAATGCACCCGCGTCCAGATCGGCCTGACACGCCGCTACTGGGACACGGATGACCTCGACCCGACCACGCGCGTGACCTTCTCTGTGGGCTTCGGGGCCTTTGCAACAGAACAGACCAAGGCCAGCACATGCGCCTTTTGAGAGGAACTTCCGCAAAGTTTTACCCCGCGTGCGCAATCAGGCTTTGCAATCCACTTGGCCCGCGTTGTGAAACCCCTTAGAAAGACATCGAGTAACGCGCTTTTTGGGGCGCATGTGGAATATGGGAGTTGGCATGACACGCAAATTCAGGGCTGATCTGATCGCCGGATTGAAGAAAGCGAGCCTCGGGCTCCTCTGTGCCGTGCTTGTCGGGACAGGCGTGCCGGATCGCGCCGCCGCGCAAAACCTCTTTGCCCCTGTTGCCTATGTCAATGACAACGTGGTCACCGGATTCGAGTTGAACCAGCGCATCCAGTTGATGACCGTGCTGGGCGCGACCCCAACCCGTCAGGCCGCACTGGATGCCCTGATCGAAGAACGGCTCAAGAAAGAGATGGCGGACCGTTTCGGCCTGTCGCTCACCGACGAACAGGTCGCCGCAGGTATTCAGGAATTTGCCGGACGTGGCGGGCTGAAACCCGAACAGTTCCTCTCGCTCATGGCCCGCGAAGGCGTCAGCGCACAAACCGTCCGCGACTTTGTCGCAACCGGCCTGTTGTGGCGCGAAATCGCCCGTGGTCTCTTCGCCAACAAGGCCCAGATTTCCGATCTCGAAGTTGACCGCGCCATGCAGAACAACGGCCCCTCCGGCGGTCTGCGCGTGCTGCTGTCCGAACTCTTCCTGCCTGCGCGCACACCGGAAGAGAGGGCCAAATCCGAAGCCCTCGCCAAACAGATCGCCGCACGCCCGTCGATCTCCGCCTTTGCCGCCGCCGCCAGCGAATATTCCGTGGCCCCTTCGCGGGAAAAAGCCGGACGGATGGACTGGGTCGCCATCGGTGATCTGCCGCCTGCCCTGCGCAACACCGTGGCCGGCCTGAAACCCGGCGAGATCACAGCGCCCCTGTCCACACAAAACGCCATCGGCCTGTTCCAACTGCGCTCCGTGGCGGAAACCACCCGCCCCACGCCCAAGGCCGACGCCATCACCTACGCCGCCTATTACATCGCGGGCGGACGCTCCGAAGCCGCGCTCAAACGCGCCGCAGAGGTCAAAGCCAGCGTCGACAGCTGTGACGACCTTTACGGCATTGCCAAGGGCGAGCCGGAAGAGGTGCTACAAATCGACACCCTGCCTGCCGGAGACATCCCCACGGATGTGGCCGTCGAACTGGCCAAACTTGACCCCGGAGAGGTCTCCACCGCCCTCACCCGCGCCAATGGCGAAACTCTGGTCTTCCTGATGATGTGTGGTCGTACCTATGAGAACACCGGCAATGTCGACCGGGAACAGATTCGCAACCAGTTGCAATCCCAACGCATCGGCGCTCTGGCGGACAGCTACCTTGCGGAACTCAAGGCCGACGCCACCATCGTGATCCCATGAGCGGGCGCCGACACGCGCCGATTGCGCTGAGTTGCGGAGAACCTGCGGGCGTTGGACCGGAACTGGCGGTCGCGGCCGCTCAGGCACTCGATGGTGACCTGCCGTTCTTCTGGATCGGAGACCCGCGTCACCTGCCCGAAGGCAGCCGTTTTGCGGAAATCTCTACCCCCGATGAGGCGCATCATGTGGCCTCCGGCACCCTGCCCGTGCTGCGTCATGACTTTGCCGCCCCCGCAACCGCAGGCCAGCCCGATCTGGCCAATGCCCGCGGCGTCATCGACGTGATCGCCCGCGCGGTCGCTCTGGTGCAATCCGGCGAAGCCTCCGCCATCTGCACCGCGCCCATCCACAAGAAAGTCCTGAAAGACGGCGCGAATTTCGCCTATCCGGGACATACCGAGTTTCTCGCCCATCTGGGCGGCGTTGAACGTGTGGTGATGATGCTGGCCTGCCCCGAATTGCGCGTGGTGCCGGTGACCATCCACATCGCGCTCAGGGATGTGCCCGCGGCCTTCACCCCAGCACTTCTTGAAGAGACCATCCGCATCACCGCCACGGATTTGAAACGCTTCTGGGGGATCAAGCGTCCGCGCATCGCCATTGCGGGGCTGAACCCGCACGCGGGCGAAGGCGGGGCGATGGGCCACGAGGAACTCGACTGGATGATCCCGCTGATCGAACGCCTCGGCGCGGAAGGCTTTGATCTCAAAGGCCCGATGCCGCCGGACACCATGTTCCACGCCAAGGCGCGTGCGGGCTATGATGTGGCGCTTTGTGCCTATCACGATCAGGCGCTGATCCCGATCAAGACCATTGATTTTTCTGGCGGCGTCAATGTCACCCTCGGCCTGCCGTTTATCCGCACCTCGCCGGATCACGGCACCGCCTTTGACATTGCGGGCAAGGGGCTGGCCGATCCGACCAGCCTGATTGCGGCGCTGAACATGGCCGCAGAGATGGCCGCAAAGGGAGACACCTGATGAGCACCGTCGATGGTTTGCCGCCGCTGCGTGCGGTGATCGAGGCCCACGGGCTTGTGGCCAAGAAGTCCCTTGGACAGAACTTCCTGCTCGATCTCAACCTGACCTCCAGAATCGCCCGTCAGGCCGGAGACCTCAGCAAATGCGACGTGCTCGAAGTCGGCCCCGGCCCCGGTGGTCTGACCCGTGGTCTTCTGGCCGAAGGCGCGCGCAAGGTGCTGGCCGTGGAAAAAGACAGCCGCGCGATGGCGGCTTTGGCGGACATTCAGGCGATCTATCCGGAGCGGCTCGACATCCTCAACGCCGATGCGCTGGAGATCGACCCGCTCGAAACCCTCACCCCGCCGGTGCGCGTGGTGGCCAACCTGCCCTATAACGTCGGCACGGAGCTACTGGTGCGCTGGCTGACCCCGCCCGAATGGCCGCCCTACTGGGCCTCGCTCACGCTGATGTTCCAGCGCGAAGTGGCCGAGCGGATCGTGGCCCAGCCCGGCTCCAAGAAATACGGTCGTCTCGCGATTCTCAGCCAGTGGCGCACCAACGCCCGCATCGTCATGGAACTGCCGCCGGAAGCCTTCAGCCCACCGCCGAAAGTCCATTCTGCCGTGGTGCATTTCGAGGCTCTTACCGCCCCGCGTTTCGAGGCCGACCCGAAGGTGCTCGAACGCATCGTTGCCACCGGTTTTAACCAGCGCCGCAAGATGCTCCGCGCCTCGCTCAAAGGGGCCGCAACGGATATCGAAGACCGTCTGGTCGCTGCAGGGATCAAGCCGACGGATCGGGCCGAACAAGTGCCGATTGAGGGATGGTGTGCCTTGGCCCGAGAGGTTGCCAAGGGCTAGGCCATCGCGCACCGCGGTGCGACCGGTCGGCTTGGCACCAGCCGCAAAACCTGTCTACACCCTGCAATAGAAAACCCCCGCCACATCGGACGGGGGTTTTTCAATATTCAAAAGCTCAAAGCACAGATTTGCGCCCGAACATCCGTAACGCGGTCTTACTCGACCACGTCCGGTGCCGTTTCCGGCGCGGCTTTCGGTGCAGATTTCGGCTCAGACTCCGCTGGTGCGCTCTCGGCCTTGGCCGCAGCTTCGGCTTCGCGCTCCGCCTTGGTTTTACGCGGCTTGCGCGGTGCACGCGGCTTTTTCGGCTTCGGCGCCTCTTTGGGCGCTTCTTCCGGCGTCTCTACGAGACCGGCATCGCTGGCCTCGGCTTTGGTCTCGGAGAACAACAGATCAGGCTGTTCGCCCTCTCCGGCAACCGGCTGTGCGGGTTGTTGCTGCTGTTCCTCGCGTTTGCGATGTTGGCGCTCGCGCTCGGCGCGTTCGGCCTCCTGACGCTCGCGGCGCTCCTGTTGTTCGCGCTCTTGCTGTTCGCGTTGCGCTTCCTGTTCTTTCTGGGCTTGCCCCAGAAGACGCAGGTAATGTTCCGCGTGCTGCTGGAAGTTCTCGGCGGCCACACGGTCGTTCGAAAGCTGTGCGTCACGGGCAAGCTGGTTGTATTTCTCGATGATCTGCTGCGGCGTGCCGCGCACCTTGCCCTCCGGACCGGAGCTATCAAAGACACGGTTGACGATATTGCCAACAGAACGGTTGCGGTTGTTCTTGGACCGCGAACGGTTTTTGGAAGATCTCATATGTTGTTCTTTCGAGCCTATGTCTCGGTAAAGTCGAGCCTGTGTCTGCCGGGTTCTATGGACCGGCTTATCCTTGAATTGGCTTGTCTGTCCCATGCGCTCCCAGTATCGGGAGCCGCAACGTCAAAGCTGTGCAGGGTAACAGCGTCGGGGAGAAGCTCCGCCTTACGCTGTCTCCAATAACCATGCCAGAACGGGCATTACAAGCGTTTTTTGCACATCCCATGCGCCGAAATGCGGCTTTTTCCGCGAAAAACCGGCCAAATCACCGATTTACGGAACTCTTGAACAGAAAGGTTACCATTTGCTTTCCATAAGCACATTTCAATTCCCACGAGAGCAGAGCCTCAGAGAAAAGTGAAAAGAAAACCGCTATTTGCCGGAATTGCGCGGATGCGGGTTCGGCGCCTGCGCACAGACCACACGATCGCGCCCGTCAAAGTCGGACAGGACACGCACCGCTTTCAACCCATGCTCCAGAAACAGTGCCGAGACTGCGGCCCCCTGCGTCGGGCCGATCTCCACCAGCACCCGCCCGCGCGGCGCCAGAAATGCCCGCACCTGCGCCGCGATGATCCGGTAACAACTCAGCCCGTCCGCCTCGTCGGTCAACGCCACGCGCGGCTCATGGGCAAGCTCCGGAGACAAAGCCGCCAATTCCTCTGCCGCGATATATGGCGGGTTGGAGGTGATAAGATCGAACTGCCCTTCGACATCGCCCCACCAATCGGCCTGTTGAAACCGCGCACGAGACGACAGGCCCAAAGCATCGGCATTGCCCCGCGCCACCGCCAAAGCCGCCTCGGACACATCCGTGCCCAGCCCTTTGGCCAGAACCTGTTCCGCAAGCAAAGTCAAAAGGATAGCGCCCGACCCTACACCAAGGTCTAACACAGAAGAAAAAGGTTTCGACAGCGCCTCTGCAATCAGAACCTCGGTTTCCGGACGCGGGTCAAGCACGTCTGCGCTCACGGAGAACCGCCGCCCGTAGAACTCGCGGTAGCCCAGAATATGCGAAACCGGTTCGCGCTTTGCACGCCGCTCAATCGCCTGCTCGAACCCCTGCGCCTGATCAACCGTGATGGTATCCGGCAGAACCAAGGTCAGCCGTCCAGGCGCAATCCCCAACACATGCGCCATCAACAGCCGCGCGTCGCGGGGTGCGCCCTCAATCCCCGCCGCATTCAACCGTTTGGTGCCTGCAATCAGAGCCGTCTGGACGCTCACGCTTCCATCTCCGCGAGAAGCCCCGCCTGATGATCGGAAATCAGCGCGTCGATCACCTCGTCGAGATCACCCTGCATCACCTGATCGAGCTTGTAGAGCGTCAGGTTGATACGGTGATCGGTCATGCGACCTTGCGGGAAATTATAGGTGCGGATGCGCTCGGACCGATCCCCCGAGCCGACTTGCGACTTCCGGTCTGCGGACCGCGCATCATGAAGCTTTTGGCGCTCCGCATCATAGAGCCGCGCCTTGAGGACATTCATCGCAATCTCACGGTTGCGGTGTTGCGATTTCTCCGAGGAGGTCACGACAATCCCCGACGGGATATGGGTGATCCTGACCGCCGAATCTGTGGTGTTGACGTGCTGGCCACCCGCACCGGAGGAGCGCATCGTATCGATCCGGATGTCGTTGGGGTTGATCTCGATATCTACGTCCTGCGCTTCGGGCAGCACCGCGACCGTGGCCGCAGAGGTGTGAATCCGCCCGCCGCTTTCGGTCTCCGGCACGCGCTGCACCCGATGCACGCCGCTCTCGAATTTCATGCGGGCAAAGACGCCCTCGCCCTTGATATTGGCGATCACTTCCTTGATGCCGCCCAACTCGCCCTCGCTCAATTCGATGATCTCGAACTTCCAGCCCTTCGCCTCGGCATAGCGCTGATACATGCGCAAAAGATCACCGGCGAACAGCCCCGCCTCATCGCCGCCTGTGCCGGGGCGAATCTCGATGATGGCCGAACCTGTATCGGCGGCGTCTTTGGGCAGAAGCGCGATCTGGAGCGCCTCTTCGGCTTCGGGAATCGCCGCTTTGAGGGCGGGGAGTTCCTCTTCGGCCAGCGATTTCATCTCCGGATCGGCGAGCATTTCTTCGGCCTCGGCAATCTGCTCTCTGAGGCTTTGGTAGCTGCGGATCTGTTCGACCACGGGGCGCAACTCGGCATATTCGCGGCCAAGGGCGACAATATCGCCCGAGCCTTGCGACATGGAGGCCTCAAGGAATTCAAAACGCTGGAGGATCTGGTGTAGACGGTCTTCGGGTATCATGGGGTGATCTGTTGCCTGTGATCCGCCTGCGCGTCAAGCATCATCGCGTGGCCTCTCAAAACCCTGCCGCCTCGATCCACGCCTCTGCGCGGCGGGCATTCACGCCGAAATCGGCTTTGCCAAAGCGCAAACGGCCCAGAATCACAAGTTCCGCGCCGCCTTCATGCGGGCGGGCGGCCAATGTTGTGTAATCGGGAAACCCCCAGAAAAACGAGCGCGTGCGGTAGGTCAGACGCCCTTCCTCGACCGATCCGGCCACATGGCGCGTGCGTGGCTCGGTCTGTGCCACAGCAGAAAGACGCGCAAGCGCCTCCTCCGGTTGCAGCGGCGCGGTCACGAGACGTTTCACGCCGCCCGGCGCAGGGTCAGCGGCGGCGAACGGGTCCACATGCCAGCGTGCAGGATCACTCGGCGTCAGCCGGACGATGGCTTGCAGCGCCACGAAAACAATCAATGCCCCCCAGAAAACCATTTTCATAAATCCTCTCTGCGGGTCCAGCCATACAGGCAAATCAATTCCATCAGCACATGCGCCCCTGCGATGGCTGTGGCGCCGGTGGTGTCAAAAGGCGGTGAGACCTCCACCACATCGCCGCCGGTCAGCCGCACCCCCGCCAGATCGCGCAGGATCGCGGCGGCCTGCCAACTTGCCAAACCGCCCCAGACCGGCGTGCCTGTGCCGGGGGCAAAGGCCGGATCAAGACAGTCGATATCAAAGGTCAGGTAGCAATTCCGCGTGCCTACGATTTTCTTGACCTCGGCGGCGACCCACGCTGTGCCGCGTTCGTGCACGGTGCGCGCGTCGATGATATTGACGCCCATCGTGTCGGGATTGTCGGTGCGAATGCCGATCTGGACAGAGGTTTTCGGATCAATCAGGCCGGTCTTCACCGCCTTGTAGAACATCGTCCCGTGATCGACCCGCGCGAGATCGTCGTCCTGCCATGTGTCCGAATGGGCATCGAAATGGATCAGGCTCAACGGGCCGAATTTCTCCGCATGGGCTTTCAGAATCGGATAGCTGATATAGTGATCCCCGCCCATCACCAGACTGCCCGCCCCTGCGGCCAGAATCGTACGGATGTGGTCGGTAAGGCGGTCGGGAAATTCCGACACCATCGCATAGTCAAAAGCCAGATCGCCGTAATCCACCACGTTGAACAAATCGAACGGCGAATAGCCCCAGCCATAGGGCGCATCAAAGGCCTGTAGCGCGGAGGCCTCGCGAATGGCGCGCGGGCCAAGACGCGTGCCCGGACGGTTGGTCACCGCCTGATCGAAGGGCACACCCGTGATCGCCAGATCGACCCCCGCCAGATCCTTGCTATAGCGCCGCCGGAAGGCTGACAGCGCACCACCAAAGGCATTCTCGAAGGCCAGCCCCCGCCCCGTTCCGGTGAAGGCCAGATCAATCTGGGTCTTTGCGTCCTCAAGCGCCATCTGCGGCCTTTCTGCTCTCATCATGCACATGTGTCGGACCACACTGTAGCCATTGCCTCCGGCTTGGCAATCGGATGCGCGCTGCAGATGCGAAAAAACCCTCCGCTCGGGAAAGCGGAGGGCTGAGGACGCTCGCTGCTGCAAATCGTCCTCTGGGGAGACGGCCGGACAGGTTGCCCTGTCCGTGCCAGACAAATGTCCGACGGAAGTCAGACGTGTGTCAGATCAGAATTTGAACGACACGCGGGCGCCCAAAGTCGTGGCCGAAAGATCGGAACCGCTGTCGTCAAAACCGTCGAATTCGTTTTGCAGCAGTTCGGCACCGACATTGACGCTATCCGTCACGGCATAGTCCACGCCGAGACCATAGGTGTAACCGGTATCGTCATAGGACACGCCATTGATGTCTGCATTGGCATAGGCCGCACCGACAACACCGTAGATCAGAGCCGGACCTGCGTCATAACCGGCACGCAGTTTGAGGCGGGTCATGTCTTCAAGCTCGGAATCACCGGTTTCGATATCGGAGCCGAGGTATTCAAGTTCGCCACCGAGGACGAATTGGCCGAAGTCGTAGTTGTAGCCGCCGAACACACCGTAGGTCATGTCGTCAGCGTCATCGAGCGCATCATCGCCCCAGCCGTAGCCGAGAGTCGCACCGGCGTAACCACCCGTCCAATCTGTATCGGCCATGATCGCCACAGGCGCAGGCGCGATTGCAGGCTGCTCGACAACCGGTTCGGAATAGCCGCCAGCGAATGCAGGAGCGGTCAGGGCGAATGCGCCAAGTACCAGCGCGGGGGTTGCGAAACGTTTCATCATTTTCTCCTTGTATGCCTCGTTCTTGAGGTGATGCCATCATCGACATCTCAACAAGGCAGATAGAGAATTTGTTCCGAAAAAACAGAGGGTCAGCGGTCACGCTCCTGTGAGGGAACCGTGAGGTTTCCTAAATCGGTCAAATCCTGCCGACCCTCCGGAGTCAGTTGGCAGAAATTGGCTCACACAGTCGCAAGGCAAAAAAACGGCGCCCTCAAGCGCCGGAATTTTTCTCCTCGAGCGTAAGCCATTCTTCCTCCGCCGCATCGAGTGCGGCCTGACGCTCTGTCAACATTTCTGTGGCTTTCTGGAACTTCACAGGCTCGCGTGTGAACAACTCCGGATCGGCCAGAAGATCGGCCAGTTTGGCGATCTCCGCCTCCAGCCGCGCGATCTCGGCCGGCAGGGCTTCAAGCCGGTGTTTTTCCGTGAATGACAGGCCGGTTTTTGCCTTTTCCGCCTGCGGCTTGGCCCCGGGCTTGCCGGACTTCTGCGCCGGTTTCTGGCCGGTTTTCTCCGCCTGCGCCTTGGCACGCTCGCCCCGCTGCGTCAGGTAGTCCGACCAGCCGCCCGCATAGACCACAGCCTCACCATCGCCCTCCATCGCAACGGTCTGCGTCGCCACACGGTCGATAAAATCACGATCGTGCGAGACCAGAAGAACCGTGCCCTCGAAGTCCGTCAGAATTTCCTGCAACAGGTCCAGTGTTTCGATGTCGAGATCGTTGGTCGGCTCGTCGAGCACCAGAAGATTCGACGGTTTCGCCATCAGCTTCGCCAGCAAAAGCCGCGCTTTCTCACCGCCCGAAAGCGAGGAGACCGGCGCGCGGGCCTGTGCATCGGTGAAGAGGAATTCTTTAAGATAACCAACCACATGCTTCGGCGTGCCACGCACCATGACCTGATCGGCCTTGCCCGACACACGCATGTCCTTGTCGGAGATCAGCGCCTCCCACAAGGTCAGATCATCGCGCAGGTTGGAACGGGTCTGGTCAAAGACCGCCATATCCAGTTTCGTGCCCAGTTTGACGGTGCCCGTGTCGGGTTCCATCTCGCCTGTGAGCATTTTCAACACCGTGGTTTTGCCCGCCCCATTGGGACCGACAAAGGCAATCCGGTCGCCGCGTGCCACCTTGATGGACAGATCACGCACGATGACCCTGTCGCCAAATGTCTTGGAAATATGTTCGGCCTCGACCACCCGCTTGCCGGATTTCTCCGCAACATCCAGTTCCATTGCCGCCGTGCCCTGACGCCGGATCTGACTGGCGCGTTCGGAGCGCAGGTCTTGCAGGGCACGAACGCGCCCCATGTTGCGTTTGCGCCGTGCAGAGATTCCCTCGACCGCCCAACGCGCCTCTGCCTTGATCTTGCGATCCAGCTTGTGGCGCTGCATGTCCTCGTCTTCCCAGATCTTGTCGCGCCACGCCTCAAACGCAGCGAAGCCCTCTTCCTGCCTCCGCACCGCACCGCGATCAATCCAGAGGGTTGCGCGAGTCAGGTGGTTGAGAAAGGCCCTGTCGTGGGAAATCAGCACATAGGCGGTTTTCGTGGTGCGCAGCTCTTCTTCGAGCCACGCAATCGCTTCAATGTCCAAGTGGTTAGTCGGCTCGTCCAAAAGCATCAACCCCGGCGCCTCGGCCAGAAGTTTCGCCAACGCCGCACGACGACGCTCGCCACCCGAAGCGGTCTCCACCGGCGTTTCCGGATCGAATTTGAGGCCCTCGGCCACCATATCCACCTTATAGGTCTCGCTCGGATCCAAAGTGGACGCGGCGAAATCTCCCAAGGAGGCAAAGCCGGACAGATCGGGGTCCTGCTCCATATAGCCGACTGTGATCCCCGGCCCCAGAACGCGGCTGCCGCGATCCGCCTCCACAAGACCGGCCATGACCTTCATAAGTGTGGATTTGCCCGACCCGTTGCGGCCCACAAGAGCGACACGGTCGCCCTCCTGAACAACAAGGTTGAGCCCGTCGAAAACGGGGTCTCCACCAAAGGTGAGGGAAATATCGGAGAGCTGTAATACGGGTGCGCGTGCCATAAAGACCCGCTACAGGCCACTGTGGCAAAGGTCAAGCACCGGCAAACTCAGCCGTCACGAACCTCGGACTGGAGCGCCTTTGCCCGATCTTTCGAAATGCCCAGAAGCTTTTCGATATGATGCAAAAGCACATCTTCCTGTTCGTGATTCACACCATCAGCATAAACCACCTGCCAAAGCGCCTTCAGCGTGCGTTCGCGTTCTTCCATGCTGATGGCATTACGCACGATCTCAGTCATTTCCTGCGTCTCGGGCATTTCTTTTTCGAGTTTTTCGCAAGCCGCGCGCATTTTCGACGCCTCGACAGGGTTCAACCCGAAGCGGCGCGCGAGAATGGAGTCGATCACTTGCAACTCCTCGAACAGAATCTTGTGGTCGGCCTTCGCGGCCCGCACCAGAAGCGCCCCCATAGCATGTTGCGCATCCGCCTCCGGCAAAGGTGTCTCGTAAGGCTCGGCTTTTTTGAAAATCGCTTTCAGGGTTCTGAACATTCTCTGCTCCAAACTGGGGTCGACGCGAGTCTTTCACAGACCGCGCGCCGCTTCCAGTATCTCACAGATGAAACAGGGATCGTTTCGCGCCCCTGTTGCAAAAGGCAGACAGCTTGTCCGGCGTCCCAGCCTACAGACGCGCGACAGCCCCCCGTTGCGCGGATGTGACTTGACCGAAGGTTTAACCTGCCACCGCCCGCAGCAACCGCTTGCGCGCAGGCGGGATCGCCTTGATCTCGACACCGGTGAACACATGCATCGTGTTCAATTCGCGATCCACCACCGCATGATCCGACACCCAGCCGCCCATCATCAGATAGGTCTTCAACAGCGGCGGCATCTTGAGCATCGCACGGCGTGCATCCGGTTTGCGCCGCAATCGCGCAGCATATTTGAACACATTGGGGGCTTTGACCTTCGGCAGGAACCGTTTGGGACCAAGATGGCGGTGTTTGAGCATGGCCAGAGCATCGGCATGGTCTTTCCACTCGGTGCCATGAAAAGAGGAACAGCCGAACAAAAGCGCCACATCCTGCTCGTCGACATAGCGGGTCATCGCCCCCCATGCCACGCGCAGAATGTCCGGATCCTTCACTTCGGGATGAATGCAGAAACGCCCCATCTCCAACATCCGGCCCTCATAATCCGCAAGTCCTTCCAGCCCGTAGAACTGTGCCGAATAACTTTGCGAGATTTGCGCCCCGCCTTCGAGGTCCAGAAAACGATAGGTGCAGACCAGCCGCCCCGTCTTGCGTTCCTCGATCAGCACATGGCGACACAAGGCATCGAAATCATCGGCCTCAAGCCCGTCCTCACGCGCAATCGCGCCCGTGCCTGCCACGAAAGCCAGATAACGCAAACGCTGTGCCGCCTCGACATCGGCGCGGGTCTCGGCAAAGCGCGCCGTGTAACGGCCTTTCAGGAGCTTGAACATCGCTGTGAGTCCTTTTCTTGTCCCTATAGAATATGGGTAGCCCCTTCATGCCTGCAAGTTATGACGGTTTCTTGACGCCTTGCCCTGCACGGAATGCCGCCTATCTGTGCTAAAACAACACGCACATGGCCCGAACCGAATATGTGCGGACACACAGCAGGGCGGATCAAGACCTTGGGCCATGACTTCGGTATGGTCAGGGCCTGCCAAACTCATCCCCTGTCGCACCTCCAATGCGACCGAGGTCAACCGAAAGCAAAAGGGACACCCTATGGCCAAAATAGAGAAAACCGACGCCCAATGGCGCGAGGAACTGGACCCCGAAACCTATCGGGTGACCCGTCTGGCGGGCACCGAGCGCCCCTTCTCGCATCCCGGTTTCCCGAAAACCCCCGGCGTTTTCACCTGCGCCTGTTGTGGTGCGGAACTGTTTGCACAGGAAAACAAATTCGAATCACATTGCGGCTGGCCCGCCTTCGACGCGGCCAAAGACGACGCCCCCATAGCCGAAACACGTGACACCACCCACGGAATGATCCGCACAGAAGTGCATTGCGATCAATGTGGCGCGCATCTGGGGCACGTCTTTCCCGACGGGCCGGTCGAGACCACCGGCATGCGCTATTGCATCAACGGCGTGTCTCTGCGCTTCGTGCCCAAAGACGCAGATTAAAGGCAACACCTCACTCTGAGGCCGCACGGGCGGCTTTCTGATGGCCCAAATACTCAAAAGAAAACCGCGCAGGGGATTTTCCCATGCGCGGTTTTTTTCCAAATCCGCAAAATGCAGAGCTTACTGCAACAACTGCTCCGCAGAGACATTGCCAAGGTTGCCAAAGAGCTGCTGGAGGAAGGTGATGCCCTTCACCCCGTCATCCGTCACGCGACGCGACAGGACGACCACGCGGCCCTGCTCAAGTCCGAATCGCTCGACATTGCTGACCCGCCCTTGAGCATCAAAGGAGATGGCCACAACCTGACGGTCCACTTCTTTCGGCTCGAACGCGCCCAGATGGCGGAATTGCGAGCGGACGTAATACCATGCGGAACTGTCCAGAATACCTTCTGTGCCCGGCGTGCCGATCTCGTCCTTGATGGTCTCTTTTGTATCGACCCCGACAGAGATTTGCGCCAGCTGCTCCTCGGACGGCACATAGCCGTGATTGCGGAACTGCGCCACGCAGGCCGTCAGAGACAGGATAAGGGTCAGCCCCAAAACGGCTTTCGCCAGAGTGGAGACCCAGGATAAGACCCCTGTTGCGGTCTTTTGCGGGAAAATGCGGTCGGACATGTGCCCCCTCTTGCCTTGTGAGCCTGCGCCTCTTATCCGCTTATAGAAACAGGGCCCGACGTTCAAGGAGACATCGACAATGGGACATGACGGTTTGACAAGCTGGGGGGCGGAATTGCGCTTGCGTGATCTTTCGGACGCCCATGCGCATCCGTTCCGCCTCGTACCCACATCCGAGGATCTGGAAGAAATGGCCGCCACGCTTGGCCTGTCTTCCGTGAAGAAACTGTCTTTCGAGGGCAAAATGATTCCCATCGGCAAACGCGACTGGCGTCTTGAGGGCAAACTGGGGGCCACGGTGGTCCAGCCCTGCGTGGCCACGCTCGCGCCCGTGACAACACGGATCGACGCGGATGTGAGCCGCAGCTACCTCGCGCAGTTCAAAGAGGATGCCGAGGAAGAAGAAATCGAAATGCCCGCAGATGATGCCGAGCCCCTGCCCGTCGCGCTGCTCCTGTCCACCGTGGCGGAAGAGGAACTGGCACTGGCGGCACCGGACTATCCGCGAGTCGAAGGCGCCGAGCTTGCGGTGACGCAATTCACCGAATCTGGCAAGGAGGCGCTGACCGACGAGGATTTGAAACCTTTTGCCAGCCTCAAATCCTTGCGCGACAAGTTGCAAAAAGACGGCGATTAACCTGCACAGGCGGGGCACACCCGCCCCGAAAGGCCGGAAAACCACCGCAAAACACCGGATAAACACGGCAAAAACAAAAGACTTGCACGAAAACGAAATCCGAGTATGTTCCCGGCCTCGCTTCCACGAATGTTGTCGCGTCTGGCGCAGACGGAATGCCATGGCAAAACCATGGTTTACACGCTGCCCGCGAAAGCCTATGAAGCGCCAAAGTTTTGCCGGGCATGAGGCCCGGAGATAAATTGGGGCCCCGGCCCCGCCCACCTGCGGCACGGGTTTTCGAACCTTTTGCCCTTTGATACCGAGGTTGAGACATGGCTGTCCCTCAGAATAAGATTACCCGCTCCAAGCGGAACATGCGCCGCGCACACGATTCGCTGGTTGCAGGCAATCCTGCTGAATGCCCGAACTGTGGCGAGCTGAAACGCCCCCACCACGTCTGTGGTGCTTGCGGCCATTACGATGATCGTGAAGTCGTCGCACAAGCCGACGAGATCGATCTCGACGAAGACGCAGCATAAGCTTCGCTTTACGACGTCTGACTCATGACCGAGCCCTCGCCCTCAGTTGATCCGATGTCTGCCGCTTCTGCGGAGACCGAGGCACAACGTAAAGGCCGGCTCGGTGCACGCGCAGGCGTTAAAGTCACGCTTTCGGTTGACGCTATGGGCGGCGACCGTGGACCGGCGACCGTGGTCGCCGGTATTGCGCGTTCTGCATCCAAAAACCCTGCGCTGCATTTCATCCTGCACGGCCCTGCCGCCGAGTTGAACAAACTCGTGCGCAAACGGCGTATCCTGCGGGATCGCATCGAGATTCGCGATGTGCCCGGGGTCGTCACTATGGATGAAAAACCCAGTCAGGCCATGCGCCGGCCGGACACCTCTATGCGCTCTGCCATTGATGCGGTGAAAAACGGCGAGGCTCAGGCCTGTGTCTCCTGTGGCAACACGGGCGCGTTGATGGCGACCTCGATGATCCGCTTGCGCAAGCTCGACGGAATCAACCGCCCCGCCATCGCCTGCCTCTGGCCCTCGCGCAATGCACAGGGGTTCAATGTCATGCTGGATGTGGGCGCGGATATTCGCGCCGATGCGCGTGATCTGTTGCAATATGCCATGATGGGCGCCTCCTATGCGCGCAACGGTTTGGGACTGGATGTGCCGCGAATCGGATTGCTGAATGTCGGCACCGAAGAACACAAAGGCCGCGCCGAACTCAAAGAGGCCAACGAGCTGATTTCCAATGCCTCCGGCATCGGTGGATATGACTTCAAAGGGTTTGTGGAAGGCGGAGACATTCCCGGCGACAAGGTCGATGTCATCGTCACCGACGGGTTCACCGGAAATATCGCACTGAAAACCGGCGAAGGCACGGCGAAACTTGTGGGTGATTTCCTCAAGGAAGCCTTCAAGGCCACGCCTCTGTCCCGCGTCGCCGCCCTTCTGGCGCTGACCTCGTTGAAACGCTTGCAGAAACGAATCGATCCTCGGCGCGTGAATGGCGGGGTGTTCCTCGGCCTCAAAGGCACTGTGGTCAAATCCCACGGCTCGGCCGATGCCACCGGCGTCTCCGCCGCCATCAAACTGGCCTATGAACTGGCTTCCACAGGGTTCACCGAACGTTTGGCCGCACGGGTTGCATCCGCCGACGCCTCGGCGCAAAATGACCCAACGTCATAAGTAACATAAGGCTCAAAGCCATGACAATCCGGGCAGTCGTCACCGGCGTGGGTCACTACCTCCCCGCACGCGTGGTCGAAAACGCAGAATTCGAAAAAACTCTCGACACATCCGACGAATGGATCAGAACGCGCACGGGGATCGAGCGCCGCCATTTCGCCGAAGAAGGCGAAACAACCTCCATGATGGGCACTGCAGCCGCGAAAGCCGCGCTTGCCGATGCGGGTGTGGACGCCAGCGAGATTGAGGCCGTGATCGTCGCCACCTCGACGCCGGATCTTACCTTCCCCTCAGTCGCGACGATGATCCAGAAAGAACTGGGCATGACCTGCGGCTTTGCCTTTGATGTGCAGGCCGTCTGCGCGGGCTTTATCTATGCGCTCTCCAATGCCAATGCCCAGATCGTCTCTGGTCAGGTGAAGAAGGTTCTGGTCATCGGGGCGGAGACCTTCTCGCGCATCATGGACTGGACCGACCGTTCCACATGCGTCCTCTTTGGCGATGGCGCGGGCGCCTTGGTGCTTGAGGCACAAGAGGGCAAAGGCACGCCGGAAGATCGCGGCATCCTGTCTGTCGATCTCAATTCCGATGGCAATTACAAAGACATGCTCTATGTCGATGGCGGGGTCTCCACCACCGGCACGGCGGGAAAACTGCGGATGCAGGGCAATGCGCTCTTCCGTCAGGCAGTGCAGAAACTCGCCTCCACCGCAGAGACCGCAATAGGCAAAGCAGGGCTGACCACGCAGGACATCGACTGGATCGTGCCGCATCAGGCCAATATCCGCATCATCGAAGGCACCGCCAAAAAGCTCGGGCATGCGATGGATCAGGTGGTCGTCACAGTACAGGACCACGGCAACACCTCCGCCGCCTCGATTCCGCTGGCCATGTCGGTCGGCAAGGAACGCGGGCAGATCAAGACCGGCGACATCTGTGTGGCCGAGGCCATCGGTGGCGGGCTAGCTTGGGGCGCTATCGTCATCCGCTGGTAAACGACCACAGCCCAAGGGCGGCTTCCCGCGCGTCAAAAGCCCCACCCAAGTCATTGATATTGACGGGGGCTTTGCAAACTGCCACTCTCAGGTCAGCCGTCCAAAAGGGGGAGACAAATGAGCAAGACTTTGACACGTATGGACCTGAGCGAAGCTGTATTTCGTGAAGTGGGTCTGAGCCGCAATGAATCCGCCGCCCTTGTCGAAAGTGTGCTGGCGCATATTTCCGATGCCCTCGTCGAAGGCGAGACCGTCAAGATTTCATCTTTCGGCACCTTTTCCGTGCGCTCGAAATCCGAACGCGTAGGACGCAATCCGAAGACCGGTGACGAGGCCCCTATTCCGGCGCGCCGCGTCCTCACCTTCCGCCCGTCGCACCTGATGAAAGATCGGGTGG
This sequence comes from Celeribacter halophilus, assembly GCF_018860305.1. Classification (GTDB taxonomy): domain Bacteria; phylum Pseudomonadota; class Alphaproteobacteria; order Rhodobacterales; family Rhodobacteraceae; genus Celeribacter; species Celeribacter halophilus_A. The sequence continues at coordinate 170,470 of NZ_JAHKPE010000031.1, forward strand.
CCGAAGGCAATAAAGCGTAAACTACACCTAAAGGCTTGATGTTAAATGGATAAATCACCGGACGCCTTCCGCACAATCAGCGAGGTTGCCGATTGGCTCGACACGCCAGCCCATGTGCTGCGCTTTTGGGAGAGCCGGTTTACCCAAGTCAAACCCATCAAGCGCGCGGGCGGGCGACGCTATTACCGCCCTGCCGACATGGCGCTTTTGGGCGGGATCAAGAAACTGCTGCATGACGATGGCATGACCATTCGCGGCGTGCAAAAACTCTTGCGCGAACACGGGGTTAAATATGTCGCCTCGCTCTCCCCTGTGATCGAGGGGGTTGAGCCGATCACCGCTCCGCCTGTGACGAACAGCCCGATTCCCCCGACGCCGAAACCGTCCGAACCTGTGCAGCTTGCCGTCGTGGAAACGCCCCCTGAACCGGCCCAACCTGCACAAGAAACAGCACAAGAGCCGGAACCGGCCCCCGCGCGCACACCTGTGCCGCCCGCGCCGATGGCTGAAATGGTATCCCAAGAGGACTACGAGGCAGAGCAGCCTGAAGAGACCATTGTGCCCTTCTCCCGCTCGGAGCCTGTATCTCCGGACACCGCCGTGGCGCAGCCCGAATCTGACGCGCCTGAGGTCGCAGCCGGGGCGGAGGTCGCAGAGCCCGAAGTCGCAGAAGCGCCTGTATTCACGGCTCACACAGAAGAAACCGCCACGGATGCGCCAACAGAGCCGGAACCGCATGATCCGTCCGAAATGCCGATCGCGATGGATGAAGCCGAAACAGGCACATATGAGTCGGAGGCGATGACCGAATCGCTGTTCGATATGACAGACAGTTCCGAAGCGGATGAGGCGGACTCAATGGCTGAACAAGCGACTTTCGACTTCGATCTGAGTGAGTCCTTTGCGGATCACGACCCCGACCCGAGTCTGGTGGAGACGGACGAGGCCGAGCTGCCCGCCGACGCCCCCCTAGCCGCGCCCACAGAGGCAGAGGTCCCCGCCACACCGGAACGCCTGCCCTTGGGAGCAGCACTTGATCTGCCGGACGACCCTGAGGACACCGCGCCCGAGATCACCCCTGCGGAGAGTGTCTTGGGGCAGCTTGATCATCGCAAACTTATGACCATGCCCGCAGATGAGATCACCGCACTGGTGGCGCGAATCGAAACGCTGCGGGCGCGTCTGGCCGGTTGAACGCAATCGTGCAGCTTATTCCAAATTCAGTGTCTTTTTCGCAAAATAGCACTTGCCCCCGCCACGGAAATCTCTATTTAACGTGTCCACGTCGGGCTATAGCGCAGTCTGGTAGCGCGTCCGTCTGGGGGACGGAAGGTCGCAGGTTCAAGTCCTGCTAGCCCGACCAACAACACCTCAAAACCGCTCGCAACCCTCTGGGCTTGCGGGCGGTTTTGCGTTAAGCCTCTGCCATTCTGTGAAAACCCCGCAAGATGCCCGCAATCAGGGTGGAGGAACGACAATGGGTGTACTGGCCGACCATGCCATTCGCGACATGCTCACACGCGGCGAGGTTTCTGCCGAACCGGCAGTGATTGACGCTCAGGTGCAACCCGCCTCTCTTGATCTGCGTCTCGGAGCGAGGGCATGGCGGGTTCGGGCCTCCTTTCTGGCCGGAGAGGGCCGCACCGTGGCCGAACGTCTCGAAGAATTCGAGATGCACCAGATTGATCTCACAGACGGAGCTGTGTTGGAAAAAGGTTGCGTCTATGTCGTGCCCCTGATGGAACGGCTCGCCCTGCCCGACGGGATTCAGGCCGTGGCCAATGCCAAAAGCTCGACGGGACGGCTGGACCTTTTGACCCGCCTCATCACAGATGAAGGCGTCGAATTCGATCGCATCGCGCCCGGCTATGACGGCCCGCTGTTTGCCGAAATCTGCCCGCGGTCGTTTTCCGTGCTCGTCCGCCCCGGTATGCGGCTCAACCAGATCCGGTTCCGCGACGGACAGGCTGTGCTCACCGATCCGGCGCTGATGGCGCTGCACGAAAGCACCCCGCTGGTCGATGGTCCCGCCGTGATTGATCAGGGGCTGGGGTTCTCTGTCGATCTGAAACCCGCCGAGGGTGATCTCGTCGGTTATCGCGCCAAGCCGCATACGGGTGTGATCGACCTCGACAACATCGGCCATTACGATCCGGCGGAATATTGGGAGCCGATCCATGCCAGAAACGGCCAGATCATACTTGATCCCGGCGCGTTCTATATCCTTGTGAGTCGCGAGGCAGTGCATATCCCGCCCGACTATGCCGCCGAAATGGCCCCATATCTGGCGATGGTGGGCGAATTCCGTGTGCATTACGCCGGTTTCTTTGACCCCGGTTTCGGCAATGTGGATGCAGGTGGCGCAGGTGCACGCGGCGTGCTTGAAGTCCGCTGCCACGAAGCGCCTTTTGTGCTGGAACACGGGCAAATCGTCGGGCGTCTGGTCTATGAAAAGATGCAAAGCCGCCCCGACCGGCTATACGGTGCTGATCTTGCGTCGAATTATCAGGGGCAAGGGCTCAAACTCTCTAAACATTTTCGCGGACTGTAATCTACCGACGCAGCCACGTCCGTAAGACGAAGTTTCCGCAAACGCGCCTCAGAACTTGCCGATTCTCCGGCTCATACGGGCCAGTTTGCGGGCGCGTTTGGCGGTCTCTTTGGCTTGCGAGGACATCTGGGCCTGATCCTGCGTCCGCTTAGCCTGATCTTTGTCGGAAAGTTCCTCGCCGCGCGCAGGTGTGCGCCGTTTGGCCAGCGCGGAGGAGCCCGCATCAATCCCCTTGTTCACCCCTTTGCTCACAAGGGTGCGGATCACGCGGTTGATGACCATGTTGATCAATCTGTCGAGATTCATGTCACTATGCCTCTGCCTGTTGCCCGTATTTCATATCACATTCCCGGAGGCGTGGCGAAAGGCTTTCGCACACAGGTGCGACACACATGCGCGTGAAGGTCTCAGGACTCGTCCTCGAACAGATCATCCTGTTCCTCGTCCCCGTCCTCAAGATCACCATCCCCCGGCATCGGGCGACTGTCCAGAAGGCCTGCAGCGCGCAATTCCTTGACGCCCGGAAGGTCGCGGGCATTCTCAAGACCGAAGTGGTCAAGGAAGCCCGGCGTCACCACATAGGTCACTGGGCGACCGGGACTCATCCGGCGGCGACCAAAGCGAATCCATTCAAGTTCCATCAACTGGTCCAGAGTGCCCCGCGACACGGAGACGCCACGGATTTCCTCGATCTCGGCGCGGGTGCAGGGCTGGTGATAGGCGATGATAGCCAGAGTTTCGATGGCCGCGCGGCTGAGTTTGCGCGTCTCCGTGGTTTCCTTTTGCATCAGAAAGCCAAGGTCCGGCGCCGTGCGAATGGCCCATGCATCACCGACACGCACCACACGCACCCCGCGCCCCTCATAGCGTTTTTGCAACAGATCAAGCGCGGCTCTCGGCTCGCAACCATGCGGCATCCGCGCCGCCAGATCAGCCAGCGTCACCGGATCGGCAGAGGCAAACAGCACCGCTTCGACCATACGTTCCTGCTCGGCCAGAGGCGGGGCCTCGAACAGGCTCTCGACGTGTTCAACCTTTTGGTCAGTTTCAGCCATGCTAACTCCGTGATGTTCCGCTCGGACGGGCTTTGATCTGGATGGGGGCGAATGTGCCGCCCTGACGCAATTCGATCTGCCCCTGTTTGACCAGTTCCAACGACGCCGCAAAGGTCGCGGCGGTGGCAGAACGGCGTTTTTTCGGGTCCAGCTCCCAGCCTTCCGGCAGGTAGGACGACAGATCGGCCCAGTCCAGCGCATAAGGGATCATCCCCCGCATCCGTTCCAGCGCCTGTTCCATCGACAGGATCGCCTCGCGGTCCATGACAAAGGGGCGAAATTCGTCCTTTGTGCGCACGCGAGCATAGGCCTGCATCAGGTCCAGAAGCGTCGCGCGGTAGGTGACGTTGCGCTTGCGCTGCACCTCTTCGGGAATACCGCGCGGGAAAAAGTCGCGGCCTTTCTGGTCGCGGGCCATGAGTTTGGCGGCGGCGTCGCGCATGGCTTCCAGACGTTGCAACTGAAAGGCCAGATGCGCAGCCAGTTCTTCGCCGGAGGGGCCTTCGTCGCTCGGATCAGGCGGCAACAACAGGCGCGATTTCAGAAAGGCCAGCCAGGCCGCCATCACCAGATAATCGGCGGCCAGTTCGATCCTGAGCTCTTTCGCCCGCTCCACAAAGACCAGATATTGCTGCGCCAGATGCAGGATCGAGATTTTCAGCAAATCGACCTTTTGCGTGCGCGACAGTTGCAGCAAAAGGTCCAGCGGCCCTTCAAACCCGTCGACATCCACAATCAGAGCTTCGGCGGCGAGGCGTTCCTCGACACTTAATACATCGCTGATCTCGAATTGATCGGAGTCGGCCATTGGTTGCCTTTACGGGTTGTGCCCAGAAATTACGTTCGGGAAAACTCATCCGCCAGAGCGGTGATGTCAATGGGCTGATAGCTCGGGCGCGTATGGGCGGCATGATCCGCGCGGCTCTGCGCCGTCTCAGACATCGCCCCCAGATGCGCGAGTTGCTCCATCTCGGCCAGATCGCCATTGCAATGCAAAACCATATCGCACCCCGCCGCAAGTGCTACCTGAGCACGTTCCAGAACCGTGCCATCGAGCGCGCCCATCGAAATGTCATCGGTCATCAAAAGCCCGTCAAAGCCGATCTCCTCGCGGATCAGGTCAATCACCTTCGGGCTTTGCGTGGCGGGCCGGTGCGGGTCGATGGCGTCCAGAATAATATGCGCACTCATCCCCATAGACAGATCGCTCAGAGCCTCGAACGGTGCGAAGTCCGCCGCCAGTTCCGCCCGCGTCGCATACACATGGGGCAGCCCCTTGTGGCTGTCCACCGTGCCGCGCCCGTGTCCGGGAAGGTGTTTCATCACAGGGGCAACGCCACCTGCGGCCATGCCCTCGACCAAGGCGCGGCCCATACGGGCAACCATGCCGTGATCTTCGGAGAAACAACGGTTCTTCAGGAAAGGATGAGTCTGTTCGCGGGCCACATCCAGACCCGGAGCGCAGTTCACATCGATGCCCACGCTATGCAGGTCTTCAGCCAACAACCGCCCCCTGATCCACAAGGCGCGGTCGGGATCGCTTGCCTGTTGCACCTGATCCAAAGGGGGCAGGAATTCCCGCCAATGGGGCGCACGCATCCGCTGGACACGACCGCCCTCCTGATCGATCAGCACCGGCGCATCGCGGCCCACGGTCTCGCGCAGCGCATCTGTGAGGCTGCGAAGCTGTTCGGGCGTCTCCACATTGCGGGCAAAAAGGATAAAGCCCCAAGGCTGCGCCTCACGGAAAAACGCCGCCTCACGTGGAGACAGCGTTATGCCTTCGCAGCCGAAGATAAAGGCACCCTGCCCCATGTCTTAGCGCTTGATCGTCGGCACACAGGCCGCGTTCATCGCGGTCAGCGCCGCACAGAAACGGTTCGCATCAGAGGCATCGGCAAAGCCGTAGGCACGCAGACGGTAGAAGGTCTTGCCGCCGCTTTCGGCCTGTTCCACCACACGGGTCTTACCCTCCATGAGGTCTTCAAAACGACCGCTCAACCGTTCCCATTCGCTGCGCGCAATGTCTTCGGATTGAAACGCCCCGAATTGCACAAGGCTTGCACCATCGGGCACCTCGCTCGGGCTGATTTCATTGACCGCACCGACTGCGGCCAGAATGTCACCGGCGACACCGTCAAGGCTGGCCGTATCCGTCCGTGTCGCCAGCGAGGCAAGTTTGACAGGGCGCGGTTTCGGGATCGGGGAGGTCATCACATTTGCCCCGTCGAGCGTGTCGGGCACATTGGTCGCGACCTCTTCGACCGCTTCCAATTCAAGCGGGTCTTCGGCTACCGCGACCTGCTCCAGTGCTTCCGGCGCAGGTTCAACGGCAAAAGCATCCGATGCCGGCTCATAAGAGGAAAGCACAGGCTGCAAGGCCGACACAGGCTGATCCTCGTCGGTCAGTGACGGAGCCGCAGGGGCCAGAACATAGCGATCCGCAGGGGCCGCCGCAGAGCCATCAGCCGTCACGGAGTTGACGGCCAGCCCCTGATGCATGGCAAGCTGACCACCGGGATCATCCGGCAGAAGCCGTGCCGAGCCTTCGAGCGCGCGGATCACCGGCACACCGGTTACATCGCGCACCATGAGCTTGTAGCCCCAAACGGCCAGACCAAGGATCAGCACCAGAGAGATCACCGCCCCGCCCAGTTGTGCAGGCCCGAGTTGGGGGCGTGTAGCACCCTCCATCTCCGGCATATCCTGCGTGTCGTAGACATAGGCCGGAGCTGCCTGATAGCCCGCTTGCGGTGCCTGCGTTTCATGCCCCATAGCCGCGCCCGCCTGCGGGGCAGACTGTGGCGAAAAGTGCACATTTTCCTTGGAAAACAAACGGTCCGCATCCGGTGCGCCCGCCATATTCGGATGGCTTTGTGCCCCGTAATCCGATGGGCGCGTCACCTGTGGCTCCGAGCGTTGCCAATAATGTTCGCGAGAAGTGGTGCCACGATCCTGCGCTGGCGCATAGCCTTGACCGGGGCCGTTAAAAACGTCCTGCATCCTCTTTGCCTCATACATTTCCCGCTTTGTTTTCTGCGGGTTATCATCTGCTCTTGAGAGGCCGCGTGAAGGTCTTTTGCCCTCGTTATAATATGCGGCCCCTCCCGGGGTTCCGGTCAGTTCTGGTCGATACGCTTGAAACTCAACGCATTTCCTCAGCCGGAGTTACCCCAAGGATAGCAAGTCCGGCAGAAATCACAACGGCCACGGCACGCGGTAGGGCAATTTTTGCCGCCGACAGCTCCGCATCGTCTTGCAAGAAGCGCAGCGCCTCGTTCTCATTGCCCTTGTTCCACAGCGCATGGAAGTCGGAAGCCAGATCATAGAGATAGAAGGCGATCCGGTGCGGCTCGTGGCCTTTGGCGGCGATTTCCACCTGACGCGGGAAATCGGCCAGCTTGCGTGCAACGGCAATCTCCGCGGGATCGTCAAAGCGCGGCGTATCGGAAAGTGTAATCCCCTGCGCCTCGGCCTTGCGCAACACGGAACAGATCCGCGCATGGGCATATTGCACATAGAACACAGGGTTGTCTTTCGACTGCTCCAGAACCTTGTCAAAATCGAAATCCAGCGAGGCGTCGTTCTTGCGCGTCAACATGATGAAACGTGTCACATCCTTGCCCGCCTGCTCGACCACATCGCGCAGGGTCACAAATGTGCCCGCCCGTTTGGACATTTTGAACGGCTCGCCGTTTTTGAAGAGCTTCACCAACTGGATCAGCTTGATATCGCAATCGACCTTGCCATCCGACAGGGCAGACACGGCCGCTTTCATCCGTTTGACATAGCCGCCATGGTCGGCACCGAATACGTCGATGATCACGTCATAGCCGCGTTTCACCTTGTCATAGTGATAGGCAATATCCGGCGCGAAATAGGTCCATGCCCCGTCAGATTTCTGGATCGGGCGGTCCACGTCATCACCGTGAGCGGTGGATTTGAACAGCGTCTGTTCGCGCGGCTCCCAGTCCTCCGGCATTTTGCCTTTCGGCGGCTCCAGAACGCCGCGATAAATCAGACCTTTTTCGTCCAGTTCCTTGATCGCGGTTTCGATCAGCCCCGTGTTGTAGAGCGATTTTTCGGAGAAGAACCGGTCCATCTCGACGCCCAGCATCTTCAGGTCGTCACGGATCATCGCCATCATCGCATCGGTGGCAAAGACACGTACATCGGCCAGCCATTCTTCCTCCGGCTTGTCCAGAAGACTGTCGCCGTATTTCTCCTTGAGCGCCTCGCCCACTGGCACAAGGTAGTCGCCGGGGTAAAGCCCTTCTGCAATCTCGGGGCTCAGCCCGTGGGCCTCGCGGTAGCGTTCAAACACCGAACGCGCCAGCACATCGACCTGAGCGCCGCCATCGTTGATGTAATACTCGCGCGTCACGTCATAGCCCGCAAAATCCAGCAGCGAGGCCAGAGCATCCCCGAACACCGCACCGCGCGTGTGGCCCACATGCATCGGACCGGTCGGGTTGGCGGAGACATATTCGACATTGACCTTTTTCTGCCCGCCCAAGGTCGAGCGCCCGAAGCCCTCGCTGGTCAGCACAGTTTCCACAAGACCGGACCAGACCGCCTCGGCCAGACGCAGGTTGATGAAACCGGGACCGGCCACATCAACCGTCTCGATCCGCGCATCAGCGGCAAGTTTCTCGGACAGTTTCTCGGCAATGTCGCGCGGCTTCATCTTGGCAGGCTTGGCCAGAACCATCGCCGCATTGGTCGCCATATCGCCATGCAACGGATCACGCGGCGGTTCCACCGCAACATTGGAAAACTCCAATCCTTCGGGCAAAACACCCTCGGCGCTCATCGCATTGAGGCTGTCGATCACAAGGCTACGGATATCGGCGAACAGGTTCATGATGTCTCTCTTTGTCAGTCCAGCGCGGGTTTATCACGCGGGCGCGCCACGTCAACGGGGCTTGCTCATTCAACACGTTTGGGGGTTTGATCTTCCGGCGGCACAAGCGCCACGAGTTTCACACCGGGGCTCATCCGCCCGCGTGCGGTATTCACCCGCAGTTCCGTGCGGCGGCGTTTGAGGGCCTCGCGTGCACTTTCGCGCTGGTCTTCGGGCAAATCCTTGATCAAAGCCTCCGCACGCGCCGGAAACAAAAGCTCGGCATCTTCGGGCAGGAAACGCTTGAACACACCGTCCGCACTCATCCGCCCCAAAAGCATGGCATTGGGCCGGTCCTCTTTCCACTGGTCAAAACCGTAATCCTCGGACAGTTGCGTGACAGAGAGCTTCCAGCCCTGACGCATCAACTCGTCCAGCTCGCCATAGGTCTTGCCCGCCCCGAAAGGACGCCCGCCCAGTTGCGTCGGAAGCGCATGGCGTGCGCGTTCACCTTTGACGCGGGCCAGTTGCCAGACCTGATCGCGCCCGAATTCAGAGCCGAAATCCGTCGCCACCAGCGTGTTATAAGCATCATTTTCCGTCGCCGCTATGAGCGTGGCATAGGACAGAACTTCAAGACTGTCTTCCGCCGCCTCGCCCAGAATATCGCCGTAAAACACCGGCAGACCCGCCGCACGCGGGCGCACCAGACGCGCGTGGTTCGGATCGGCAATCAGCACCGGCACCTCCTCTCGCTTGAGCGCTTGCGCCAAAGCCGTGGTGAACCGCGACCCGCCAAGGATCAGCACCCCCGGCTTGCCCTTGGACGCCAGCCCCAAGCGCCGCGCGAGAGGCGCCAGCGTGAAGCCGTGCAACACCACGGTCGTCAGCACCAGCACAAAGGCCAAAGGCCCCACAACCGCGCCATCGCTCACCCCGTTGGCGGCGAGACGTTCGCCAAATAGCCCCGCCACAGCAACAAGCACCACACCGCGTGGCCCTGTCAGCGCGATAAGCAGTTTTTCGTTGCGCGGCAGTCCGGTCCCGATGAGCGAGACCAAAACGGTCACAGGGCGCGCCACGAGGATCACCAAGGCCACAAAAAGCCCCGCCCGCCATGTCAACTGTCCCAAGGAGGCGAAATCCATCGAGGCAGCCAAAAGGATGAACACGCCCGAAACCAGAAGCACCGTCGCATGTTCCTTGAACCGGCGCAGCTCTTCGAAAGACGGCAGATCGGCATTGGCGATGATCAGCCCCATCACGGTCACCGCCAAAAGCCCGCTTTCATGCAGCATCATATTCGGGAAAGCAAAGGTCACCAGAAGCGTGGCAAACAGCACCGGCACCTTCATATATTCCGGCACATAGGCGCGGCGGAACGTATAGGAAATCGCCATCCCCGCCGCGATGCCCACAGCCATGGCCATGGCGATCCCGACCCCCAGTTGCACCAAGGCATCCGGCAGGCTCTCCGCCTCGCGCCCTACCAGCACAAATTCAAAGGCCAGCACCGCCGCCAAAGCCCCGACAGGGTCGTTGACGATGGCCTCCCATTGCAACAGGTTCGCGGGCCGTTTTTGCAGCTTGGCCTGCCGCAGCAAAGGCGCGATCACGGTCGGGCCTGTGACAACCATAATGCCGCCGAACACCGTTGCGGCCTCCCAGCCCAGCCCCGCACCCCAATGCAGCGCCGCTGTCGAGAGGAACCAACCCAAAGGCGCGCCGATCAGAACCAGACGCGTCACACCTTTGCGCGCATCCCCCAGCTTGTGCAGATCAAGCGTCAGCCCGCCTTCAAACAGGATCACCGCCACCGCCAACGAAATCAGCGGCTGCACCAGATCACCAATATCGCGCTGCGGATCAAGAATGCCCAAAGCGGGGCCGACGATGAGACCGGCGGCCAGCATCAGCACAATCGCGGGAAGTTTCAGTCGCCACGCGAGCCATTGCGACCCGACGCCAAGTGCGCCCACAAGGGCAAAGGCTTCCACCGGACCCAAGCCCGTCAAATGTTCTGTCGCCATATCCCGCTCCCCCGCAGATCCTGCGGTCTCCTTTGTGCCTCAAATACTCAAACGCATCAGGCGCAAAGTCGTTCATATTCCTGAATGGCGAAACGGTCGGTCATCCCGGCAACATAATCAAGCACGATCCGCGCCAGTTCCGTCTCCGACTGCGCGTTTTCCACCTCATGACGCCATTCTTCGGGCAAAAGCTCCGGCTTTTCCATGAACAACGGAAAGAGCGTGTTGACCATATGGGTCACGCGCTGGCGCTCTCGCACCACAGACGGCGCGCGATACATTCGGGTGAAGAGAAAGGACTTGATCGCCTTGAGGTTCTGGAAGAACGGTTTGGAAAACCGGATGATCGTCCGGTCCATATCGCGGATGTCCTGCGCGGTTTCCGGCTTGGCCGCTTCCAAACGGTTGGTGGCAATGGTCAGCACATCCTCGACCATATAGCCGAAAATCCGCCGCAGCGCCTCATGGTCGCGCCGGTTGCGCTCAAGCCCCGGATAGAGGCGGTCCACCTCCTCATATGCCGGGCCCGTCAGCGGCAGTTCCATCAAATCCTCGGCGGTGAACAGCCCCGCACGCAGCCCGTCATGCAGGTCGTGGTGGTTATAGGCCACATCATCGGCAATCGCCGCCACCTGCGCCTCGGCGGATGCGAATGTGTGCAACTCAAGGTCGAACAGGTCGTTCACCTCCTTGAGCGCATAGGGCAAAGGCGCGTCTTCGGGGTGTTTCTTTTTATCCGCATAAGGCCCGACAATCGGCCCGTTGTGCTTGGCGATGCCCTCAAGGCTCTCCCATGTCAGGTTCAGCCCGTCGAATGTCGCGTAATGCTTTTCCAGCTTGGTGACGATCCGCAAGGCCTGCGCATTGTGGTCAAACCCGCCATAGGGTGCCATCAACAGTTCGAGCGCATCCTCGCCGGTATGTCCGAAAGGCGAATGCCCCAGATCATGCGCAAGGGCGACCGCTTCGGCCAACCCCTCGTTCAACCCCAAAGCGCCCGCCATGGTCCGCGCCACCTGCGCCACCTCGATAGAGTGGGTCAACCGCGTGCGGTAGTAATCACCCTCATGTTCGACGAAGACCTGCGTCTTGTGTTTCAGCCGCCGGAAGGCCGACGAGTGAATGATCCGGTCGCGGTCGCGCTGGAACGGTGAGCGGAACGTTGACAGTTCCTCGGAGTAGAGCCGCCCGCGGGTGTCGTTCGGCTGGCTTGCATAGGGTTTCATCATCTGCCTGTTTCAGAGGTATCTTCACCCCTGTCCTTGTCGCCTGTGTTTTCCACAACTATATTGTGCACAGCATCCGGCGACAAACAGATGACGCCGCTTTTTCGCATTAATCTGCTGTTTTTTCAGCCTGAACACCCGGGATCGACATCATGGCTCTTACTCTGCCCCCGAAAGTGACCCCTCGTGCCTTTGCACGTCTGGCCGAAATCAACGCCGCAACCGGCGAGGACAAGGCGCTGCGCGTCGCTGTCGAAGGCGGCGGATGTTCGGGATTTCAATATGACATCACCCTCGACACCCCCGCCGAAGACGATGTGGTGCTCTCCGGTGACGGTGGCACGGTGGTGATTGATCCGGTCTCCCTGCCCTTTCTGGAGAACGCCACCATCGACTTCACCGAAGAACTGATCGGCGCGCGTTTCGTGATCGACAACCCGAATGCAAGCTCCTCTTGCGGCTGCGGCGTATCATTTTCGATGTGAGATGCAGCCCATTCGGGACGTGGTTTTGAGGGAGGTCTTCAGGCCTCCCTTTTTGCAGTCTCGCGTTCTGCTCTCTGGCGCGGCCTGCGAAACGCCGCATCATTCCGCAAACCCACAGGTCCTCACCGCGCAAGACAGGCGAAAGCCGTCTTTCTACGCAGGACCTGCCCGTTTCCATCGCGCGTAAATACACAGAAACCCCGACAGGAATTCACACACAAAACCGTCACTTTTCACGCGCAATCTTGTGATCTTTCAACCCCTTAACCTTAGCGACCCACATCCCATATCAGACAGGACAGAGCAAAGCGCCGTGCAATTCCGCCGGTGTCTCGCAAAGGATAAAAGGACAAAGACAATGATCACCCACACCGTAAAAACTCTTGTGGCCGCCACACTGCTGGCCGCTGCCGGTTCCGCCGCTTTTGCCGGTGCGAATTACATCAAGGTCGGAGAGGCCCAGAACACCAACTCCGGCGTGACCCTTGAACTTGTGCGCGCCGATTCCGACGGGGTGATCTATGCCTATGACGCGCGGACCGGCACGGATGGCAAGGTTCTCGGTTCCACCGCCGTCAAGGCAGGTGCCAACAGTGATGTACGGGTCAATTTCAAAACCCCTGCGCTCAATGATGTGCTGACCGTGCTCTACACGGACGACACGACCACGCCGAGCGCCACCGCACAGGTGCATGAAAGCGACTGACGCTGCGCCTCCAAGGACGTCTGGTTTCCCACAAAACACAGACACCCCAAAGCCCCCGTTCCTCGTGCGGGGGCTTTTTCTTGGCTTGCAATAGCGCGCACAGCCTGTTCAAACCGCCTCATGACCCAAGTCGATACACTCATTCTAGGCGCAGGGGCCGCAGGGCTGTTTTGCGCGAAATTCGCAGCCGCAACAGGCGGTTCCGTGCTTGTGGTGGACCACGCCAAACGCCCTGCCGACAAGGTGCGGATTTCCGGCGGCGGGCGGTGCAATTTCACCAATCTCTACGCCGCGCCGGACAATTACATCTGCCGCAATCCGCATTTCATGAAATCGGCGCTGGCACGTTACACGCAATGGGATTTCATCGACCTTCTGGCACAGCACGGCATCACATGGCATGAGAAAAACCCCGAAAAAGGCTTGGGGCAGCTGTTCTGCGACGGCAAATCCGCCGCCATTATCGAAATGCTGCTACACGAATCCCGCGCTGCCGACTTGCGGCTTTCCACAGAGGTGGGCGAGATTTCCCATGACGGCACGCGGTTTACTGTCTTCTTGAACGGTCAGCCGGTGCAGGCGCGCAATCTGGTGGTGGCCACCGGCGGCAAGAGCATTCCGAAAATGGGCGCCTCGGGGATCGGCTACCAGATCGCGACGCAATTCGGCCTTCAGGTTCTGGACACCCGCCCCGGCCTCGTGCCCCTGACCTTCGCCCCCCATGAGCTGGAATGGATCGCACCGCTTGCGGGCACCGCCATTGAGGCGCGCGTCACGGCCAACGGCACATCCTTTGACGAAGCACTCCTGTTCACCCATCGCGGCCTGTCCGGACCGGCCATTCTTCAGGTCTCGAACTACTGGCGCGAAGGGGATGCGATCACCGTGGACCTTTTGCCCGCGCAAAACGCATTCGAAGCCCTGAAGGCCGAGCGCAGCCACAATGGCCGTCGCCAGATGCACACCGCTCTGGCCACCCTATTTCCCGCCAAACTGGCCACGGCTCTGACCGAAAAGTGGCACTTGCGGGGAAATCTTGCCGACCAGTCGGACAAGGCGCTTCAGGACTTGGCAAACCATATCCACGCCCTGCCCCTCAAACCCACAGGTTCGGAGGGCTACCGCACAGCCGAGGTGACACTGGGCGGCGTGGACACGGACGGGCTGTCGTCGAAAACAATGGAAGCCAAAACCGTCCCCGGTCTCTATTTCATCGGCGAGGTGGTCGATGTGACGGGCTGGCTCGGCGGCTACAACTTCCAATGGGCTTGGGCCTCTGCCGCCGCAGCCGGTCGGGCCATTGCCGAACGCCAGTGATCCCCCTAGAAAGGGACAAAAGAAGGAGCGCCCATGAAAATCGCCAGTTTCAACATCAACGGCATCAAAGCGCGGGTCAACGCCCTTCAGGATTGGCTCAAGGAAGCCGAACCCGATGTGGCGATCTTGCAGGAGATCAAATCCGTCGACGAGAATTTCCCCCGCGAGATTTTCGAGGACATGGGCTACAATGTCGAAACCCACGGGCAGAAATCGTTCAACGGCGTGGCGCTTTTGTCGAAACTGCCGCTCGAAGACGTGACCCGCGGCCTGCCCGACGCACAGGGCGCAGGGCGCGACGGGGCCGATGACGAGGAAGCGCGCTATATCGAGGCCACCGTGGTCGGCGACAAAGGCGCGATCCGCATCTGCGGGCTCTACCTGCCCAACGGCAATCCGGTCGATCTCGACGCCGATGGCCAACCGGTGCCCGGATCGAAATACGACTTCAAACTCAAATGGTTCGACCGGCTGACACAGCGTGCCGAGGCACTTTTGGCGCTCGAAGAACCGTTTCTGATGGCAGGCGACTACAACCTCATCCCCCAGCCCGAAGACGCCAAACGCCCCGAGGCATGGAAAGACGACGCGCTGTTCCGTCCGGAAAGCCGTGCAAAGTTTCGCAAGATGATGAATCTCGGCCTCACAGATGCGTTGCGGGTCCGGAATGGTGCGCCGGAGACCTATACGTTCTGGGATTACCAAGCCGGTGCCTTCCAGAAAAACGACGGCATCCGCATTGACCACTTCCTTTTGTCGCCACAGGCCGCCGATCTTTTGACCGACTGTCAGATCGACGCCTATACGCGGGCCAAGGACAAACCGTCAGACCACGTGCCGATCTGGGTCGAACTGGATTTGTAAGGCAGAGATTCACGCGACAACATCAAAGCAAAAGGGGCCGCGACGGGCCCCTTTTTCATAACATCCTCACCAAAAGCAGACACCCGCACGGATGGTTCAGCGTTTCGGCGGGCGCTGTTTCTTGACCTTCGGCGCGTCGGCACGTTCTTTGCCGAGGTGTTTACGCAGCCGCGACGGTGTGGACTTGGTCTTGTTCTTGAACGGGTTCTTGTCCGCCTGAGAGCGGAAGAACAGGCGGATCGGCGTGCCCGGCATATCAAAGTCTTCGCGCAACCCGTTGATAAGGTAGCGTTTATAGCTGTCGTTCAGATCATCTGGCTGCGAACACATCACAATGAATTGCGGCGGACGGGCCTTCACCTGCGTCATGTAGCGCAGCTTGATCCGGCGGCCACCGGGTGCAGGCGGCGGGTGGGCCGTGGTCATGGCACCCAGCCAGCTGTTGAGACGCGAGGTCGACACACGACGGTTCCACACCGCATGGGCATCGAGAATCGCCTCTTGCAGCTTGTCGAGGTTCTTGCCCGTCATGGCGGAAACCGTGACCAATTGCGCGCCGCGAAGCTGCGGCAGAAGCCGTGCAAATTCTTCGCGCAACTCTTTGGCCTTGTTGGATTTGTCTTTTTCCTCGTCCCATTTGTTCACGGCAATCACAACCGCACGGCCCTCACGCTCTGCCAGATCGGCGATGCGCAGGTCCTGTTGTTCAAACGGAATAGAGACGTCCAGAAGCACGACCACCACTTCAGCGAATTTCACCGCGCGCAGACCATCGGCGACGGAGAGCTTTTCCAGCTTTTCCTGCACCTTGGCCTTTTTGCGCATCCCCGCCGTGTCAAACACCCGCACGGGCGTGCCGTTCCATGTCATCGTCACAGAGATAGAATCGCGCGTGATCCCCGCCTCAGGTCCGGTGAGCAGGCGATCTTCACCCAGAAGCTTGTTGATCAGCGTGGATTTGCCCGCATTGGGACGCCCCACGACAGCAATCTGCAAAGGCTTGTCCATGGTGAAATCGCGCGACGCGCCACCGATGTCTTCGCCCTCGCCCAGTTCCTGCTCTTCCTCGGTCAGTTCGACATCAACCTCGGGCTGCTCTTGCGCCGAGCGGATATCGAACTGCGCCGCGAGCGGTTTGAGCACGTCATAAAGATCGGGCATCCCCTCGCCATGTTCGGCAGAAAGGCGCAAAGGCTCGCCAATGCCGAGACCATAGGCCTCCAGAAAACCGCTTTCGCCGGCTTTTCCCTCGGCCTTGTTCACCGCAAGGATCACATGTTTGGCGCGTTTTCTCAGAATATCGGCAAAGACTTCGTCGGCGGGCAAAACACCTGCACGCCCGTCGATCATGAACAGGCAGACATCCGCCATGTCGACCGCGCGTTCGGTGAGTTTGCGCATCCGGCCCTGAAGGCTGGCATCGGTCGCTTCTTCAAGCCCCGCCGTGTCGATCACGGTAAAGCGCAGATCGCCAAGCTTCGCCTCACCTTCGCGCAAATCGCGCGTCACGCCGGGCTGGTCATCCACCAACGCCAAACGCCGCCCCACAAGGCGGTTGAACAGGGTCGATTTGCCCACATTGGGACGACCGACGATGGCGAGAGAAAAGGACATAATTCAGGCTCCGGGTGTGGGTTCAAGCAGCCCCGATACACCCGTTCGGGGCCGCCCGTCAAAGAGAATCAGCGCAGGGCAGCCAGAGAGCCGTCTTCCAGCAGGAGATACATCACCCCGCCGACGACAATCGGGTCCGAGGCCGCGCCTTCGGGAAGGGCAACCGAGGCCGCCAATGCGCCCGAAACAGGATCAAATCCGCGCAGCATTCCGTCATCCGAGGCCACCCAGAGTTTGCCCCCTGCCGCCACGGGACCGTAATGGGCAAAGACGGTTTTGCGCTTGCGCTCTTTTTCCGTGGTGAAATAGGGCAGTTGCACGCCCCAAATCCGCTCGCCGCTGGAGGCCGAGAGCCGCACCAACTCGTTGCGGTCGGTCACGATAAAGACAGAGCCACCCACGATGGACGCAGGGCTATAGGCCCCCTCGTCCGCCGTCCAGATCCGTGTACCGGTTTCGAGATTGAACGCGGCATAGCGTCCGGCCTGGTTGCCGACATAGAATTTTCCCCCGATCACAACCGGATCAGAGGTGATGTCAGAGACATTGGCATAGACCACGCCCTTGCGCTGACCAGCCAGAGAGGAGGTCCAGTAGCGGACGCCGCCCTTACGGAAGACGCCGTAGAGATCACCGGAGGCAAAGGGCAGAATCGCGAATTTGTCCGACACCGCCGGAGAGGTCGCCCCGACGCGTGAGGTAATGCTTTCGGGACCGGAGATTTGCCATTTCACGCGCCCGTTGGAGGTGTCCACCGCCCAAGCGCGTCCGTTGCCCGCGACCACATAGGCCAGACCGTCATAGACCGTGAGCCCCGCCGCCCCGACAGAATCCAGACGTTGCCGCCAGATTTCGCCACCGGTTTTCAAATCAAGCGCGACAAGATCGCCGTAACCGGTCGTCGCATAAAGCACGGAGCCGGAGATCGCCAAAGCGCCGCCGAAAACCTTGCCCGGTTTCTCGCCTGCAGGCGTCAGGTCCACAGACCATGCTGTTGCACCGGAGCTTGCGGATACAGCTGTCAGACGCGCTTCGGCATCCATCGCCACGACCAGGCCCTGTGCCGCCACAGGATCAACCGTCAGGCGGGTCTTGCGGGTCTTGCCCTTGCCGATATCAGCGGTCCAGACAAGGCTCGGCGCGCCGGAGGTAAAGGCATTATGGCCGGACGCATGAGTGCGCCCTGCGCCGGTCATGGTCCATGAATCCCGTGAAACCTGCTGGCCCAGAGAAATGCTCTCGGCACGGTTTTGCGGTGTCTCGGTGGCTGTCGCCGCCGCCAGAGGCGAGCCGTCGCGCAGATCGACACGCGGCCCCTGAAGAATCTCCTCACGCCCCGCGCCACACGCCGTCAGCGCCAGCATCGCTGTGAAAAGCCCCGCTTTGCCAGATCGACCGATCATACCCGCACTCCCTTTCATTCCACGATCCCGACGCGTTTTTCTATTCCGCAGGATCGGCCCCGAGGGCCACAATCATCTGAGCCGCGCGCCGACGCAAGGCATTACTTGCCCCGACATCCTGCGAGATGGCCCGATAGCCTTCAATCGCCGCTTCCACTTCGCCCATCTCGACCTGAGCGGCGGCAATCTGCTCCTCGGCCAAAAGCCGGTAGGGCGCGCCGGGGCTGGCAATGACGGCAAGCTGTTTCACACGATCTTCCGGCGGGATTTCCCCCGCACCGATCATCGCGGATTTCAGAACCGCCAGATCACGATAGACCGGCGCCAGCATGTCATCAGCCATCAAAGGTGCCAGAACCGCCAAAGCGCCTTTGACATCCCCTGCGGCATGAAGTTCGCCTGCGCGCAGCATCGCGGCAACCACACGCGCGTCACCTTCAACAGACACCTCGGCCAGGGCCTCGGCCCGTGCTTCGGGCGCATCCAGCCCCAAGGCAGCCGTGATCGCATCACCGGCAGATTCGGCCTGTGCGCGGTCCTGAGACTTGCTGTATTCGTTATACGCCGCACCGCCCACAAGCGCTACAACGGCGACAATGCCGATCCAGCCGTATTTTTTCAGGAAAGCATAGAATTTATCGCGGCGGACCTCTTCGGTCACTTCCTCGATGAAGGTATCGCTCTGGCTCACAAATGCCCTCCGCCCCTGCGCATGCACGGGATTCATGTGGTTTCAAACTCTTGCACCCTCTTACCCCGATCTTCGCCGGATTGCCAAGACCTGCGCTGAGATCAGATGGATGATCTGCCATTCCGGCCCTGTGCCAAGCCGCGCTGGCATTGCAGAAAAGCCGTTTCCTGCCTGATCCGGCGGGCTCTGTGCAAAGGCGCTCATTCATACGGGCCTTGCCCTGCAAAAATGCCGAGACGGTGCCTCACAACGCCGCCCCCAGTGGTTGCCAGATGCAAAAACAGGTTCCAAAGTGAAAGAATTGCCGACACGATCTTGTGATTGCCATGAGGATTCCCCATCTTGGTCGCAATGTTAATGCCATTAACTCTTTCGCGGGTGGAAAACTTGATCCGGACCCTGCTCCGGGGCGTAACCCACCCAAGACAAGACACAGGACAGTAAAGCCATGCGCATCGTCTCCATTCTTATCGCCCTGCTCGTCACGATCGGCCTGTACCTGTTCATATTCGAACGTGACCGCCTGACCGGACAGGACCAGACGGACGCAAACGCGGAGAGCCAAGAGGACTTTGCCCCGCCAGCGCAAAAAGCCATACAGGACGCCCGTGCGGTGGCTGTGGTGGCCCGCCATTCCGTGGCGCGGACACTCGACTCGGCCGTGGTGCTGCGCGGAGAGACCGAAGCGGCGCGCACGGTTCAGGTGACCGCCGAGACCAACGGGCGCGTGATCAACGAACCACTGCGCAAGGGCACGACGGTCAGCGCAGGACAAGAGCTTTGCGCCCTTGATCGCGGCACGCGGGATTCGAGCCTTGCACAGGCCCATGCCGCGCTCTCCGAGGCCGAAGTCGCACTGGCCAATGCCCGCAAACTGGCCGCAGGGGGCTATGCTTCGGAAACCCAGATCCTCTCCGCAGAGGCCGGTGTTGAAAGTGCGCGCGCCGCTGTGGCGCAGGTCCAGCGTGATATTGAAAACCTCTCGATCACCGCGCCTTTTGCGGGGCTTCTCGAAAGCGACACGGCGGAGCTTGGCACCTATCTGACAGCGGGGGCGCCCTGTGCCATGGTGATCCAGCTCGATCCGATCAAACTGGTGGGCTATGCCTCCGAGACCGATGTGAACAAGATCGAACTTGGCGCGCTCGCTGGTGCACGGCTGATTTCGGGGGAAACTGTGCAGGGCAATGTCACCTTCCTATCGCGCTCCGCCGATCCGGCCACGCGCACCTTCCGCGTTGAAGTCGAGGTGCCCAATCCCGATTTCGCCATCCGCGACGGGCAAACGGTAGAAATCGCCATTTCCTCGGCGGGGGTTGAGGCCCATCTGGTGCCGCAATCGGCGCTGACACTGGACGACGAGGGACGGATCGGCTTGCGACTCGTGGGCGAGGACAGCCGCACGCAGTTTGCGCCCGTCACCGTCTTGCGCGACACGCGCGAGGGCATCTGGGTCGCCGGTCTGCCCGAAAAGGCCGACATCATCACCGTGGGACAGGAGTTTGTCCGCGCGGGTGTTCTGGTCGAGCCGCATTTTGATACTCCCGACGAGGCCATGCCCGAGACTGATACGACTGAGACCGACCTCCAGACGGAGGCCACCCAATGACCGGACTCGTCGACTGGGCCGGTGAACGCGCCCGAATGATTCTGGCCTTTATTGCTCTGACCCTGATCGCGGGGGCCTATGCCTATGTCAGCCTGCCCAAAGAGGGCGAACCGGACATCGAAATCCCCGGCCTCTATGTGGCCGTGCCCTTCCCCGGCATTTCCGCCGAAGACGCCGAAAAGCTGCTCGTCAAACCGATGGAAACCGAGTTCTCCGATCTCGACGGGCTCGATTCCATGTCGGCCACTGCCTCCGAAGGCTATGGCGGCATCTGGCTTGAATTCGAATTCGGCTGGGACAAGACCAAAACCATCGCGGATGTGCGCGACCGGATGGGCCGCGTCGAGGCGGATTTTCCGGCAGGGGCCGACAGTTACACCGTCTCGGAGGTCAATTTCTCCGAATTTCCGATCCTGATCGTCAACCTTACCGGCCCCGTGCCCGAACGCACTTTGGTGAAATATGCCAAGGAAATGCAGGACCGGATCGAAAGTCTCGAACCCGTGCTGGAAGCCCAGCTCACCGGCCATCGCGACGAGATGCTCGAAGTGGTGATCGATCCACTCAAGCTCGAAAGCTACAATGTCACCGCCGCCGAGTTGATCAACGTGGTCACAAACAACAACCAGCTTGTCGCCGCAGGCGAGGTCGAAACCGATCAAGGCACGTTCTCGGTCAAGATCCCCGCGTCTTTCGACGACCAGCGCGACGTCATGTCCCTGCCGGTCAAGGTCAATGGCGACCGCGTGGTGACGCTGGGCGATCTGGCCGACATCCGTCTGACCTTCGAGGACCGCACGGGCACGGCGCGGTTCAATGGCGAAAACACCGTGGCGCTACAGGTGGTCAAACGCAAAGGTTTCCCGATCATCGACACGGTGGATCTTGTGAAACAGGAGGTTGCTGCCGAATTCGCCACATGGCCGGGGCCGCTGCAACAGGCGATCATTGTCGGCACGTCAAATGACCAGTCGCGGCAGGTTTCTTCTATGGTGAGTCAGCTCGAAGGCTCCGTGCTCACCGCCATTGCGCTGGTGATGATCGTGGTGCTGGCCTCGCTGGGCATCCGCTCGTCTCTTCTGGTCGGCTTTGCCATCCCCACGTCCTTCCTGTTGTGCTTCATCCTCTTGGGGCTGATGGACATCACCATTTCGAATATCGTCATGTTCGGGCTGATCCTCGCGGTCGGAATGTTGGTCGACGGGGCCATTGTGGTGGTCGAATATGCCGACCGGAAAATGGACGAAGGCGCAGGCCCCATGGCCGCTTTCATCGAGGCGGCCAAGCGCATGTTCTGGCCGATTGTCTCCTCCACCGCCACAACGCTCTGCGCCTTTCTGCCGATGCTGTTCTGGCCGGGTGTAGCGGGCGAATTTATGGGCATGCTGCCCGTTACCATCATCTTTGTGCTCTCCGCCTCGCTGATCGTGGCTCTGATCTACCTGCCTGTGATGGGTGGCGTCTCCGGCCGGATCGCGCGGAGCTTTGATCTCGCCTCGGCCGGTCTGCGCGACATGGCGCCCTACTGGCTGCGCGCGCTTCTGGTGATCCCGTCGGCCTATCTTGTGTTTCTCGGGCTTATGCAGCTCATGAACCCCGGCTACCTCATGAGCGATGGGGCCAAGGGCGGCGCTGTGCTCGGCGGCGCTCTGTTCCTGATCGGCTCGGCCCTCACCGGCATCACGCTTTCGGCGGCGCGTATCGAGCTGGACAGGAAAAAGGTGGAGTCCGGCTATAAACGCTCCGCCTTCGGGCATTTCACCTATTTCATCGCAGGCAACCCCGTGATGCCGGTGGTGGTCATTGTCGCCGTTCTCTTCGCGGTGGTCTCGGTCTTCGGCTATTATGGCAAAAACAACAAAGGCATCGAGTTCTTTTCAGCCACAGAGCCGGAACAGGCGATCATCTATGTGAAGGCACGCGGCAACCTGTCGCTGACCGAAAAAGACGCGCTGGTGCGTCAGGCCGAAGACATTGTGCTGGCCCAGCCCGGTGTGGACAACGCCTTTGTCTTTGCTGGCGACGGCGGGCTCAATTCCAACACCGGCGGCTCGTCCGCACCGCGCGACACCATCGGCCAGATTCAGGTCGAGTTGATCCCGTGGGAAGACCGCCCGACCGAGACCGAGGACGGGTTTCTCTTTTTCAAGGACACCCATGTCAAACCGGATTATGACGGCGACTATGTACTTTCCCAGCTTGAACAGAAGCTCTCGAAACTGCCCGGCATCCAGACCGAGACACTGAACCTCTCAATGGGACCGGCCTCAGCCAAGCCCGTGCATCTGCGGCTCAAGGCCGTTGATTTCGAACTGCTGGAACAGGCAACCGAGATCGTGCGCGCCAAGTTCGATCAGACCGAGGCACTGGCCGATATCGAAGACACCCGCCCCCTGCCCGGCATCGACTGGCAGATCGACGTGGATGTGGAGAAGGCCGGTCGCTACGGCGCGGATGTCGCCACGGTCGGCGGGATGATCCAGCTTGTGACCCGTGGCATCCTGCTCGACACGATGCGGGTGGACACATCCGACGAGGAAATCGACATCCGTGTGCGCCTGCCCGAAGAATTCCGCGTGCTCTCCACACTCGACAGTCTCAAGGTCCGCACCGCTGACGGTCAGGTGCCCCTGTCCAATTTCATTACCCGCACACCCGTCAGAAAACTCGCCTCCATCAGCCGCGTCGACCAACAGCGCTACTACGATGTGAAAGCGGCGGTGGACAGCGGGTTGACCCGCGAGGACGGGGTGACGATCACCCCCACGGAACGGATCGAAACGCTGACGCAATGGTTGGAAGACGAAACGCCCCTGCCCCAAGGCGTCTCTTGGGAATGGACCGGCGATGACGAGGAGCAAAAGGAAACCGGCGAATTCCTCGGCAAGGCCTTCGGGGCCGCGCTTGCGCTCATGTTCATCATCCTGCTGGCCCAGTTCAACAGTTTCTACAACTCGGTTCTGGTGCTGATGGCGGTGGTCATGTCCACGGCGGGCGTGCTGATCGGGCTGTTGGTGATGGATATGACCTTCGGCATGATCATGACCGGCACGGGGATCGTGGCGCTGGCGGGGATCGTGGTGAACAACAACATCGTTCTCATTGATACCTATCAGGAATATTCCCGCTACATGCCGCGTATCGAAGCCATCGTGCGCACGGCCGAAGACCGTATCCGCCCCGTGCTTCTGACCACGATCACCACCATGGCGGGCCTCACGCCCATGATGTTCGGCCTCTCGCTGGACTTCATCAATGGCGGCTACACGATCAACTCGCCCACCGCACAGTTCTGGACCAATCTGGCCACGGCTGTGGTCTTCGGCCTCGGCATTGCCACCGTTCTGACGCTGGTGTTCACCCCCGCCATGCTGGCGCTGCGCATCTGGTTCTGGGACATCCTGCACCATCTGCGGATGCGCCTGCTGACCGTCATGGGCCGCCAAAGCCGCACCGCCGAGGATTACCGCCTGCGTCGCGAGGCCAAACGGGCGAAGAACCCCGAATTCATCTGGTCCACAGGCACAGGCGCTTGGGCAGCACCGGAGACATTCGAGGCCGAGCGCGTGTCGCAAACCGCGCCGAAAACCCGCCCTGTAGAACCGCCGCCCGCCACGCCCGAAAGCGTGGGCGAGGTTACACCGGAGACGCCGGAGACCGGCAAAATCAGCAAAGATGGAAAAGACGGGCCGAAAGCCGCGGAGTGAGCCCTAGGCGCATGAAAGGCCCTAGCGCGGCAGGGCCTCTTGCACCAAGGCAAACCCCGCGCCCTCTTTATGCGCGCCCTCGGAAAGCACCCGCTTCCAGCGCCGCGCTCCCGGCTGGCCCGCAAACAGGCCTAGCATATGCTTTGTGATCTGCGCCAGCTTGCCGCCTGCGGCCACATGCCGCCCGATATAGTCTTCCATCGCGAAGACCACGTCCTCACGACTCAGGCGCGCGCGCGCATCCCCGAAGATCCGCTGATCCGCATCGCCCAGAATATCGTAAGGCTGGTGATAGGCCGCCCGCCCCACCATCACGCCATCCATATGCGCAAGCTCCGCCTCGACCGTATCGAGCGAAGCAATGCCGCCATTGATCGACAGGTGCAAATCGGGAAAGACGCGTTTCATCTCATGCACCAGCGGGTAGTCCAGCGGCGGAATATCGCGGTTCTCCTTGGGCGACAGACCGTCCAGCCACGCCTTGCGGGCATGAACCGTGATCCGACCGACCCCGGCCGCCTGCATCTTGCGCAGGAACTCCGGCAAGACCTCTGCAGCCTCCTGATCATCCACCCCGATCCGGCATTTCACCGTCACAGGCACAGCCCCCGCCGCCTCCTGCATCGCACGGACGCAATCGGCCACGAGATCCGGCGATTTCATCAACACCGCGCCAAAGGCCCCCGACTGCACCCGATCAGACGGGCAGCCGACGTTGAGATTAACCTCGTCATAACCGCGTTCCACACAAAACCCCGTCGCCGCCGCCAGCTCCGCCGGATCGGAACCACCAAGCTGCACCGCAACCGGATGTTCCTCTGAGTTATAGTCCAACAAATGCACAGCCCCGCCCCGCACCAAAGCCGGCGCGGTCACCATCTCCGTATAAAGCAAGGCATGACGGCTCATCAGCCGGTGAAAATACCGGCAGTGATGGTCGGTCCAATCCATCATGGGGGCGACAGATAGACGCGCAGAGCAATCAACTGCGGAAAACGCTGATTTTTCTTGTTCTTTTTGATCAACCATTTTTCACGTTTTCCTCGTTTCAGCGCGATTTTATCCCGTTTCCAGACGCGGTGCTACAGGTTGCAGCACGGGTGGCGCAATTAAAATCCGGTTCGTGAAAGAGGCTTCTGATCATGTCATGACCGGCCTCATGTCCTGCGCCTCTCTCTTGACATTGGACATGAAACGGTGCGCCCGGCATCTTTTGAAAATGTCGCTCTACTCCAAATGTAAATTCCCGATAGCAGCCCGAATTATACTATTTGTATCATCGCTATCGCCCGAAACAGCCAAACCGACAAGCGCCCCTTTTGCGCCACCGAAAGCCTTCATGTAGTCCTCGGTAAGGTCCACACTCTCGGCGTGAGACCCTGTGCCCGCAGACCGCAATGCAATGGTCACACCCTGCCCCGTAGGACCGTAGGGCGAAGGAATGATCTGTTTGCGTCCGTGGTTTCCGCCCCACGCATATTGGATGATGCGCACATCTTCATTCCCCAGAAGGCTGCGGATATTGGCTTCCCGAAGCGCCGGAGCCATGCTTTCTGGCACGAACACGAAGTAAAGCGAAATATTGCGATCATCGCCGCCCTTCTGCGCAAGGTTTGTTGGCGGCACGGACTGATCAACGGTCCAAACCCACGATGCGCGCGAACTTGTCCAACGATCCTGCGCCACGCGGCTCCACGCAATCGACACCGCCCCCTCCGAAACCAGACTCAGGCTGGACCCGAAACTGTAGTCATTCGAACTGAAGAGGGACAAACGCTGCTCGCGCCACCCGTCGGAAAAACTGACGGGTTCGGCAAGTGCGGCCTGAGATAAAAACATAAGCAGCGCGGCTGGTATTGTGAAACGCATTGATCACTCCCTTGGGTGTTGTAAAACGAGCGATCATACTCGCCATCACATATTCGGAGCGTTCATTGTAACCGGCTTTTGCAAGGTTTGAATGGCGCGCAGCGCCTGATACGCGAATGTGATAACTGAAAAGGCCAGATTCCGTCAGAGATCAGGGTATTGGAATGGCGCCCGCAAATTCTCACATAAATGAAGCCGAGGATGCATTCGGTGACAGTTATCGGTGAGATACTCTTAGACGTATAGCGCATAGGCATTTGAATTCTAATTTTGGGAATTATTGGCCCGCGTCGCCCCTCTTACCGGAACCGCCTTAGAGCAACCAGCAAATTGAGGAGAAAATCATGAGAATGAATGGAAAAGTGGCAATCATCACTGGCGGCGCAGGCGGCATTGGCCTTGCTACGGCTCAACGTTTTGTGTCTGAGGGCGCAAAAGTGATGCTGGTTGATATTGGTCAGGACGCCTTGGATAAGGCTCAGGCAGGCTTCGAAAAAGATCAGGTCGCAACTTGTGTCGCAGACGTCTCGGATCCGGATGACACGCAACGTTATATTGCCGAAACGATCAAACGGTTTGGCCGTCTTGATACCTTCTTCGCCAATGCCGGCACCGAAGGTGTTATAGCCCCCATCACGGAATACCCGCTCGCAGCTTTTGACAAAGTGATGGCCGTCAACATTCGTGGTGTCTGGCTGGGCCTTCATTACGGCATTCCGGAGATTTCCAAATTTGGCGGTGGCAGCTTCATCATCACGTCCTCCATTGGCGGCCTTAAAGGCGCTCCGGGCCTCGGAGCCTACGTGACCAGCAAGCATGCTTTGGTTGGCATGATGCGCACGGCCGCCTTGGAAGCCGCGCCAATGAAGGTGCGTGTCAACACCATTCACCCCTCGCCAATCGAAACCCGGATGATGCGATCCATTGAGGCGGGTGCCGCCCCAGACAAGGCTTCTGCTGCCAAGGATGCTGCTGAAAAATCCATTCCGCTCAGTCGCTATGGAACACCCGATGAAGTCGCGGATTTGGCAGTCTTCCTTGCATCTGAAGAAAGCAAGTTTTGCACGGGTGGACGGTATTCCATTGATGGCGGGATGTCTGCTACATAGGTTTTCACGCTCGAAAAGAGCGGCCCGTTGAACACCGAAGGTGGATTGGCCGATGTATCTGCGTGACAATCGGCGCGATGGACTGAAAACTGATATGTCTTGCGGAGGGGCCCTTGCTCCCGAACAGGCCAATACCCAGAGGGGGCGAGTTCCCCTCCGCAAGCGCACTCTGCCATATCTTTATGCCATCTCTTCGCTAGACGGGAGAAGGCTCAGGACTTTTGCCGCCAAACAATGAGTGACGGCGGCGTTGGTTATAGGCGTGGGTTATAAAAGCATACCGCCGACCTCCCACCAATGATCCCACTCCTTGATGTAGGGTTTGGGTGTTTGATGTCTTTGTAGGCGCGCGTGGTGGCCAAGCTCCGAAGCTTGGCCACCCAAGCTTAGCGGAGGCTGGATTTCATCATCCAGAGCTCTTTTTCATGCCATTCCAGACGGTCGGTGAGGATGCCGGCAGACACTTCATCGCCCGCCTCGCCGGCAATGCCGATGGCATCGCGCAGGGTGACGGCAAGGGCCTCGTGGCCAGCGACGAGTTTGATCATCATGTCTTCAGCGGATTGCGCCGGAGTGTCCTCCGCTTCGGCATGTGCCATCAGGCCCGCGACCGTTCCCGGCGCATATGCCCCCTGAATACGGATGCGTTCAGCGATTTCGTCCAGCGCGCCCCAGAGGTTCTGATATTGCGCCTCGAACAAGACATGCAGTTGGCGGAAATTCGGTCCTTCGACATTCCAGTGATAGCCGTGGGTCTGCACATACAGGCGGAAGGTCTGTCCGAGAACGTCTTTCAGGGTCGCGATGTTGGTTTGGGATGCGGTGGTCATAGGTCTCTCTCCTAACGGAATTATGGGGGCGGACAGGCCACTATGGCCCGTCCGGAACTGTCACAGGTTGCGTGTGGAGAAATACCAATCCACCGTATCATAGCCTTCGCCAGCGCGAGCCATTGCGTCTTGCGGGGTTGCAGGTGTCGGCACGATGACCGGCTGTCCGGGGGTCCAGTTCTCCGGCATCGCGCATTTGTTTTCATCCGCAGTTTGCATAGCCACCAGCAGACGGTAAATCTCGTTAACGGAGCGGCCTGCGTTCATCGGATAATACACCATCGCACGCAGCACACCTTCCGGATCAATCAGGAACGTCGCACGGACAGCGGCCGTGTCGGAGGCACCGGGCTGGATCATGCCATAGGCTTGTGCCACGGCCATATTCAGGTCCGCTATAATCGGGAACTTGATCTCGACGCCGAATTTTTCCTTGATATTCAACATCCACGCAATGTGGCTGTAGTGGCTGTCGATGGAGAGCCCCAGAAGCTCGGTGTTGCGGGCGGTGAAGTCATCGTGCTTTTTGGCAAAGGCGATGAATTCCGTGGTGCAGACCGGCGTGAAATCCGCCGGATGCGAAAACAGCACCAGCCATTTGCCACGGTAGTCGGCCAGTGTCTTGCGACCATGGGTGGTCGGAGCATCAAAGGCCGGAGCGGCTTCGTTCAGACGTGCTGCGGGGTATTGGATCTGGTCTGTCATTTGCTTGTCTTTCCTGTCTGCGTTCTGATGCAGCAGATATAGCGGCTGGACACAGATAGAAGAAATCGAATATAAAGATCATTATTATAGAGAAAGTCTATCAATGATTACCCTGCGCCAGATGCGTTTCCTGACGGCCGTTGCCGACACACTGAATTTTTCCCGCGCGGCAGAACTCTGTTTCGTCACCCAGCCGACGTTGAGTGCCGGCATCAAGGAATTGGAAGACCGGCTGGGCGTTCAGTTGATCGAGCGCACACGACAAAGCGTGATGATGACACCGCTGGGTCTGGAATTGACCGAACGGGCGAGGCGCTTGTTGCTGGACGCCGCAGAGATCGAAGCGGTGGCAAAGGCCCATAAGAGCCCCTTGGAGGGTGATTTGAAACTGGGGTCGATTCCCACCATCGGGCCGTATCTTCTGCCACGTGCGCTACCAGCCATCAGAGAGGCCTTCCCCGATCTTCGGGTCTACCTGCGCGAAGAAATGACCGAGACTCTGATCGAAGGACTGAACGCCGGTCGGCTGGATTTGGTGCTGATTGCCCTGCCCTTTGACATCGGCGCGTTGGAGGTCATGCCGCTGTTCGATGATGGCTATCAATTGGCCACGCCCCTTGGCGGTCCACCCCCGCGGGGCGCGGACACACTAACAAGCAGCCCCGAATTGATGCTTCTGGAAAAGGGGCACTGTCTACAGCGCCATGCCTTGGCGGCCTATCCGGGGCGGATCGTCGCGGCCGAAGACAGCTTTGCCGCGACCAGCCTGAGCACACTGATCGCCATGGTCGCCGAAGGTCTGGGGATCACGCTCCTGCCCAATCTGGCGGTCGCTGCCGGAGTGACACGCTTGGCTCATGTTCAACTCACACCGCTGCCTGATGCCTGCCCGCGTCAGGTTGTTCTGGCCTGGCGCCCCGGAACGGCACGGGCGAAACTCTTTCAATCCATCGGAAAGCTGTTGCAGCAAACCCAGAAAACCCTTGTCCAATCCGGAAATGTGCCGAATGGAGATCGTTCAACCTGTGCCTGAGACCTCCCTACCTGACAGCCACAGATATGTCTGCTGCATGATGACGGGTCACCCACAATGCGGGCGCAGTGAACGGCCCATGTAAAAACACCCTTCAAATACGGAAAACCCCCGCTGCCATCAGACAACGGGGGTGTTTATTCAACATCAGGAGTTGAATTAAATCATCCTTCGCGTTCCAGCTTCTTGCGTGCCAGTTTGCGGGCGCGACGGATCGCTTCCGCTTTCTGACGCGCATTTTTCTCGGAAGGTTTCTCGAAATGTTGCTTGAGCTTCATTTCACGGAACACGCCTTCCTTTTGAAGTTTTTTCTTAAGAACCCGAAGGGCCTGATCGACATTGTTGTCGCGAACACTAACCTGCATGTGGTTTCCACCAGCCTTTTCGTTTGAATTTGCAATGATCTGCACCTACAGGCCAGATAACAGCCTTAAACCATCTTGTATAGTAAAGCCTGCCATGTGGGACGAAACCGGCGGTCGCGCCCTTGTCATCTGGCGGTTGTCCGAGAGGCATCACCGGCGCGACCCTTCAGCCGGGAAGCCCGTCGATCCTTGGGATGGAGCTCGGATCGTTGTCCCAGTCCGCGCGACTGGAACAGCAGATATGCGCGTCGGGTCGTATGTCGATCGGGCTGTCAAGCGACCCTGCCGGAACCACAAGCAAACCGACCTCCGGCTGGGAGATAGGCAGTGCGGATCCGCAGTCGGAGCAAAAGCTCTTCATATGGCGTGAAGCAGGAAAACGGAACGTCTTGATCTTTGCCTCGCCTGAAACCCAGATGAGTTTGGCCGTGGACGAAAACAGGTTTGCCGAATGGGCCGAACCGCTATCCTTGCGGCAGCGGGAACAGTGGCACAGGAAAAAGCTCTCGAACTCTCCTGATATGCGGAATTTCACAGCGCCACAAAGGCATTGTCCCGTGGTCGGATTGTTGTCCATTCACACTCCTCGCAACCGCCCCCCCTGCCGCCAGTCAAACGCATTTCATTGTTCCTTTGTATCCGCGTGTTGAATTCCGGTCAAAGGGGCTCACAGAAAGACAGTCTCGGCGTCGCAGAGCATCAACGGATTGAAAACCATGCCTTTCCGTCGTTCACGGTCCCGAGCCGCTATTCGTGCAAAAACCGTTCAACGGCAGCAGCCCGAAGCGGACAAATGGCCTTTGCGATAAATTTTGGATATGCATTACGTTCCAGATAATAACATATACCCTCTCCGATCGGGGCTTTTCGTTCCACCTTCAGTTCTGAATGAAAGACTTGAACTATTGCGCTGACTGATAAATTTTGTGGTTATCTTGAAAGTCACTTCCTCTATCCAAAGAGCATTTTTCAATGACAACACTTAACTTTCCCACTGCCGAGGAAATAGACGGCTTCGCAACAGGCTTCTATGGCTATGGAGATTTCGAAGCCCCGCTATGGTTTATAGGTATGGAAGAAGGTGGAGGTAACAGCGCAAGAGAGGTGACGAATAGAATTCACGTGTGGCAGCAAAGAGGGTGCGCGCCTCTGGAAGATGTCGCAGAATACCATGATGCCGTATTTGAGAATGGCTTTAACTCGATTACCAAGCAAAACACTTGGTCAGCGCTCAGCCGTATCCAGCTCGCCTATAATTCAGACCCCGTGTCGGGAATGAGTGTGCGCAACCATTGGCAGCAGCAACTTGGTAGACGAGGTTCGGCAACTTGCATTATGGAATTGAACCCGTTGCCCTCTCCGAGCATCACTACCTGGAAGTATCCAGATTTCACCGACCTGCCCTTTTTGGCAAGCCGAATTGCCTACAATGCTCGGTATCGGGCTGACCGTATAGCGTCGATTAAAGATATGCTTGCACAGCACGAGCCAAAGGCTGTCATCTTTTACGGAAAGAAGTATGAGAGATTTTGGGCTGAAATTGCAGGCGCGACCTTCGAAACTGAAAATTTGCATTCGCGTGCCGTTAAAGGTGACACCACGTTTGTTTCGATGCACCATCCAAACGCGAGGGTGAGAGGAAAGACGAGTAATTATCTCGAAAATTTAGGCTCTATGCTACGCGACGCATCTTAATATTCCGGTATTTCAGGCGCTTTCACCCAAGTCTCCGGCTGGCAACTGAATGTTGCATTTTGGGGCTACCGCGCGTGCAAAGAACCAACCGCAACGCACTAAGGCGATGCAGGTGGTCGTTCAAAGACTTCCGTTGTGATATCTGTTGCCAGTCGGGCATCCAGCGCTCCGCGATTGAGAAGGCGATACCAGAACGCGCCATGGATCATGGTTGAAATCATTTCCGGATTCCGACCGCGCGAAAGCTCTCCGCGGTCTTGTGCCCGATGCAGCAACGCGGTGATCATCTTTTCACGCGGCAAGACGAAATTCTTATGGAAGGAGGCATTGAATGTCACATCCTTCTGCGCAGCGGCGATAATGGAACACAGAGTGTCGCGGTCTTTGTTCAGGTGCTCGAAGACATTGATCAGAAACTCTTCCAGAACCACGCGACAGCTTTTGCCGTCCTCCAAGGCGGGTTGGGCGGCGTAATTGCCTGTTTCCTCGAATACGGCCTCAAGGACGAGATCGGCCTTGGTGTTCCAGCGATTATAGAGCGTTTGTCGGGCCACACCGGCCTCTTTGGCAATCGCTGCGATGGATACTTTCTCGTAGCCGTTTTCGCGAACAAGCTGCAGTGCGGCGGCTTTCAGCGCGGCACTGGCTCTCTCGTCTGTCGGCCGCCCGCCCGATACTTTCTTCGTCATGCACATATCCTGTTCAATCACGCAGGCTGACCTTACTTGCTTGTGAGACTTTAGTCTATTAACTAAATTTAGACCAAAGTCTACTAACCAGACAGGAACCAAAATGTCCCGAATATCCCTAACGCCAAAGCACGCTGCGGCCATCACAGCAAGCTTGGGTTTGCTGTCCATCTTTCCCCCACTGGCAACAGATATGTATCTGGCCGCGCTCGGTGATTTGGCGACATCAATGTCCGCCACACACACAGCGGCCGAATTTTCTCTTTCGATCTTTTTTCTCGGGCTATGTGTCGGTCAGCTTCTGGTTGGCCCCTTGGCCGATGCCTATGGGCGCAAGCTGCCGCTTCTGATCGGAACAGCCCTGTTTACAGCGACCTCGATTGCCCTACCGTTGCTCGACGATATCGTGTGGTTCAACGCCCTGCGGTTTGTCCAAGCCATTGGTGCAAGTGCCGGCATGGTCGTCGGGCGCGCCGTGGTCAAAGACCTCTATGAAGGGCGACGGGCGGCTCAGGTCATGACGGTGCTTGTGATGTTGCTGACGATCGGTCCGATCGTGTCTCCAACGCTGGGCAGCCTGCTTCTTGAAGCCTTCGGTTGGCGTTCGATTTTTGCGCTCATGGCGCTTATCAGCGTTGTTGCCTTTGTCCTGACCCTGATTGTCGTGCCCGAAACACTCCCAGTCGAAGAGCGCAAAACACAGCCATTTGTCCACGGGGCCCGCACGGCGGTGACACTGCTGTCACAGCGCCGCTTTGTCATCATGGTGCTTGTATCGGGTTTGGTGCAGGGCGGCATGTTCGCATTCATCACCGGATCATCGGGCGTGTTTCAGGGGATATTTGGTTTAAGCTCGATTGGCTTCGGCATCATGTTCGCGGCGATTGCTGCCGCGTTGATGGTTTTCGGGAAGGTGAATGGCATTCTACTGAACACCCACAGCCCCAACCGGATCCTCACGGTCGGATTGCCAGTCTATTTGGGCGCGACATTGGTCCTGACCCTGCTCTCCGGCACAGAGACACTGTGGCTATTCGTTCTTCCTCTCTGGATTTCGATCGGTATGGTCGGGTTGCTTTCGGCCAATGCCATGTCGATCACAATGGAACTGGCAAAAGCGGGCGCAGGCATGGGCTCGGCTTTGCTCGGAGCCATTCAGTTTGCCATCGCATTTACCGTCTCGTCCTGCGTTGCCATCGGAGGAACCGCCACGGCTCTGCCCATGTCTCTTGGCCTCTTTCTCCCAGCCACACTCGCGACAGTTTTGTTCTTTGCCTTTGGGAATCGCTCAAAGAGATAGGCGTGTCGAGATCACAATCGGGAAACCTCACCAAATGAGAGTATGGGCCTTGCATTGCAAAGGAGACCAAGGCCCATCTCCTCAAACAACGGTCATGCGAGATGAAGCAAATGTCCGTTTTCGCCGTTGGTGTCGAACTGCCACAAACGGCTCGGAGCTGTCTTTCCTCGATTTTGGGGGGCCTGTTTCTAAGGAATGATGCAACAAAATGTTGCGCCCAAGCCGTATGGTTGCAGCTCTCTGCGGAACTTCCGTCGCCTACCCCGCCTCTTTCCAAGTCTCCGGCGTCAGGTAGACCACGCTGTCATCAACCCCGACCATCACCTCGCCGTCCTGAATGTTGACCTGCAACTTCATCGTGCGGCGCGCCAGTTCGGCCAGTGCGGCGGTGTCTTTCGGGGTGATATTCACCACTTTCAGATTGTCGAACCGCGTGGTGCTGTTTTTGATCTTCTCCCACCACATCTCTGCCGTCCTGCCGCCATAGGCATAGATGATCACATCACGGGCCTTGCCACAGGACTGACGCACGAGTTTCTCGCTCGGCAGGCCCAAGGCCACCCAGAGTTCCAGTTCGTCGCTCAGGCTTTTCTGCCAGATGTCGGGCTCGTCATCCGTGGAGAGGCCCTTGGTCATTTCCAGATGTTCATGGGCATTCAAGGCAAAGGCCAGCAGGCGCACCATCAACCGCTCATCCGTCTCGGAAGGATGTTTGGCCACCGTCAACTTGTGGGTCTCGTAATAGTGACGGTCCATATCGGAGACGGTGAGTTCAACTTTGTAAATGGTGGCTTTGAGCGCCATGATATCTGTCCTGAATAAAAGATGGGCCTGCCGCAGGCGTTTCAAGAAACGCCGCGCTGCGTCGGGATGGGGCTGTCACGCTCCATCGAGGCACGTTGCGATAGGCTCTAAAGCCTCCGGCGTCTTTGTGAAAGCGGATAAGGCACAGGCCAAGCCTTTCGCGCGGCTCTTGTGCCACGCCCCTGCCCGCCTCTTCCGGCCTCAGGCAGATAGGGGCACGGGCATGGTCTCAGGCATGGTCATGTGCAAAGCAGACAGGACGCTCTGCTTTGCCCCTTGGGTACGCTTGCGCTTTTAGGCCGCGATGCGCGCTTGGCGTGTTTGCAGCCTGACCATGACATACCCCATCAAGGTCGCCATGCCGACATGCCCGATAAAGGAGGACTGGGTATAGGCCCCGAACCCCATCATAAAGCTGCGCCCCACCACAGGCGCCAACAAGCCTTGTGCCACGAACCACAGGACAAACCCCGCCAAAGCGCCCGATAGGACGAGATTGACCCGCGTCACCAGATGCGTCAGCCAGACAAACGCCCCGAACCCGACCGCGCCGATTGTGAAATGGACAAGGAACCCCGCCCAATGCGGCAGCGTGACGCCAAAGGCGATCTTGATCAGCGCGATCACCAAATTCGCAGGGGCCAAAGCCACCCCGAACAGAACCGGCGAGATCAGCCATGCGTAGATTTCAAACGAAATTTCGCCCACCAATCCGGCGATAACCAGATTTCTGAGGCTGTGAAGTGTCAACATATCGGGAAGGTCTTTCTGTGTTTTGCGTAAATTGCGGAGCCGGTTTGAATCACTTCGGCAAGGGCGGCACAGAACAGAGCGTTCATCGCACAGACGCCTTTGCCGTCATGTCGTAGACTGGCATTTAAGCGTTATGGAGCGATGACTCAAAAAACATATTTGAACGATCACTCAACAAAGGGTGATCGTTTGTTATGTGGACAGGGTTTGGGACGTGAGGCCGACCGAAGGCCAAACACAAAACGGGGGCCAAAGCGGCCCCCGTTTCAACGTCTCACAAAATAGTCTGTGTCAGTCTTTCATGTCTTTCACGAAGGTCTCGTCGACCTCACCGCGGAAGAAGTCCCGACCGTAGACGAGAATGCAGAGCACCACGCCGACGCCGAAGGCCCAAGCGGCCCCGCGGGTGGCGAGCACGGCGGCAACGACACCGGCGATGCCGAGGTCACGCTGGGAACGCGCTTCCATCACACCGATGCGGACCGAGACATAGCCCTGGATCAGCAGCGTCAGGGCCAGCGCGATGCCGAGGATCGGCTGCACAAGCGTGACAATCGGCATCAAGAGCAAGCCGGTGTTGGTCCCCCAACGGAAGGACCCTGCCCCGCCGAAGATCGAGTCCATCGCCTTTTTGCCCTGCGTGAAACGCTCGACAATGACGACATGCATGGCGGCCCAGAGCGGTCCACACATGGCCACATCCGGCCCGATGATGGACATGACCGAGTTCCGCGCCCCGAAGATCATATGTGCACGGTCGGGGTTGTAGTCGATCTTTTCGTCCAGACGCGCGTGGTCGGCTTCTTCAAGGATGGCCTTGCTTTGCAGAACATCCCCGAACAGCACGATATAGGCGGCCAGAACCGTCGGGATCGCGGTCAGGAACATGCCCAGCGGCGGGAAGCCGAGACCGAAGACTGTGTATTCCTTCCACAGCGTGGTGAAGTCCGGCTTGGAAATCCCCCACTCGATGGTCGGCCACGGTGCCTCGCCAAAGACCGGAGCAACCACAATCGCCAGCGCCACAATCGGGAAGATACCGAGCTTGCCGATCGCGCCAAAGATGTAATTGGTGGCTTTCAGCTTGGCAAAGTGCCGCGAGAAGATGACGTAGAAGGCAATGCCCACCGCGATGGTGATGGTGAAGGGGAAGCTGTCAAACCGGCCACCGACCTTGAACACGGAGATCACGGCGGCAATGCCCGCCCCGATAATGATGCCGGACTTGATCGCTTGCGGGATAAGCTGCACCACGCGATGCGCCAGACCCGAGGCCCCGATGAAGATCGAGAACAGGCCGAGCATCAACTGGAAGGCAATCAAGGCATGCACGCGCTCCGGCCCCTCCGGGAATGCCGCACAATAGGCCATCAGAAGCGGGATCGCCGGTGTGATCCAGCCGGGAATAACCGGATCGCCCAACAGGTGGTGCGTCAGGTACAAAATCCCGTTCATCATGACAACAGCAAGGGCCACCTCAAAGGGCATCCCCAACAGTTCGATCATGAGCGGGATCGCCGCCAGATCCACAGCGCACATCAAGAGGCCCTGGAAATAATCCGGCCACTCGAACCGGTAGTGTAGGAATGGCAGGCGGATCTTGAACGGACCCGCCGGCCAATAGGGCGTTTCCTGCCCGTCGATACGTTGTTGTCTCACTGAAGTCTCCTCGCTTTGTGCGCAGTTGGGCCCCTCCCTCCCGGGGCTCATTTCTTATGTGTCAGGCGCCCTACCTGCGGTGCGTCAGGGCGCCTGTCATGAGGGTCAGTATGCTTCGCGATACAGCGCGAGCGCATCTTTCTCCGTCACTTCGACGGGATTGTTGATCAGAAGCCGCGTTTGCAGCATGGCGTCTTTCGCCAGCATCGGCAGATCGGCTTCGGGGACGTTCACATCACGCAGTTTCAACGGCGCGCCGGAGCGATCCATCAGGTCTTGCATGAAGTTCACAAAATTGGCGGATTTGGCCTGTGTGCCCTCGTCGGACGGCCCGACAACCACATCGGCCAACTCGGCATAGAGCGGCGCGGCGGCGGTCATGTTGTAACGCAGAACCGGCCCGAGCATCAGCGCATTGGTCAGACCATGCGGCAGGTGGTAATGCCCGCCCAACGGATAGGCCAGCGCATGAACCGCGCCTACCGGACTGTTGGAGAAGGCCTGCCCCGCAAGGTTCGCACCCAGAAGCATGGCTTCGCGTGCCGCGCGGTTGGTGCCGTCCTGACAGGCCGTAATCAGGTTTGCCGACATCAGGCGCAAGGCCTCTTTGGCGAACACATCCGACATCATGTTTTTCTTGTGCTGGCCGGTGAAGGCCTCGATGGCGTGAACCATCGCATCAATGCCGGTCGCAGCCGTCTGAACCGGCGGCAGACCCACGGTCAGCTCGGCATCCAGCAACACGCGGTCGGCGTAAAGCTGATGCGAAACAATGCCCATTTTCGTGGTCTCGCCGGTGGTCAGAATCGTGATGTTGGTCACTTCGGAGCCCGTGCCCGCCGTGGTCGGAACCTGCACCAGAGGCGTGCGTTTGCCCTCGACCTTGCCGATGCCGTAAAGCTCGGAAAGCGGTTGTTCGGAGACCAGCATCACCGCCACGAGTTTTGCGATGTCCATAGAGGAGCCGCCACCCAGCCCCATGACGACATCAGCACCCGCAGCTTTGGCACGCTCGACACAGGACATGAGCACGGCTTCGGGCGGATCGGCCACCACATCGTCAAACACCGTCACAGTGAACCCGTGGGCTTTTAAAGAGGCCACAGCCGGATCAAGCAGGCCGTTCTCATGCAGGAATTTGTCAGTCACGATCAACAGGTTGCGCTCGGGGAACCATGCGCTCAAAAGCTCGCCCATCCGCTTCGCGCCACCCCATTCCACAAGCATGGAGCCGGGCGTGTCGAAGGAAAACGGTTTGATACCATCAGTCATTGATCTTGTCCTTGAAGTAAAAAATGCGCTACCCGCAGGAAGAGGGTCGGGTCGCGCGAGGGGAAGGGTTTAAAGGGCGCTACAGATGTATTTCATTTCGAGATATTCCTCGATTCCGTATTTGGAGCCTTCACGGCCCAGACCGGACTGTTTCACGCCGCCGAACGGGGCCACCTCGTTGGAGATCAGGCCGGTGTTGTGCCCGACCATGCCGTATTCCAGCCCTTCGGAGACACGCACCATACGGGCGTGATCGCGGGTGAAGAAATAGGCCGCCAGACCGAAGATCGTGTCATTGGCCATGGCAATCGCTTCTTCTTCCGTATCGAAGGGGAACAGCGGCGCGAGCGGGCCGAAGGTTTCCTCACTCGCGACTTTCATCTCCGGTGTGACACCGGTGAGGATGGCCGGTTCAAAGAACAGCCCGCCGAGGCGCTTGCCGCCCTGCATAAGCGTCGCGCCTTTGGAGACCGCGTCCTCGATATGGCTTTGCACCTTGTCGAGGGCTTTCGCCTCGATCATCGGGCCGATGTCCGTGCCCTCTTCGGTGCCGTTGCCGACGGTGAGTTCCGAAACTTTGGCTGCCAGTTTCTCGGCAAAGGCATCATAAACGCCGCGTTGCACCAGAATCCGGTTGGCACAGACACAGGTCTGACCCGCGTTGCGGTATTTCGAGGCCATCGCCCCTTCGACCGCCGCATCAAGATCGGCGTCATCAAACACGATGAAGGGCGCGTTGCCGCCCAGTTCGAGCGAGACTTTCTTGATCGTGTCGGCACATTGCGCCATCAGCAGACGTCCCACTTCGGTCGAACCGGTGAAGGAAAGCTTGCGCACCACATCGCTATCGGTGATGACCTTGCCGATTTTCGAGGCCGGACCGGTGACGATCTGGAACACGCCTGCCGGAATGCCCGCACGTTCGGCCAGCACGCCAAGCGCCAGCGCCGTGAGCGGGGTGAGATCGGCGGGGCGCACGATCATCGAACACCCTGCGGCCAGCGCAGGCGCGGCCTTGCGGGTGATCATCGCAGCCGGAAAGTTCCACGGCGTGATCGCGGCGGTCACACCGATGGGCTGGCGCAGCACGGTGAGGCGCTGGTTGCGTGCCGGTGCGGGGATCGTGTCGCCGTAAATGCGTTTGGCTTCTTCTGCGAACCACTCCACGAAAGAGGCAGCATAGGCGATTTCGCCCTTGGCTTCTTTCAGCGGCTTGCCCTGCTCCAGCGTCATGATCAGGCCGAGGTCTTCGGTGTTCTCCACCATCAGTTCGAACCACTTGCGCAGCACGGCCGCGCGTTCCTTGGCCGCCCATGTGGCCCAGTCCGCCTGCGCCACCCGCGCGGCTTCGATCACCGCAGGGATTTCATCGGGGGACATGCTGGGCACGGTGCCGACCACGGAGCCATCTGCGGGGTTTGTAACCTCGACAGTGTCACCGGAGGCGGCCTGCACCCACTGGCCGTTCACCAGACAGGCGTTTTGCAACAGAGACGGGTCTTTGAGTTCGGGCATTCGGGCCTCCCAGTTTGGTCTTGGTATTTCGGTTTCGGCTTGACTGATCGTTCCGCATGTGGAACGCTGTCTTCAATATGAAACGTATGCCGATGTATACCCTATGTCAATTCCCCAAATACGGCGGTAAACTTGCCCGACAAAACGCAGACGAATGGCAGACACATGGCTGACCCTACAAAACGGCGCGCACCGGCGGCGGAGCGCACCATCCGAATCCTCGATCAACTGGCCGCCAGCAACGCCCCTATGGGCGTCTCCGAGCTTGCCCGATGCCTCGATATCCCCAAGAGTTCCGTCTTCGGCATTTGTGAGACTCTGGTGGAGACCGGCGTGCTTCACTCGGAGCCCACCGGCTACAGCATGAGCGCCCATTGCCTGCGCTGGAGCGGGGCCTATCTGAGCCGCTCCTCCCTTGTCTCCGAATTCCAGCGTACACTGGCCCGCGACGGGCGGCTGGCCAATTACACCGTCACCCTCTCGACACTGGAAAACGATCAGGTCGTCTACCTCGCCTGCC
This sequence comes from Celeribacter halophilus, assembly GCF_018860305.1. GTDB lineage: Bacteria > Pseudomonadota > Alphaproteobacteria > Rhodobacterales > Rhodobacteraceae > Celeribacter > Celeribacter halophilus_A. Next base: position 210,689 of record NZ_JAHKPE010000031.1, read on the forward strand.
GCAACTCCGACAAGCCTTTAGGCTTTACATTTCAAATAGGTATGCGCCTTCCCGCAGTCTATTCCGCCACCGGAAAAGCCATGCTGTCACAGCTTCCGCAAGAGCAGAGACGCACGCTTCTTTCCGCCCCGTGGCACGCGCCGTTTACCGACAACAGCGTGCGTGATTTCGAGGCGTTCGAAGAGGATGTGAAAGTCTGGCGGGCGCAGGGCTACGCCGTGGACAACGGCGAAATCCGCGAGGGTATGGTCTGTCTCGGCGCACCGATCCTCGGGCCGGAAGGCAGCCCCGTAGCGGGCATCGCGATTTCCATGACCAGCACCGAAGCCCGCGACGCCGCCAAGAAAGACCTCGGCGGCATCATCTGCGAAATCGCAGGCTCCCTATCGCGCCACCATCTGGGCTGACCCGTCTGCGCCGCTTGACAGAGCCGCCGCATCGCTCTACTTCACCTCTGACTTCGAGAATCCGCGTAATGACGAAACCATAGGCATCCCCGCCTCACGACACAAAATGCGGCCATAGCGGACACCCCTGCCCCCATATACAGGGCTAATTCAGGGCTGCGCTGGCGGCATTCAGGCGCTGAGTGACGCCTTGGCTGCAACCATATTGCGTGGTGACGAGGAGGGAAAAGAGGATGACAAACAGGAGACCGGCCATGTCCGAGACGCCCGCACACAACAGATCAGAGACCGATACACCGCAGATGGAAGACGCAAGTTTTGCCGCGATGGACCCTGCGCAACTCTTTCCGGCCAGCCATAGCACCCATCCGCCGCGCATCCTGATCCTCTACGGCTCCCTGCGCGACCGCAGCTTCTCACGTCTTTCTGCCGAAGAGGCCGGACGCATCCTGACCCGTTTCGGCGCGGAGGTGAAAATCTTCGACCCGCGCGGCCTGCCCCAGCCCGACGACGCACCTCTGGACCATCCGAAAGTCGCAGAACTGCGCGATCTCGTGACGTGGTGCGAAGGCATGGTCTGGTCCTCCCCCGAGCGTCACGGCGCCATGACCGGCATCATGAAAAGCCAGATCGACTGGATTCCCCTGTCCCTTGGCGGCGTGCGCCCGACACAGGGCAAGACGCTGGCGGTGATGCAGGTCTGCGGCGGATCGCAGAGTTTCAACACGGTCAACCAGTTGCGGATTCTCGGGCGCTGGATGCGGCTTCTGACCATCCCGAACCAGTCCTCTGTGGCCAAGGCATGGGACGAATTCGACGAAGACGGGCGCATGAAACCCTCGCCCTATTACAACCGGATCGTCGATGTGATGGAAGAACTGGTGAAATTCACCCTGCTCACCCGCGACATCAAGGAGCATCTTGTCGACCGCTATTCGGAACGGGTGGAAAGCCGCGAAGAGCTCTCCAAACGGGTCAATCAGTCGAAGGCTGTGGGCTGAGGCCGTCTTTCGGCACAATTCGCAGCGCGCGCAACGCGTTCAGGATCACGGCAACGTCGATGACCTCTTGCAACACCGCCCCCTGAACCGGCGTCAGATAGCCGAAACCGGCCGCGATCATCCCCGCGACCGACAGGCCGATCCCGACGACAACGCTTTCCATGGCGATATGGCGCGAACGACGGGCGATCTCGATCCCCGGCCCCAGACGGTCCACGCGATCCACCAAAAGCACAACATCGGCCGCCTCGGCAGAGGCCGCCGCCCCGCGTGCGCCCATGGCCACGCCGACAGTCGCCGCCGCAAGCGCGGGGGCATCATTGACACCATCTCCCACCATCATCACCGGCCCGTTCTGGCGCTCAGAGAGGACCAGAAGAACCTTCTGGTCCGGCGTCAGACCGGCACGCACCCCGTCCATATCCAGCCCTTCGGTCACATGCTCGGCCACGGCGGCGCGGTCCCCCGTGGCCAGCAGGATGCGCGCAATGCCCTGTTCGCGCAGCCCTGCCAGCATCGACGCAGTTCCAAGTCGCAGCGGGTCGGCCATGACCAGATGCCCTGCCAGCCGCCCGTCTATAGCCACCGCCACCAACAAAGCACCGGCCTCCAGCACGGGCATGTCTTCTGCGGCCTGAGCGGTCCGCCGCGCGACGAGATCATTGCCGCCGACCACGATCTTGCGCCCGTCAACCGTGCCTTCAACCCCGGAGCCAGCCACTTCCGTGACCTCGGAAGGCACCGCGAGCGCCAGCCCCCGCGCCTTGGCCGCCGCAACAATGGCCTGTGCCACAGGGTGTTTGGAGGCCTGATCAAGCGAGGCGGCATAGCGCAGAATGTCCTCCTCCGACGTATCACCGCTGCGGTGGATCGAGACGATCTGCGGTCGCCCATCGGTCAGCGTGCCGGTCTTGTCGAGGATCAGCGTGTGAATACGCGCCATCGCCTCCAGCGGCCCGCCCCCCTTGATCAACACCCCGAAACGCGCTGCCCGCGACAGGCCCGCCACCAGCGCCACCGGCACGGCGAGGATCAAGGGGCACGGCGTGGCCACGACCAGCACGGCCACCGCACGGATCGGGTCGCCCGTCAGCCCCCATGCCGCCAGCGCGATCACCACGGTCACGGCGAGAAAGCCCAGCGACCAACGGTCCGCCAGTCGCGCCATCGGGGCCTTGGAGTGCTGCGCCTGCTCGACCAGCCGCACGATCCCCGCATAGGTGCTCTCACTTGCGCGACGTGCGGCAATCAGGTCGAAAGGCTCGCCCGCATTGGTCGCCCCGCTCATGACCTCCGCCCCGCATGCCAGACGCACAGGCAGGGATTCCCCCGTCAAGGCAGAACTGTCGAGATAGGCCGTCTTTGAGGCCACCGTGCCATCCACCGGCACCACATCGCCCTGACGGATCAAAAGCCGGTCCGAGGGCGTGATGTCATCCAGCAGCACATCCACCAGCGCACCCGCCTCATAGCGGCAGGCCATCCGCGGCACCCGCGACAGCAGCGCATGCATATCCCGCCGCGCGCGGCCTTCGGCAAAGCTCTCAAGCACATTGCCGCCGGTATACATCACCGCCACCACAGCCGCCGCCAAGGTCTCGCCAAACCCCAGCGCGGCGGACATGGACAGGGCCGCAACAATATCCAGCCCGACCTCGCCCCGCAAAAGGCTGCGCAGAATATCCACGCAGAGCGCGACCAGAACCGGAAGCACCGTAATCGTCCAGACAAGGCGGGATGTCCCCTCATGGCCAGAGAAATACAGCGCCAGCCCCGCCACAAGCCCGAGGATAGCCGCCAGAAAGAGCGATTTCTTCACACGGGCGTTTCTGGCGTCGTCGTTTCGGGCGTTGGTCATGCTGTTCACTTTGGCTGGGGCAAATCTGCCTTGGGCGATGTGTTGGAAATCAGCGAAGCATTTGCCCGCGCCTCAGACCGAGCATGATCTTCGCGCAAGACGTAAAACGTGTCGAGGTCTTCCCCTGTCTGGCAACGATCTGGCAGCGGTCTGCGGCGACCGTGTATGGCCGCTGTGCGTGTGGCACGCGGCGGGCCGAAAACACTTCGCCCCGACCTCAACGCACCAGAGCCGAAATCAATCCATGAGCCAGGATTTTGCCTTCTCGAACTCGTCACTCTCGAAATGTTTCGCATCAAGATCAAAGGCACGTTTGCCAATCTGGACGGCCATCTCCTGCCATCCGGCATCTCCGACAATGGCGGCGCGCTCGACACGGTCTGCGTGGCCACGGATCAGGTAGAAGTGATCCCTGAGCGCCCCCAGCCCCTGCCAGCCGTCGAATTTGCGCAGATCAATCAGCAACCGGATGTCCTCATGTTCAGCAAAGAAGCGGTTCAGATCCTCGATGTCATTCTCGTATTGTTCGGTGTCGAGTTTCCCCAGAAGCGACAGGTGCAGCACACCATCGCCCAGATCTTCCTGCTGAATACTGCCGAGGCTTTCGCGCAGCCAGCGGCGCGCCTCCTCCAGTTCACGCAGTTTGAAGGTCGAGACAGGACAGGGCATGAAAACCGCAAAGGCCGCGACAGACTTGGCGAGTGCGGCATTGTCGGTCACGACCGCCACACGATCAAACCCGCGCCAGTGTTTGAGGCCCACTCGCGTGTCCTGAAGCATGGCCCCCAGCGTGAAATCGGTAAATCCGGCCTCCACAACGGCCAGAAGGCGCAGGCAATCCCCACCCGCAATGGCCTTGTCTATGGCCGGAACCAGCGTTTCTTTATAGTCGTGATCGGTCACCGGAGCGGTCATCCGGATTTCCATCACGCCATGGTCACCAATATGTTGAACGTCGATCATGATAATCGTGCCTCCCATTTTGTCGCGGAAGATGGACATTGATCCTGTCCAGTGCTGCGATGCTACGCAGACCGTAAGAGGCCCGAACACGGGCAGCACCTCATTGGCGCTTACGCTGCGGTGGGCAAAGGATGCCGCATGTCCCGCGTTCCGGCATTGACCTGCGTCAACCACCGCAGGGTCTTAACGCGCCCCCGTTTCGCCCACGGGGAAATAAAACCGGATTTCCTCTTTCTTTTCATGCCCCCGCTCTGGCAAGACTGTCTCACGACATTAGCACTTTCTCTAACCACATTCCACGACACGGCCTCCAGCCGGAAAGGACCCACATGTTTCGATCCGCCCTTCTTGCAAGCACTGTGCTTTGCGCATCCACCCTCGGCGCAACGGCTGCACCGGAAGTTTTGACCTTCGACGATCTCGAGACATTCGAAAGCCTGTTGAGCGGCTACGGTTCGGTCGAACTTGAAACAGACAGTGAGGGCGACCCGATGTTTCGCGGTCGTATCGGCGGCGTTCGCTACGGGCTCTATTTCTACGGTTGCGAAGACCACAAGGACTGCAACAACGGCACCTTCGTCGCCTATTTTGACGGCGACGACTATGTGACCGACGCCAGCGTCATCAACGCCTATAACAACGGCTTCCGCTTCGGCAAAGCCTCCGTCGACTCGGATGGCGATCTGGAAATCAACTATTCCTTCGCCTTCAAGGGCGGGATCACCCGCGAGGCGCTGGATGACACGTTTGACTGGTGGCGTGTGGTTCTCGAACAGTCCGAAGAGTTCTTTGAATAAGGCTCACTCATCTGCGGATGCCATGACAAAGCCCTGTCGCGCGAAAGCGGCGCGGGCTTTGTCGCCGGTCAGGTAGCTTAAAAACTGCGTGGCCGCCTCTGTGTCCTGCCCTTTGATCAAAGCCGCCGGATAGACAATCGGCGGATGGGTCTCGGCGGGGAAAGTCGCCACGACGCTCACATCCTCTTCGGCCACAGCATCCGTCGCATAGACGATACCGAACGGTGCTTCGCCAAGTGCCACAAGCGCCAGAGCGGCGCGCACATTGTCGGCCTGCGCCACTTTGGGGGCGAGATCACTCCAGAGGCCGAGACTTGTCAAAGCCGCCTTGCCGTAAATCCCCGCAGGCACCGCATCCACAAGCGCCATCGCCAGACGATCCTCGCCAAGCGCATCCGGCAGGCTCTCGACCGGCATGGGCGCGGCTTCCTGCCCATGCGCGACCAGCACGATGGAATTGGTCACCAGATCAAAGCGGCTACCCTCCGCCAAGAGACCGTCCTTTTCAAGAACATCCATCCAGTCGGGATTGGCCGAGATAAAAACATCCGCAGGCGCGCCCTGCTGGATTTGACGTGCAAGCGCCGATGAGCCCGCAAGCGAAATGGCCAGATCATGCCCCGTGTCGGCTTCGAACGCCGCCTCGATCTCCGAGAGAGCGTTGGTCATGCTGGCGGCGGCGAAAACCGTGACTTCATCTGCATGAAGCGCGACGGGTGCGCAGAAACTGATGACAGTGGCAAGGATGCGGGACAAAGCGGTGGACATGGGACCTCTCTCAATATGTTTCACAAAACATATCGCATCCACGCAAAAAACAGGCAAGCGATATTTCCCTGCAAACATATTGATTTTCCCGCAAGCTGAATGGGTGTGATCCGCGCCTTTGCGCCTTAAACCGAAGTGTCAGCCAACAAATCGCGAATGGCGGCGATCTCGTCGTGGCCGGCCTGCCAGACAATGCCTTCGAGCCTGCGGTAATGGGCCAGCACCGTCTCCCCCGTCTCGGTCAGAGAGGCACCGCCGCCCTGCGCGCCGCCACGGTTCGACTGCACCAAAGGCGCACGGAAAGCCGTGTTCATCTCTTCCACCAAGGACCAAGCGCGTTTGTAACTCATCGACATGGCACGTCCGGCCGCAGCGATGGAGCCGGTCTCGCGAATGCCCTCCAACAGATCGGCCTTACCCGGCCCGAGTTTGAGAACATCCCCGAAATGCAGCCTGAGCCGCATACGGATATCGGCCATGCCTTCCGGCGTCGGGTTTTCAGGGCGCAGGTTCTGATCTTCACACATATCCGGACTGTGCCCCGTCTCCGAGAGGGGCGCAAGCTCTCCCCTGCGCCTCCGGATCCCGACCCGTGCGTTCACGACCATATCCGCCTTGCCTGACCGCAAAATAGGTCAGCATCTTTAACTTTATTTCGTCACCACCCCTTTGCGCGACATTTTCTTCACGCAAACAGGTGTTTTGGTGTTGACGCCTGCTGCGGCTGCACATAATGTCGCCGCACGCAATGAAGGACCCCAACGCCATGATCGGCCACATTATTGTACTTGTAGGGAAAACGCGCATGGGCCGGTAACGGTTAACCATATTGGAACCCATGCGCCCCCGAGTAAAACCGGGGGCTTTTTTATTGCCAAAAACGTAAGTGACGCGTGAGACGGAGAGAAAAATGACACGTCAGATGACCGGAGCAAAAATGGTGGTTCAGGCCCTCAAGGATCAGGGTGTGGACACGGTATTTGGCTACCCGGGGGGCGCTGTCCTTCCGATCTACGATGAAATTTTCCAGCAAAATGACATCAAGCACGTCCTCGTGCGCCACGAACAGGCCGCCCTGCACGCCGCAGAGGGCTATGCGCGCTCGACCGGCAAGGTGGGTGTGGCGCTGGTCACATCCGGTCCGGGGGCGACCAATGCGGTCACCGGACTGACCGATGCCCTGCTTGATTCCATTCCGCTGGTGGTCTTCTCCGGTCAGGTTCCGACCTTCATGATCGGCACAGACGGGTTTCAGGAAGCCGACACAGTGGGCATCACGCGGCCCTGCACCAAGCACAACTGGCTTGTGAAAGACACGGACACCCTGTCCGGCACGATCCATCAGGCCTTCCATGTTGCCACCTCCGGCCGCCCCGGTCCGGTGCTGATCGACCTGCCGAAAGACGTGCAATTCGCCGAAGGCAACTATACAGCGCCCGCGAAAATCAACGTCAGCCATTACCAGCCCCGCGTGAAAGCCTCCATCGAAGAGATCAACGGCATTGTTGACCTGCTGGAAAAAGCCGAACGCCCCGTGTTCTACACCGGCGGCGGGGTCATCAACTCCGGCACAGGGGCCTCGCAACTGCTGCGCGAACTGGTCGATGCGACGGGCTTTCCGATCACCTCCACGCTCATGGGGCTGGGCGCCTATCCGGCCTCCGGCAAAAGCTGGCTGGGGATGCTCGGGATGCATGGTCTCTACGAGGCCAATATGGCGATGCATGACTGTGACCTGATGATCAACATCGGGGCGCGTTTCGACGACCGGATCACCGGACGGATTCAGGACTTCTCACCGCATTCCACGAAAATCCACATCGACATCGACCCCTCCTCGATCAACAAGGTCATCCGCGTCGACCTGCCGGTGATCGGCGATGTGGGCCATGTTCTCGAAGATGTGCTCAAGGTCTGGAAATCGCGCGGGCGCAAGACCGCCGATACCTCCGCATGGTGGAAACAGATCGAGGAATGGCGCGAGGTCCGCTGTCTGACCTACAAGAATTCGGACACGATCATCAAACCGCAATACGCCCTGCAACGGCTTCAGGAACTGACCAAGGGCATGGACCGCTACATCACCACAGAAGTCGGCCAGCACCAGATGTGGGCGGCTCAGTTTCTGGGCTTTGAAGACCCGAACCGCTGGATGACCTCCGGTGGTCTGGGCACGATGGGCTACGGTTTTCCGGCCTCCATCGGCGTGCAAATGGCGCATCCCGACAGCCTTGTTGTCAATGTTGCGGGTGAGGCAAGCTGGCTGATGAACATGCAGGAAATGGGCACGGCGATGCAATACCGCCTGCCGGTGAAACAGTTCATCCTGAACAACGAACGCCTCGGCATGGTGCGCCAGTGGCAGCAACTTCTGCACGGCGAACGCTACTCGTCGAGCTGGTCCGAAGCCCTGCCCGATTTCGTCAAACTCGCCGAAGCCTTCGGCGCGAAGGGCATCCAGTGTTCCGACCCGAAAGATCTGGACGATGCGATCATGGAAATGATCGAATATGACGGTCCGGTGATCTTTGACTGCCTCGTCGAGAAACACGAAAACTGTTTCCCGATGATCCCGTCAGGCAAGGCCCATAACGAAATGCTTCTGGGCGATGCCTCCACCGAGGGGGCGATCAAGTCCGACGGGGCGGTTCTGGTCTGATGAAACGTTTCGGGAAATGGCTGCGCAACGCTCTGGCCGCGCTGGTCGCGACATGGGGGCTTGCGGGGTGCATGTCTTCGGCTGATGCGGTGGATGTGTCCTCCGGCGGCTTCGACTTTGCGGTCGAGACCTCCGGCACAACCGCCACCGCGCGCAACTATCACACGGGCCGTCTCAACTTTGCCGAGCTTGAAGAGGCCGCCCGCGCCGCCATTGAAACCGCGTCAGGCTGTGCCGTGCGCACGCTGGTCAAACGCGATGAAATCAACACTTTTGACGCCACGCTCGATTGCGCTGGCTAAGGGAGAGGAAAGATCATGTCTGCCCTACGTATCGAAAAAGGCTCGTCGAGCCATTCCGCCTATGACCTTCGCGACTATCATTCCGAAGTGATCGAGAAACACACGCTGGCCGTTCTGGTCGACAACGAAGCCGGTGTGCTGGCGCGCGTCATCGGGTTGTTCTCCGGACGCGGCTACAACATCGAGAGCCTCACCGTGGCCGAGGTCAACCATGACAGCCACCTGTCGCGCATCACCGTTGTGACCACCGGCACCCGCGATGTGATCGAACAGATCAAGGCACAGGTCGGCCGCATCGTGCCCGTCCACGAGGTCCACGACCTCACCGTCGAAGGCCCCTCCATTGAGCGCGAACTGGCGCTGTTCAAGGTTCAGGGCACCGGCAACAACCGCATCGAAGCCCTGCGTCTGGCGGAGATTTTCCGCGCCAATGTGGTGGACAGCACGCTGGAGAGCTTTGTCTTTGAAATGACCGGCCCGTCGGAGAAAATCGACGCATTTGCAGAGCTTATGCGCCCGCTGGGACTGGTGGAAACCGCCCGCACCGGCGTTGCGGCTCTGGCCCGTGGCGGCAAGGGCTGACACGCACAACTGCGCGACACAAATCTGCAAACAACATCACATGAAAAGGGGCCGCATTGGCCCCTTTTTCTTTGGACAGGCGCGGATCACACCCTCTGGCGCACTCCCGATGCGCCCCTTAGGACCGCTTCATCTCCGCCATGATACGGGATTGAAGCTCATCGGGCAGGCTGTCGATTGCACCCGCAAGGGTCGCCAGCTCCTGTCGCGCCCCATGCAATTGGTCAATGAGCGAGATGACAATGGCCAGCGCCGTTTCGTCGAGATCAAGGTCATGGGACAGATCGCACAGAAGCTCCAGCCGCGCGATATCCACCTGACGGAAAACATAGCCCTCGTCCCCCTGTTCCGGCCGGACCAGTTCGCCTTCGACAAAGCCCATAAGCTGGCGGCGCGTGAGCCGCGTGACGGTGGTGACAACTTCCTCTACCGTGAATCTCTGCGTCATGTGCCTGCCCCCTTCATCAAATCACCCCGCGGATCAAAGTGATGCGTCTTGCGCCATTCTGTGAAAAACTCCCGCAGACTGTCGTCAATCTCGGGCGGGGAGACGATCTTCAACTCAACCATCTGATCACCCTTGGCTTTGCGTTTGGCATGACCGACGCCACGTCCGCGCAAGCGTAAAACCTGCCCCGAACTTGCGCCTGCCGGAATCGTAAGCCCCACAGGCCCGTCGATGGTCGGAGTTGTGACCTTGGCGCCCAGAACCGCCTCGTCAAGGGTGATCGGCAGCGTGATCAGAATGTCGTCCCCGTCGCGGCGAAACACCGGATGCGACCCCACAAGCACGGTGATGAGCGCATCGCCTGCCGGTCCGCCGCCATATCCCGGCGCACCTTTGCCGCGCAGCCGCAGGGTCTGGCCGTCTTCGGTGCCTTGCGGGATTTTGACGGCAAGGCTGTGCCCGTCCGGCAAGGTGATCCGCGTCTCCGCACCCTTCGCAGCGTCCAGAAACGGCACGTTGAGCGAATAGCGCATATCGGCCCCACGCGCCGAGAATCCTTGGCCACCAAAGCCCTGCCCGCCAAATCCCTGACCGCCTGTGCCCTGAGCACCTGCACGCCCGCGATTGCGCAGGATTTCGGCGAATATATCCGCCGGATCCACATCCGGCCCGAACCCGTGGCCCTGTTGATAGGCATTGTCGGACGCACCGGAGAAATCACGGTAATACTGGCGCTGCGGGCGCTCTGCTCCGAGCCCGTCGATCTCTCCGGCGTCATACCGCGCACGAGTTTCGGGGTCTTTCAGCAGTTCATAGGCGGCGTTGACCTTTTTGAATCGCTCCTCTGCACCCGCGTCATCGGGATTGAGGTCCGGATGGCAGGTCCGCACCAGTTTGCGATAGGCTTTCTTGATTTCATCCGCCGTCGCGGCCTTGGTCAGGCCAAGAACTTCATATGGATCATCGGGCATCCAGGCCTCCTGTTTGCCGGGAAATGCATGTCTGCAGGACTGCGCGCGAGGGCGGGTCCAACGGACGCAAGGTGCCACATGCCCGCGCCTTCGTCCGTGATCCAAATCAATGCGGAAACGGCCCGAGCAGCTATGCTCGCGCTTGGGTGCATGCAAGCCCAACAGACCCCTCTGCCACGCTTGCCGCCCTCACTTGCAGCTCTCAGACGACCAGAACCGGAATCTCCGAGATGCTGGTCACCTTGTGGCTCACCGAACCGAGCATGTAGCCTTCGGACGCCCCCACACCGCGCGAGCCGACCACGATCAGGTCACAGCCGTTCTGTCTGGCAAAGGTCACAATGGTGCGCGCGGATGGCCCGCCCTTGATAAAGGCCTGAACCTTCGGCACCCCCAGCATTCCGGCCAGCGCCTTGGCATGGTTTCCCACTTCACGGGCCGCAGACCTCATCGCATCGTCCAGATTGCCGCTCTCCTCGCCATGTCCGCGCACCATCGAGATCGATGCCTCAAGGATCGAGTGATGGCGATAGACCGTCAGCACAACAAGCTCCGCCCCCGTCAGCTTGCACAGGCCAGCGGCTTTTTCGAGAGCGCCATCCGCGCCGTTTGAGCCGTCATGGGCCAGTAGTATTTTCTTGAACATGGGCGAGCCTCCTCACTTGCCAAAGGCGACATCCCGCAAAAAGAGCGCGATCTGCGGGAAAAAGATCAACAGCACCGAGACCGACAGAAGCATGGCAATGAAGGGCGGTGTGCCTTTGACGACCTCGGCATAGGGGCGTTTGAACACCGCAATCGCCGTGAAAATATCGCAGCCGAAAGGCGGCGTGGCGCTGCCAATCGCGACCTGAAGCGTGATGATCGTACCCACCAGAACCGGATCCAGCCCGACCGACTGCACCACGGGGGCGAAAATCGGCACAAAGATCAGGATCACCACGATCGGGTCCACGAACATACAGCCGATGAAAAAAGCGATGGAGATGGTAAAGAGCACACCATACTGGCCCATCTCGTTGATGCCGATACTGCCCAACACCTGCTGCGGGATTTGCGCGAAGCTGATGACATAGGAAAACGCCGCCCCTGCCCCCACGAGGATAAAGACCACCGCCGTGATCAGCCCCGTCGATTTGGCCGTGGCGTAGAGCTGTTGGACACTCATCTCCCGAAAGATGCCCATTTCGAGCAGGAGCGCATAGAGCACACAGGCCGCCGCCGCTTCTGTCGGGGAAAAGATGCCGCCATAGATGCCGCCGACAATGATCACCGGAAAGCCCAGCGGCCAGAGCGCGCGCCGGATGGCACGGCCCCGCGCGGCCCATGTGGCCTTGGGCTCGGTCGGCACGTTGTTACGCACGGCATAGATGTAGGAATAGATCGAGAACAGCACGAGGATCAAAAGCCCCGGACCGATCCCTGCGATGAACAATTCGGAAATCGAAGTGCCGGACACCACGCCGTAGATGATCATGCCGATGGAGGGCGGGATCAGAAAGGCGATGTCGGAGGCGTTGACGATCAGCGCCAGCACGAAACTGTCCTTGTATCCCGCCTTGATCATCCGCGGACGCAGCGGCCCGCCGACCGCCACCACCGTGGCCTGTGTCGAGCCGGAGACCGCGCCGAAAAGTGTGCAGGCGGCGGCCGTTGTCACCGCAAGCCCGCCTTTGAGATGACCGACGAAACTCATGACGAGATCAATCAGACGGTTGGCCGACTGCCCGCGTGTCATGATGTCGGCAGCAAAGATAAACATGGGCACGGCGATCAGGCTGGCGGGCTGGATGCCTCCCAGAATTTGCTGCACCATCGTGTCCAACTGGCCGAAGCCCTTGAACAGGGTGACGAAACCGATGAGCGAGCCGGCGATCAGCGGGATCATCATCGGAAAGCCCAACAGGAGAAGCACGATCATGGTGCCGAAAATTGCGAGAGCCATGGCTCAGACCTCCTCTGCATCGTCGTTGGAATAGCCTTCCATGGTGCTCGTCGAGAGCCATATATCCTTGTGGATGCAGTTCTTGATCGCCGTGAGCGCATATTGCAGGCCGGTCAGGAAAAATCCCAAGGGCGCCCAGACAATGATCCACCAGACAGGGATTTGCAGCGCGGGCAAAAGGCGGCCACGCGCGGCCTGTGCCAGCACATAATCCACCGCATACCACGCCAGCATGAACATCGCCGCAGAGGTCACAACGGCAATCACCACCATCAGCACCTTGCGCATCGGCGGGTTGAGCGCATCGAAAAAGGCCGACATACGGATATGGCGACCGTGGCGCGCGGCATAGGAAATCCCCGCGAAAGTGATCAACACGATCAGCGCGCGATTGATTTCTTCGGAAAAGAACAGGCTTTGCCCGAAGACAAACCGCCCGACCACATTGGCCATTGTATTGAGCGCCATCAGCAACACGCCAAGCGCCAGAAGCACCGCCTCGATCCGCGCGACCCCGCCGTCGATCACACCGAGAATGCCGGGCAGACCGGACACATAGCTGGAATCGTCGATGTCTTCGTCAATGGGTGAGGCTGCCAGTGCAGTCAGGAGTTCAGGCTCCCCCGTCGGGGCGTCATCTTTGTCAGGCGTCACGAGCACATCCCTGTGTGATATTTTCGGGGAAACAGGTCACGACGCAGACAAACCGCAGCAGGCAAACGGCCCGACCCTTTCCGTATCGACCGCCGAAGCACAGGTTGCGCGGCCTGTGCTCCGGCGATGCGTTTATTGCGCCGCAGCCAGATCGGCTTTGAGCTGTTCAAGGATTGCTCCGGCCTGATCGCCACCGATCTTGAGGAATTCTTCCTCCACCGAAGCTGCCGTGGCCTTGAACGGCGCGCGCTGCTCCTCGGTCAGGGTGGTGATGGTCATGGACGGTTTGGCTTCCATCACCTTGGCCAGCGAGGCTTCGGTCAGCCCCTCCTGATAGGCGATGATATAGTCGAACGCCGCGTCAATCGCATTGGTGACCAAGGTCTTGTCCTCGTCCGACAGACCGTCAAAGAACTCCTTGTTCGCCATCACAGCGGTGGTGAAGTTGTTGTGACCCGTACGGGTGATGTGATCCGTCACCTCATACATTTTCGTCGACTCGATGTAGAAGGCGGGGTTTTCCTGCCCCTGAATGATGCCGGTCTGAAGCGCACCGTAGACCTCGCCCCACGGCAGCGGTGTCGGTGTGGCACCAAAGGCCTTGTAGCTCTCCACCAGAAGCGGGTTGGTCATCACGCGGAATTTCACCTCGCCGAGATCATCCGGCCCTGTGACCGCCTCTGTGGTGGTCATCATGACCTCGCCCTCGGGGAACATGGTCAGAAGCTCCAGCCCCTGCTCGGCATAGAGCGGCGGAAACATCTCGTTGATGGCTTTCGAGTTCTCGAAGAACGTCGCCAGCGTCGCCGTGTCCTGCGGCAGCAGATAGGGCACAAAGAACACCTGCGCCTCGGGGATCAGCGCGCCGGTAAAGCCCGGTGACTGGTCCACGAATTGCAAGATACCCGACTGGGTCTGCTCCATAATGCTGTCGGACTCGCCCAGCGTGCCGAACGGGAAAAGCTGGATTTCGTGATCGGAATTGGCTTCGATCTCTTCCTTGAACTTCTGGGCGAACTTGCCCTGAACCTCTTCCATCGCCTCTTCGAAAGCGTAGCGCCAAGTGTCGGCCACGGCGCTCCCCGTGCCAAGCAGCAAGGCCATGGCACTGGTGGCGAAGAACTTTTGATATGACATTAAACGTATCCCCTGTTGTCATGCCCGAAACCGCCCTCTCTTGGCGGCGGGCGTATTTTCATGCCGCTGATGTTTGCAACTCCCTGCAAACACGGCTCTCCCGAAACCTCCGGGGCTGGGGAATACAAGTCAATATTTATATTGAACCATGACAATTTGAGGCCAGCGGGGATGCGCCTGACAGGGGCTTGATGTCAAAATTCCGGCACAACTTTAGCGAGAGTGCGCAACGCACGCTCCAGATCACGCCGTCCCCCTGCCCCCAAACAGAGCCGCACAGCAGGGCGATGATCCGACACGGCGAATCCCGCGCCCGCCGCCACGGCGACATTCTGCTCCATCGCGCGGCGCATGAATGTGTCCTCCTCCATCTGGGGCGGCAGGTGCAGCCAGCGGTGCAGATTGTGCAATCCCCCCTCGCAACGCGGCCCCAGAATGGACTGCGCCAGACGGTTGCGCGCGGCCAGTTCGACGCGATGCGCGGCCAGAATCCTGTCCGCCGTGCCGCGCTCGATCCAGTCCCGCGCGATCTCCGCAATCAGCGGCGTGGCCATCCAAGAGGTCGAAAGATGGCGGCTGGTGACATGTTCGAACAACCCCTCCGGCATCACCAGAAACCCGAGCCTCAGCCCCGGCGAGAGGCATTTGGTCAGCCCTGTGAAATAGAACCCCTGTCGCGGAACAAGGCCGCAGATCGGCGGGGCGCGCCGTGCCGGCAAGGGGCCGAGCGGATCGCTCTCCAGCACCGTCAGACCGGTTTCAAGCGCCGCTTTCGCCAGAGCATCCCGCCGCGCCTTGTCCATAACACGGGGGTTGGGTCCGGCCCCTGCGGGCATGAGAAACACGGCTTTCATCTGACCGGCAGACTCTTCAGCCGCCGCCACCAGCGCCTCGGGGATCATCCCGCGCTCGTCACAGGCAATCCCTTGCAGTTGCAGGTTCAAAAGACGGGCCGACTGGATGAGCGTGTGGGTGGTCAGTCCCTCGGTGGCAATGATATCGCCGGGGATCAGCGCCGAGGACAGGGCGACAAACATCGCAGGCGTCACCCCGTTGGTGATCAGAACGCGCCGCTTGCCCACCACAAGCCCGCACCGCGCCAGCCACCCCGTCGCCATGTCGGCATAGCGTTCGGCAATCTGTTCGGGACGCAATTCGTGGATGATCTCCGGCCCCAGATGGCCCGACATACGCGACAGGCTCTCCGTCCACGCCTGTTCCATCTCCGGCAAGGCCACGGGTGTCATGATCGAGAGATCGAAACGGGGCAGCGCGGCGGCGGTGCTGTGCCACGGTGTCTCCAGAGTTTCCGGCGGCAGGGAATTGACGAATGTGCCCCGCCCGACCTCACCGACCACAAGATCGGCGCGGATCAGCTCCTCATAGGCGCGGCTCACGGTTTGCACAGAGACATCCAGTTCCCACGCCAGTTGCCGGTGCGTGGGCAGACGGTCGCCCGTGCGCAAATTGCCCGCGCTGATTGCCGCAGCAATCGCCTGCGCGAGACTGCGGTAAGCCGGACGGGTGATATCTTCGGGGGTCAGAGGCCAATGCGACATGGTGCAACACAAAACCCCGCACGCGCCGCTTTGTCCAGAGCACGGATGCACCTACCGCGGGGGCTCATCACTTGATCATACGCGCAAAACTCAGCGAGATATGACTGCGCCGCATATGCCCCACCGCATCAAGATCGCCCAACTTGAGCGCCTCCAGAATGTCACGCACTTCGCGCGCATAGACCTCGATCTCCTGCATCAGGTCGATCTTGGAGGCCGTCACCTGTTGCAGCCATATCCGCGCCGTGCGGAAATACAGCCGTTTGGACATGGTGCGCAGCGGCGTGTTGACAGTCAGTTCCAGCAAGGTCAGGAACATATCGCGGTCGAGCGTCGAAAAGGCCTTGGCCGATGGCGCGGTTTTGAGCGCCTCCGCGCGCGCCAGAAGCGCCTCGACCCGCGCGATATAGACAGCGTCCGGCGGTGCCACATCCAGAGAGGTCTGCAAAAGCACAAGCTCCTTGCGCAAGCGGTAGACCTGCGCCAGTTCCTCCATCTCGATATCGGTGACCATCGTGCCGACACCATGAACGGATGTCACCAGCCCCTCGTCCTCAAGCCGCGCCAGAACGCGGCGCAAGGGCGTGCGGGAAATGCCGAATTCCTCGGCCAGCTCCACCTCGGACAGTTTTTCCCCCGGCGGATATTCCAACAGGCAAATCCGGTTGCGGATGTCTGCGTGAATCCTGTCGAACCGGTCCCGCGCCGTCAGTGGACCGTCGCGGGTCTCCGTCACGTCATCGTCCACCATAGCTGTCTCCCAACCGTTCCAGCATGGCCATAGACTGACCAAGCTGATCGAGCGTAACATATTCGTCGGGCTTGTGGGCCTGGTCAATGGCTCCGGGCCCGCAAATCACTGCCGCCATGCCGATCTGCTGGAATAATCCCGCTTCTGTGGCAAAAGGCACAAGATCTGCGCGGTTTGCCCCCGTCAGGCAGAAGGCGAGATCCCGCGCGGCATTTTCCTCCATCGGCACAAGCCCCGCCACCTCGCCAATCACCTCGGTGGAAATCTCGGCCTGCTGTGCCACCTGCCGCATCTCCGGCAACAGCACATCCGCGACATAGCTGGCGATCTCGCGCCGGACAAAATCGTGATCCTCCCAGACCACAGGGCGCATTTCCCACTCCAGCACCGCCTTGCCCGCAATCACATTATGCGCGTGACCGCCCTTGAGCGCGCCGATGTTGAGCGTGGTATAGGGCGGATCAAACCGCGAGCCTTCGGGACAGCGCGCAATCAAGGCACGACGCAGTTCCAGAAGCCGGTTGATATAGCGCGCCGCATATTCCACCGCATTCACGCCTTTGTCCGGCACAGAGCCATGCCCTTCGGCCCCCGTAAATGTCACCGTATATTCGCAACATCCCTTGTGGCCTTCGATCACCTGCATATTGGTCGGCTCACCGATCAGCGCCATCGCCGGACGGACCTCGCGCCCGCGCAATACGTCAACGAGTGAGCGCGCGCCGAGACAGCCCACCTCTTCGTCATGGGTAAAGGCAAAATGGATCGGACGGGTGCGCGCCGCCTGCGTGAGCACATCGAGCTTGGCCAGACAGGTGGCGATAAAGCCCTTCATATCGCATGTGCCGCGCCCGTAGAGCCGCCCGTCGCGCTCGACCATCTCGAAGGGATCACTGCTCCACGGCTGATCCTCGACGGGCACCACATCCGTATGCCCCGACAGGACCAGCCCTCCGGAGCGATCAGGCCCAAGGGTCGCAAAGAGATTGGCCTTTTGCCCGCTTTGATCCTCCAAAACCTCAACCCGCGCACCGGCGGCCTCCAGCCGCTCCGCAATATAGGAAATCGCCCCCAGATTGCTCTGTGAGGACACACTCGGAAAGGCCACCAGATCGCCCAATATGTCACGGCAACGCGCAAGATCGGACATGGTCAGTCTTTCACATAGAGTTTGCGTGGCACGTTGCACAGGGTCTCCGCCGGACCGTCCTCGCGGATCAGGATGGTCTCGGTGGTCTCCATGCCCCAGCCGTCCATCCACAGCCCCGGCATGAAGTGAAACGTCATCCCCGGTTCCAGCACCGTCTCGTCAAAAGCCCGCAGCGACACCGTGTGTTCGCCCCAATCCGGCGGGTAGGACAGGCCCACCGCATAGCCGCAGCGGTTCGGGCGCTCGATCCCGACCTTGAGCAATTCCGCATCCAGCGCACGGGCGATGTCACAGGCGCGATTGCCCGCGCGGGCCACTTCGATCCCCGCGTTCAACCCTTCGGTCAGCGCCTCGGCCGCGTCCGTCATGAACCCCGGCGGCTTGCCGAAAAAGATCGTCCGGCACAAAGGCGCGTGATAGCGGCGGTAACAGCCCGACTGTTCGATAAACGTCGCCTCCCCGCTTTTGAGCGCCTCGCCGTTCCACGTCAGATGCGGCGCGGAGGCATCCGCCCCCGAGGGCAGGAGCGGTACAATCGCGGGATAATCTCCCCAACTGTCGTCCTCGCCCTGCACCGAGGTCTTGAACAGCTCGCCCACCAGATCGTGCTTGCGCATCCCCGGCTCGGCCAGCTCCATCGCGCGTTCGATCACAAGCTCCGAAATCCGTGCCGCGCGGCGCATAAAGCCCAGTTCTTCGGGCGATTTGACCAGCCGGTTCCAGTTCACCAATGTCGAGGCATCCACAAACACCGCCTCCGGCAGACCTTCCGCCAGAACGGCAAAGGCGCGGGCGGTGAAGTAATAGGTCTCCATCTCCACCCCGATCCGCTTGTCACCATAGCCCATGATCCGCAGATGCGAAGCAAGGTCTTCCATCGGGTGCATGTCGGTCGCCTGAATATAGCGGTCGGCATAGTGGAAAATCCGGTCATCCTCCATCCAGACCGTGCGCTTGGCCCCATTGGCGTCCTGCATCCGGCCCCACCAGATCGGGTCCTCCTCCAGAGACAGGATCACCCCCTGATGCACATAAAAGGACCAGCCGTCATAACCGGTCAGCCAGTTCTGGTTCGACGGGTTGGTGATGAACAGAACGTCAATTCCGGCCTGAACCATCGCCTCGCGGGTCAGCCGGATGCGTCTGTCATATTCGTCGCGGGAGAACGGGGCGTTTTCTATCGGCATGGCCTCACCTATTGTATACAACTATTGTTTTTATATCTGCGAAGGCCACAAATCCGGCATCAAACTTACGCCAAATTGCGACACAACCCTTGACTTACAGGTGATTCACTCTCCTGTTGTGCACATCATCTGGCGCGCCGCCTTCTGCCGCGTCAATAAAAATCAACAGGAGCCGCTGTGAAATTGCCCGCCCCCTGCCCGTCTGCCGCCTCTTTGATCGCCCACCACATGGCCGCGCAATTCGGGGATGCAAGCGGGATCATTTCGACGTAAGCCTGTCTCATGATCAAACTCGACGCCCGCGATTTCGACATTCTACGCGTTCTGGCCCGCGAGGGCAGAATCTCCAAATCTGCGCTGGCCGAAAAAATCGGCCTGTCGCCCACGCCCGCATGGGAACGGCTGAAGAAGCTGGAAAACGCCGGATTGATCGACGGCTACCGCGCGGAGATCAACCTGCGCAAACTGGGGCCTTCGGTCACGGTTTTTGTTGCCGCCGAACTGGCCGATCACACACAGGCCTCGTTTCAGACTTTTGAGGCCTCGCTTCAGGCGCATGAAGAAATCGTCGCCTGCTGGGCGCTGGGCGGCGGGTTCGACTACCTATTGCAGATCGTCACCCGCGACATTGACGCCTATCAACGTCTGATTGACACGCTGCTGGACGCCCGCATCGGCATCGCGCGCTATTTCACCTATATCGTCACCAAACAGGTCAAAGGGGGCGGCCCGCCGCCGCTGGGCCTGTTTATGGAAGACAACACATAGGACGAGCACCAAACAGTCCAAACGGACTGCGCCGCCGGAAAATTCAGACCGTTTTTCCGCTCAACGCAGTCAATTTGGTCTCCCCTTCTGTTCCCCGCTGCCAGACTGGCAGGGAAAGGAGGCCCGACATGCTCGACACAGCGATTTCCGCCCGAACCGACATCAAGGACAAACGCCTGTTGCGGGGGTTTGCCTATGTGAATGGCAAATGGACCTCCGGCGAGACGGGCGGGAGCTTTCCCGTCACCGATCCGGCCACGGGGGCGCATCTGGGCGATGTGGCGGCCCTGTCGCCCAAGCAGGCCACAGAATCCGTAGACTCCGCCCATGCGGCCTTTTCGGTCTGGGCGCATCTTCTGCCGCAGGAACGCGCCGCCGTCCTGCGCCGTTGGCACAGGCTGATCGTGGAGGCCAAAGAAGACCTCGCGCGGATCATGGTCTATGAACAGGGCAAACCCCTGTCAGAGGCACGCGGCGAGATCGACTATGCCGCCTCCTTTGTGGATTTCTACGCCGAAGAAGCTAAACGCCCGAATATCGAGGGCGTGACCTCCCACCTGCCCGATGCGGAAATGGAGCTCTGGTATGAGCCGATGGGGGTTGTGGCACTGGTCACACCGTGGAATTTCCCAGCCGCCATGCTGACACGCAAGGCCGCTGCAGCCCTCGCGGCAGGCTGCACTGTCGTCGCGCACCCGTCTCACGAGACGCCCTATTCGGCGCTGGCGCTGGCGGAACTGGCCGAACGCGCAGGCATGCCCGCAGGCGTGTTCAATGTCCTCACGGGGGACGCCCCGACCCTCGTCAAACCGTGGACCGAAGACCCCCGTGTGCGTGCCCTGTCCTTCACCGGCTCCACAGAGATCGGGCGGCTGCTCTATCGGCAATCCGCGAACACGGTGAAAAAGCTGGTGCTTGAACTGGGCGGCCATGCGCCGGTGATCGTGTTCAAAGGGGCCGATCTCGACCGCGCTGTGGAGGAGGTCATTAAAGCGAAATTTGCCACCTCAGGTCAGGATTGCCTCGGCGCGAACCGCATCTATGTCGAACGTCCCGTCTATGCGGCCTTCTGCGCGCGGTTCATTGAGGCCACCAAGGCGCTGCGCCTCGGGGCTGGCATCGAAGATCCGGACATCGGTCCGCTGATGAACGCCGCCGCCATCACCAAGCAGCAAGAGCATGTCGCAGATGCGTTGGCGAAAGGTGCGACGCTGGCCTGTGGTGGGGCGGTCTCCGGTCTGGGGCCATTGTTCTATGAGCCGACCGCGCTCACCGATGTGCCCGATGAGGCGAAGATCATGCGGGAGGAGGTCTTCGGTCCCGTCGCGCCCATCACACCGTTCGACCATGAGGACGAGGTCATCGCCCGCGCCAATGACAGCGAATATGGTCTCATCGCCTATGTCCACTCCCACGACCCGCGCCGCATCTACCGCCTGTCGCGCGCCCTGCAATACGGCATGGTCGCGGTGAACCGCACACAGGTCACCGGCGCGCCGATCCCCTTTGGGGGGGTCAAGCAATCGGGTCTGGGCCGCGAGGGCGCAGGCATGGGGATGCGCGAATTCATGGATGTAAAATACATCTGCCGCGACTGGGCCTGAGGTTCGAAAAAATGCCCGACAGATGTCCGACAGAAATCCGACACACAGCCGACAAGGAAAATTGCAAATGTTGACGAATGACCAGCTCTCGAAATGGGACCGCGAAAACTTCTTTCACCCCTCCACCCATCTGGCGCAGCACGCGCGCGGGGAGACTCCGAGCCGTGTCATCAAGACCGCGCATGGCGTGCATATTGTCGATCGCGACGGCGCCGAATTGCTGGACGCTTTCGCCGGTCTTTACTGTGTCAACGTGGGCTACGGACGTCAGGAAATCGCAGAAGCCATCGCGGATCAGGCCCGCGAACTGGCCTATTACCATTCCTATGTCGGGCATGGCACAGAGGCCTCGATCACACTGGCGAAAATGGTTCTGGACCGTGCGCCGGATCATATGTCCAAGGTCTATTTCGGCCAGTCCGGATCGGATGCCAACGAGACCAATATCAAACTAATCTGGTATTATAACAATATCTTGGGCCGTCCCGAGAAAAAGAAAATCATCTCCCGCCATCGCGGCTATCACGGCTCCGGATTGATGACCGGATCGCTCACGGGGCTTGAGGCTTTCCAGAAGAAATTCGACCTGCCGCTGGATCGGGTTCTTCACACCGAAGCACCCTACTATTTCCGCCGCGATGATCTGGAGATGTCCGAAGAGGCCTTTGTCGCCGATTGCGTGTCCAAGCTCGAAGCCCTGATCGAAGCCGAGGGCGCAGACACCATCGCCGCCTTTATCGGCGAGCCGGTTCTGGGCACCGGAGGCATCGTGCCACCGCCTGCGGGCTATTGGGAGGCGATCCAGAAGGTCTTGAACAAACACGATATTCTTCTGGTGGCCGACGAGGTTGTCACCGGTTTCGGACGTCTGGGCACCATGTTCGGCTCGGAGCATTACGGCCTGAAACCCGACCTCATCACCATCGCCAAGGGCCTCACTTCCGCCTATGCGCCGCTGTCAGGCTCCATCGTGTCGGAGAAGATGTGGAAGGTGTTGGAACAGGGCACCGATGAAAACGGTCCCATCGGTCACGGCTGGACCTATTCCGCGCACCCCATCGGTGCGGCGGCAGGCGTTGCCAACCTCAAAATGCTGGACGACCTCAAACTGATCGAGAACGCAGGCAACGTCGGAAAATACTTCAACGACGCCATGAAAGACGCCTTGGGCGATCATCCCAATGTCGGCGACATCCGCGGCGAAGGCATGATGTGCGCTGTGGAATTTGTGAAAGACTGCGACAGCCGGACCTTCTTCGATCCGGATGACAAAACCGGCTATGCGCTGGCCGCCGCCCTTCTCTCCAACGGGGTGATCGGACGCGCCATGCCACAGGGCGACATCCTCGGCTTCGCACCGCCCTTCTGCCTGACGACACAGGAGGCAGACATTGTGGTTGATGCCACAGCAAAGGCCGTAAAATCCGTTCTCGGCTAAGCGTTTTGGGACGCAAGGAGAGCAAGCGGGAAATCCGGCATGCTCTCCAATCCCCTCAGGACAGGACACCTTCAAGTCCTCTGAGAAGGCAACGAAATCAAAGAGATCAATCTTCCGGCGGATCGCCTTTGCCCTTTTTCAACGCTTCAAAACCGATAATCACATCAAGCAATTCCGTGGTGATCTGATCCTGACGCACGGTGCGCGTTTCCGAGGCAAGCTCTTCCAGTTTTTCATCCACCGACCTTTCCGCCTGCTGCATGAGCGCCAGCCGCGCGGCGTTTTCGGTCATCAGCGCCTCGGCAATGGCACGAAACAGGGTGGCAAAGAGGTGATTGCGCACCAAGGCCCGAAACAGATCATTGGCCGGCATGGAAAAATACGGCCTGCTGCGCGATTTCCACGGCTTGGCGGCCAGCTCGTCCAGAACCGCCTGATCAAGCGGCAGCAAAGGGACGATAAGTGCGCGCTGCCCCGCCGCGCCATCCCGCGCCACATAGGCCAGCGAGACCGCCAGATCCTGTGGCTCGGCGCGTTTGCGGATCGTTTCCAGCCGCTGTGTGAGCAGATTGGCCAGACGCCCGACCCCGTCCACGGACGCCGCCGGAAAGAATGTTTCCTCAATGGCGATATGCTGGTCTGTCAGAGCATCCGCCATCTGCGCACCGACACAGAGGACCATCGGCGGGCCGTCCTCACTCTGTGGCAGGTGACCGGCAACATGATCCGCAAGCGCCTCATTGTAATTGCCGCACAGCCCGTGATCCGAACCGAAGACGATCAAGACCTGCACAGGATGATCGCTTGCGGGCGTCTCGATCGGGCCGAAATGCGTCACAAAAGCATGCAAACCGTCCAGAACCGTGTCGTGATAGGTCTCGATAGCTTTGGCCGCCTGCTCATAGGGGGCCGAATTGATCACAGACAGGGTCTTCATCGTATGAACAACGCTCCGGATGCCCTGCATACTCGTCGTGCGGCGGCTCAGGATTTCAAGCGTCTGGGCCATTTGAAACTCCCGACTGCGCAAGCCCCTGTTGGACCAGAGCCACCATCCGCGCACGGTCATCGTCGGACAGCGGTTCATTTCGGGCAACACGTTCGGCAATATCTCCGAGATCGCGCAGCACCGGCGTCCGAAGCCCCGCCATGACACGCGCCGTTTCCGCCTCGCCCAACCCGTCGAAATGCCCCTCCATCGCGGCCACAAGAACCGCCAGTTGTTCAACGGCGGGAACGGGATCGCGCTCCGGTTGACGTAATGCCGCCCGCACAGCCGCACCGCGCGTCAGCCGTGCACGTGTGGCCTCGTCCAGACGTGTGCCGAAACGGGCGAAATCCTCCAGCTCCTCAAACTGGGACAAGGTCACACGCAGGTTGCCCGCCACGGAGCGGAAGGCCTTGCTTTGCGCCTTGCCGCCAACCCGCGACACAGAGACGCCCAGATCCACCGCAGGGAACTGGTTTTTGCGCACGAGGCGCGGCGACAGGTAGATCTGCCCATCGGTGATCGAAATCAGGTTGGTCGGGATATAGGCCGCGAGGTTTTCCGCCTGTGTTTCGACCACGGGCAACACGGTCACAGACCCGCCGCCCGCATGTGTCGTGAACTGCCCTGCCCGTTCCAGCAACCGCGCATGGATGTAGAAAATATCCCCCGGAAAGGCTTCACGCCCCGGAGGGCGTCTGAGCAAAAGCGACAACTCGCGATAGGAGCGCGCGTGATGCGTCAAGTCATCCAGCACCACCAGCACGTCCTTGGCCTGCCCCGCGAAATACTCGGCCATGGTCATCGCCGCATAGGGGGCCACATAGGCCAGTCCGGCGGCGTCCTCGTCGCCCGCAGCGATCACAATGCTGCGCTCCATCATCCCGCCCTCGCGCAAAGCGCCGATCACCTTGGCCACGGCATCGCCGCGCTGGCCGATGGCGCAGTAGATGCAGAGCACGCCTGTCTCTTTCTGGTTTAGGATCGTATCCACTGCCAGCGATGTCTTGCCGGTCTGCCGGTCGCCGATGATCAACTCGCGCTGCCCGAGCCCGACCGGCACAGCGGCATCGATGGTCTTGATCCCCGTCTGAAGCGGGCGCGTGATGGCGAGGCGGTCGAGAATTTGCGGAGCCTCCGCCTCGACCGGTCGCTCGGCCTCGGTCTTCACCGGACCTTTGGCATCCCTCGGATTGCCAAGCGCATCCACAACGCGCCCCAAGAGAGCCGTTCCGACCTTGGTGCTGACAACCTTGTGCGAGCGCGTGACGCTTTCCCCGACGGTGACACGGTCGCCGGAACCGAGCAGGACAACGCCAAGCCGCCCCGGTTCCAGATCGAGAACAATGCCCTGCACACCGCTGGCAAAATGCAGCAACTCCTCCGACAGGGCGCGTTCCAGCCCGCTCACAATGGCAATCCCGTCCGCCACCTCCGCCACATGCCCGATCTCGCTCAGACGGGGCGCGGGGGACGGGGCGGAGACGATTGCATCGACCAGAGCTTGCGGGTCTGTATTCGGGATGGGGGTTGCATCTGTCATTTCTGAGCCACCTTCAAATCAACACCCGCGGTCAATTGCGCGTCCATCACATCGCCCAGACTGTCGATATAGCCGTCCACCGTCCAATCAAGCTGCGCACCGCCGATGCGCAACAGCAGGCCCGGAGATTGCGCTGCATCCGTTTCAAACCGGACCGACACCGCCGGAAACACCTCTTGCAGACTGTGCAACAGATCGGTGCGCGCCGCCTCCGGCAAGGCCTCTCTACTGGTGATCACGGCTTCGGTGCTCTTGCCCGCCGCGTCGCGCAGATCACCGGCCATCGGCTCGATCCTTCGGGCAAGGTGCTGGGCGATGCGGCCTTCCAGCGTGTCATCGGCCAGATCCTTTAACGCCTTGCGGGTCAGAGACAGCAAAGCCCCGCCCCCTGCGCGTTGCAGCCTTGCCGCATATTTGTGTTTCTCCTCATCGAGATGCGCCAGCCAGTCGATGCGCTCCTGCTCCAGCCGCTTGTGCGTTTCAGCCAGAAGCGCATCGCGTTGGGCCTCGGCCTGTTTGCGCACGGTCTCTGCGATGTCTGCCTGTTGCGCATGCAGCGCCCTGACCTGATCCAGATGCTCCTGCTCGGCCGCCTGCGCCTTTTCCTTGGCGCGCACAGCCTCTTGCATCCGGTTGGTAATCTCCGCCTCGCGGGCGTCGATTCCGTCCAGAATGGGACGGTATAAAAACCGCCTTAACAGCAGGACCAGAACCAGAAAATTGGCGATCTGGGCCGCAACCGTGATCCAGTCAATAGACATGTATCAGCTTCCTGTCGCCTGCGCCGCAGCCACCGCAGCCGTCCAGAACGGATTGGCAAAAATCAGGATCATCGCGACGACGAAACAATAGATGGCCGTGGATTCAATCATGGCCAGACTGACGAACAAGGTCCGCGAGATGGTCGAGGAGGCGTCGGGCTGCTGCGCGATGGCGCCAAGAGCGGTGGCCGCCGCACGCCCTTCGCCCAAAGCAGGGCCGATGGCGCCGAATGAGACGGTCAGCCCTGCGGTGAAGATCGAAATTGCTGCGATAATACCAAGGTCTGTCATGGGGTTTCCTTTTCAGGTTGAGACGTGCCCGGAGAAGCTGTCGCGCTGGAGATGTAAACCGTGGCGAGGATTGCGAAGATATAGGCCTGTATCATGCCGGTGAGCAGACCCAGAACATCCATCACGACGGGGAAGAAGAACGGCGCGACGCTAAGCAGGATGGCGGCAATGACCGCGCCGCTCATGATGTTGCCGTAAAGCCGGATGGCCAGAGAAATGCCGCGCGAGAACTCGGAGATGATGTTGAACGGCAGCATGATGAAAGAAGGTTCGAGATAGGTCTTCAGATAGCCGCCAAGCCCCCGACTGGTGATGCCGAACAGAGGCACGGCGACAAGCACCGACAGCGCCAGCGCGGTTGTGGTTGACAGCGAGGCGGTGGGTGGCTCGAACCCCGGCACAACCAGCAACAGGTTCGACATGGCCACAAAGAGAAACAGCGTCCCTGCGTAATAGAGCAGATAGCGGGTCGGCCCCTGCGCGACTTCTTGGATCTGGCCTTG
This sequence comes from Celeribacter halophilus, assembly GCF_018860305.1. Classification (GTDB taxonomy): domain Bacteria; phylum Pseudomonadota; class Alphaproteobacteria; order Rhodobacterales; family Rhodobacteraceae; genus Celeribacter; species Celeribacter halophilus_A. The sequence continues at coordinate 237,724 of NZ_JAHKPE010000031.1, forward strand.
GATGCCCTGCACAATCACCTCCAAGGTGGTGCGCCAGCGGCTCGGCGGCACATCCGCCCGCAGCCTGCGCGTGATGAGATAAGAGGTCACGGTCAGCAAGGCCATGACGACCCATGTGTAGAATATCGTGGCATTGACGGGGATGCCCCATACCTCGAAGATCACGGTCTGGTCCGGTGAAAGGTTCATGTTGTCTCTCCCGCAGGCACGCCCGCACGCGCAAGTACCACCGCGATGGTGCGCGCGACGAGAAACATCAGGGCAAACCCAGCCAAGGCGAAAGCCCCCAGAATTGTGACCACCGCCCAGCCGATCCCCAACAGCGCCGCGATCCGCACCGCAGAACTCAGCATCAGAATGAGAACGGGGCGCTCCTGTCGCAACGCCAGCCGCATCCCGATCCCGAGACCCGCGAAAAACAACAGCGATGTGACCGCGCCAATGCCCAGTCCGGCCAAGACCGCGCTCCACTCTATGTTGAACATTGCCATATCGATCATTTGTCGCCTCCTTCCTTGCTGACCCAAGACGCCGCGATGAAAGCGCCGAGCACGACGCCTCCGAGGATCAGCGCGATGGTCCATGAAAACCCCTGTGGCGCGGCCTCATCAAGCCAGAGCCCCAGAAACGCACCCCCGACCGTCGGCACGGCGATGGACCAGCCGATCATGCCAAAGGTGCCAATGCCGCGCAGAGGGCTCGGCCCCGGATGGTCGCGGGCGGATTTCAACCGTTTGGCGTGACGGGCGATGTCTTCCGCCGATTTGTCGGGTTTGCGTGTCATAGCTGCGGCTTTCGTAATTCGGCGAAGCGACGGACCACATCGGCTTCCAGACGCGAGAACGCCGAACGTGCCTGTCGTTCCTCGTCATCCATCTCGATGAATTTGGCCTTCACCGTATCGTTCAACGTGCCGAGATCATCCCCGCGCACGCCGCGCAAAACGGCTGCGACAACGCGGTGGCCCTTTTTCACCAAAAGCCCCTCATCGACACCGAAAATCTCCTCCGTCCCGTCCGCCATGCGCAGCGTCATGACCGAGGGCACCAGAGCGGTGACAAAGTCGACATGGTTCGGCAAGATGCCGAACCCCCCGTTCTCGGCCACGGCGGTCAGTCGGGTCGCGCGCCCTTCGAACAGGGTCTCGGTGGGCAGGCGCAGAGAGACGCTCATATCTTCGGCCATACTCATGCGTTTGCCTCCAGATCTTGCAGCGATCCGATCATGTAATAGGCACTTTCGGGATGATCGAACTCCGTCTGCGAAAGGATCGTCTCGCATCCGTCCAGCGTCTCGTCGATGGACACCAACTTTCCCGACATGCCGGAGAAAGATTCCGTTGTGAAAAACGGCTGGGTGAGGAATCGCTCCAGACGGCGCGCGCGGGCCACGGTGGCGCGATCTGCCGAGGACAGTTCCTCCAACCCAAGCATCGCGATGATGTCGCGCAACTCCTCATACTCCGCCAAAGTCCGCCGGACCTCTCGCGCGATGTCGTAATGACGTTGCCCGACCACCGAGGGGGTCAGCATGACAGAGGCCGAGGCCAGAGGGTCAACCGCAGGGTAAAGCCCTTCGCTCGCACGTTTGCGCGAGAGCACCACCGAGGCCGACAGATGCGAAAAGATATGCGCTGCTGCCGGATCTGTGAAATCATCGGCGGGCACATAGACTGCCTGAATGGAGGTGATCGCGCCGCGATCCGTGGAGGTGATGCGTTCCTCCAATCCCGCCAGTTCCGTGGCAAGCGTCGGTTGATACCCGACCCGCGAGGGCATCCGCCCCATCAGCCCCGACACTTCGGAGCCGGCCTGCACAAAGCGGAAGATATTGTCGATCAGCAGCAGAACATCCTGCCCTTTGTCGTCGCGGAAATATTCCGCCATGGTCAAGGCGGTATTGCCGACCAGAAAGCGCACGCCGGGGGCCTCGTTCATCTGTCCGAAAAGCATCACCGTATTGTCCCGCACACCGGCCTCGCCCATTTCGCGGTAAAGCTCCTCCGCTTCCCGCGAGCGCTCGCCAATACCGCAAAACAGGCTCACGCCCTTGTGGTGCTGGACCGTGTTGTTGATCAACTCGGTGATCAACACGGTCTTGCCGACACCGGCCCCGCCGAACAATCCGGTTTTGCCCCCGCGTTCAATGGGGGACAGAAGATCAATCGCCTTGATGCCGGTTTCGAGGATTTGGGAATGGAGCACCCGCTCGGTGAGCTTGGGCGGCTCCTGATGGATGGAGCGCCGCGCCACCGCCTGCGGCACCGGACCGCCATCAATCGGCGCGCCGAAGACGTCCAGCATCCGGCCAAGAACGCCCTCGCCCACAGGCACCATGATCGGCCCGCCCGTGGCCTTGACCGTCATTCCGAGACCCAATCCCCGCACGGGCGCCAGCGCGATGGCGCGCACAAGCCCCTGTCCGATGAGCGCGGAGACTTCCAGAGCCACATCGCCTGCGTAGAGAAGATCGTGAATATTCGGGACCGCCCCATCAAAGTGCACATCAACGACGCCACCGCGAATGGCCGCGATATGGCCCTCTGTCGCGATGGGGGCTTTGGTATCCGTGTCCGTGCTCATGACTTCACTCCGATGCCTGCGAACAAACCGCCAGTCATGAGGCCACCAACCGGCGACACCCGTCCGGTCCTTCGGGATGCTCTTTCTCGCGTCGCCTCAGGCGACACCGGCTCAGACACATTCATCATCGTATTCCATAGATAATCGTTGATATGCCTATGGGCATACGCAGCCGCGCAAAGCGCTGATCACTTGGAACCCGACCGCCGCACCAGCCTCCGTGACGCGGGACTCATTCACAGCACGCTTCTCGCTACGCAGACGCTAGGCCTCCGCACCGGCACAAGAATTGACACAGATCATTGAAATGGAAGATTTGCACGCGGACACGGGAATGTGAAATGCGATGCAAGCGCGCCGACCTGTCGGAGATTGAAGCCTCAGGACTTGATCTTCGGCGCGCCCTTGCCCTGTGTCGGGGCGTCCGGATCGGACCATGACACACGCAGATTGAACTGGCACTGGCCGTCTTCGCGCGTGGCTTTGATGCGGACATTCATCAGCTCTGCGGTCTGGAGCACAAGCTCCTCCTCATCATCGCCCAATGTCATTTCGCCCTTTGACAAGCCTTTGGACAAGGCCGTCAGAAGCGTCTTGATGGTTTTGCGATCTTGCAGGGACTCATGGGAAAACCGTGCGTTCTGGCCGCTCATCTGGTGTCTTTCACGTTCGGTGTCTTTCAGGTTTGTAGGCGTTCAGGTCAAAAGGCGATCGGGCGCAAAGTGTTTGGCCCGCGGATAGTCGCAACTCAAACCGATCACATCTCCGGTGGGGAAAATCAACGTCGCCCCCGCCCCGATCCCGTCCAGCCCTTCAAGGCGGCGCGAGGCACGGTCGAGCGTGATGTCACCTTCCAGATGCAACAGTCCACGTTTCGTCAGGAGCCTTTGCCCGCAATGATTGTTCACATGCCCCTGCACCACCATGTGAAGGCCATTCTTATGGAGCAAGTCAACGCCATATTCGGTTAAGGCACAATCAGACGCCCGATATTTCGTGCGCACGAGGTTGGCGAGCGGGCCGAAATAGAAACCGAAACTGGCGCGATCCGCCTCTGCGCGAAAGCGGGCATTAACCGCCTCCGGCCCCTGTGCCACCAAAAGTTCGCACATCTCGTCGCACAGCCCCGCATGGACAAACAGCAAAGAGCCAACCCGCGACACCACGTCCATCGTCTCGTAAAACCACGCATAATGGCCGTCAGGGGTAAAGAATACCTCATGACATTTCAGCGTCGCCGCGAAAAGCTCGCGATAGCCGAGACCGGTTTTGGCGACATTCTTCTCGAATTGCTTCTGTTTGGCTTTCAGTTTTTTGATCTCTTTGGCGATGGCCTTGTCCGAGAGATGTCCGGCGGCGGCTTTCTCGAACTGGCTGGCCCAGTCTTTAGGCGGCAACAAACGTGCTTTGCACTTTTTCTCCGAGGGCAGATCGCACAGATCATCCGGCGTGACGAAACGCTCGAACACCTCTTTGAGAGCGGGCAGCAACTTGCGCCCCATCCGCACGAAGAGGTGATCTTTGAGCGGCGCGCGCTCACCGCGAATAGCATCAACCGCAAGTCGCATCCGCAGGTCATGGTTGCCCGCCAGTAGCGACAGGTCCACGCCGGTCGCCCGCAGCTTGTAAAGCGCATCAAGCAGGGCCAGATTGCTCGGCCCCTTGTCGAGGCAATCACCGCCCAGAACGATCTGCGCCTGCGCCCCGAAACGGGTCAGGCAGATCTCCTCACCCGCGCGCCGGATGACACCGGCCACGACCAGAGAACGCAGGAACCCTTCGGCATCGGCATGCGGATCGGAGATGAACACAATGGGACGGGACGGCCAGCGCCAGCCGCCATGCCGCCGCGCCTTGTCGAGACAGGTGGCAATCTGCGGGCGGGTCTCCGGCTCGGAACTGTGCAGCCACGGCTCGATGTCGCGCGGAACATCGTCCAGATCGGCAAACGTGTCGCATACAGGCGGCAAAAGCCGTCCTGCGGTCTCCGGAGAAAAGATCAACTGGTCCAAAATCACGCCCCAAATCTGCGGACCGGATCAGTCGAGCGCCTCCTCTTTGGGAGGTCGGACTTTCCATGCACCGGCCAAGTGCTGCCAGTTATCATGCCCACTGTAACAGAGAAGTAACGGTCGGGCGTGAAACATGGAAAGCTGTGCAATCTGTGCCCGTGTGAGCAGTCCGAGATGATGGCAGGCGTGACGGATCGAGGCCCCGTGACCGACGACAATGTTCAGCCGCCCCCTGCCCGCCTCGGCAATCTCCGTCAGGCAGGCAGCCACACGCGCCCCCGCCTCCATCAGGCTTTCAGCCCCCTCCAGAGGCAGGCGATAGTCGCTGTCGGATTTCCACCCCGCAGGTGGCGCGGGATAGCGCGGATCGGCCTGCATCACCGCGTCGATCTCCGCCACGGTAAGATTGGCCGCGCTTCCGAGCCCGCGTTCGGCCAGAGCGGAGGTTTCGGCCAGAGCGTCGATCTCATGACCAAGCCCCCGCAACCGTCCGGCTATGCGAGACGCAGTCTGCCACGCCCGCAGTTGCCGCGAACAGTGGATCATCGGTGCAAACTCAAGGCGTTGCGATTGCGCCATCTCCGCAAGGAGATCGCCACAGCTCTGCGCCTGCGCAATCCCAGTGTCCGTCAGACCAAAGGGTTGCCGCGCGGACGGGACATCTTTGCGCTGGTGATAGTCCCCGTGACGGATCACGGCGATATAGCTGCGTTCGGTCATTCAAAGAGAACCGGCAAAAAGCTGTTGCCCGATCCCCGCCAAGGCGTCGAAATCTATCCGGCCCGACACTTCGCAAACACGCACATCTTGGAGCGCATCCAGATAGGGTGCGGGATCGGGGGAGGCCCCGTTCGGTTCAAATCGACCATCGGGATGTTGGTAGAACGGTCCGGGACTTTTCATAATCGCCGACAAAAGATCAGGCCGCGCGGACAAATCCACCTCGGTCACCGCCACAGGCGTGTCGGCCTCATGGCTCCAGTTCAACACCCAGAAATCCGTCAGCGGCGCGGCATATTGCACGCGGTCCGGCCCGTAGACCTCCCCGATGAACAGATCGTGTTTTTCTTCGAGCGCCCACAGGTCCGCGACCGGCATGGCCTCAAGCTCGGCACGGCGTGCAGGCGCGATCATGTCTCGCAACCGCGGATTCCCCAGAATGGTGCCCGGATTGATGCGCGGATGTTTCGGGATACCAAGGGCGTGCGGCTCCGCACCCGCCGACACCAGAACTCTATCGTTCGAGACAAAGCGCATCCCCTCGATATCCATCATCCGCAGGATCGAGGTGGACTTCCCGCCGCCCGACAGTCCGGCAATCGCCAAGCCTCGCCCCAGCCCTGTCACGGCGGCGGCATGGCAAAGCTGCCATCCGTCGCGCTGGCAGATGTTGAGCACTTGGGTGTTGATGAAATTGATGACGGTGCTGACATTGTCCTGCAACGGACCGAAAGCGACAGCATGATCGGGTGATTGCAAAAAGGTGACGCCGCTGCGCACCTTGCGAACCAGACGGGCGCCTTCAAGATCAAACACCGCATCCTTGCGACCGGTTTTGCCACCTTCGCGCGCCCATTGGATCCAGTCCGGCTCCCAAGTCAGGCCTTGGTCCGACAGCAGATGCACGGTTTGATGCGCCAATTCCGGCGCAAGGGTTTCGACCAAGGCTTCCGCAAAATAGGCCATCAGCTCATCGCGCAAGCCCCCCGCGCACAGAACCGTGACCCCGACCGGACCGATGGCAATGTGAAACGGCATGGCCGCGTCAGTGGCGGAAAAATCCAGCCCGTCGAGAACAGTCTTCACCAAAGTCATCCCGAAACCTCCGCCACCACATGATCCGCCATCAGCGCCATCGCATCGACACCGCAGCCCTTGAGTGCGCCGCTATAGCCGCCAAAGGCCGACACTTCAAAGACAATAGGCCCCTCCGGCGTCAGGGCGATGTCCACAGTGGTGAATGTCAGCCCGAAAGGTGCCTGCGCCTTGTGCCCCAGTGCAATCAGATCAGGAGTCGGCTCATAGGGGGCATATTTGCCGCCGCTGTTGATCGTCGTGTTCCAGCTTCCGCTCTCGCCAATCCGGCGATAGGTGCAGACATAGGCCCCGTTCAGAAACACCATGCCTAGGTCCTGCCCCGACAGATCGGCCTTTTTCTGGATATACATCACGGGATTTTCCGCTTTGAAAGCTGCAATCCGCGCCTGTGCATCGGGAGCATCGTGATCCAGCACGAACATGCCGCGTGCTTTCGTGGAAAACAGCGGCTTGAACACGGCAGATCCGAAATCGCGAACGGCCTCGAAGGCGGCCAGTTCGTCCTCGGTGATGATGGTCGGCGGCATCGGTGCACCGGCATTGCGCAGTGTTACCGTGCAGGCCAAACGGTCCATCAGGCGCAGGATCGCTTCGGGACGGCTGAAGACCTTGACCCCTTGCGCCTCGGCGATCCGCAACATCTCAAGACGGTCCAGCGCATGCACGCTGTAGGTCTCCGCAATCTTCTTGACCACCAGCCCGTCCAGCGTCGCAAGATCCACGCCGTCAAAGAGCAGCCTCCCGCCAGCAAGGTCCAGCGTCACCTGCCCCATATCGATCACGAGCCGGAACCCTGTCCGCGCCTCCAGCGCATCGGCCAGCGCCTCTGTCGACCATTTCCCCGGTGTGCCAACGACACCAATTTTCACATCAACGGTCTCAGTCACAAAACAGCATCCTTATCGGCAGTTTGAACCGCGCTTCCTTGCCTTCGGGCACGGCCAGAGCGGTTTCGAGAATATAGCGGGCGCGCAGCATCATCCGCTTTGCATGGGCCTGATCGACAATAAACCGCGTCGAACTGGCAAATGACCGCGCCAGCCCCAGCGCCAGCCGGTATTCAAATGTCGGATCATTCATCCGTCGGGCGAATTTCGTCGCGGTCATATGCATATCAGCGGCCACCTTGGCAATCCGCGCGCGGGTTCGGGCATCAAGCACCTGTAGCCGGTAGTTCGACACCATAAAGACCGAAACATCCTGCGCATAGTCCATGTAGCGGGAACGATGCAGGTCGATGAGCCGGATTTTCTTTTGCACCGGATCATAGATGATATTGTCGAGATTGAAGTCACCGTGGATATAGACCGAAAACGGCGCGCTCAGGTGATCTTCGCGTTTGGCGGCCAGTGCCACCAGACTGTCGAAACTCGGGATCACCAGCCCCTGCACCCGTTTGGTGCCGCCGGAAAACTGCGGGTGAAGGCGATACACCTCCCCCATCCGCTTGGAGAGCTGGGTCATGGATTTCATCTCTGCGGGTTCATCCATACGGGTCTGACGCCAGATGTCGCGTATGGTCTTGTGCAAAGCCCCCTGCGCCGCCGCCAGTCGCGCCTCCGAGCCGCCAAGCACAATGTCCTCGAAGGTCTCGCCGTCCAGATGTTCGATCAGAAGCGCCGCACTGTCGCCGCGTTTCTCATAGGAGAGGATTTTCGGCGCTAGACCCGGATAGACCGAATTCCAGCTTTTGACCCCGACACGTTCCTCTTTCACCTTGCGCCGGTCCCCGTCCTTGAACACAGCATTGACGGTCTTCTCCTGCGCCCTGTCCGGCAGTTGCACAGACGAAATCGCGCTGCCGGAGCGGGTGTCGGCCAGCGGCGTCAGCGTGATCTCGTCCGCACCACGCACATCGGTGAGAATGCTGCGCAGGGTGAAATAGCGTTCGAACTGGATCGTCTGACCGATGTTAATCGACAGGATCGCCTCGGAAATCCCCTGCAAGGCCTCGCCCATCCGGCGCACCTCGTTGAGCGCCAAAAGCGCATGGGAGAGGTCTTCGGTGTGTTTCGTCTCGCGCATGTCACGCGTGTAACTGCGAAACATCTGGTCATAGAACAGGTCGATCTCGTCGCGGACCTGCCCGATCCCGACGGCAAGGCGGCTGTCTTTCGACGGCAGGGCCTCCTGCACGCGATCAATCGACTTGCGCACCTTGGCCAGAGGTTTGCGATAGGCCTCAGCCCGCAGCAGCGCGACATGGTTCATATCTTCGCTGTGCTGCACCGCCCGCCGCCCCAGACGCGCGATCAGGTCGAGATTGCGGGCAATCGTGTCGATGCCCTGAAGGTGCATCTGGCGGGTGGCGTTCTTGGGCGCGCGTAGAATCCCCGCCAGACAGGCCTTGCGCACACGGGCGGAGAGGTTCTGGGAATAGCCGCTTCTCTGCATCAGGTGCAGGGCGGTCTCCCTGTCCGGCGCATCGAAATAGCGTTGCAAGCGGGCGACTTGCCCGTCGGTCTCGACAAAGAGAAAGGACATATTCTCCGCAACGGCGTCAGGAAGTTTCACGGCGCAAAACTCCCCCATAGGCCTGCGCTTTGCTGTGACGGGAGCCTTTGCCCCCTGCGGCGGATTTCGGGGGCAAAACGGGAGCGGAGGCCGTCTTTGGGATGACAGGACGCCCCGTTGGCCTTATGGAGAATTCAATGATCATTCGAGCCTTATCCCTGACGAATGTGACAGTTCCACGACAGAACCCCACGGCTCCAGAGTAAAGCGGCAAAGCTATGACACGCATCAACATTCTGCGCGACGTTCCCATTCCCGACGATCTTCGCGTGCGGCGTGCTCTGAGCGCACCACATCTCGGGCCACGCATCCTGTTTTTCAGCGGCGGCAGCGCGCTCAATGCCATCTCGCGGCGGCTGAAAAGCTACAGCTACAACTCGATGCATCTGATTACACCGTTTGACAGTGGCGGCAGTTCGCAAGAGCTGCGCAAAGCCTTCGACATGCCTGCGGTCGGAGATCTGCGCAGTCGCCTGATGGCGCTGGCCGATGAAACCGATCTGGGCCAGCCCGACATCTACGCCCTGTTCAACCATCGTCTGGCCAAAGACGGCAGCTCCACCGCCCTGAAATCCGAGGTGGACGCCATTTGTGCCGGCAAGCATCCCTTGATCAAGGCGATCTCGCGCCCGATGCGCCGTCTGATCCAGACCTTTTTGCAAAACTTCGCAGCCCATGCGCCAAAGGAGTTTGACTATCGCAACGCAAGCATCGGCAATCTCATCATCGCCGGCGGCTATTTCGGACACGAACGCGAACTGGAGCCGGTGCTGTTTCTCATGTCCAAAATGGTTGACGTGCGCGGCACGGTGCGCGCGGTGATTGACGACAACCTCCAGCTTGGTGTCCGGCTTGAAGACGGGCGCAGCGTGCTTGGACAGCGCCAGATCAGCGGTAAGGAAGTCGCCCCGCTCGACAGCCGGATCACTGAAGCGTTCATCTATGATCCGAAGCGCCCGACCGCTGACGCCCCCCTGCCTGCGAGTGAAATTGCCCTGCCCAAACGCAACCGTAAACTGATCCGGCAGGCCGATGTGATCTGCTACCCGCCCGGCAGCCTCTATTCGAGCGTCATCGCCAATCTCATTCCCGCAGGTGTCGGTCAGGAAATCGCCGCCCGCAACGCCCCCAAGCTCTACCTACCGAGCCTTGGCCGTGATCCCGAAGCCTTGGGCCACAGCCTCGCCGATCAGGTCGCGGCCATTCTCAAACCTTTGCAAGCGGATTTGCACACCCCTGTGCCCGCTTCCCGCCTGATGTCGCATGTCTTGTGCGACCCAAGCATTGCGCAGGATGCCTGTGACGACGTCACCGCCCGCCATGGCATCCCCTGCGTACGGCTGCCTCTGGCGAGACAGGGAGAGCCGAAATACGATCCCGAACAGGTCTGTCGCGCGCTCGTCTCACTCGGCTGAGCCGCGCGCAACGGATTACTCACGCAACGCCGTCACTCAAGCCCGTAGGTGCGTTCCTCAATGTCGATGGCAGCGAATTCGGCATTGCAAGCCGTCAAAAACGCCGCTTCCGCGTCCGACTGGCGGCGGGCCGGATTGGTCACCAGATAGATATTTACCATCGGCAAGGCGTCATAGGGCGGCAACTGGCGGATATTGCCCGCAAGAACATCCTGTCGCGCGACATGAAGCGGCAAGGCTCCGATGCCCACATTGGACATGATCATTCGCCGGATTTCATTCAGACTCGATGAGACGCCCCGCCATGTATTGGCAAAGCCCGCACGCGCACGCAGATGGGCGATCACCTCCAAGGGGCCGCCCTCTGCCTCGGTATGAAAGGCCACGAAAGGCTCCCCTTTCAACGCATCGGGGTCGATCTCCTCCACCGCGAACAACGGATGCCTTGCGCCGCAAAACAGCCCGAAAAATTCGCGGTAAAGCACCATTGCCTTCAGGTTCTTGGGCATTTTCGACAAAAGACATATCCCGAAACTGGCACGGTTTTGCGAGATCATCGTCTCGACATCCTCGCTTTCCTGCACAGAAAACGAATAGGTGACATGGGGATGGGTCTGCGCGAACCGGTTGAGAAAATCGTCGAAATGCTCGGACATGACCGAACTGGTGATGGCAATCGACAAATGCCCGCGCAACTCCGCCTTATCCACGTCCAGAAGCGAGGGAAGTTGTGAAATCGAGCCGAAGATTTTCGCACATTCCGTATAAAGCGCCTGCCCCGGTCGGGTGATGGTGAATTCGTTGGGCTTGCGGATGATGAGCTGTTTGCCGGTGGTCTGCTCAAGCCGTTTGAGCGCGGCGGAGACCGTGGGCTGTTTGAGCCCCAGAAAATCCGCAGCCTTTGATATGCCGCGTTGCTCCACCACGACCATAAAGGTGCGCAGCAGGTTCCAGTCGAGATTCCAAGGAAAGCGTTGATGCTGCGGAAGACTCATCATTTTCATCTATATTGAACGTCACGAATATTTATTTGCACGATACCAAGAGTCGTGCAACTCTTTTCACAGACGGGAACACCCGCACCATAGATCGGGCAAAACCCCGACATGTAGTCCAACTGGAGAAAATATATGATCCTTCGCCGAACTATCCTGACATCCGCCATTGCTGCTGCCGGCTTTGCGGTTCTCGGAGTGAACGCTGTCGCCGCAGACGAGCTCGACACCCTAAAAGAAAAAGGCGTGATCCGCATCGCCATGTCCGGCGCCTACCCTCCGTTCAACTTCGTGAACGATGAAAACGAGGTTGTCGGCTTTGATCCGGCCATCGGAACCGAGATTGCCAAGCGCATCGGGCTTGAGGCGGAAATCGTCACCACCGCATGGGACGGAATCATCGGCGGGCTTCTGGCCAACAAATATGACGCCATCGTGGGCTCCATGACCATCACCGAAGAACGCGACGAAGTTGTTGATTTTGTCGGCCCCTACTATTCGGACAAACGCGCGATCTTCACCAAACCGGGTTCCGGCATCACAAGCCTTGAGGATCTCGAAGGCAAGAAAGTCGGCCTGACACTGGGCGAGACCCACGAAGACTGGGCGCGCGAAAAAGGCTATGACATCAAGACCTACAAGGGCCTGCCGGAACTGCTTCTGGAACTGGAAAACGGGCGCGTTGACGCCATCGTCAATGACTCGATTGCCGCCATTCTCGCGATGACCGAAAAAGGTCAGGAATTCGAGATGTTCGGTGATCCGACCACGGAACCTTTCGGCGCAGGCATTGCGATCCGCGAAGGCAATCCGGAACTGGCCGAAGCCATGCAAGCCGCGCTGCAATCCATGATGGATGACGGGACCTATCTCACCATTGCCGAGCAATGGATCGGTGCCGACATTCGCTGAACGCTCTTTCCCTCTCTGTCACCGGATGGAGAGGGAGACACGTCAGGCCTGATGGCCCATTGCGACATCTGCGCCCGTGTGCAGCGCGCAAACGCCATTCCGTCAGCCAACCGCCTTCCCACATCGCGCGACAACCAAGGGACGAAGCATGGACTTCGAACTGATGCAAAAGGTCTTTCCGTTCTTTCTTGAGGCGGCTTGGACCACAATTCTTCTGTCCGTTCTGACGGCCATTCTGGGCCTGACCTGCGGGACATTGGGGGCAGCCGCCCGCCTGTCCCGATTCCGGATACTCCGCTTTCTCGGCGCGGCCTATGTCAGCGTCTTTCGCGGCACGCCAGCGCTGATCCAGTTGTTCATCCTCTATTTCGGCGGCCCGCAGATCGGTATTCAGCTTGATGCGTTTCAGGCCGGTGTGATCGGGCTGGGCATCAATGCAGGCGCCTATATGACCGAAACCATCCGCGGGGCGATTATCGCGGTGGACAACGGTCAGCGTGAAGCCGCCCGCACGCTGGGGCTGAGCAACTGGCAGGCCACATACAAGGTGATCCTGCCACAAGCCGCGCGCCTGATGGTCCGCCCGCTCGGGGTCAACCTGAACATGCTGATCAAGGCCACAGCACTCGTCGCCGCGATTTCGGTGATCGAACTGACCTACACGGCACAGCGCTATATCGGCTCGACCTACAAGCCGTTTGAAATGTTCCTGCTCGCCGGCATTCTCTACATGATCATCCTCTACGCAACCGGCCGTGCCGTCGCGTGGGTTGATCGCAAAGTCCAGATCACCTGATCGGAAAAGGAAAGACAGATGGGCCTCGATTTTTCGATTATTCCCGACTACCTGGACATTATCCTGCTGGGCGTTGCATGGACGATTGGCATCACCCTTGCCGCCGCCGCACTGAGCTTTGCGGGCGGGATCGTCTTTGCGGTGATCGCACTTTATGCGCCGTGGATCATCCGACAGCCGTTCCGGCTGATCGAATTTGTCTTCATGGGCACGCCGCTGCTGTTGCAACTGTTCCTGATCTATTTCGGACTGGTGCAGATCGGCATCGATCTGCCGGCCTTTGTGGCAGGGATCATCGGGTTGGGGCTGCATTTCGCGGTCTATAATTCCGAACTGATCCAGACCTCGATCCTCGCTGTGGACCGCGGACAGATGGAAGCGGCGCGCACCCTTGGCCTGAGCCGCGGGCAAGCCCTGCGCAAGGTGGTCATTCCGCAAGCCGTGCGCGCCGTGGTGCCGCCCATCGGCAACAACATGATCGCCCTGCTCAAGGACAGCGCGCTGGTCTCCGTGATCGGGGTGAGCGAACTGACCCTCTCGGCCCAACGCGCCATTGGCAAAACCTATCGCCCGTTCGAATTCTACATTCTTGCTGCGGCCTTCTACTACGTCATCAACCTTTGCATGGAATGGGTGCAGCGCAAGATCGAACGCCGCATTTCCATTTCCCGCTGACCAAAGAGATCCTTCATGACCGAACAGACACATTTCGTTGAAATCCGGCACGCCCAGAAATCCTTTGGCTCTCTCGAAGTGCTCAAGGATATCAGCCTGACCGTGGAGCGCGGCCAGATCGTGGGGATCATCGGGTCTTCCGGTTCCGGCAAATCCACCCTGCTCAGGGCCATCAATGACCTTGATCCGCTCACGGGAGGCGAGGTCTGGCTGGATGGTGTGCAGGTGAACAAGACCCTGCCCCACCGGCAATATGAAAAGCATATCAATGCGATGCGCCAACAGGTTGGCATGGTGTTCCAGCATTTCAACCTGTTCCCGCATATGACCGCCCGCCAGAATGTCACCATGGCCCCGATGATGCTCAAGGGCCTGTCGCAAGAGGCCGCCGACAAGCTGGCCGAAGAGCAACTGGACAAGGTCGGGATGCTGGAGCGGATCGACTATTACCCCTCGCAACTCTCCGGTGGCCAGAAACAGCGTGTGGCGATTGCCCGTGCGCTGGCGATGGAGCCCAAGCTGATGCTCTTTGACGAGGCCACCTCCGCTCTCGATCCGGAACTGGTCGAAGAGGTGAACATGGTGATGAAAAAGCTCGCGGAGGAGCACATGACCATGATCATCGTCACTCATGAAATGGATTTCGCCGCCTCGGTCTGTGATCGTGTGCTGTTCATGGACAAGGGCGTGGTGGTCGAAGAAGGCCCGCCAGAGGTGCTGTTCAGAAATCCCAGCAAGGACCGGACCCGCGAATTCCTGCGCAAACATCTTGAAGGTGCAAAGTGAGCGACGATTCCTTTCTGTTCTACCAGTCCCGCAGCCCGCGCCCCTTTCTCGATCATGGCGAGGGCATCTACCTGTTCGACGAGAGCGGCAAACGCTATATCGACGGCTCGTCCGGCGCGATGGTGTCCAATATCGGCCATTCCAACCCGCGCGTTCTGGCCAAGATGAAGGCGCAGATGGACAAAGCCACCTTCGGCTACCGTTTGCACTTCCGCACTCGTCCCTCCGAAGAGCTTGCCGCGAAGACCGTGGCCATGACGCCGGAGGGGCTGGACCGTGTATTTTTCGTCTCGGGCGGCTCGGAAGCCGTGGAGAGCGCGACAAAACTGGCACGCCAATATGCGCTCACCCAAGGGCAGGCCTCCCGCTACAAGGTGATTTCCCGCTTTCCCTCCTATCACGGCTGCACCCTCGGGGCGCTTGCCCTGACCGGCTACGCGCCGCTGCGTGATCCATTCGCGCCGATGATGCAAGCCATGCCCAGCGTCGCCGCTCCTGCGACCTATCTGGACCGCGACAATCTCAGCGAGGACGAGCGCGGCCTGAAATATGCCGAGCTTTTGCGCGACCGGATCATCGAGGAAGGGCCGGACACGGTGCTGGCCTTTCTGATGGAACCGGTCGGCGGCGCATCCACCGGCGCACTGGTGGCTCCCGACAGCTACTATGGCCGTGTGCGCGAGATTTGCGACGAATTCGGTGTGCTGCTGATCTATGACGAGGTCATGACCGGTGCGGGGCGCACGGGGAAATTCCTCGCCGCCGAACATTGGGGCATCACGCCGGATATTGTCGCCCTGTCCAAAGGCTTCGGCGCGGGCTATGCGCCGCTCGGTGCGATCATCGCCGGTGCACATCTGGTTGATCCGGTTCTGGACGCGGGCGGTTTTCTGCACGGTTTCACCTATGCGGGCAATCCGATGGCCTGTTCTGCGGGGCTGGCCGTGCTTGAAGAGATCGAAGACCAAGGTCTCATCGACAATGCCGCGCGGATGGGCGAGGTTCTCATGGCGCAGTTGCAGACCCTGATGGACCGCTACCCCTTTATCGGGGATGTGCGGGGCAAAGGGCTTTTGACCGCGTTCGAATTTGTCGCGGACCGTGACACGATGGCCCCGTTGCCGCCGGAGATGGACGCCTATTCGCGGCTGGTGGAACTGGCTTATGAGCGCGGGCTGATCATCTATTCCCGCCGCACCCGTGGCGGAACAGCGGGCGACCACTTCCTGCTCGCCCCGCCGCTCATCATCACCGAAGCCCAGATCATCGAGATGATCGCCATTCTGCGCGATGCTCTGGATGCCTTTGCCGAGGAAACGGGCCTTCCTGTTGAGGCGCAAGCATGAAACTGCCGGACAAGACCACCACGATCAAAGCCGCCATTGCCCGCATCAAGGATGGTGACAGCGTGATGGTTGGCGGGTTCGGAGTGCCCGGCACGCCGATGACATTGATCCGCGCACTTGTGGATCATGGTGCACGCGATCTGACCCTCATCAAGAACGACGCCAACGAACCCGATATGGGGATCGACCATCTCTTGCAAAGCGGACAGGTCACACGGCTGATCACCACCCATCTTGGGCTGAATGCCCATGCCATTGCGCTGATGAATGCAGGCAAACTCGACGTCGAATTCAACGCACAGGGCATTCTGGCCGAACGTATCCGCGCGGGCGGGGCCGGACTTGGCGCCGTCTTGAGCGATATCGGCATAGGCACCGAACTGGCGCAGGGCAAACAGGTGGTGGACCTGGCCGGAAAGCCGCATCTCGTCGAGACCGCCCTGCGCGCCGATGTGGCCTTGATCCATGCAGAGCGCGCCGACACTTTCGGCAACCTCGCCTACACAGGCACCGCCCAGAACTTCAACCCGCTGATGGCGATGGCCGCCGATTGCGTGATTGTCGAGGTCGAAACCCTCTTGCCGACGGGCGCACTGGCCGCAGGCGAGGTGCAGACGGTCGGGGTGTTTGTCGATCATATTGCCGAACTGGAAACCCTTTCCGAGGAGTATGCCGTTGTCCAGCGCTAAAGACCGCATGATTGCCCGCGCCGCACGCGAGATCGCACCGGGAATGGTGGTCAACCTCGGGATCGGCCTGCCGACCAAAGTGGTGGACCATCTGCCCGCCGATTTTCCGGTATGTCTGCATACGGAGAACGGTTTGACCGGCATCGGCCCCTCCCTGCCCCCCGAACACGCGGATCGCAATCTGATTGATGCAGGCGGGGCCTATGTCTCCACCGTGCCCGGATCGGCCTTTTTCGACAGTGCCACGAGCTTTGCCATGGTGCGCTCGGGGCGGCTGGACCTGACCATGCTCGGAGCCTTCGAGGTTGCAGCCAATGGCGATCTGGCGAACTGGAAGATCCCCGGCAAGTTCAGCCCCGGCGTTGGTGGCGGGATCGAGCTTGCACAAAAGGCGCGGCGCGTCGTGGTGCTCAGCACGCATACAGATCGCGCGGGCAACCCCAAGCTCAAAGCCGAATGCGCCCTGCCCCTGACAGCACACCGCTGTGTCGCACGGGTCTTCACCGACATGGCCGTGATCGACATCACCCCGCAAGGCTTTGCCCTGCGCGAGATCGCTCAAGGCCGCACGATGCACGAGGTCGCACAGGCCACAGGCGCGCCGCTGATCCTGCCCGACGCCCCACCGCCCACATTCTGAGGTGACATATCATGACACAAGACCTGCCACATGACCTGCCCGCCCGCCTCTGTGACGCGGTAGACGCGGCCTTTGATCGCCAGATTGCCTTTCTGTCCGAACTCACCTCGCACCCGTCCACCCGTGGAAACGAGCAATCCGCGCAAAACTTCATGGCCGCAGAGCTGGAAGCCCGCGGCTACGAGATCGACCGCTGGCAAATTGATCTGGCAGATATCCAACACCTTCCCGGTTTTTCCCCCGTGCTTGGTCCCTATGAGGACGCGGTGAATGTCGTAGGGCAGCACCGTGCGCGCACGCAAAAGGGCCGCTCCCTGATCCTGAACGGTCATATCGACGTGGTGCCTGCGGGGCCTCTCGACATGTGGGACAGCCCGCCCTTCGCGCCGGAGGTCAAAGACGGCTGGCTCTACGGGCGCGGCGGCGGTGATATGAAGGCCGGACTGAGTTCCAACCTCTTTGCGCTGGATGCGCTTACATCACTGGGACTGGCCCCCGCCGCAGATGTGTTTTTCCAGTCCGTCGTCGAGGAAGAATGCACCGGCAACGGCGCGCTGGCCTGTCTGGCCCGCGGCTACACCGCCGATGCCGCATTGATCCCCGAACCGTTTTCCGAACATCTGGTGACCGCGCAACTGGGCGTGATCTGGTTTCAGGTGCATCTCAAGGGCCTGCCCACCCATGTCGCCTATGCAGGTAGTGGCGCCAATGCCATCGAGGCCGCCTTTCCCCTGATCCACGCCCTGCACGAGATGGAGCATCGCTGGAACGCGGCTGAAAACCGGCCCGACGACTTTGCCCATATGGACCATGCGCTGAACCTGAATATCGGCAAGATCGAAGGCGGCGACTGGACCAGTTCCGTGCCCGCGTGGAGTGTCTTTGACGTGCGCATGGCAATCTTTCCGGGCCAGTCGATCGAGGCGGCCAAGGCCGAGATCGAACAGGTCATTCTGGACGCCGCACACGAGAATGCCTTTTTGCGCAATTCCCTGCCGGAGATCGTCTATCACGGCTTTCACGCCGAAGGTTATGCCCTGTCTCAGGACAGTTCCGCCAAAGCCGCCTCGGCCATCTCCGCACTCGATCAGGCGCATCTGTCGGCCACCGGCGAGACGCTTGACCGCGCAGCCATCACCGCCACCACGGACGCACGTTTCTTCGGCCTCTATGCCGACACGCCCGCTCTGGTCTACGGTCCGCACGCCGAAGCGATCCACGGTTTCAACGAACGCGTCGATCTGGAAAGCCTGCGCCGCGTGACCAAAGCCACAGCCCTGTTCATCGCCGACTGGTGCGGTGTTGAAACAATCTAAGGAGGCCCCCGCCCATGCGCGACGCCGTTATCGTGTCCACCGCCCGCACACCGATTGGCAAAGCCTATCGTGGCGCGTTCAATTCTCTGGAAGCCCCCAGCCTCGCCGCCCCCGCAGTCATTGCCGCACTGGCCCGCGCCGGTCTGGACGGCGGCGAGGTCGAAGACGCGATTTTCGGCTCGGCCCTGACCCAAGGCAGCTCCGGCGTCAATGTCGCCCGCCACATCGCACAGGCCGCCGGACTGCCCGACAGCGTGGCCGGTGGCACAATCGACCGGCAATGCGCCTCCGGCCTGAACGCCATCGCAATCGCCAGCAATATGGTGCAATGCGACGGCGTAAACGTCGCTCTGGCGGGCGGGCTGGAAAGCATTTCCCTCGTCCAGAATACCCATTGGAACGCCCACCGATACCGCGACCCCAATGTGGCCGAAACCTATTACATGAGCATGCTCGACACGGCAGAGGTCGTGGCCGAGCGCTACGGGGTCACCCGCGCCGCGCAGGATGCCTATGCCCTGCAAAGCCAGCAACGCACAGCGCACGCGCAAGAGGCCGGTCTCTTTGCCGATGAAATCGTGCCGGTCACCGCGACCAAACTTGTGACCGACAAGGCCAGCAAGCAGACCCGCGAAGAGACCGTCACCCTGACACAGGACGAATGCAACCGCCCCGCCACAACCGCCGAAGGTCTGGCCGGTCTGCCCGCCGTGCGTGGCGAGGGAAAGACCGTCACCGCCGGAAATGCCAGCCAGCTTTCGGACGGGGCCGCCGCTCTTGTGGTGATGGAGGCACGCGAGGCGAAACAGCGCGGGTTGACGCCTCTGGGCGCTCTGCGCGGCTTTGCCGTGGCCGGTGTCGCCCCTGAGGAAATGGGCATCGGTCCGGTGGTGGCCATTCCGCGTCTGCTCGACCGTGCGGGTCTGTCGATCGCGGACATTGACCTTTGGGAAATCAACGAAGCCTTCGCCGCCCAGCTGCTCTACTGCCGCGACAGGCTTGGCATTCCCGACGACCATCTGAACATGAACGGCGGCGCCATTTCCATCGGCCACCCCTACGGCATGTCAGGGGCGCGGATGGCAGGTCACATCCTCTTGGAAGGCCACAGACGCGGCGCGAAATGGGGCGTGGTCTCCATGTGTGTCGGTGGTGGCCAAGGGGCCGCCGGCCTGTTCGAGATATTCTGAGGAGCCTCACATGAACGCACTTTCTCCGGACCGGATTGCAGAGCTGACCACCCTGCGTCATGACTTGCACCGCCATCCCGAAATCTCCGGCGAAGAACGCGCCACGGCAGAGCGGATCGCCCGACATCTGACCGCGCTGGGTGCGGACCGTCTCTGGCGTGACCTCGGCGGACATGGTGTTGCCGCCGAATTCACCGGCGCGGGCGATGGTCCGACCGTCCTGCTGCGCTGCGAATTGGACGGTTTGCCCATCCGCGAAATCTCGGACCTGCCCTACAAGTCGGAAGTTGCGGGCAAGGGACATCTGTGCGGCCATGACGGGCATATGGTCTCCCTCTTGGGCGTGGCACAGGCACTCAAAGCCCAACGTCCGCCACGAGGCCGCGTGATCCTGCTCTTCCAGCCCGCCGAGGAGACCGGCGCAGGGGCAAAAGCCGTGATAGACGATCCGCGCTGGCCCGAAATCCGGCCCGACTATGCCTTTGCCTATCACAATGTCCCAGGCCGTCCCTTGGGCGAGGTCGGGCTGCGCTCTGGGCCGGGCAACTGCGCCTCGCGCGGGATGCAGATCTTGCTGGAGGGCAAAAGCTCCCATGCCGCAGCCCCCGAAGACGGTTTGTCTCCCGCAAACGCGATGGCAGAGCTTATGCGCGCCCTGCCCGACCTCGCTCATGGCCGTATCGGAGAGCCGGATTTTGCCCTCAGCACCCTGACCCATGCCAAGCTCGGCGCACCGACATTCGGCATTTCACCGGCGGATGGCGAATTGCGCGTCACCTTGCGCACCATGACCAACATGCGGATGGATGCGCTGATGGAGGAGGCTCTGGCACTGGTCAGATCACATGCGGGAGCGCTTCGCGTGGACATCCACTGGCATGATGTCTTCCGTGCTGTCATCAATGATCCAGACGCCACCGCAATTGCACGCCAAGTGGCCGAAAACTTGGGGCTGTCCTGCCGCGACATGCCCCTGCCCATGCGATGGTCCGAGGATTTCGGCCGGTTCGGAGATGACGGGGCCAAGGCCACTCTGCTCTATATCGGCTCGGGCGAAGATCACCCGCAATTGCATAATCCGGATTACGACTTTCCGGACGCGCTGCTGCCCGGTGTGATCGACCTGTTGATCGGGATCGTACAAGAGATACTGGGCCCGACACCCGCATGACCGCGCCTGATCCCTGCCCTTCCTCATGGTGCACCATCCATCTGGACCGGATTGCCAGCAACCTCGCGCTGGCCTTGGACCTCGTCCCTGAAGGGCGGCGGTTTTGCGCGGTTCTCAAGGCCGATGCCTACGGGCACGGGATCGCGCAGGTCGTGCCTGTCGTTCAGGAACAGGGCGTGACCTGCATCGGCATCACCTCCAACGCCGAAGCCCACGCCGTTCGCAAGGCTGGGTTTGACGGCGATCTGATCCGCCTGCGCGCCGCGACACCGCAAGAGATCGAAGCTGCACTGCCGGACCGCGTGCAGGAATATGTCTCCTCTCCCGCCATCGCCCGCGAATTGCACAAACATATCACAAGCGGACGGCTCGGGACCAACCTGCATCTGGCCCTGAACGCTGGCGGCATGTCGCGCGATGGTCTGGAGATTGCGACTGCGGCGGGGCGAGACGACTGCCGTGCCATTCTGGACCTTCTGGGCGAGCGGATCGGCGGAATATCCTCGCATTTCCCGTCAAACCTCCCGCAGGACTTGCGCGATAGCAATGATCTCTTTCAGAAACATGTGGATTGGGTCTTTGACAACAGCCACTTGCAGCGCGACACGGTCTGCGTCCATGCGGGCAGTTCCCTGACGCTGATTTCGGACACGAAAATCGACACGGATATGTATCGCTGCGGTGCCATTCTTTACGGGATTTTGAAGCCGGAACTGGGGTTTCGCCCGACGTTGGACCTTGAAGCCCGCGTGGTCAGTCTTCAGGACTATCCCGAGGGCAGCAGCATCGGCTACGACCGCGCCGCGCACCTGTCCGGAGATCGCCGTTTGGCTTGTATTTCAATCGGTTATGAGAACGGGTTCAGACGTTTGGTACAAGAGGACTGCGTCGTTTCGATCCGCAACAAACCGGTTCCCGTGCTCGGAAAAGTGTCGATGAATGCCATTGTCGCCGATGTGACTGCGGTCGATGGCGTCAGCCTAGGCGATACGGTAAGCATCTTCGGCGGCGCGGGTGGAGATCCGGTCACGCAGCAACGGGTTGAGCAGCAATTCGGCACTATTCTGGCCGATCTTTACACCGACTGGGGCCAGCGCAACCCGCGCTTTTACCGGCGATAGCTTTGCCATGGTTCGACGATTGAAACGGCAAGCCCACAGCACAACCTCAAGAAGATTTTTTCCTCCAAATTGACTCTTGAAGCTGATCCGTTAACCTTTCTTAAAGCCTTTTATGATGAACTTGAGCCATGAGCCCTGCGTAAACGGCATACAAGGGGCTGAAACATAAAAACGGCACAATTCACACGTCAACAAGGTTGGTATTTTAAGAAACCGGATAAGCTCAGGATTTTCAAAGACATGCGAATGATATTTACAGCGCCTTTACGCACACACGGCCCTCGAACCTAACGCGGACGAGTCATGTGAGACGGTCAGGCACAGACGAACAAAGCCAGAGATCAAACGACGCAGCGCCCCAAGTCATACGCGCTATAATCGGGTGTATCGCGACCCTGTTGTTGCTCCAGAGCCTTGCGTTTTTTCCGCAATTTCCGGCACCTCCGGAGTTTCTGGGCCATGTGCATCCTCTTGTTCTGATCACTATTACCGCGCTCACACTTGATCTGAGCCACCAACTCTACAGCCTGCAGCACGGCAAACGGCGCAGAGCCTCATACCTCGCCTTCGGAACGCCCGTTGCCCTGACGCTCATCCTGCTTCAAATGGCCAATGCGAAGGGCGACTTTACAGGTTGGAACTTCACTTTCATCGATGCCAGAGAGCGGCACATGCCCCTCGGGATCGCCGCGCTGACCTGTTTTTTCATCCTGTCTCTGATCCCTCTTGTCGGCCCACAGCGTCATGTCGGGAAATGGGTTTCCCTTACCTCCCTCGCGACAGTCACCGGCATTGCGCTCTCCAAACTCTCCCACGCGCTTTTCTCGCCCGGTGTTCCCACCCCCTTTCTCGCGGCGTTCTCGACCAGCGAGGCCCTCCTGTTTCTCGGCCTCGCGGCCCTGTCCATGCCCCTCACCTCCGCCAGACGACTTGTGGACAGGCGCGACACACCTGTCGTCAACCGCACCCTGTGGATCGGGCTTTCGACCTGCGCGATATATCTGCTTTCCAGCCCGCTCCTGCACGGCTGGACAAGGGCCGATATGTTCCTGTTCATCTTGGCGGGCGTGACAATGACCTTTGTGGCAGAACGGTATTTGCGCCCGCTGGAAAGCCCCTCTGGGCAGACATCGCAGTCGGTCCTCCCTACGGCCCCGACCCTCACGAGCGTCCCGACACAAGACCCTCGGAAATTACAGGAAGCACCCACCTCCGACACCACGGCGATCCCGAAACACGCCTATATTTTGCGCCTCCATCATTGGGCGAGTTTTCACGCAAACCTCTTTCAACGCTGCCTTCTCGCCTCGGCCGTCCTCGCCTGCGTGACGCTTCTTTCACAGGCCTTGTTCTCATGGATATCGCCCGACCTTCCCGCAATCTGGCCTGCAACGGCAACCTTGGCCTATTTCCTCACCCTACATCGCCCGCATGACCGCCTCGTCATGCTGGCCGCAGGCATTGTCACCCTCTGCGTCGCACACCTTCTGATGGGTTCCCCGTTGGGTCCGGCCCTGTTTTTCTCGATCAGCAATGGCATTTGCGCACTCGTCATCGCAAAAACCGCCATTCTAACCCTCAAGATCAGACGAAGTGGCCGGCACATCATACATATGAGTTCCCGCCCGCAGGACATCAGCATCTCCTTGCTGGTGAGCCTGTGTATCTGCTCTCTTTTCACCTATGCGGACTATACTCTCATCACCGCGCTGGCCCCGCCGCCAGACCTGCCGCCCTTCAAACACCTGTGGCTCGCCCACAGCGCCGGTTTCAGCCTCGCGGTCCCGTTGATCCTCGGCTTGATCTGGCGTCTGCATTTCGAACCAGCGGTCACTGAGGTCCAACAAACACCGCTTTGGCCCGTGGTCATTCTACTTGCCGTGCTGGCGTTTGCGCTCGTCCAATATCCGATAGACCTCCATGATCATGCGCCCACCCCTGCCCTTATCATGGGGCTGGGTATTCTCTTGTTGCCGCTTATGCTGCCGACACCCGCCGCTACGGGAACCGCCAGTCTGCTGACCTCCACCGCGGTCCTGCTCGGCACCGCCTCGGAAAGCGTCGCCTTTCATGTCGATATCCTGCTCCTCGTCAGCCTTGCCTCCATCCTGATTTCCATTATCGGCGCATATAAATTCCAACGCAGCCGTGCCCGATTGTTGTATCGGGAAATACTGGAAGACGGGCCGGCGATGACCGTCACCATGGATGACCGGTTTCGCATCACCAGCGCGTCCCACCGCTTTTGCGAATATGTCTGCATGTCCCGCGACACTCTCATCGGCTTGACACCCTACGAAGCGGGATTTCTCCGAATACCCGATACCGCTTTACGCAATATGCAGGACTTTATCCGCAAAACGCCGGATCGTGATTTCACCCTCGAAATCGACATCCGGAGACCCGATGGTCAGTTGCGCAAAGCCCTTGCCGCAATCCACAAGTCCAGCACCGTCGGAACGCAATTTCACTATCTCGCGCAAATCACGGATACGACTGCACTTCACCGCAACAGCCGCCTCTACAAACTGACCTTAGAGGAAGGCCCTGCGCTTTTGTTGGTGCAAGATGCCAAACGCATCACGCTTGATGTCGCACCGGCCCTGTGCAGACTGCTCGAATTTTCCCGCACGGAGTTGATCGGGAAAGATGCCATCGAACTGACCACTTCAGAGACCCGACAATTCGTCGAAAATGCCAGAACCCAAGGCGATTCCGTGGCGCAGCCTTCTGATAAAGTGCTCGAAGTCAGAACAAAGAACGGCACCATCCTCAAGGTGAAAGCCGAATGCCGGATCATCGACCCGCTGGCGCAAGGGAGCGAGCCGAAATATGTTGTTCTCTTCACCGATGTCACCGAGCTCGAAGCCCACCGCAGCCTGACCGAGACCCTGCTTAACCGCAACGCCGCCATTGTCCTGTCTCAAGACCGCAACTGGCGCATTCAATCCGCCTCCGACGCATGGTGTTCGCATTTCGGTTACAGTCGCGAGGAAACCATCGGGCGAGACCTGAACGACTTCATGCCCGAAGATGACCGCGCCACATCCACGACCTTCCGCACTCAAGTCCTCTCCAAGGTCCAAGACAGCAAACCCCGCAACAACACCCTGACCTTGCTCACAAAAACCGGAGAAAAGCGGATCGTCGAGCTGCGCAGCGTGATCGAACAGCAAGACGGGAGGTGGCTCAACATCGTCATGCTCATCGACATCACCGACATCTCGCTGGCGCGGCAGAAACTCGAACATCTGGTGGCCCATGACGACCTGACCGGCCTCTTGTCGCGGCGTGGTTTCAATACATTTTATGCCGATGGCCAGCGCCCCTGCAATTTCGACCTCTTCATGATCGATGTGGATCATTTCAAAAGTGTCAATGACGCCTACGGGCATGAAACCGGCGATGACCTTCTCCGTCTCATTGCACAGGTTCTGGAGGTCAAAACACAACCACTGGGATGCGCCAGCCGCATTGGTGGGGAGGAATTTGCCGTTATACGCCCCGCAACGGGCCACTCCCCCGACCGCGCCTTTGCAGAAGAGCTTATGAAAGCGATCTCGACGGCCACGCTACAGACCGCCTCGGGCCCGATCACCCGCACGGTCTCCATCGGCGTGACGCGTCTGAACCGGACAGACCGTCTCGAAGAGGCCATCAAATGGTCGGACTGGGCCCTGCGCGACGCCAAAGAGGACGGTCGCAACAGGGTCGTCGTTGCCGATGAGGCCTTCACCGAAAAACTGCGCGACATTGGCAAACTCACGAACCATCAGGACATTATCGAGGCGCTGAAAAAGGATGAGATCAAAAAATATGTTCAACCCATTTTCGATTCATCCAGTTCGGAAATTGTCGGATTTGAAGCTCTGATGCGATGGGAGCGGGCGGATGGCACACTCGTCGTCCCCCGCCAATTCATGCCGCAACTGCGCCATGTGCTTTTGCATGAAAACTACGCGGACGTGCCCAGACATATGCGCAACGCGCTTCTGTCCGGCCTGACCGCCTGTCCCGGCGCGTTCATCAGCTTCAACACGCGGCTGGAATCACTGGCGTTTCGCGGCGCAGCTCAGACCATCATGAAAAGTTTCGGTGATTTCAGCACCCACCGGCACAATATCGTCATTGAACTCTGCGAGGATACCATCACCGACCGGGTCGACATGGATCAGGTCATCATGGAAATCGCCATCCTGCGCAGTCATGGCATCCGCATTGCTCTGGATGATTTCGGGAAAGAGGCCTCCAACCTGAACCGCCTTACCCATCTGCCTATTGATATCGTCAAAATTGACAAGTCCCTGATCGACCGGATCGTCACCGACCGCCGCTCGCGCGAGGCACTGCGCTCGATCATCCAACTGGCTGACGCTCTGGATTTTGAAATCATTGCAGAAGGTGTGGAAACCCATGCGCAACGCAACATCCTGCTCAGCATGGGGCTGCACCTGCATCAGGGCTTCCTCTACGCCCGTCCGATGTCTGTCTCCCAAGCCAATAGCCTCTATGCCATCAAAGAGGCACCCGCCCTGCAAGCAGCGGACCCTTAAAAAATTCGTAAGAACGCAGACAGGCTGGCGGAGCGGGAAACACTCATCATGACAATGACTTACACGACCTCATGATACGAAAAAGGGCGCCCTTAGGCGCCCGGAAATTCGGTGGTGGGTGATAAGAGATTTGAACTCCTGACATCTTCGATGTGAACGAAGCGCTCTACCACTGAGCTAATCACCCGCCGTGGCGCGGTATTTAGCGGCTGCCCCACCCTGATGCAAGAGGTTTTTGCGAGAAAATTCCGCTTTCAGAGCGGCAATCTCACGCCTCGTCCACAGCCGTGTCATCCGCAGTCGAAGCCGGTGGTGTCACCTCGCCCAGCATGGCTTTGGGACGACGCAGTTTGGCAATGATGATATGCGCGCCGGAGCCCTCGCGGATACGGTTGACGCTCATCTTGCCCAAGGGCGGCAGGTTCAACTCATCCTCGCGCTGCAGCGCATCGCCGAGTTCCTTGAGCATCGCCTCGATGACTTTTTTCGCCTCGGAGCGTTTCACGCCGGAGGCCTCGGTCACCTTTTCGATCAGGTCTTTTTTCTTCACAACCGTCACCAGACTCGCTTCGGGCGCTTCAACCGGAGCCGGATCGGCAATGGCCGAAACCGTGGTTTTCGGGGCGGGGGCGGGTTTCTCGTTATCTGTCACAGGTGCGGTCCTTGCTGTCTCGGTGGTCGCGCTTGCGCTTTTTCGACCGGTTTTGGAAGATGTCGCTGTCTTTTTCGATGCGGGTTTCCGCTTAGCCATAGGAGCCTCGTCTGGACGTATGTTGCTTGTGCAGCAACTGTAACGCCGCGCGCCGCACTGATGCAATGCGCGTTAAAAAATTTACGCGCCAGAAACCACAAACGGCCCATATCTGCGCCGCTGAAATGAAAAAGCCGACTCCAAGAGCCGGCTTTCTCCAAATATCATCAGTCCGCGCCCGTAACGTCAGGACCGACCAAAGGTCAGAACGTGAGATCAGTGCGCCACAGCGCCCTGATTTTCACCGGTTGCCGTAATTTTGGCCAGTCGTGCGGCCTCTTCTGCGGCATCATCCCATTCGATCGGCTCCGGCTGACGCACCAGAGCATGTTCGAGCACTTCGGACACATGGGTGACAGGGATGATTTCCAGCCCTTCCTTCACATTGTCCGGAATGTCCGCCAGATCCTTGACGTTTTCCTCGGGGATCAGCACGGTCTTGATCCCGCCGCGCAATGCCGCAAGGAGTTTCTCCTTCAGCCCGCCGATGGCGGTGGCATTGCCGCGCAAAGAGACCTCGCCCGTCATGGCGATATCCTTGCGCACCGGAATTTGCGTCAGCACGGAGACAATGGTCGTGACCATCGCCAGCCCCGCACTCGGCCCGTCCTTCGGCGTCGCCCCGTCCGGCACGTGAACGTGGATGTCCATCGTGTCAAAGAGCGGCGGTTTGACCCCGATTTTCGGCGCAATCGAGCGCACATAGGAACTGGCCGCGTCGATGGATTCCTTCATCACATCGCCCAGTTTCCCCGTAGTCTTCATCCGCCCCTTGCCGGGCAGTTTCAGAGCCTCGATCTGCAACAGATCACCGCCAACGGAGGTGTAGGCCAATCCGGTGACAACGCCGATCTGGTCCTCTTTCTCGGCCAGACCATAGCGGAACTTTTTCACACCCAAGAACTCTTCGAGATTGTCGGAGGTCACATGAACGCTTTCGACCTCTTTCTTGATGATCTTGGTCACCGCCTTGCGGGCGATCTTGGCAAATTCACGTTCCAGATTTCGCACCCCCGCCTCGCGGGTATAATAGCGGATCACATCCATGATCGCATCATCCGAGACAGAGAATTCCTTGGACTTGAGACCGTGGTTCTTGATCTGCTTGGGCAGCAAATGCTGTTTCGCGATCTCGGATTTTTCCTCTTCGGTGTAACCCGACAGCGGAATGATCTCCATCCGGTCCAGAAGCGGCCCCGGCATGTTGTAGCTGTTGGAGGTGGTCAGGAACATCACGTTCGAGAGGTCATATTCAACCTCAAGATAGTGATCCACAAAAGTGGAATTCTGTTCCGGATCAAGCACTTCGAGCATGGCCGATGCCGGATCTCCACGGAAGTCCTGCCCCATCTTGTCAATCTCGTCGAGCAGGATAAGCGGATTCGTCGTCTTGGCCTTTTTCAACGCCTGAATGATCTTGCCCGGCATGGAGCCGATATAGGTCCGGCGGTGGCCGCGGATCTCGGACTCGTCGCGCACACCACCGAGCGAGATGCGAATGAATTCGCGTCCCGTGGCTCTGGCAACAGATTTGCCCAAGCTGGTTTTCCCCACACCCGGAGGACCGACAAGGCACATGATCGGGCCTTTGAGCTTTTGCGAGCGTTGCTGCACCGCGAGATATTCGACGATGCGTTCCTTGACCTTCTCAAGCCCGTAGTGATCCGCGTCGAGAATTTCCTCGGCCCGTCCCAGATCCTTTTTCACACGCGATTTCGTGCCCCACGGGATCGACAGCATCCAGTCGAGGTAATTGCGCACCACAGTGGCCTCGGCCGACATGGGCGACATGTTCTTGAGCTTTTTCAGCTCCGCCTCGGCCTTTTCTTTCGCCTCTTTCGACAGTTTCGTGGCGGCGATTTTTTCTTCGAGCTCGGCAATTTCGCCAGCCCCCTCATCGCCGTCACCCAGCTCCTTCTGAATGGCCTTCATCTGCTCATTCAGGTAATATTCGCGCTGGGTTTTCTCCATCTGCGATTTGACGCGGGTCTTGATCTTTTTCTCGACCTGCAAGACGGACATCTCGCCCTGCATCAGCCCGTAGACCGCCTCAAGACGGTCGTCCACTGCAAGGGTTTCCAGAAGCCGTTGCTTTTGCTCCACTTCAACGCCCAGATGGCCCGCCACAAGATCGGCAAGCTTGGCCGGTTCGCGGGTCTCGGACACCGCCACCAGCGCCTCTTCCGGCACGTTCTTTTTCACCTTGGCGTAATGTTCGAATTCCTCGCGCACAGAGCGCAAAAGAGCGGTCACAGCTTCCGCATCGCCCGCGCTTTCTTCAAGCGGGGTGATCTCGGCCTCGAAATAGCTGTCATTGTCGAGAAAACGCGTCAGTTGCACGCGGCGTTCGCCCTCGACCAGCACTTTAACCGTGCCGTCGGGCAATTTGAGAAGCTGAAGCACATTGGCCAGCACGCCGACGCGGTAAATCCCGTCCGTGTCCGGATCGTCCACAGCGGGGTCTTTCTGGGCAGACAGCAGAATCTGCTTGTCCTGCGCCATCACCTCTTCGAGCGCTTTCACGGATTTGTCACGTCCCACAAAGAGCGGCACGACCATATGCGGGAACACCACAATGTCGCGCAGCGGCAGAACGGGATAGGATTGGAGTTGCTCGTGCATTGTCATTCCTTATCTTGGCAAAAGAGCCGGACCCCACGAATGGCAGCCATAGACTCTTTCCTGTCTTGGTGACTATATCTGGGGGCCTGTCCCCATGATTTCAACCAAGGCAAGTTGCAGCTTGCCGAACAGTTTGCCTTTCATGGCCCTGCCCTGCAAGGGCGGAAATGCAGCCATACTGCAGGTTTTTCACCCTGAAATGCATAAAAACGCGCTTAAAAGCACCGGATCACACAAAATTCCGTGTATGGCGCAAATCGCGCCGCTCCGGACCGGGGTTCACCTGCGCTCAAAGCGGCTCGATGTCGCCCAGAGCCCGCGTATCATGGAACTCTTTCTCCCACGCCGCGAAACGCCCTCCCGCAATCGCATCGCGCATTCCCTGCATGATCTCCTGAAAATAATGCAGGTTGTGCCATGTCAGAAGCATCGACGAAATGATCTCGTGGCTGCGGAACACATGGTGCAGATAGGCGCGCGAATAGTTGCGACAGGCGGGGCATGTGCAATGCTCGTCCAGCGGACGCGGATCGTCGGCATGGCGTGCGTTCTTGATGTTGACCTGCCCGCGACGGGTCCATGCCTGCCCTGTCCGCCCCGACCGCGACGGCAGCACGCAATCCATCATATCAATGCCGCGCTTGACCGCGCCCACGATATCATCGGGCTTGCCCACGCCCATCAGATAGCGCGGCTTGTCGGTTGGCAGCATGTCAGGGGCGAAATCAAGCGTGTCGAACATCGCCTCCTGCCCCTCACCCACGGCCAGACCGCCAAGCGCATAACCGTCAAAGCCGATCTCCTTGAGCGCCTCGGCGCTCTCCTCGCGGAAATCGCGCTCCAACCCGCCTTGCTGGATGCCGAACAGGGCATAGCCCGGACGGTCGCCAAAGGCCTCTTTCGAGCGCGCCGCCCACCGCATCGACAAACGCATCGACTCCGCGATCCGGTCCCGATCCGCCGGAAGCGCCGGACATTCGTCGAAACACATCACAATGTCGGAGCCCAGAAGTTTCTGGATTTCCATCGACCGCTCGGGCGTCAACTCATGCTTGGAGCCATCCACATGGGAGCGGAAGGTCACGCCCTTTTCCGTCAGCTTGCGCAGCTCGGACAGGCTCATCACCTGAAACCCGCCGCTGTCGGTCAGGATCGGCCGTTCCCAGTTCATGAACTTGTGCAACCCGCCAAGATTGGCAATCCGCTCCGCCGTCGGGCGCAGCATCAGGTGATAGGTGTTGCCCAGCAGAATATCCGCCCCCGTCGCACGCACGCTTTCGGGCATCATCGCCTTGACGGTGGCCGCCGTGCCCACAGGCATGAAAGCCGGCGTACGGATCTCGCCGCGCGGGGTGGAAATCACACCGGTCCGCGCCTTGCCATCCGTGGCATTGAGGGAAAATGAGAATCGTTGGGGCTGTATATTCTGGGTCATACCGCCGGATTTACCCGTAAACCCCGCCCGAGGCCAGAGCACAGCTGCCAGCCCCCGCGCGCTGCCCCTGCGGCTTTCTGATGGTCCAAATACTCAAAACCCGCCCCGATCAGGGGCGGGCCTTGTCTGCACTCGGAACACATGCTCATCGCATACAATCAAAGCGCGAGATCAACATAAACGATTCCGCAGCTCTCACTCCGCCGCTTCAATCGTCGCCTTGGCATCTTCGGGAATGGCCAGCGACAGGATGATCGCGGACAGACCGCCGATGGTGATGGGCGCAGCGAAGACCTGTTTGAGGAAGGGCGGCAGGTTCTGTGTTGCATCCGGCACCAGCGTCACGCCAAGCGCCAGCCCGAAAGACACGGCCATGATATAGACCCTGCGCAGCGTCATCTCCTCGGAGGACAGGATACGGATACCCGCCACCGCAATGGTGGAGAACAGCACCAGCGTCGCCCCGCCCAGAACCGGTTTCGGGATGATCAGGAAAAACGTGCCTATGATCGGGAACAGCCCCATAAGCACCAGAAACCCTGCCATATACAGCCCGACATGGCGCGAGGCGACACCGGTCATCTGGATCACACCGTTGTTTTGCGAGAACGTGGTGTTCGGGAAAGTGTTGAACACCGCCGCAATGGCCGAATTCACCCCGTCGCCCAGAACCCCGCCCTTGATGCGCTTCATATAAAGCGGGCCTTCGACCGGCTGGCCGGAAATCACCGAGTTGGCGGTCAGATCGCCGGAGGTTTCAATCGCTGTGACCAGATAGAGAAAGGCCAGCGGGATAAAGAGGCCCAGATCAAAATCGAACCCGTATTTGAACGGCACCGGCAGGGCGAAAAGCTCGGCCGTCCTCAACGCGCCGAAATCCACCATTCCGAAGAAACTCGACACGATCGTGCCGACAACCAGCCCGATCATGATGGCGGAAATGCGCAGCATCGGTTTGCCGATAAAGGTCATCACCAGAATGATCGCCACCACCAGCGCGCCCATGAGCAGATAGAGCGGCTTGCCAAGGTCTTCGCCTGCACGCGCGCCACCGGCGAAATCTGTGAACCCCGATTTGATGAGCGACAGCCCGATCACCGTAATGACGATGCCCGTCACCGTCGGCGTGATGATGCGTTTGAGCTTGTCGAGGAATTGCGACAGGATGATCTCCACCAGAGAGCCGACCAGACTGAGGCCGAAAATCATCGCCAGAATATCCTCAGGCGTGCCCCCGCGCCCCTTCACCGCAAACCCTGCGGCGAGAATGGCACCCAAAAAGGCGAAAGACGTGCCCTGTATCGACAAAAGCCCCGAACCCACCGGACCGATGGTTTTGCACTGGATAAAGGTCGCCACACCGGAGACGAAAAACGCCATGGCAATCAGATAGGGGATATATTCGCCCAGCCCCAAAGCTCCGCCGATGATGAGGGACGGTGTGGCGATGCCGACAATCGAGGCCAGAACATGCTGGATCGCGGCCAGAGCGGCTTTGGGTGGCGGCGGCACATCGTCCAGTTTGTAGACGAGCGGTATGAAATCTTCTTTGCTCATTTTAATTCCCCTTGGTTTTTATGTCCCTGCCCCAAGCCTGCGGTGAGGATGTCTGTAACAAAAGCGTTACGCAGCAGCCGTCCGGCGCCGGAGAAAAGCTGCACAAGAAACAGGCGGGTCTCCGCACTCCTCGCAATGACTGCCTAAAAATTCATCAAACGAGAGTTTGCTGCATCGCGCCTTTCTCCCCACACAGGTCAACACACAGGCCCGCACTCAAGCCGCACCGCAGAGCCCCTATGACGCGCATGAAAATAAACGCCGCCGATGTCATAAAACCCACAAATCCTCTTGCCAGACTCGGACAAGTTTGACATTGGGCGAAACAGGGTCCGCCACGATTCACCGTGCAGGACCTCTCCCCTTACATGAGAGATATGCGAGATGACGGACAAAGCGCCTTATGGCTTCGCTCTGGGCTGGGAAGAATGGGCCGCCCTGCCCGCTCTCGGCCTGCCTGCGCTCAAGATCAAGGTAGACACCGGCGCGAAAACCTCTGCGCTGCATGCCTTTGATATCGAGCCTTTCGGCAAGGCCGACACGCCCAAAGTGCGGTTCAATATCCACCCCGTGCCCGGACGCGAGGACATCACCATTTCCTGCTCGGCGGATGTGGTGGACCGCCGCGAAGTCACCTCGTCCAACGGCGAGACCGAGTTGCGCTATGTCATCCGCACGGAGATCGAGATCGGCGAGCGTCGCTGGCCCATCGAGATCACACTGACCAACCGCACCAATATGGCCTACCGGATGCTCTTGGGGCGTCAGGCGATACAGGACGATATGATCGTGCAGCCGACAGAAAGCTTCTGTCAGCCCGAACGCGATGACGCGGTCTATTTCACCTCCGCCATCCGCCATGCCACCCCCAACCGGCCGCTGCGCATCGCGGTCCTGTCGCGCGAGCCGGACAATTACACCACGCGCCGCCTCATCGACACAGGCGAGGCGCGCGGCCATGTGGTCGAGGTGATCGACACCACGCGCTGCTATATGGCGATCAACGCTATGGCACCGGAAATCTACTATGACGGCGAACGTCTGCCGCGCTATGACGCGGTGATCCCGCGCATCGGGGCTTCGGTCACCTCTTACGGCACCGCCGTGATCCGCCAGTTCGAAACCATCGGCACCTTTTGCCTCAACGGCTCCGAAGGCATCACCAAATCGCGGGACAAGCTGCAGGCGCACCAAGTCCTCGCCCGACACCGCATCGGCATGCCCACCACCGCCTTTGCCGCCTCTCCGAAAGATACGGACAACCTGATCGCGCTGGCCGGTCAGGCCCCGTTGATCGTCAAACTTCTGGAAAGCACCCAAGGGCGCGGCGTCGTTCTGGCCGAGACCAAGAAAGCCGCGCAATCGGTGATCTCCGCCTTTCGCGGGCTCAAGGCCAATTTCCTCGTCCAGCATTTTGTCAAAGAGGCCGCCGGAGTCGACATCCGCTGTGTCGTCATCGACGGCAAGGTGGTGGCCGCGATCAAACGCAGCGCCTCGGGCGGGGATTTTCGCTCCAACCTGCATCTGGGCGGCACGGCCTCTCCGGTGCGGATCACCAAGTTCGAACGCGAAACCGCCCTGCGCTCGGCCAAGGCCTTCGGGCTGCGCATGGCAGGCGTCGATCTGTTGCGCGCCGATGACGGGCCGAAAGTGCTGGAGGTCAATTCCTCTCCCGGTTTTGAAGGGGCAGAAACCGCCACCGGCAAGGATCTCGCGGGAGCTTTGTTCGATGTAATCGAAAAGCGGGTTCGTCCTGCGCCCGCACGAAAGTCACGCACCAAAAGCGCCTGAGTGACGGCTAATGCCTCGCGCACCGGAGTTTCGCCGCAGACCATGCGCGGGGCCGGTGTGTGAGTGAGGTCAGTAAGCGAAGCCGGTGTGCGAGGCCGCACGCGGGGCATTCCGCCTCTCGCGTCAGCCCGTCATCCAGACATCATAGCGCGTCGTTTTCCCGCGTATCTGGTGCGAACACGGCCTGATCCCCTCGATCGGATCGGCCTTGGCGGGCCATTTCAACACAACTCTGGAACGCGCGTTGTCTAGAGCAACGCGCACCAAATCCGCCGCATCCTCGTCTGCGCCGACAATCTCGCGCACCTGACGCAATTCCAGCTTCACCAGAGCCGTGGTCTTGCGCGGCGGATGCATCGGGTCGATCAGGATGGCTTCCCCGTCCAGCTGCGGCAGCAAATCCTTTGCATCCCCGTGCAAAAGCGTCATGCGCCCGATGATCTCTTGCAACTCGCCCCCCTCGCGCGCGGCCCGTTCCATGCCCTCGGCCAGCAGCGCATGCATCTTGTCAGAACGTTCGATCAGGGTCACCTGTGCGCCCAGCGAGGCCAGCAGGAATGAATCCCGCCCCAGACCCGCAGTCGCATCAATGATGCTGGGCGTCTTGCCGTTGCGCAGCCCCATCGCTTTGGGCAGCGCCTGACCGCGCCCCCCGCCAAAGCGCAAACGGTGTGCGACCGGACCGCTGACAAAATCCACCCGCAGCTCTCCGGCGGCCTGTTTATCCGCAGCCTGTTTCATCACCCGTCACACCCGTTTTCTGTCGAACCCGTTTTCATGAGACCCGAAGCCATACAGCATCCCGTCAGGTTTCATATTTTACAAAGTCGGAGAAAGAAAGCACCGCCTGCACGCAAGGGCAAGCCCTGACGCAGCCCGCGACAGACCACCGCTGCTATAATCGCTACCATAACGTCGCAGCCCTCTGGGAAACCGCGCTGCGCCTCCCCATCTGTTATCGTGACATTCTCCTGTTACACGCTCCCTATTCCATACCGTGACCACAGGTGCATGGTCGATATTTTACAGGTGCCCGATGACCAAAACCCATTGCCCGCAGTCTCCCGACCCGAAACGGCTTTTGACCGAGTTTCAAACGCTCCGCGCCAAAATCACCGCCGAATGCAAGGCGCTGTGGAACGCGTGGGAGAGCGAGGACATGCGTCCGGAGTTTCGCCCCTCGGCGCAGAACCTCGCCCATTATCTGGCCCTGCGCCATGCCGACCTGACCCCGTTGCAACCCGATCTGGCGGGGCTTGGCCTGTCCACTCTGGGCCGCACCGAGCCGCATGTCCGCGCCTCGCTTGACGCTGTGGAAGCCACTTTGGCCACGCTTGCCGAGGGCGGGCCGTGGGACCGTCTGCCGCGCCCCAGTTGCGAGGATTTCGCCCAAGGCCCCGCCCGCCTCGCCGCCCGCCGCGACAGGCTCTTTGGAGCGGGGGCCTCCGGTGCGCCGCGCTCGCGCATCCTGCTGACCCTGCCGACCGACGCCGCATCTGATCCCGACCTCATCCCCGAGATGATCCGCGCCGGTGCCGACTCCATGCGCATCAACTGTGCCCATGACGGGCCGGAAGTCTGGGCCGCCATGATCGCCCGCATCCGCGCAGCAGAGGACGAGATCGGCCGCTCTGTGCCGGTGCTGATGGATCTGGCGGGGCCAAAACTGCGCACGGGGTCGGTGTTCGGCCCGAAAAAGCCGCGGGTCTTTGTCGGCGACCGGCTCGACATCCTGCGCGAGACACCAGCGGGCAAGGTCAAACATATCAGCACCACCCTGAGCCATCCCGAACTGATCGACCATCTCACCGTGGGGATGCCGGTCTTTATAGATGACGGCAAAATCGGCGCGGAGGTGGTCAAGCGCACCAAGAAAGGCGCAAGGCTGCGTGTCACCCGCGCCGGTCCCAAAGGCGTGAAGGTCAAGCCGGAGAAAGGCTTCAACCTGCCGTCGGTGGAGATCGACATTCCCGCGCTCACCGAGGCCGACCGCACCGCGCTCGACTTCGTCGTCGGGCACGCCGATATGATCGGCTATTCCTTTGTCCAGACCCCCGAAGACATCCGCCTGCTGATCAAGGAGGTGGACCAACGCCTTGCCAAAGGGGCCGCACGTCCGGGGCTTGTGCTCAAGATCGAAACCGCGCTGGCCGTGCGCAACCTGCCGCGGCTGATCGTGCAGGCGGGAGCCCTGAGCGAAACCGCCGTGATGATCGCACGCGGCGATCTGGCCGTCGAGATCGGCATGGAACGGATGAGCGAGATTCAGGAAGAGCTGCTCTGGCTCTGCGAAGCCGCCCATACCCCCGTGGTCTGGGCCACGCAGGTGCTCGAAGGGCTGATGAAACAGGGGCTGGCCACCCGCGCCGAGACCACCGACGCCGCCATGGCGCAGCGCGCCGATTGCGTCATGCTCAACAAAGGCCCCTATGTGCTCGACACCATCCATTTCCTGTCGCGCATCCTTGGCCGGATGGACCGCCATATGTCGAAAAAATCCGCCCGCCTCGCGCCGCTGCGGTCATGGAAGGGCAATCTGTCGCTTTGATCCTGTATTCTAATCACTGGACGCCCCGCGCCCCAATCCCTATATGTTCTCTCGGAAATAGAGGAATGCGCGCATGAGCGAACAAGCACAATCCGAAGACACCCCCATCGAGGGCGCCCCGCTGATCAAACCGTCAACCACGGATCATCCGCTGCATGAAGCCGTGGTCGAGGCCTGCCGCTCGGTCTATGATCCGGAAATTCCGGTGAATATCTATGATCTCGGCCTTGTCTACACGATCGAGATCAACGACGAGAACGAGGTTCTTGTGCTCATGACCCTAACCGCGCCGGGCTGTCCGGTGGCCGGAGAAATGCCCGGCTGGGTCGCAGATGCCATCGAACCCCTGCCCGGCGTCAAACAGGTCGATGTCGAACTGACATGGAACCCGCCGTGGGGCATGGAGATGATGTCCGACGAGGCACGTCTCGAACTCGGCTTTATGTAATCCGCCGCTGACCGCCCTGCGGTGATCTTGCGGTGATGGTGTGAGACACGTTCCGAAAGCGGCCCCTGCGGCCGCTTTTGTTTTGGCCGTGCATTCTCAGGCTAAGCAAGCCACATAGCGCAACCGGAAAAGGCTGCAACGCCCAAAACGCAACCCAAAACGGTTGCATTAATCAAAACGCAACCTATACTGGCTGCATCATGAGCAACAAACTCCGCAAAATAGCCGTCCTCACCGGCGATCTGGTCAATTCCACAGAGCTCGGCCCCGAAAACGTGGAACGCGCTTTTGATGCGCTCGAAGCCTGCGCCAAGATGCAAGCCGACTGGATGGAGGGTCAAAGCCTCCACTTCACCCGCCACCGTGGCGACGGCTGGCAGGTGGCCTTGGCAGACCCGAAATACGCCCTCCGATCCGCCCTGTGCTTCCGCGCCGCATTGCGAGCGTTGGGCGAAGAATTCGACAGCTATATCGGGATTGCCGAGGGGGAGGCCCCTCAAGAATCCTACTCCAATTTAAACTTGGCAACCTTCGCGCCATTTGTCCTATCTGGGCAATGCCTTGAACTCGCAAAAATGGAGCAGTTTGAATCTCGTTTTTTTGTAAACGGTTTCGGACCACTCGGCGCCGCCTTCATTCTTGCTGAAGCCATATCGTCGAAATGGACGCAGACACAATCCGAAGCGGTTTTGGAAGTTATTCACCCGAAGGCACCTTGGACCTATACCGCAGTCGCGAAAAAACTAGAGAAGTCCAGACAAGCAATCTCAAAATCTCTCTCTGCGGCAAGCTTCGAAACACTGAATTACGCCATGACATCCATCGAAGAGAAAAAAATCCTCGTAAAAAGAGGAGAAGCCCATGCCTGAAACCCTCGCCGCCCTCTTTCTCGCCCATGTGCTGGCCGATTACGTTGTCCAGCCCGCATGGATGGTCGAGGACAAGGCCAAGCCCGAGACCCTGTTTCTGCACTTCCTCGCCGTTGTTTTCACCGCCATGCTCTGCACCGGCCAACTGGCCTCTCCCGCCGTTTACGCACTGGCGCTGGTCCATATCGTGATCGACGCCGTGAAAGTCCGGTGCTTCTCCGACAGTTTCATCCCGCATGTTACCGATCAAGCGCTGCACCTTGTGACACTGGCGGCCACCGCCCTGCTCTGCCCCGATCTTTTCGCCACCGGCCTTTATGGCGATGTGACGTGGCTGCCCAAACTCATGCTGCTCGGTGCAGGCGCGATCTATGCCACCCGCGCGGGCGGTTTCGCCGTGGGCAAGCTCATGGCGCATTTCGGCGACAACCCCATCGAAGACAGTCTCGACAAGGGTGGTTTCTGGATCGGCCTGCTGGAACGCACCCTGATCTTTCTTTTGCTCATCGGCCAGATGCCCGGCGGAATCGGCTTTCTCGTCGCCGCCAAATCCGTGCTGCGTTTCGAGGCGACACAGGATGGCAAAAAGGCCGAATGGGTGATCATCGGCACGCTAGCCTCCTTTGGTTGGGCCATTGCCGTCACGCTCGCGGTGATGTTCATGGCCAGTTTGCTGCCGCCTGTTGGAATTTCGCTCCCGAACCACTAGATTATCCCCAAAGGAGACACGCATATGTTCGGCATTCCCGGAAAACAGGCTGTGACCATGACCCCCGCGGCCTCGGCACAGATTGCAAAGCTGATGAAACAGGACGGTTCCAAGGGGCTGCGTATCGGCGTCAAGAAAGGCGGCTGTGCGGGCATGGAATATACCATGGAATACGTCTCCGAAATCGACCCGATGGACGAGGTCGTGGAACAGGATGGCGCGCGCGTGATGATCGCTCCGATGGCGCAGATGTTCCTGTTCGGCACGGAGATTGATTACGAGGTCTCCCTGCTCGAATCCGGCTTCAAATTCCGCAATCCCAATGTGGTGGATGCCTGCGGCTGCGGCGAGAGCATCAAATTCGACGAGAGCCTCTCCGCCGGAAAATAAGCCGTCCTCCGCCATCGCGCCCTCCTTTTGTGCGGCGTCGCGTCCCAGAGCGCAAGCCTGCGCTTGACTGCCCGTCACAGGCTGCAATGATGCAAGCGCATATGAACAAGGAGGATTCCGCATGGCACGCAAACTGGCCGCAGGAAATTGGAAAATGAACGGTGTCAAAGCGAGCCTCGGCGAGGCCACCGCGCTGGCCGAGATGTTCCCCGCTCCCAAGGTCGACATCCTCCTGTGCCCGCCCGCCACGCTGGTCGCCCCGATGGCACAGGCCCTCTTCGGCACACAGGTGCATGTGGGCGGTCAGGACTGCCACATGAAGACCTCGGGCGCGCATACGGGCGATATTTCCGCCGAAATGCTGCTGGATGCGGGCGCGGATCATGTGATCCTCGGCCACTCCGAACGCCGCGCCGATCATGGCGAGACCGACCAGATGGTCGCCGAAAAAACTGTGGCCGCCACACAGGCCGGGCTCTCCCCCGTGGTCTGTGTCGGGGAAACACTGGCGCAGCGCGAAGCGGGCGAAACCCTCACCGTGATCCGCCAGCAACTCTCCGGCTCGCTGCCTGATGCGGTCGATCTCGAAAAGCTCGTCATCGCCTATGAACCGGTCTGGGCCATCGGCACCGGCAAAATCCCGACGCTCGAACAGATCGCCGAAGTCCATGACGACATGCGCGCCACCCTTGTGGCCCGCTACGGCGACGGCGCAAAGGACATCCCCCTGCTCTATGGCGGCTCTGTGAAACCGGCCAACGCCGCCGAGATCTTCGCCACCTCCAACGTCGACGGCGCACTGGTGGGCGGTGCCTCTCTCAAGGCGGCGGATTTCTCCGGCATCGTGAAAGCCCTCGAAGCCGCTTGATCCTCGCAAACGACCAAAACGCAGGCCTGCAAAACGCAGACCACCAAAACAAAGCGCCGCCTCCCAACGGAGCGCGGCGCTTCTGCTTTCTGAAACATACAAGAAATCCTTGAGAATAATTATCGAATGGCCTCCGAAACAAAATCAAGGTGAAACGAGAATATTATCCGCAGACAACACGCGCAAAGTCATACGCAAGTCATTCCCCCGTGCCTTTGTCCCACCGCTCTTTTCGCGGATCTCCTGTTTGGTAAAATTGTCGAACGAGCTTCAGGTAATCTCTGAAGTCACGGTTTTCTTTAGAGATGCGCGAACATGTAGCCCAATCAATATCGCTACGCTCGCGGGCTGGAATAAGTATCTGGCTTTCCGACGGGTTCTCCACATCCAATTGAATCACGCCAATACCATGAAGGCCATGCAACATACGAAGTTCAGACATGGTATCATTTCCCGAAATCTCGCCAGCCACCAAATAACCAAAATTGGCCCACGTTGAATTTGAAACAGCCTGAAAATAAACTTGGCGAAGGTTTGATCTATTCACCTTAATCTTAACCTCAAATGACCAAAGGCTTGCGTGCTGGTGCGAGGTTTCCTTCACAAGCCTTTGCACATCATCATCCCAAGAAGAGAATAAATCTTCCATCCCGACCAAATCTGGATAAAGCCATTGATTGCTTCCCGACTTCAAGGAATTAGAAGATTTACGTTCATCAATCCTCTTACTGTAAACACCCAGTTCATCGCGCAAATATTTAGACAATATCGGATACATATCGGCTTCGGACACTGACTTGGATGACCCCGCGTCAATAGCTTGATCAAGAGCATCCGCAACCTCTTCCTCCTCTGACTTGTCGCTCCAATAATATTTCTTGGGACGCTCCGCTGTTGTCTTGATTTCCGGATACCTCTTTTGAAGAGCGGGCCTTTGAGAACCTATTTCCGCAACAAGCTGCTGGATCAATTCGCTATCAGTGGAAATTGCCGCGCTGCGCTCCTTCTTCCGAGCGCACCATTCCTGTTCATTTTCAAATATCCACTCGGCGATCTGCCGGGCGGTCAATCTCTTTTCTTTTTCAGCAAGAAGTTTCTGAACAATAAAGTCTGATAAAGATTTTGCCACCTCAAGCCCTCTCCTCAATTTAAATCTTTGCGAAGGACGTTCTTCCTACACAGGATAAAAGCTAAATATTCGCATAATATTCAAATGTTTTTCCTGAACTCTATCCTAGGAAATAAGTAGAATGACACAGTCCGCACAGCTAAAACCAAAGCCAATTCGGTATCCACTCAATTAAACATGCACAACAATGTAAATTTGAGATGCTTTTCGTGCCTCTACCTTCAAAACGCTTCTGCTTTCTGATGGCCCAAATACTCCCGCCGGAGGCGCAACCCGCCTGCGCTCTCACTCCGCGGTCACATCATAATCATAGAGCCACGCAAACCGCTCCACCGCCTGTTTCGGCGCCAGCTTGCCCGCCAGACGCAAGGCCGCATGACCCACCACGCGTTTCGCCCCGCTCAGGTGGTAGTTCTTCGCATTGGCATTGGCCGCCTCGATCACCCGCACAACCCGCGCGCGCCGCTTGGCCTGATAGGCCGGAAGCGCCTGATCCAGAGGCAAATTCGCAAGACAGTCCGCAAGGCACCACGCATCTTCCAGCGCCATATTCGCCCCTTGCGCCAGAAACGGCAGGGTCGGATGGGCCGCGTCCCCCAACAGGGCCGTGCGCTCCGAATGCCAGTTCTGCGCCACCGGATGCCGGAACAGCCCCCAGCGCGACACCTCCTCGACACGGTTCAAAAGCCCTTTCACTCCGGGGCAGAAATTCGAGAAATTGCGCATCATCTCCGCCGGATCCCCCGCGTGGTTCCAGCCCTCTTCCATCCAGTCGGAGCGCTCCTCGATGGCCACGATGTTGATCAGGCTGCCATCCCTGAGCGGATAGCTCACCACATGCCGCCCCGCCGCCATATGCACCAGCGCAACTGGCTCCTCATTGCCAAGGGCCGGCACGATGGCGCGCCATGCGGTCTGGCCGGTGAAAAACGGCTTTTCCGGACCGTTGAGCTTCGGACGCAGCCGCGAATGCAACCCGTCTGCCCCCAACACAATCCCGTGCCGCGCACCGCCTCCGCCTGCGAAACTCAGGCGCACCCCGTCGCCATCTCCGTGGATGCTCTCCACCGTGTAGGACAGACGGATATTGACGCCAAGATCGCGCACGCCCTCTTCGAGAAGCGCAATCAGATCGGCGCGATGCATCATCAGGAAATCGTCATTGGGCCGCGCCTTGGCGAAATCGAGATGCAGCACCTCGCGCCCCATATAGCCATCCATCAGCCGAACGCCTTCGGAACGCAGCGACACAGAGGGCGCATCCAGCCCCAAAGCGGCCAGAACCCGCGCGCCATTGGGCGAAATCTGAAGTCCCGCCCCCACTTCGGCGATCTCGTGCGATTGCTCATACACCGTGACCGTCGCCCCGCGCAGCGCCAAGGCCCGCGCCACGGCCAGCCCTGCGACACCGGCACCTAAAACTGCAATATCCTGACCGATCAACATGGGCCTCTCCTTCCGCAACGCTGTCCCGCCCTGACCCCCAGAGGCAGGGCACTCCTCCAATGTGTCAGATTTCACCACAAAGCCGAAAATGCCAAACAAAAAACACCGGAGTTACCTCCGGTGTTCTGTCATAATCCGTCGCGGATTTCACGGGGCCAAATTGCCGCGAGGGCAAACGTCGCAGGCCGAAAACCCCGCGCGCGCCCCATGCGTCTTTCCCGAATCCCCGTCTCAGAAGCACTGAGGTCGGGCTTCATCGGTGCAGGCGCATCAGACCAGCCGAAACCGCATCAGTCGTCGCGGTGGACTTTCTCGCGGCGCTCGTGGCGTTCCTGCGCTTCCAGCGTCATGGTCGCAATCGGACGCGCATCAAGACGCTTGAGCGAAATCGGCTCGCCGGTCACTTCGCAATACCCGTATTCGCCCTCTTCGATCCGGCGCAGCGCCGCGTCAATTTTCGTCACCAGCTTGCGCTGACGGTCCCGCGTGCGCAGTTCCAGAGCACGGTCGGTCTCTTCGGAAGCACGGTCGGAAATGTCGGGAATATTGCGGGTGCCGTCTTGCAGACCCTCGATCGTGTGGCGGCTTTCGTCAAGAAGCTCGGCCCGCCAAGCCAGAAGTTTACGTCTGAAATATTCGAGCTGGCGCTCGTTCATAAATGGTTCGTCCTCTGCCGGACGATAATTTTCATCCAGAAAAACCTCAGCCTTCATCATGCTCA
The DNA here is from genome assembly GCF_018860305.1 of Celeribacter halophilus. Classification (GTDB taxonomy): domain Bacteria; phylum Pseudomonadota; class Alphaproteobacteria; order Rhodobacterales; family Rhodobacteraceae; genus Celeribacter; species Celeribacter halophilus_A. The sequence goes on from NZ_JAHKPE010000031.1 coordinate 281,539, forward strand.
CCTCTGTCGTGCCTTCGGCCACATTTTCAGATTTATCAGCCATAAGGCGTCCTCCAATTGCGGCTCATTTACCCCGTTTGTTCGGGGATGTCACGTCACAATATGGCACGTGTTGCACCTTTGCCCGCCTGCGCTATGATCTCGACCGAAGACAGCACAGGACAGGGCCCCCAGATGAAATTTTCCTCGACGGACAGCTATGTTGCCCCGCACGACCTCACTGTGGCGGTCAATGCCGCCATCGCGCTGGAACGTCCCCTGCTGGTCAAGGGCGAGCCCGGCACAGGGAAAACCGAACTGGCGCGGCAGGTGGCCACCTCTTTGGGGCTGGAGATGATCGAGTGGAACATCAAATCCACCACCCGCGCCCAGCAGGGCCTCTACGAATATGACGCGGTCTCGCGGCTGCGCGACAGCCAGTTGGGCGACCCTCGGGTGGAGGACGTGCGCCACTACATCAAGAAAGGCAAGCTCTGGCAGGCTTTCGAAGCCGAACAGAAGGTTGTTCTGCTGATCGACGAAATTGACAAGGCCGATATCGAGTTTCCCAACGATCTCTTGCAGGAACTCGACAAAATGGCCTTCCATGTCTACGAGACCGGCGAGACCATCAGCGCGAAACAGCGCCCTGTGGTCATCATCACCTCGAACAATGAAAAGGAACTGCCCGACGCTTTCCTGCGCCGGTGTTTCTTCCACTACATCCGCTTCCCCGACATGGAGACCATGAAACAGATCGTCGAGGTGCATTTTCCGGGGCTGAAATCCGACCTGCTCGGCGCGGCTCTGACGCAATTCTACGAGATTCGCGACACGCAAGGGCTGAAAAAGAAACCTTCGACCTCGGAGGTGCTCGACTGGCTCAAACTTCTGCTGGCCGAGGATCTCTCGCCCGAAGATCTCAAGCGCGACGGGGTCAATGCCCTGCCGAAACTGCACGGCGCGCTTTTGAAGAACGAACAGGACGTGGCCCTGTTCGAGCGTCTCGCCTTTCTGGCACGCGGTCAGCGGCGCTGATCACTCGGCCTTCGGGGCCGCTTTCGCCTTGGTCGTGCGCGGCTTTCGGGCGGTTGTGGTCTTTTTCGCCGCAGTTTTCGTCGCCGGTTTCGTTGTCGCGGTTTTCGCAGCGGCCTTGCTCGCCGGTTTTGTCGCCGTCTTGGTGGCGGCTTTCTTCGGCGCGGCTTTTTTGCGGGGCTTTTTCACAGGCACGCTCAAGGCTTCAATCGCCATCTGCCAATGCACTTCGTCGCGGCCTTCCGGCTTGCCCTCGGCCAGCCAGATAAAATAGGCCGCTTCGCTGATCTGTGCCTCGTCGGGGGAGGATTTGCTCATCTTGAACTCCATATCTGTCGTTCGCGCATCTTCTTCCTCAAATCTAACAGTGCGATGACAACTCAAGGATGTAAATTCTTCAGCGATGAGCGTATTCGTCGCAGTCGCGCGGGTTTTCCGCCCGCAATTTAGGCGCTGCGGACAGAAATCCGGCAATCCCCTCGCGCGTCTTGGTCCTCTCGCGCCCTCCGGGCGGCTTACCAGTGCCGAAACGGTCGTTTTCCGTTGAACCCCTTTGAAATTTGGCGAAAAACTGCCCGCAAAGCATTGATGTCGCAGTTTTTCATGGAGGTTCCATTGCCCGTTATCCGCCCCCTCACCCCCGAAGATCGCGCCGAATGGGAAGTGCTCTGGCGCGGCTATCTGACGTTCTTTGAAACGGAGTTGGCCCCCGAAATCTATGACGCCACCTTCGCGCGTCTGGTGGACCCCGAGGCCAAGGAGCGCGGCGCGTTGGTGGCCGAAAAGGACGGGGCGTTGATCGGGTTGGTGCATTACCTGTTCCATGCCCATAACTGGCGCATCGAGGATGTCTGCTACCTTCAGGATCTCTTTGTCACCGAAGCCGCGCGCGGCACCGGCGCAGGGCGGGCCCTGATCCAGAGCGTCTATGATCTGGCCGATGCCCACGGCACGCCGCAGGTCTACTGGACCACCCAGCATTTCAACACAGAGGCACGCAAGCTCTACGACCGGATCGGGGAATTGACACCCTATATCAAATACCAGCGCAAGTGGTGACGGCGCGGACGGGCGTCTTTGGTGCGAACGTCTCGCGGAGCAAATCCCTATGCCGCTGCGACAGTTTGCCTTAAAATCGCCACGCAAGGCGGATTAAATCCGGCGCGACGGACAAGATGCCCTCAAGACGCACACACAAGACGCACACAGTAGAACACGTAAAAGAACACGCATAAGGCTACCCTGATGACATGGCTCCGATCCCCCTTTGCGATGCCCCGCCTGCGTGACACGACGCGGCTGGCAAGTGCGCGGCTGGCAACGGCTCTGTGCGGGCTGGTCGTGCTCTCGGCCTGCGTCTCCCCCACGCCCGTCAGTTCACCGGATTCCGCCCGCGCCGCCTCCGAAATGCTTGCCCTGCCGCCGATGAAACTGTTTGACGACAGACAACCGGCGCAGAGCCACCGCTCCAACGCCTCTCTCGCCCGCGATTTCCTAGACCTGACCTTCGCACTGGAAACCGGCGCGGAGCTGACGCAGTTCACCCGTTTCGAAGACCCGATCACCCTGCGTGTCACCGGCGACACCATCCCGCCGTCGCTGAACCATGACCTCACCAAGCTGCTGACCCGTCTGGAGCGCGAGGCCGGTGTCAAAATCACCCGTGTGCAGCCGCAAGCCGACGCCGCGATCACGCTTGAAACCCTCACGCTGGCCGAACTTTCCCGCCGTGCGCCGAACACTGCCTGTATCGTTGTGCCCAATGTCTCAAGCTGGGCCGAATTCAAACGCGCCCGACGGGCTGCCCTGAGCTGGACAGAGGTGAACACCCGCGAGCGCCTGTCGATCTTCATTCCCGTCGATGTCGCCCCGCAGGAAATCCGCGACTGCCTGCACGAGGAACTGGCGCAGGCCCTCGGCCCGCTCAATGACCTCTACCGCCTGCCCGATTCTGTCTTCAACGACGACAATATCCACTCCGTGCTGACCCCCTTCGACATGCTGATGCTGCGCCTCACCTATGCGCCGGAATTGCGCTCCGGCATGAGCCGCGACGAGGTGGCCCGCGCCCTGCCCGATATCCTCGCGCGGATCAATCCCGTCGGGGAAACCCTGCCCGATACGCCCGCCAAACCGACGCCGCGCCTCTGGACGCAGTCCGCTCTGACCGCGATGGGACGCGCGCCGCTGAAAGAGCGCCTCCTCGCCGCCCATAATGCCGTCGCCATCGCACAGGCCGAAGGCTGGGACGACACCCGCGCCGGTTTCTCGTGGTTCTTGCTGGGTCGCCTCTCCATCGCCACAGACCGCCCTGCCGCCTATCTCGCGCTCACACGGGCCGCCGAGATCTACGGCGCGAATCCCGAAACCCGCTTCCATGCCGCCCATGTTGCCATGCAGCTTGCCGCACTCGCCCTGTCAGAGCACCGCTATGAGGACGCCTATACCCTCTCTGCCAGCGCCATTGATGCCGCCCGCGACGCCGAAAACGCCGCGCTTCTGGCCTCACTCATGCTGACAGAGGCCGAGGCGCTGGAAAACCTCGGACGCAGCAGCGACGCCCGCGCCCTGCGTCTCGACAGTCTGGGCTGGGCACGCTATGGCTTTGGTTCGGATGAAGAGGTCCGGATCCGTGCCGCCGAAATCGCCGCTCTGGCGCGATAACGACCGGCCCGCGACACCGGCCACACGGCCTGAGGGAGCAACATCATGATCGGGTTCATACTCACCCTGCTCGGCGGGGTCTGGGGCTGGCGACTGGCCGCAAAACGCGGCGGGAACCGCGCCGACAAGCTGCAATATATGGCCGTCTTCGCACTCATCTTCGGCATTATCGGCCTGTTTCTGGGCGTCATTGCAGACCGGATGATCTGACATGTTTCTGCCCTTCTTCGAGACATTGCGCCACGAAGGCGTGCCCGTCTCCTTGAGGGAGTTCCTGTCCTTCCTTAAGGCCATGAAAGCCGGACTGGCCCGCTATGACATCGAGGAGTTCTACATCCTCGCCCGCGTCACCATGGTCAAGGACGAACGCCACCTCGACCGCTTCGACCGCGCCTTTTCAAAAACATTTCAAGGACTTGACGAGATTCCCTCAGATCAGGTCTTAAATGCGCTCGACCTGCCCGAAGACTGGCTGCGCAAGGAGATGGAAAAACACCTCTCGCCTGAGGAAATGGCCGAAATCGAGGCTCTGGGCGGGTTCGACAAGCTGATGGAGACGCTCAAAAAGCGGCTCGAAGAGCAAAAAGGTCGCCATCAGGGCGGCAACAAATGGATCGGCACCGGCGGCACATCGCCCTTTGGCGCTTATGGCTACAACCCCGAAGGCGTGCGGATCGGCCAGAAAGAGTCACGTCATCGTCGCGCTGTAAAAGTCTGGGACAAAAGAGAATTCCGCAACCTCGATGACACGGTCGAGATCGGCACGCGCAACATCAAACTCGCCATGAAGCGCCTGCGCAAATGGGCGCGTGACGGGGCGCATGAGGAGCTTGATCTGGACGGCACCATCCGCGCCACCGCCGAACATGGCTATCTCGACGTGCAAACCCGCCCCGAACGGCGCAACGCGGTGAAAGTGCTGATGTTCTTCGATGTCGGCGGCTCGATGGACGACCATATCAAAGTGGTCGAGGAACTGTTCTCCGCCGCCCGCTCCGAGTTCAAACATCTCGAATATTATTACTTCCACAACTGCCTCTATGAAAGCGTCTGGCGCGACAATGCGCGGCGCTGGGGCGAAAACATCCCGACCCGCGATGTGATGAACACCTATGGCAAGGATTACAAAGTGATCTTCGTGGGCGATGCCTCCATGAGCCCCTACGAGATCGCGCTGCCCGGCGGGGCCAATGAACACTGGAACGAAGAATCCGGTGCCACATGGCTCGCCCGTGCCCGCAACACTTGGCCCGACCACCTCTGGCTCAACCCCGTGCCGGAGGCGCATTGGCCCTATACGCAGTCGATTGCCATGATCGACGAGATTTTCGAAGGCCGCATGGTCCCCATGACGCTCGAAGGGCTGGACCGCGGCATGAAACTTCTCGGGCGATAAAGCGCGATAGAGCTTGGTCAAACCGCCCCCAGCCCCCATATTCAAACCATGTTGAGATTCACCCCCCTGCTCCTTGCCCTGCTCTGGGGCCTCGCGATGTATCGCTTTTCCGCATGGCGCACCGTGCGCGAACTCGAAGCGCGCTCGACCGAACTGGTCGATCCGAAACTCGCGCCCGTGTTCACCCGACTGGCGCGTGCCCTCGATCTGCCCCGTGTGAAAGTGTTTCTCTACGAGATTGACCCCGTCAACGGCCTCGCCGCCCCTGACGGCAAGGTCTACATCACCCGCGGCTTTTACGAGAAATTCCGCACGGGCCAGATCACCGACGAGGAAATGGCCTCCGTCATCGCCCATGAGTTGGGCCATGTCGCGCTTGGCCATTCCAAACGCCGGATGATCGATTTTTCTGGTCAGAATGCGCTGCGCACCGCGCTGGTGATGATCTTCTCGCGCTTTATCCCCGTGATCGGCGCCTATATCGCCAACTGGCTCACCCAGATGCTCGCCGCCAAACTCTCGCGCTCGGACGAATACGAGGCCGACGCCTATGCCACCGCGCTGCTCATCAAAGCGGGGATCGGCACGGGGCCACAAAAGTCGCTGTTCGAGAAACTGCCACATCTGACCGGCGCACATGGGGCCTCCATGCCCGCATGGCTCCTGAGCCACCCGAAAACCGAAGAACGGATCAAAGCCATCGAGGCCAACGAAGCCAAATGGTCCTGAGGCCAGCCGCGCTCAAACGCACCTGACAGTTGCGGCCATTGGCGGCTTTCTGATGGCCCAAATACTCACATCCGACCATCTCGGGCGGCTCACGCACGCCCGATCATTACGCACACAACCACTCGCAAAACAGCCCGACAGAAGTCCGACAGATATCCGACACAAGTCTGACAGCCGTTTAGCGTATTTTCAGGAGGTCAGGAGAGCGCCTTGCCCAGACGCGGCAGACGCGCCTTTTTCAGCAACCGCCGCACGTCCCACGGTTCGCCGGAGAGCCGCTCCGCCTCTTGGCGCACCTCTTCGATGACCTCGCCCACGGCCTGCGGATGATCCGACCAGAGCCGCCAGAGGAACCCGTCCGGATCCCAGCGTTCCAGCCCTTCTTCGGCCAGAACATTGCGGGGAAAATCCTGCGCGTTCATCGTGACAATCGCCTCGGCATGTCCCGCGATGGCGGCGGCCAGAACGTGGATGTCGTTTTCATCCTTTAGATAAAGACGCGCTTCCAAGCCCTTGTGTTCCTTGACTTCTGCCTGCGGAAAGGCCGCACGCACCAGCGCCACTTCGGCACGCGCCTGAATCTCTCCCGTCGGGCCGATCTTGCGTGCAGCACGGGCCCATTCCTCAAGGATACGCGCCGACCACAAAGGCGTGTAAAGCCCGCGCTTGGCGACGCCCAAAAGCACTTCCCGCATCACTGTCGGGTAGAGCACGCAGGCGTCGAGAAGCACTTTCATGCGACAATCCGGTAGAACAGCGCCTTGAGATAGCCGCTTTCCGCAAGCTGCGGCATGAGCGGGTGGTCGGCACCGGCAAAGCCCGTGTGGATGAGCTGCGCCGAGCGTCCCAGATGCCCGACACCCCGCCCGATCCCGCGGTTACAAGCCCCCCGAAACCGGTCCAGATCCGCCGCATGAGAACAGGAGCACAGGCCAAGATATCCGCCCTCCCGCACCAGCGGCGCGGCCAGACGTGCGACACGTTCGTAGGCGCGTAAGCCCTTCTCCAGAGAGGATTTATTCGGCGCGAAGGCGGGCGGATCACAGATCACCACATCGAATGTCTCGCCCTCTTCGGCCAAAGCCGTCAGAACGTCGAAAGCATCGCCTTTGCGGGTCGAGAAGGCGTCCGATTTGCCCATTGCTGCGGCGCCTTGTTCGGCCAGATCCAACGCGGGGGCGGAACTGTCCACCGAAAGCGCAGAAGACGCGCCCCCCGCCAGAGAGGCCAAGGCAAACCCGCCCACATGGGAGAAGATGTCCAACACCCGCTTGCCCGCCACCAGACGTTGCGCAAAAGCATGGTTCGGGCGCTGGTCGTAAAAGAGACCGGTCTTCTGCCCCCCCAGAAGATCGGCCATATAGGTCGCGCCATTCATCGGCACGGGGAGCGGCCCCTCGACCTTTCCGGAAAGAATTTCTGTTTTTTCTTCAAGCCCTTCGAGGCCACGCGCCCGTCCGGTGCCGTTCATGACCACGGTGCTTACGCCGGTGACTTCGCGCAGGGCGGCGGAGAGCGGGGCAATCAGGACATCGGCCCATGCGGCATTGGGCTGCACCACGCAGGTGTCTCCGAACCGGTCGACCACCACCCCCGGAAGACCATCGGATTCAGCATGGATCAAACGGTAAAACGGCGCATCGAACAGCGTCTCGCGATGTGCAAGCGCGGTGGCAATTCGTGCGGCGAACCAGTCCTGATCCACTTCGGCCGTTTCCGAGTGATCCAGAACGCGGGCAAAAATGCGCGAATTGGGATTGACCGCCACAAGGGCGAGGAAATTGCGCTCGGCATCTTCGAGACGCGCAAGAGAACCGGGCGCAAGAGATTTCGTGCGTCGGTCCGTGACCAGTTCATTGTCATAGACCCAAGGTGCGCCGTGGCGAATGGCCCGCGCATTGGATTTGGGTTTCAGGCGAATGGTCGGAATGGAAAAAGAGGGCTCTGTCATGAGAGCCCTCTTAACGGTCTTTTGATCTCTTAGAAAGAGGGATCAGAGCGTTGCCGATTTCGACAGCTCGGCGGCAATCACACCTGCCAGATGTCCAGAGATCCGCTGTTTCTGTGTAATGCCAGCGCGATCGGCGGCCACGGCCTCATCACCGCCATAGGCATGGAAGGTGGCATTGACCATATGCGACGGCACAAGCACCTCACCGGTGTTCGCATCACGCACGGTCAGCATGAATTCAATCTCGTGCTCCGAAGGAAGGCTGGAGTAACGCACCCGCTCCGTTTGGGCATGGAAACGCACCACCTGCACATCAAGAACAACCGGTCGTTGCCCGCTCAGAGCTTTCGCACCGCGTTTGAGGCCCGCTTCCATAATGGCTTTCACCTGCGCATGGCGATCACCATAGGCGTCTTCACGCCAGACGATATCAGCGCGCGGCTTGATACCATTGGCCTCGGACACCGTAAGCGTCTCCGGCACAACCACATTCACTTTGGTGACGCGAAAATCCGACGCGATCCGCACATTTTCTCCGGCGGCAACAGCACTCAGGCTGCCCGTCATCGGCGTAGCGCGGGACGTGGTTTCGGTTGTGCAGGCGCTGGTTGCGGCTGCAATCAAAAGGGCAATTGCCAGTTTACTAGTATTTTTCATCACACTCTCCGGGGATTCTTCCCTCAATTCCTGGTTAATTTCTCATTGAAATAAGGCCAGAATGCGAAAACCCCGGAGCTTTTCCGGGGCTTTTCAAAACGGGTGATGAATCCGATACAATTAGGTGCCGCACAGTTTCTCAAAGGCGGCGCAGGACTGAAGCCCTTGGCTCAGACGGTTTTCGCACGGTGCGCGTTATGGGCGCGACCACGGAACCATTCACCTGCCGCACGCAGCATATAACGCGCCATCTGGGCACGCATCAGGCGGGCTTCGGTTTCGATTTCAGTCATGTCGATGTAGCTTGCAGAAGAGTCTTTCATAGGATCACCTTTGCTTGTCTGTTGAGCGTCGAGGCCGGGCACCTTGCCGGAAAGCCTCTCACGCAGTCGGGCTTGTTCACGCAAACCCTGTTGCATCGATCCTCCCGATGTTTTCAATATAGGTCACAAATCCTGACCTAGCGAGTACTGAACCGGAAGACCCGCTATGCACTTGCAGCAACCCTCATGCATGTGCAGCATAGGAACAGGGCCATTCCGGCCCTTCCTGCCCCGCGCAGATGGACATTCGGTCCGAAACACGCTAAGTTAGCGCTAACTTGAGACAACTCGTTTCACAGCCAGCAACACAAGCAAAGGCCAGACCCGTGAACAGCCAGATCCTAGCCGTCACCCAACGCATCATCGAACGCTCGAAACCGACCCGCGAGGCCTATCTCGCCCGGATATCCGAGGCTGCAGATCAGGGACCGGTGCGGGCGCATCTGTCCTGTGGCAATCAGGCCCACGCCTATGCCGCTATGGGCGATGACAAAGGCACGTTGGCCGACGGGCGGGCGCCCAATATCGGCATAATCTCTGCCTATAATGACATGCTCTCCGCGCATAAACCCTATGAGCACTACCCCGACATCATCCGCGAGGTCGCCCGCGCACAGGGTGCCACGGCACAGGTCGCAGGCGGCGTGCCCGCCATGTGTGACGGGGTGACACAAGGCCAACCCGGCATGGAGCTGTCGCTGTTCTCCCGTGACACCATCGCACTGGCCGCCGCCATCGGCATGTCGCACAACTGCTTTGACGCCGCGCTTTACATGGGCGTATGCGACAAGATCGTTCCCGGCCTGATCATGGCCGCCGCCGCTTATGGCCATGTCCCGACGGTCTTTATTCCCGCAGGGCCCATGACCTCCGGCATCACCAATGACGAAAAATCCAAGGTCCGCCAGAAATTCGCCACCGGAGAAATCTCCCGCCGCGAATTGATGGAAAGCGAGATGAAAGCCTATCACGGCCAAGGCACCTGCACCTTCTACGGCACCGCCAACTCGAACCAGATGCTGATGGAGATCATGGGGATGCACCTGCCGGGCGCGTCTTTCGTCAATCCGGGCACCGAGCTGCGCGATGCCTTGACCCGCGAAGCCACCAAACGCGCCCTCCAGATCACCGCTTTTGGCAATGAATATACGCCCGTGGGGTCGATCCTGAACGAGAAGGCCTTTGTAAACGGCATTGTCGGGCTGATGGCGACAGGTGGTTCGACCAACCTTGTGCTGCACCTTCCGGCGATGGCACGCGCGGCGGGGATCATTCTGGACTTGCAGGACTTCTCCGACATTTCCGATGTCGTTCCGCTTCTGGCCAAGGTCTACCCCAACGGTCTGGCCGATGTGAACCATTTCCATGCGGCTGGCGGGCTTGGCTATCTTGTGGGCGAACTTCTCTCTGCGGGGCTTCTGCACGAGGATGTCAAAACCGTCGCGGGCACGGGACTGTCGCTCTATACCAAAGAGCCGAAACTACACGACGGCGTGTTGACCTTTGTCGATGCGGACCGCGAGACCGTGAACGACCGGATCGTGCGTCCCGCCTCCGACCCGTTCCAGAAAAGCGGTGGCCTCAAGGAACTCAAAGGCAATATCGGCCGTGGCGTGATGAAAGTCTCCGCCGTGAAACCAGAACACCATGTGGTCGAGGCCAAAGCCCGCATTTTCCACGACCAGCACGATGTCAAAACCGCCTTCCAGAAAGGCGAATTTACCGAAAACACCGTGGTTGTGGTCCGCTTCCAAGGCCCGCGTGCCAACGGCATGCCGGAACTGCACTCGCTGACCCCAACCCTGGCCGTGTTGCAGGATCGCGGCCTCAAAGTTGCGCTTGTCACCGATGGCCGCATGTCCGGTGCCTCTGGCAAGGTGCCCGCCTGTATCCATGTCTCCCCCGAAGCGGCCACAGGCGGCCCGATCGCCAAACTCCGCGATGGGGATCTGGTGCGAGTCGATGCGATAAATGGCACATTGCAGGTGCTTGAAGACGGGTTCGAAGCGCGTGAGGTTGTGACCGCGGATCTCTCCGCCAATACGGTCGGCATGGGCCGCGAGCTGTTCGAAACCTTCCGCCGCAATGCAGGCCCCGCCACAGAAGGCGCCTGTTCGCTCTACTGAACCGGTCCTGTGTCTCAGTGTCAGAGACCCTGTGTGTCTGGGGCACAGGCCAAGATGCAACATATCAAAAAACGCCCGCCAGAACCGGCGGGCGTTACTTTATTTTCAGTATGCTATGCCCAACCGGCAGCGCTCAACGCAACTCACCGAGCGAGGCAGCATCAAAACCTTTCAACTCATCCGTCGCCCCGCGCTTGACCTTTTCGACCCAAGCATAATCCGACAAAAGCGCACGCCCCACGGCGATCAGGTCGAACTCGTCGGCCTCCATCCGCGTCAACAGCTTGTCCAGCGGCGTCACTTCGGAGCCCTGCCCGCCAAACGCCGCCAAAAACTCGCCGGACAACCCGACAGAGCCCACAGAAATCGTCGGCACGCCCGTGAGTTTCTTGGCCCAACCGGCAAAGTTCAACCCGTTCTCACCATCAACTTCAGGGAATTCCGGCTCCCAGAATCGGCGTTGGGAACAATGGAGAATATCCACACCGGCCTCGACCAGCGGCACAAGCCAGCGTTCCATTTCTTCGGGATTATTGGCCAGACGCGCGGTGTAATCCTGCTGTTTCCACTGGCTCAGGCGCAGGATGATCGGAAAGTCCGGCCCTACAGCGGCGCGCACCGCCTTGACCACTTCGACCGCGAAACGCGACCGTTCCTCGATGGTCTCGCCGCCCCAGTGGTCCTCGCGCTTGTTCGTGCCCTCCCAGAAAAACTGGTCGATCAGATAGCCATGCGCACCGTGCAGTTCCGCGACATCAAAACCGAGATCTTTCGCGGCTTTCGCAGCCTTGGCAAAGGCGGCAATGGTGGCCTGAATATCGTCTTCGCTCATGGCAACGCCACGCGGCTCATCCGGACCGACCAGACCCGAAGGGCTCTCGACCGGCGCATCCGGCTCCCAAGCGCCCGCGCGGGTCGATCCGGTGTGCCAGATTTGCGGCCCCATCTTGCCGCCCTCGGCATGGACCGCCGCGATCACACGGTTCCAGCCGGACAGCGCTTCCTCGCCATGAAAAAACGGAATCCCCGGCAGGTTGCGCGATGCCGGACGGTCGATCACAGTACCTTCCGACAGGATCAACCCTACCTCATGCGCCGCGCGACGGGCGTAATAGGCCGCATTCTCCGGACCCGGAATGCCATCAGGCGCCATACCACGCGTCATCGGGGCCATAACGATGCGGTTTTTCAGCTCCAGCCCTTTGTAGGAAAACGGGCGAAAAAGCGTGGCGGTTTTATTGTCGATCTGGGCAGTCATTCTGCGCTCCTGTGTCTCTTTGATCTTCATCTATGGTGGCGCAAACATCCGACAACCTCTGCGATGCAGAAATCCATGCAGGGGGGAGATGACAAAAATGCGCATGTGTCTATGGTGATCAGGCCGGTTGTGAAACGAAGCAGGGTCACGCTTCGGGGTTTCACTAAAGGCGATTTAGCGCTAACTTTCCCCTAACACGCGGCACACATGGGCCGCAGAGACAGCAGAGCACATTCAGGAGCTAGAAATGACACCGCAAGACGCCAGTTTGAAATGCGCCGAGGTTTGTGGCCTCGCCCCCGTTGTTCCCGTGCTTGTCGTCAATGACGTCGCCCACGCCCGCCCTCTAGCCGAGGCACTGGTTGCTGGCGGCTTGCCCGCGCTTGAGGTCACCTTGCGCACGCCGGTGGCGCTGGATGTGATCCGCGAGATGGCACAGGTCGAGGGCGGTGTGGTCGGGGCCGGCACGCTGCTGACGCCGGAAGATGTGAAAAACGCGGTCGCGGCCGGTGCGAAATTTGGCGTCTCTCCGGGGGCAACCGACACGCTTCTGGACGCCTGCGAAGCCGCCGACCTGCCGCTTTTGGCAGGCACCTCCACCGCCTCCGACGTGATGCGCCTTCTGGAACGCGGCTACACGGTGGCGAAGTTCTTCCCCGCCGAAGCCAATGGCGGCGCCCCTGCGCTCAAGGCTATCGGCGCACCCTTGCCGCAAATGAAATTCTGCCCGACTGGCGGCGTGTCCCTGAAAAACGCAAATGACTACCTGTCGCTCTCCAACACGCTCTGCGTGGGCGGCTCATGGGTCGCGCCTGCGGGGCTTGTGGAAAAAGGCGACTGGAAAGCCATCGAGGAACTGGCCCGCGAGGCGGCCGCCCTGCCGCGCTAATCCTTGAACGCTGACACCCTGCTCCGGCTAAGCAGTCGGTGCGGGGCGCTCCAACACGGTGGCAATCACCTGTGCCGCGCTTTCGGCCCGCTGGCGCAACTCCTCGGACAGGGCTTCCATGCTCACCGCCCCGTTAGAGCGCAGCAAAAACGCTCGCCCGCCCGCGCCCACGGCTTGCGGATCGAGCTTTTCTCCGGTCAGAAGCCGCGCTGCCGATTGCAGCCGCCACATCAGCCGGTAGGTCTCGGTCAACAGCATCTGCTCATCACGTGTCAGCCAGCCGCTCTCGCCACCCGAGCCAAGCTGGGCGTAGATGTCCTGCGCGGCAGAGCCCGCCAGCAAGGCCGCGGATTCGGCCAGCAATTCGATGTCCATCATCCGTCCCGCACCGTTTTTCGGATCCCACGGGCCGCCGGGTTTCGCCTGCGCCAGACGGGCGCGCATCTCGCGGGTTTCCTGACGGATGCGGGCCTCATCCTGTGCACCGGAGATCAGCGTGGCGCGGAAACGCTCGACATCCGCCATCAGCCCCGCGTCCCCTGCCACCGCCTGCCCGCGTGTGAGTGCAAGATGTTCCCAGACCCAAGCCTCGTTCAACTGATAGCTCTGGAAACTCTCGAAAGACGTGGCGACCGGCCCCTGCTTGCCCGAGGGGCGCAGGCGCATATCGACCTCGTAGAGACGCCCTTCGGCGGTCTGGGCGGTCATGGCGGTGATCAGGGCTTGGGTGAACCGCGCATAATATGTGCGAGACGGCAAAGGCCGCCGCCCTTCGGATGCATCGACCCCGGCCGCATCATAGATCACGATCATATCCAGATCCGACGCCGCGGTCAGACGCCCCGCGCCCAAAGACCCCATACCCAGAACCATCGCACCACGCCCCGGTGGCGGGCCGTGTTTGCAGGAGAACTCGGCCACAACCTGCGGATAGAGGGCGGCGACACAGGCGGCGGCGATGTCGCAATATTGCGAGCCCGCCTCATCCGCCGTGATCAGATCGCGCAACTGGTGGACGCCGACGCGGAAGTGCCATTCCTTGGCCCAGCGACGACAGGTGTCAAGCTGGCGCTCGTAATCGCCCGCCTCTTCAAGATGGGTGGCAAGCTCCACTGTCAGAGCCGCACGTCCCGGCCACGGCGCAAAGAACCCGCCGCCGATCACCGCATCCAGAACCCCCGCATTGCGCGACAGGTGACGGGCCAGATGCGGCGCGGTGGAGACAATGTCGAGGATCAGGTCGATAAGCTGCGGATTGGCTTCAAACAGGGCGAAAAGCTGAACGCCTGCTGGGAGCCCTTTGAGAAACCCGTCCAGATGGGTCAGCGCCTCTGTGGGTTTGTCGAGGTTTTGGATGCGGCTCAGAAGTTCCGGTTTGAGACGCCCGAAAATCTCCTGTGCGCGGGCGGTGCGCAGACAGGGATAGGTGGACCAGCGCGCGGTGATTTCCGCCTGTTCAGGGGGCAGTTCCGGCGCGGGGGCGGCATCGGCGGGGGCGAAGAAATCCTCGGTCAGCGCATTGACGCGTTCGCAACGCTGCGCAATCTCGGCGCGCATAGTCTCTGTGTCCGTGCCCATAAGCGCGGCCAGACGGTCGAATTCCTCGGGCGCGGTCGGCAGGCTGTGGGTCTGTTGATCGCGCAGCATTTGCAGGCGGTGCTCCACCTCCCGATGGGCGATGTAATCCGCGCTCAAGGTCTCGGCCACCTCCGCCTCGACCCAGCCTTTTTCGGCCAGTTTACCCAAGGCCGGCACCGTCTCGCGCAGACGCAGGTCAGGATCGCGCCCGCCGGCAATCAGCTGTCGGGTCTGGGCGAAAAATTCGATCTCCCGAATGCCACCATAGCCCAGCTTCATATTGTGACCTTCCAGCGTCAACGCCCCGCCCAGCCCCTTATGCGCACGGATTTTCAGCCGCATCTCATGGGTTTCGCGAATGGCATTGAAATCGAGATGCTTGCGCCAGACAAACGGCGTCAGATGCTCCAGAAACCGCTCTCCGGCCGCCGTATCTCCCGCACAGGCGCGGGCCTTGATATAGGCGGCGCGCTCCCATGTGCGCCCGACGCTTTCGTAATAGCGCTCGGCCGCCTCCATCGCAAAACAGACGGGCGTGACCGAAGGATCGGGCCGCAGGCGCAGATCGGTGCGGAACACATAGCCGTCGCCGGTGAGGTCCGACAGGCTCGCCATCGCCTTGCGCGTGGCCCGAATGAATCCGGCGCGCGCCTCCATGCGATCAATGCCGTCAAAGCGGCTTTCGTCGAACAGGCAGATCAGGTCGATATCCGAGGAATAGTTCAACTCCCCTGCCCCGTGCTTGCCCATGGCCAGCGCGAAGACCCCGCCACAGCTTTCGATATCCGCCTCGGTCTGGCCGGGGATTTTGCCTCTGGTGATCTCGCGACCCACATGGGCCCTAAGCGCGACATGCGTCGCCCGATCCGCGAGCAAGGACAGCGCACCCGTCACTTCGAACAGGCCCCAGACCCCGCCCAGATCACAGAGCGCGGCCAAAAGCGCGACGCGGCGCTTGGCCTGACGCAGACCAGGGTTGATCCGGTCAAAGGGCAGCGCCTCGATCCGTGCGATTTCCGCCGCCAGCGCCGCCTCGGGATCATCAAGCGCCTCGGGCAGCCAGTCGGCCTCCTTGAGGATCAGCCCATGCAGATAGGGCGCAGAGCCAGCCGCCCCTTCGATCAACTCGGCCACCGCACCCGACAGATCCGGCACAGCATCGCGGGCTTCTGCGCCACGCTCCGGTTCATAGGCGCGCGGGCAACGGGTGATGCGACTGTCAAAACTCATGGGCATATCCTCCAACGCCCCCAAAAGAGCGGATTTTCCAACCGAAGTGCAAGCCCAAACCGGCACACGCCCCGCGCGCAAAGGGGGCATGCACGCGCGCATCTTGACTCTGGCGCTCAGCGCGCGCCCATTTAGCGCAAAGAAAGAGGATCACAGATGCCACAGGATACCCCAGCAAGCTTCGATCAGGAATTGGAAACCCGCCTCGTCCGCTATGCGGCGATTGACAGCCAGAGCGATGCAAACTCGCCCACATCTCCCAGCACGACCTGTCAGTTCGACATGTTGCGGCTTCTGGAGGCGGAGTTGAAGGAGATTGGCGCGCAGGATGTGGAACTCACCGAATACGGCACGGTTCTGGCTACCATCCTCGCCACGGCAGAAGGCCCGACCATCGGCTTTCTCGCCCATGTGGATACCGCCCCGCAATTCAATGCCACCGGCGTCAAACCGCGTGTCATCAAGGGCTATAACGGCGGCGACATCACCTATCCCGACAATCCGGCGCTTGTTCTCTCGCCTGTCGAATATCCCTATCTGGCCGAGAAGCAGGGCCATGACATCATCACCGCATCGGGCACCACGCTTCTGGGAGGCGATGACAAGGCCGGTGTAGCGATCATCATGACCGCTGCGAAACATCTTTTGCAAAACCCCGACATCAAACACGGGCCGATCCGCATCGCCTTTACCCCTGACGAGGAAATCGGGCGCGGCGTGGCCAAGGCCCTGCCCAAGGATCTGGCCGCCGATTTCGCCTATACATTCGACGGCGGCGAGGTGGGCGAGATTGTCTATGAGACTTTCTCCGCCGACGGGGCCGAGATCACCGTGAAAGGCGTTTCGATCCATCCAGGACAGGCCAAGGACAAGCTGGTCAACGCCATCCATCTGGCTTCCAAAATCATCCAGACCCTGCCCCAATCCGTGATGACGCCGGAAGTCACGGACGGCACCGAAGGGTTTATCCACGCCACGGATATGGTCGGCGGGTCTTCGGAAATGAAGATCACGCTGATCCTGCGCGATTTTGAACGCGAGGGACTAGCCGAGAAAGGTGCAATCGTGCGCAAGGTCTGTGACGCCGTGGCCGCAACAGAGCCGCGTGCCGAGATCACCTGTGAGATCACACCACAATATCGCAACATGCGCTACTGGCTGGAAAAGGACATGACGCCGGTCGATCTGGCGCGCACTGCCTGCCGCAAACTGGGGATTGAACCTGTCTCCGTGCCGATCCGTGGCGGCACCGACGGCTCGCGCCTGACGGAGATGGGCGTGCCGACGCCGAACCTGTTTACGGGAATGCAGAACATCCACGGACCTCTGGAATGGATTTCGGTGCAGGACATGGCCGTGGCGACAAAGCTCTGTCTGGAACTGGCCAGCCTTGCCGCCGACACGGAGGCACAGGACGGCTAAAACGCGGGCGGAAAGCGTCCGAGATCACAGATGTTTTGACCTGCAGGCTGGTTCCTCACATGAGGGGCCGGCCTTTTCTGTCTCCTAAAACATTCCAAAATAAGATCAATAAACACATATAAACCACTGCAATAAAATATTTTTTTAACTTAATGTAAAAAACATTCACATAACCTCTTGCGAGACGGGTATCCGCACCCCATCTCTTTAATGTGAAAAGCATTCACATCCACAGAAACACGCAACACTCAGTTCGAAAGGGAACCCCATGCCCCACGCCACCTACACTTACGCGCCCGCCGAGTCCGCGCAGGGCTGGCTTCGACGGGCTGAGACATGGCTTGACGACAAGGGCAAAGGCGCCTGGATCGCCGTCATGGTCCTCAGTTTTATCTTTGTCTGGCCGGTCGGCCTCGCCCTTCTCGCCTATATGATCTGGAGCAAAAGAATGTTCGCTTGCAAACACCGCCCGCACCACGGCCCCCGTGGTCGCCACATGCACCGCGCACGGGCTTATACCGCCCATGCCGCTGCCCGCCCCTCCGGCAACTCCGCCTTTGATGCCTATAAGGAAGAGACCCTGCGCCGGCTTCAGGACGAGCAGGAGCAGTTCGAGACCTTCCTCGAACGTCTGCGCGCGGCGAAAGACAAGGCCGAGTTCGACCAGTTCATGGAAGACCGCGCCAAACGCGCCGCCGAAGGACATAACACGGCAGAGGTCGAAACGCCGGATGCCGGTAAGACAGAGGGGGCCTGAGCCTCAAGACAAGTCCTGCGGCACACGCGGGGCTTGCCTCTTTCCCTTGGAGAAACGAGAATGCGCAGCATGATATATGACGAAGATGATCTCTGGGGCCTGCCCGACCCCGACCGCCAGCCCGATTTTTACGCCTCGGTCCCCACAAAACGCGCCTTGGCCTTTGTGGTCGACCTGATCGCAGGCGTGCTGATCGCCGCCCTCATTGTCCCCTTCACCGCCTTCACAGGGATTTTCTTTTTCCCGTTTCTCGTTGCCGTGGTGAGCTTTGCCTATCGGGTCATCACCATTGCCAATGGATCGGCCACATGGGGGATGCGCCTGATGGGGATCGAGTTCCGTGACCGCAAGGGCGCACGGTTTGATCTTGGCATGGCCGTGCTGCACACCACGCTGTTCACCGTCTGGTGCTCTACCGGATTTTTGCAAGTCATATCGGTTATTCTCATAGCCACCACCGCACGCGGACAAGGCCTCTCGGACTGGATCCTCGGCACTGCCGCGATCAACCGCCCGTCGCGCTACTGATGGCGAAATTCCGGACAAAAGGGGGCGCGTCAGTCCCCTTTTTCGCTGCAAGCCGGAGATTTGCGGTTTGAACCACTTGGCGAAGGGGCTGTGAATTGCTACCTTTTCCTCAACATGTAACCCGACATTTTGTCATACACCCCAAGTTTAACCCATGCGCCATTCCCTCCCCCTCGCGCCGCAATTCTATGTGACGGCCCCGCAACCCTGCCCCTATCTGGAGGGCCGGATGGAGCGCAAACTGTTCACGTCGCTGCAGGGGGAGAATGCCATCGCGCTCAATGACAGCCTCTCGAAACAGGGGTTCCGGCGCTCGCAAAACGTGCTCTACCGCCCGACCTGTGCGGGCTGCAACGCCTGTCTCTCCGCCCGTATCCGGGTGGCGGATTTCAAACCGTCGAAATCCCAGCGCCGCGCGATGAACAAGAACAAATACCTCAAACGCGGGGCCACCTCGCCTTGGGCCACGGAAGCGCAATACGAACTGTTCCGCGAGTATTTGGAGACGCGACACGCCGACGGCGGCATGGCGGATATGGATGTGTTCGAATTTGCCGCGATGATCGAAGAGACGCCGATCCGCACCCGTGTGATCGAATATTACATCCCCGGCGAGAACGGCACGCCCCGCGAACTGGCGGCAACCTGTCTGACAGACCTTCTCGATGACGGGGTGTCGATGGTCTATTCCTTTTACAAACCGGAACTGACCAAGGACAGCCTCGGCACCTATGTGATCCTTGATCATATCGAGATCGCGCGGGATGCCGGCCTGCCCTATGTCTATCTCGGCTACTGGGTGCCGGGGTCTCCGAAAATGGGCTACAAGGCGCGGTTCTCGGCGCTTGAGGTCTATCAGGACGGGCAATGGGTCGAGGTCGAAGATCCCGATGATTTCTCGCCGGACAGTCATCCGCTGGAAAACGAACCGATTGCGCAGCAGGTGGCCAAGATCGACCTGCCGGATATGCAGAGCACAAAACCGGACAAGCCGCTGTTTTGAGCCCTGTCGCGGCAGGTTTACATGTCACCGAATGGGATACGCAGCGGCGCTGCCCGTCGCACAGCGAGTCCGACATCGCGCGTTCAGGCTTTAATGCACGGCACTCTTGCCCGTTTCCGCGCCCATCATCGCGCGCGGATCTGTGCGCAGCGTGGCGTCGACCAGCAAGCCCAACTGTTCGGCCAGTGACACCGCCAGAGGGGCCACATCCGCACGCACGATCAGCATGGCCATAAGACAGGCATCCTCGCGCTTGCCACGGGCCGCCATACGCACGAATTGCGCCAGCACCGCTTCGTCCGCCCCAAGGCAATCACAGCTCATCCCGTGGCTGACCAACTGGCGCCGCCCGTGACGCCGGAACACCATCATCATCTGTTCGAAAATCTTGCCCATATCACTTGAGCGGCGCAGCGCGTCCGAGCCGCGAAAGAGCGTCACAACCACGCGCCCCTGCTCGCCCAGTTGCGAGAGCTTTCCTACCGGTTGCGCCCCCTCTAACGCGTCTTCGGTAAGCTGGTCGAGGGCACGGGCAGATTGGAAAGACATGATCGGGCTCCTTGTGGACGCGAAACTGCGCTAAATACCTTAGTGTTTTTATAAGACTTGCATCGCAAAGCAAGAAGTTTTTCGCAGCCAAAAGAAAACCCCGCCGAAACCGGCGGGGTTTTGCGTGTCTCTCAATGTGCCTCAGGTCAGTTCGACAAGAGGTTCGGCACAATCGTCACAATATCGGGGAAGACCCAGAGAATCCCCAAACCGAGCATCTGAATGAGCACAAAGGGAATGATGCCTTTGTAGATGTGCCCCGTCGTCACCTCTTTCGGCGCCACCCCGCGCAGGTAGAACAGCGCGAAACCGAAGGGCGGTGTCAGGAAGGAGGTCTGGAGGTTCACAGCAATCATGATCGTCACCCATTTCGGGTCCATCGTGCCGCCGTAAATCACCGGCCCGACGATGGGCACAACGATGTAGATAATCTCGAGGAAATCGAGCACAAACCCGAGGATGAAGAGCACCAGCATCACCAGAAGGAAGACGGTGAACTCATTGTCAAAGCTGCGCAGGAAGCTCTGGATATAGTGTTCGCCACCGAAGGAAATCACCACGAGGTTCAAAAGCTGCGACCCGATGAGGATGGTGAAGACCATCGACGTGACCTTCGCTGTTTCCCGCACCACGATGCCCAACGTGCCATCGGAGAACAGCACCCAGCAGGCATAGAGAATGCCGAACATGGCGTAGTAATAGGCCCCAAGCGCGACGATGTAAGCCACCCAATCCTCGAACGGCACATCGCCACGGCCCAGACGCAGGTCGAAATTCGACCCGATCAGGATCATGACAATTACAGCAAAGGCGGCACCAAGAATGATCTTGCCCGACTTGTGATGATCCGACAGCTTGCGGTAAGCGGCGAGCAAAAGTGCGCCCCCTGCCCCAAGTGCTGCCGCCGGTGTCGGGTTGGTCACACCGCCAAGGATGGAGCCAAGCACCGCCACGATCAGAACCAAGGGCGGGAAGACCACACGGAACAACTCGTTCTTGGCCAGATTTGCCGCAGCGGCTTTCAGCCCGTATGCCAGTGCTGCAAAGGGGATCAGGTAGATCACAAAGGCCGTGCCCGAAGTGGTCAGCGGCCCTACAAAGAGCGCATCCAGAACCAGCACACCCACGATCCCTGCCGCACCGATCAGAAGCGGACGCGGATCACCGGTCGGCGCCACACCACGGCCAAAGGACAGCATCAGGGACAAAAGCACCATAACCGTCAGCAGCCCGTTGCCCAGTTTCGGCGCGTTCGTCACCGCATCGGTAGTGAGGGCTTCGATCTCTTCCGGTGTGCGCTGCACAGAGCCTTGCGACCCACCAGACGCCTCGATCGCGGCTTGTTCGGCCACGGCCTTGTCCCATGCGTCCTGACCGTGCAATTCAATCATGGCCGCCTGACATTGATCCGACACCGCAGTGCGCAAAGAGGCCCGCGCGCCCGCTTCGGAGAATTCGGACACCACGATCTGTTGCGAACCGGCAATTCCCATCTGACCAGAGGCAATCGCGCCACCGATCAAGATCACCGGCACGGCGATGAACCACAACACACCTTCGCGGCGCGTGATGGTGGAATGGCTGGTGTGTTCCAGATGAACCGGCGGAGCCTTGGACGGGTTGAACAAAGCGTAACCGAAGGCATAAAGCGCATAGAGGCTGGCGAGGAAAATCCCCGGCAACATGGCCGCTTGGAACAGCGTGCCGACGGAGACCACTGCGGGTTCGCCAAGATAGGTCAACGCATCTGTGCAGCCCACGGCCTGAGCCCGCGCCTCTTGGGCGGCGGAATAGAGATCGCCCGCCAGCGTGCCCAAAAGCACGATGACGATGGAAGGCGGAATGATCTGCCCCAAGGTGCCCGACGCGGCGATCACCCCTGTGGCAAGCTGCGGCGAATAGCCGTGACGCAACATGGTCGGCAAGGACAGCAAGCCCATGGTCACAACGGTCGCCCCGACGATGCCAGTGGAGGCCGCGAGGAAGGCACCCACGATCACCACGGACACGGCCAGACCACCAGGCAGCGGACCAAAGACCCGCGCCATGGTCGTCAAAAGGTCGTTGGCGATCTTGGAGCGTTCAAGAACGATCCCCATCATCACGAACATCAGCACCGCCAGAAGCGTCTCAATAGAAGCCCCTGCAAAGACGCGCTCGTTCATCCGGTTGACGATAAAGGACAGGTTGCGATCCACCGCCTGCTCCCATCCGCCGGGGAAGAGTGCTTCGGGATAAACCGGTAGGTCGGGATACCTGAAATGCGAAATATTGGCGGGATTGACGCCTGAATTCACAAGATCGCGGTACGCCTGCGAGCCGGTATCCAGCGCCTCGTGCACAAGGATGCCCGCGCTGTCCAGAGCGGCGATGATGCCAAATGACATAAGCCCCGCACCCCCGATGGCAAACGCCACCGGAAAGCCCGTGAGAATACCGCCGAAGAGGCAAAGGAATACGATGATGAGGCCGATTTCTACGCCATCAAGTCCGAAAAGCATGTGTTTGTTCCTTCGCTCGAATTAATACGTGCCTTCAAAGGTTTCTTCACCTTCGCCGAGCGTGTCTTTGTCGAGATATTTACCTGCGCTCTCTTCGCCCTCGACGAATTCGAGGAAGGAGCGGTAGAAAAAGGCCAGCGCCTGCAAAATCACCAGCGAGAGAAAGCACAGCATCAGGATTTTGAACAGGAAATAGCCGTTGAACCCGTTGGCGGAAAAGGACACGGTTTCCACGTTCCATTTCACGATCCGCGCCTTCATCAGCATCCGGTCCAGCGCGTCAGAGGCCGAGACTTTCGGCGTGATCAGGTGCCGCCAGAGGAAGAACCACGCATACATCCATGTCAGAAGCGCGACAGGCAGCATGAAGAACAGCGACCCGAACATGTCGATGGCGCGTTTGGTGCGGTGTTTGACGCCGGCATAGATCAGATCCACGCGGACGTGGCTGCCTTGCACAAAGGCATAGGACACACAGAGCGCCACAACGAGGGCGTTCTCGAATTTGAGGCTTTCGGAGAACCAGCCAACAGATTCCGTGAACCCGCCGCCGAACGGCGAAATCGAAATCTCGCCCTGACGGAAGATCGACTGCAAGAACACCACGATGATCTGCTGTAGCACCATCAGAAGGCCGAACCATGCGGCCACGCGTCCTGTGGTATTGGCGATCTTCTCAAGCCCGCGCACCAGCGCCCACAGGAAGGGGCGATGGACAAAGCCGATCACGGAGAGCACGATCACCACATCCAGAAAGACGAACAGAAGCTCTTTTGATCCACCGTAATAAACAAAGCGCAAAAGGCTTTCCTTATCCGACCAATCGAGCCAAAGCCCCGGATGTGTAAGCGCATAAATGATGTGCCAGAACCCGAGACCGAGGTTGACAACGAGGCTCACCACCGCGTCCACCACAAGTCCCAGAAAAGACGTACCGGCCTGTTCTTCCATCTCGTCTGTCCCCTTCCCGGCCCGCATCCGCGCGGCCCGTTCCCAGTGTCATGTTATTCTATGTGTGTAATGGCGTTGCTTTACGCTTCTGGAACACGGACGACAACGCGAAAAGGACGAAAATGCGCGCGAAAACCGCGCGCATTTCCTGTTTTTCAGTCTTTCAAGACATCATTCCGACTGGGCCGCGATCACACGGTCGCGCTGCGGCGTATATTTGCCGTCAGAGCGTCCCATCCAGCCGGAGGTCGCAGACATCGCCGCCTCATAAGAGGTGCGGATCTCCGCGAAGATCTCGTCATCCATATACCCGTCGAGCACCTCCTTGGCGGCGGTCCCGAAGGCGGTCCAGATGTCGTCGGAGAATTCCTTGAGCTGTGTGCCGCCCTGAATCAGGCGTTGCAGCGCCGGACCGTTGTTGGCGACGAACAGCGCGTAGTTGTGCTGATGGCACTCGCCCGCGGCAATCTCGATGGCCTTCTGCTGTGTCGGGGTCAGACCTTCGAACACTTCGAGGTTGGTGGTGACACAAAGCGCGGCACCTGGTTCGTGGAAGCCCGCCGGATAGTAGTAGTCACAGACCTCTTGCAGGCCGAGCTTCTCGTCCGACCACGGGCCGATCCATTCGGTGCCGTCCAGCGCGCCGGAAGACAGGGCTTGATAAATCTCGCCACCCGGAAGCACCTGCACGGAAGCGCCGAGTTTGGACACGGTTTCCCCGCCAAGCCCCGGCATACGGAATTTCAGACCCTGGAAATCGGAAGGCGACTTCATTTCCTTGCGGAACCAGCCCCCGCCCTGACCACCGGTCTGACCGGCGATAAAGCCCTTGAGGCCGAAGATTTCGCCCAGCTTGTGGTGAAGCTCCATACCGCCCATGGAATAATACCACACCATCATTTCCGGCGCGGTCATGCCGAAGGGCACGGTTGTGAAATACGCCAGCGCAGGGTGTTGCCCGGTGAAATAATATTCGCAGCCGTGATACATATCGGCCTGACCGGCGGTCACAGCGTCAAAGACTTCCAACCCGCCAACAAGCTCGCCTGCGGCTTTCGGCTCGACGGTCAGCTGCCCGTCGGTGAGTGCGCCGACATTGGCGGCAAAGCGTTCAACGGAATCCCAGACGCCCGCAAGTCCGCGCGGCCATGTGGTGACCATAGTCAGCGTGCGCTTGCCCTGTGCATATACCGGCGCGGCCAGAGTGGACGCAGCGGCAGCAGATGCCCCGCCCAGAGCGGATGTTTTCAAAAAAGAACGACGATCCATAGATGGTTTCCTCCCAAAATAGTCTATGGCGAATTTTAACCCCGACCCACGCGACACCAGTCAGCCCCTTCCCCCCTTTCAAGCAGCGGCGCAAAGGTCCTCTCGCCTTCGCACCAGAAACGGGCAGATCATCTGACGGGCCACATGCGGGCCGGATCGTTCAAAGAGGTTAGCGGTCACAAAGGCGCGAGGAAATACCCAACATTACGCAGAGGCCTCATTTTGTAACTTTTTCTGATGAAAATTGGTAACTTTCCTACCATATTGCGGATGCAAACCTCCGATTGACCCGCTGCGGAACGCCGCTATCCTGCATTCGACCCAAAGACCGGACCCTCGACATGACGCGGCTGCTGCCCGAGATGACCTATGCGCGCAAACTCTATTTGCTCGCCACTCTGCCGCTGATCCTCTCTGTCGCGGCGATTGCCTTTGTCGTGGCGCATCAGTCGAAAACCATGTCGGAACGCGAGATCGCCGATCTCGAAGCCCAGTTGATCAGCGCCAAAAAGCAGGAGTTGCAAAACTACCTGCAACTGGCGCGCACCTCGATCAGCGCCGATTACAACCCCGCCCCGCCCGATGACGAAGTGGCCAAGACCAAGGTGACACAGACTCTTGCCGCCATGACCTACGGGAGCGAGGGCTATTTCTTTGTCTATGACTATCAAGGGACCAACCTCGTCGCCCCGCGCCAGACCGAACTGATCACCCACAACTGGGCGGGACGCACCGACAGCGAAGGCACGCCCGTGGTCGACGAGTTGATCCGGCTGGCCCGTCAGGGCGGCGGCTATCACGAATTTCTCTGGCCCAAACCCTCCACCGGCGAGGAGGCCCGCATGATCAGCTATGTGATCGGCTTGCAGGACTGGCAATGGGCCATCGGCACAGGCGTGTTTATCGACGATGTGCTGACCTCTGTTGCCGCCGCGCGCGCAGAGGTCAACGCCCGTGTGCGCCGGACCTTCGGCTATATCGGTGCGATCACCATGGCCGCTGTGCTTCTGGTCTTTATGACAGGTGTCTCGATCACGATCCGCGAGCGCCGTCTCGCAGATGCCAAGCTCAAGGAACTGACCCAGCGTATTTTCGACACGCAAGAAGAAGAGCGTGGCCGCGTCGCCCGTGAATTGCATGACGGGATCAGCCAGATCCTTGTCGGTGTGCGCTATGCGATGGAACTGGCGCGGCGGCAGTTGAAGGCGGGCGATCCGAAAGCTCCGGCCAGTCTCGACCGCAGTTTCGACATGCTGGGCGGTGCGCTCACCGAGGTGCGCCGCATCTCCCGCGACCTGCGCCCCGGTGTGCTGGATGATCTGGGTCTTGGCCCCGCGCTTCAGGCTCTGGCCGAAGAATTCGAGAAACGCACAGGGATCAAGACAGGGCTGGAAACCGTCGTCTTTCGCAACCGGCTCGACGAAGAGGCACGGATCGCCCTGTTTCGCATCGCACAAGAGGCCCTCACCAATATCGAGCGCCACGCCGAGGCCACCGAGGTCTCCATCAAACT
This sequence comes from Celeribacter halophilus, assembly GCF_018860305.1. Lineage (GTDB taxonomy): Bacteria > Pseudomonadota > Alphaproteobacteria > Rhodobacterales > Rhodobacteraceae > Celeribacter > Celeribacter halophilus_A. Next base: position 307,847 of record NZ_JAHKPE010000031.1, read on the forward strand.
CGCAGGCCACCGCACAGGCGCAACGCTTCTGGTCAGTGACAACGGGCAAGGTTTCGACCCTTCCGAGACCAGCAAGACCGGTCGTGGCATCGGGCTGCGCAATATGGTCGAGCGGATGGAACAGCTCGACGGCACATTGACCATCACACATCTCTCCCCCGGCACGGCCATTGACGCCACCGTGCCGTTGAAGCATATCCTGCCTCCCGCAGGCTCCAACCGCCCCCGCTCCCACATAGGAAACGCCCGATGAATGACATGACCCGAACCCGCGTTCTGATCGTGGACGATCATCCGTTGGTGGCCGAGGGCATCCGTGCGTTGCTGGAAAGTTTCGAGGATATCGACGTGGTGGGTACGCTGAGCAACGGGCGCGAGGCGGTGGACCAGATCGACACGCTGGCGCCGGACGTTGTGCTGCTGGATCTGAACATGCCCTGTATGGGCGGGCTGACGGCGACAGAGCTACTTCTGGAGCGCCGCCCCGAAACCCGCATCCTGATCCTGTCCATGCACGACAGCCCCGAATATATCGGAGCCGCACTTTCGCACGGGGCGATGGGCTATGTGCTCAAAGACGTGCCGACCGAGGATGTAAAAGAGGCGATCGAGGCGGTGATGCGCGGGGAGAAATTCCTCTGCACCGGTGCGCAGGCCGCAATGGGGCCGAAAATCCGCGACGGGCGGGAACCTTTGACCGAGCGCGAACAGACGATCCTGCTGGAACTGGCGCAGGGCAAATCGAACAAGGAAGTCGCCGCCGCCCTCGACATCTCCGTGCGCACGGTCGAGACCCACCGCAAGAACATCAAGCGCAAGCTGGGGATTTCCTCCACCGCCGGACTGACGCGCTATGCTTTGGAACACGGGGTTTTGCAAGGCACAGGACGGTTCTAAAGGGCCGCTGCTGAAAGCGAACTCCCTGACCGCTTGTCGCGCGCAAGCAATATTCATCAGGCAATAGACATAGCCTGCGGCCATAAATCCGGCTAAACCTGAAGCATGATCCCCATGCCCGCCATCAAGCCCGCCACCAAAATTCTTACAGTCCTCATGTCCGGCTTTCTCCTGTTCGGCCCTGTGATGTCCCACGCAGAAGAGCCGACACGCTGCGTGGATACCCTGTCGGATCTGTCATGGACACTCGACGGCACAGAGCAATATCGCCATTTGAACTCGGACCAATCGGGCGGCGCGCTACATGGGTTAGCGTGTGAAGAAGACGAGATAATTCACTGGTTTGAAAGACATTCCTGGTCTCTCCTGCGCAGGACCTCTGTTGACGGGGCATCCTTTGACACGGGCTTTGGCTCGGGCGCAGACAGTTATCGAGCTGATCGGGGGCTGGTCTTTTGCCTGCCCCGAAAATTCCCGTTCAGATGGCGCACAAACGGATGTTCCGCTCAGATCAGTGTCCTGCTGTTTGAGGGCAAGATCACACATCTCATCGCTGGCCCCACACTCTGACCCCATCACGCAAGACCGCAAAGGGCGCGCCCTCACGCTTCAACAAAAACGCGCAGGGGATCCCTCCCCCGCGCGTCTCTGATTTCTCACCGATCAGGAAAGATCAGTCTCCCATCATCGCCAGAACACGGTTGCGCTGGGTGCTGTAGAACGTGTCGGACTGACCCATCCATGCCGATGTGGCCTTCATCGACTCTTCGACAGCGGTGCGGATTTCGACAAAGAGATCGTCGTCCATATATTGATCCAGAACCTCTTTGGAGGCGCGGCCCAAAGCTTCCCACACATCATCAGGGAATTGCTTGATCTGCGTGCCGCCCGAGATCAGACGTTGAAGCGCCGGACCGTTGTTGGCGAGGAACAGCGCGTAGTCGAACTGGTTACATTCGGCGGCGGCATTGTCGATGATCCGCTGTTGTGCCGGTGTCAGCGACTGGAACACTTCGAGGTTGGTGTTGACCGACAGTGCCGAGCCCGGCTCGTGGAAACCGGCCGGATAGAAATAGTCACAAACCTCTTGCAGGCCCAGACGTTCGTCCGACCACGGGCCGACCCATTCCGTCCCGTCCAAAGCACCCGAGGAGAGCGCCTGATAGATGTCACCCGCCGGCATCACCTGAACCGAAGCGCCCAGTTTGCCGACCACTTCGCCGCCCAAGCCCGGCATCCGCAGCTTGAGGCCCTGGAAGTCGGAGACAGAGGTGATTTCCTTACGGAACCAGCCGCCACCCTGCGCGCCGGTCTGGCCGCCGATGTTGGCGCGCAACCCGAAGATTTCGCCCAGATCGCGGTGCAGCTTCTGCCCGCCCTGACCGTAATACCAAACCATCATTTCCGGCGCAGTCATGCCGAAGGGAGAGGTGGTGAAAAACGCCATCGCGGGGTGCTGGCCGGTGAAATAGTATTCAGCGGAGTGGTAAATGTCGGCCTGACCGGAGGTCACGGCGTCGAACACTTCAAGACCGCCCACCAGTTCGCCAGCGGCGCGGGCCTCGATGGTAAGCTGACCGTCGGACATGGTCTGGACACTGTCCACGAAACGCTCAACAGCTTCCCAGACCCCCGCAAGACCGCGCGGCCAGGAGCAGACCATGGTCAGGGTGCGCTTGCCTTGCGCATACATCGGCGCGGCCAGCGTGGACGCGGCCGCAGCAGAAGCGCCACCGAGCGCGGATGTTTTCAGAAAAGAACGGCGATCCATATAAGTATCCTCCAAATGTGCGTAAGGGACTCCCCTCACCAAATCGCGCGCACCATAGTGAGGGCCTCCGGAAGATTGAAGGGGGAAACACACCCAAAATTGCGCCAAAATTGCGCGCAGATGCGGAGGGGACGCAACTTTTTTGCTCATAGGGGGCGAAATAGGAATATAGAGCCTTGTCCTCGCCAAGCACCACTCACGTGCCCCACGGCTTACCCCGCCTTGGATCTCTTCACTTTACGAGACAAACAATACCTTACGGGGCAAGCAATTCGATAGGGCGCGGCTGTCCGTCAACCCGCCGGAACCCGAAATTCGCCAAATGTTTGTCCATGCCTGCGCTGTCCCGCCAATAGACATCGGCACGGTGGCTGCGAATTTCATGCATCAGCGCATCATAGGTCAGAACAAGCGGAAAGACTGGCTCACCCTGAGCGAGCGGCGCTGCCATCGTCGCGACAAGGCACACGTAGAGACCGACATCTGCGTTCTGGTCATAGCGCAAAACCGCATCTGTCAGCATCAACGGCAGGGCCTCTCCCGCATGGGTGATGGCGACATGCTGCGCGAAATAATCCGTGATCTGTGCGAGTTGCGCCGGTGTCAGGTTTTCGTTCACCAAAGCACCCTCCCACGTCTCAAACTCGGATGAGGCCACCATCAGGTCTTCGAGAGGAAAGGAAATAACCAGACGCAGGTCCTCGTCTTTGTGCGAAAATATCAGGACGCTGCCCGGCAAGGCATGCGCCAACACGGCCCCTGCCCCGCCCAACACCAGCGACACGGCCAGACAGGCCGCGCGCATACATGTTTTCAGCCTCATAGGGTGTTGCCACCGTAGTCATCCTGCTGGTCACGCCAGACAGAATGTGGATGATTGCCCTCTTCGCCCGTGGATTTGTTGGACTGCATCGAGAACTCCAGCCAGAGCGACGGGCCATGCAGGCGCACATAGTCGTCTTCGCTGTCCAGATCGGTCGTGCCGGAAAACCCGAGATAGGTGTCGGCAAACTCGGCCTCGTATTTCTCCATATAGGCTGCGGCCCCCGCATCATTGATGTCGCCCACATAGGTCTCCAGCGCGGCGATCAACAGATACACTTGCTCGTCACTGAGTTCCGAAACGCTCAACCCTTCTTTTTCTTCGGGGATCGCATCATCGGCCTGCGGACCTGCGAGAATATCGCGGTAGGTGCCTTCGAGCAAAGCGACCTCGCGCTGCTCCTCTGTCAGCGATTGCAACAAGCGTGCGAACGCGTCACGTTCCTGCGCCATCGGCAGGTTCAGGCGGTCGTTAAATTCGACAGGACGAAACGGCTCGACCCCGCGGAAAGACGGCGTGGCCCCGACCAGAGCACCATCGGTGTAGGTGTTGGCAAAGGCAAAGTGGTGCCCGCCGTAATACAATTCCCAAGTCCCTGTTTCGGCTGGCGTTCCGAGAAAAGCGAAATAGAAATTCGAAGACGAATATCCGGCCTGATCCGTGGCCACGGTATAAATGAAATCATCCAGATTGAGATTCTGTTCGATCTCGTCATAACCTTCGTTCTCACGCAGGCTCCCCGCTTCCATCAAGATCGCTTTGACAAGGCCAAGCTGTTCCTCCGAAAACTCCCCCAAAAGCACACCCGGACGATCCGGATAGCCCCCTGCGGGCAGGTTGCTCCACTTCTGGGCCGTTTCTACGGAATAGGGCAGCTCCAGAAGCTCAAGCATATCATCGGAAACATCTGTTTTGAGCAATTCGCTCAGGCACAACAGTCGCGCGAACCCCGGCTCATCACCACAAGCCTCGATTGTGTCGGGCAGTTCGACCGCACCGATATTGATGTTTTCCTCCATCAAGCGCGGATCATTTTCATGCGGCTCTCCGCCCCCCGGAGGCGGCCCTGCGGGCTGCGCCCGAGCAATATCAACGGCACCGGCAATCGCAATTGCTGCGATCACACCGGCGAGAGGGAAACTGGATTTGCCCATCGGCGCGCTCCTTGTAAGATTGTTGACGTTACGTTAATCAGCTTGCCCCGCCAAGACAACCAAAAGCGCCCGAAAGACCTCGCCTGACCTGTTCCTGTCGCTCGCACGAGGATGCGGGAAACAACAGGACCCGCGCAGGCCACCTCCCGATGGCAAGACGGGCACAGAATGATCCGCGCCCGTCACCGCTTCAGACCCTCATGAAGCGAACAAGTCCTTATATTGCTCACGCAGGATGTTCTTTTGCACCTTCCCCATCGTATTGCGCGGCAACTCATCCACAAGGACCAGTTTGCGCGGGTGTTTGAAACGGGCCAAGGACTGCCCCACGGCCTCCATGATCGCGTCGAAATCCGGTGCGCGGTCTTTTTGCGGCACAATCACGCCGACGACGGTCTCCCCGAAATCCGGATGCGGCACGCCGATCACGGCGCTTTCCACGACCCCCGGCTGCTCGTCGAGCACCAGTTCGATTTCCTTGGGATAGATATTGTAGCCGCCGGAAATAATCAGATCCTTGTTGCGCCCGACGATATGAACGTAGCCGTCCTCATCGATTTTGCCGAGATCGCCAGTGATAAAGAACCCGTCCTCACGCAGTTCGGCGGCGGTCTTTTCCGGCATTTGCCAATAGCCCTTGAACACATTCGGGCCGCGCACTTCGATCTGTCCCACCTCTCCATCGGGCAGGGTCTTGCCGGTCTCCGGATCGGTGACTTTCAACTCCACCCCCGGCAGCGGAAAGCCCACCGTGCCAGCACGACGCTCGCCGTCATAGGGGTTGGAGGTGTTCATATTGGTTTCTGTCATGCCATAGCGTTCCAGAATACGGTGGCCGGTCCGCTCCTCGAACTGGACATGGGTTTCGGCCAGCAAGGGCGCGGAACCGGAAACGAACAACCGCATGTGTGAGGCCAGATCTTTTGTAAATCGCGCATCATCAAGCAGACGGGTGTAAAACGTCGGCACCCCCATCATCGTGGTGGCTTCCGGCAGATAGGCGATGATCTGGTCCAGATCGAATTTCGGCAGGAAAATCATGCTGCTGCCTGAGGCCAGCACGATATTTGTGGCCACAAACAACCCGTGTGTGTGGAAAATCGGCAAGGCGTGCAACAACACATCACTGCTCGTAAACCGCCATTCCTTGACCAAGGTCTCGGCATTGGACAGCAGGTTGTTCTGCGTCAGCATCGCGCCTTTCGACCGTCCGGTTGTGCCGGAAGTGTAGAGAAACGCCGCCAGATCATCGGCCTCACGCGCCACAGTGGAAAATGTGTCCGGCATGGTCTTGGCCTGCGCCATCAAAGATCCGCTGCCATCGCCGTTGAGCGTCTCCACCTTGGCGCCAAGGCTCTCGCCCACCGCGACCATCTGATCCTTGCTCTTGTCGCTGCACACGATCAGGGATGCCCCGCTATTTTCGATGAAATAGCGCAATTCATCGACGGTATAGGCGGTGTTGAGCGGCAAAAAGACAAGACCGGCCTGCACACACGCGGCGTAGAGCGCCAGCGCTTCTGCGGATTTCTCAACCTGCACCGCCACACGATCTCCAGGCTGCAAGCCCAGCCCCGTCATCACATGGGCAAGCTGCGCCCCGATCTCGAGGAACGCCTGATGCGTCAGCACCTGCCCGTCGGGGCGTTTCAGAAACGGCGTGGATTTTCCGGCATGGACGCCGAACAAACGGTCATAGAGGGGGTTTGCCATAGGTTACCTTTCTTCAGTTTTGGGCAACGCGACAGGTCCGGCCAAGGCTTTGACCTCGGCCGATGCGATGACTTCGCGCGTATTGGCAAAATTTTCGTGATTTTGTGCGACCCGCTGGAGGTCATAGAGATAATTCACCATCGTTCCGCCCGATTGGGCCATCCCCTTTTCAGAGGTGTCGGCATCGGCATGGACGGCGTGAATCTTGGCACCGTTGCCCAAATGGAACCGCGCCACCGGATCATAGGGCAGACCGCCACGGGATTTGGCGTTCAGCAGATAATAGGCAGCCAAAGCCTTCATCTGCTCGGCATCCTTGCCTTCCCGGCTCACCCCTTCCTGCTCCAGCCAGCGCATCAGTCCGGGGATGGGCGACAGGGTCACAAAGGTGCGCAAACCGGACAGTTCGGCAGAGAGATCGGCAGCCACCTGTTTGATCAGGGAGTTTCCGAATGAAATACTGGCCAGACCCGCCTGACAGTTGGAAATCGAATAGAACACCGCCGTGTCGGCCTCCTCCGGCGCAAGCGTCTCCCGATCCTCCGCCAGTAGCGCCTGCACAGAGCCGGGAATGCCTTGTGTCAGCGCCACCTCGACAAAGATCAGCGGCTCGTCGGGCATGGCCGGATGGAAAAACGCGAAACAGCGACGGTCCGCAGGCTCCAGCCGCCCGCGCAGATCGGTCCAGCTGTCGATGGCATGCACCGCCTCATAGGCAATGATTTTTTCGAGGATATGCGCCGGACTTTCCCAATTGATCGGGCGCAGTACAAGAAAGCCGCGGTTGAACCACGAGGCAAACAGGTGCCGGAAATCCAGATCAAGCGCCTGAAGCTCCGCCTCCTTGCCACCAAGCCGCAACAGGTCCGCGCGCATCTTGACCAGCGCCCCTGTCGCACCGGGCACCTGATTGAGCCGCCGGATCAATTCTTGCCGCGCAGGCTCCACCGCCTCGGAGAACGCCCGATAGCTCGCCTTGGAAGGATCGCGCTCATAGTCTTCCAAAGTGGTGCGCACAAGCTCCGGATCAATGTCCATCGTCGTCGCAATGTCATGGAAGAAGGCGAGCTTCTCCTCATCCTCCAACTCGGCAAACCGCGACAGGATTTCCCGCGCCAAAGCCAGACCGGAGGTCTCCCCCGCCGTGCCAACAAGCGCCGTGGCCAGTTCGATCAGCGGACGGCCATCCAGTTTCAGTTTCGAAGACTCCCGCCGATAGCGTCGCTCGAACACCGTCGACAAAAGCTCTGCCAATATCGTCATATTGCTGCTCCCATAACCAAGTCGGGAAGCCATGTGGCGATCCCCGGAAAAATGCACAGCAAGATGATCGCAATCACCATGCAGGCAACATAAGGTAGAGACCCGAAAAGAATGGTTTTAAGCGCAATATCCGGCGCGATCCCGTTGATCACATAGAGGTTCAAACCAACCGGCGGAGAGATCAGGCCGATTTCCATATTGATGGTCAGCACAACCGCAAACCAGATCGGGTCAAACCCTGCCGTCGTGATGATCGGCAACAAGATCGGTGCCGCCATCAGGATCACCGCAACCGGCGGCAGGAAGAACCCTGCAATAAGCAGGAAGACATTCACAGCCCCCATCAGCACCCAACGGTTCACCTCAAGCGTCCCGATCCATTCGGCAATGGATTGCGTGATGAACAGAGAGGACAGCATGTAGGAAAACACACCTGCTGCTGCCGTGATAAAGAGGATCATCACGGACTCTTTGGTGCTGTCCCGCAAGACCACCCAAATCGCACGCGGGCTCCACATCTGATAGATAACAATTGCAATCACAAGGCAAAGCAACGCCCCGACGGCAGCGGTTTCCGAAGGCGTCGCGATGCCGCCATACATGGCGTAGAGCACACCGACAATGATCGCAATAAACGGCAAAACACGCGGCAGGATCTCGAACCGTTCCGCCCATGTATAGCTTCCGGTTCCCAGACGGGCAGTATCGCCGGACTTCCATGTTGAATAGAGCGACCACACCATGAACAAACCGACCAGCATCAATCCCGGCATCACACCCGCAAGGAACAAACGCCCGATAGAGGATTCTGTGGCAATCCCGTAGACGATCATCGTGACAGAGGGCGGGATCAGGATGCCGAGGGTTCCGCCCGCCGCGATTGATCCGGCCGCGACACCTTCAGGGTAACCGCGCTTGCGCATTTCGGGGATGCCCATTTTTCCGATGGCAGCACAGGTTGCGGGCGAAGACCCCGACATCGCCGCAAACAGGGCACAGGCCCCCAGATTGGAGATCACCAGACCGCCGGGGACTCGGGTCAGCCAGCGCTCAAGCGCCTCGTATAAATCAGCTCCGGCGCGCGTCGAGGCAATGGATGATCCCATAATGATAAACATCGGGATCGAGAGAAGGGCAAAATTGTCGAGCTTTCCGAAAAGGATTTCCGGCATCAGCTCAAGAGAGCGCGGACCATCAAAGACGATCAGGAAACCGGCAGAGACGATCAAAAGGCCAATCGCGACCGAAACACCCGAGAACAGGACAAGGATTGTCACAATCGCGACAATTCCACCAAGGAGAAGCGGGTCCATCAGCGATCCTCCTGACCAAACGGCATGTCATAACCAAGCAGCAGTGCCACAAGATCGGCGACCAGCTGCAACAAAAGCAGGCCAAAGCCTACAGGAATGGAGAGATAGGGTATCCAGAGCGGCACCCCCCAGACCGTGTCGGATTTCCAGCCACGCGACCACGCATAATGCCAATACTCGTAACCGTAGAACAGCATGACAGTCACAATGGCGATGGAAAGGGCCAGCGTCAGCAGGGCCATGAAAAATCGCGGGCGGCGGCTCAGCGCGAGCGGGATAAGGTCCACATTGACGTGCCCGCGCAGGCGCTGGACATAGGGCAGACCGACGAGCGTGGCCGCAATGACCAGATAGACGACCGCTTCTGTTTGCCAGACGGTCGAACCGTTCAACACGAAACGCACGACGATCATCTGGCAGGTGATGACGATGGCGGCCACGATCATTCCGGCGGAACACCATCCCGCCAGAGTCGACAGAGCCGCAACGAAGCGAAGAAAAGGATTGTTTCCGGTCTGGGAAACAAGGGCAGAGCTATGAACAGCCAATTGCGCCTCCTGATAAAGTGAGAGTGCGTAGGACGGGGCGGCATCTCGGACACCGCCCCGTCTGGCGATCATTCGACGGCCAGAGCCATATCGAGCAACTCCTGGCCATTGGGAACTTCTTCCACGAAAGCCTTGTAGGACGTGTCCTGCGCAACGGCGCGCCAAGCTTCGAAATCCTCAGGGCTCATCTCGGCAATTTCCACGCCTGCATCGCGGAACACCTGCACGGATGCCGCATCCTGTTTCTTGGCTTCTTCAAGATAGAAAGCCTCGGCCTTTTCCGCCGCCGCGAGCAGCGCGTTTTGCTGGTCTTCGCTCAAATCCTCAAAGGTCGATTTGTTCATCAACAGCGGCTGATACATAAACCACAGCGCCACATCTCCGGCCGGCGTATAGCAGCTGACCTGCTCGTAAATCCGGTAGGAGACGAAAGACGACGAGGACGTATTTGCGGCTTGCAGAACACCGGTTTGCATCGCGTTATAAATTTCGGACGATGCCATAGAGGCAATCGACGCCCCCGCACCGGCCAACATCTGTTCAAAGGCCTTGCCCGCAGCGCGGATTTGCACGCCCTCCATATCAGCCGGATTGGTGATGCATTTATCCGTCCCAGCGAATCCGCCCGCCAGATAACCATGCACCAGAACCATCACGTCATCCTCGGCCATGATGTCTTCCAGCGATTGCATGAAGGGCGAATGGGAAAGACGCGCCGCGTGATCGTGGTTTTTCACCAGACCGGGCATCAAGGTCAGATTGTAGGCGGGTTGTTGGCCACCGGCATAGCTCAGCGGCAACACAGTCATATCAAGCTGGCCCCGGCTCAACGGTTTGTATTGTTCACGCGCTTTGAACAGGGAACTGGAGCCGAAAATTTTGACGGACAGATCGACATCAGCGGCGGCGACTTCGTCGGCCACGATTTGCGCCACCTGATGACGCACATCACTGTTGGACCACTGGTGCGACAGGCGCAGCTCTGTCGCATGTGCGGACGTTGATGCCGCAGCCAGAGCCATCACCGCCACGGCGGTTTTAAGCATAGATTTCATTTTATCCTCCCTAGAATCGACCCCGAGGCACCTCGGGATCGGCCTCAGCCTAGGCGCGTTATGTTTTTTTAGTCAATATTTTTGTATACAAGAATTGTGTTCTTGTTCCCTTAAACACCCCGTGCTATTTCGGAAACCATGGACACACGGCGCTCGGATATCATCGCAGAAGAGTTGGAAGAGAGAATTTTCAACGGCACCTATCCCGATGGAGACAGGTTGGACGAGGTGCGTCTGGCCAAGGAATTCGGCGTGTCCCGAACACCCTTGCGCGAGGCGTTGCAGCGACTTGCGCGGTCCGGTCTTGTGACGCTCGTGCCGCGACGCGGGGCTTTTGTGAGCCAGCCCGGCCCTGTCGAGCTTCTGGAAATGTTCGAGGTCATGGCCGAGTTGGAAGCGGTCTGTGGCCGTCTCGCGGCCATGCGTATTTCGGATCAGGCGCTGACGGAGTTGCATGAGGCCAACCAGAACTGTCAGGCCGCCGTCGACCGTCAGGATGTTGACAGCTATTACGCGGAAAACGAACGGTTTCACCACATTATCTACAAACAATCCGGCAACAGTTTCCTCGCCTCCGAAGCGCGGGCCCTGCACCGGCGCCTCAAACCCTTCCGGCGGCAACAGTTGAAGCTGCGCGGGCGGATGGCGCAATCCATGGCCGAACACAAAGCGATTGTGGACGCCCTTGAGCAAGGCGAGCCGGAAGAGGCCGTCACCGCGCTGCGCAACCATGTGGCCATTCAGGGCGAGAAATTCCACAGCCTGATGTCCAACCTGAAACGCCGCACCGACTGACCCGACACCTCCAACCCCACGACAGTGACAGCCGCGCGCAGGCCGTGCGTCCGGAGCGCCCGCCCGAATAGGGATTGCAGGCGGGCGAAATCCGTGATTGTCTCAATATTGATACAAGTCAGCCTGCGGCTCACCACGCAGACCGACTTTCAACGATCACATGGATTTCCAAGACCGCACCGTGGAACATACTGAAAACACCTTCAAAGACATCGGCGCACGCCTGAAGGCTTACCGGCTCGGGCGCAACCTCACGCCGGAGGAACTGGCCGCACGACTCAACATCTCGCGGGCCGCGCTTTACCGCGCCGAAAAGGGCGGAATCGCCAAAATCGACATGCTCACCGCCATTGCAGACGAGCTTCAGATCTCCCTGCCCAGCCTTCTGGGGGTCGGCATCGAATATGTCGACAACGCCCTGAGCTTCTTTGAGCGGATGCGCCAGATCGAGGAAGATTGCGACCAGATCATCGGCCTGTTCAGCCCGATCTCCTATCTGGTGACCACCGAGCGATACGATCAGGTGCTTCACGATGTGCTCCGTGAATCCACGCAAGACGAGAACGGCGAAAATATTGCCCGAATTCTGTCTGTTATCAAAGCCAGAAAGCAGAAATTCAAACAGGCCCGCCCGCTTCTCGCCTCGATCATCTCGGATGCGGACATCCGGAAATTCCTGCGCGAGGGGCTGCAAGGCTCGGCTGATCTCGACACCCGCACACGGGATTTGCGCCGCCATATGGCACTGGAAGAAGTGCGCCACATCGTCGACATGCTGCGCAATCCCGACATTGGCGTGCAGATCGGCGTGGCGCGGGAACCCATCCCCTCCACCTCCTTCCAGATCGTGCGCAAGGCCGGACGGTCCGTTTTGACCATCAGCCCCTTCCGTTTGGGCCATGATCCGAATATTCGTGTGGGTGTCGGTATGATCACCTCGGCGCCGGAAGCCCTCGAACTTCACGAAGGCATCGCCGAACGACTCTGGGCGACATCCCTCAAAGGTCGGGAGGCCGCCGAACATATCGAAGACCTCATCGCACGAGACGGTATCAAATCGCCGCAAACGGGCGATTAAAAAATGTGCAGTCTTGCGCAACACCTAGGCGAAACAGATATTCGTCTCATTTTTTAGACTTTTTGTATTGACCTCCCCGACCTGATCAGGAGGGTAGGCTCATACAAAGAAACAACCGGGAGCGTTCCATGTCGCGAACCACACCTCTTCTCTCCTCCGTCCTGCTGGCCAGCCTTACGCTCGCCGCCCCTGCGCTTGCGCAAGAGTATGTGGCCAAGATCGGCCACCTCGAAAGCACGCAGCAAAGCCGCCACATCCACCTCGAAAAAGTCGCCGAGCTTGTTGCCGAACGCACGGACGGCGATGTGGAATTCCAGATTTTCCCCCAAGGCCAGCTTGGCAACCAGCGCCAGATGAACGAAGGCGTGCAACTCGGCACGCTTGAGGCCACGGTCGCCCCTGCCGCCTTTCTTGGCGGTTTCAACCCGCTGGTGTCCATTCTCGACATTCCCTACCTGATCCCCGAAGACGCCGATGCCGCCGCCGAACTGCGCGACGGGCCGTTCGGTCAGGCGCTGCTCGACAGTTTCTCAGACAAGGGCATGGTCGCCATCGACCTGTGGCCCAACGGCAAGAAACAGTTCACCTCCAACGAGCCGCTCGACTCGCTTGAGGACTTCGCCGGTCAGAAATTCCGCGTCATGGACAGCTCGATCCTGATCGAACAGTTCAACGCTCTGGGAGCCTCGGCCATCGCCCTGCCCTTTGGCGAGCTCTACACATCCTTGCAAACCGGCGTTGTCGACGGCGAGGAAAACCCGCTCGACACCATCAAGGCGATGAAATTCTACGAGGTGCAGAACTACCTCGTGGTGTCCGATCACGGCGCGATGGAGGATGTGATCCTCTTCAACCCGATGTTCTGGGACAGCCTGCCGGGCGAATACCAGACGGTGATCAAGGACGCTTTTGCCGAAGTCATCCCCGAACTGACCGCGCATAAAGCCGCCGCAGTCGAAGCTGCGCTCGAAACCGTCAAAGAGTCCGGCACCAATGTGCGCATCGCGGACGAAGAGGAACGCGCCAAGTTCCGTGACGTGATGTTCGCACCGGCCTCTGCCGCCTATGTCGCCAAAACCGGCGACGCGGGTCAGGCGCTTCTGGACACATACACAGCCGCTTATGACGCTTTGAAATAAGCTCCTCCCACACTGTTCCGGCGGGCTGTTCGAGAATGGCCCGCCTTTCCTATTCCGAAGGATGTCCCATGAAAGCCCTCCATGTTCTCAGGACCGTTGAGCGCAGCCTCCTCGTTACGCTCTTTCTGACGATGGTTCTGCTCTACACCGGCTCTGTGATCACCCGCGAGATCGGCGGTTCTTTTGCCAGCCGCTTTGCCTGGATCGAAGAAGCCGTGCGGATGATGAACCTGTTTCTGGTGTTTCTCGCCCTCGGGCTGGCGCTGGAGCGTGGCAAACATGTGGGCATCACAAACCTGCGCGAACGCCTGCCGGCACCGATGCTGCGCGCGCTGTTGAAAACGGTTGATGCCATCGGGGTCTGTTTCAGCCTCTATGTGGCATGGCTCGCGCTCGATCTTGTGCAATTCGTCCTCAAAAGCGGCCAGCGGTCCCCGACCTTGGGCGTCCAGATGGGCTATATCTACCTCGCGCCCGTCATCGGCTTTCTCCTGCTCGCCCTGCGCTATGGCTTGAGCTTTTTCAACATCATTGACCGCTTTCAAACCGAGGAGTCTGCAGAATGATTTTTGCGCTCATTCTCTGTCTCGCCGTGCTGCTGCTTGTGGCGGGTTTCGAGATGTTGCTTGTCCTCGGCGTTCCGGCGCTGGCCTATAAGGAAATGTTCTATGAGCGGCTGCCCGATGCGGCGGTCGTCCAAAAGATCGTCGGCGGCATTGACCACTCGACCCTTCTGGCCATCCCGTTCTTTATCTTTGCCGCCAATCTGATGGGCTCCGGCCAGATCGCACGCCAGTTGATCAATGTCGTCAAAGCCCTTGTCGGCCATACTCGCGGCGGCATGGGGCATGTGGTGGTCGGTGGCAGTATGGCCTTCGGCTCGGTCTCCGGCTCGGCCCCCGCTACGGTCGCGGCGATGGGACGGATGGTCTATCCCGAATTGCGCAAAGTCGGCTATTCCGAGAAATTCAGCCTCGGCCTTCTGGTCTCTTCGGCAGAAACCGCCCTGCTCATCCCGCCCTCGATCACCCTGATCGTCTACGGCTGGATCACGGGCACCTCGATTGCGAAGCTCTTTGCCGGCGGTCTCGGGATCGGTGTCGTGCTGGGCATTGCCTTCTCTGTCTATGTGGTGCTGCAAGCCATCCGCGACGGCGTCAAACCCATGCCGCGCATGCCTTGGTCCGAGCGGTTCAAAACCATCTGGGACGCGAAATGGGCGCTCGGGATGCCCGTCATCATTCTTGGCGGTATCTATTCCGGCATCATCACCCCTACAGAAGCCGCCGCCGTCAGCGTGGTCTATGCCATTCTGGTCGAAATGTTCGTGTTCCGTGCGCTTGATCTCAAAGGTCTGGCCAAGATCACAGAAGACAGCGCCATCAACACCTCGATCATCTTTGTCCTGCTGGCCATCGGCGGATTGATCTCCTTTTTCGTCACGCTGGCGCAGGTGCCCGCAGGGATCATCTCCTTTCTCGACGCCGCAGACGCAGGTGTGATTGCCTTCCTCATCGCGGTGAACATCTGTTTCTTTATCGCAGGCATGTTCATTGACCCCAACTCGACACTCCTGATCCTTGTCCCGCCGCTCTATCCGGTGGCGATGAGCTTTGGCATTGATCCGGTACATTTCGGGATGCTGGTCACGCTGAACGTCTGTCTGGGGATGATTACACCGCCCTTCGGACTTGATATCTTCGTGGCCTCCTCGACCCTGAACAAGCCTGTCACCAAAATCATCGCGGGTGTCTGGCCCTTTGTGATCGTCAACCTGATCGTCCTGTTGCTCGTCACATATGTGCCCGAAATCTCGCTCTTTGTCCCCAAGCTCATCTACGGCTGAAAGGCAGTTCCATGACCCTCACCCCATCAGTTCTCCCTGTCCCTGCGCCGCAGGGGCTGTCTCTACGCTGTTTCGAAGCGCGTTGTCGCGTGGTCTCCAACACGCCGGTGAACGGGGAATACCGTTTGCTGGTGCTGGATGCCCCCGCAGAGGTGCTTGACTGCCAGCCGGGCCAGTTCTTCCAGCTTTTGTGCCCCCAGCCCGAAGGCGAGACGCCCTTTCTGCGCCGCCCGATGAGCATCTACGGATTTGACGCGGCACAGGGCCGGTTGGAATTTCTCTACAAGGTCACAGGGGCCGGAACGCGGGGGCTGGCCACGCTACGCCCTGACGATGCGTTCAATGTGCTTGGCCCTTTGGGTCAGGGGTTTTCCATGCAGGACGACTGGCAGCACCTGATGCTGGTGGCCCGCGGCGTGGGACTTGCCACGCTGGCCCCTCTGGCGCGGATGGCGCAGGAGAAAGGGCGCAAACTTACCGCGATCTGTTCCGCGCGGCGGCCCGAACTGGCCATGTCCGTCGACCTGTTCGAAAGCTACGGCGCGGAGGTGATCGTCGTCCATGACCAGAACGCAAGCTCCACACCCGAAGCCCTGCGCCCGCTGATCGAGGCCCGCATTTCCGCAAGCCAAGTCGATGCCTTCTACACCTGCGGCTCCGCGCGGCTGTTGCGGCTTTTGCAAGACCTCGGCGCCAAACACGGCATTCCCGGCGAGATTGCCATGGAGCAGCAGATGGCCTGCGGTCTTGGCATGTGTCAGGCCTGTGTGCGCCAGTTCCGCGTCGGCGACCGGATCATCCAGCGCCGCGTCTGCCGCGAAGGCCCTGTTTTTCCCATTGAGGAGGCGATTGTCTGATGCGGGATTTCATCACCGACAGCACAACGGATTTGAGCGTATCTCTGGGCGGTCTGCGCCTCAAGAACCCGATCATGCCCGCCTCCGGCACCTTTTCCGAAGACCTCAGCGATGTGTTCGATCTCGATGTGCTGGGCGCGCATGTGCTCAAGACCATCATGCACGACACCCGCGCGGGCAATCCGACACCACGGGTCTGCGACATGCAATCGGGCATGTTGAACGCCATCGGCATCCCGTCCAAAGGGTTTGCCTATTTCCGCGACGAGATGCTGCCCTATTGGTCCGCTTACAGCGCGCCTCTGGTCGTCTCGATCTCGGCCCATTCCCTTGATGATTTCGCGCGGCTCTGTGCCGAGGTCTCCCTGCCCGGCGTGGCGGCAATCGAGGCCAATATCTCGTGCCCCAATATCGAAGCGGACGGCAAGGCCTTTGCCATGCGTCCCGACACGACAGAACAGGTGATGACACGACTGCGCGCCGAGACCGACCTGCCGCTCTGGGCAAAGCTCACCCCCAACACGGGCGAACCTGTGGACGTGGCCCGCGCGGCTCAGGCGTCAGGGGCCGATGCGCTGGTCGTGGCCAATACCGTGCTGGGCATGTCCATCGACATCAAGGCCCGCACCCCGCGACTGGGCAATGTCATGGGCGGCATGTCCGGTCCGGCGATCAAACCCATCGCCCTGCGGATGACCTATCAATGCGCACAGGCCTGCGACATTCCGGTGATCGGCTGCGGCGGAATTTCCACCCTTGAGGATGTGCTCGAATTCCTGATCGCAGGGGCACGCGCGGTCCAGATCGGCACCGCCACCTTCCAGTCCCCGACCACCATGGCGCGTCTTGTGAGCGAACTGGGCGCATGGATGGGTGCAAACAACATCCGCTCGGTCGATGACATCATCGGCACGGTTCAGGCACCGGAGGCAGGCGTATTCGAATGAAACACCATCGCAGCGACACTTTGGCCGAACTGGCCGCAGACATGTTCGACGACATCCGCGCCCTGTCCCGCGACAGCGCGGGGGTGAGCCGTCCGGCCTTTTCCGACAAGGAAAGCGAAACACTGGCCTATCTGTCCGAGCGCGCCGAGGCCGAAGGGCTTTGCGTGACCGAAGACGCGGGCCGCAATCTGGTGTTCTGTCTGCCCGAACACGCAGATGACGCGCATTTCACCGTGATCGGCAGCCATGTGGACAGCGTGCCGATGGGCGGAAATTACGACGGTCTGGCGGGCGTTCTTGCCGGTTTGATCGTCCTCATCGCAGCGAAACGCGGGCAACGCGCCCTGCCCCGCGCGGTCAAGGTTCTGGCCATGCGTGGCGAGGAAAGCGCATGGTTCGGGGCGTGCTACCTCGGCTCCAAGATGCTCACGGGCAGCCTGCCGGAAACGGAATACAACGCCGTTCACAAAGGCGACGGGAAACCGCTCTGGGCGCATCTCGAAGCCCTCGGCATCGACACCGCCCCGATCAAGGCCCGTCAGCCGATCTGCGACCTGCGCCAGATCGACGCCTATATCGAACTGCATATCGAACAGGGCCCGCTACTGGTCGAGCGCAACATTCCCGCCGCTGTGGTCACAGGTATTCGCGGCAATTTCCGCTATCGGGAAATTCACTGTATCGGTCAGGCGGGGCACTCGGGCGCCGTGCCTCGGGCCTATCGCCACGATCCGGTTCTGGCCTTTGCCGAGTTGATGCACCGGCTGGACAACACATGGCAGCACCTGTTGAACACGGGGCAGGATCTCGTCCTCACCTCCGGCATTGTCGCCACCGACACAACCCGCCACGCGATCTCGCGCATTCCCGACGAAATCACCTTTTCCCTCGACATCCGCTCGCAAGATGCCGAAACCCTTGAGCGGATGCGGGACTATCTGGCCTCGGAAATGGCCGACATTGCCCGTGCCCGCGGCGTGCGTTTCGATCTGGGGACACAGAGCGCCGTGGACCCTGCCCTCATGGACCCCGATCTGGTCGCAGGTCTGGAAAAGGCCATGGCGCAGGTCACGGGCGAGGCCTTCTCGATGGCCTCGGGCGGCGGTCATGACGCCGCCGTGTTCGCGCAGGCCGGTGTGCCTTCCGGCATGGTTTTCGTGCGCAACCGCAACGGATCGCACAATCCGGACGAAGCCATGGAGATCGCGGATTTCATGGTGGGAGTCGACATCCTTTCGACCTATATGGAGGCCAGCACATGAAGGAGCCTCTGATGATGCCGCTCAGCCCCGAAACCCGCGCCGATTTCGCCCGCCGCACAGCGCTTGCGCTTCTCGACATTCACGCGGTGGAAGTGGCCAAAGAGCGGCCCTTTATCCTGTCGTCCGGCGTGGCAAGTCCGGTCTATATCAACGTGCGCAAGGTCATTTCCTTTCCCGCCGTGCGCGAAAAGCTCATGGGCTTTGCCTCGGAGGTGATCGACGCGGAGATTGGTCGCGACCGGATTGATGCCATTGCCGGTGCGGAAACGGCGGGCATTCCCTTTGCGGCATGGATTGCCGCCACCACCGGCCTGCCGCTGCAATACGTCCGCAAACGCGCACAGGGGTTCGGACCGGAGGCGCATATCGAAGGCGTCTGGGAACAGGGCCAGCGGGTGTTGCTGGTCGAAGACCTGACCACCGACGGGGCCTCCAAGATCCGCTTTTGCGAAGCCCTGCGTGCCGCAGGACTACAGGTCAGCGATGTATTCATGCTGTTCCAGTATGACATCTTCCCCGAAACCCGCGCCGCCATGACGCGCTCCGGCATCCGGCTTCATGCACTGGCGACATGGAAAGACATTCTCGACATCGCCCGGACCCACGACCGTTTCACCGCCGAAGGCCGCGCCGTTATCTCGGAGTTTCTACAAGATCCTCTGGCATGGTCGGCCGCACATGGCGGTGCCCGCAGCCTCGAATTTTAACTCAAAGGAGACAGTTATGTTCACCTTCCTTCTTGATCTCGTCAACGAAAAAGGCCGTGGCATCCACGCCTATTCCGCCGCCGCAAAAGCCGCCTATGCCAAGGCACTGAGCGAACCCGACCACGCCGCCGCCTTCTATTTCCTCGCCACCAGTGCGGAGAATTTCGTCGACCTGCACGACCGCCAGCCGCTTTCGAGCGAAGAGCTTGAGCAGAATTACAAAGTGTTTGAAGCAGGCATCAACGCCCTTGAAAAAGTGGCCTCCGACAGCAGCGAAAACCGCCTCGCCGCGCTCAACGCCATTGTCAAAACGCGCATCGACGCGAGCGCATAAAGACGCCAGCGCATAAACCGGACGCCTTTCGCAATCAGCCTGCCTCACAGGTTGATTGCGGCAGGCCCGCACCCTTTTGCGCCCCATCCACAGGCCACGCGCGCCACAACCGGCAGACGGCACGTTATTCGGGGGCGACCTGTCCCAGAAAAGACCCCGTGACCTGATAGTGATGCAACAGCCGCTCGACGGCCAGATCGGCATCGCGGTCCACGGCGGCTTCCATGATCTCCCGATGCTCCCGCGCCACGTCGCGTTTGCCATAGTTTTGCGACCGCCCCGCCAGATAGCGATAGCGCACGTTCAGATCATAGAGCTGGGCGCAATAGCGCAAGAGGATCGGGGAATTGCAATTCTCCAACAGCGCGAAGTGAAAGGCGCGGTGCTGGTCCTCATAGCTCGAAATATCCTTGGGATCGATCCGCACCATCCGGTGATGCGCGAGCACAAGATTGTCCTCCCATTGCGCGTCGGCATTCGCGATGCTCTGGCGCAGCGCCATTTCTTCCAGCGCACATCGCAGCCTGAGAATTTCCTCGAAATCCTTGGGATCGGCAGAGGCGGCCCGAAAGCCGCGCTGGTCCAGACGCTCGACCAACTGGTCGGACACCAACAGGCTGAGCGCCTCGCGTATCGGAGAGGCACCGGTTTGCAGCTTGTCCTTCAGGCTCTCGATTTTCAGCTTTTCACCCGGCCGCAACTCTCCGGTCAGGATCATGTCACGGATCGCGCCATAGGCGATCTGGGTCGCCGAGGCGACAGGGGTCGGGCTGTTCTCTGTCGCAGAAGGACCATTCAGGGATTTCATAGTGCTCAACAACTCTCCAATAAACCGGTGAACGGTATAACGCCGCGGCGGAGAAACCGCCACAGCCTTTGATCACACACCCCTGTCATTCCAGACGGCGGGGAATGCCGACACGTTCGGCCCCCTGCGCATCGCGACGCGTCACCCCGTCGTTGAGCACAAACATGATGATACAGGTTTCCGTGCCGCGATTGGACCATGCATGGTTGGTGCCGCGCTGGATGACGACATCGCCTGCCTTGAGATGCACATCGTCTTTTTCGTCATCCATAAGCATCCAGATTTCTCCGGTGATCACCATCGCATAATCGACACTGTCGGTGCGATGCATAAAGGGATGGCGCGCCCCTTCGACAATATTGGCCGCCGCGCCCATTTCGGCAAAGGCCGAAGCCCCGTCCAACGTCTTGATCACCTCCGGATCTTCGGGCTGGAACTCGACGCAGCGAAAGACGCTGCCATTGGCAGGCGGATGCAGGATGAAGTCGCCCGTGCAGGTCTCTGTTGGCCCGTCATATTCGGCAGGTGTGCCGTCAGACAGCCAGAAATTCGTCAGCCGCACGCCGGGCCGGTTCGGGCGCTCAAGAAACTGGCCGGCAATCTGGTCGCTCTCGATAATCGCTTTGCCGTTTTCGTCATGTCCGGTGACAACACGTCGGAACTCTCTCATGGAATGTCCTTTCTGATTAGTAAGCGTTTTTGCGCAAGCGCATGTGCGAGAATATCCACAGCATCGCCATCACGGCGATCCCCGCTGCGGCACTGGTCATGTCCTGAAACAAGAGCAACACGCCCGCGAGCCCCGCTGCCACCCGCGCCAGCACCGGCAGCCGGTCATGGATGACGCCGATCACCGCGATGGCGATGGCAGCAACCCCCAGAAAGCCGGTGATTACCGCCGCGATGTTGGCCACCCAGCCGCCCTGAAGCAACAGGCCCGGCCCGAAGCAGAAGGCAAAGGGCAGCAGGAAACTCGGCGCGGCATAGGCGGCGGCAGTCCACCCGGATTTGTTGATATCCGCCTTGGCAATCCCCCCCGCCACATAGGCCGCCAAGGCCACAGGTGGCGTGATGGTGGAGATGCAACCGAAGTAGAAGACAAAGAAATGCGCCGTCAGGACCGGCACGCCCATTTTCACCAAGGCCGGTGCCACCACCGTGGCAAGGATCAGATAGGCCGCCGTGGTCGGTAGCCCCATGCCCAAGATGATGGACACCACCATCGTCAGCACCAGAGCAATCATCAGGCTCCCGCCCGATCCCATATCGATCAGCACGGCAATCTTGGAGCCCAGCCCCGTCATCCCCAGCACACCGGCGATGATCCCTGCGGCGGCACAGGCGGCAGAAATCGTCACGACACCATTGGCCCCGTCCACAATCGATCCGCAAATCTGGCGGAACAAATCGCGCTCGATCCTGCGTTTCCACAGGCAGACAGAGACGATCATGGCCCCCATCGCCCAGAGCGATGCCTTGAACGGGGAATAGCCGATCAGCATCAGCCCGACGAGCAACCCGAAGGTGATGATGAACGGCATCCCGTCAAACAGCACCCGTCCGGTCGAGCGCGGGTCGCTGCTCGGCTCCGTTTGCGGCTCGATCCCGCTGCGCTGTGCGCGCAGGTGGACAACGATGAAAGCCGTCGCAAAGAACAAGAGCGCGGGCAAAAGACCCGTGGCCATGATTTCGGTGTAGGAGACCCCCACAACCTCCGCCATGATAAAGGCCGCAGCCCCCATCACCGGCGGCATGATCTGTCCGCCCGTGGAGGCCACAGCTTCAACCGCAGCGGCCTGATGCGGCGCGTAGCCTTCGCGTTTCATCAGCGGAATGGTCAACGTGCCAGTGACAGCCACATTGCCCGCTGCAGAGCCGGAAACCATACCGATCAGCGCCGAAAACAGCACCGCCGACTTGGCAGAGGCCGCACGCATCCCGCGCGTCAGGCGAAAGGAGATTTCAAAAAAGAACTCCCCTGCTCCCAGCCGCGACAACAAGGCGCCGAAAATCGTGAACACGATGATATAGGTCGCCGCAACACCGACAGGGATGCCGTATATCCCCTGTGTATCTGTGGTGAGAAAGGCCACAACCCGCTCAAACCCGTAGCCGCGGCTTTCCAGAATACCGGGCAGATAGGGGCTGACAAAAGGATAGAGGAAAAACAGCAGCGTGATCCCCGCAAGGATCAGCCCGACGCCACGCCGTGCGGCCTCGAACACCAGAGCCACAATGACAATACCCGCCAGATAGTCGGTGTCATTGGTCATCCCGCCGCTGAAGGCAATGGCTTTCCAGCGCGACAGGAGCCAGATACTGGCCACAACTCCGGCTGTAATCAACACAAGGTCGATCCCCTGCGCGAGCCGGTTTGCCGCCAGAGACGGCGTAATCGGTTTGCGTGCGAAAACCAGCACAAAGGCCAACATCAAATGGGTGAGGCGCATTTCCATCGTCGAGACGGAAATCACCCCTGACACCACAAGCAAATGATAGGCCCCGAACAGAAATGCGACGACGGTAAGGACCTTTTCGGATTGGAAAAGACGGTGCGACTTGAGCATCAGTGGTCTCCGGATGAAAGGATAGAGAAACCTGTGTGCTGTGCGGCCCCTGCCCTGCGAAAGCCGCAGGACCGGAGCCGGAGAGCATAGGTTTATTGCGCGAAATACGCCGCAGCACCCTCGTGCAGATCGATGGAGAGGCTTGCGGCCCGCGCCTTGTCAATCTGCGCCGCATTGGCGTTTTCTGCGGCAAATTCGTCCAGATGGTCGTAGATAGCCGACGCAATCCGTTCGGCCACATCCGCCGACATGTCAGAGCGCACCACCAGCATATTGGTCACCCCCAGCACAGTGGCCTCTTCCGGCATATCATAGACATCCGTAGGGATCTGGAAGGTGCTATAGGCCGGATTTTGCTCAAGGATCGTTGCCAGTTTATCCGGATCCATCGTGATCATCCGCAAATCTGTCGAGGCCCCGGCCTGCATCACCGCCGCAGCCGGATAGCCGGACAGGGCCAGCGCCGCATCCACATTGCCATCAGACAGCTGGCTGAACCCGTCGCCATAGCTCAGAAAGCTCGGCGTGATATCATCCAGCGTCATGTCATAGACCGGCATGATATTGTTGAGAAATCCCAAGGTGCCGCCACCGGCCGGACCTACCGCGATCCGTTTGCCTCGCAGGTCTGCAAAGCTTTTGATATCGGAATTTGCGGGCACCACCATGTGCAGCACGCTCGGATGCAGTGGGCCGAGGGCCTTCAACTCCATCGGATCGTCTTTGTATGGCCCCGTGCCATTGACCGCATCAGCGGCGAGATTGGCACTGGTGATGCCGAGTTCGACCTCCCCCGCTGCAACAAGGCGCGGGTTTTGCACTGACCCTTGTGTCACAATCGGAACCATGCTCAGATCATCACCGGCATATTTGTTGACCAGATTGGAGATGCTCTGCCCCACGGGGAAGAAAGCCCCGCCGACACTGGCCGTTCCGATCCGGTATTCCTCTGCATTGGCCGCGACACTCACCGAGCCGACCACCGCTGCCAGGCAAACAGTTTTCAAAAGATTACGCATTGTAGTTCCTCCCTGCCAAAAGATTAACAACGATATTTATTTACCACAACAAATAATATCGATTTTATTTCTTTTCTTCGTCACAAACAGGTGAATAAAAGCCGCGCCAAACCGGACAGTTTTCACAAACCGCAAAAGCCCGACGCGCATTGCATCGGGCCTTGGTTTTGACGAATACCCCTACGCAGCCCGTAGATCTGCGGATCGGGACTTGGAGACAGCGCCTTAGTGCTTGTCGGAAAGCGATGCAGCGCGCCAATCGGGCGATTCTTCTGCGGGATCAGAGGTCAGACCTGCCGCGCGGATGGCATGGATGGCGCAATATTCGTCGCGATCCGACGCATCACCGCTCACCCCCACGGCCCCGATCACCATACCTGCATCATCTTCGATGAGAACACCGCCGGGCACCGGAATAAACCGGCCGTCTGCGGCCGCCGAAATGGCGGTCTGAAAGGTCGGACGCGCCGACAGGTAGTCGCGGATAGTGCGGCTGGAAAATCCCATACCAAGCGCGCCATAGGCCTTGCCCAAGGCAATATCGAACCGCAGCAAACCGCAGCCATCCGACATTTTCATACAGACCATCCGCCCGCCACTGTCCAGAACAACAACGGTCAGAGGCTTCATCTGCTCGCGCCTGCCGATGTCGAGCACTGCATCGACAATGGTTTCAGCCGTAGAGAGGGTCAAAGACGAGGCGAGTTTCATAGCGATTGCCTTTCCAGTTAATTCATCATGTCAGGAAGCCATGTGACGATCTCGGGGAAGATCAGCAGCACGATAATGGTGATGACATCTGCCACAAAGAACCATGTCACACCGCGAAACACATCCGGTAGGGATATATCCGGCCTGACCGCCGCCACCACGAAACAGTTCAATCCGATCGGTGGGGTCACAAGACAGATTTCCGCCATTTTCACCACGATGATCCCGAACCAGATCGAGTCAAATCCCAATGCAATCACCGCCGGATAGACCACAGGCAAGGTGAGCAGAAGCATCCCGATTGCATCCATGAACATGCCAAGCACCGCATAGGCCAGAAGGATGCAGACAATGATCACCATAGGCGGTGCATCAATGGAAACCACAAGCTGGGTGAAGGCTTCCGCAAGGCCGGAAAATCCCAGAAAACGCACAAAGATGGTCACGCCCCAAATCAGCGAAAAGATCATCACGGTGAGCTTGGCCGTCTCCATGAGACTGTCCACAATCGGCTTGATCCCCGTCCCGCGCAGCAAAGCCACGGCAAAGATGATCCCCGCGCCCAGAGAGCCCGCCTCGGTCGGTGTGGCCCAGCCTTGATAGATCGCCGAGACGATGATGAAGACCACGGCCATAATCGGCAAAAGCGGCGGAAGTGCTGCGATACGCTCTCCCCAGCCGGGGCGCTCCTCGATGGGAACGGAAGGGGCCTGTTCCGGCTTGAGCATGGCCCAGATGATGATGATCGCGGCGTAGACAAGCGCGGAGACCAGACCCGGCAAAAACCCTGCCAGCAAAAGCCGCCCGACGGATTCTTCGACGATGATCGCATAGATGACCAGAATGGCCGACGGCGGGATCAGGGTGGCCAGCGTGCCTCCTGCCGCAACCACGCCCGCCGCCAGCCGTTTACTATAGCCATGCTCCAGCATCTCGGGAATGGCCGTGCGTGCAAAGACCGCCGATGTGGCCGTGGACGCGCCGGAAACGGCGGCGAAACCTGCCGTGGCGAAAACGGTGGCCACGGCCAAGCCGCCGGGCAACCACCCGAGCCATTTGCGCGCGGCGGAAAACAGTTGCGATGTCATGCCCGCGTGAAATGCGACAAAGCCGATAAAGATAAACATCGGCAGGACCGAGAGCGCATAGGTGGAGGATTTGGCGTGAGGCACGATCCCGATCACACCGGCAGCCGGTCCCCAGCCGATCAGTTCGACCAGTCCCAACAGCCCGACCAGCGCGGCGGCGAACACCACACGCACGCCAAGCGCCACGAGGAAAATCAGCAGGGCGACACCGATAAGCCCAACGGCCAACGGGTGTTGAAATCCGAGTCCGATCAACATGTTATGTCTCCTCCGTACCGGGCAAAACGGCCTCTTCCCGTGCGACATCTGCAGCATGTTTCATAACGCACACCCCTTCCGGAGCGCGGGTCGGATCGACAAAGAGACGAATGGAGCCTGCCAACTGGATAGAGAGCCGCAGGAACCAGAGGGCGAAGGCCACGGGCACCAGAAGCTTCGAGGGCCAGACCGGAAATTCCGCATCCATCGTGGTATCGCCAAGCTGATAGGAGCGCCAGAAATGCTCCCCGCTATACCAGATCAGCACAGCGATAATGGCCATGCCCAGAAGCGCCCCGATAATCTCGGCGCCCCATAAGGCCCGCCCGCGCAGCGTGCCCAACAAAAGCTCCATCCGGATATGCGCCCCCATCCTCTGGGTGTAAGCCGCACCGAGAAAGGCCATCCCCGCCATGGACAGTTCAACAAGGTCCACATAGCCGGTCAAAGGCGTGTCAAAAATCGTGCGCAATACAATCTGCGCAATGCCGAGACACATCAGCGCAAATACGAAAAGCGCGGCAATCATGTTTGTTGCATCCTCGACCGGGGACAACAACCGATCGGCACGGGCAACAATGCCGCGCGCGGGCATATCTTGGGGCATGGTTCAATTCCCTTTGGGCGGCGACGGCACCCTTACGAGCGCCGCCTGCCGGAAAGCATGGACGGGATTACGGGTTGGTGGCTTCTTCGGCATAGCCGAGGAATGCATCCAGAACGCCTTGCGCATCAAACTCCGGATTGTCCGCGACCCATTTGTCCCAGACCGGCTTGCCCGCAATCTCGCGGAAGGCCTCCAGCGCCGCCTCGTCATATCGGACTTCGGTCAGGGTCTGCTGGAACATCGCGATGTTCTTTTCATCCTGCGCGGCATAGGCTTCCTGTTGCTTGTCCAGCACCAGAGAGCGGTTGTCCCAGATCAGCGCCTTGTATTGATCCGGCAACGCCTCGAAAGCGGTCTTGTTGAGCACCCAGCCACATTCCGCGCTTCCCGGTGACATGTTCGACGTATACCAATCCGCCTCTTCGTTGATTTTGAAGGCAACATGCGCATAGGTGTATGGGAAGGCCGCGACATCAACCGTGCCGTTCTGGAACGCTGTGAGGGTCTCACCCGCCGAGAGGGTTTGCTTCGTCGCGCCCAGAAGTTCCATCGCATCGCCCAGACCGCCGCCCGCGCGCACCTGTAGCCCTTTCCAGTCTTCCAGACTGCGCGGCGGCTCGCCTTTGCCCATCATCTCGAATTGCGGCAAAAGACCGGAGACATAGGGGATCGCATTCCACTTCTCCATATCGGCCACAATGGCGGGATGCTCGAACATGCGCTCGCGGATATATCGGTCGGCCTGCGGATTGGGCACAGGCAGGAACGGCAGGGAAAACACCATCCATGCCGGATTTTTTCCGGGGTGGTAGAAATTGCAAATCCCCGCGCCCTCGAAAGCGTTGAGCTTAAGCCCATCCAGATTTTCCCGCGCAGGTCCAAGCTGTTCGGCGTAGAAAATACGGATCTGGAACTTGCCATCCGTCTCTTCGGCCACTTTCTCCGCCAGCGCCTCCATCCCCGACGTCAAAGCGCGGGGGTTCCCATACATCGAGATTTTCCAAAATACCGACGGCCCGTCCACATTCGCTGCCATTGCCGGAGCCGTGGCCGTGCCAAGGGTCAGGGCAGCCAGTGCTGCCGTGAGTGCTGATGTTGTTTTCGTCATGATTTTCCTCCCAGAAAGACATGGAACGCACCGTCAGGGACAGCGCGTTTTGCGTTGAGCCACACCCGAACCTCCTCCGGATGCGGTCGCGTTTTCAAAGCGTCTCCTCTTACGCTTTTTGTTTTTGCCCCCTCGCAACAGTCATCGTGCAAAGAGGAAAGGTCTTACCCCGCTGCGGGCAAATCCGCCTCATCGACAATCGGGCTGGCACAGATGCCGATTTTTTCGATCTCGATCTCGACCACCTCTCCCGGACGCAGCCAGCGCGGGTCCGGTTTCTTCGCATGCCCCACCCCCGGCGGCGTGCCCATGGCAATCAGGTCTCCCGCCTCAAGCGTGGTAAATTCGGACATGATCGCGATGGTCTGCGCCACACCCCAGATCATGTTGGACGTGTTGGACCGTTGCAAAATCTCCGCCCCGACACGGCTCTCGATCTTGAGCCCCTTAGCCCCTTCGGGCAGGTCTTCGGGCGTGACCACATAGGGGCCGATGGCACCGGTCTGGTCGAAATTCTTGCCCGGCGTCCATTGATGCGTCTTGCGCTGGTATTCGCGCACGGACCCGTCATTGAATACCGTGTAGCCAAAGACGTGATCCAGCGCATCGGCTTCGCTGATATGCCGCCCGCCCTTTCCGATCACAATCATCAGTTCCGCTTCGTAATCCAGTGTCTCCGAACAGCCCGGACGCACCAAAGCCGCTCCAGCCGCCATAACAGACTGGCGCGTGCGCATGAACATCGCCGGATAATCGGGGATGTCGTAGCCACCTTCCTTGATATGCTCGATATAGTTCAGCCCAAGACACAGGATCTTGTCGGGGCGTTCGACCGGAAGTTCCGGCGTAATGTCAGCCACAGGAACCGTCGCATCCCCTGTCGACAATTTTCGCGCCGCGTTACACAGGGCGTCGCACGCAATCAATCCCGACAAATCGCTGCCAACGCCATCCAGCGCCTCGGTCAGGTTCAGCGCTTGCTCCCCGTCCACGCGATAGACCGATGTTGTGCCGTTCACTGTCCCAACCAAAAGTTTCATGCGTGTTCCTTTCTTAATTTTCCTCACTTTTGGCGATATATTTAACTCATGTCAATAAATATCGATATTTTAGCAAAAAGGCGCAAAACATCGCATGGGGAACACAGAGGCCCGAACAATTCACACTCTCAATAAATTGAGGAATGCGCCGCAACACCTTGAATCAAAATGGATTTAGAAATTCTCCGCAGACCAAGCTTCAAAGTCGCTATGCGTCCCGCCGTAGCAAATAGGTATCCATGATCCAGCCGTGACGTGCGCGGGCATTTGCGCGGCGCTCCACGATGCGCGGTCCGGCCTCTGCCAAAGCGCCGCTGTCGAGCACCTGATCCGCCATGCCCAGAAAGGCCCCCCACCAGATATGCAGACCTGTCGGATCAAGGCTCTGGAAACTGCACGCGCCGTCCAGCATCACGATCACCGTTTGCGCCCCCTCGGGCCAGCCGTGATCGCGCAGCCTGCGCCCTGTGGTCACCGTCACCGCGCCGTTTACCGTATTGAACGGGATCGCATGGGCGGCGGTGAGCGCCTGAAGCGCGGTGATCCCCGGAACGACGCGCAGCTTTGGCGCGGGATCAAGACGAGCGGCAATCCGCAAGGTGCTGTCATAGAGGCCCGGATCACCCCAGACCAGAAGCGCGACAGGCCCCTCTGGCACCGCCTCAAGCGCCACCTGCCAGCGTCGGGCGATCTCGTCATGCCAAAGCGCCACGCGGGTCTGATACGGCAGGCTGTCATCCCGTTCGGGCATGTCGACATAGACCACCCGTGCCTGCGTCTTTGAAGCCACGAGAATATCAAGGCGCAGATGGGCCAGATCTTCCTTGCCCGCCCCCTTGCGCGGGATCAGCACCGTGGCCGCGTCCCGAAGTGCCTTTTGCCCTTCAAGCGTCACATGGTCGGGATTGCCCGTCCCGATGCCGATCAACCAAAGCTCGGTCATGCGCTGTCCTCCTCCGCTGCGATCAGGTGAAAGAACGTGCCTGTAACCGCGCCGCGTTTCGATCCGGTCTCAGGCACGGGGGCGCCATCCGCATCAAACACCTCGGCCAGAGGGGCGTCGGGCTGGCTCAGGATGGTCGAATAGTGGAACTCATGGCCGCGCAGAGCCTGTCCCGCCGCCTGTCCCGGCATCGAGGAACTCAGCACCGCCCGCCGGTAGCCCAAATGGAACTTGCGTTTCTCATAGCTTGTGACCAAGCCCAACAGCCCCGCCATCTGGTGCCGCACGCCGCTCTTGTCGATCAGCGCCTCCCCCAGCGCCATGTAGCCGCCGCATTCGCCATGCACCGGCCCGCGTTCGGCATGTTGGCGCAGCCCCGCCTTGAAACGCTCTGCCGCCGCCAGCCGTCCGGCGTGCAACTCCGGATACCCGCCGGGCAGCCAGATGAGATCGGCCTGCGCATCCGGCGGCTCGTCGGCCAGTGGAGAAAACGGCAGGATCTCCGCCCCTGCCCGCCGCCAGCCTTCGAGCAGATGGGGGTAGGTAAAAGAAAACGCCGCATCCTGCGCCAGTGCGATCCTCTGCGCTGGCGGACGCGGCAACGGTGGACGCGCACCTGTCGGCTCTCCCCCTCGCGCTGCCGCTTTCAGCGCCTCCAGATCGACATGTTCGCGCAAAAACTCCGCATAGCCCGCAATCGCCGCCTCCAGATCAGGAT
This sequence comes from Celeribacter halophilus, assembly GCF_018860305.1. GTDB lineage: Bacteria > Pseudomonadota > Alphaproteobacteria > Rhodobacterales > Rhodobacteraceae > Celeribacter > Celeribacter halophilus_A. The sequence goes on from NZ_JAHKPE010000031.1 coordinate 338,216, forward strand.
GTTCCACCGCCTGAATAAGCCCCAGATGCCGCTCCGGCAGGGTCAGATCACCGCGCCGAGGCAAAACGCCCAGAACCGGCAGGCCCGCACGGTCCATGCCCAGCCGCGTCAGCCGTTCATGGCGCGCAGAGGCCACGCGGTTGAGGATCACCCCCGCAAAGGGCAGGTCCGGCATATAGCTGCGAAAGCCCAAGGCCGTGGCCGCCGCACTTTGCGCCTGCCCGCCCACATCAAGCACAAGCACCACAGGCCAGCCAAAACGCCGCGCCGTCTCCGCGCTGGAGCCGAACCCTGTCCTCCCCCGCGTGGCAACCCCGTCGAACAGGCCCATAGAGCCTTCCGCGACGCAAATATCCGCACCATCCGCCTCGGCCGAAATCGCGGACAACAGCTTCTCATCCATCGCCCATGTATCGAGATTGAAGGACGCCCGTCCGGACGCGGCACGGTGAAACGCCGGATCGATATAATCGGGGCCGGATTTGAACGGCTGCACCTTGAGCCCGTCCTCGGCCAATGCACGCAGCAGCCCCAGCATCACCGTGGTCTTGCCTGTGCCCGACGATGGCGCGGAGATCAGAAGCCCGCGCATCGTCATGCCTTTTCCGGCGTCCAGCCCGACCACGGGCTGTCGGCGCTTTGCGGACGGTAGCGGCGGTCGTAATCCACCGCATAGAGACAGCTCTCATCAAAGCCTTCGCCCGCCAGCGCCGGTCCGACAAGGATCAGGGCCGTGCGCCGAATTTCCGCGCCCAGACGGGATTCAATATCCGACAGCGTGCCGCGAATGATCTGTTCGTCAGGCCAGCTTGCCCGATAGACCACAGCCACCGGACAATCCGCCCCATAGGCGGGGCTCAGTTCTTCGACCACACGCGCAAGGTTCTGCACCGACAGGTGAATGGCCAGTGTCGCCCCCGTGGCGGCAAAATTCGTAAGCGTCTCGCCCTCCGGCATCGATGAGGCCCGCCCCGAGGTCCGCGTCAGCACCACAGATTGCGCCACACCGGGCAGGGTCAATTCGGTGCCCAGAGCCGCCGCAGCCGCCGCAAAGGACGGCACGCCGGGGGTGACGGAGACGGGAATGCCAAGCGCCTTGAGCCGCCGCATTTGCTCGCCCATGGCCGACCAGACCGAGAGATCGCCGGAATGCAACCGCGCCACGTCCAGCCCCAGCGCATGGGCGGTTCGGATTTCCGCGATGATCTGGTCGAGGTCCATCGGCGCGGTATTCACGATTTTCGCGCCTTCGGGACAATGGGCCAGAACCGCCTCCGGCACCAGCGATCCGGCGTAGAGACAGACGGGGCAGGCATGGATAAGATCGCGCCCGCGCAGGGTCAGAAGATCGGGCGCTCCGGGGCCGGCCCCGATGAAATGAACGGTCATGATATCTCTCCTTGATTGAACGCGTTGGAGGTTTTCTTGTCAGGGATTGTTGTGTCAGAAGTTGTCTTGTCGGGTGCACAGGTCTCTGATGCTTCGATCACAGCCAGCGCACAGGTCGCCCTGCGGTCCTGCGAAACCACACGCGCGCCCAAAAGCCGCGCCCCGCGCCCTGCGGCGGCAAGGGCCACGGCCTCGGCCACGCTACCGGTCTGGCGCGCGGCCTGTGAGGCGGTGCTCTGTGTGGCGGTGCCCATCCGCTGAACCTGTTCCTGCGAGACGCAATAAAGCGGCAGGCCCGTGGCGCGAAGAAAGGCCGCAAACGCGGGCGTCGCGGCCTTATCCGACAGCGTAGCGATGGCAGTGACCTCTCGCCCCTGTGCTGCCTGCGCCAAAGCATCCTCGAAGCTCTGCACAGATGCGCCGGTGCGAAACCCGAACCCTGCGATGACGCCCGCCGGACGCTCCGAGGCACTCCGTCCTGTGTCCCTCATAGCATCACGCTCCATTGCACGATGGGATAGGACGAACGCCACCCGCGTTTGCGGCCCAAAGGCGTGACCTCGGACAGGGCCAGCCGGAGCAGGTCCCCGCCCAGACGCGCCTGCCATTGGGTGAGCAGCATCTCGCTTTCAAGCGTCACCGCATTGACCACCAATCGCGCCCCTTTGGCCCGCTCGCTCAGACGCTGCAACAGGGCTTCGGTCAGACCGCCGCCCACAAACACCGCATCCGGCGGGGCGAGCCGGTCGATCACCTCCAAGGCATCGCCCTGCTCTACCCGCAGACGATCCACACCAAGACGCGCGGCGTTCTGGGTGATCCGCGCGGCGCGTGCGGGGTCGATCTCCACCGTTGTGGCCTCGGTCATGGGATGGGCCAAAAGCCATTCAATCGCGACAGAGCCGGACCCGCCACCAATATCCCAAAGGTGCTCCATCGGGCGCGGCGCGAGGGTGGAAAGCGTCAGGGCACGCACCGGACGTTTGGTGATCTGGCCGTCATGATCGAACCAGTCATCCGGCAGGCCGCCGGCTTTGGGCATCACCCTGCCCGCTCCGGCCACAGCAACAGCCACACAGAGCGGCGCGGTGAATTCGGTCTCCGCGTGCTCTTCCAATTCCGCAGCCGTCCAAGAGGTGACATGCTCGCGCGGACCGCCCAGTGCCTCCATCACATGCAGACGGCTCTCGGCAAAGCCCTCTGCGCCCAGATAGGCCGCAAGCGCCTCCGGCCCCGTCCCGTCGCGCAGGGTAACGATCAGTCGCGCACCGTCATGAAGATGCGGGCGCAGGCGGCTGATCGGTGCGGCGTGGCATCCGAGGCAGGAGGTAGTCTCCAGCGCCCAGCCGAGCCGGTTGGCCGCCAGCGCGAAACAGGACAGGTTCGGAAAGGACCGCCATTCCTGCGGCGCAAGCTCTCGCGACAGAACGCGGCCCGCGCCGAACCAGAACGGATCACCGGAGGCCAGCACCACAACGCGCCGCCCGCGCAAAGCCAGCAATTGCGCCACCCCATCGGCAAAGGGCACGGGCCAGACCCGCGTCTCGCCGTGGAGATCGGGCAGAAGCGACAGGTGGCGCGGCGGTCCCATGACAATTTCCGCCGCTTCCAGCGCGGCAAGGCTTGCAGGCGAGAGACCATCCGGTCCATCTTCGCCCAGACCGATGATCGTCAGCCAAGGGTGCTCAGACATGACCATGAACCTCCTGATTTTGGGTGGCACGCTGGAAGCCAGAGCCCTGTGCGCCCGCGTGGCCGAGCTCGGGCTGAACGCCACCCTGTCGCTTGCAGGCCGTGTCGCACGTCCGAAGGCCAGCGCCCTGCCCGTTCGCAGCGGCGGGTTTGGCGGGGTGGCGGGGCTGCGCAGCTACCTTGTGGCCGAAAAGATCAGCCATGTGATTGATGCCACGCATCCTTTTGCGGCGCAGATGAGCCGTCACGCCATCATCGCCTGCGCAGAGACCGGCGTGCCGCTGCTCGCCCTGACCCGCGCCCCGTGGCAGGCGGTGTCCGGCGATCACTGGGTGCATGTGCCCGACATGGAGGGCGCTGTAGCCGCACTGGACCGCCCGCCCCTGCGGGTCATGCTGGCGGTGGGACGGATGCATCTGGCGGAGTTTGCCCGCCAGCCGCAGCATCACTACCTGTTGCGCCTCGTCGATCCGCCCGACAGGCCCTTGCCCCTGCCCCATGCAGACGTCATCATCGATCGCGGCCCCTTTGACGTGGAGGCCGACACGCGGTTGATGCAAGAGCACGGCATACAGATGGTCGTCTCCAAAAATGCGGGCGGCACGGGTGCTGTGGCCAAAATCACCGCCGCGCGTCAGCTTGGCCTGCCGGTGGTGATGATCGACCGTCCCGCCCTGCCGCAGCGGCGCGAGGTCTATGATGTGGAGGCGGCTCTGGACTGGCTTCATACCGGCACCGATCTTGGCGTGTAGACAATCGGGCCGCGACCACCCGCCTTGTCCCGCGCGATGATACGGGTGCGCGAGGAGCCGACAATCACCACCGTGCGCATGTCTGCCATTTCGGGGGTGCACTCCGGCAAGGGCACCACGCGCAACTCTTCGTCAGGCGTGGACACGGCACGGGCAAAGATCACAGGCCGCCGGTCTCCGCAGGTCTCATTGAGCAGCTCAAGCGTCCGCGCAAAGCCTTCGGGGCGGGATTTCGAGCGCGGGTTGTAAAAGGCCATCGCAAAATCCCCCTCCACCGCAAGGCGCAGGCGCTTTTCGATCAGGGCCCAAGGTTTGAGATTGTCACTCAGGTTGATCGCGCAGAAATCATGGCCCAAGGGCGCACCGGCGCGGGCGCTTGCAGCCAGCATCGCGGTGATCCCCGGCAGGACGCGCAGATCGAGCGCCCGCCATGCCTCCGGCCCCGCTTCCAACGCCTCGAACACCGCCGAGGCCATTGCGAAGACACCGGGATCGCCCGAAGACACCACAACCACGCGCCGACCCTTTGCCGCCAGTTCAAGCGCATGGCGCGCACGGTCGATCTCCACGCGGTTGTCGGATGCATGTTTGACAAGACCCGCACGGTCCGGCACCCGCGCCACATAGGGGATATAGCCGATGATATCCGTGGCTTCGGCCAGAGCCTCCTCCACCTCCGGCGTCACCAGCCGCCAGTCTCCCGGCCCCAGCCCCGCAATGACGAGCCAGCCGCCCTGTGCCACCCCGCTCATGGCCGCCGCCCTTTGCCATGCACAATGATGATCGAGAAATAGGGCGTGACCTTGCCCTCCACCTCGGCCAGACGCTGCACCGTCTGCTGCGGCATGGAGGCATATTCCACCAGCCACGCCTGCTCGTATTTACCGGCGGCGCGCAATGCGGCCCGCACCTTGTCGATATGCCGGCCGATCTTCATGATCACCACCGCGTCAGAGCGGCTGATCCCTTCGACCAGCGCCGCTTCGGGCAGCGTGCCCATCAATACGCCCAGCACATCATCGCCCCAAGTGATCGGCGCCCCTGTCGCGGTCCATGCCGCTGACATGCCGGTGATCGCGGGAACGACCTCCACCGGCACCTGATCGAGCAGCCGCATGTAGAGATGCATGAAAGAGCCGTAGAAGAACGGATCGCCCTCGCACAACACCACAACATCCTCGCCCGCACGCGCAAGCTCCACCAGCCGCGCGGTGCAGGTCTCGTAGAATTGCGCCAGAAGGCGGTTGTATTCGGGATCGGTAAAGGGAATTTCCGTGGTCACCGGATATTCCATCGGATATTCCACCGCATCTTCGGGGATCAGCCCCTCGACACTCTGGCGCGCTTGTCCCTTGCGTCCGGCCTTGCGGAAAAAGGCCACATGGCGGGCCTTGCGCAACAGACGGTCGGCGCGCACCGTCATCAAATCCGGATCACCGGGGCCAAGCCCCAAGCCGTAGATCGTTCCCGTCGTCATTGCCTGTTCATTCCTTACGGCTTGCAATTGCGTTGATGGCGGCCACGGTGATCGCGCTGCCGCCCAGACGGCCCTCGACAATCGCGCAGGGCACCGGCTGGTCCGCCCAAAGCGCCGCCTTGCTCTCCATCGCGCCGACAAAGCCCACCGGACAGCCGATGATCGCCGCAGGGCGCGGGCAGTCGGGGTCTTCGAGCATGTTGAGCAGATGAAACAAGGCCGTAGGCGCATTGCCGATGGCCACCAGAGCGCCCGCCAGACGGGGACGCCACAATTCCAGCGCCGCCGCCGAACGGGTGTTGCCCATCTCGCGGGCCATCTCCGGCACACGCGGGTCTTGCAGGGTGCAGATCACCTCGTTCTGCGCCGGAAGGCGGGCGCGTGTGACCCCTTCGGACACCATCCGCGCATCGCATAACACCGGCGCACCGGCCTCCAGCGCACTGCGGGCGGCCTGAGCGAAGCCGGAAGAAAACCGGATATGTTTCTCAAGCCCCACCATGCCGGAGGCGTGGATCATCCGCACCGCGATCTGTTCTTCCTCCGCCGTGAACCCTGCCAGATCCGCCTCGGACCGGATGGTGGCAAAGCTCTGGCGGTAAATCGCCGCGCCGTCTTTTTCATAGCTGTAGGGCATCTGGATACTTCACATCTCTACATTGGGCGGGGGTCAACCCGCGTTGCACCGGAGTGTCCCAAGGGGCACCGTTGAGAACAAGATCGAACACGCCGTCACGCCCCACCAAGGTCACCGCCGCCGCACGCGGCAGGGCACAGCCCTTGGCGCATCCCGACACATGCACCCCGCCTGCGGGATCGCCGCAAAGGGTTTGCGCCAGTTGAGCCGCCAGTGCGCGGGTCTCGACCGTGGCCTGCGGACAGGACGGCGCCCCCGCACAGGCACGTGCCCTGAGCAGCGAATCATCCTGCGTGGTGATGAACGGGGCCTGAAAACCGGCTTTAGCCCCTTCCAAGAGGAACGCCCGCCACGGCGTCACCCGCAGCGCCACCGCGCCGCTGGCAAGCAGGCTGTCTTTGAGCGCCGCCGCATCAATCTGGCCGAAGCCTGCCCCAAAGAGCGCCCCGAGGGGATGCGCCCCCAAGGCAGGCACAGGTGCTGAAGGGCGCGGCGGCACCGCCTGCCACGCGGAGGGCAGCGCCTCCTGCGCCACCACAGCGGCCATCCGCCGCCGCTCCAGCCCGCGTCGGGCGTTGAACCAGTCGATCATCTCGAAAAGCGCAGGCATGGCGTCCTCTTGGCGCACCTTGCGGCCCTTTTCCGCCCCGTCCGCACGCAGGATCAACCCCTGTTCCGAGCGTTCGAAACGGAAATCCGCAGGGGCCGCCGTCAACACCGGCGCCACGCCCGTATCCACCGCAAAGCCCACCTTGGCGGGCATCTCCGGCATCTCGCCCAGCGCGGCCAAAAGCGCCTGCGTCAGGCCATATGTGTCATCACCGCTCTCCCAGAACGGCGACACAAGGATATTGCGGCGGCTCTCAATCTTTGGGTCGGCATCCAACAGATCCAGCGCCCCGAGACTGTGCAACACCGCCTCGTGATCCTCCGGCTTGAGGCCGCGCAGTTGTAGGTTGGCGCGATTGGTCAGATCAAGAAACCCCGTCCCAAAGCGCATCGCCAGATCACACAGCCCCAGCACCTGCGCAGGCGTCAAACGGGCAAAGCGCGGACGGATACGCACCACAAGCCCGTCGCCCGACATCATCGGCCTGTGGGCACCGGGGCACCATCCTTTGACCTCTGGTGTTGTCATTCTTCCGCCTCCAGTCCCGCACGCACAGAGTTGCGCCGAGTCTGCCAGAGCCCCGCCTCCATGAGCGCCTGAAACCGTGTGCGCATGGCCGCATAAGCCTCCGGATTCGCCTCTTTCAGAAAATCTCGCGTCGCCGCATCATTCAAGGTGGCCTCATAGTAGAGATCAAAGAGATGCGGCCCGACAGTTCCGGACAAATGGGCGAAGGCAGCCATATGCTCCAAGATCGCCGCGATCTCCGCCGCGCCGCGAAACCCGTGGGCGCGCATCCCCGCGATCCAGTCGGGATTGGCGGCACGAGCCTGAACCACCCGTGCGATCTCTTCTCTCTGGCTGCGTGTGCGCGGTCTCTCGGGGTCGGTGTTATCAAGATGCCAGAGCGCCGCCTTGCCGTCACCTGCCCCGCCGACCTGTGCCTTGGCCGCAGCAAACCCCGCCTCATGGGCCGCATAGTCCGAGGCCAGCAACAGATCGGTTTCCGGCAGATCCTGAAGATGCACGAATGTATCCGCCCCCTCCAGACGCGCGCGCAGCCCGTCCTCGTCGCATATGGCCCCTTCACCATCCAAAGCCCAAGAGGATGCTTTGATCCACGCCTGCCCTGCGGCAGTGCGGCTCTCCTCGCTATAGTCATCCAGCATCGCGGACATGCCCAGACCATAGTCCCCCGGAGCAGGCCCGTAGACCCGCGCCGTCTCCCTGCCTTGCACAAACGGGTTCATGTCGGGGGCCTCGTCACGCGCGGACAGCACCCGCACCGCCTGCGCATAAATCGCTGTGAGCGTGGGAAAGACATCGCGGAACAGGCCGGAGACCCGCAGGGTGGCATCTATACGCGGGCGGTCCATTTCGGCCAGCGGCACAACTTCGATACCGGAGACCCGTTCGGAACCTTTGTCCCAGACCGGCTTCACCCCCAAGAGCGCCAGCGCCATGGCAAACTCCTCGCCTGCGGTGCGCATGGTGGCCGAGCCCCATAGATCGACGATCACCCCGCGCGGCCAGTCACCTTCGTCCTGCAAATGCCGCCGGATCATCTCATCCGCCAACCGCTCCCCTTGGGCAAAGGCAGAGCGCGTCGGCACGGCACGCGGGTCGGTGGTGAACATATTGCGCCCTGTGGGCAATACATCCACACGGCCCCGATAGGGAGAGCCGGATGGCCCCGCCGCAATCCTGCGCCCGTCGAGGGCAGCCGGAAGCGCGGCCCGCTCTGCCGCCACAGCGGCCGCAATGTCGAACGCCGCCTCCGTTTCCGTGGCTTCTGTTGCCTCTGCCTGCGTCATACGTCCCCAGATATGCAGCCCTGCGCCGAACTGGCTGTCCTTGATGTCACAGACAAACCGGTCGATCCGCGTGATCGCCTCTGCCGAGGACTGTGCACCGGACAGGCCCAGATCACCGTCAAGGCCCAGCGCCTGTGCCTCTCCCAGAATATCGCCCTGCAACCGGTCACGGCGGCGCGGGTCCAACCCGTCGGCATTGGAAAACTCGTCCAGCAAGGCCTCAAGATGCGACAGGCGCTCCGGCGTGCCGCTTTGTTTCAGCGGTGGCGGGATATGTCCCAGTGTGAGCGCCCCGATCCGGCGCTTGGCCTGTGCCGCCTCTCCCGGATCGTTGACAATAAACGGGTAGATCACCGGCAAGGCCCCCGTCAGCGCCTCCGGCCAGCAGTCCCTGGACAGCGCCACGGATTTCCCCGGCAGCCATTCCAGCGTGCCATGGGCACCGATATGGACCAGCGCATCGCACCGGCTTTGCAGCCAGAGGTAAAAGGCCACATAGGCGTGACGCGGGGTGCGCGAGAGGTCGTGATACTCCTCCGCCCGTGCCTGCTCTGCGCTTCCCCGTTCCGGCTGTAGCGCAATCCACTGTTTGCCGAGGCGGATGGCGGCGAAATGAAAGGCCCCGTCACGGCACGCGGCATCCGTCTCCGGCGCACCCCACGTCGCCTCCAGCGCCTCTTGCAGCCTCTCCGGCAAACGCGCCAGTGCCGCATGGTAGTCCGCCAAGGAGAAAGACACAGACCGCGCACCCAGCGCCTGCGTCAGGTCTTCCGGCGCTTGGCTCACGTCATAGCCCGCATCTTTGAGGTCTTCCAGCATGGCAAGGGCCGAGGCCGGTGCATCCAGCCCTACCGCATGACCCATGTTCCAGTCCTTGCCCGGATAGGTCGACAGGATCAGCGCAACGCGGCGCTCAAAGACAGCACAGCGCGCCAGCTTGAGCCAGCCATCAACACGAGCCACCACCGCCGCGATGCGCTCCGGCTCCGGCCTGTGGGCAAAGCGGGCATATTGCAGCTCCGGATCACGCCGCTCCGGCTCTTTGAATGAGACCACGCCCCCCATGAGCCGCCCGTCCACTTCCGGCAACACCACATGCATCGCCAGATCACCCGCAGACAGGCCGCGCTCGGAGTCTGCCCATGCCTTGCGCCGTGCGGTAGAGAGCGCGACCTGAAACACAGGCACCCCGCCCACGTCCAGCGGAGAGGCGCTTTCCTCCCCGTCAGCGCCACCTGCCCCGCGCCCCGAAAAGGCGGTGGCGTTCACGATCGCATCGGGGGCCAGATGGCGGATACGCGCCCGCAGCCAGTCTGCGGCACCTGCGGCTTTAAGCGAAGGCGCAAAAAGCGCGATGCACTCATAGCCCCGCGCCGCAAACGCACGCAACAAAGCCTCGATCGGGGCCGTATCTGCGGCCACAAGGTAGGAACGGTAAAAGCTCAGCACAATCCGCGGGCCGGACGCGGGTGGCAAATCCAACGGATCATACACCCCGCGCTCCGGCGACCATGCGCCTGTGGCGGGCAAGGTCTCTGCCCCCGTGACAAGCCCCGTGACCGTCTCCGAAACAGGCCCCGTCTCCGGCACAGAGAACAGCCCCGCCGCACGGGCCAGTTCCTCCAGAGCCGCCTTTGCCGCCACCGCGCCGCCCGTATCGCACAGATGCGCCAGACGCCGCAGCACCGGCAGCGGCAGGGTCGATGCCGTGTCCAGTTGCGGATCAACGCGCCCGTCTGCGGGCAGGAACGCCAGAGCCATGCCCTTTTCCTGTGCCAGAGCACGCAGATGCTGCACCCCGTAGGACCAGTAGGACACACCTCCGATCAGGCGCACGAGGATGGCCTTGGCCCCCGTCAGGGTTTGCTCCACATAGGTATCCACCGACAGGGGATGGCGCAGCGCCACCAGATTGGCCAGCCGCAGCGAAGGCAACTCCGTGCACCCCCCGCCTTGCCGCCATGCCTGCGCGAAAGCCCCGAGGTCGCTGTCGGAATAGGACAGCACCACAAGATCTGCGGGCGTCTGCCCCAGATCCATCGGCGTGTCGCCTTCCTCCAACCCGTGACTTTCACGAAAGATGACATGCATGGCGCGGCTCTTACCCGACTGACTGCGGCACAGCACCAACGGCGGCTTCGATCACCTCCCTGTCGATGTCGTCATGTTCCGCAATCACCACCAGACGCCCCTGCCGCGCCTCATCTGCCGCCCAAGGACGGTCGAACTGATGACGCACACGCGCGCCCACAGCCTGCACCAGAAGCCGCATCGGCTTGCTCGCCACAGCGGCATAGCCTTTGACACGCAGGATGTTATGCGCCTTGGCCAGTGTTTCGATGGCACGCACCAGTGTTTGCGGATCGCTCAGTTCCGGCAGATCGACCACGATACTGTCGAAATCGTCATGCTCGTGCTCGCCGTGATCGTCGTGGTGGCTGGGCCGCGCATCCATATCGTCTTCAGCAGCGGCCTCCAGCCCCAGAATGACACGCGGATCAACCGCCCCTTCGGCCACTTCGATCACCGGCACAGGGCGCGGCGCCTCGCTGGCGATCACCGCCTTGGCCTTGGCCACGCCCTCCAGCCCTGCCAGATCGGGCTTGGTTAAAAGCACGATATCGGCGCAGGAGATCTGGTCCTCGAAAACTTCGGAGAGCGGCGTTTCGTGATCGATACTGTCATCGGCCTGACGCTGGGCATCGACGGCGGCGACATCGGGCGCAAACCGCCCTGCGGCCACAGCTTCGGCATCGGCCAGCGCAATCACCCCGTCCACAGTGATTTTGGAGCGAATATCCGGCCAGTCGAAGGCCTTGAGCAGCGGCTTGGGCAGGGCCAGACCGCTGGTTTCGATCAGGATGTGATCAGGGCGCGGCTCCAGCGCCATAAGCGCCTCGATGGTCGGGATGAAATCATCGGCCACAGTGCAACAGATACAGCCGTTGGACAGTTCCATGATATTCTCCGCCGGACAGTCGGGGATGGCACAGCTTTTGAGGATTTCGCCATCCACACCCACATCCCCGAATTCATTGACCACCACCGCAAGGCGCTTGCCGCCGGGGTTCTGCATCAATTCACGGATCAGCGTGGTCTTGCCCGCGCCAAGAAATCCGGTGATTACTGTGACGGGCAGTTTTGCAAGTTCGGTCATGTCTCGGCCTCTGAGGTTACATCCGGAAAATCAAGCGGCGGCACACGGGCCACGCAGTTGCGTTTGAAATGGTCGGGGCGTTCGCGCCACGGGATCAACCCGTCCACAGTCGCGTGATAGCGCGCCGCCCCGTCAAGGAGCATCGGCGCATCACTCTCGGCATCCAGCCCGCCATAGACATAGGTCCAGCGGTTGCCCCCGCGCAGCACCACGGAGCAGCCCGCGTTGCAGTTCTGAAGACATTCCACCGCCCGCAGCCGCAGCCCTTCAGGCAGCGCATGGCGCGACAGGGTGTTAAAGAGGCGCTGGCCGGGGCGTATGTCGTCTGCGCCCTGCTGCCCTTTGCGGCATTTCACACAGACCAGAAGTTCGGTGTCAGCCATGACGGCACCGCCCGCGCGACAGGTCGCTCCACAGCTCACACAGCGCATCACACTGACCAAGCGGATCACAGAGCCGCCTTTGCGTCTCGGGCTTTTGCATCGTCATCGCGTCCCTCCCACGGGGTTTACAGCATTCAGGGCCGGACACGGGAGGAAGGGGGCGCAGGTTTTGCAAGCGGCACAGGCCGGAGGCATGACCCGTCACCCGGCACACCCCGTCCGGTAACATTCGGTTCACGCTGGCAGGTCTCCCGGCTTGCGGATTTCAATCGGCTTACCCGATTGTCGGTCCTGCGCCCTTCCCAACCCCGATGGGTCAGTGGTGCGCAAGCCTCTCCGGTCACGGTCGCGGGGGCGGCTGCCTTGGCCTCATTCGGCGCGGCATTCCCTTTTCACCTGTTTACACAGGCACCAGCATGATGCCAGATGCCAGACAAATTCCCGACTTGTCAAGAAAAGGCCGCTTCCCATGACCGATGCCCTCACCGCCCGCCACAATGAAAAGATGCGCAAGATCAAAGCGGCCCGCGACAGGATGATGGCCACAAAGACCGAGGAAAAGGGCCTCATCATGGTGCATACCGGCGCGGGCAAGGGCAAATCCTCCTCCGGTTTCGGCATGATCATGCGCTGCATCAGCCACGGCATGCCCGCCGCCGTGGTACAGTTTATCAAAGGCAACTGGGAAACCGGCGAGCGCAGATTCCTGCGTGAACGATTCCCCGACGAGGTGCGGTTTTTTGTCTCGGGCGAAGGGTTCACATGGGAAACCCAGGACCGCGAACGCGATGTGGCAGCGGCGCAAAACGGCTGGCGCATTGCCAAGGAACAAATCCTTGATCCCGCCATCTCCTTCGTCCTACTCGACGAAATCAACATCGCGCTGCGCTATGACTATCTCGACATTGACGAGGTGGTGGATTTCCTGCTGACCCAGAAACCACCCATGACCCATGTCTGCCTGACGGGGCGCAATGCCAAGCCGGAGCTGATCGAAGCGGCCGATCTGGTGACCGAGATGACTCTGCTGAAACATCCGTTCAAGGAGGGTGTCAAAGCCCAGAAAGGCGTGGAGTTCTGAGCCTCTACACTCTCCTCCCGCCCCTCTTGTGCTGCCTGAGCGAATGGTCCAAGGACAAAGCCCGACACGCGCAACCGTAAAACACAGCAGAAAGCCCCCATGCAGGACAGGCCCCGCGACACAAGACCTCACGGCATGAAACACGGCATGAAACAATGGACCGGCCCGCTCGCCTTCACGCTGGCGGCGCTGTTTTTCCTGTTCGAATTCATCTCTCGCATCGCCCCATCGACCGCGACCAGCCTGATCTCCGATGACCTCGGCCTCACAAGCGCCGGTCTGGGCGTGTATTCCTCGCTGTTTTTCTGGGTCTATGCACCGATGCAGATCGTGGTCGGCCTGTTGCTCGACCGCTGGGGCGCGCGGCGCTTTGTCGTGCCGGCGATTGCGCTCTGCGCCGGAGGCACGGCCCTGACAGGGCTTGCGCCCAATCTGGCCATCGCCGCAATCGCGCGTGTGATGACAGGCTTCGGGGCCTCTTTTGCCTTTGTCGGTGCGCTCTATGTGGTCAACCACTGGTTCGCCCCGCAACGCTTTGCCATGCTCTCCGGCCTTGTGAATGCGGTCGGGATGCTGGGCACGGCGGTCGGGGTGGTCTGGCTCACCGCACTCACCCATCACATCGGCTGGCGCCCCGCCTTTCTCACCATCGGCGCCTTCGGTGCGGTGCTGTTCCTTCTCGCGCTGCTGTTCTACCGCGACGCCCCGTCGGCGGGAGACACGGACACCCACCCGAATCCGATCGGCCCGCTCAAACAGATCGTCAAAAGCCCGCAGGTCTGGCTTTTGTCGCTTGTAAGCGCGCTCATCTACATGCCGATCAATGTCTATGGCGGGCTGTGGGGCAACGAAGAACTGGTGGCCGATCACGCCCTCTCAGCCGTGGCTTCCGAAACCGCCGTCTCCATGGTGTTCTGGGGCATGGCGCTGGGGTCGGTGCTCTGGGGCGCGGTCTCGGATGCGTTGGGACACCGCAAATGGATCATTTTCGCAGGCTCCGTGGCGGGAATGCTCGCATGGGGCTGGGTGATCCTCGGCGGCAGCAGCGATATGCTAGCCCTCTCGGCGGCGCTGTTTCTCGGCGGCATGTTCTGCGGCGCACAGATGCTCACCTATGCCATGGCGAAAGAAGGTCAGGACCAGAGCACGGTGGGCACGGTCACCGCCTTCGTCAACATGGTCGGGATCGGCGCGGCCTTGGTGTTCCAGCCTCTCGTGGGCTGGCTTTTAGACCTGTCCGGCAATGAACACGCGGTGGCGCTTTCCACCGTGCCGATCTGCCTCGGCCTCTCCGCGCTGGCGATCCTTGCGCTCAAAGAGCCGGACCAGCCCCATCTGCGCAAGGCCAGACGTTGATCCGCACGCTCAGTTGAGCCGCCCCGCCGCACAACCCGCTTTCGGAAACATCATGTCGGGGTCCGGCATGTGCAACAGCGCCTCAAGCCCGCCATTGTCCGCCACCAGATCGGCCAGCGTCAGATCGTCCAGCACGCCATAGAATGCCTCCACAGCGGCATGAAGCGCCACTCTCAGGCGGCAGGTCTCTTTCAACGGGCAGGTGTTCTCCGTCTCCGCGAAACATTCGGCAAAGGGCACATGGGCCTCGAAATGCCGGAACACCTCACCGATGGAGATTGCTTCGGGCCGGTGCGCCAGAACGATCCCGCCCGCACGTCCGCGCGTGGTCACGATATAACCCTCGCTCGCCAGAAGATGCACCACCTGCGCCAGATGGTTTTCCGACGCATTGACCACCTTGGCAATGCCCGCACGGCGGACCATCCGCCCGTCGTTCACGGCACAGGCCATCAGCACGCGCATGGCGAGGTTGGTTCTCATCGTCAGACGCATGGCAGGTGGTCTCCGTCAGGACAAACAGTGGCACAAAGTTACGCGGCAGGTTTACAAAACCTCGCGGTTCCGTGACGTTGATCTGGATCAGAAAGCAAAATCCTGTCGCGATTGACCTGAGCCCCGCGAAAAATGCGAAAGCCGCACCACGCCAAAGGGTTGCCCGTCACCAGCGAAAGTCCCCCGACACCCCGCCCCTCAGCTTGGACAGTCTCAGGATACTTCAGGGCGCAAAATTCAGGACGCGAAAAAGGCGGTCTCGAAGGGCAAGAAAAGCACCTCGCCGCCCTGCCCGATGATCCGCATCCGATCATCTTCAAAGCGAATATCCGCCACCCCGCGCCAGCCCTCCGGCTGCGCGATCACAGCGATTGCGTGGCGCAGGACATGCTCCACACCCGCGCCAAGCGTCAACGCCGTCGCCACGCCTTCACGCGCCACGGCATTATCACCAAGGGCCGCGCGATGGCCGGCAGCCCCCGCAGCACAACCGTCCTCGACGCCCAACACACCGACATGCCGCCCGTCCCAAGGCGCATAGCCCCGTCCGCCATTCGACATCCAGAACATCGTGACCGGCATCACACGGCTGTCTTTCACAAAGATCACAATGTCGCCGTCACGCGCCCGCGACACAGCGGTCCAGCCGAGACCCTCCGTGTCACTCTCTACAAGCGTGACGAAATCCTCGTGACCTACACTCTGCGGATAATATGACAAATCAATAGCTTGCCCGTCCTTGCTCGGAAATCGCGTCAACTCCGTGCTGCGCGCAGGACAGGCCAGAAGATGCGCCGGTTCCAGCGGCTCCTCCGGCGTCAGCGCCGCCCGTTTCGGGGAGACCGCAATGTGATCGCCGCCGGAGACGCGGATCATCGGGTGATGCGCAAAGGTCAGTCCGCCTGTCCCGCCCGCAATCCTGTGGCGCTGATACAGCACCGGATGGGCGGCGCGCAGCGTGATCTCTTTGGTGATTTGCGCCCCCATCACAGGGCGCTCCAGCGTCAACACCATCTGCGCATCCGTTGCGCTCTGGTTGTGCGACTGCAAGGCCCACGGCGAATTGGCGCTCCAGCCATGGGGCGGATCATTCACCAGATCGGAGGCCCCGAAAGGCGCTGCGAGGAAATCCCCCGCCAGATGGGCGTCAATGACGCTGCCTGCGGCCTGTGCCTGCTCCGTGCCGACCCAATGGGCGCGATGCAAAATCCCGCGCCCCGCAACCGAGAACTGCCGGATATTGCCCACCGCCGGATCAAACGCCAGATCAAGCGATCCGGCCTTGAGCCGCAGCACGGAATTATCCACGGAACCCTGTCGCCACGACGAATTTCTCGGAACTGTCGGAACGCGATGAAGGCGGCTTGAAATGCTGCACCTTCTGGAATTTCTGTTTCAGCAATTTCTGCAAATCGCCCTCGGCCCCGCCCGCGAGAACCTTGGCGACAAACGTGCCGCCCGGCGAGAGCACGTCAAAGGCCAGATAGGCGGCCGCTTCGCACAGCGCCATGATCCGCAGGTGGTCGGTCTGTTTGTGGCCTGACGAGGCCGCAGCCATGTCCGACATGACCACATCCGCCTCGCCGCCCAGCCATTCCTTGACCTGATCGTCCGCGCCGTCTTCCATGAAATCAAGCTGATGGATTTCCGTGCCGGGGATCGGTTCGACCTCTTGCAGATCGACGCCCAGAATGGTGCCGATCTTCTTGCCGGACTTCTCGCCCAGCGAGTTGACCCGCTTCACCGCCACCTGACACCAGCCGCCAGGGGCACAGCCCAGATCGACCACCCGCGCACCGGGCACGAGAAAGCGGAACTTGTCGTCGATTTCCTGAATCTTGAACGCCGCACGGCCACGGTAGCCCTCTTCGCGCGCGCGTTTCACATAGGGGTCGTTCAACTGCCGCTCCAACCATAGCGTCGAGCTGAGTTTGCGCCCGCGCGCAGACTTCACCTTCACACGCAAATCGCGCGCACCGCGCCCCGATGTCGCTCCTGTTTTTTTCTTGCCAGCCATGGTTTTCGCATCCTTTGATCGAACGGCCTTATACCAAGTGACAAAAGCGAAGCAAACTATTCCACGATCCTGTCAAATATCCTGCCTGTGTTCCTGCCCGTGCGCGTGAGGATCACGCCATCACGGCACAAACGGATAAGGTCCGAACCCGCCCAAGTTACCGCAAATCCATGGCAAACACCATCGCCATAGCGCCCGTAGCAAAAGGGCTCGGGGGGCACCCCCAAACCCCGCTGTGTCAAGCATTACCGGAGGCCGCACCTTTCGCCGCGCCGAAAAACGCGCCGCGTTCCAGATGCAGACGTTTCTTCGCCCCACCGGGAAGCCCGCCATAGCCCGCCAGAAGACGGTAGAACACTGGCGTGAGGAACAGGGTAAAAACGGTGGCAAAGCCCAGCCCGCCGACGATCACCCAGCCCACGGCAATCCGTGCCTCGGCACCGGCACCGGAGGTCAGCACCAAGGGCAGCCCGCCGAAGACCGTAGAGATCATGGTCATCATCACGGGCCGGATACGCAGCCGCAGCGCGTTGCGGATGGCCGTGTCGATGTCTTGGCCCGCCTCGCGCAGCTGGTTGGCAAATTCGACGATGAGAATCCCGTTCTTGGCCATCACACCGATCAGCATCACAAGGCCGATCTGGCTGTAATAGTTGAGCGAGCCGCCGCTGAGCTTGATTGCCATCAGTGCCGCCGCAATCCCGAAGGGCACGGTGAGCATGATCACCACCGCGCTTGTCAGGCTTTCGAACTGCGCCGCCAGCACCAGCAACACGACAATCCCCGCCACGGCAAAGACCATATACATGGCGTGCTGGCTGCTGCTCAGGCTCGCCGCCTCGCCGGTCAGCACGATGCCCATGTCGTCGGGCAGCACCTCGGACGCCAGCTCCTGCGCACGGCTGGCGGCTTCTCCGAGACTGACCCCTTCGCCAAGGTTGGCCTGCACACTGACCGCAAGCGCACCGGCCTGACGGCTCACAGTGGACTGGCTCACCGACATTTCCAGCTTCGCCGCCGCCGAAAGCGGCACGAATTCGCCATTGTCCAGTTGCAGATAGATCGATTCAATATCCGTAGGATCATCAATCGGCGCACCGCCGGACATCAGGTTCACATCCACTTCGGTGTCGTCGATGAAGACCGACACAGGCACAATCCCTTGCACCATCGCGCTGACCAGACCGGTGATCTCGGATTTGCTCAACCCGAAGGCCCCCGCCATCTGGTCGTCAATCACCACTTCCATCTCGGCGGAGACCGCATCATCCGACAGTTGCGGATTGAGGAACATCTCGTCGGCGGACATGGCCGCGACAAGCTCTTCGGCTGCGGCGGTCATCTCTTCGATATTGTTGCCTGTCACCGCAAAGGTCAGCCCCCGCCCCGCGCCGCGAATGTTGAG
The DNA here is from genome assembly GCF_018860305.1 of Celeribacter halophilus. Lineage (GTDB taxonomy): Bacteria > Pseudomonadota > Alphaproteobacteria > Rhodobacterales > Rhodobacteraceae > Celeribacter > Celeribacter halophilus_A. The sequence goes on from NZ_JAHKPE010000031.1 coordinate 356,481, forward strand.
ACTGTTGGTCGAGCGGACCGAGGCCTGAATCCCCGGCACACGCGAGACAGAGCGGCTCAACTCGGCGGCGATCTCCTGCTGGCTGCGGGCGCGGTCGTTCCAGTCCGCCAGTCGCACGATCACAAGCGCATTGCCATTGCCGATGCCAATGATGCTCTGCACCGCATCCACCTCGCCCGAGGCGCGGTAAGGTTCGAGAATATCCTCGATTTCAAGCACCTGCTCCTCGACATAATCGACGGTGGAATCGCTGGCCCCGCGGGCAAAGATCAGGAAGAAACCGCGATCTTCCGCGGGCGTGATGCTCGACGACAGGGTGCTGGCCGAGCCCAGCGCAATGATCACCATAGCGCCCGCAATCGAAATCACGACAAGCGGCGCGCGTATGGCGCGGTCCATAACCGTGTCAAAGGCCCGCATGGCCCATGAGGGGCGCTTGTCCGCCTCATCCTCGTCCAGAACGCCTTCGGCCTTGCCCGGATCGAGAAAGGCCGCCAGAACCGGCGCGAGCGTCAGCGCCGTGATCGAGGACAGCGTCACCGCGAAAGCCAGCACAAAGCCGAATTCGCTGAACACGCCGCCCGCCTGTCCGGGCAGGAAGGAAATCGGGATAAACACCGCCGCCAGCGTGGCCGTGGTCGAGATCACCGCAAAGAACACCTCGTTCGTGCCCGCCGCAGCCGCCGCGAAGGGCCCCATGCCCTCCTTGCGTTTGCGCACGATGTTCTCGATCACCACGATGGCGTCATCCACCACCATCCCCGTCGCCAGAACCAAGGCCAGAAGGCTGATGGTGTTGACCGAAAAGCCGGTGATCCAGATCGCCGCAATCGTCCCCACCAGCGCCACCGGAATGGTCAGAGCGGGGATCAGCGTGGCACGCACGGAGCGCAGGAAGGCAAAGATCACAAACACCACGATCAGCGTGGCCAGACCGATGGAATTGACCACCTCGTTGATCGAGCTTTCGATAAACACCCCGTCATCCGAGGTGATCAATAGCTCCACCCCTTCGGGCATGTCTCCGGCCAGTTCCGCCACCGCCGCGCGCACATCCTTGGAGATCGTGAGCGTGTTGCCGACAGACTGGCGCGTGATGTCGATGCCGATGGCGGTTTTGCCATTCACCCGCGCAGAGGTGTCGCGCTCTTCCGGCCCGTATTGGACAAAGGCCACGTCATTGACCCGCGTATAGGCGTTGATCGGCAGGTTGCCGATGATCTCCGGTGTCACCTCCTCGTTGCCCACGCGCAGCGACAGGCTTTGCGACGAGGTGTCCAGAGAACCCAGAGGCGTGTCGTCACGCAGCGCTTCCAGCGCGTCGGAGACGTCGAACATGGTCAGGCCACGGCTCAACAGCGAGGGCATATTGACCAGAACGCGAAATTCGTTGGACCGGTCGCCGCGAATGTTGATCTCCGCAATCCCGTCGATCAGCGACAGCCGGTCATAGACCGTGGTCTCCGCAATCTGCGTGAGTTCCGCCAAGGGCACATCGCCCAGAACCGCAAGCCGGATGATCGCATCGCCGTTGGTGTCGGATTTGGTCACGGTCGGGTCGTCAATGTCATCGGGCAATTGACGCACGGTTTCCGACACGATCTCGCGCGCCTCGTTGGCGGCCACGTCAATATCGGTGCCATCGGACAGATCAATGGTGATCCGGCTGCTTTCGCTCGACGAGGTGCTCTCGATATAGGACACGCCATCCAAGGCACTCAGCGCCTCTTCAAGCACCTGTGTCACCTCACGGTCCACGGTCTCCGGCACCGCGCCGTCATAGCTTGTGCGCACGGAGAGCACCGGACGGTCCACATCCGGCATCTCGCGCACATCGACAGAGTTGAGCGCCGCCAGCCCCGCGATCAGCACCAGAAGGTTGATCACGATGGCGAAAATCGGACGTGAAATGAAAAGATTGGCCAGACCGGCACGCTCTACCTGCGCAGGCTCTTGCGCGGCGGCGTCGGTTTCGGGTGCGGGCGTCGGCTCTTGCGGAGTCTTTGTCACGACGGCACCTCGGCTTTGTTTTCGGCGTCAGACTGGGACAAGGCCCCCTCGACCACAGCGCCAAGAATTTCCACAGCGCCCCCTTCGCGCAGCTTTTGCGCGCCTTCGGTGATCACCATTGTGCCGGGTTCCAGATCGGTGTCGATCCAGACTGTTTCATTGCGCCGGTGCAGGATCACCACGGGGACTGCTTTGGCCTTGCCGTCTTCCTCGATCCAGATGTTCGAGCCTGCACGCGACCATGTGATCGCCGTGGCGGGCAGCGCGGGCAGAGGTTCGCTCTCGTGGATCAGCCGCACGGAAAAAGTCATGCCGGACCAGAGCAGCCCGTCGGAATTGTCGATCTGCGCCCGCACGGTGATGGAGCGCGTGACACTGTCGAGACGGCTGTCGAAACTTTCGATCTCGGCTTCAAACACCTTGCCGGTAAAGCTTGGTGTGCTGGCGAGGATGGTTGTGTCCTTCTGCAACAGGCCGATGGCGCGTTCGGGCAGTTCGAACTGGACGAGCAAGGCGCTCAGATCGTCGATGGAGACGATCTCCTCGTTGCTCGACAGAATATCGCCCACCTCGACCTCGCTGAGCCCCAACCGCCCCGAGATCGGCGCGCGCACCGTCCGATCCTCCAGCGCGACCTGCGCGATCTCGACCTCGATCTTGGCCTGTTCCTGCGCGATCTGCGCCTCCGACAGGGCCACTTCGGTCAAGGTAAGGTTGCCATTGGCACGCAGCTGTTCGTAGCGGTCTACTGTTTGCTGCGCCTGTTTGAGATTGGCCCGCGCCAGATCCAGCGCAAGCTGCTGGGCGCGCGGGTCCAGTTCGAGCAAGACATCTCCGGCCTCGACCAGACGGTTGGCGCCCAGATAGGTGGCGACCACCTCGCCCGCGGATTCCGTGGTCACATTCGCCCGATGCAGCGCCCGCGCACTGCCCACGGCGCGGATCACATCCTCATAGGGTTGCAGGGCCAAAGGCTGTGCGATCACCGTGGTCGCCCCGCCGCGCTGCCGCGGTCCGGCCCCTCCTGCCCCCGCCGGTCCGGTGACACGGGCGTCTTCCGATCCGAGCACACCCTGAAGGGGCGCGGGCACACCGAAGGTCAGAACATACGCGCCTCCGAGAATGATGGCTGAGGCAGTGATAGCTGTGACTGTGCGCATTTTGGGGTCCGTTGTGAGAGGCCGATTTCTCGAACTGGTTAAAGCAGGTTTCAATATTTATCGAATGAACAGATCGTTTCCGTCGCAAATTTCAATGAATTTTTCGTGACCGACGGAATTTTTACACCGGTTCGTTTCTTTTTTAAGCCCCTCACGAGCAAACGGAGTAGCCAATGACAATTAAAAGCATTCACGGCTGTATCGGCTGCGAGGAATGTGTGAAATCCTGTCCTTGCGACGTGATCCGGATGGAGAACGGCAAGGCCAAGATCACCTACCCCGCCGATTGCCAGATCTGTCACCTCTGCCGGATGTATTGCCCTGTCGACGCCATCGAGATGTCGCCGGAGAAATCCATCCCCGTCATCGTCTCCTGGGGGTAGGTCCATGTCCCGCAAAGCTTTCGCCCTCATCGTGACCGGCCTTGTCGCCGCCATCGGTGTGCCGGTCTTTTTCTACATGCTCAGCGACGCGCCTTTCCGCTCCGCTTTCAAGGACGCGCTGTCGCTTCTGACGCTTGTCGCTTTCTCCCTGCTCATCGCGCAATTCTATCTGACGCGGGGCAACACGCCGGTGACGCAGGAATTCAAACCCGCATTGGTGCAAAAACTGCATAAATACCTCGCCTACACCGCAATCGTCGTGATCCTCGCGCATCCCTATCTCATCGTCGTCCCGCGCTATTTTGAAGGCGGGGTCGAGCCGTGGACCGCCTTTGTCACCATGCTCACGCAATTCTCCAACATCGGCATCCTCAGCGGCATTCTCGCGTGGCTGGTGCTGGTGGCGGTCGGGATCACCGCGTTTTTCCGCCGCAAGGTCATGCGCAAGATGCGCAAGAAATATCGCGGCTGGCGCGGGCTTCATGCGGTGCTGGTGCTGGGTTTCATCCTGCCCGCCCTGTTCCATGTGATCATGCTCGGACGACACATGAGCCTCGGACTGGCGATCTACTTCTGCGCCGCACTCGCCTTGGGCCTTGTCCTTCTGGCACGGCTCTATCCGGACCGCATCCCGTTCGCATCAGTCGGCAAATCCATCGGCGCAAAATTCCATAAGGCGGAGGCACATCCCCAATGACCAGCCCAATGACCGAGAAAACCACCAATCCCCTCACCTCCCCGACCCGCCGCAGCTTTATGGCCATGGGCGGTGCCGTGGCGGGCCTAAGCTCCATGGGCCTTGCCGGATGGGCGCAGAACGATGTCGAGATCGACGTCACCACCCTGACCAACACCACCTACCAGACCGATGTCCTCGTGATCGGCGGCGGGATGGCGGGGCTGTTTGCCGCCGTGAAAGCCCATGACGCAGGGGCCAAGGTGATGATCGCCTCCAAGGGCCGCGTCGGCTCCTCCGGCCTGACACCCTTTGCCAAGGGCTATTTCGCCTATGACCCCGACAAGGAAACCCTGAGCATCGACGAATTTGTCGAAAAAGTCTCACGCTCGGCCTATCGCACCAACAACCCCGTCTACACCCGCCAGCTTGCCGAAAACTCTCTGGCGCGGGCCAAGGAGTTGCAGGACTGGGGATTCTTCGACACCACACTGGCGCACCGCCCCTTTATGGTGCCGCTGGAGGCCCGCAACATCCCGATTGTCGAACGGCTGATGATCACCCGCCTCATCAAGGAAGACGGGCGCATCGCCGGTGCCGCCGGTTTCCTGCTGGATGCCGAGAAAACCGTGACCATCGCCGCCAAATCCATCGTGCTGTGCACCGGCGCGGGCGGGTTCAAACCCAGCGGGTTCCCCGTCTGCGACCTCACCCATGACGGCAGCATCATGGCCTATGAGATCGGCGCGAAGATCACCGGCAAGGAATGGAACGACGGACACACCGGCCGCTCCGTCAACCCCGCCGCCTGCTATGACGGCTGGGGCGATATGTTCGAACTGACGCCGAGCATGAATTCCGTCGAGGTGCATCACGATCTGGGCGTCGACGTGAACTATCAGGCCTATATGCAGGGCAACCCGATCAACATGGGACCGGGCACCCCGCCCGATGCGGAACAGACCATGGTCGAGGGCGGCCCTGTCACCCCGAGCGAGTTTCAACGCTCCGGCCCTCCGGCGGGGGGCGAAGGCGGACCTGCTGGCGGGCCACCTCCCGGCGGCGGCTCACACGACGGTCCGTCGGGCGGTCCTGCGGGCGGTCCGCCTCCCGGTGGTCCGGGTGGTGGACCAGATGGCGGACCGGAGGGCGGACCTCCCGGCGGCGGAACCCAGCGCGGCTTTGCATTGGGCGGGGCCTCTGCGGGCATGGCCATTCACAAATCCGAAGGGCTCGTCCCCGTCGATGACCGCTGCGCCTCCAATGTCGCGGGACTTTATGCCGCCGGTGACGCCTTGGGCAGCCATATGTCCGGCGGCATCTACACCCAGATCGGCTCCTCTCTGGCAGGCTCCGCCGTGCAAGGCGCCATCGCAGGCGAAGCCGCCGCCGAATACGCCGCCGCACATCCGCTTGTGGAGATCCCCGCCGAGACGCTTGCCACCATCACCGACGAGATCCTCGCCCCGCTCAAACGCGAGGCGGGCTACGGTCCGGCATGGGTCACACAAACGCTTCAGGGCGTGATGATCCCCAATTTCGTGCTCTACGTCAAAAAACAGAGCATGATGCAGGCCGCACTTGCCTATATCGAGGAGTTGCGCGACCACCACGCCCCGATGCTGCGCGCGGCCAATATGCACGAACTGCGACTGGCCCACGAGACCCGCAACATGATCCTGAGCGCGGAAATGAAACTGCGCGCCTCGCTCATGCGCACCGAAAGCCGGTGCAGCCATTACCGTCTGGATTATACGGAAATGGACACGGAGAACTGGGAGGCATGGATCAACATCTCCAAAGCCGAAGACGGCACGATGCAACTGGAAAAACAACCCTTCAGCGCATGGCCCGAACAGGCATAACACAGGGCCGAAACCGGTAAAACAAGGCGTGACCTCTCTACGGGTCGCGCCTTTGCTACAGTAATTTTCTACAGCAATTTTCTACTGCAAAAAGACACGAAAAACCGCATCGATTTCACCGCCCGCGCGGGGTGTCTATTTCCAATCCGAATTCTGTCCCTATATTGGTTGGACCCCTTTCAACCAGACCCGAAGACACAGCCTTTATGCGACCGGACACGATTGTCAAAATGCCTTTGCGGACCGAGAGATGTCCGACCTGCGCCCTGCCCGTATCGGGGCTGAGCCGGCTTGGCGATGCAGGTTCGGAAGCGATCCCGTTCCGGCGCAAACAGGCGCGGCACAAAAGGCTGGTCTCTGGGCACACAGTTTTTCCTTCCACCTGATATTTCAAGGCGACACACTCTTGATGGACCTCATTGCTCAATCCACCTTCGGCGAAGTTTCCATTCTTCTTGTTATGGCGGCCGTGATCGGTTTTTTCGGCCTGCTTCTGAGACAGCCGCTCATCGTCAGTTTCATCGCGGTCGGTCTGATCGCCGGTCCTTCCGTGCTGGATGTGGTCCAGTCGAGCGAACAGATCCTCCTGCTTTCCGAACTGGGGATTGCGGTGTTGCTGTTTCTGGTCGGCATCAAACTTGATGTGAAGCTCATCCGCTCTCTGGGGGCGGTGTCGCTTTTGACCGGTCTCGGACAGGTCGCCTTTACGTCGGTTTTCGGCTATCTGATCTGTCTTCTGCTGGGGCTGGGCCATGTCACCAGCCTCTATATCGCGGTGGCGCTCACCTTTTCCTCCACCATCATCATTGTGAAGCTGCTCTCGGACAAGCGCGAGATCGACTCGCTGCACGGGCAGATCGCCTTGGGCTTTCTGATTGTGCAGGATCTGGTCGTGGTGCTGGCGATGATTGTGCTCTCCGCCATCGGCATCGGCAGCGAGGCGGGCGGTCATGGCGGCGGATCGGTGCTGGCGGTGCTGGCCTCCGGCATCGCTCTGGTGGCGCTGGTGGTCCTGTTTGTGCGCTATGTCGCCAATCCGCTGACCGAGCAACTGGCCCGCGCGCCGGAGCTTCTGGTGATCTTTGCCATCGCACAGGCCGCCATCTTTGCCGCGATCAGCGATTTCACGGGGCTGGGCAAGGAAGTCGGCGGTCTGCTGGCGGGGATCTCGCTGGCCTCCACCCCCTACCGCGAAACCATCGCCGCGCGGCTCGCCCCGTTGCGGGATTTCCTGCTGTTGTTCTTCTTCATCGCGCTCGGCTCCACGCTGGACCTGTCGCTGCTGGGCGCGCATGTGTTGGGCGCCATCCTGTTGTCGCTCTTCGTGCTGATCGGCAACCCGCTGATCGTGCTCGCCATCATGGGCGCGATGGGCTACCGCAAACGCACAGGCTTTCTCGCCGGTCTCACCGTGGCGCAAATCAGCGAGTTCTCCCTGATCTTCGTCGCTATGGGCGTCTCCTTGGGCCATGTGCAGGAGGACGCCTTGGGGCTGGTCACGCTCGTCGGCCTCGTCACCATCGCCATGTCGACCTATATGATCACCTATTCCCACAAGCTCTACGCCGCCTGCGAACCGCTGATCGGCATATTCGAGCGCAAGGGCACCCCGCGCGAGCCGAGCGAGACCGGCGCCCATAGCCAGCACAGCTATGCCATCATCATCTTCGGCCTCGGGCGGTTCGGCACCGCCATCGGTCTGCGCCTGAAAAAACACGGGATCGCGGTGCTGGGCGTCGATTTCAACCCCTATGCCGTGCGCCGCTGGCGTGATCTCGGGATGGACGCGGAATTCGGAGACGCCACCGACCCCGAATTTATCGCGGAACTGCCGATGCAACGGGCCGGATGGGTGGTCTCCACCATCCCGATCCACCCCAGAGGGCTAAGCTACGAAGACAGCCGCCGCACCCTGTTGCAACTGGTGCGCGCCGCCGGTTTCCAAGGCCGCATCGCCACCACATCACACGCCACGCAAGACACGCAGGACCTGCTGCAAGCCGGTGCCGATACCGTCTTTGAACCGTTTCAGGACGCCGCCGACCGCGCTGTAGACCTGCTGCGAGGCGGTGAAAAGGAATCCCGTACGGATATACCCACGATCGAGACCGAGGACAAATCCGCCCCCTGATACAACCCACAGGCCGCGCCTCCCCAACAGAGGCGCGGCTGCCCAAGACAATGGCCAAAGACATTGGCAAAGAAGAACGGCAAGCGATAACTTGAACGATCACTCAAATATTATTTGAACAATCACTCAAGACCCCATATCGTCCCTTCATCACCCCGTTTGCATGAAGAGACAGACCATGAGCCGCCCGACCCAATATCAACGTGACACCGCCCTGGAAGCCGCCATGCAGGTCTTCTGGCAAAAAGGCTATCACGCCACCTCGCTCAAGGATCTCGAATCCGCGCTGGAGATGAAACCGGGCAGCATCTATGCGGCATTCTCCAGCAAGGAAAATCTCTACCTGCTCTCACTCGACCGCTACTTCGACCGCTCGCTGACCCGTTTTCAGGACCTCATGGAAAAGGCCCCTTCCGCGCTCACAGGGCTGGCCGACCACCTGCGCGGCTTTGCAAAAATGCCGCCACAGGACCACGCCCGTCAGGTCTGCATGTTGACCAAGACGCTGGTGGACACCACCAACACAGACCCCGAAATCGCGGCACGGACCAAAGCCTATCTGGAACGTATCCGCGAGGCATTCACCGCCGCATTCGAACGCGCCAAGGCCGAGGGCGAACTGGCCCCTGACGCCGATTGCGCACGGCTCGCGCGCCGGTTTCAGGCCTCGATCTCCGCGATCCGCTTCGAGCTGCATCTGGGCACCGATCCCGAAGACATCACCGCACTGGCCGAGGATTTCGCCCGCGAGATCGAAGCCCTGCGCCAAGACACATAAAGTCAAGATAAGGACAACAGATATGGCCGAATATATCCCCCCGAAAGTCTGGACATGGGACGCCGAGAGCGGCGGCGACTGGGCCAAGATCAACCGCCCCATCTCAGGTGCCACCCATGACAAGGACCTGCCCGTCGGCAAACATCCGATCCAGCTCTATTCTCTGGGCACGCCCAACGGCCAGAAGGTCACGATCATGCTTGAGGAGCTTCTCGCCCTTGGCAAATCCGGTGCAGAATATGACGCCCACCTGATCCGCATTGGCGAGGGTGACCAGTTCTCCACCGGTTTCGTGGACGTGAACCCGAATTCGAAAATTCCCGCCATGTTTGACCGTGACACGGGGATTCGCGTGTTCGAGAGCGGCTCGATCCTGTTGTATCTGGCGGAGAAATTCGGCGCGTTCCTGCCCGAAGACCTCGCGCATCGCACCGAAGTGATGAACTGGGCGTTCTGGCTGCAAGGGTCCGCGCCCTATCTTGGCGGCGGTTTCGGCCATTTCTACGCCTATGCGCCGGAGAAATTCGAATATCCGATCAACCGGTTCACGATGGAAGTAAAGCGCCAGATGGATGTGCTGGACCGCGAACTGGCCGAGCACCGCTATCTGGGCGGCGATGACTACACCATCGCGGATATGCTCACATGGCCGTGGTATGGCAATCTCGTGCTGGGCAATGCCTATAACGCGGGCGAGTTTCTCGATGTGGAAAGCTACACGCATCTGCGCCGCTGGGCCGAAGACATCCTTGCGCGTCCCGCCGTCCAGCGTGGCCGCATCGTCAACCGGACCTTTGGCCCCCTGAACGAACAACTGCACGAGCGCCACGACGCCTCGGATTTCGATCTGAAAACCCAAGACAAGCTTGCGCCCGAAGGCAAGGCATAATCTCTCACGCACAGGACACATCATGTTGAAATTCTATTACCACCCGACGCCGAACCCGCTGAAAATCGCGCTCTATCTGGCGGAAACCGGCCTGCCCTACGAGCTGGTGCCGGTGGACACCGCCAAAGGCGAGCAGCACACGCCGGAGTTCCGCGCGATCAACCCGAATGGCAAGGTGCCCGCCATCGAGGATGACGGTGTGCGCGTCTTCGACAGCACCGCGATCCTGCTCTATCTGGCCGACAAGACCGGCCAATTCGGCGTGGCCCCCGAGTTGCGCGGCGAATTGCTTTCGTGGCTGATGTTCATCGGCACCGGCCTTGGCCCCTTCTCCGGCCAGTGCGTGCATTTCCACCACATGGCCCCCGAAGACCTGCCCTATGCCAAGAACCGCTACATGCGCGAAACCGAGCGCCATTATCAGGTGCTCAACGACCATCTGAAAGGCCGCGACTTTATTGTGGGCGACAGCTATTCCATCGCGGATATTTCCGCATGGGGCTGGGCCATCCGTGCACCGCGCGTTCTGGGCGGCGAAGGGCTGGCCCGTTTCCCCGAGGTCGCACGCTGGTTCGATGCCATCAACGCGCGCCCTGCCGTGGAAAAAGCCTACAAGATCGCGGAGGGCGAGACCTTCAAGACCCCTGGCGACGAACCGTCGATGCGTGCGCTCTATCCCAGCAACTTTGTGGACAGCTGAGCGGTTCCACGAGAGGGCCGGCCACGCGCTGCGGCTCATCCGTGATGCGAGCTTTATGATCTCTGGGCGTGCCGTCATGGCGCGCCCTTTTTGCTGTGTTCATATCCTATGTTCACATCCCGCGCGGTATGGGTGCTCTGGGGCGGGTCTGAGGTGCGGATTTCGATCTCTGCCCGCCGTCCCGGATCGCTCCCGCACCCGACAAAATGCCCGACACGTGTCCGACGCGAAGCCGACACAAATCAGACCGTCCTTCAGGCCCGCTTCAAGGCTGTGCAACCGGCATCGGGAGGTCTGCGAAAAAACTGTCTTCACAGATGTGAAACTGCCGGATTTTTCACATGCACACGGCGCTCAATCTGCTATTCAGATTCTATGGATATCGTTCTCATCACCGCCATTATCTCTGCGCTTTTTCTTGTCATCGGTCTTGCCGAACCCCTCGCCGTGCGCTTGCGTCTGCCCTTCAGTGTGATCCTCGCGGCCTTGGGGATTCTGATCGGTATGGGGGCGATTTTCTTTCTGCGCACGGACCTCACAGATGCGCTAAACCCCGTTGCAGAAGCGATTTTAGCCCTGCCGATCCGCTCCAACGTCTTTCTCTACGTCTTCCTGCCGACCCTGCTGTTTCAGGCCACGCTGGGGATGAACCTGCGCCGGATGATCGACGACTGGGTGCCCATTCTGATGCTTGCCATCGTCGCGGTGGTCGTGGCCACCTTGAGCGTCGGCTATGCGCTGTCGATGGTCAGTTCCATGCCACTGGCGGCCTGTCTGCTGATCGGCGCGATTGTCTCCACCACAGACCCTTCGGCGGTGGTCTCGATCTTCCGCTCCGTCTCCGCCCCGCGCCGCCTCGCCCGCATCATCGAAGGCGAAAGCCTCCTCAACGACGCCGCCGCCATCGCCCTTTTCGGCCTCTTCATGGGCTTTGTAACACTGGGTCAGCCCGACCCGAAACTGTCAGATGCCCTTGCCCAGTTTCCCGTCCTGATCGTCGGCGGCGCGCTGACTGGCTGGATTCTGGCGCGGGTTGCGGTCTGGCTTATGGCGATCTTTGCCAATCACGAACTAGCACAACTCTCGATCTCCGTCGCCCTGCCCTATCTCGTCTATATCGGAGCGGAACAAAGCGTCGGAGCCTCCGGTGTGATTGCGGTGGTCGCAGCAGGGCTGACCCTCAACCTCACCGCCCCCGGACGGCTACCGCCGCAGTCATGGGCCAATCTGCGCGAACTCTGGAACATTCTGGCGCATTGGGCGGGTGCGTTGATCTTTATTCTTGCCGCCCTGCTGATCCCGCGCCTGCTCGAAGAAGTGCGGCTCTCGGACATCACCCTGATCGGCGTGGTGGTGCTTGCCGCCGTCGTCGCCCGCGCCCTGATCCTCTATGGTCTGCTGCCGCTGCTGTCCTTCCTGAAACTCTCCCCCGTGGTCGAACGCCCCTACCGCGTGGCCATGCTCTGGGGCGGGCTGCGTGGTGCTGTGACGCTGGCGCTTGCGCTGGCCGTGACCGAAAGCCTGCGCGTCCCCGACGACATCCAGCGTCTCGTCGGCATCCTTGCCACCGGCTTCACCCTGTTCACGCTGGTCGTGCAAGGGACAACCCTGCGCTGGGTCATCAAGAAGCTCGGTTTGGATCAGCTCTCACCGATTGACGAAGCACTCTCCCGTCAGGTTGTCGCAGTCTCGCTCCAGACCGTGCGCGAGAAAGTTGCCGAGATCACAAGCAATTACGACCTGAGTCAGGACATTGTGCGCGCGGAGGCCAAACGGTTTGGCGGGCGTCTTGAAAAGGCCATCCAGTCCACCGAAGACGGGGCCGACATTCTGGACAAAGACCGCGTCACGCTCGGCCTGATCGCGCTGGCCGGTCACGAGCGCGACACGATTTTGCTACGTCTGCGCGAAAAAACGATCTCCGCACGCATGGCCGAACAACTGCTGAGCGATGCCGATCAACTCATCGAAAACGCCCGCGTCGGAGGCCGCAACGGCTACCAAAGAGCCGCAAAACGCAGCATTGCCTACGGCCCCGGCTTTCGCGTGGCGGACTTCCTGCACAATCGCTTGCAGATTTCGGGCCCGCTCGCACGTATGACCGCAGACCGGTTCGAACTGCTCCTGTCCCAAAGACTGGTTCTGCGTGACATGGACCGGTTCATCAGCGGTCGTATCCGCCGGATTCACGGGCGACGCATTGCCGAGTTGCTGCGCGAGATGCTGGCGCGACGGGTGGAGACAATGGAAACCGCCTTTGAAGGGCTGCGCCTGCAATACCCCGGTTATGCCGAAAAACTGGAACGCCGGTTTATCCGCCGCACCACGCTGCGCCTTGAGGAGCAGGAATATACCGCCATGCGCGAAGACGGGATGATCGGGGCCGAGGTTTTTACCAAGCTGATGCAGGATCTCGCAGAGAAACGCGCAAAAGACGAGGCACGCCCCACGCTCGACATCGCCTTGCAGCGGATCGAACTGGTGCGGCAATTCCCGCTCTTTTCCGAAATGGATGACGCCGAGATCAAGACCCTCGCCCGCGCCTTCCAGACCCGCTACGCCAAGGCCGGAGAGATCATCCTGCGCAAGAACAGCGCCGACAAAAGCGTCTATTTTATCGCCTCCGGTGCGGTTGAACTTCAAAGGGCCGCGCAAACATGGCGGCTCGGGCGCGGAGATATGTTCGGGCTTATGGCCATGACACGCAACAAAGCCCGCCGCGCCGATGTCCGCACCATCGCGCCCACCACACTTTTGCGGCTCAACGAACAGAAATTCCGCCGCCTTCTGGAGCGCAGCACGGCCCTGCAACAAGCACTCAAAGAAAGCGCCGAAAAGCGCGGGATCGATATAGACGAGCTGCTTCATCCCGAGGTCTGAGCCGGAGCGTTTTTCGGTATCTGTCTGAACGCGCCGCGCCATTCGCCACATCTGCGGCCTGGCTTCGCGCCTTGCGGCGGACCTCTCCGCGCGTGCACGGCCACCATCACAAAACTGTCACAAAAATCGGCACAGGCGCGCGTGCGCTCCCTCTTCGGAACGCACACAAAGCTGTGCGGTTCAATGAATAGAATCGCGTAAAACTCCTGCATTTCCTCAGACTTCTTCAAACCCCTGTTACATTCCGGTGGTATTGGAAACGCTCTCTGTCCCGATTTTCGGGACGATCCACGCCGAATTCCCTGATGCCTGATATTGCGAGACACGGGGGCGTTTCGCATAGCAAAGGCGCAACGAGCCGAGACCTGTTTCCTCTCATTTCCCTCTCGAAGGAGCCTACCCATGTTCAAAAAGATCGCGACATCCGCCATTGTCATGATGGCCGCAGCCGCCGCCTCTGCCGACGACCTGACCGTCTATAGCGCAGGCCCGAAACCCCTGTCTGCTGCTCTGGCAGAAGCCTTTACCGCCAAGACCGGCATCACGGTCAACCTGTTCCAGTCCACCTCCGGTAAGGTGATGGCCCGCTACGAAGCCGAAAAAGCCAACCCTCAGGCCGATGTGCTGATCTCCGCCTCATGGGGCCATGCCATCACCCTCAGTGATGCGGGAGAATTGCTGCCTTACACCTCGCCCAACGCCGACACGGTGCCAGCGTCGCTGAAAACCGAAGACTATGTTGCTCAGGGTGCCGCCGCGATTGCGATGGTCTACAACACCTCGCTGGGTCTGCCCGCTCCGGCCGAATGGTCCGATCTGACTGATGAGGCTTACAAAGACATGGTGACCATGCCCGATCCCTCCGCCTCCGGTGCGGCGCTGTCTCTGGTGCAAGGTCTGGCAAGTCAGGACGCCGATGCGGCATGGTCGCTGATGGGCGCACTGAAAGACAACGGCATGATCGTCCCCGGCGCGAACGCAGCGGCCCTGAACCCCGTTCTTTCCGGCGCGCGCGGCGTTGTGTTCGGTGCCGTGGACTACATCGCCCTCGGTCAGAAAGCCAAAGGGGAAGCCATTGAAGTGGTCTACCCCGAAAGCGGCACTGTTCTGGCCCCGCGTCCGATCATGATCCCCGCCACCACCGACCAAGCCGATGAAGCCAAGCAGTTCATGGACTTTGTTCTCTCCGACGAAGGTCAGGCACTGGTTGCCGATCGCATGATCCTGCCTGCGCGCACCGACATCTCCTCCAAACGCGCCGGTTGGGACGAGCTTTCGCTGATCGATTTCGATTACGTCAAAGCGGCAGCCGAGTCCGAAGACACCATCGCGGCTTTCAAAGCGGCTGTTGAGTGATGACGCCTGCCTCGGCACATAAAACGACAGGAGGCGCAATACGCGCCTCCCTTTTCCTTGCCACGATGGGGCTGGCCTTTGTCATCGTCGCCCTGCCCATTCTGGCGATCATTCTTTTTGCCATTTTCCCGAAACTGAATGCCCTGTCCTTTGTCGGCGCCCTCAGCAACCTCGCACCGCATCTTGATGATCCGCGCCTTGTGCAAGCCGTGTTCAATTCTGTCTCGCTCGCGCTTTGCGTTTGCGCGCTCTCGACCCTGCTGGCTGTCTCTGCCGCCCTGTTGCGCGTCCGGCTCGGGCGGCGCGGCGCGGTCTGGGATGTTTTGTTCCTTGTGCCCTTCCTGATCCCGCCCTTTACCGGCGCTTTTGCATGGATCCAGCTGGGCCAGCGCAACGGTTTCGTCGAACAAATCCTCGGTTTCAACCTTAGCGCCGTGCTCTACAGCTTTTTCGGCATCGTCATGGTCATGGCGCTCAACCTCTTCCCGATTGTCTATTTCACGACCTCCAGTGCCTTGCAGATCGTCGGGCAGCGATATGACGACGTGGCGCGCGTCTTCGGCGCCAATCCCCTGCGCCGCCTTTTTCGCATCGTCTTGCCACTTGTGGGCGCCGCCATTGTATCGAGCAATCTTCTGGTCTTCATCATGACCGTCGAAGAATTCGGCACCGCCGAAATTCTCGGCCGGCGGGTCGGCATCGATTTTGTCGTGACCTATATTCACGAAAAACTCAGCGATTGGCCGATTGACCTGCCCGGCGCGTCTGTGCTGTCGCTGATCCTCATCGCCATCGCCCTTTGCGCCTATTATCTGCACTTGCGCCTGACACAAAGGGTCGCCACATCCGTGGACGAGGTGCAAAACCCTTCGCACCGGTCACAACTTGGCCCGCTGAGCACTGTGGCAAGTCACATCGCCCTTGGCATACTCGCCTTTGTCGCCGTCGCGCTACCACTTCTGTCCATCCTGCTCAGCGCGATGATGGAGCGCATGTCCGGCGGGCTGGTCCGGTCCAATCTGAGCTTCAAAGCCTTTATCGAACTGTTCACCACCCATGAAGAAGCCCTCGGCGCAATCGGCACAAGCCTTCATCTGGCGAGTGTCACCGCGCTTGTCACCGTGAGCATCGGTATTCTGGCGGCGTTCTTCATCGTCAGATGGCGCACGGTGCTCTCGGGGCCTCTGGATTTTCTACTGACCCTGCCCAATGCCATCCCCGCTATGACCGTAGCTGTCGGATTGATCCTTGTCTGGAATCAGGCGTTCTGGCCTTGGACGCCTTACAACACATGGTGGGTGATGCTTCTGGCCTATACCTGCATCATGCTGCCCTATCCGGTGCGTATGATCACCAGCACCCTGCGCCAACTGCCCATGTCGATGCAGGACGCCGCCGTGGTCTATGGCGCCAGTGATCTGGGCGTGATCTTGCGCGTCAACGGTCCGGCCCTGCTCGGCGTCTCGGTGGCCTCCGGCTTTATCGTGTTTTCCATCGCCTCGCGCGAGCTTGTGACCTCGTTGCTCCTGACACCGCCGGGGTTCGAGACCGTCTCCACCTTTGTCTTCCACCAATTCGACCAAGGCTCTGTCAATACAGCCATGGCAATGAGCATTGTCTCGGTTACGATTTCCGGCAGCTTCATTGCTCTGGGCCATGCCCTCAACCGTTTCCGATCAGAGAAAGGTCAGTGACCCGTGATCCATATTCAGAACCTGCGTAAACGCTTTGGACAGACCGAGATTTTGAAAGGCATTGATCTGGAGATCATGGAGGGGGAATTTGTCACCCTTCTGGGCGAATCCGGCTGTGGGAAATCCACCTTGCTGCGGATCATCGCAGGGCTGGAGCACGCAGACTCGGGGCGCCTTACCTATAACGGCACGGCTCTGGATGAGCCCGCGCACAGCCGGTTTGTCCCCACCCAAGCGCGTCAGTTCGGCTTCGTCTTTCAGGACCATGCGCTGTGGCCGCATCTTACCATTGACGAAAACATCGCCTTTCCTCTGCGCAGCTATGGCTGGGCCAAAGACGATATTGCTCCACGCGTGGCGGAAGTTCTGGGGCAAGTGCAAATGTCGGCCCATGCGGGAAAATATCCTCGCCAACTGTCCGGCGGCCAACGTCAGCGTGTCGGGATTGCCCGTGCGCTCGCACTGTCGCCCAAGGTCATCCTGCTCGACGAACCACTCGCCAGCCTCGATTCAAACCTGCGCGACGATCTGGGGCATGAAATCCGCAAACTGGCCAAACAGTTCGGCCTGACCTGTATCAACGTCACCCATGACCGGCGCGAGGCGCAGATCCTCTCCGACCGGATCGCCGTCATGGCAGGCGGTCAGATTCAACAAGTCGGTGCACCTTTGGACATCTTCTCCCAGCCCAAGACCGTCGGCATCGCCAAATTCGTGAACGCGGGCAATATCGTGCCGCGCGATGTTCTGACCACAGGCACGCGGGCCTCATTTGCAGAGGCTTGGGAGACAGACTGGGTTCTCGTGCCGCGCAACGCCCTGCACATCGTGCCGGAACACGGCGATATAACGGCGCGGTTTCAAGACATGGTGTTCATCGATGGCCGCTTTGAAATCAAGGTCGAGACGCAGGGGCAAAGCCTTACGTTCTTTTCCGAAACGCGGCCTGCGCCTGTGGAGCACATCGAATTGCGCATTTCGCATGAACATGTCGTGCCCCTGTCGGCTTAACGAGACGCACGCCCATGCAAAGCCTCAATGACCTGAAAATCCTCGACGCCATTGTGCAGTTCCGCTCCATCCGCAAGGCGGCGGAGCACATGTCGCTGACACCCTCCGCGCTCAGTCGCAAAATTCTGGCGCTTGAGGCGCATTTCGGCGTGGACCTGTTTGAACGCACATCCAAGGGCCTGCGCCTCAACCCGTCGGGGCAATATCTCGCGGTTTATGCCCGCAGCCAGCTTGCCGAGATGGAGAAACTGCGCAGCGAATTGCAGGCGATCAAAAAAGCCACCAGCGGCCATGTGCGCATCTGCGCCAGTCAATCGGTGCTGGAAAGTTTCCTTCCCGTGCATCTGGCAAGATTCCAGTTGAAGAACCCGAAAGTGACCGTGGCGATCAACCATTCATCTTCGGCGCGCGCTCTGACGGACCTCCAAGAGTTCCATTCCGACATCGGTCTCTGTCTCAACCTGCCAGACCATGCGGATCTCTCGGTGCTGGGCATGGCCGAACAGGAAATCTTTGCCGTGGTCTCTGCGACGCACCCGCTTGCCAGCGCTGGAGAGGTGAGCCTTGCCGAGATAGCCAAGCACCGTGTTGTCTTGCCACCGCAAGGTTCCGGACTGCGGCTCATGCTGGATCGACAAGCCAATTTGGAGAACGTCTATCTGACCCCCGCCGTCGAGAGCAACACCTACGCCTCCATCGCTGGTGCCTGTCGAAACGGCGGGCTCATCACCTTTGGCCTCTCGCTCTATGAACAGAGTGAAGAAGATGAGGCCAGCAATGTGGTCCTGCTCAGGATCAGGAAAATGAAACCGGCAAATGTCCGGCTGGTTAAGCTGCACGGGCGAACCCTGTCCCCCGCAGCTGCTAAACTTGCCAAGTATCTCACCAAAAAACTGCGCGCCGGTTCCAAACCCGATGCAGACTGACACCTTCGGAACAGCCCAGCCCGCACGGAAACACACGCTCCGAAACGCCTTGAGGAACAGAACATGACAACATGGATTATCTCCGATACGCATTTCGGAGACGGCAGCTTGATCGGTTCCGGCCTCGCTCAAGGAAAAACCGCACGCGGCTTTGAAACCGTGAGCGAGATGAATGAATGCTTGGCGGATAACTGGAATACATGTATTGGCCCTGACGATGAGGTGCTACATCTCGGGGATGTCTGTATCGGAGACGGGTGCGACATGCTCGCACGTCTCAACGGGAAAAAGCACTTGCTCCTCGGCAATCACGACAACCCGTTGTGCCCTGCTCTGGCGCGCACATTCACAACCATTTCGCTCTGGAAGGCTATGGATGATGCGGGAATCGTGTTGACCCATCTGCCCATCGACCTCTCCCTCCGCAGCGGATTGGGAGCACGATTTGACACCAACATCCACGGCCATCTACACAACAAACCCGCACCGACCGCACAGCATCTCTGCGTGAGCGTCGAACAGACAGGCTATGCGCCATTGAACTTCGAAGAAGTCATCGCGGACATCTTACACCGGCGGGAGAAGTGAAGTGGTGCACCTTAGAGGATTCGAACCTCTGGCCTCTGCCTTCGGAGGGCAGCGCTCTATCCAGCTGAGCTAAAGGTGCACTGACCGATGTCTCGGTGGCCCCGTCTATAGGCGATGCTGAAGAGGCGCGCAATCTGTTTTCCGCGCCTCTATGACGGTTTCGGGCCTACCCGAAAAACTCGCGGCAAAGTTCCAGCGCCTCGACCAGACGATCCACCTCTTCGGTGGTGTTATACATGGCAAAGGAGGCGCGGCAGGTGGCGGTGACGCCGAGATGCTCCATCAGGGGCATGGCACAATGGCTGCCAGCACGAACAGCGACACCCTTTTTGTCCAGAACGGTGGAAATATCATGGGGATGTGCCCCTTCCATCGTGAAGGAGAAAATCGCGCCCTTGTCCGCTGTCGTACCCTGCACTGTGAGCCAGTTGAGGTTTTGCAACCGCTCCGCCGCATAGCGGGCCAGCATGGCCTCATGGGCGGCGATGTTCTCCATGCCAATCTTCATGAGGTAATCCAGAGCCACCCCCATGCCGATGGTCTGGACAATCCCCGGTGTGCCCGCTTCGAATTTCAGCGGGGCTTTGGCATAGGTCACGGCATCTTTCGTCACCGTATCGATCATGTCGCCGCCGCCGAGGAAGGGGCGCATCTCCGCCTGACGTTCGGCACGGATATAGATCGCACCGGAGCCGGAGGGGCCGTAGAGCTTGTGGCCGGTGACCGGATAAAAGTCGCAACCGATGTCCTGCACATCGACGGGGCCGTGGACAGAGGCCTGCGAGCCGTCCACCAATGTGGCAATCCCGCGCTCCCGCGCCGCATGACAGATGGTTTTCACATCCACACGCGTGCCGGTCACATTGGACATATGGGTGATGGCCACGAGTTTGGTTTTCGGTCCCATAGCGTCGATCACATCCTGCGGATCAAGCGATCCGTCAGGCGCACAATCAACCCATTTGAGGACAACACCCTGCCGTTCGCGCAGGAAGTTCCACGGCACGATATTGGCGTGATGTTCGAGGACAGAGAGCACAATCTCGTCGCCCGCCTCAAGCCTCGGCGCGGCCCAAGCGTAAGAGACCATGTTGATCCCTTCGGTGGTGCCGGAATTGAAAACAATCTCGTCCTCATGCCCTGCGTTCAGAAACCGTGCAACCTTGGAACGCACGCTTTCATACTTGTCCGTCGCAAGGTTGGAGAGGTAGTGCAAGCCCCTGTGAACATTTGCATATTCATCGGAATAGGCCTTGGTGATCGCATCAATCACCACCTGCGGCTTTTGCGCGGAGGCCCCGTTGTCGAGATAGGTCAGAGGTTGACCGTTGACCTCGCGGGACAGGATCGGAAAGTCGGCGCGGATGGCGTTCACGTCAAACATGTCAAATGTCTTTCTCAGGTTTCTTTCCGGGCGATTTCGGCAAGCAGAACGCCCCAGAAGTAGATCAATGCAGCCAGCGCCAGAACGCCCACCAGCGTGGTGGCGGCACCGGGGCCGACGAAGCCTGCGGTCAGCCCCCACAAGAGCCACAGAGGGGCGGCACAGAGCAGCCCCCAGAACAGCGCCATGCGGGTCTCGAACCCTGTCGCCGGACGTTTGAGCGCACGCAGGACAAAGCCGATCGCCCCCGCAAGGGTGTAAAACACCAAGGGCATGATGAAGAGCCAGCTCAACAGCGTGGCCCCCATAAGCATCTGCACCTCCTGACCGGTCTCGAAGGCCAGACGCGACAGACGCGGCCATTGCGCGACGAAGATCAGCCCGCAGGCCAGCATGAGGGTGACAAGGGCGCTGCCCTCGTTCTCCCCCGCTGCAAGCCTGTGGCGTAGCACCGCGCGCGGGGCGCGGTAACTTTTCGCAATGTCGATAACGACGCCCATCAGCCCGTCATGTCCGGCGGCGGCGTTTCAGCCAGCCTTCAAGACGGTTCAGGATGTCTTCGGCGATGGTCTCGTCCTCGATCTCCTCGATAGCTTCGGCAAGGAAGGCCAGCGTCAGAAGGTCTGTCGCATCGCCTGTCGGCACACCGCGCGAGCGCAGGTAGAACAGCGCCTCCTCGTCGATCGCCCCCACGGTGGAGCCATGCGAACAGGCCACATCATCGGCGTAGATCTCCAACTCCGGCTTGGCAAGGAACTGGCTGTCCTCATCGAGCAAAAGCCCTTGGCTGATCTGATAGCCATCGGTTTTCTGCGCGCCGGCTTTTACAAGGATTTTGCCTTGGAAAATGCCTTTCGCCCCGTTGCGCAGCACCTTTTTGAAGACCTGACGGCTTTCACAGTGCTCGGCGTCATGGGTGATGAACACCGTGTCGTCATGGTGGAAATCACCGTCGCCCATCGCCGCACCGGCCACATGGGCCATCGAGTCGTCGCCCTGAATGTCGATGACCACCTCGTTGCGGGTCAGCACGCCATTGGCGGTCATGGTGAAGCTCTTGAAGAGAGACTCCCGACCGATTGTGGCGAAGACATGGGTGACAGCGCGGCGTTCATGGTCGCGGCCCTGCGCACGGATGTGGTGGAAACCCGCCTTGTCGGCCACTTCGACTTCCATCACCTTGTTGAACCGTGCCGCCGCCGGACCGTTTTCAAGCACGGTCAGATCGGCACCTTCTTCCACGCGGATCACATGGTGCAAAATCGCATCCGAGGTTTCGCTCTTATGCAGATAGACTAGAGACACAGGTTTCGCGACCTTGCCTGTGGCGCGGATCACCACGCCATCGGTGGCAAACGCGGTGTTGAGCGTCGCCAGCGGACGTTCGACCGGATCTTGCGCCTTTTTCTCCTGCACGCCGTACGCGTCTTTCACCCAATGGATGTCACTCGACAGTGCATCGGTGAGGCGCATGATCTCAAGCCCCACGCCTTCAAGCGCGTCAGAGGCCTCGGCATCAAAAACACCATCCACGAAGACCAGCTTGATCCGGTCAAGACCGGAAAACACCGGTGCTTCTGTCGCTGTAAACACCGCAGCAGGTGTCGGCACGTCGGAGATCAACGTGTCAGGACGGGTCCAGCGCCAGTATTCGTCACGCCCCTGCGGCAGGCCCATAGCCAGAAGACGGCTCAAGGCGTCCTGACGCAGCGCATCAGCCCAAGGAGCCCCTGCGGGCAGGCTCATGCCCTCCACACGGGCGCTAGTGGCGTCCAGTTTGCGTTGTTTCAATTCGGCACGTTTCATCAGGCGCCCTCCACCTCGGCCAGAAGATCGGCATATCCGTTATGCTCGACCTCAAGCGCCAACTCGGGACCACCCGTCTTGATGATCCGGCCATTGGACATGATATGCACCACATCCGGTTTGATGTGATCCAGAAGACGCTGGTAGTGGGTGATCACGATGAAAGAGCGTTTGCCGTCGCGCAGCGCGTTCACACCGTCAGAGACAAGTTTCATCGCGTCCACATCAAGACCGGAGTCGGTTTCGTCGAGGATGCAGAGCTTCGGCTCCAGCATCGCCATTTGCAAGATCTCGTTACGCTTCTTCTCACCGCCCGAGAAGCCCACGTTCACCGGACGTTTGAGCATATCGGAATCGATCTTGAGGGACTTGGCTTTGGCGCGGATTTCCTTGAGAAATTCCGTGGAAGACATTTCCTCTTCGCCGCGCGCTTTGCGTTGTGCGTTCACAGCGGTGCGCAGGAAGGTCATGTTGCCCACGCCGGGAATTTCGACCGGATATTGGAAAGCAAGGAACAGACCCGCAGCGGCGCGTTCTTCCGGCTCCATCTCCAGCAGGTTTTCCCCGTCAAGCAGCACCTCGCCCTCGGTCACTTCATAGCCGTCGCGGCCCGACATGACATAGGAGGTCGTCGATTTGCCCGAGCCGTTCGGCCCCATGATGGCATGGACTTCACCCGGCCCGACCTTGAGATCGACGCCTTTGAGGATTTGCTTGTCCTCTTCTTCAAGTTTGACGTGGAGGTTTTTGATTTCCAACATATTATTGTCCTTTCACGGAAAAGGGCCCGCACGGGGATATACCCCCGGCAGGCGCCTGTGCGTTTGTAGATTTGAAAGCGAAGGCGCTTTGATGCGCCGTATCAGATCGGATCAAAGCGGTTTCCGAAAACCCCGTGTCAGAGGAGATCGCGAAAGGCTTTAGATGCCCGAAAAATTCAGAAAGACCAGAAGTCCCGCGCCCAAGGCGACGAGTTTGAGCAGGCCGGATTTGAGCCCCGCCAGCAAAAGGGATCGTGCGCGCGGCATGTCGTCTTGCGCCACGGCCCCGTGACTGACACCGGAGATCCGCTTGCCCTTCGGCGTGTTCACATCCTGAAGCCCCGTGTAGACCGTCGCAAAGGTGTTCTCCCCTCCCGCCTCGATCCGCTTGATCCTGTCGGCAAATTGCGCGTGCTGGTGATGCATCTTGTCCCTGCCTTTCCATCCCCTTGTCGTCAAAGGCAGATTGGTCGGCAAATTGGGAAAGATCATGGCACGGCATGGGCATTCTTGCGCCCAAACCCGCTGACCTTACGTCAGCCAAACGCCGCGCCGCAGACGCGCCGTTCAGATGTGATAGCTGTGCCCGCGAAAATAGAGCGTCTTCGGTTCCGTGGTCGCGGTGACATGTTCGACCCATTGCGCCGAGAACAGACGCGAGAAGGTCTCCGGCATCGCATGGACCATATTGTGCATGGTCATGATGGCGAGCAAAATTCCGGCAAGCTGTGTGCCCATCCGCTTGACGGCGGACAGTGACACGATCTCGCGCAGGAGAAAGGCAATCGAAATGGCAAAGACCACGTCGATCACAAAGTCCATATCCCCTGTGGCCTGAAGCTCCGCGCCGGAAATCTGATAGCGCAAGACCCGTGCGATCATCGCCGCAAGCCCGCCCATAGCGAAGGCCATCACATAGGAGACGACCCGTGTGATCTTCAGATGCGGTTCCTCGTAGCGACCACGATGCACGCCCTCTGCGCGATGCCGTTCGAGGATCTCGGCGAGCCTCTGGTTGCGTGCGTGTGTGCGTGTCTGCGCGGGTCCGACCACGTCGATCCCTTTGCGCGACCTCCGTGAGGCGCGATGCATACGGCTTACAAAATCCTGGCTCTGATCCATGCCAATACCCGTTAAAACACTTTGTAAGCATTCCGTTTACCAAGGAAACATGGCAAAAATCGGGCAGGTTCTGCGTGGAGGGGACGGCGAACATCATTATGCTTTCCCCTGAAACGCTTTGAGCAGGCTGTAGAGCTTGTCCGCAGGCAATGTGGTGACCGGTTCCAGATCGAACTGCGCCATCCGTCCGTGGAAAGCGGTCGGGGTCACAAATTCCGTCATCAACCCGTATTTGTCCTCGCGGCCCACAAAATCGTCGACCAGAACCCGCGTAGGGCGTGTGATCGACGTCATCGTGGCGAAGAAACAGCCCGTGCGGAACCGCCCGTCAATCAACACCAGATCAGGGGATTTGAGGTCTTCACGCTGCCAGACGCCAAAGCAATAATCCGGATAGCGGAACCATTTGCCATTGCCCTTGGGCCATGACCATTCTCCCGTCTCGCCAATATCCGCATGGATCAGATGCAGATCGGCCTTGGGCGGATGGCTGTCAAAATGCGCCTGCATGGCCTTGTGCCACGCCTTGTCGCCTTCAACGGAATACAGCGTCTTGCCCGCCTGCGCCGCCCCGTATGCGGTCGAGCCGCCGGAGCCATATTCCACGATCACATCCGCCGCATCATATTGCGCGCACAGAAACGCCCTGACCTCCGCGGGGAAGGTCAGTTCAGGCCCCTGAGAGCCAAAAGCGATATGTGCGTCTTGCAAGGTCATGTCAGCCGGAATAGCTCACGAGTTTGATCAGCGCGGAAAGCACCAGCGCCGCAACAGAAGCGAGAAAGGACGTCGCCGCGACAGAGTTCATGATCAACCCTTCCCGCTTGCCCGCCTTCACACGCATCAGAAGACCGATGAACACGCCGATAAAGACACCAAGGCCGATACCGGCGGAACTGGCGAGAAACATGGGGAAGAGATCGAAACGCATCTGCTTACTCCACCGTCACAGCGGTGCCGGAGGCCGACACCATAAGCATCTGGCCGATCACCTCGTAATCCAGATCAATCCCCACGACCGCATTCGCGCCCATGGCCCGCGCCTTGTCCTGCATCTCGCTGAGCGCCGTGTCCCGCCCTTCGGCGAGTTTCGACTCATAGGCGTTGGAGCGCCCGCCGATGATGTCGGTCACCTGCGCAAAGAGATCGCGCACGATATTGGCACCCATAATGGCCTCGCCGGTGACGATGCCATGATAGGTGGTGATTTTATGCCCTTCGACCGAAGGCGTGGTGGTGGTGATCATCGTTTGATCTCCTTTGCCTTTCCAAGGACCGGCCATCAGCCAACCGACCCTTCCAGAGAAATCGCCACAAGCTGCTGCGCTTCCATAGCGAATTCCATCGGCAGGGCTTGCAGCACCTCCTTGGCAAAGCCGTTGACGATCAGCGCCACGGCCTCTTCCTCGTCCATGCCACGCTGGCGACAGTAGAACATTTGCTCGTCATCCACTTTCGAAGTGGTGGCCTCATGTTCCACACGCGAGGAATTGTTCTTCACCTCGATGTAAGGCACCGTATGCGCCCCGCATTTGTCGCCGATCAGCAAGCTGTCGCATTGCGTATAGTTGCGCGAGTTTTTCGCCTTCGGGTGCATGGAGACCTGACCGCGATAGGTGTTCTGCGCCACGCCAGCCGAGATACCTTTGGAGACGATCCGCGAACGGGTGTTCTTGCCCAGATGGATCATCTTCGTGCCGGTATCGGCCTGCTGGTGGTGGTTGGTGATAGCGATGGAATAGAATTCACCCTGACTGTCATCCCCGCGCAGGATGCAGGACGGGTATTTCCACGTCACGCTTGAGCCGGTTTCCACCTGCGTCCACATCACCTTGGAGCGGTCACCGCGACAATCGGCGCGTTTGGTGACAAAGTTGTAGATGCCACCCTTGCCCTCTTCGTCACCGGGGAACCAGTTTTGCACCGTGGAATATTTCACCTCGGCGTCTTCCTCGATCACGATCTCGACGACTGCGGCGTGAAGCTGGGCCACGTCACGTTGCGGCGCGGTGCAGCCTTCGAGGTAGGAGACATAGGACCCCTTGTCCGCGATGATCAGCGTGCGCTCGAACTGGCCGGTGTTCTCCGCATTGATACGGAAATAGGTGGACAATTCCATCGGGCAACGCGTGTTCGGCGGAATGTAGACGAACGACCCGTCGGAAAACACCGCCGAGTTGAGCGTCGCATAATAATTGTCAGAGACCGGCACCACGGAGGCGAGGTATTTCTTCACAAGTTCGGGATGCTCTTTGATCGCTTCCGAGATCGAACAGAAAATAACGCCGGCCTTTTCCAGCTCAGCCTTGAAGGTCGTGCCGACAGAGACGGAGTCAAACACCGCATCAACCGCCACCTTGCGCTCGGAATTGTCCCCGTCCGCAGGCACCTCGCCCGCGCCTTCGACACCGGCAAGGATCATCTGCTCTTTCAGCGAAATGCCGAGCTTTTCATAGGTCGCCAGAAGTTTCGGATCCACCTCGTCCAGAGACTTGGGCTTTTCTTCCATGCTCTTCGGACGCGCATAGTAATACTGGTCCTGAAAATCGATCTCGGGATAATCGATCATCGCCCAGTCGGGCTCTTCCATTGTGACCCAGCGGCGATAGGCCTCCAGACGCCATTCCAGCATCCATTCCGGCTCTCCGTTCTTGGCGGAAATCAGACGCACGATATCTTCGGACAGGCCTTTGGGCGCGTAGTCCATCTCGATTTCCGTGTCCCAGCCGTATTTATACTTGCCAGCCAGTGCCTGAACGGCGGCAACGGTTTCTTCCTCGACGCCTTCCTTGACCTGATCTTTCAACTGTACGTCATCCACCATGGGATCACTCCTTACCGTAGTCTTGGAGGCTCGCGCCCCTCATGTGCGTTGCGGGGCCCGTTTGGCCCTCATCTTATGCTGCGCGTTTCTTCCACCGCGCATGTGCGGACAGCCAAGCCGTGGCGAACCGCTCCAATTCTTCTTTCGTCACCTCGGGGCCGATCGACACCCGAAGCGCACTTGCCGCCTCGTCTTCGGCATATCCCATCGCGGTCAGCACTTTCGAGGCCCTGACCTTACCCGAGGAACAGGCCGAGCCCGCAGAGACCGCGAACCCCGCAAGGTCCATCTGCATCACCTGTGTCTCGCCCTTCCAGCCGGGCGTGATCAGGCTCGTCGTATTGGGCAAACGTTTTTCACCCTTCCCCACAAAGATGGGGTCTTCGATCTCGTTGGCAATCAGGGATTCGAGATAATCGCGTTTTTGTGCAACCTCGTCCCAAAGCCCGTCCGCCAGACGTTTCGCCGCCATCTCGGCGGCCGCGCCGAACCCCGCGATGCAGATCAGGTTCTCGGTGCCACTTCTGCGCCCCATCTCCTGACCACCACCCTTGATACCGGCCTCGACATCCAGCCCCTGCTTGAGCACCAAAGCGCCCACGCCTTTCGGCCCGCCCAGCTTGTGCGCCGACACGAGCGCCATATCGCAGCCCAACCAGTTGAACGCCAGCGGGATTTTCCCGAACCCTTGCGTCGCGTCACAGACCGCCAGCCCTTCGGGCAGGTCTTGCAGAATTCCGGTCTCCGAATTGGCCAACTGAAGCGCGCTGTTTTGCGGCTCCGCAACCGTCACCCGCCCCGCACGATCCACAGGCAAATCGACAGCACACCATGACGACACGGCCTCATGCTCGATCTGTGCACAGTGCAATCCACGCCCCGACAGCGCCAAAGCCGCCGCCTCGGTCGCGCCGGAGGTAAAGACAATATCCGCACCCTGCGCCCCGAAAGCCTCGGCCACCTGCGCCCGTGCGCGCTCCATCAACCCTTTCGCCGCACGGCCCTCGCCATGCACCGAAGACGGATTCCCGACCACGTCCATCGCCGCAATCATCGCCTCTCGCGCAGCCTGACACAGCGGCGCGGTGGCGTTCCAGTCGAGATATATGCGGGAGGTATTCACGGGATGTCCTTTGCTGTTCAAATGCTCAAAAAGAGCGGATCACTCGTCATCCACAACGGCGAAAATGTTCGGCACCGCCGGACAGGGCCGCAATTCGTTCTTCACCACATCCGACAGGCGGGTCTGATGCAGGAACACATAGACATGCGCGGAAAGACCTTCCCACAGGCGGTTGGTCATGCTCTGCGCCCGCGAACCGGAAATCCCGCCGGATGCGCCCGCGCCCGTGTGCATGGCTGACACCGTCTCGTCCACAGCCTCCATAATGTCGGAAACCCGAATCTCGGAGGCAGGTTTGGCAAGCTTGTAACCGCCCCCCGGTCCCCGCACGGACGACACCAGTTCGGCACGACGCAATTTGACAAAAAGCTGTTCGAGATAGGGCAGCGAAATATCCTGCCGCTTGGCAATATCGGCCAAAGACAACAGGCTTCCTTCCTTTTGCAGCGCCAGATCAGCCAGCGCCACCATGGCGTAACGCCCTTTAGTAGACAGTTTCATCTGCGTTCTCCTTTGCGGCTTCCGGCAAACCACCGGCCAAACCACGCGCTTTTCGACACTTCGCCCCTGCCCTTACAGTGCTTTGCGTGATTCCGTCACCGGAACACAGAAAAACAAACGCAAAAACATTGACGTGCGCACGCGGGAGCCTTACCTCCATACCACACGCGTCGGCCTTGAGTTCGGTCAATTTAGAACGTTTCTAAATTAGGCGAGAGAATTCGTCAACTATAAAGGCCATCCGCGATCATATGAATGCAGACCGCTTTTCACAGGGGCCTGCCAGACAAAGACCGCCGCGACCTATAGCCCTACAGGGTCGCTGCGACATGAGGAGACAGGGACGACTATGCCCGAAGTGATTTTTCCCGGCCCCGAGGGTCGGCTCGAAGGCCGCTACCATCCGCAGCCGAAAAAAGACGCCCCCATCGCCATTATTCTTCATCCTCACCCGCAATTCGGCGGCACGATGAACAACCGCGTGGTCTATAACCTGCACTATGCCTTCCACAACATGGGCTTCACCGTGCTGCGGTTCAATTTCCGTGGCGTGGGCCGCTCTCAGGGCGAATACGACCAAGGCGTCGGCGAATTGTCGGATGCAGCCTCCGCGCTGGATTATCTCCAGTCGCTGAACCCGAATGCGAAACATTGCTGGGTTGCGGGCTTCTCCTTTGGCGCGTGGATCGGCATGCAACTGCTGATGCGCCGTCCGGAGATCACCGGCTTCATCTCGGTCGCACCGCCGGCCAATATGTATGACTTCTCCTTCCTTGCACCCTGCCCCTCTTCGGGGCTGATCATCAACGGCACCGCCGACCGTGTCGCGCCGCCGAAGGACACCCATACGCTTGTGAACAAACTGCACGAGCAAAAGGGGATCACCATCACCCATCAGGAAATCGAAGGTGCGGGACACTTCTTCGAAGACCCTTATATGGAAGAGATGATCGGCTCGGTCGACCAGTATGTCCGCCGTCGCCTGACCGAAACGACACGATAAACCAGGGAGCGCCGCCTCATGGGGATCATGGAAGATCTCGCCGACGATCTGGCGAAAGAAACCATCGCAGCGCTGGACATCGTCGGCAGCGAGGAATTGATTCAGGACGTGGCCCGCGTGATCGGGGCCTCTTCCGTCACCACGCAGGAAGCCTTCCTCACCGCCGCCCGCGTGCGCCTTTCCGAGGCGCGCGCAAGAGAATACCTGCGAAAACGCATTGCCGAAGCCAAAGCCGGACAGGCGGCCTCCGCCCCGCCACCCGGCTCCGAAGATGACATAGAATACTGAGCCCATGCCAAAAGATACCGCCTCCCCCCGCCTTGACGCCCAATATGCCTTCCTGATGGAGGCGGACCGGCTCAAGACGGTGGAGCGCGCCAATCAGCTCATGGATCGCTCGCGGTTCGAAAACTCCGCCGAACATAGCTGGCACGCCTGTCTTCTGGCGTTTCTGATGGCCCCTCTGGCCTCTGAAGGCACCGATCTCGACCGCGCCATCGAAATGCTCATGCTCCATGATATCGTCGAAGTGGACGCGGGCGACCACCCGATCCATATCCTCTACGACACCGAGGACATTGCCGCGCGCGAAGCCGCAGCCGCAGAGCGCATCTACGGCCTTCTGCCCGAAGACCTCGCCACACGGTTCCGCGCCACATGGGACGAATTCGAGGCGATGGAAACAGAGACCGCACGTTTTGCCAAAGCGGTCGACTACCTCGCCCCCGCCCTGCAAAGCATCGGCGCGCCCGTACAGCTTGAGGAAGAACGTGAAATCGTCGCTGGCAACCTGCGCCGTGGCCGCGCGGTGAAGACCAAAGACATCCTGCCGGACCTGTTCGACTTCACCAAAGCCGCTTTCGCAGGCGAAATGCCGCAAGGCGATCTGGCCAGACGCTTTGCCTTCTGGTGCGAGGCGGACCGGCTCAAATCGGTCTACCGTGCCACCCCGATCGCCGATGGCTCGCGCAAGGAAAACACCGGCGAACACAGCTGGCACATCATGCTCTACGCCCTGACACTGGCCGACCACGCTGGCGCCGATGTCGATCTGTCTCTGGCGATCAAAATGCTTCTGCTGCATGACATTGTCGAAGTGGACGCAGGCGACACGCCCATTCACGGCGCCGTCACACCCGAAGCCATGAAAGCGCAGGAAGACGCCGAACAACGCGCGGCAGACCGGCTTTTCGGACTTTTGCCCGATGCTCAGGCGCGAAGCTTCCGTGCAATCTGGGACGAATTCGAAGCCGCCCAAACCCCGACCGCCATCTATGCCAAATCCATCGACCGCTGCCAGCCTGTGCTGCACAACCTCGCCGATGATGGCGGTTCATGGCGCACCTATGATGTGAAACTGCACCAACTCGACAGCCGGATCGGCGTCAAGATCGCACGCGGCTGTCCGGCCCTCTGGCCTTATATCCGCGCCAAATGCGAACCGTGGTTCACCATGCGCGGCGCTCTTTAAGTGTTTCAACAGCCAAGGAAACCCCGCGTTTCCCGCCAGTGGTCGCGGCGTCTCCTTTGCTGCCATAAATACTCAAAATCCGTAAATGCCCGCGAATTTTTCTTCGAGATAGTCGAGAAGCGGCGCTTCTGAGGGTTCAAAGCCACAGGCATGCACAATCGTGTCACGCGGCTCTCTGAGCCCGCCGAACTGTTGCAGGTTGTCCTTGAGCCAACTGGTCGCGGCCGATGTGTCACCCTTGGCCAGTTGCGCATCCAGATCGGAAACCTCGGCACGCAGCGCCTTGTGCAGGCATCCGGCATAGACATTGCCCAAGGAATAGGTCGGGAAATAACCGAAAAGCCCCACGGGCCAGTGCACATCCTGAAGGCAGCCGTTGGAGACCTTGTCCACCTTGACGCCGAAATCCGCTTCGAACCGGCTGTCCCATGCTTCGGGCAGATCGTCGATGTCCAAAGACCCGCCGATGATCTGGCGCTCCAGATCGAAGCGCAACAGCACATGCAGGTTATACTGCACCTCGTCGCTCTCGGTGCGGATATAGCCCGGAGTCAGGCGGTTGACCGCAGCGTAGAAGTCTTCGGCACTGTTCACGCCGATCTCGCCGAAGGTCTCGCGCATCTCCCCGTAGAGATATTCGGTGAAGGCGCGCGAGCGGCCAAGCTGGTTCTCGTAAATCCGCGACTGGCTCTCATGCACGCCCATGGAGACGCCCTCGCCCAGAGGCGTCAACAGGTAGTCGCGGGAGATGTTCTGCTCGTAGCACGCATGCCCCGTCTCGTGGATCGTCGAGTAGATCGAATTAAGCGGGTCTTCAGGGTTGGTGCGGGTGGTGATCCGCACATCAAGGCCCGAGCCGCTTGAGAACGGGTGTACCGCCTTGTCGATCCGGCCATAGGCGAAATCATAGCCGAAGGCGGCGGCGAGCCCCTCGGTCAGGACCATTTGCTTGGCCTCGTCATAGGTACCGGAGAGGCCCTTGGGCTGATCGGCTCCCATGATCTTGTCCCGCAGCGCCACAAGTCGCGGGCGTAGCGCACCGAACATGGCATCAAGCTGTGCACCTGTGGAGCCGGGCTCGTAATCCTGATGCAGCGCGTCCCAGAGGTCGTAATCCGTGCCCTCTTTCAAGGCCGCCGCTTCTTCGCGGCGCAGGCGGACGACCTCTTTGAAGGTCGGTGCGAAATGCGCGAAATCATCGCGGGCACGGGCCTCTGCCCAGATGCCTTGAGCCACAGAGGTCACCTTGGCCAGTTCGGCCGCGAGGCGCGCGGGCACTTTCGTGTTGCGCTCATAGGAGCGCCGGATATGGCGCAGTTGCGCGCGGGAGACCTCATCCAATGCCTCCGCATCAATCTGCTCCAGCCAGCCCCCGATCCTCGCGTCGGTCTTGCGGGCGTGTAGCACTGATTCCAGCGCGGCAAATTCCTCCCCGCGCTGCTCGGCCGCACCGCGCGGCATCATGGTTTCCTGATCCCAGTTGAGACGCCCCATAATGGCGCCGAGCGCCTCGGTCTCGCGGGTGAACATCATCAGATCATCAAATGCAGACATCACAGGCCCTCCCGGACCGATTGGGTTTTCGGAAACTGGCTCAGGAAGCGGGCGCGGGAAATGGCGACAAAGAGCGCAACAGCCCCAAGCTGGTGCGCAAGCCCCAGTGCCAGAGGGGCACCGTGGAGCACAGTGACAATGCCCAGAACCACTTGCAAAAAGAGCAAGGCCCCCATCAGGTTAAACGCACCCGCCGTGGCCTTGTTGGCCGATTTGCGCCCCTTGAGCCATGTCACAACACCGAACGCAAACAGAAGATAACCGGCAACGCGGTGGATAAATTGCACCAAAGCGGGGTTTTCAAAGAAGTTGCGCCACAGAGGGTCGATGTAGAACGGATCTGGCGGCAACACCTGCCCGCCCATCAGCGGCCAGTCGGTATAGCCGCGTCCGGCATCAATCCCCGCCACCAAAGCACCCAGCAGGATTTGCAGAAAGGCGAAATGCAGCATTCCCGTGGACATGCTGAACAGTTTCGCATCCTTGTTGCGACGCGCTTGCAGCAGCTCCGCCTCGGAACGGCCCAAGAGGAACACATACCAAGCGATAAAGCCCAGAATGACAAAGGCCAGCCCCAGATGGGTCGCCAGACGATAGGAGGCCACATCAAGCCGCTCTCCCACAAGCCCCGATGACACCATCCACCAGCCGATCGCGCCCTGAAGCCCGCCCAGCACGCCGATAAAAAGCAGGCGCTTGTGCCAACCGGTCGGCACTTTTCTGGCCAGCGCAAACCCTGCGTAGCCCAAAGCCCAGACCATACCAATCACGCGGCCCAACTGGCGATGGCCCCATTCCCACCAGTAGATGGATTTGAATTCCGAAAGGCTCATGCCTTCATTCTGCAAGACATATTCGGGGATCTGCTGGTATTTCTCGAATTCCGCGACCCAAGCGGCCTCGTTCATCGGCGGCACAGCGCCCGTGACGGGTTTCCATTCGGTGATCGACAGACCGCTGTCCGTCAAACGTGTCAGCCCGCCCACGGCGATCATGGTCATGACCAGTGCGAAAATCACCACAAGCCAGGCACGGATGCCTTTGCGTGCGCCTTTTCTGCCCTTTTCGATCAGCCCGCCTTTGGGTGCGGGTTTGGACACCTCGTTTGTGCCCACCTCTTCGAAAATGCTGCGTTTTTGCGCCATCTGCCGCCCCTTCGTTGCCATCGCGCTGAAACCTAGGCAGGCAAAGCGGCAAGGGCAAGCCGGATCACCGCGCAAATCCGCTCGTGACACCTCTATTCACGCAGTTTTTTGCATCCCCTGAGACAGAAAGCGCCGGCTCTTGCGTATCACCTCCTGAAGACAGGCAGATCAAGCCTGTCCGAGCAGAAAGGACACATTATGAAATTCATCCCGAAATCCCTGTTCGCAGCGGCTCTGAGCGGCCTGCTTGTCTCCGCCCCTGTGGCCGGTTTCGCGCAAAACAAGCCCGCCGCCCAACAACAGACGCAGAGCGCCTTCTATGTCAAACCCGGCGTCACCCTGAATGCCCGCTCCGGTCCGGGCACGAAATTCGGCAAGATCGCCGCTTTCCAACCGGGAACAAAACTGAGCGTGGTGAAGCGTCAGGGCGACTGGGCACAGGTCAAAACCGACGCAGGCAAGCTGTTGTGGGTCTTCGCCAACTACCTGACCGACTCGGCCCCTCAGGCGCAGAAGTCTGCTCCGGCGCAACATAGCGACAAGCCGCACCGCCCGTAAGCGGCAGGCACATGAGCGTAGGCACATGGGAGAGCGCGGAGGAAAAGCTGTGGTTCAGGCTGAACGCGCCACGGGTTATCCGCGCTCTTTCCAGCGTTTCATCTGACGCATCACCCCGTGCAGCATCTGCACATCGGCGCGCGTCAACGGCATACGCGACCAGAGGTTGCGCAGGTTGAGTTTCATATTCTCGGCCTTGTGCTCGGGAAAGAAGAACCCCGCCTGATCCATCATATCTTCGTAATGGTCGCCAAGTTTTTCGACCTCGACATGACCGGCCCACTCGGTTTTGGCCATTTCCATCACCTCCGGCGGCGTGTCCGTGGTCTGCCGCCCCCATTCATAGGACATCAGCAACACCGCCTGCGCGAGGTTCAAAGAAGCAAAAAGCGGGTTCACCGGTACGGTGACAATGGCATTGGCCTCCACCACATCTTCGTTCTCAAGCCCTGCCCGCTCCGGCCCGAACATCACGCCGACCTTCTTGCCCTCGCCCACCAAGGCACGCGCGTGCTCCATCGCACGCTCCGGCGTCATCACCGGTTTGGTGATCCCGCGCATACGGGCAGTCGTGGCAAAGACAAAATCACAATCGGCCACCGCCTCGCGCACCGTGTCGAACAGCCCCGCCTCGTCCAGAAGCCGTCCGGCCCCCGACGCCATCGCCACGGCTTTCTGATTGGGCCAGCCGTCACGCGGGGCGATGATCCGCATCCGGTCGAGACCGAAATTCCACATCGCACGCGCCGCACCGCCGATATTCTCGCCCATCTGCGGGCGCACCAGAATGATGGCAGGCGTAGGCCCCGTGGGGCGCGGATCGGTCGGAGCATTGGACATGGGGCGTTTCCTTTCAGCCTTGCAGCCGATTAAAGCGTTTCACGAACAACCCGAGCCACAGGATTCGGGAGATGCAACACAACGTATTGATGGAACTGGCCTTCCACAGTCAACTTGTGCCGCAAGTGAATTGCGAAAGGATTTAGCGGCATTTGTTCCTGCGAGCAAGGCTTTGCCCCGCCCGCCAAAGACGCTATAGGAGGCGAAAGCCGATTTGAGGGAACAAGAGATGTCCGAGCCGGAACAAGAACTGCCACAAATTTACCTGCTGACCCCGAGTGCCTTTGATGTCGAGACCTTCCCGACCGCGCTGGCCTCGGTGCTGGACGCGCATGAGGTGGCCTGTGTGCGTCTCGCGCTGGCCTCCAAGGACGAATATATTCTGGGCAAGGCGGCTGATGCCTGCCGCGAGGTCTGCCATGCCCGCGATGTGGCCATTGTCATCGAACACCATGTAGCGCTGGCGGAACGGCACGGGCTGGACGGGGTGCATCTCACCGACGGGGCGCGCTCGATCCGCAAGGTGCGCAAACTATTGGGAGATGACGCCATTGTCGGAGCCTATTGCGGCGCGTCGAAACATGACGGCATGACCGCGGGCGAGGCTGGCGCGGATTATGTGGCCTTCGGTCCCGTGGGCGACACCGAGCTTGGCGACGGCACCAAAGCGCCGCGTGATCTGTTCGAGTGGTGGTCGCTGATGATTGAAGTGCCGGTGGTGGCCGAAGGCGCGCTCTCGGTTGAGATCGTGAAGGATTTGGCTCCCGTCACCGATTTCTTTGCCGTAGGCGAGGAAATCTGGTCCAGCGATGATCCGGTCAAAGCCCTAGACGATCTGATCGCCGCGATGGGATAATAGCGCCGCCCTCAGGGGCGGCCCTTGCAAATCCGCTTCACACATCCACATAAGCCGCCGGAATTTCCGGTAGCCCTGAACGCACAGCCGCCTCGCAGCGCGCTGCCATTTCCTTGCGATCTTTCACATCTTTCACCGCAATCGGATCGTGGAAAATCACCTCGACCCGCCCTTGCGGGCTGGCTTTCAACACCTGCACCAAAGAGCCCGCGAACTCCATATCGCCCCACCAGCCGTAGAACCGGACATCCTGCCCCTCCGGCGCGATGTAGCGGGTGGTGACAGGCTGGATCCAGACCTCGTCGCGCAATTCCGGCGCGAAGAAGGCGGCAAAAAGCGTCGGTTTGAACGGCAGGACCCGCAGACTGTCCGAAGAGGTGCCTTCGGGGAAGAACAACAGCTTGTGGCCGAGTTTCAGCCGCTCCTCGAACAGGCGTTTCTGTTCGGCGGCCTCTTTGCGGTCGCGATTGATGAACACGGTCCCTGCCGCCTTGGCCATCGCGCCAATACCGGTCCAGCCTGCGACCTCCGCCTTGGAGACAAAGAACACACGCTGCACCGCATTGAGGACGAAAATATCAAGCCATGTCGAATGGTTCGCCACAACCGCACCGTGGTGCTGCATCGGCTTGCCTATGACCGTTAGCCCCATCCCCATAAGGCGCAGCGCATTGCGGGACACAAAGCGCGGGAAAAAAGAGGTCCACGGTCGGCGCGGCCCGTAAAACAAGCGCTCGACCACACGGGTGGCGAGCATCAGAATCATGCAGATCAGGATCATCAGCACAATCGGCAGGCCCCGACGGATCATCCGCCATGTGCCCCAGCGCACCGGTGCGGGATCAGGCGGGGGAATGCGGCTGTCCCAAAGAGGACCGCTCATTTGGCATTCCTCACAAGACCCTTGCCGTAAAGCGCCCGCTGACGCTCCGAAATCATATCCGTGTCGAGAATCAGCAACACATCCACGGTGTTGAAGGCCGTATCCACAAAGGCCCCCTCGCCCACCGTGCCGCCCATCCGCAGATAGGCTTTGATCAGCGGCGGGATCGCCAACATGGCGCGTTTGCGGTCGATCTGGTCTTCCGCGACCAGATTCATGCTCTGGAAATGCTCCGGCAGGGCACGGGCGCGCAATTCGACCGGCGCGAGATGGCGGTGATGCAAAAGCGACAATGCCTCGGCATGGCGCGACACATCGGCCCCAAAGAACGAAGCCGTGCCGAACAAAACGTCATAGCCCTCTTCGATCACATATTTCGCCAGCCCCGCCCACATGTGAAACAGCGCAGGCCCGCCGCGATATTCTCGCGCCACACAGGACCGGCCCAGCTCCAGCAAACGCTTGCCTGACGTCTTGAGCGGCGTCAGGTCATATTCGCCTTCGGAGTAGAAATGCCCCAGTTCTGCGGCCTTCTCTCCGGTCAAAAGCCGGTAAACGCCGATGCACTGCTCCAGAGGATCTTCGGAGCGCGCCGGATCAATCAACATGAGATGCTGGTAATCCGGATCGAACCGGTCGGCCTCAAGCTCGGCCTCATGATCCACCAAAGCCCCGTCCGAGCCCAATTCCTCGACAAAAACCCGATAGCGCAGCCGCTGCGCTGCGCGCAGGTCCGCCGGGGTCTCGGCAAATTTCAACTGGAACTGCGGCGCCTCTGCGCTCATGGTGATCTCTTTTGTTCTCGGGTGCGCGGGTTTTAAGGTTTTGTTTACGTCAATGCAACACACTGCCCGCGATCTGACCGGCGGCAAGGTCGTTCCGGTTGATTGACGCGCGTGACCAATCCACCATGGGAGACATCCCCCCGCGTCCACCGTGCCTTTGCCGGCTCACTCAAACACAGGAAGGAGCGCAAGACGCCGACTGTCGATCACAACCTTTCCCACATGCTGGAACATCACCGTGATCTTGCCATTGATGTTCGACTGCACCTGCCCGAGGCCCCAGTCGGCCTCACTCGGGTGGCGGACCATCTGGCCCGGTTCCAGCATTGCATTGAGATCATCCATCCTGCGTCTATTCCTCGATTTCCTGTCCATTGACTGTAACTGGAGACATGAATGACCCAAGACCTGACCCGAGACATCGCCGCCATGATCGGCTCTCGCATCTGTCATGACCTGATCAGCCCTGTGGGCGCGATCGCCAACGGCGTGGAACTCATGGCCATGCAGGGTGCGGGAACCGGCCCTGAACTTAGTCTTATCTCCGAAAGTGTGGAGAATGCCAATGCTCGGGTAAAATTCTTTCGCATCGCCTTTGGCATGGCCTCAAGCGGGCAGATGATGTCGAAGTCGGAAATCACCGGCATACTCAAGGGGCTCACCTCCGCGCGTCTGAGCTATGCCTGGGAACCGGAAGACGACCTGCCGCGTGAGGAGGTCAAACTCGCCTGCCTGATGCTCATGTGCCTTGAAAGCGCCCTACCGCGTGGTGGCCGGATCAAGGTGGGATTTACCGACAATCAATGGCAGATCACTGCCAGCGCCGAGCGGATCGACCCCGCCCCTGATCTCTGGGCACGGCTTGGGGAGGTCACGGGGGCCGAGGGGATGAAACCCTCCGAGGTGCAATTCCTTCTGGCGCCTTTGCAGGCCGACAGCCTCGGGCGCACAATCACGCAAAGCACCTCTGGCGGGACGATCACCCTCAAGGCCTGAGCGCCACAGACGGCGCTGCGGCCCTTTGATACAAACGCGGGCAACCGCTTGCCCGCGCCTTGTCTCGGTGCGGCCTGTCAGCTGCGGGTCGCCCCGTCCGAGGTCACAAGATATTTGAAGCTTGTAAGCTGCTCCGCCCCCACAGGGCCGCGCGCGTGCATCTTGCCTGTGGCAATGCCAATCTCTGCCCCCATGCCGAACTCGCCGCCATCCGCGAATTGGGTCGATGAGTTGTGCATCAAAATCGCGCTGTCGATGTGGGAGAAGAATTTCTCCACATTTTCAGGCGTCTCGGAGAGGATGCAATCGGTATGGCTAGAGGAATAATGCCGGATATGCGCAATCGCCCCGTCGATCCCGTCCACCACTTTGGCGGCGATGATACTGTCGAGATATTCACGCCCCCAGTCCTCTTCGGTGGCCGGAGTGACCTGCGCGTTAAGCGCCTGCACCGCCGCATCACCGCGCACCTCGATCCCCTTCTCCACCAGAGCAGAGACCAGATCACGGCCCAGCGTGTCCGCAATATCCTTATGGAGCAACAGACATTCCGCCGCGCCACAAATCCCCGTGCGACGCGTTTTGGCGTTCAGCACAACATTCATCGCCTTCGCCGGATCGGCAGAGGCATCCACGAACACATGCACGATGCCTTCGAGATGGGCAAAGACCGGCACACGGGCCTCACGCTGCACCAGACCGACCAAGCCCTTGCCACCACGGGGCACGATCACGTCAATGTAATCGGTCATGGTCAGCATTTCGGACACCGCCGCGCGGTCGCGGGTTGGCACGCGCTGGATCGCATCTTCGGGCAGGCCAGCCGCTTTCAGCCCCGTCACCAGACAGGCATGGATGGCCTCCGAACTGTGAAAACTTTCTGAGCCGCCGCGCAGGATCACAGCATTTCCGGCCTTGAGACACAATGCCCCCGCATCCGCCGTGACGTTCGGACGGCTCTCGTAGATCACGCCGATCACGCCCAAAGGCGTTCGCACCCGTTTGATGTGCAGACCGTTCGGACGGTCCCATTCAGCAATCACATCGCCCACAGGGTCTTTTTGCGCCGCAATGGCGGTCAACCCGTCAACCATGCCCTGAATCCGCGCCTCGTCCAGCATCAGCCGGTCCATCATCGCATCCGTCAGGCCCTTTTCGCGACCGAATTCCATATCTTTGCGGTTGGCCGCGATGATCGCTTCGCGATTTTCCCAGATCGCCTTGGCCGCCGCCTGCAAAGCGGTCGTCTTTGCCTCCGCCGTGGCGGTGGCCAGTTGCTGCGCCGCCGCTTTCGCCCGCTGGCCCAGCCCGTTCATCATGTCTTTTACGTCCGTCATGTCACCAAATCGTCTCTATGGATCAAGGCCGCTCGACCGGAATAGCCGAGAATCGCCTGTATATCTTCGGAATGTGCGCCTTTGATCGCTTCGGCCTCCTCCGAGGTGTAGCGAGACAGGCCCAGCCCGATGCGCGCGCCATCGGGGCCAAGGACCACCACTGGTTCGCCGCGGCCAAAATGGCCCACAACCTCCTCGACGCCGACGGGCAACAGGGATTTTCCTTTCGCAAGAGCACTCACGGCACCTGCGTCAATCTGCACTTCGCCCTTGGGCTTCATCGCGCCGATCCAGCGTTTGCGGGCATGAGCAGGGTCTTCTGCGGCAAGGAACCACGTCGCGCGTGCGCCCGCTTCAAGTGCGCTCAAGGGCCGGTCTTTCGCGCCCTCGGTGATCGCCATGGTGCAGCCGCCGGAAATGGCTGTCTTGGCCGCCATCACCTTGGTCTTCATCCCGCCTTTGGACAGGCCGGAGACCGGCTCGCCCGCCATATCCTCGATCTCGTGGGTGATCTCTTCGACGAGAGCAATGTGTTTGGCCTCTGGGTCCACGGAAGGATTCGCCGTGTAAAGCCCGTCCACATCGGACAGAAGCACCAAACGATCCGCCCCCACCGTCACCGCGATATTCGCCGCCAACCGGTCGTTGTCGCCATAGCGGATCTCGTCGGTCGCCACCGTGTCATTCTCGTTGACGATGGGCACAACACCCAAGCCCAACAAGGCATCCAGCGTGGCGCGCGAATTGAGATAGCGGCGGCGGTCCGCACTGTCTTCCAGCGTCAAAAGCACCTGAGAGGTGACAATGCCATGCGGCTCCAACGCTTCCTGATAGGCCCGCGCGAGGCGGATTTGCCCCACGGAAGCACAGGCCTGAGACTGCTCCAGCGGCAATTCGCCCGAGGGCAGACCAAGGATACCGCGCCCGAGCGCGATGGAGCCGGAGGAGACCAAAATCACCTGCGCCCCGCGCTCTTTGAGCATGGCGACATCTTCGGCCAGCCCGTCAAGCCAGCGCGCACGCAGCTCGCCATGCGAGACCAAAAGCGCGGAACCGATCTTGATCACAATACGTTTCGCGCCCGTCAGGGACGCCGTCGCGGAAACTGTCAGGGTTGCCAAGGCTGATCGTCCTCGTCCTCCCCTTCTTCGGCCTTTTTCATCCGAAGACGGTCCATGGAAATTTCGGCTTTCAACGCCCGCAGAACATTGTCCACGCCCTCTTTCGAGACGCCGGACATGGTGTAAACGCGCCCGCCGGACGCCTCTTGCAGCGCGGCCAGTTTCTCCTCGACTTCTTCTTCGAGAAGGCTGTCAATCTTGTTGAGCACCGTGATCCGTGGCTTGTCGCCCAGAATATGCGAGTAGTTGCTGATCTCCGTGATGATCGTCCGGTAATCCGCCACCACATCCTCTGACGTGCCATCCACCAGATGCAACAGAACCGCGCAGCGCTCGACATGTCCGAGGAACAGATCCCCCAGACCGCGGCCCTCGGAAGCGCCTTCGATCAGGCCGGGAATGTCGGCCACCACAAATTCCGCGTTATCAATGCCGACAACGCCGAGGTTCGGGTGCAGCGTGGTGAACGGGTAATCCGCGATCTTGGGCCGTGCGTTCGAGGTCACGGACAGGAAGGTCGACTTGCCCGCATTGGGCAGGCCCAAAAGCCCCGCATCCGCGATCAGTTTGAGCCGGAGCCAGATCGTGCGCTCCACGCCCGGCTGGCCCGGATTGGCCTTGCCCGGTGCCTGGTTGGTCGAGGTCTTGAACCGCAGGTTGCCCCAACCGCCGTTGCCGCCCTTGGCCAGCACGAATCTGTTGCCCACCTCGGTCAGATCGGCGATCACCGTTTCCTCATCCTCGTCCAGCACCTCGGTGCCCGCAGGAACGCGCAGCAAAATGTCCTGCCCGTCCTTGCCGGTGCGGTTGTTGCCCATACCGCCCTGACCATTCTGGGCGAAGAAGTGCTGCTGGTAACGGAAATCGATCAGCGTGTTGAGACCGTCCACCGCCTCGATAATCACCGAGCCGCCACGGCCGCCATCGCCCCCGTTGGGACCGCCATATTCGATATATTTCTCACGCCGGAAGGACACGCAACCGTTGCCGCCGGAGCCGGAGCGGATGTAGACCTTGGCGAGATCGAGGAATTTCATCGTCTTATCCTTTGCTGCCCGCGCGCGACCGGATGTCGCCTTGGGCTTTCAGGCAGATGTATCTTGCCACCGTATGAAACTCAATTGCCGTTTCACGCTTTACGATGCGCCAGAACACAGAACACCAACCCCGCTCCCTTCGGCACGATGCGAAGAAAGAC
Organism: Celeribacter halophilus; assembly: GCF_018860305.1. GTDB lineage: Bacteria > Pseudomonadota > Alphaproteobacteria > Rhodobacterales > Rhodobacteraceae > Celeribacter > Celeribacter halophilus_A. The sequence goes on from NZ_JAHKPE010000031.1 coordinate 398,796, forward strand.
AGGATCGGTGATGTGGTCATGGCCAGACCATATGCCTGTTTGTTTGTCTCGGGGGCGGTCTTGCGCCCCCGCTTATGCCCCGAAGGGCGGTGTTACAGTTTGCGCAGGTAGGTCCATGTCGGGACCTGCGCCCCACGGGCCACGCAGTAGGTTTCCGCATCGCCAATATATTCGAACCCTGCAGCGGTCACGACACGGGCCGAGGCCTGATTGTCCTGAAAAATCTCCGCAAACATGGTTTTGGAGCCGAGCGGATTGGCCGCCACCATCGCCTTGAGCGCGGTGCGTGCCAGTCCGGTGCCCCAGAAACTCGGCGCGACCCAAAAGGCCACTTCGCATTGGTCGCGGTCCAGCGGCTTCAGGGAGATCACCCCCAGAACCTCCGACAACCCGTAATCCGAACCGTCGAGAATCCACACTTTTTCCGGCGCATCCGCCTTGATCGCGCGGGCCACAAAGGCCTCCGTCGCGCCGGGCGGCATCGGGTGCGGCAGAGAGCGCGAATTGCGCGCCACGCGGCTGTCGCTGGCGTACATATTCAGCAAACCGGCATCGGAGAGACGCGGTGCGCGCATGACAAAGCGATCCGTTTCGATCACCTGCTGTGCTGCCGCCTCTGTGACGGGCTGTGCCGACCTGTCTTTCACAATATCCATTTTCATCTCTCTTCCTCCAAAGAGTGCTCGCCGCCCTCCTCCTCCCCGAGGAGCGGTAGACCAGTGTTGGTCACAGGCGTCTGAAACACATCTAACGTTTCCATACGACAATCCCGTTAACCTTGACTGAACAAAACCACGCTGCGAACGCTGGTTTGGCCTGAAATCTTCAAATTTCTCACGGCCTACTGATTTCTATGTAAGTTCGAAATCAAAAAAGAAAAGGGACCGGCTTGCGCCGATCCCCAAATTGTCAAGCTTGGTGAGGTCGGCTTACTCAGCGGCCTCCGCCACCGGAAGCACGTCCACAAAAGTGCGCTTTTTGAGCCCCTTGCGGAAGCTCACAGTGCCTTCGGTCACAGCAAAGATCGTGTGGTCTTTACCAAGACCAACGCCTTCGCCCGGCCAGAACTTGGTGCCGCGTTGACGCACGATGATGTTGCCCGAGATAGCGGACTGACCACCGTAGAGTTTGACGCCGAGACGGCGACCAGCGGAGTCGCGACCGTTACGGGATGAGCCGCCTGCTTTTTTATGTGCCATGGTGTTCTCTCCTTATGTCGCTTACTTGGCCAGTTCTTTGGCCTGTTCAACCCAGCCTTCGCGCTCGATGCGGCCTTTGAAGGACAGCTTCTCGTCGAATTCTGCGATATCGGCCTCGGACCATGCGGCGATCTGGGCGAAAGACGTCACGCCGGCAGCGTTCAGTTTTTTCTCCAGAGCCGGACCCACGCCGGACAGTTTTTTCAGATCATCCGCACCGGCAGCAGCGGCCGGAGCCTCGGCCTTGGCAGCGGCTTTCTTCGGCGCAGCAGCTTTTTTCGGAGCCGCAGCGGCAGTGGACGCAACCGAACCGGCACCAACAGCAGCTTTGACACCCGTTTTCTCCGCACCCTTTTCAAGGATGTCGGTGATTCTCAGCAGGGTAAGTTGCTGACGGTGGCCTTTTTTACGCTGCGAAGAGTGCTTACGACGACGCTTCACATAGTGGATGAGTTTCTCACCCTTGATCTGGTCGATGACTTCGGCTTGCACGCCGGCGCCTTCCACGAGGGGAGCGCCGATGGTGGAGCCGACCATCAGAATCTCGTTGAACTGGACTTTTTCGCCAGCATCAGCCGCAAGCTTTTCCACGCGAAGAACGTCGCCGCTCTGCACTTTGTATTGCTTGCCGCCAGTTTTCAAAACCGCAAACATGCAGTCTTCCTTTCGATATACCCGCGTTCTGTGGCCCCGATATCAATCGGCGTTTGGTGCCTCAAACAGCGCGCCCCTTAGGGGACGAGATTGTCATTTATGATGAGATTTCAGCCTCGCGCCGCAAAAGCATCCGGACAAAAACACATCACCCGGTCGCACCAATGGTCCGCCAGGTGGCGTGTGTATCGTGAATCATCCGTATAAAGTCAAGGCTGGAATGCTCCTGATCCGCTTTCAGAGCTGCTCACCCTCAAAGCTTTGCATCAAACGGGCCGTGCCAGCCCCCAATCCGCGCGACAGTTGCTCATACACGGCATCGAAAGAGGCAAAAAGCGCATGATTGAGCCTTTGCCCCGCCTCCGTGCGTGAAAATGCGATATATTCCGCGAATTCCTCATCCGTCAGGCTGTCATAGGCCATAGTGGAAAATCCGTAGACCCATTCCGACACATCGGCCCGCACCTCCGGCTCGGAGGCCCAGATTTCATTCAATATCTCGCTGTCGCTCACGCCCTGATCACTTTCAAAGCCCGCGCTCCACAGCCCCTGATAATAAGCGATGTCACTGTTCATGGCGCCGACGACATTCATCTCCACCAATTCATTGGTCTGAACATAGTCCTCGATCAATTCCGCACGTTTCGAGCCCGGTTCCAATTCCGCCCACGCCTCGCCCGCCGCCAATTGCGCCGCCTCTCCCGAGAGGGTCTTGCGCGTGTCCAGTTCCAGCCGCGCAATACGTTTGCCCAAATCGGAATGATAGAACGCAATCATCGGCGCCAGATCAGCACCCTCCAAAGAGTCCGCCATCGCATCATGGAACGCGCGCGACATCACATCGGGGTCATAGAGGCGACCCAACATATCTTCCCACACAGGCTTTGGCACACCATAACCCGCCGCGACGAAATCCTCGGCCATGCCCTGCCCTTCCTCGCACAGAACATCCACAACCTCGCCAAACAGCATCGCCTGCATCAATTGCTCGAACTGCTCCTCATCAGCAGCCGCCCGCGCCATCGGAGCAAACAGACACATCACCGCAGTAAGCAGCACAGCCTGCCCCATGAGCCACAGCCCACCGGAGAAGCGGCCTACGCCAAAGCCGCGAGAAACCAAGCGGTGTCGAAGAGCTATGACCATGATCCATTTCCTTTTCCGTTCGAACTATGCCTCAAGCAGCTAAACAAAGAGTTAAGACAGGGACAAGACACGATAGCGTTTTCGCCGCATCCAGCGGGTTTTCGCGGAGCCCCCCGCCCCTTCTGCACAAAAGAATGTCACGAAAGGGGTTGCGCAGTCCTTCCCGCAAGGATAAATCACCCGCCACCAGACCCCCGCGGAGAGGTGCCGGAGTGGTCGAACGGGGCGGTCTCGAAAACCGTTGTGGGTGCAAGCCTACCCAGGGTTCGAATCCCTGTCTCTCCGCCACTAACTTCCTGATAATATTTAAATTTAGACTCCGGGCTCGGCTCACATCACAAAGACATTTTTTCAGGTTCAAGCTGATAGGTGTCATACTATGACGCCTTTTACCCTTGCCTGTTGCGCCAACCATGCCACCTTTGTCCGACTATGCGCCCAGAAAGCATCGGTCAGCCCAATGCGCCTCGTGCAAAACGCACACAGAAAAAGACCCCGCAATTAGCGAGGTCCATACCTGTTCAATATTTTGTGTGACAGGCCGACTAAAACCCGTTGTTCCCATCCGCGCGAACCCGTTCAGATTCTTCCTGCGTCAAAAAACGTAAATAATAGCGTTCAGTCGTCGCGAGTGATCCATGACCAATATATTTTTGCACCCGATAAATTAACCAACCTTCCTTAAGTCGCTCAATTGCAAAATTTATTTGATAGGTTTCAAGCCGTGTTCAAAACATCCATTTGACTTGTCGTGTCGTGACAACCTTGCTTTTACATTTGGAGAATGAGCGATTGGGCCACGTGCTTTCATAAACCTGCAGCATTGGAATTAAAAACAGCGCCTGAATTCAGACGCTGTTTTGCTTTTCAACCTCTCGGCAGTCTCAGAATGCGAAACTTACAGCAACCTGTAGTGCGTGGCTTTCATAATCTTCCCCGAACGCACCGTGATAACCGCCGTGCAGGGTGGTCTGCGATGTCGGGCTTGCACCGAGTGTTGTGGAGAAGCCCAGTTCAAGATCCACCCATTGATCGTCAAACCCGTCCACAGGAACAGATGTCGTTGGAAGGCCGACAAAACCTGTCTCGATCAGTTGATCATCCCCAGAGGCATTCGTCAGTGACAAGGCTCCGGTCAGCACCGTGTCGCGTGTGGTTTGAGGCATGGCATATGCGCCCTCAATCCCGATTGATGCAATGGTGACTTCGCCGTCCTGATCGCCAATGGAGAGATTCCATGCACCGGCACCGGTTTCATCGAAACCGTCCGCCTTTTGCTTGTAATACTCAAGCGATGCACGCGGCCCAAAGGTGAATGCTCCGTTTTGAACCATGTATTGCGCATTGAGGGCTGCGAACACCTGAGAACCGTCGGTGTCACCTTTTGCAGTCTCGCCCATCACATTGCGCGTGCTTTCAAAGGACAGGTCCTGATATCCGAGCATGGCGCTGATACTGCCGCCATTCCCGAAGGCTTTCCGTCCGAAAACAGCGATGGACAGCGCATCCGCATCAACGGAGCCCAAATCGTCATCTGCATCCGCCGAGCCGGTGCCTGCGCCGATCATGACACCAAAACCCAATGTCGGATCAAGACGCCATTCCGCGCCTGCGGCAAAGGCATAGCTGTCAATGTCATAGCCTGTGCCGTTGACGGTGCGGTCATAGCTGGCGGTTCCGCCCTGCACGGAGACAAACCCCGTGACATCGTCCCCGATCGACCAGCCGTTGGGCAGGCCTTTCGTGGACAGGGTTGCACCGGATGTGCCCCGCGAAATCCCACCGTCTGGCAGGGCCGCTGTCATTGCGCGACCGAGTTCGTATGACAACGAGCCGTAGCTCCCCAAAAAGCTGAAGCCGATGCTTTCCAAGGCCGTCTGCCGCTCTGCATCATCCTCAATGTCGAGAATCTCATCAACTGCGATCTCATAGGTTCCCGCATTTCCGATATCGAGATAGGGAACTTCGGCGGCCCCATCCAGCATGCCTGCGACTTTGAACTGATACTCGGTGGCGGCTTCCGCAACAATGTCTGAGAATACCGGCACGAGGCGCAGGGTGACTTGGTCGCCGTCCACATCGCCAAGCTCGATCATGAAATTCAGGTTCATGTTCCGCAGGTCTTCTATGATATCGACACTCAGAAGGTCATTGCCTTCCATGCGCGCCACTATCTCGTCGGGCACGACGTCGCCTGCAACATAGCCCAAGTCCGCGAGATCAACGTCAAGCGTATCCGCAAGGTTTTGCAGTTTCTCGTCGAGTTCGGCCCCGTCGACACCCAGCGTTCCGTAAACCCAAGCGCCAGTGCCTTCATTCTCGCTGAGATTATACCACGCGATCAACGCGGGTTCATCATCCTCGCCGGCTTCTTCGTCAAAGCTCGACATGTCGAAGAAGAACCCGTCAGGCACCTGACTGTCATCAAGGAAACCATTCCCGAACAATTCATCATATTTGGCGTTGCCAGTCATCTCGCCAAGTGTGATGAGCGCCTCGGACAATTCCTCGGTGTTCATCACGGCTTTATCGCCGCCATCAAAAAAGCCGGTGTCCCCTTCGTTCCCGCCATTGCCAAACAACCCGTCAGGCAGGTTGAAATTCCCGCCGGTAAATTCGGTATCGAACAAGGCCTGATAAGCTGGGTCGGCGGCATCAAAGGCGGTAAAATCCCCACCCGTCCCCGTGCCGAGTTCGAGGGTAAAGCCAACCATCCGCGCGCCCGTGAGGTTCGAGGTTTTGCCGTAGACGTAATACTCGGTGACATCTCCGGTGCTTTGCGTGCTCAGGCTGATGTCCATGCCATCCGCGCCTGTGAGGCGGGTCTTGATCCGCTTGCCGGAGCCGCGCTCCGCATCGCAGCCCTCTAGAGCGGGATTGTTGGCCATTAGGCAGTTGAGGATGCCGTTCGGGTTAGAAGTGTTTCCGTATTCCTTCCCAGATTCATCGCCTGTGAATGACTGGATGCCCGGATCAAGAATACCTTCCGCAGGATCGGCAAAAACATAGCCGTCTCCTGTGACATCCAGCACAGGAATGTCGTCGAAGACACCGGAAAACGCCGGTGTTGCCACCAACGCGAAAATCGCAATCGGTGCGCAGGTTTGAAGTTTAAGAGTTCTTAAAGACATATTTCCCTCCCCGAGAAATGCACCCAATGTGGGGCGCAGGCGTCAATGCAATCAGGTTGATTACATATTCGAATATTAATATTCATCGACTCAGGAGAAACATGATCCAAATCATATTCTGCATATTGTGAAATATTGTTGCGCGCGCGTTACATCGACTTTTTGCACAGCTCAGGCGACAGACTGATCGTTTTATGTCCATTCAAGCTCACGCGAAATCGCGACCGCATAGGAGGGCCTGAACGGCTCAAAACCGGCTTATCCCGTCACGATCCCGTCCACGACGACAATCTGACGCTGGCACGCGGCGGCGATCTTTTCATCATGGGTCGAGATCAGGAAAGTCGTTCCCTCCTCGCGATTGATCTCGGAGAGTAATTCCATCACCTGCGTGGCCGAGGCCCGATCAAGGTTCCCCGTGGGTTCATCCGCCAGAACCAGTTCTGGACTGTTCATAAGGGCACGCGCCACCGCAACGCGCTGTTTCTGCCCGCCGGACAGGTTGGCGGTGGGATAGTCGATCCGGTCAGCCAACCCCATGCGTTTCAAAAGGTCACGTCCACGCGCGCGGGCGGCAGGCGTCTCGCGCCCCGCCCGCACGGCAGAGGGGAAGACGACATTTTCGAGCGCGGTGAAATCCGGCAGAAGGTTGTGAAACTGAAAGACGAAGCCGATATGAGCGTTACGAAACTCCGTGAGTTCGGCATCATTCGCCGCAATCATATCCTGTCCCAGCATCGTATAGCTGCCGGATGTCGGCTTCATTAATGTGCCGAGGATCGTAAGCAGCGTGCTTTTGCCCGACCCCGACGGGCCAAGAAGTGCCGCCAACTCGCCCTGATCAAGATGCAAGGACAACCCGCGCAGCACCCGTGTCGCGGTGTCACCCGCGCCATATGTTTTGAAAAGATCGCAAACTTCGAGAAGTGTCGTCATTGGCCGATCGCCGTAACTGGATCAACGCGGGCTGCCGAGCGTGCGGGCAGGATGGAGGCAAGGATCGCCCCGATCACGGTCAGGGTGATGGCCAACCCATAGGAGCCTTGGGTAATGTCCAACGGCAGTGTGCCCGGACGAAACTCTTCGCGCGTGGGAAAGGGCAGAAGCGCGAGATAGCCAAGACCTGCCCCCATGATCCCGCCCAGCAGACCAATCAACGCGCCTTGCGTGACAAAGACAAAAACCACAAAGCCACGTCCGGCCCCCATCGCCCGCATGATTCCGATTTCAGGGCGGCGTCGATAGGTTGAGAGCAAAAGAGCAGAGGCAACGCCGATCACGATTGTGATGAGCGCAAAGGCTTTCAGGAAATAGCCGGTCTGCGCCTGTGCATTCAGCGCCTCCATCAACTGCTCGGCATCATCGGTCCAAGGAACCGCATTCAAACCCGTCAGGGACTGGATGCGAAGGGCTGTCGCGTCGGCGGCGTTCAAATCGTCAAGCTTGATTTCGATCTGCGTCACCCCCTGCGGCATGGAGAACAGTGTCCGCGCCGTTGACAGGCTGACAAAGGCGCGTGCGCTATCCATGCTGCCATTACCGGTTTCGAAAATGCCGCCCAAAGTCAGGTTGGCCGTGATCCCCCTCGAGCTTTCCAGCCGCAAGGTCTGCCCCTTGGATAAAGCCAGATCGTCCGCCAGATCGCGACCCAAAACGATCACCCCCGAGCCGACACGCTCCTCTCCCTCGACCATATAGCTGGCCAGATCAAGGATCGCGGATTCACGTCCCGGCTCGACGCCGACCACGCTGACCTGTGCCACCTGCGCGCCACGGGTCAAAAATCCCGCGCCGGTGATCTCTGGCGAGACGGCTTTGACCCCCGCGACACTTTCGATCAAGGGGAGCCATGTGGCGGCTTCGGCCAGCGTTGCATCGCGTGTGCGCCCCCGTTCCATCACGGCCAGCACATGACCTTCTGACGCGACCAATAGCGCAGGATCTTCGGTTTCCGCCTCGATGGTAATATGCGAGAGATCGCCCACGGTGCGCGCCAAGATGAATTCGGCCAGCCCGCCAATCAGGGCGGACATGAAGATGAAAATAAACACACCGACAGCGACCCCTGTCACCAAGAGCGCCGTTTGGCCCTTGTTGGCGGTCAGATATCGTGTCGCGATCTTCAAACCATAGAGCATCAGGGGGTCTCCGCCTCAACCTCTTGCCCGTCCGTGATGCCAGCCGCATCGACAATCACCACATCGCCCTCGGTAAGGCCGTTTGTTGCGATGAGACGGGCGGCGGGCCAATCCACGACGGTGACAGGTCGCAATTCCGCCAAACCGTCCACAACCACGAAAACCTCATTTCCGTCCACCAGCGCCGTGCGTGGAACCGTCAGAGCCGCGTCTCGGTCTTCAACGATAATATTCGTTGTCACCGTCAGCCCGACAGGAGCCGCAACCGGAGTGTCGAAACGAAGCTTGACGGCCAGCCCGCCCGTGGCCTCATCCACGCGGTTCGACACAAAGCTGACATGGCCTTCATGTGTTTCAGTCTGTCCCGCCAGTTGCAGGACAGCCCTTTGGCCTACTTTGATTTGTGTCGCGTAAGATTCATCCACATCCGCCTCGACCACCAGATCGTTCAGATCCGCAAGTGTCAGCAAGCTGGTCGAGGGGCTGATCGCTTGCCCCGTTTCGACCTCAAGTTCCAGAACCGTGCCTGCGACGGGGGCCCGAATGGTATAGTTATCGAGCGCGATCCGCGCCTGATCCAGAAAAGCCGACAGACGCAGCACCTCCTGTGTGGCCGATTGCTTGGCAAAGGCATCGGCCTCCAAAGCGGTTTTTGAGACATTGCTGCCAAGCGACAGGGAGCGGTCATAGTCCTCGGTCGCCTTTTGCTGTGCCACAAGCGCCGCATCCAGTGCTGCCATCGCCTGCCGGACAATTGCATTCTGTTCCGCCGCATCGACTTGGGCAAGGATCTGGTTGGCTTCGACCTGTTCTCCCTCGGCAACGGGAAGGGACACCACCGTGCCGGACACCACGGCGCTGACATCCACGGAATGCACAGCGGCGATCCGGCCATTTACCGCCAGCACACGCGTGACCGGAGAGGTCTTGGCAATCTCGACCACAACCGGAACCGCGCCACCCAACCAAAGGCGCGAGGACAGGCCACCCAAAAGTCCCAGCCCCAAAAGGACGAGAGCCCCCCACAGCCAGATGCGCGGCTTGCCGGCAGGCTCAGGAGCAGCTGGCCGCAACGCCGGAACGGGAGGCTTCGTTGCCATCCCGTTTTGCTCCGCTGGACGTTGGGCGTCTTGGGTCTCTTCTTCAGACTTGGGTGGGACCAAGATTGTTCCTTCCGTAAATACTGTAGCTTGATGCTTTTGCGAAACCCTCCAAACTGGCGGCATCATCTGGCTCTCATCTCTCCTTTCGGTAACATATCCGTTCATACCATATCCGCATTGACCTGTGTCACAGACGCAGGGACGCGGATGGGCCGGTCAAACCAATGGCAAATCATTCCTTGAATATGGATCGCGTTCTTTGGAAACCGGTTCCGGCCTTAGCGTATCTCTGAGCCGACGCGCCTTTCGACTGGGGGCCAGCATTCGGCAGTACTTCACGCCAGTCCCCCAACGCGACCAAAATCCAACGCCACCACACAGAGACACTCTCCCTCCCCGCGCTCTTCCTGCGCTGCGGTCTCCGGCACGCCCACAAAAAAATGCGCATTTTTCTGCCGGTGATTCGTTTTTGGGATTCACATGGCGAATCACCTGTGCCATAAGAGGCGCACGGAGACGTTCCAACAAAGAGAACGCCCCGTGAGGCAGTACAGGTGTCCGTCAGGGCATCATTCATACAAAGGTAAGAAGCCTATCATGGCTCATCCGCGTAAACGTCCGTCGCTGACTGTACTTTTGTACACAGGCGTTATTGTCACCCTCGGTGGCTACTTCACCTTTGCCGCTGTGCAAGGGGAATACGGGCTATTTCGCCGCTTGCAGATCGAGGCGGAACTGTCCGAGCTGCAAGCGGTGAGCGGCAAACTGGACGAAGATCTGGCCGTGATGCGCAACAAGACGCTGCGCCTCTCCGACACCTATCTCGACCTTGATCTTCTCGATGAACAAGTCCGCGATGTGCTGGGCTACCTGCGTGCCGATGAAATCGTAATCCGCTGATCCGAGAGGCCGTTGATGACACAGAGCCCCCGCCCCGCAGATACGTCCGACTTTCTGACCCGCCGGCATGTGATGCTGACGGGGCTTGGCTTTCTGGCGCTGACCGCCTGCGGTGGTCACGGCAGCGCGCCCTCCAATCCCGAAGATGCCTGCGCGATCTTTCGCGAACGCCCGCATTACCGCTCCGCCCTTGAGGCCTCCGAGCGCAAATGGGGCGTGCCCGTCTCTGTGCAGATGGCGATTATCTATCAGGAATCCACCTTCCGTGCGACCGCGCGACCGCCGAAACGCTACACGTTGTTCATTATCCCCAAAGGCCGTGCCAGTTCCGCACGCGGCTACGCGCAGGCGCTCGACGGCACATGGGATGACTACCGCAACGGTCCGGGCCGCGCAGGCGCCAGCCGCAGCAACATCCGCGATGCCACCGATTTTATCGGCTGGTATGTCTCGACCAACAACAAGGCGCTGGGGATTTCCAACTCGGACGCCAGAAACAGCTATCTGGCCTATCACGAAGGTCGGGGCGGTTACCGCCGTGGCTCCTACCGCAACAAATCATGGCTCCTGAGCACCGCCGACGGCGTCGCCCAACGCGCCGCCCGCTATGAGGCACAACTGGCCTACTGCCAGTAAGGGCGTCAGCATCGCGCCAACGGAGGCGACAATGGTAACACCTTCCCTTGGCAGACTTGTGATTTACACCCGCAAAATCGACGAAATGGCCGCATTTTATGCGCGGCACTTCGGGTTTTCCGTGAGGCGCTCCGCAACAGACCGGATCGTAGAGCTTACCCCGAAAACCTCTGGCGCAACGATCCTTTTGCACCCGCTTTCCGCATCGCAAAAAGAGGGGCAAGTTCTGCTTAAACTGGTGTTCGACGTCAAAGATGTCGAAGATTTTTGCCGAACCGCGCAGAGCAACGGGCTTACCTTCGGAAAGATACACAAGACGGACAGCTACGCCTTTGCGAACGCAAAAGACCCCTCCAGGAACTCCATCCAGATTTCCAGCCGTGCCTTCGCGCAACACTAGGCCACTCAACTACTGACATGCGCAACTCTTGCGTGTAGCCTGTTCACAGCCAGCACCGGATCGCGATATTCCCTCAGCGCATACCTGCCGCCCACGGGGTATATCAGAAAATCCGTGCAATCGGCCCGCCGCATCGTTATTATGTAGTTTAACGCTAAACTATCAGTCGTGATCTTGGAGGAGGAGGCCTGATGGCACCCCGTAAAACAGCATCCAAACCGGCAAGCAAAGCGAATGTCTCCAAAGACGAGCTTCTTGCCTATTATAAAGACATGCTTCTTATCCGCCGTTTCGAGGAAAAAGCAGGCCAGCTTTACGGCATGGGCCTGATTGGCGGGTTCTGCCACCTCTATATCGGTCAGGAGGCCGTTGTCGTCGGTCTCGAAGCCGCCGCGAAAGAGGGTGACAAGCGCATCACCTCCTACCGCGATCACGGGCATATGCTCGCCTGCGGGATGGATCCGAAAGGCGTGATGGCCGAGTTGACGGGCCGCGAGGGCGGCTACTCCAAGGGCAAGGGCGGCTCCATGCACATGTTCTCGAAAGAGAAACATTTCTACGGTGGCCACGGCATCGTCGGTGCTCAGGTGCCGCTGGGGGCAGGTCTGGCCTTTTCCGACAAATACAAAGGCAATGACAATGTGACCTTCACCTATTTCGGTGACGGTGCGGCCAACCAGGGTCAGGTCTACGAGACCTACAACATGGCCGAGCTTTGGGATTTGCCGGTGGTTTTCGTGATCGAGAACAACCAATACGCCATGGGCACCTCGGTGCAGCGTTCGACCAAATCCACCTCCCTTTACGGCCGCGGCAAGGCCTATGGCATCGAAGGTGAGGAAGTGGACGGCATGGACGTTCTGGCGGTCAAGGAAGCCGGCGAGCGCGCTGTGGCGCATTGCCGTGCGGGCAAGGGCCCCTACATTCTCGAAGTCAAAACCTACCGCTACCGTGGTCACTCCATGTCGGATCCGGCGAAATACCGGACCCGCGAAGAGGTCCAGAAAATGCGCGAGGAACGCGATCCGATCGAAGCGGTGCGCTCCATCCTTCTGACGGGCGGTCACGCCTCCGAAGAGGATCTCAAAGCGATCGACAAAGACATCAAAGCGGTGATCAACGAGAGCGCGGAATTCGCCAAGGAAAGCCCGGAACCGGCACTCGAAGAGCTTTGGACCGACATTTATGCGGATGAAATTCCGCAGCACAACGCTTGATCCGGGAGGAAGATACCAATGGCAACCGAACTTCTGATGCCCGCCCTCTCTCCCACGATGGAAGAAGGCACACTTGCGAAATGGCTCGTCAAAGAGGGTGACACTGTCTCCTCCGGCGACATCATCGCGGAAATTGAAACCGACAAGGCCACGATGGAATTCGAGGCTGTGGACGAAGGGATCGTCGGCAAGATCCTCGTCGAGGAAGGCACCGAGGGCGTGAAAGTGAACACCGCCATCGCCGTGTTGATCGAAGAGGGCGAAAGCGCAGACGACATCAAGGCCCCTGCCCCCGCCGCAACCGAGGCCGCGCCGGTCGCCCAAGAGGCCCCGACAGCGGCCCCTGCGAAAGCCGCCGCGGCTGTCGAAGTCGTCTCCAAAGCCTCGCCGGACTTCCCCGAAGGCACGCCGATGAAACAGCAGACCGTTCGCGAAGCGCTTCGTGACGCTATGGCCGAAGAGATGCGCCGCGACGAAAACGTCTTTCTCATGGGCGAAGAGGTGGCCGAATACCAAGGCGCCTATAAAATCTCCCAAGGGATGCTCGACGAATTCGGCGCCAAGCGCGTGATCGACACGCCGATCACCGAGCACGGCTTTGCCGGTATCGCCACGGGGGCGGCCTTTGGCGGGCTGAAACCCATCGTCGAATTCATGACCTTCAACTTCGCGATGCAGGCCATTGACCATCTCATCAACTCGGCAGCCAAGACACTCTATATGTCCGGCGGCCAGATGGGCGCGCCTATGGTCTTCCGTGGTCCCAACGGTGCCGCCGCCCGCGTCGGTGCGCAGCACTCCCAAGACTACGCCGCATGGTATTCCGCCATTCCGGGTCTCAAGGTCGTGATGCCCTATTCGGCCTCCGACTATAAAGGTCTGATGAAAACCGCGATCCGTGATCCGAATCCGGTGATCTTCCTTGAGAACGAAATCCTTTACGGCAAATCCTTCGATGTGCCCGATCTTGAGGACTTCACCATCCCCTTCGGCAAGGCCCGCATCTGGCGCGAAGGCACGGATGTGACCATCGTTTCCTTCGGCATCGGCATGACCTATGCGCTCGAAGCCGCTGACAAGCTGGCCGAGGAAGGCATCTCCGCCGAGGTCATCGACCTGCGCACGCTGCGCCCCATCGACTATGACACCGTGCTGGCCTCCGTGATGAAGACCAACCGCTGCGTCACCGTCGAAGAGGGCTTCCCTGTCGGCTCCATCGGCAACCACATCTCTGCCACGATCATGCAACGCGCCTTTGACTATCTCGACGCGCCGGTGATCAACTGCACAGGTAAAGATGTGCCCATGCCCTACGCCGCCAACCTCGAAAAACTCGCGCTTGTGACCACCGACGAAGTCGTGGCCGCCTGCAAAGAAGTCACCTACCGTTAAGGAGAACCCGTTATGGCGATTGAACTTTTGATGCCCGCGCTGTCTCCGACGATGGAGGAAGGCACATTGGCCAAATGGCTGGTGAAAGAAGGCGACGAAATCAAATCCGGCGATGTGATTGCCGAGATTGAAACCGACAAGGCGACGATGGAATTCGAAGCCGTGGACGAAGGCACCATGGGCAAAATCCTTGTGGCCGAAGGCACCGAAGGCGTGAAAGTGAACGCGCCGATTGCTGTGCTTCTGGAAGAAGGCGAAGATGCCTCTGCCGCCGAAACTGTCGGCGCAGCGGCCCCTGCTCCGGCCGAAGAAGCTCCGGCGGCGGCAGCCCCCTCCGCCCCTGCGCCGGTCACAGATGCGCCCAAGGCCCCCGCGGCTCCGGTCAAGGATGGAGAACGCCTCTTTGCCTCGCCTCTGGCCCGTCGCATCGCGGCACAAAAAGGTCTCGACCTGACCACGATCAAAGGCACCGGCCCCAAAGGCCGCATCGTGAAAGCCGATGTGGAAGCGGCCGAAGCCGCACCCAAGGCCGAAGCCCCCAAAGCCGCTGCACCGGCTCCTGCGGCTGCGGCACCGGCTGGTCCTTCCGCCGATATGGTTGCGAAAATGTATGAAGGTCGCGACTATGAAGAAATCAAACTCGACGGGATGCGCAAAACCATTGCCGCGCGTCTGTCGGAGGCCAAACAGACCATCCCGCATTTCTACCTGCGCCGCGACATCCAGCTGGACGCCCTGCTGAAATTCCGCGCCGAGCTGAACCATCAGCTCACAGGCAAGGGTGTGAAACTCTCGGTCAATGACTTCATCATCAAGGCTGTGGCCAACGCGCTGCAAGAAGTGCCTGCGGCCAATGCCGTCTGGGCAGGCGACCGTGTGTTGCAGATGAAAGCCTCCGATGTGGCCGTTGCGGTCGCGGTCGAAGGCGGTCTCTTCACCCCCGTGCTGCAAGACGCGGATATGAAGTCGCTTTCTGCTCTGTCCAAAGAGATGAAAGACCTCGCCCACCGTGCCCGCGACCGCAAACTCGCGCCGCATGAATATCAGGGCGGTTCTTTCGCGATCTCCAATCTGGGCATGTTCGGAATCGACAATTTCGACGCCATCGTGAACCCGCCGCACGCGGGCATTCTCGCCGTCGGCGCGGGCAAGAAACAGGCGGTGATCGGCGAAGACGGCGAAGTGAAAGCCGCAACAGTCATGTCCGTCACCATGTCCGTGGATCACCGCGTGATCGACGGGGCGCTCGGCGCGGAGCTTTTGAAAGCCATCGTCGAGAACCTCGAAAATCCGGTGGCGATGCTGGCCTAAACGCCTTTATCCCGAAAGAATCAAAAGCCCTCCGGTTTCGGGGGGCTTTTTCTTTTGACCTCCTTTTTCTTTTGGCTGCCATGACACGCCTCAAAGCCGCCGCCCTGCACCTCTGTTACGTTTTGCGCGACTCTAGAAAAAAGGAGACAGATCATGAGCTGGTCAAAACAACTTGAGACAGTCCAAAGCGGCATGATGGATTTCGGCGCGGCCCTGCCCGCTGTGGGAGAAGGCTTCAACGCCCTGCACGAGGCCACAACCGCCGAGGGGGCGCTCTCCATGAAGCACAAGGAATTGCAGGCCCTCGCCATCGGGATTTCCAAGCAATGCGTGGATTGCATCGGCTTTCACGTCAAAGCCGCGATGGAGGCTGGTGCCACGCGTGCGGAAATTGCCGAAACAGTCGGTGTGGCGATCCTGATGGGCGGCGGTCCGGCCTACATGTATGGGATCAAGGCGATCGACGCCTATGACGAGATGGCGGGGTAAGACGACCGTCTCGGGTGATCGCCAGGGGCGTTCGACCGCCCCTGCTCCGTGCCCTATATCGCGTGAGTGCGCCCCCGTCAGCTTTCCGAGGGACGCGCACCGATAAGCTGGTTCATGGAAATAGACGGCTGGGAACAGCCCGCCTCGCCCACAACCTTCGCGGGCACACCCGCCACCGTGGTGCAGCGCGGCACGTCGTTCAGAACCACCGATCCGGCAGCCACACGCGAACAGGCGCCAATGTGGATATTGCCCAACACCTTGGCCCCCGCCCCGATCAGCACGCCATCACCGATTTTCGGGTGACGGTCCTCGTCCTCCTTGCCGGTCCCGCCCAGCGTCACGTCATGCAGGATCGAGACATTGTCGCCAATCGTCGCGGTTTCGCCAAAGACCAGCGAATGGGCGTGATCGAGGAACACCCCCTTGCCGATGCGGCAGGCGGGGTGGATGTCGACGGAGAACTGTTCGGACATGCGCATCTGGAAGAAATAGGCCAGATCCTTGCGCCCTTCGCGCCAGAGCCAGTTGGAGACGCGATGGGACTGGATCGCCTGAAAGCCTTTGAAATAGAGCAAGGGCTGGATGTAGCGATGGCAGGCCGGATCACGGTCATAGACTGCGGCGATGTCGGCACGCGCGGCTTCAGAGAGCATCGGATCGGCGGCATAGGCATCATCGGCGATCTCGCGGATCAACTGCTCGGACATTTCGGGAGAGGCGAGTTTCTGCGCGATCCGGTAGGCCAGCGCATCCTCCAGCGTCTCGTGATGCAGGATACAGGCATGGACCAACCCGCCCAGCAAAGGCTCCGCCGCAACGGCCTCACGCGCCTCGGAGACAATCTGGCTCCAGACGGGGTCGAGTTTTTTCAAGGTGGTGCGTGTTTTGGCCATGCGCTTGTCCTCTTTTGTCGAAGCTTACTATAGATAGCCCTGTTTTCCAAAGCGCAAGAGGCTTCACGGCAAAAAGACCCCGCAAAGGTCACTCTGCGAGGTCTGTATCAGGTGTGCGCCGGATCAGGCCGTGGGCAGCGCGAATTGCAGACAGTGGATCGCCAGCCGGATCACGCCGCCCGCGTCGAAGTCACCGCCCTCACCGGTCAGGATCAGGTCTTCGGCGCTGTAATAGGTCACAGGCGTACCCGTAAGCCCGCGCAGCCAACTGCCCTGCGCCAGAGACAGGCCGGAGCCGTAGCGGTTCGCAGAGCCCGCCACGCCCAAGGAAAAGCCGGTCAGCCCCGTGCCGGTGATCTCGGTGACAACACGGCCCGTGACCCCGAAGACCACGGACTGGTCGGGGATGGCATAGCTCACCGTGGAGACCGGCCCCGCCGTCAGCGTGTGGTCCAGTTCGACGACCTTTTGCACCATACCCGCCCCAAAGGGCGAAAGCGTCTGCATCCCCAAAACCCAGCCGGAGCCGTTATGCCCCGCCCAGCCGTTCTGATCCTTGATATAGGCGCGCATCCCCAATGTGGCGGGGACAAAGCTCCAGCCGCCGTTGACATAGACCGCGATCCGGCCCTCCTGCCCCGCCCAGTCATTGACCGCCGCCGTGCCCACACCATAGGCATCACCCTCCTGCGGGCTCACAGGCGGGGTGTTCTCGGTCACGGAGACCAGGGTCAGTTGCATCAACCCGTCGATCCGGCTCAACGCCTCGTTCACGGTCACATGTTTCTGGGCCTGCGCGGCTTGCAACAGCGGCAGGGCAAAGCGGGATGTCTCACTCATTGATTTCGATCCTTCTGAACAGGCCCGCGCCGAAACTCTCGGACATCTGGGCAACGTGGATTTCATAGGCGCCGGTCACCCCGTCGCCGGTTTTGAGTGCCGCGCTGTAGGTCCAGTTCGGCACTTGGGTCGTAACCTCGCGCAGCACCGAGCCGTTCTGCACCACCCGCAGGAGATACAGTTCGGACGTCTCCCCCAAGGGCACCTCGACGGACTGCCATGTGTCGCCGTCTGTGCGCGTGCGGCGGGTCCAGCGCAGCTCCGTGTCGCCGGAGGCCGTCTGTGTGACCCTCAGATGCACAGGCGCATAGGGACGCAAACCGATGCCGTCGAAGGCCTCGACATAGTGTTCGTAGCTTGCGTCATCATAGGCGCGGTTGGAGGGGCCGATGCGGTAGTGACGGGCAAGGCCGCGGGCCGACTGGGCCAGATCAATCTGCCTGAGCGTCGTATCGATCAGCACAAAGCGCGATCCCGCAGGCCACGCGGGTGTAAGCACGCCCCCGTCCAGCCCGTCTGTCCCCGCCTGTCCGCGCAGCCGCAGCGACAGGTCATAGGTGTTTTCCGCCACAAGCTCGGCATTGGCGAACTGGAACACTTCCCAATTGGCTGAAGTGCCATCACCAATCGCGGCGACATTCGCCCCGTTGAGCACATCCAGCGGGTCCACCGAGGCAAGCTCCCCGCGCACCAGTTTCACCCGCAGCACCGGTCCGCGATCCCACAGCCCCGCACGCGCCGCGCCCAGCGCCGTTTGTGTCACGCCGATGGTGGCCCAGCCCGGCACCAGAGTGTTGAGCGTATAGCCGCTGTCCGAGGGCGCGGCATAGACCGCCGCAGAACCGGGCCACGGGTTGCCCGTCACCGCGATATGCGGCGCATGGGGCACTTCGTCGCCAGTGAGCAGCGGCAGGTCCAGAAACAGCGGATAGACCGGCACAGGGGCGGCGAAGGGCTTGGCCTCGATGATCTCCTCGACCATGTCGGAGGGCGTGTAGACCTCCGGCTCGACCCGCACCGCTTCGACCAGCTGCTGTGCGCCCAAGGTCGCCTGATCGATCCGGTAGTTCTGCACCCCCTCACCGGTCTCCACCGCAATCACATCGCCCGCGCCATAGGACAAAAGCGACGGAGGTAGTGAAAACCGTGCCGTGTCCCGCGCAATCCGCGATTCCGCCAACCAGCGTTCGACCACCTGCCGCCCCTCGGCACGGGTGAGCGCCAGAGGCAGTTCGGATTGCGACACCAGACGGCTTTCCTCATCGGGGAAACTCGCCTCTTCGGCGCGTGCCCCGTAGTCGCCATCAGCATCGACAAAGGTCAGTTGCACGCGGCCCGCCACTTCGGCTTCCGGCGCGCGGGTGCGTTCGAACACACCGTCCAGCTCATCGAAAACCGCGACATCCTGCTCGCTCAGGCTCAACTGCGCCTTGCCATCGCGCGAGCGGAAGATCAGCTTGCCTTCGCGCTCAATGGCCTCGAACCCGTAGGCCAGCATCAAGGGCTGAAGCGCGGAGCGGGCCCCTGCGATGTCGCTGACGTTATAGCCGCGCAGCACGCCCCAAAGCGCGCTTGTGTCGATCTCCTCCACACCGGAACGCGCACAGATCTCCGCCACCACATCGGCCAGAGACCGCGCCGTGGAGCGACCGTTGAGCCAATGCCCCTTGGCGTAGTTGTCACCGTCTGACCAGACGGAAGTGACCGAGGGAAAGGCCGGATAGGGCCGCGCATCCCATGCCCAGACATGGGCGCGGGACATATCGATCATCGGGCCGCCGTAGACCTCGGAGACCGGATTGTTCTCTGCCGCACCCCAATAACCGGTCATGGCGCGCAGATATTGCAACTGGATGAAATCATCCCGCCGCCCGTTGGAATAGGCCGGCAGCGAGGATTCCGAGGATTTCGCATCCAGAAACTTGTTCGGCTGGTTGGTCGCCTTGTCCACAGCGGCACAGCCCAGTTCGGTGAACCAGACAGGCTTGGACTGGGGCACCCAAGCCGTCGGGGGCTCGCTGCGCTGGCCGTTGATCCGCTCGTGGTGATCGTTCAACCACCAGTTGCGGATGTCCTTGTAGCGATAGACCCAATCCTCGTGATAGGCCCCGTCGGTGATCGGCGTGCGGGTTTGCGCGGCACTATGGGCCTCATGGGCGTAATACCAGTCATAGCCCTCCCCGCCTTCGATATTGGCTTTGAGATAGTCGGGATTGTAGATCGACCCCCACGCCGCATCGACATGATCGTCGCCCTCGCGCCAGTCCGAGAGCGGCATGTAATTGTCGATGCCGATAAAGTCGATATTGTCATCGGCCCAGAGCGGATCGAGGTTGTAATAGAGGTTGCCGTCGATCTGGTAGCCGAAATATTCCGACCAATCGGCGGCATAGCCGATCTTGCACTCTGGCCCGAGGATCGCACGCACATCGGCGGCCAGCTGGATGAGTTGGTCCACCGCCGGAAAGCCCGACGCGCCGCGAATACGGGTGAGCCCGCGCATTTCCGAGCCGATGCAAAAGGACTCGACGCCCCCCGCCAAGGCGCACAGATGCGCGTAATGCAGGATCATCCGACGGAAGGAAAACTCCTCGGGGCCGGTGTAGGAAATGCCCTGCCCCTTAACCGTCTTGCCCAGCGCCAGAAGATCGGCAAAATCCGTCCATACGCTCGGCGTGACGTTACTCACCTGAAAGTCGTCCACTTGAGCCGCGCCGAAAAACGCCGCCACCTCCGCCTCAGCGGCTGCACTACCATCCGTAGTGCCCGCCACAGACGGGGCCAGCGAAGTCGTGATCCGCCCGCGCCACGGCAGCGCGGGCTGTTCGCCCTCTCCGCTCCACGGGTCCACCCTCCCGTTGCCCGCCATCTGGTCCATCAGGATAAACGGGTAGAACATCACTTCCTGCCCCGCTTCATGCAGCGCCCGAATGGCCTGCACCACGGATTGATCAGTCGGGGTGCCGCCATAGATCACACGACCCTCGGCATCGCGCGGGATTTCAGCCGCCGCCGCGCGCGTGATGCCGGAGACCGACCACGGCATATCGCGGGCGTCGCTCTGCTTTTGCTCGACTTTGGGTTGGATGTTGCATGTGCCACAGCGCAGATCATCCCCGAACCACGACACCACCAGAGAGGTCGCACCGCAATTCGGCAGTTCCTCGGTCATCGCGCCAAGCGAGGTGGTGAAATCCGGCTGGCCGGAGGCGGCGTTCATATTGGACACAAGCACTGTGCCCGATGTGTCTTTCAGATAGACCGGCTCTGTTGCCAAAGCATATTCACCCGTGCCGGGGATCATCGCCACGGCGGGCACAAGATGGGTCATGTCCGAGGGCGTGTCGGCCTGATCGGGACGCATGACCTCAAAGGTAAACTGCGGCACGCGATTGCCGAAATCCGTCAGGTCCAGATCTTCGAACACCACATAGGCAATGCCGCGATAGGCCGGCACAAGACCCGCGCCTTCCACCGCTTCGATCTTGGCATCGGGAAGCTGGTCCTGCGTGCCGTGATAGACGCGCATGGTGAGCGTGCTGGTGTCGATCTCATTGCCATCGGCCCAGACCCGCCCCACGCGCGAAATCTCGCCTTCGCACAAGGCAATCGCCAGAGACACGGAATAGCTGTATTCTGTCACTTTCGGGCTGCTCGGCGCCCCTTTGCCGCCGCCCCCGCTGGTGGATTTGTGTTCCTTGAACTCTGTCGCCCAGATCACCTGACCGCCCACGCGCATCCGGCCATAGACCTGCGCCACGGCAGTGCCCTCGGAGGCCCCCGTCAGGCGGAACCGCTCCACACGGCCGGTCTCGACCGTCTGGCTGCCGACACCCATGAGGCGCTGGTCGATGGCCTGCCCGATGGTCGCCCCGATCGCGCGTCCGATGACCACAGACGACAGACCGAACACACCGCCCCCGACAGAGGCTCCAATCGCTGCGCCCGCAGCAGAAAGTACAATCGTTGCCATGAGTTACCTCCCGGACATGGTCGTAATAGGGGGAAATGCAAAACAGCCCGCGATCCGCCGCCGCCACGGCGTGCTCAGCGCGTTTTCGATCACCCCGTGCCCGCTACAGGCATGAATGAATGTCGGCGCTGGGCCGCTCTCACCGACGATCCCGAGATGCTTGGCCACCGCCCTTTCGCGCATCCGGAACACCAGCGCATCACCGCTGGCCATCGCAGCCATAGGCTTTTCAACCAGATGCCGCCTTGCCGCACGCAAAAGCCGTTCGTCCTGCTGCGGCTCGCTCCAGTCCGGCGTGTAGGGCGGGATCACCTCCGGCTCGCAGCCATAGACCTCGCGCCAGATGCCACGCAACAGGCCCAGACAATCCGTGCCCGCACCCTTGCAGGAGGCCTGATGCAGGTAAGGCGTGCCGATCCAGTCGCGGGCGCGGTCTGCGATTTTCAATTCTGTCATCACCGCCTCCGTCATGTCGAACCGCTGCCTTGCAGGCTGCCGCCATCGTAGTCCCCGCTCTGCACCGGATAGCGTGCCAGCCAGTCTTCGCCGGGGACATGCGGAAAGCCGCGGAAATTCAGGAAGTTGTCGAATTTCAGCCGGCAGGTCTCGGCGCGACGGTCACAGCCCGCCTCCAGACGCACCCTGTCCCCCGTAGCAATCTCTGCGCGCAGGTCTTCCCAAAGCTCCACAACGCGGCCAGACGCGGACAGGCGGTCGTTTTTCACCACCCCGACCAAGCCCTCCGCAGCCCCCGACAGGACCGTGAAGCGGCCACGTTCGAACCAGCGGCCGTCAAACTCGGACAGCGCGTCAAAGGTGAAAATCTTGCCCTTTTCCACCGACTCCACCGCGCTCTCTGTGTAAAACCCCGGTTGCAAGGTCTGAAACCCGCAGCCGCCATCGCCCAGAACCGCCGAACAGCCCGACTGGTAGACACGGCCCTGCGGCTGGTTGAGCTGTTCCGTGAGCCCGCGCAATTCGGCGCGAAAGCCGCCGGAAACACGGGTAATCTCGCCAAAGCTGCCCTTGAACACCAGCACGCGCTGTTCCACCTGCGCCCAGTTGACCAGCCAGCACCGCACATCGGCCCCGTCGAACCGTCCGGCGCGGATGTCCTCCTCGGTGATCGCCGCCGCACTCAACGCGCCCAGCGCCTCCGTGTTATCCACCGACAGCCCCGTGGATTGCGCCAGCGCACTGGCGGAGAGGCCGGTGTCGGCCTTGAACCGCAGCCCCTCGAAGTCGAGATCCGTATCGTGATCGGTGAACCCGTAGGTCGTGCCATCCTTGCGCACCACCGCCCAAGCGCGGCACAGCGTTGTCACGCCTTGCAACAGATGGGCCTGAAACTCTTCGGAAATTGCCATCAGACCCGCACCTCCACAACCGGCACATTGGGCACTTCGCCCGCCTGAAACGAGGCGACCGAGGTGGAAATACTGTCCGTGTCAAAACGCACCGGCACGTCGAATTCGAAGCCCGCGGTGATCTCCGCGCCGGAGGTGGGCGGGGTGCCAAAGGTGACGCGCCCCGTGGTGGTGTCCACCTCCCAGTCCACCGCTTCAAACGCCTCCTGCCGCCCGACGCCGAGTTTCACCGTGCCCGCCACGGGCTTGGTGATCGGGCGCTGATAGCAGGCCGTGCCGGAGCGATAGGATTTGCTCAGCTGGAACACCGTGGTCTCGCCATCGCCCATCCCGATCAACTGGTCCTCAAAGCCCACCTCTGCGGAGGCTTTGCAGGTCTTGTAGTCGGACCAGTCCTTCCAGCGGAACCCGTAAAGCTGCCCCTGACGCGCCTCGAAAAACGCGATCATCAGCTCGATGTCATCCAAAGACCGCATCCCCATGCCCGCGTCATAGCGGCGGCGCGAATGCGCCCAAGGGGTGTTGCGCTCCTCGAACCCGTTGGCCAGCGTCACCACATCGGTGCGTCGCTCAGGTCCGCCGACAGAGCCGAAGCTCAGGTTTGCCGGAAATCTCACTTCATGAAAACCCATCGTCTACCCTCCTGATGACAGGCGCGGGGCCGCTTGCGACCCGTCGCGCGTTATTGGTTGCGCGTTACTGGTTGCGCGAACCCCGACCCAAGGCGCGGCTCAACTGGGCCGCCACCTGACTCTGGCTGCGTTGGAAGCCCTGCACATCGGGCGTTGTGATATTCATCGTGATGTTGACGGGACGTGATCCGCCCAGCGCCTGCACGCCAAGCTTGCCATCGGCCCCGCGTGTCAGCGGCATGATCGCCTCGGCCCCCGCCTCGCCCATCAGCCCCGTGCCGCCACGCATCGGGAAATAGGTCGGGCCGGAGACCACGCCCCCGTTAGCAAAAGGCATGACCTTCCCCTGCGCGAACGCCCCGCCCTTTTCAAACGGCATGAGGCTCTGGATCACGCCTTCCAACCCTGTGCCCAGCACGGAGCCGACATGGCTTGTCACCGGCGAGATGGCGACATTATAGGCGGCGTTGAGCATCGACTCGCCCAGCCCCTTGAGCGCGTCTGCAAGCGTGTCACCGTCAAACACCAAACCGTCGATGGCCTTTTTCAACCCCCGCGAGATGCCGCTGTCCAGTTTGGAGACCTCGCGCTGTGTCTCCGCCACGGTGGCCTGAAGACGTCCCATCTCCTGATTGAAAGCGGCGGCCATGGCCTCCGCACCGCCGATGGCGCTTTCCATCTGCGCCACCTTGTCCTCGAAACGGTCGAGACCGTTAATATCCGTGCTGTTCAACTCGTCAGCCATTGTCTTGCCCTTTCAATTCGCCATCCCCCGCCTGTGCGTCGGGGAAGGCTCTGGCCAGTTCTTCAAGCCGTGCGCGGCCCATCGGGGCGGTGCCCGACCCTGCCCCAAGCAGAAGCAAAAGCTCCGCAGGGGTAAGCGCCCAGAACTCGGCCGGTTTCAGGCCCAGCCCCTTGATCCCGAGCCGCATCAAAGCGGGCCACTGAAAACCGCCCTGTTCAGAGATCATGCTCATGACCTCCTCCTCACGCGGGCACCGTGAAGGCGCGCGCGATCAGCTCTGCGCCCACACGCGCCGCCTCCAGCGGGCCACCCGCGATCTCGGCGGTCAGGATGTCGTCATATCCGCCCGTCCAGCCGCCGCCCCGCAGACCGGCCACAACGATGCGCAGCACATCGGCCGAGGAGAACTTCCCCTCCTCGAACCGCGTCACCAGCGCCACCAGCGTGTCGGTCTCCAAACCGGCTTCCAGTTCCGCCAGTGCGCCCAGCGTGAGTTTGAGGACGTGACGCTCGCCATTCATCGTGAGCGCCACTTCACCTTGAAACGGATTGGCCATGGTTACACCGCCGTAAATGTCAGCGCGCCCGCAGAGGCCATCGCCAGCTCATAGGTCGCTTCACCGTTGTAAGAGCCGGCATATTCGATCGAGGTCAGCATGAACGCGCCCTGAACCGTGCCGAAATCGGGGATAATCACCTGAAAATCCAGAACCTCGCCGTCAAAGAAAATCTGGCGCGCACGCTCGTCTGTGGCCGCGTCCTTGAACACGCCGGAGCCGGAGATCGTCGCGCTTTTCACGCCAGCCCCGCCCAGAAGCTCGCGCCAGCCGCCGGAGCTTTCCAGCGAGGTCACATCGACACTTTCCGCGTTGAAGGAAATCCGCGTGGCACGCAGCCCCGCGATGGTTTCAAATGTGCCGGAACCGGTCATGTCCAGCTTGATCAAGAGGTCTTTGCCGTTTTGGGCCGCCATGGTCATTTTCTCCGTCTTGGAAGTCTCTGAAGCGTTTCTCGAAAACTCGTGCGAAAAACGGGTTAGCTGTCTTCGACGCGCGCGCGGAATTTCAGGTCGATCCTGCGCACATCGCTGTCCTGAACGCGTCGGGCCTTGGCCGACACGAAGTAAAGTCCGACGAGTCTGCCGCGCGACAGGCTCAGGCTGGCATCCACCAGCACATCGGAAATCGCCGCGGCCACCTGTTTCGCGGTCAGGAACCCCGCCGCGTCCGACACCACGGACACGGTGAAATCGTGGCGCGCGCCGTGGCCGGTCTGGTCCGAGGCATCCGCGACATCCTCGGGACCAAGGCTCACATAGAGCGCAGGCACGCTGCCTGTGGGGGCCGCGTCATAGATCGCGCTGCCCACCAGACCTGTCAGCACCGTATCCGCCGACAAGGCCTGATAGATCGCGCTCTGGAGTGCTGCTGAAACCCCGTAGCTCATGACGTCACCTCCTCGCGTGCGGTGCAGGTCAGGTAATGCCCCAACGCATCGGTCTCCGAGACCGCCAGAATGGTGAAGACGCGCCCGCCCTCGATAAAGCGTTGCCCCGGTTTCGGGCGGCGTTGCGAGCCCACAGGGGCCGCGCGCACGATGATTTTCATGGCCACTTTCGAAAGCGTCAGGAAATCCTCCGAGGTCGTGGAGCCGCTGCCCGACCGGATCGCCGCCCAGAGCGTGCCAAGCCGGACCCATGTTTCGACATAGCCACCCGCCCCGTCAGAGACCCGCTCGGCCTCTTCCAGAACCAGTTTGCGATTGAGATGCACCACAGCCGCCATCAGTTCCGCCCTCCGAAAAGACGCAGGGTGCGATAGCGCTCCAGAAGGGTGCGGACCCCGAAGGGCATCAGCGCCTCGCCCACGGCCGTTTCATGCCGGTGCTCGTAGTAATGCGCGGCCAGCAGGAACACCGCCTGCGCCAGATCGGCGGGCAGATCGCTCCAGCGGGTCGCAAACCCTGCGGTGAAGGCGATCCTTGCCTCTCCGGCCACGGGGATCTGCGGCAACACAAATCCGGTCGAGACCAGACGCGGGCGCTGCATGTCCTGTTCCAGCATGTATTTCGCCGCATCAATCGTGGTCTCGGCGCCTGTGCGATCAACAATGACAAAGCTGTTGATCGCGGTGACAGGGGCCACCGGAAGCACCTGTGCCCCAAGATCACGCCACGCCCGCAGCGTGTAAAGAAAGTCGCGCGAGATCAGCACCTTGCCCGTGCGGCCCTCGACCGCAGCAATGGCTGCGCGCAAAAACGTCTCAAGAGCCCCGTCCTGCACGCCATCGTCGTCAAACCCTGTGCCCAGCCTCATATGGTCCCTGAACTCAGCGACCGGCAGCGCCGCTGTGGCCATCTGGGTCTGCTCCATCAACATCATGGTACACCTCCGTATCCGGCCCCCTTGTTTGTCATGAACGGATGCGCGATCCCCCGCGTTGCTCGGACGGAGGGGGAGCTGCTAGACAACACGGGATATGAACCGCGCATCCGCCGCCCCTGTCCCCTAGAGGACAAGGGCATCACCAGTCAGGCCCCTCAGGCCGTGCCGAATTTCAGCAGTTTGATCGCCGCAAAGTCGGAGACATCACCGCCCACACGTTTGGTCGCGTAGAACAAAACATGCGGTTTTGCGGAGAACGGATCACGCAGGATGCGCAGGTCGGGGCGTTCGGCCACGGTGTAGCCCGCCGCAAAATCCCCGAAGGCAATCGCCGCCGCATCCGAGGCAATATCGGGCATGTCCTCGGCAATCAGCACCGGATAGCCCATCAAACGCGCAGGCTCGCCCGCCGCCAGACTGTCGGACCAGAGGAACCGGCCATCCGCATCCTTGAGCTTGCGCACCTGTCCTGCGGTTTTCGAGTTCATCACGAAGGTGCCGTTGGCGCGATACTGGGCACCCAGGGCATAGACCAGTTCGACAATCGCATCCGCCGGATTGGCCGCGTCGAACCCGCCATCGGTGCCGGTGGCCACATAGCCCAGAGAACCCCAGCTCCAGCTGTCATTGTCCACCTGCGTGTGGTTGAGAATACCGGTCGGCTTGTCCACGCCATCGCCGTTGATAAAGGCCGAAGCCTCCGCAGAGGCGAATTTGTCGGCGATCCGCGCCGCCAGCCAGCCTTCGATGTCAAAGGCGCTGTCATCCAGCAGGCGCTGCGAGGCTTTCGGCAGGGCGGAAAGCTCGTAGAGCGGAATGGAAATGCGGTCGATGGTGGGCGTGGCGGTCTCGGAGAGCGTGCCGGTTTCCGACACCCAGCCGGAGCCCAGATCGGTGGTATCGATCAGCACGTCATAGGAGGTCGCCTCGACATTGACGACATTGGCAATCGAGCGGATCGACGCGGTGGATTTCAGCACCGACTTGATCGCCTCGGAGGTCTGCGGATCGACGAGGTAACCCCCGTCACCATTGACCGCCGCGGACATGGATTTGCCCTCAAGTTCCAGCGCCCGCAGCGCCTCGTCATCGCCGTTGCGCACATAGGTGGTGAAGGCCGATTTATGGGACAGATCCACCTCCTGCGTGGCAGACAGGGCCGGACGTGTCAGGGGGCGGCCAATGGTATGGGATTTTCGGTCAAGCATGGTCAGTCGCTCTTCTTGCTCTTGGAGTTTCGATTTAATTTCGGCCTGAAAGCCTTTGAGATCGCTTACAAATCCGGCCAGCGCGGTCTTCACCTCAGTGGCAGGCCCGTATGCAGCTATGGTCCCTTCGGGGGCCTTTCTTTCGGTTTTGCTCATCCAAACAGTCCTTTGTTCTGGTGTCGGGTTTCGCGGGTGAATGCGCCGGCCTCAGTCATCGCTCAAAACCTCTGCGGCCAGCAGCTTGCGGGCGCTGTTCAAAGCGCCTGCCAATTCGCGCAACATCACGTCGGCCTCCGGCGCATCCACGCCTTTCGCCTCCGCTCTCAGCCGCGCTTCCGGCAGCATCGGGAAAGTGACCAAAGACACCTCCCAAAGCTCCAGTTCGGACAAAAGGCGCGTGCCTTTCGTATCCTTGTGCGCCTTCACGGTGCGGTAGCCGATCGACAGCCCGTCAATCGCCCCCGCCTCAATCAACGCCACCGCCTCACGCCCCTTTTGCAGCTTGGTCAAAAGGCGGCCTTTGACATAGAGACCCCGCGCGTCCTCGCGCAGCTCGTCCCAAATGCCGATGGGCTGCGCCGGATCGTGCTGCCAGAGCATCTTGACCGAGCGCCCCTTGGCCTTGAGCGCGCAGAGCGACTTGGCGTAGGCGCCCTTCATCACGACATCCCCGCCGCTATCACAGCAGTCAAAGAGTGAGGCATAACCCTCTATCTTCACACCATTTTCCGACGCATCTTCAACTGTCACATCCTCACCCAGACGGGCGAATTTATGCTCAAGGCCGCTGTAAAAATCCTTTTGCATCTCAGTTTCCTTCGGCTTGTTCAGGATCACCAAAACCATCGGTGGCGGCGGGCTCGCCGACCTCCTCAGCCTCCTCCTCCGCACGCGGCTCGACATGGGCCCGCGCGGTTACAGGTTGCGTCACAGGTTGCGTCGCGGCGGATGCTTCCGGCGGGGAAAGCGGCGGCAGGCCGAGCATGGCGCGCTTTTCCTCCTCGGTGAGGAAATCCGCCCCCGCGATCCGGTTCCACTGGGCATCGCGTTCGGCAGCCAGAGCGGGCACCTGATCGAGGTCGGGCTTCAATTCCAGCACCTCGCCCGTCATCTCGGAGAGCCAGTGCCCGATGGCTGCGGTCACTTTCGCCACCATCGGCAGGACGGTCAGGCGATAGAAGGCACGGTTGGCCTCCTGATAATTCGCGTAGGTCATGTCACCCGGAATGCCCAAAAGCATCGGCGGCACCCCGAAGGCCAAGGCGATCTCGCGCCCTGCGGCTTCCTTGGTTTTCTGAAATTCCATGTCGGAGGGGCTGAAGCCCATCGGCTTCCAGTCCAGCCCCCCTTCGAGCAACATCGGACGGCCTGCATTGCGCGCGCCCTGATGGTGGCTTTCCATCTCCGACAACAGCCGGTCATATTGATCCGCGCTCATCGCCGCCTGTCCGTCCGCCCCCTTGTAGACAATCGCACCCGACGGCCGCGCGGCATTGTCCAACAGGCTCTTGGACCAGCGCGAGGCGGCATTGTGCACGTCAATCGCGGTGGCCGCCGCCTGAATGGGAGAGAGGCCGTAGTGATCGTCGGAAGGGTGAAAGGCCTTGATATGGCAGATCGGGGAGCGGCCCTCAACAATCTCGAAGCGATGCTTGCGCCCGCCCACCGCGTAGTCATAGGCCACAGGCCAGCCATCCGCGCCAGGCACAAGGTTCATGCGATCCGAGCGCAGCACATGCAGTTCAGCTGGGGCCTGCCCCCATGCGCCCACGGCCTCCAGATAGCCGTTGCCGGAGAGCAGGAATTGCGCATAGAGCGCCTCGAACAGTTCCGCACGCCCCTGCGCCGGATTGGGCCGCGAAATCACCCGCAGCAACGGGTGGTCCTCGAACCGCATCTCGCGGTTTTGCAGGATCAGCGGCAAGGCGGAAGCCGCTTCGGAAATCAGCTTCACCGCACGAAAGCCCACCGGATTGCCGACAAATCCCACACGGGTCAGCGTCACCGTGTCCCGTGGCGACCACGCCACACGGCCCGCGCCCGAGACCGCCGCCACGACCGGACCGGTCGCCGAGGCTTTCGTTTCGGGCATCTCGCCCCGTTTCAGAAAGTCGAACACCATTTCTGTGTCTCTCCTCATCTTCCGGCCCGCTCAATTGACCGGCCTCATGTCTCAAACCCCTTGGCCTCCGGCGTATCCGGCCCATAAGGACTTCCGCGCCGTCGGTGAGAGAGGTTCTAAAGGAGAGGTTCAAAGAAGCTCTAAGCAGGGCGTGCGCTGACTCACAAACGGCGCAACACCTCTGTAAAATTGATTTATTTCATGAGCTTAATCCGAAAACAAAAAGCCCCGCCGCAAGGGCGAGGCTTTTAAAACGCATCAACAGGCGAGGATCACCGGCCCAGCGTCCGTATTCGCGGCTGTCCCACACCACCGGCGGGCAGGATCATCACCTCGTGAATCGCCCAAACCAACGCATCCACACGGTCGGGGCTGCCCTTCCCCTGATAGCCCTGCGCGGTCATCTGGGTCATCTGGTCCTCCAGATCACCTAGCCCGCGCATATGCTTCACCCGCCCCTGATCGTAGAGCGCGGCCACCGGTTCGGCGCGGGCCGATTTGCCGCGTGTGGCGCGCACGGATTTATAGGACACCAGCGGGTCGATCTGGCGCAGCACGGTCTCGACCAGATCACCGCCCTGATTGACCTCCGCCACGATCCGGTCGGCCTGCCAACGCGCCTGCGCATGGATCGCGGCCTCGGCCCAAACCACAGGCGATGAGGCGGACACAGAGGCGTCTTCGAGCACATAAGCGCACCAGTCTTGCGGCGGTCCCTGTGTGACCACACCGACCACGACAATCCCGCAGGCATCAGATCCCTTGTGTCCCGTCACCGGCGGATCCACCGCCACCACGATGCGGTCCAGTTCCGGCAGGTCACGGCACCTTGTGGCCTCGATTCGCGCCAGCGACCATAGTGCGCCCTCTTCCTCATCGAGCAGCACGCCCTCCAGTTCCTGCCGCCCGAGACGGGTGCCCGCGTAGCGTGTTTTGACCTCGTCGAGAAAGGACGCCGCCAGATTGGCCGCGTTGGCCTCTGTCGGCGCGTGGGTGGTCATGGTGCTGGCGCGTTGCAAGAGCGCCTTGAGAAGCCCGACATTGCGCGGCGTGGTCGTTACCACCGCGCGCGGAGCGTCGCCAAGGCGCAGCCCGAATTGCAGCATGTCCCATGCCTCCTGCGGCTTGCGCCATTTCGCCAGTTCATCCACCCATGCGGCGTCGAATTGCGGGCCGCGCAGGGCTTCGGGATCATTGCCGGAAAACACCGTCGCCTCGGCCCCGTTGGGCCAGACCAGCGTGCGGCGCGTGGCGCTCCATTTCGGGCGGCGGTCAGGGGGCGAACAGGCGAGAATACCGCTGTCGCCAAAGACCATGACCTCGCGGGCCTGATCATAAGTTTCGCCAATGAGCGCCACACGTTTCGCACGTCCCAGCTGGCTGGCACGCGCCCCTTCGACCATGCTGCGCACCCATTCCGCACCCGCGCGCGTCTTGCCCGCGCCGCGCCCGCCCATGATCACCCATGTGCGCCAGTCGCCCGCAGGCGGCAGTTGATGGTCCAGCGCCCAAGCCTCGAACAGGTAAGGGAGCGCCACAAGCGCCCCCTCCTCCAGTGTATCGAGAAATTCACCCTGCTCGGCTTGCGGCCTGCATGCGAGCCAGCCGATCAAGGATCTCAGATCTTGCGGCGTCGAAGTCGATCTCTCCGCAGCCAAGCTCTCCACGTTTGCGTTTTTCCTCATCGAGTTTCTGCCTTTCCGTGATCGCAGCCGTTTTCGCGCGCATCAGATCGGTGATCAGAGGCCGGACCTCCTTGCCGCTCTGTTCGCCCGAAAGCAGTCGATCGATCACATCGTCGAGCGCCATAATCGCCCAGAGCAAGCTCTGTTTCACCGACGCTTCGATCTCGTCCACCGTTTCCAACTCATCCCCCACAGATGACGTCATTTTCATACGTTTGCCTCTCATGCCTTGATGGTCTCCGCACGAGAAACGCAGGGGCTCTGTTCGTTTGGAACATCACCGGTCCGGCCCCCTCAGGCCGCACCTGACACCCGCGTTTTCCAGCAGGGACCACTGTGCGGCAGAGGTGATAAAAAGGCATAAAGCCGGCGTGCGCCGACGGGTTACTCCGCGTTAACGATTTTCAAAGGCTGGGCAAAGCTTTGATGTCGCAGGAGGTTTTACACCCACTGGCGGCACAAGGGGGCGAAAGGGGTGTCCGGGCCGAGGAGGACCAAACGCCTCCGGCGGGAGTATTTTCACATCGGAAAGCCGCCTGCGTTGAATTAGCGGGCAATGTGTTTGGTCTCACTCGACGGCGGAGCCGAACAGGGTCACGGATGCCGCCATTAAGCTCACGGCGGCGAAGGCGGTAACAAGGCTGCGGCTTTTGCCTTCGCGCTGCGCCAGCACCACGGCGATCATCCCCTGCACCGTGTAATAGGCGGCGAAAGCCTTGGACGCCCATGAGATGATCTGAAACACATCCAGCGCCCATGTGATCAAGAGCCCTAGCAGCACCAGCACCGCATAGCCGATTTTCACCGGCACACGCTGACGGGTCAGTTCTTCGACCAGCCCGCCCGCACCGGAGGTATCGGCCACGGCAGCGGAAAACTGGGCCGCCAGTGCTGCGATCACCAGCATCAGGGGCAGAATCGGCGTGACCAGTTCCATCATGTCGATGATCGCGGTTTCCGAGGTTTCGATCTGATCTGGCAGGAAGACATAGGCCACCAGCACCACATAGACCATATAGATCGCCGTAGAGATCCATTGCGCGAGTTTCATGGAGTGCACACGGGTGGCCGCGTCATAATCGTCGCCCAGATAACGCGAGGTTTCAAAGCCTTGCACCGTGACCAGAAGACCGAACAACAGGCTCAAGGCGGGCCAGCCCGTCAGCGCGGGCGCGGAGATGACCAAAGCGCCGCTCTGTGACTGATCCGAAAAGAACCATGCCAGCCCGACCAGAAGCCCCGCGATGATCGCGAGTTTCAAACCGACCGAAATCTGTTCGAGATGTTCCAGCGCCGCGAAGCCCTTGATCCAGCCGACGCCGAGAATCACCAGAAACACCGCCGTTGTCACCCAACGCGCGGCCAGTTCCGTGTCCCAAGGCGTCAGGCTCACGGCAAAGGCGCCCAGAAGGTTGAGGTAATAGGCAACGGAGATCACATAGGCCAAGGACAGCAGCCATGAGGCCACGGTCTCCAGCCGCGCCGAGCGCAGGTCGTGGCCGTGCCGGTCGATGGCGGTGATATTGAAGCGCACCGCCATGCCGATTGCATAGGACAATGCGCAAAGCAGCGCCATCGCCAGCGGGGTCCATGCGCCATAGGACTCCGCCAGTATGGGGCCCAACACCAGAAAGCCCGAACCGATGATCGAGGCCAGCGGGGTCACCGTCGCCCTCCACAGTTTGGCGCGTGCCAGACGGGGCCACATCAGAAGGGCAGCCACCGCAACTGAGGCGGCGATGATGACGGTGTTTTCCAACTCGGGTCTCCAAAGCAAAAGGCGCGATGCTTGTCGCGCCTTTGCCAATATTTCTCAGTGCCTTACACGGCGCTTTACTGCACCGCCTCAATCATTGGCACGTTGCTGCGCCTCGATCTCGCGCCATTTGGCGACATTGGCGTTATGTTCCACCAAGGTCTCGGCAAACGCATGTCCGCCCGTGCCATCGGCCACGAAGAAGATGTAAGGCGTTTCGTCGGGGTTCACCGCCGCGCGCATCGCCTCAAGCCCCGGATTGGCAATCGGTCCCGGAGGCATGCCCTCGATCACATAGGTGTTGTAGGGGCTGTCCGATTGCAGTTCCGACTGGCGCAGGCCGCGGCCCAGAACGCCGACACCGTTGGTCACGCCGTAGATCACCGTCGGGTCGGTCTGAAGCCGCATACCGCGTTTCAAACGGTTCTCGAAGACAGAGGCCACCTGACGGCGCTCTTCCGGCAGGCCGGTCTCTTTCTCGATGATCGACGCCATGATGAGCATCTCTTCCGGCGTATCAAAGGGCAGGCCCTCGACACGTTCGGCCCAGACCATCTCGATCCGCTCTTGCTGCGCCTCTTCCATGCGGGCGATGAGATCGTCCACATCAGAGCCGCTGCGCACTTCGTAGCTGTCGGGGGCCAACATGCCCTCGGCAGGCGTCTCGTCAGCCTCGATGGAGCCGGTGAGGAAATCCGCCGCTTTCAGGCTTTCAACCACACGCCAGACGGTCGTGCCCTCGGCCACAAGAACGCGGTAGCGGGTGTCGGCCTCGGCGCGCACCTTGGTGTATTCTTCCGGCGGTGTCAGCGTCTCGTCACCTTCGGCAAGCGGATCGAACTCGGCGGTTTCGATATAGCTACCAGTGGCCGGATCAAGCTCGCGCACCTGAACCTCGGCACGGTTCACACCGATACGGTAAACCACTTCCGTGCCACAGGTCGACGCCCCGCCTCGGGTGATCTGGTCAATGATCTCCGCCATCGACGCGCCCTCTTCCACAAGGAAAGACCCTGCCTTAAGCTCTTGGGATTTATCGGTATAATCTGCACCTATGCGGAAAATCTGCGCACTGGAGACCGCGCCCATATCAGCGAGGTTCTGCGACACGCGCCGCATGGTCGAGCCCGATGGCACACGCAGGCAGACCGCCTGTTCCAGCGGCCCTTGCGCGGTAAACTCGCGCTTGCCCCAAGCAATCACCCCCGCCAATGCGACGAGGGCGACGATGAACAGGGTCAGCGCGTTCGAGGCGATGGATCGCCACATATCAGCCGTCCACCTTTTTCAGAACCAGAGAGGCATTGGTGCCGCCGAAGCCGAAGGAATTCGACAGGGCCACATTGATCTCGCGCTCGCGTTTGGCATTGGGGGCCAGATCAAGGACCGGCTCCACGGCAGGCTTGTCGAGGTTGATCGTCGGCGGAGCGACCTGATCGCGGATCGCCAGCACACAGAAAATCGCTTCAACCGCCCCTGCTGCGCCCAGTAGGTGCCCGATGGAGGATTTTGTCGAAGACATTGTGGCTTTGGAGGCCGCATCCCCCATGAGGCGTTCGACAGCGGCCAGTTCGATCGTGTCGGCCATAGTCGAGGTGCCATGGGCGTTGATGTAATCCACGTCTTTCGGCTCAAGACCGGCACGGTTGAGCGCCGCTTCCATCGCACGATAGCCGCCTTCGCCATCCGAGGAAGGCGCGGTGATGTGATAGGCATCGCCCGACAGACCGTAGCCGACAACCTCGGCATAGATCTTGGCACCGCGCGCCTTGGCATGTTCGTATTCTTCGAGCACGACCACACCGGCCCCCTCGCCCATCACGAAACCGTCGCGGTCCTCGTCATAGGGGCGCGAGGCGTGGCTCGGGTCGTCCCGGCGTTTCGTCGAAAGCGCCTTACAGGCGTTGAAACCGGCAATGCCCAATTCGCAAATCGCCGCTTCCGCACCGCCGGCCACCATGACATCGGCATCGCCGAACCCGATCAGACGCGAGGCGTCCCCGATCGCGTGCGCTCCGGTAGAACAGGCTGTCACAACCGCGTGATTGGGGCCTTTGAACCCGTAGCGGATCGAAACCTGACCGGAGATCAGGTTGATCAGGGAGCCGGGAATGAAGAAGGGCGAAATCCGGCGCGGGCCTTTTTCTTTCAAAAGCACCGCCGCTTCCGCGATGGAGGACAACCCGCCGATACCGGAGCCGATCAGCACACCGGTGCGCAGACGGTCTTCCTCGTCTTCGGGTTTCCAGTCGGCATCGGTCAGCGCCTGATCGGCGGCTGCCATACCAAAGAGAATGAAGTCATCGACTTTCTTCTGCTCTTTCTTCGGCATCCAGTCGTCGGGGTTGAACGTCCCGTCGGTCCCGTCGCCACGCGGCACTTCGCAGGCATAATTCGTGGCCAGATGGTCCGCGTCAAAGCGCTGGATCGTTCCACCAGCCGACTGACCGTCCAGAAGACGTTTCCATGTTTCCTCGACGCCGCAAGCCAGCGGCGAAACCATTCCAAGTCCAGTGACAACTACTCGGCGCATCCGTGCCCCCTCAATTTTCGTCTGCTTTTCCTTACACGGCTCCGTCCCGCGATGGAAGGCCGAGACGCCTGCTTGCGTTCAAATCGGCGATTGGTCACCAGATATTGAGGTTTCCCCCAATTTCAATACGAACCGTCGATTTTACCAAGATCACGCCGCTGGCCATCCATGAGGTGCCACGACATGCGTGCCCTCCCCGCCCGAATGCATCGCCCGAAGACAATCCGACGCAGTGCCCATCTGACACGGAAGCCGACAAAAAAACAGCGCCGCCCGAAGGCAGCGCCGTTAGAAATTCTTAACTCTGATCACCAGCGCGCCGCAATGGCCCGCCGAAACGGGATCAGGAAGCTTCGGTGATGAACTTCACCGCATCGCCAAAGGTCTGGATGGTCTCGGCTGCGTCATCGGGAATTTCGATGCCGAACTCTTCTTCGAAGGCCATGACCAGCTCAACGGTGTCGAGGCTGTCAGCGCCCAGATCGTCGATGAAGGACGCGGTTTCCGTCACTTTATCTTCTTCAACGTCGAGGTGCTCGACAACGATCTTTTTCACGCGATCTGCGATGTCGCTCATATTCTTTCCTCACAGTTTGGGGCCCGTTGCCCACTTTTAGCTCTGGCCGCTCGGACCACTCAATTTACATGACGTCGCGACCGGCTCGTTACAACCCCGTCTGCCGTCATGCCACACAGGCGCAAAAGCGCCCGTGCTCAATCTGCGCTGCTCATAGCACAATCCTCTCCGGTGGCAAATGCTTTGTGATGCCATGCCGGAAAAGCAGGGTTGTGCTCAGAGCATGGCCATTCCGCCGTTCACATGCAAGGTCGTTCCGGTTGTATAGCCTGCCTCGCTTGAGGCCAGATACACCACAGCCGCCGCAATTTCCTCCGGCGTGCCCATGCGTCCGGTCGGAATTTGCACGTTGATCTTGTCTTTTTGCTCGTCGGTCAGCTTGTCTGTCATGGCCGTGGCGATAAAGCCCGGCGCCACGCAGTTCACCGTGATGCCGCGAGTCGCGACCTCATAGGCCAGCGACTTGGACATGCCGACCATGCCTGCTTTGGAGGCGGCATAATTGGCCTGCCCCGGATTGCCCGTTGCGCCAACGATGGAAGAAATATTCACGATCCGGCCCCAGCGAGCCTTCATCATGCCACGCATCACACCCTTGCAAAGCTTCATCGTCGAGGTCAGGTTCACGTTGAGCACGCTCTCCCACTCGTCATCCGACATACGCATGAACAGGTTGTCGCGGGTGATACCGGCGTTGTTCACCAGAATATCGACCGAACCCATCGCCTCGGCGGCCTGTTTCGGCAACGCCTCGACCGCCTCTTTGTCAGACAGGTTGCAGGGCAGCACATGGGCGCGTTCGCCAAGCACTGCGGCCAGCGCCTCCAAAGGCTCCACCCGTGTGCCGGACAGGCCCACGGTGGCACCTGCCTCGTAAAGCGCCTTGGCAATCGCTCCGCCAATACCGCCGGACGCGCCTGTGATCAGTGCATTTTTCCCAGTCAGATCAAACATTTCCACTCTCTCCTGAAGCCTCGCGCTTCTTTGTCTCTAGATATACGGGTGAGCCGCGCCGGTGTCGGGCACGACGAGGGCTGAGCCCTTACCCTTTCAGTTTTGCGATGTCGTCCGGCGTGCCGATCGCGGTGCAGGCAATCGAACGTTCGATGCGACGCACCATGCCCGAGAGCGCCTTGCCCGCGCCGATTTCCCAGATTTCCGTGACGCCCTGTTCCGCCATGAACCCCACGGATTCGCGCCAGCGCACAGAGCCGGTCACCTGTTCCACCAGCAAAGATCGGATCAGCGCCGGATCGGTCACAGCACTCGCACGCACATTGGCGACCAGCGGCACGACCGGCGCGGTGATTTCCACATCGTCCAGCGCCTCGGCCATCACATCCGCCGCGGGAGCCATCAAGGCACAATGGAACGGGGCGGAGACCGGCAGGATCACAGCGCGTTTCGCGCCGCGCGCCTTGGCAATCTCGACGGCACGCTCCACGGCTTCCTTGTGGCCGGAGACCACAACCTGACCGGGATCATTGTCATTGGCGGCTTGGCAGACCTGACCTTGTGCGGCCTCTTTGGCCACCTCTGTCACAGTCGCAAAATCCAGCCCCAAAAGCGCAGCCATTGCGCCGACACCAACGGGCACGGCTTTTTGCATCGCTTCGCCACGGGTGCGCAACAGGCGGGCCGTGTCAGAGATGCTCAAGGCCCCGGCTGCGGCCAGTGCGGAATATTCGCCCAAGCTGTGTCCAGCCACAAAAGCCGCGTCCGTGACCGCGAATCCCTCTGCCTCAAGCGCCCGCATTGCGGCCAGAGAGGTCGCCATCAGCGCAGGCTGGGCGTTTTGGGTGAGCGTCAGCGCCTCGACCTCGCCCTCCCAGATCAGCGCGGACAGGCTTTCGCCAAGCGCTTCATCAACTTCGTCAAACACGGCCTTGGCCGCAGGGTAGGCTTCGGCCAGCGCCTTGCCCATCCCAATGGTCTGGGCGCCCTGCCCCGGGAAAACGAATGCGCGCGTCATGCTCGCCCCTCCACATCATATATCTGTCTATCTGGGACGGTCTAACGGTCCCGCGCGCAAGCGGCAAGCCTGACCTGCGCGAAAGGCGCGACGGGGAGGGACAGCCGCACGACCACGCAGCCTCCTTAGCGCAGGGCGCGCGGCAGAACCTTGAGCGAGGATTTCGGCGCGGCCTCCCCCGTGCGGGCAAACGGCTTTGGGGCGGGGGCAAGCTCGTCCGCGTGCAAATCCACATGGAGATCCCGCCACAGCTCGCGCAAGACAGATTCTTCCCCCTCGAACAACGTCACGATCTCCCCCCGCGCCCCGAAACGCAGGTCCATATGGGTTTTGCGGACGGGTGTCTGGCTCCGGCGCAGAAAGATCGACCCGATTTCGTCAAAGCCGATGACCGTGTGCAACCGCGTCTGACCATGACGGTTGCGCCAAACGATCCGCAACTGTTTACGTTTCTGGTCGATCTGGACTTCGCGGCGCAATCCCCGCTCGGGAAAATGCCCGAGCGCCAGCCCCGCACCACCCAGAACAATCGACAGGCCCAGCTTGATCCCCAGAAGACCGGGCGCGAAACTGGAGCCGGGCCAGAGCCACAGCCCCGCCATGAGCAGAAAACACAGGAAAGACAACCAGCGCAGAGCAAGCTCGATGCGGGCGCAAGCCTTACCCGCCCCGTCACCGCGCATGAGACAATAGCCCCAGCCGGTTTCGTTCCGCGCGATGGTATTGCGCCCGCGCAGCGGCGTCCCGCGCGCATGCGACTCCAGATCGGAAGACAAGGGCATTGTCTTCTCTCCTTATATTCGTCTCATCCTGAGGCTTTCATCTTGGTTAATCTGGGCGGGAATATGGCTCTGTGACGGAATTTTTGGACGAAGGCATTTTGCAATGCACATTTTAGCTCTCGCCTCCCCTCTTGCGCCCCGCGCGGGCCGCGTTCACCGTCTGGTAACCAGTCGGGGATTTGGGGCTTGAACCAAAAGCACAGATGCGTATAAGGGCACATCCTTTCGCAAGACACTTATGAACCGCGCAGTCTCTCGTGGTCGGGCCGCGAAAGGCCGAATTGCCCGTCCTATGAAATGCGCTTGAAATGAACTGGAGCACCCATGCCGCTTTACGAGCATGTCTTCATTGCGCGTCAGGATCTGTCCAACGCGCAGGCCGAAGGTCTCATCGAACATTTTGGCACCGTCCTCGCCGACAACGGCGGCAAACTCGTCGATAGCGAGTACTGGGGCGTCAAAACGATGGCCTACAAGATCAACAAAAACCGCAAGGGCCACTACGCCTTCCTGCGCACCGACGCTCCGTCGGGTGCCGTGCAGGAAATGGAACGCCTGATGCGCCTGCATGACGACGTGATGCGCGTTCTGACCATCAAGGTCGACGAACACGCCGAAGGTCCCTCCGTGCAGATGCAAAAACGTGACGAGCGCGAAGACCGCCGTCCGCGTCGCAACTGATCTTGTTTGGAAAGGACCTAACACATGGCCGCTAAACCGTTTTTCCGCCGCCGCAAAGTCTGCCCGTTCTCCGGCGACAATGCACCCGCGATCGATTACAAAGACACCCGTCTTCTGCAGCGCTACATCTCCGAGCGCGGCAAAATCGTTCCGTCCCGTATCACCGCAGTCTCTGCGAAGAAACAGCGTGAGCTGGCTCGCGCCATCAAACGTGCCCGTTTCCTCGCCCTGCTGCCCTACGCCGTTAAGTAAGGAGTAAATCCAATGGACGTTATCCTTCTCGAACGCGTGGCCAAACTGGGCCAAATGGGCGATGTTGTTTCCGTCAAAGACGGTTACGCACGCAACTTCCTGCTGCCGCAGGAAAAAGCGCTGCGTGCCTCCGAGGCAAACATCAAAGCTTTCGAAGCGCAAAAAGCACAGCTTGAAGCTCGCAACCTCGAAACCAAAAAAGAGGCCGAAGCTCTGGCTGTGAAACTGGACGGCGAGCAATTCGTTGTGATTCGTTCCGCATCCGATTCCGGTGCGCTCTACGGTTCCGTCACCACCCGTGACGCCGCAGATGCCGCTACCGAAAACGGCTTCTCCGTGGATCGCAAGCAGGTTGCCCTGAAAGCGCCGATCAAAGACCTCGGTCTGCACGAAGTGCATGTCCTGCTGCACCCGGAAGTCGAAGCAACGATCATCCTCAACGTGGCCCGTTCCACCGAGGAAGCCGAGCTTCAGGCCGAAGGCAAATCCATTCAGGAACTTGCCGCAGAAGCCGAAGCACAAGCCGAATTCGAAATCGCCGAACTCTTCGACGATATCGGGTCCGCGGCCTCCGACGACGAAGATCTGGCCGAAGTGGTCGACACGCCGGAAGATGCCAGCGAAGAGTAATCTTCCCTGCTTTGAATATATCGAAAGCCCTGCCCTCGCGGCGGGGCTTTTTTATGAGTATTTATGGCACAAAGGAGACGCGGAATTCCGCCCAATTCCGAGGACAGGCTTGGCAAACCGTGCGCTGCGTGGTGAATATCTTTGGATCGAAATCATACGAGTGCCCCCTATGTCCCTGTCCCGTCGCATGTTCCTGCTGTCTTCCCTGTCGGCTCTGAGCCTCACCGCTTGTGGTGCAAAAAAGCCCGAGACCTCGCGGGGCTTCAACCCGCCGCTCTATCCCAATGAAACGCCGGAACTGCGCGCGCTTATCAACAAATGGGCGGACCACTACGAGATTCCGCGCGAGCTGATCCACCGTCAGGCGGTGCGCGAAAGCACCCACCGCCCTTGGGCGCGCAATGGGCCTTATTGGGGCTTGTTGCAAATCCTGCCGCAAACCGCGCGCACAATGGGGCATCGCGGTCCGGCAGAGGAGCTTCTGGATCCGGATGTGAACCTGAAATACGCGGGGAAATACCTGCGCGGGGCGTATATCGTGGCCGATGGGGACATTGACGAGGCGATGCGCTGGTATGCGCGGGGCTATTATTACGAGGCCAAGAAAAAGGGCCTGTTGTACGAGACCGGTCTGCGCAGCTAAGGCGTTACGCGCCCCTCTGCCCCCCTCAAAATCACTCACAGAAAAGGCCGCCCCATCACTGGAGCGGCCTTCTGCCCCTCGCTCTTTGGCGAGACCGTAAGCGGCAGACCTGAAAGACCCGCCGCTTCGGCACTTATTCGTCGTCGAGGCTTTCGACAGCTTTTTCCAGCTCTTCTTTCGTGACCTCTTTTTCGGTCAGTTGAGCATTTTCAGCGATGTAATCAACCACTTTGTCTTCGAACAGCGGCGCTTGGATCTGCTGACGCATTTGCGGGTTTTGCTGAACGAATTCAAAGAACTGGCGCTCTTGCCCCGGGTATTGACGCGCTTGCGTCATGACCGCTTGGGTGAACTCGGCATCGGTGACCTGAATCTCTTGCTTCTGACCGATGTCGGCCAGCAGGAGACCGAGGCGCACGCGGCGTTCGGCCAGCGTGTTGTGCTCGTCGGTCACTTCGATTTCAGGGTGATCGTGGCCTTCGACATTCGGGTTTTCCTCATGCCACAGCTGATGCGCGATCTGTTTGGCTTCGGCTTCAACGAGGCTCGGCGGCAGGTCGAAGGAGACTTTGCCATCCAGCTGGTCGAGAAGACCGCGTTTCATCACAGCGCGGGCAGCACCGGCATATTCGGCTTCGAGACGTTCAGCGATCTGGGATTTCAGCGCGGCGAGGTCTTCGGCACCGAATTTCTTGGCCAGCTCGTCGTCGATTTCAGCATCGGCAGGCGCTTTCACCGCTTTGATCTTGCATTCGAAGACAGCGTCTTTGCCTGCAAGGTTCTCTGCGCCGTATTCCTCGGGGAATTTGACTTCGACGTTTTTCTCGTCGCCGGCTTTCACGCCCACGAGCTGCTCTTCAAAGCCCGGAATGAAAGAACCTGAGCCCAGAACGAGCGGGTAATCTTCGGCAGCACCACCGTCGAAGGCTTCGCCGTCGACTTTACCGAGGAAGTCGATCACAACCTGATCGCCATCTTCGGCAGCACCGTCTTTGTCTTCGAAGTTCTGCGCGGTGGCCGCGAGGTTTTTCAAAGCGTCTTCGATCTCGTCAGCAGAGGCTTTCACCACCAGCTTTTCGAGCGTCACGGAGGACAGATCGGCTTCGGGGATCTGCGGCAGGGCTTCATAGGTCATGGTGACGACCACATCGTCGCCCTCTTTCCACTCTTCGCCAGCGTCCATTTTCACTTCGGGTTGCAGCGCAGGTTTGTCGCCGGTCTTCTCGAAATGCTCGTTCATCGCGCCATCGACAGCTTCCTGCATGGCTTCGCCCAGAACGCGCGGTCCGAATTGTTTCTTAAGGAGCGCCATCGGCACTTTGCCTTTACGGAAACCCTTCATTTCGACTTCGGGCTGGGCCTCCTTGAGCTTGGCATTGACTTTTTCGTCAAGCTCGGCGGCGGTGATGGTGATCTGATAGCCGCGCTTCAGACCTTCGTTCAGGGTCTCGGTGACCTGCATCTTGGCGTCCTTTATTACGTTCTTACGTCTCAACAGGCCGCTGGACCGCGACCCTGTAAATCAGGGACGTTCTAGGGGCAGAATCCCTGCCGCGCAAGGCGAATCCGCCCCTGTCCGGCCATTCTCCGCATCCACACGCGGGCGAAGCGGGGCGCAAACGGCAAACCCCACCTCCATGATTGAAATTTCGCTCAAAGAATGAGATCACACGCTATAGCAGAACGGATAAGCAGCATGACCCAGAGCTCACAACGCCCCAAGCGCGTGGCGATTTTCAATGACACGTCACCGGGCGGGCATTACGGCTGTTTTGCTGTTATGAGCGTATTGGTTGAACAATTGCGACGCCAGAATATCGAGCCAGTGATCTTTTGGCCCTGCTCGCATGACTGGCGGCAATACAAAGATCAAATAAAGTCTTGGGATATTGACGGTTTGATCGTCAATGGCGAGGGCAGCATTCATAACACCGCGACACGGGAACGCGCAAAGTTTCTCACAGAACTCGGCCCGTTTTGCCGTGAGGTGTTGAAGATACCGTCCGTCATCGTCAACGCTTCATTTTAC
Source organism: Celeribacter halophilus (assembly GCF_018860305.1). GTDB lineage: Bacteria > Pseudomonadota > Alphaproteobacteria > Rhodobacterales > Rhodobacteraceae > Celeribacter > Celeribacter halophilus_A. The sequence goes on from NZ_JAHKPE010000031.1 coordinate 442,218, forward strand.
GATCTTGACGAGCAAGCCTTTCGGAATCTGTCTGCATTTGACATCATCTCGACACGCGAAAGCAAAAGTCAAACCTATCTACGCGAACATGGCCTCGCCTCCACGCTGGTGCCGGATTTCTCTTTCTTTTCGGTGCCCCCAACCGGATTGCCAAACAGCCGATCTGGCGTTTTCGTAACGGACTCGGTTTTCAAAAACACGACCAAAGCACTTTCGAAACTCGCAAACGATTATGAGTTTCACTTTGAAGTCATGAAAAACGCGCCCGGAGCACGTTCGCAGTTCGGCATGATCCTTAAAAAAATCTCGCGGGAATTCAAAAATCTGCTCAAAAAACTGGATCCCAGGCCACCCTTTTATCATGAATTGGCGACGAATATGGAATTCGACAGGTTTCTGGATCGCCTCAGATCGTCTGAAACCGTCCTGACCGGCAGATTTCACACAACCACATTGGCAATTGCGACCAGAACACCGGTATTGGCAATTGAATCGAACACACCCAAAATATCGGCCGTTCTCACTGATATTTTCGCGTCCACAGAACGCGTCCGGCCTTTGAAGCAGGCGGATTTGCCTGACTATTTCCGTGAAGTAGCGCAGGGTTACGATTACTCCGAAGACGAACTTGCCGCCATAGACGCCTATCTTTCTCATGGCAGGACCGCTCTGGCAGGATTGTTCAAAAGCCTAGCTTCCACGCTCCGGTAGCCGGCGGTTCGTAGCCTCGGCGGACACCCGTAACACTCACCCGCACACGAATTTTTTGATTCAGTTTTTCCACAGAACGCTTTAGACCCTTCAGAACACTCCGAACTTTCGCGCCCCTGCGTTCAGCAGGTTACGATTAAAGGGAAGCGATATGTCTAAAAATACAAGTTTCCTTGTTTATCTGCCTAAGAATCCGCGCATTTCAACAATATTACGAGCCTTCACCGCCCCTGAAACTTCAATCGACTTGGGGCAATCCAAGTCTCACGGGAGCAAACTAAAAGAAACCGTTTTCTGGCTTACCGGCGCCTCTCCCTCATTCGATGCATTAAACAAGGCGGCCAATTCGGTTGGAAAGCCTAGAAATAGCCGCCTCGGACAAGCAATTAAACATCTTTCTCTCACCCAAAAATACCGAGGCTATATGTCTCTTCTCAAGCGACATCCTTCTGCCACTCTCGTCATCTGGAACGGTATTAAGGGACGCCGAAGCTTGCTCGTTCACGCCGCGCGCGAGCTCGGGCGGGAGGTGTTCTATTTCGAGGAGGCCCCGCTCCCCAAGCGGCTCACGATCGACAGAAGCGGAGTCAATTTCGGAAGCTCCCTTCCGCGAAATCCGGCTTTTTACACAGCTTGGCTCAAAACCCGCGGGCTCGATCCGGAGGCGTGGCGCGAAGTTGGCAGACAGATTGTCCCGCGCCCGGCCGACAAACGTGATGACATCCGCTCCGAAGAGGCCCCCTCCGAACTGGCGCAGGAACGGTTCATCTTTTGCCCGCTGCAAGTGCCCCGCGACAGCCAGATCACGATTTATGGCGACTGGATCAAATCGGTCGAGGAGATGATTGATCACCTCAAGGCGGCGAGCCTGCACCTGCCCGACGGTTGGCATTTGAGGATCAAGGAACACCCCTCCTCGAAAATCTCCTTCTTTGACAAACTCTCCGCACTGGAAAGCGACAAGTTTCGCGTCGACAATGTCACCAATACGATGGACCAGATCGCGCTTTCCCATGCCGTGTTAAACGTCAATTCCTCGGTCGGACTACAAGCCTTTTTCTTCAACAAGCCCGTCATTGTGCTGGGACAGGCCTTCTACTGTTTCGACAAACTGGCCACGAAAGTGCACGGCCCGTCCGACCTCGCTGACATCCTGACAAAGCCGGAAGACCTCACATTCAGTCAGGACTTGCGCAATGCGTTTATGAGTTACCTGTGCGAGGACTACTACCCTATGGAGCAGGACGTGCTCGACGGAACCTATGGCCCTGAACAGGTCCGGCAGAGGGATCGGGACAGGGATGCTATTCTGGCCACGCTCTAGGCCCCTGCCCCCAAATGGCTTCCCGATGCTTTGGCCGCGCGCCGACTTCCGAAAAGGATAAACGCCACATGTATTTTCACTTTTCACCACCCGACTTTGCGCAGAAAAAGGTCTGTCTGATCGGACCTGCCTCTTCCGCGCCTTCGGATATGGCGGAGGTGTCCGTCTCGGAATTCGATCATGTCATCTGTATCAACCGTGCCATCGAAACTCCGGTGGCGCTCGAAGACGGGCCGCTTGACGGTTTCGACACCTATGTGCGCAACATCGTCGGGAACCGCCCTGGCGAACTGGCCGGACACTATACAGAAGAGCGGCTCAAGGCCTCGGGCGTTGAAAATGTGGTTCTGATCTGGGGGAAATGGCGCGACTTTCACCGTGTGATCCGGCATATCCTGCACATCAGATCCTATAAGACCCGCCCGAACGTCTTTATCATTCCCCCCAACCGCGTCAAACGCACCTCAAAACACCTCAACGGCGCGCGGCCCAGCACCGGCTTTGCCATTCTGGCCCTGCTCTGTGAACAAAAGCTCTCAAGACTGCACGTCGCCGGATTTACCTTTTTCCAGACAGCCTACATCCCCGGATACAACGACAAAATCTCCGATGATGCCTCCGCGCTTGCGAAGATGAAGGCCTACGCCCGTAAAGGGAAAGCGTGGACGCATCGTCCGGTCAGAGAAAAAGACGCCGCAAAAGACCTGTTCCGCACAAGCGCAGATCATGGCTGTGACCTCACCTTAGGAGCGGGCGTCAAAAACGCGTTGGAGAGCGGGATTGAGGGGTAAGAGAGATGTGCAACAAACAAGTGGTGAACACATGACATGGCTTTCCCAGATCATTTTCTCGTGCCGGAAGGCCCTTCAAGGAGAGCAGTATCTCGCACATCTTTCTCTTTCCGAAGATGCGCTACATGCCCTGCTCGAAAGCAAAACAGTTGCCATCGTTGGCAATGCGCGAAGCCTTGAAACCCAGAACTACGGCGCGGAAATTGAAGCTCATGACATTGTCATCCGCCTCAACAATGCACCAATCATAGCGGCGTTTTCACACGGACACCGGACCGATTGGATGGCCGTTGCCAAACACATTTCCAAACAGACTTTGCAGACGCGAAATCCCGACCTTCTGTTGTGGATGCCTGCCCATCGGAAACGCCTTGACTGGCGCATGGTGAATTATTCAAAATTTTACCTTAACAGCCCTGAACGCAACGATGAGCTCAAGGCAAAGCTTGGCGCGTCTTCTTCCGTGGGGTGCAAGACAATCGACCTTATTCGCAGAACGAATGCCGCCAAGGTGACGCTCTACGGGTTCGATTTCTTCGCAAGCCTCTCCCTCTCCGGCAATCGCACAGCAGATCAGGTGCCACATAACTTCTCGGCCGAAAAAGAGATGGTCGAAAACCTTATCGCAAGGGACACGCGGTTTTCTTTGCGGACCTGATATGTGCGACGCACGCGGCCCCGCGCATCAACGATTTCAGATTGCCGCCTGCGCTCCAAAGACCGATTGTGGTTGCCCCCACAACCTCTGTCGGGGAGTTTTTGATCTGATATCAAAGGAATAAAGTGGTGCGGGTGGAGGGACTTGAACCCCCACGCCTTGCGGCGCCAGAACCTAAAACTTAGGAATTTCTTTAAATATCAAATTGTTAAAGGAAAAATTTCGCAGGAACATTCGTGCACAAAAGCTGAATCTGCGAAACACACAAAAAGGCTTTCACAAAAAGAAAACCCCGACGCGCTGGCGGGCGCAATCGGGGTCACAAGCTCTCAGTTAAGCTGTCTAATCTCAGGTTACCCGTTTCTTCCAAAGCATGCAATCTCTGCGACTTTTATTCGTGGAGGTGCCGCATGAGTAATCAGTTGACGCACCGGGGGTTGCCGGCAGGCATGACGCGCTGGGATCTATTGAAAATGATCGAACGCGGCCGTAGGGTTCTCGGCCTAAGCAAAGGGGCGGTAGCCTATTTGCGATACGCGATCACCCACACCATGGACATTGATTATGAACCAGGACGCATTTGCGCATTCTGGCATGGGGTTACCAGTATCGTAGATGATCCACAGATATCGTATGACCGCCGTCAGATCAGCAGGATCGAGGTCGATCTTGAGGCAAAGCAATACATCAGAAAAAGCTGTACACCACACAGCCGCCGCACAGGGCTGCGTAAAAATGATGTCATCAAATACGAGTACGGAATTAATCTCGCCCCCCTCATCGAGCGGGTTCAAGAGCTTCAGGCCGCCGCACGTAAAGCTTCTTTCGAGCAATATGACGTTGTGCGACTTCGTGGCCAAATTCGAAAACTGTTCTCCGATATTCGCGCATTGGGCAATGAAGATGCCTTAGATACCGCTACGCAGATTTTACCTAATCGCAGACCATCCACGGTAAATAGCTATGAGCGCCTCAAGAAGATCGCTGAAGCTTTAGAAGCAGTGTTTAACGATTTTTGCGTTGAAGACAGTATGGGCGAAATGTCCCACCAGTCGGACATTTCACCCACACCGATTACTAAAGAAAAAAAGAAAAAGAAAACTTGTACGCCCAAAGAACCTGAGGGCGAGTATGAACTGCAAACAACGCCACAAATGGCGACACTTCTCGCGAGTAAACGGCTACGAGAACACATCAAGTTCTACGCATCAGGTCGAGGTACTGCGAATAACCCTGACTGGAGAAGCATAGAGCTGGCTACGCAGGAACGTGCTCATGAGCACGGCATCAAGACACAGGCATGGCAAAATATGTGCAGTCAACTGGGAGAGAGACGCACGGCTTTGTGCCTGATCATTGCTGACAGAAATGCAGAACGTACAGATCGAGGCAAAGTCAGAGATGTCGCCAAAGCATTTGTGGGTTTGGGCCAAAAATCTGCACGAGACCAGGCAATCCTTGGCAGCTTGTACGGCGAATTGGTGCGTCATATCGAGGAGGCCAAGAATGCTCGGTAGTTCTATCGCGCTTGCCCCAGCCATACGTAAAGTTCAACATATCAACTGGCCTGGCGAACGCCGCTTCGGTTCATGGAACGCCTTGGTGCTTTGGTCCTTGTATGTGACGAAAGGTGGGTTTCCCCCCATTAAGAACCATGTGTACGCGCTTCCCTCCTGTTGTGAAGATGCTCACCGAAAGCCCCGCCGTCACTTTCATCAAATCTGGTCGTATTTGGGAGGTCGTGATGTCCGTATATGAAACCCGCCAAAAACCCTTTACTTTGGAAGACCTGGCGTACGGATATGAGGATTACTTCAGACGTCATTTTCTCCTCATAGAGAGTGTCTTGATCGAGCACGCCGAGACATTGCACGGTCAAGCTATCGACCATCTTTCAATTTACCGATCACGCGACCTGCCAGCCGTAAACCTCGGCATTGTTCTTCGTATCCGGAACGACACCTTGGGTCCCCGAATTGATTGGGTGAGATTTAAGGGGAAAAGCCGCGTACGCGATGGGCTTCGCTTTACGCCGACGGAGCCCATCAAAGCGCGTGGAAAATATCAATACAACTCGAACATATTCCAGAAGTTCCCTGACGACATCCGTGTCCCACTGATCAAAATCGAACAACAGCTCGCAGTGATCCGGTTCCGAACGGCACGTCTTGCCGCGCTCCGAGATCTTTGCCGCCAGAAATCAACATACTTACCGAAGGAGTGATGTAATATGATCAGAGAAGAAGATGATCATGCGTTGAGTTTCGGCCGCTATTTCCGCGCCGCACGTTTTCAGGTCATTAACCCCAACCTCACGATCGCGTCCTATGAGAGAGAGTTTAAGCTTATTCTTGAGCGCTTTGCTTTTCTCGATGAGCGCGAGACAGAGGCGTTAAAAGGCGCGCTATACACCTTCATTGAATTCACGATGTGCATTCCGGCGAGTAGCACGATCCATCACCGTACGGCTGGGGGCCTGTTTTTTCATTCTTTGGAAACAGCGGCACTCGCAGCTGCATATTTGCAGGAAGAGGATCACTGCACAGATGAGGGCATGGTACTTGCCGGCTTTATCGGCGGGCTTATGCATGATGCCGGAAAAATCCTGACCCTGTTTCATGTCTACCCACTACGTTGGGAAGATCAGAGCCGCGGGTTTGGGGCATTGGAAATACCTGATCCCGACCTTCCTCGCTGGGACCCGATGCAGGAGAGCCTCTGGTCGTGGTCTCAGGAACACAACGTAAAATACCTGATGCTGCACTATCAACGAGATTCCTATCTGGGACATGAGGCTGCAACAGGAACCATCTGGCGCAAGCTGATCTCCGAAGACCTTCTTGATGCCATTCGGCGGCGGAACCCAGATGCTCTCCAAGCAATGGAGGAATATTTGGACAGGCGAGAGTTTCACCATTCTCTGGTCTCATCCATCAAAAAAGCCGACGTTGAAAGCATCGAACGTGACTTAGATCCCAAATTCCGATGGCAGCCAAAATACTCGGATCTTCATGTCTCCAGACGTTTCATCGAGTACGCAAGTATTTGCTCATGGAACACAGCTTACAGCCCCTTCATCATGGCGGATATCTGGATAGATGGCAGCAGTACCGGCGAGGCTCTCCCTTTCTTTCGTATGTCATACGAGCACCTGCATAGCTTTGGGAGATACCTTCGCTCGGAAGAAAATTTTGGTGCTTCTTTGAGGGATAACGGGCGTCCAGCAGGGACGGTTCCTGCTCTAGAGATGCATGGAATTCTGAACAAACATATTCCTTTCATCAAAAGTGATATGTTCCAAGATGTTCGCCCGTGGTATTGGCCCGCGGTCAATGCCACGATCCAGTTTGTAAACGGTGAAGACTGCCGCGAGATCGAAGAACCTGTGAGCTATTTTCCCCTAGGAAGCAAAATTGCATGGGCTGGGATGCCCGAGGTGCGTGTACTGTTCTGAAAGGGTGCGAGGGAGGATAGACTAAGAGGCGGGTTTGCATGGGTGTTTAGCCGGTTCGGCCGTATAATCTTACCGCCTTACAGGTTGGGCGGTTTGCAGACATTCTCTGCAGGTGCGCGATCCTTGGTTTGCATTGTGAAAAGTCGACATTTACACCCCTGTCTGCGCGGTAGCTCTTGCCACGCCATGCACTAAGGGCAGCAATGCGCAGGAAGGCGGCTGACGTCAGACAGGGTGCAGGGTTCACGGACGTTTAGAGCGCAAGAAATCTGCAGAGAGTTGTTCGAGCCGTTCAATGCCGAGCAAGGCCATAGAGAGAGAAATTTCCTGCTGCAAAAGTCGGAACGCATGGGTCACCCCCAGCGCGCCAAAAGTTGCTGCGGCAAACAGGAAGGGCCGCCCAAGGAATACAAAGTCTGCACCAAGTGCGAGTGCCTTGATGACGTCGGTGCCGCGGCGTATCCCGCCATCGAGAAAAACATTGCAACCGACAGCGGCGCGGATTTCGGGCAGCACGTCAAGCGGTGCGACGCAGGCGTCAAGCTGTCTGCCTCCGTGGTTTGATACGATGACCGCATCGACGCCCAGTTGTTCCGCATGAATTGCATCGTCCACTGACAATATGCCTTTCAGGACAAGCTTGCCGGGCCAATTGCGGCGGATGAAGGCGATGTTGTCCCATGACAGCCGATCTCGGCCGATGGTCGATCTTGTCAGGTTCTTGGAAAAGAGCGGGGGACCGCGTTCTGCATCCATGTTCTCCAAATGCGGCATCCCGCGTTTCATCACTTCGCGTGCGAGTGTTCCCAAGGTCCAGCGGGGATGCGATCCGAAATGCCACGCAAGGCGTGGTGTCAATCGGAACGGGGCATCGAAACCGTTGCGCGCGTTGTTCTCGCGGTTGCCGGATACGGGCACATCAGCGGTGACAACAAGCGTGGAAAATCCGGCTTTGAGCAGGCGCGCGATCAAAGCTTCGATCCTGGCGTCGTCGCCCGGAACATAGCATTGAAACCAAGACGAATGTCCTTCCGAGGCGACCCTTTCGAGTGGCGTCAGGGAGGCGGCGCTGCAAATGGCAAGGCTGCCAAATTCATGCGCGGCTTTTGCCAGAACCACATCGCCGTCATAGGCGGCAAGGGCGCTGAATCCCATGGGCGCGATGCCAAAGGGGACCGAAACCTCTTGGGAAAAGATGCTGGTCCGCGTGCTGCGTTCCGAGACATCACGTAGCACGTTTGGCACAAAGGCGTGGCGTTCGTAGGCGGTGCGTGTGTTCCGCACGCTGGCACCGGTTTCCACGCCGCCGTCGACGTAGCCGAAGATCGGCAGGGGCAGTCGTTTGGCGGCACATGTCCGAAAGTCGTCCAGCGCCAAGTAGCCTCGCAGGAGCGCGGGTGCTGTGGGCTCGGGCCTTTGGGTGATCATGGGCGCAAGTTTGGGGCGGTCTGTCATGGTTTTTTCCCTCTGGTTCTGCTCACGCGTAAAGTTGCGTGGCGTTGAGGCTTACGATTTTGCGCAACGTCGTTTCGTCGTCCGCGGCCTCTTCCATAAAGCGGGTAAGTTCTTCGAATGGTGGTTTGGGCTGTTCTGTCACATGCGGCCAATCACTGCCCCAGACCAATCTGGAGGGGTCTATCGCAATAAGCTTTTTTGCAAGGGCCAGATTGTGTTGAAAGGATAGCGTGTCATCGCGTTGGTGGTAGGGGCCGGACAGTTTGATCCAGACATGTTCGGACTCGTACAGCCCGAGCAATGTCCGCAGGCTGTCGGGTGCATCAAAGGGACAGCGTCCGATATGGTCCAGAACAAGCCGTGTTGGCAGATCCTGAAGCATTGGCAAAAGCGCCTCCAGCGCGTCAGCTGAAATATGCAGCTGAATGTGCCAGCCAAGATCCTGGATCAGTTCTGCGATGCGCGGCATGTCCTGTGTCTGCGTAGCCCCAACCTGCACCTGGTTGAATCGCACACCACGCATACCCAGCTGGTCAAACTGCTGTAAGACCGTGACGTCGCTGTCGGGTGCGATCACGCCGACGGCTCTGTAATTTCCACCCAGATCTTTTAAGGCGCGTAGGGTAACATCGTTGTTGATGCCGTACATCGAAGGCTGGACGACAACGCCATGGGTCAGGCCGTACCGTTTGGCGACCTGCTTGTACTGATCGGTTGTGGCCGTTTCATTGGGCAGGGATGCCGTCGCCGCGACCGGTGCGGCGCTGTCGAGGATATGAAAGTGACAGTCCCATACGGGGTCATTTACGGTTAGGCCAAGTTTTTCAAACGACATTACTCAAACACTCCTGGGAGCCAAAGTGCGATTTCGGGAAAGGCGACCATCAGCGCGATGACCACAAGAATAGACACCAGGAATGGCAATATCCCGATAAAGACATCGTTCAGCGATCCGCCCGTACGAATGCCTTGCACGACGTAGCAGTTGATGCCGATAGGCGGTGTAATCATGCCGGCTTCGATGACAAGCATGATGATGATGCCGAACCAGACCGGATCGTAACCCAGTCCCATCACAGCGGGGGCCGTTACCGGAACCGTCAGTACGATCATGGAAATGCCATCCAGCACGCAGCCCAGAAGCAGATAGATCACGATGATGACAGTCAGGATCGCGATAGGCGGCAGTGGCAGCGTCGTGATGAACGAATTGATCTGATCGACAAAGCCGGAAATGCCGAGGGCAAAGTTCAGGTAATATGCCCCGATCAGAACAAACATGATCATACCCGCCGAGCGCATCGTGCCGTCGATTGCACGGTTCAACATGCTGAGCTTGAGGGTGCGATTCCAAGCGCTTAGCAGTAAGGATGCGATGATCCCCAACGCCGACGCTTCGGTGGGAGTAGCAATGCCTGTGTAGATCGACCCCACAACTACGAGGAAAATGAAGAACACCGGCAGAAGGTCGGGCAATCCCTTGACGCGGTCCTCCCATGTTGCAACGACTTTCTCACCGCCCCAAGCGGGCTTAATGGTGCACAAGATGGCGATCGTAGCCATAAAAACCAGCGCCAGCAAGAGCCCGGGCACAAAGCCAGCAAGATAGAGCTTTGGAATAGAGGTCTTGGTGATCGCGCCATAAATGATCATGTTGATCGAGGGCGGGATCAATGTGCCAAGCGTTCCGCCTGCGGCCAAAGTGCCCAAAAACAGCCGCTCGTTAAATCCGCGCTTCTTGATCTCCGGGATTGCGATGGTGCCGACTGTCGCTGCGGTGGCCACACTGGACCCTGATGTCGCCGCGAACATGGTACATGCCGCGATGTTGGTGTGCATCAGGCTGCCGGGTAGCCTGTTCAGCCAAGGCAACAATGCCCGGTACATCGAGGACGCGCTGCCGCTGTGCAACATGATTTCACCCATCATGATGAATAGCGGAACCGCGATCAAAAGATCATTTGTGGCGGTTTCCCAAGTGGTGATGCCAATGACCGCAAAGATGTCAACGGGCAGCCAGAACAGGCTCATTATGATGCCCATCAGGATCAAGATCACCCCGATCGGCATGCTTGTGACGATGAGCGTCAGAAGGCTGAGCGTAAAGCCAAGCAACTGCATGAGTTTTTCTCCTAGTGGATGTCAGAGGACATCGTCGGGAATGTCAAAGGGGTTGTTTGGGTCAGCCTCGAACGCGGGGATGTTGCCCGGATAGCTGCGAAGCTGTGCGATAAACATGGCGAGCGCCGCCATTGTAAAAAGTGTCAGCCCGAACAGGAACAACACATGCGGTATCCACAGTGGTAGATCCAGCAAGGTCGAGGTCGCTTCGAAATCGATCACCTCTTCCAACTGTAACCATTCATTCCAGATCAGCACCGCACCAATCGCAAAGAGCGCAGCGGCGGCCACGACATTCAGGGCCGCACCGAGTTTTTGTGGCAGCAATCTTTGTACAATGTCTACGCGGATATGTGCAGCAGACAGAACGGCAAATGCCATTGCGACACTGGTTGCGAAAGCAAAGGCAAAGCCGGAAATCTCGGTTGATCCGACAATCGAAATCTTGAGCGTTTTCCGTATGATCGTATCAACGCAAATCATTGACGCAACGGCAAGCAGCCCATACCCACCAAGACGCGAAGGGTAGATGATGATTTTTTGCAAGTTTTTCACAAGCGAAGGGGTTTCCATGGTCTCAACCTTCTTCTGAGGGAAACCACTCCGGCCAATGTGGCTGGAGTGAAGGCGTAGGCCTTATTTGGACATGGTGATCCCGACAAGCTTGCCAACTGTCTCGTTCCAGTCAGCAACGCAGGCGTCACCACAGTTGGCCGCGATGTTCGGCAGCACGTCGCTTTGCACCCGTTCCTGAACGGTTTTCAACTCGGCTTCGGTGGGAAATGTCACCGTCGAGTTGTATTTGGTAAAGCCGCCAGCGGTATCGCAGCTGTCCTCGCCGGCCGTGCAGGCAAGACCCATCTTGTGGCTGCGGATCTGTGTCGGCCACGCCATATCCTGCTCAAAGTATTTGCTGGCAAGCGTCAGCCATTCCTGAACTTCGGCGGGCTGTTGCGCGAACCATTTTGAATTTACGATGCGCAGTTGCGGCGCCCAGCCGGAGTTCAGAGCGTAGACATAGCTTGTGATTTCGGGAAGCTTGGCAATGTTGCCGCTGGCCGTCCCGGTGACGCCGCAGTCGATGACGCCACGTTGCAGGGCAGGCGCCATTTCAGCGAATGGCATGGATACAGGTGATCCGCCAAGAGCCGTGACGTAGTCGGCAAGAACACCGTTGAAAACCCGAACAGTCTTGCCTTTGATGTCCTCAAGCTTGGTGACTTCGGACTGGCACCAGAAAACAAGGCCCGTTGTGGGCCAACTTGCCAGAACTTGCGTTCTCGTCTTTTCTTTCAACGTTTTTTGAACCACCGGCATAAAGGCGGCAGTCGTTTCGCGGATGTCTTCAATCGTCGGCGACACGCCGGAGATGTCCAGGGCATCCAGCACCTTGATGTCCTCGCCCGCGTAGGATGCCACGGTGTCAGCGATATCATAAACGCCTGACCGGACAAGTCTGATCATTTGCGAGCCGGGCACGCCCAGCTCTGTGATCGAGCTCAGTTTGACCTTGATCTTGCCGTCGCTCAAGCGCGGCACGACTTCTGTCCAGAACGGCTGAACAAATATGCTCCACTCGGAGGTGCTCGAGGCGATGCCCAGCACGTTAATTTGTGTCGTATCCGGCAGACCGGCGGCAAGTTCGCGAAGTTGGTCTTCGGTCACCTGCGCACTGGCCATTGCCGGAAGGGCGATGGCGACCGCCAGGCCCATTACTGTTGATTTGATTGATGATAGTTTCATTTGGTTTCCTCCCTAAATGATAGTTTCAGTCGATGTAAGCGACGCCGCGCGCCTCAAGCAGTTTTTCAACCCACTCGCGGTCGACGCTGCCGTCACGAATAGCAGAGATTTCTTTGATTTCCGCACGTTGTTTGGCCTCTGCGGCTTCAACAATGGTTTCGGCTTCATCACATGGGACGCAAACCAGGCCATCACAGTCGCCCACGATCAAGTCACCGGGGTGGATCACCATTCCGTCGATTGCGATGGGGACGTTGATCTCGCCGGGGCCGTCCTTGTAGGGGCCACGATGCGTCACGCCAGCGGCAAACATGCCAATTCCAGAAGCTTTAATTTCGTCGGAGTCGCGGATCGCACCGTCGATCACAAAGCCGGCGACACCCTTTTCCTGCGCCAGATAGACCATGATTTCGCCCATGATCGAGTTGGTCAGATCGCCGCCTGCATCGACAACGATCACGTCGCCGGGTTCGGCCATATCAATGGCTTTGTGGACAAGAAGATTGTCACCTGGGCGTGTCTTGACCGTCAGTGCGACACCGGCCATGACCTTTCCTTGGTCATGGTAAGGGCGCAACCGCGGTCCCGCAGCGGTCATCCGGCTCATCGAGTCCGAGATGTTTGCAACAGGCAGGCGCGCGAAACGCTCGGCGAGAGTGGCATCAACCTTTTTGGTGCGGTTACGGATCGTAAAACCGTTGGTCACGATAATTCTCCTGTGGTCGGGTTGTTTAATGAGGCGAAGTTAGGTCCCGAAAAGGGAGCTTGCGGCGCGCAATGTCAGAGCTCGCGCGTTTCGACTGTTTTAGGGTTTCGACAACCAGTTTAGCGCCTGGCCGATGCTCATCGGTACATTGGGATGTTCCGCTTCGATCCGCGCCGAGGTCGCCTTGTAGACTTCAAGAACGGACTGGTTGACCGGCACCTGAAGACCAAGAGACTGTGCTTGATCAATCGCGGCCTCCATCTCAAGCTTTCGACGCGGTGCGTGTATGACATGCGACCGCACCATCGCGTCCAGAAGTTCGGGAAAGGGCCGTACACCAATGTCGGACAGGTTCTCACATATCTCTTTGGACAGCCCCATTTTTGCGGCGGCTGAAAAGCATTCGATGGCAAGTGCCTCAATCCCCTTGGTCATCAGCGTGCGCAGCAGTTTGACTCCGCATGCGTCGCCCGCTTTGGAATCGGGCAAAGCCTTTGCGTCAAAGCCAAGCGCCCGGAGGGCGGCCTCGGCCTGATCTGCGTTCGGCCCTGACAGCAGGATCGGCGCCTTGGCGCCGGAAAGGTCAACCGACCCCACGATCGCGGCATCCACAAAGCGTGCGCTTTGATTTCCGAATTCGGCGGCACAATCTTGCATCAATCCTTGCGGTGAGGAAGACATATCCACGTAAAGAAAAGCACCGGAACGGGTGGCAAGATCCTGAGCAACGCTACGGGCCGCAGCTGAGGGGAACGCGCCAAGAACAAGTGTAGTGTCGGGGATTTCGGCGGGAAGCGTGTTCAGAACTGTTGCTGTATCAGGAATATTTCGCGCCATCGGGTCGACATAGATCGGGCGGCTGCCGGATTGTTCAACCTGTGCGCCAAAAGCACGGCCTACCTCACCATAGCCAATGAGTAACACAGAGCCCTTAAGTGTTTCCATAGTCATATATCTCCTCCCTGTTAGTGTTCAAAAAATACAAAATAAAAACATAAATCAATAGGAAATAAATTTGATATTTCTTGAGTTTTTGATTTATAGGTTCTATCTAATTGAAATATTTAATATAATTAATTTGCTTTTGTAAATTCTCTAGCTTGTTAAAGAATTTTGTAGACGGGTTATAGGAATTTGTGTATCCAAAAATTGGCTGTCGTTAAGGAGACGCGACAGTTCGAAAAATAAACTTTGGGAGGAGTTATGAAGAATTCTTTAGCCTTTGCAGCAGCACTTTGCGTGTCTGCCATTGCTGGAGCCGCAGCATTTGCTGAGTATCCCGAGCGCCCTATCGAGATGATTGTGGCTTATTCACCCGGTGGCGGCACTGACACCGTGGCTCGAACTTTAGCGTCGTTTGTCGAGAAATACTTAGGTGACGGTGCGACAATCACCATTGTTAACAAGCCCGGTGCCGGCGGTGAAATCGGCTTTACCGAGCTGGCGAAGGCGAAGCCTGATGGCTACACTATCGGCTTCATCAACACCCCAAATATTCTGACTATCCCGATCTCGCGTGAAACACGTTATTCGATGGATGAAATTCAGGCGGTGGCAAACGTCGTGTATGATCCTGGTGCATTCAATGTGTTGCCTACCTCTCCGTTCAAAAATCTGGACGAACTTGTCGCCTATGCAAAAGAACACCCCCGTGCCGTGACATATGGCACAACGGGTATTGGTGGTGACGACCATCTGGCGGCTCTGGAATTCTCGCGTCAAGCAGGTATTGAGATGACTCACGTTCCCTTTTCGGGGTCGGGTGATGTGCGTGCCGCAGTACTTGGTGGACACATCAGCATGGCATCCACGAATATCAGCGAAGTTATTGCGCTTGTTGATGAGGGGCAACTGATCACCTTTGGTCAGATGAGCAATGAACGCTGGCCCGGCGCTCCTGACGTTCCAACATTTAAAGAGCAAGGCTACGACGTGATTATGGGGTCAGACCGTGGCATCGGAGCGCCTGCGGGCATTCCTGAGGAGGCGCTGAACGCTTTGCAAGAAGCGATTTCCAAGGCTGTGAAAGACCCTGAATTCCTTGAAGCCGCGACCAAGCAAAACTTGGCGCTGAACTATCAGAATGCTGATGAGTTTCAAGCGCATCTGGATGTGCTGGGTGCCCAGCTACAGCAGCTCTGGGACAAGAATCCTTGGATCAACTAAGTTAAAACTAAGGCTGGTGACGTTATGGTCACCGGCCGTTTTGAAATTTTGACTTTTGGGAGGACACGATGAACAAAAGTGGCGTGGAACTCATCGCTGCCGGCCTGTTCGCGGCGCTATTTTCTGTATTACTATATTTTGCAACAGGTTACAGGGGATTGTCCTCCTATGTGCCGACTGTTGCTTCGGGCCTTGGGCTTTTGATGTGCCTGTTATGGTCGATTAAATCAGTGCGCACCCTTGCTGCGGGGGAAGTCAAAGACCTCGACTTGGAGCCCCGCGAAACCAAGTTGTTCATTCTCGTTCTGGTGGTTGGTCTGGCATATGTGGCGGGGTTTGCCTGGCTCGGCGTTTTCACGTCGACGCTAATCATGTTGCCTTGTGCCGCTGCTGCGCTTGGATACCGGAACTGGACCGTCATTGCTTTGACCGCCGCTGGTTTTGCTTTGGTCCTGTACGGGGTATTTCGTGTACTGCTTTCAGTGCCGCTCCCGCCCGAAGCTTTGCTGAAACTTTTGGGAGTCAGATAATATGGAAGTTTTCCTGAGTATTGCTCACGCTGCACCCGGCCTTCTCGATTTCCATGTCATTTTAGCCATGATCGTTGGTACCGCTGTTGGTATTGCTGTGGGCGCATTGCCGGGGCTGTCGGCCACTATGGGCATCGCAGTTCTTATCCCTTTGACATTCACCATGGAGCCTCTTGTCGCGCTTGGAATGATTGCGGGGATTTACAACGGTGCGATGTATGGGGGATCTATCCCAGCAATCTTGTTGCGTATCCCTGGCACACCCGCGGGTATTGCCACCGTCTTTGATGGCCACGAAATGGCGAAGAAAGGCAAGGCGCGTCTCGCTTTGGACATTTCGCTAGTCTCATCATCCATCGGCAGCGCCGTCAGCGCCGTGGCTTTGCTTTTGATCGCCCCTCCACTTGCAGTGATTGCGTTAAAGTTCAGCCCAGCCAACTATTTTTGGCTTGCCATCTTCGGCATGACGACGATTGCCATCATGATGGCGGGCAATCCAGAAAAAGGTATCCTGTCCGTTTGCTTTGGCCTATGCATCGGTATCGTTGGCATTGATACGATCAGCGGCAACGAACGCTTTACCTTTGGCACCGTCGAGTTGCTTTCGGGCATCCACATTGTCGTTCTGTTGACCGGTCTTTATGCGATCCCGCCCGCTATTGACCTGTTCTTGGGCAAGAACGCAATTGATACGGGGGGGGTTGATCTGGGAGAGAGATCGAGCGGTTTCCCTTGGCCCAGCCTCATTCCCACCTGGATACGGGCGTCTGGTATCGGCCTTGTCGTCGGCCTGATCCCCGCATTGGGTGGCAACATCGCAGCCCTTCTTGCGTGGCAGGAAGAGCGTCGGCATTCGAAAAACAAGGAAAATTGGGGCAAAGGCGAACCTGCGGGCCTTGCAGCGCCGGAATGCGCAAACAATGCTGATACCGCGGCTACGCTGATCCCGGCGCTGACACTTGGCATACCGGGAAACGCCGTCGCTGCCGTTATTCTGGGCGCGTTGCTTGTGCATGGCTTGAGGCCCGGCCCGGATCTGTTCCGCGCTGATGCAGATATAACCTATGGCTTTATGCTGACCATGTTGGTCACGTCGGGGTTGATGTTTGTGATCGGAAAACTGGGCGCACGGGCTTACGTGAATGTCTTGCGTGTCCCGCGTCAGTTGCTTGGACCTATCATCATCGTCCTGACAGTTGTGGGCATTTATGCCATCCACAATAGTATCTTTGAGGTCATACTCATGTTAGTATTTGGTCTGATTGGCTTTGCTATGGAGAAAATGTCTATCCCAACTGCCCCAGCCGTGCTTGCGGTTATCTTAGGTCCGATTGCTGAAGAAAACTTTCGGCGGGCCCTGTTAATTTCAGGGGACAACTACTGGTATCTTTTTAAGGGCCCGATTTCAATCACCCTCGTGCTTTTGGTTGTAGTTGCGCTTGTTTCTCCTTGGCTGCCAAGGCTAAAGTTGTTGCGGAGAAAACCCAAGGCAGCTTCGTTCGAAGAATAAAGAAATGAGGTAGGAGCGATGAGTCTCAATGAGGACGTTTATACCGAACTGAGGCGTCGATTGATCGCTGGGAGCTTCAATCCCGGAGATAAGCTGAAAGAAGAGCAGGTTGCGCGTGAATTTGGTGTCAGCCGCACCCCTGTCCGATCTGCCATCCAGCGGCTCATTGAGCAGGGCCTTCTTGAGGCCGCTCCCAAACGCGGCGCGATTGTAAGTGAGTGGAAGGAAAGCGACGCCGAAGAAATATTTGAGTTGCGTGTTTTTGCTGAAGGGCAGGCTGCGGCTTGGGCCTGCAGCCGGATCACTGATGAGCAGCTTGCCAATATGGATGCTATCAACTCAAAAATCGCAAGCGCGTTGAGGGATAAGCCAAAAGGCTATCTTTCCGAGGTTCAGTCATCGAACCTGGCATTTCACACGGCGTTATATGACGCTTGCGGAAGCGCACGCTTGCGTCACTTCGGCACCAATTTGTTAGAGTACCCGCTGATCAGTGGTGGGTTCTACATCTATTCAGACGAAGATGCGCATCAAAGTGTCCGTCAGCACACCGAGATTGTGAATGCGCTGAGGTCACGTAATGCCAGCTGGGCTAGATCAGCAGTCACATCGCATCTCTCTGCAGCGATTGATCGGTTCCGCAAATCTCGACGGACACGCACAAGTCAAACCGATGAATAGAAGCCTGGCATGTTGCGTCGCCCATTCGTCCGGATTGGACGGATGTCGAAGGTCGCATTGCGATTAAGGCGGGGCATATCCGTGCGGGCGAAATATTATGATATGGAACGCCACGATGGACGAGCACAATTACGTGGTGCGCCACTGGAACAAACTAGGCAGCGGACTCATAAAATTCGATCCACAGCCTGACGGATGCCAATTTGATCATCGACATGAAATTTCGTGATGTCTTCTCGTATCGGGTTGCAATGCGGCGAAACGAGGCTTTCAGTCGTCCAAAGAACCGCTCGATTTTATTGCGTTCTCGGTAGATTTCCGCATTAAATTCCACAGGCAGTTTGCGGTTACTCTTGGGAGGTATTACGTCGATAGCGCCCTGCTCCCAGATCATGTTCCTGATCCAGTCGGCGTCATATGCCTTGTCCGCCAACACAAGTTGACCGGGCTGCAGTTTGTCGAGCAGTGTTTTGCACGGCGGTGCATCATGGGCCTGGCCGGGCGTCAATTCATATCGGATCGGCAACCCGTCCTGATTGGTAAGTGCATGTATTTTCGTCCCTAACCCGCCCCGTGAACGACCTAAACAGCGGCGCGGGTCTTTTTTTGAGCGTGGTGGCAGAATGATGTGCGCGCACGCTGGTCCCATCGACCATCACCATATCGACGTTGTGAGCGTCGGCAATGGCCTCCATGATCCGGTCCCAGTGGCCCGCATAGCTCCACCGGTTGAAGCGGTTGTAGACCGTAGTCGGTGGGCCGTATTGTTCGGGTAGATCAGCCCAAGGAATGCCGGTGCGCAGAACATAGAAAATGCCATTAATCACGCGACGGTCATCAACGCGTTTTTTGCCCCTTGTCTTGTTGGGCAGGACCGCCTTGATGAATTCCCATTCAAGATCGCTCATGTCTGATCGTGCCATTCGTCTTCTCCCGTACTATGTCCGTCCGGAAGTGAATCACAAGACTATGCTATTAAACAAGAATTAATGAGTGTGCTGCCTAGTGGTGCTCGCTGTGGCCGAGATGTAAATCAAAGGCGCTTCCATGCGGCAGGCGGAAGACGTGGTGTAGTAATTCGGCATAGAGAGCCAGTCCTCAACCCAAGTGAGCTGCGCCACCAAACTTCTGGATGAAGAACTCGCCGCCTGGTGCAACCGCCCCCCCCCTTGGCCAGACGAAGTGCCTTATTTGGGATGCCCGCTACGAAAAGGTCCGCTATGATCGTGTTGTGCGTGATGTCGCGGTCTTTTCGGTCATCGGAGTGGGGCTGGGTGAACGCAGACACGTCCTCGGCCTCTCGGTGACGCTCTCGGAAACCGAAGCGCATTGGCGGGCGTTCCTGGAGAGCCTGCTGGCCCACGGCATCCACGGTACAACCTTTGTCGTCCCGGATGACCATACGGGGATGAAAGCGGCACGGCGCGCCGTACTCGGAGCTGCGACATGGCAATGATGCCAATTCCATCTGGCACAGAATGCCGTCTACGCCGCGGCATCCTCTCGCTCTACCCCCTTTCGAAGAACCCATAGTGTGGCTTCGAATGACCAAAGGACACAGTATCCGGGCCGAACCTCCGGTTGATGTTATCTACGACTTTTCCGAGCTTTTCCCGTTCGGTCTTGGATGCTTGAGGCAATGGCAGAAACAGGTCCGGCACGCGATCCTCAAGCCGTTGGATGCGTCCCAGCTGCACGCCGACCGACATGTAATCCCGGCACCCTGTCCGGTCGTAGAAACGTCGCCATAACACTCTGTTCAATTCCAGAAAGTGCATAGTGTCCTGGCTGGCGAACGTGCTGATCCCGTCTGTCCACCATCCTTTTGGACGACAAGACACCTGTATGGAAAAATGCCGCGCCAGATACCCGTCGCGACGCAGACGCGCGGTTGCTTTCTCGACAAGCCATCGTGAGACGAAATAGGCATTGGGCAGGCTCCGATTTTCCGGAGCGAGAACCTTGCTGTTTCCGTAACCATTTCGCCGCGTCGGAACGAGGGGAATATCCTCCCCTTGGAGCGCGCGCACGAACCTTTCTCCCTCAACGGAACGCCAGATCATCCGCGCATGACGGGGATCAGTCCGATAAAGATCCGGGATCGTGTAAATGCCAGCCGCGTTTAGCTTCCGATGAACACCTTTGGCGATGCCCGGCAGCTTGTCCAAGGGCATGTCTGCCAAGCGATCTGGCATGTTATTCGGGGATAGCCAGGATAGTCCGTCCGGTTTTTCCAGCTTGCCCGCGATTTTCGCAAGCAGGTGGTTGGGGCCCAGTCCTACAGACGCCCCTATAGATGGCCCCGCTTCGGCTTTGATGAGAGACTTGATCTCCTGCGCTTTCGCAATCGCCCGGTCCAATTCATGATCGACGGCCGATAGGCGGACCTGAAACTCGTCCACAGACCGGATCCGCTCAACTTCCGCAATCTTGTCTATCGCCGTGGCGATCTTCTGGTTCATGCGCACGTAGACTTTATGACGAGCGCCGACCAAGGCAATCCTTGGGCAAAGTTTCTTGGCCTCATAGATCCGTGTGCCGACGCCAATCCCGAGAGCTTTCGCATCATAAGAGGCCGCAACGATGGCCCCTGCATCATTGTCGACAGCCGTGATGCCTACAGGCCTCCCACGCAACTCAGGACGCAGCTGTTGCTCCACGGAAGCATAAAAGCTGTCCATGTCGATGTAGAGAGTCCGGAACTTCGAGATGTTCGCCATTTCAGAATCGCCAAATGTTCGCTATTTGTTCTCTTATGGATATGAAAAGAAAACTCGGCAACGTCTCTTTCGGGGGGATCTGGAGTGAGGACATCCTCACCAGTGATCAGCTGAATAGCGTTCTCGATTTCCTGGATACCGTGGCGGCCAGATGTGCGGATGAAGACATGCGTGGCGACAGGCTGGAAGACGCTTTGGCTTATGTGTCCGCACATGTTGAAAAAGGCGATATGTTGGCCGCGGCAATGCGTAGTGGCCTTGCGATGCCCAGCCCATGGCAACGCCAAGAGGCGGTGATTGTGGCTGTCAGGTTGATTAAACGATCTGTGCGCGGAGCGTTGGACTGATGGGCTGGCCTTATCTGATATGTTCTGATGCAAGCTTCCGCTTGAGCAGCAAGTTATCATCGAACATCTGCGAGGTAACATCTTGTTTGGAAAAAAACGTCCCACTTCTTGAGGGAAAGCAGGGGGTGCCAGTTAAGTTCAGTCCTACCGGCGTTGCCAGTTAACTTCATGTCTGACGGTGTTGCCCGTCAAGTTAAATACTGCCAATGTTCGGCGTTAAGTTCATTAATAAGTATTTATTTTCAATCACTTGACTCTATTTTTTCGTTTCGACATCCTACAAGAAATTACGGCGCGCGAATGCCTTTCTGCGCCAATTTCATGGAGGACAGACATGCTTGATAATCGCAGTCGAACACCCCGCATGGCCGGAGAAACTGCTTTTAGAAATTTGCACGGAGATCCCCGTTGGATTGCCGCCCGAACAGACTACGTACTGCCCGCTTTCAAGGCATGTGAAAGCCATATCGCAGAGCGCGGACGAAAGGCCGTTGTCGCTGATCAAGTCGAAGGTATTCGACCTCATATTGCGGTTCACTGGGAGGGTATGGGCCAACTGGCAGGTATCCGCGTCGGGTTGCAATGCATGTTCGATGGTGCAGGATGGCTTGATTTCGCCGTTGGTCTCGTACGCACAAAGGGCCGCTGTCGCGATTATAGCCAACTCATGCGTGAGCAGGTCTTAGCCAATGATCCTGAAGGCGCGCTGAAAGTCATGAATGTCTGTTTTTTTGGTGTCGGTGTGGTCGATGCCACGGAACGTGCACCCTTCCACCAAGCGCAATGGCGAGCAGGCGCACCACGCCCGAAGTGGCTGTCCTGAAACGGGAGCCTGCGCAGCCCCCCTCTATACTATGTATCAAATCAGAAAGGATTTCACATGTTTAAGCACATCACTTCAATTGGGCTCTGCACGCTTTTCCCGCTGATGCTGAGTGGTGAAGCGGCTTTGGCTCAATCTAATAATTTTCGAGGCATATTTGTCGGTGACCACGTTCCTGGAGCAGAAGACTGCCGCATAACGGAGGCAAGCTCCCAAATCTTCTCGCGATACGGCACCGGCACCGATACCAATGATACAAATCTCGCGGGATTATATTCGGACTGGATCAATCTCTTGTACGAAGATGTGCAGACTGATGGCCTGAAGAGCGACTACGACGCCTATATCAACCTTCGGATTGACGTGTCTCAATCGTCCGATTTTGTAACAGAAAGTGGCAAGTCATGGACTCGGCAAGGCCAACCGTTTTTTGCCGAGGGAATGTTTGTTGCGATCGCGTACTTCGACAGGGTCAAGCTTGCATGCCCTGACTGAGCAGAGAAGACCTCCATGCTAAGGCTATGCGCCCAAGCTTAGCCGCGCGTTGATTTTTTGCGCTGCGGGCGCCGCGGCAAACCATGCGTGTGCAGAACCAAGGGCATCTCGGACTTTTCCGGGCTGCCTTTCCAAAAATGGCAGCACTTCCGAAGCACGATACAACCCCCCAAGAGACGGTGGTGGCATTTGCCGCTTCTGCAGAGCCTGGCGGGATACATCAAGGCGTGCCGCGACATCGGCCAAACTCACAAGATCCGGTTTTACCTCTCGCAGAGCCGAACCTTCAGGGAGCGCAGACATGACTTGCTTCACTGCTTCAGAAATTACAGCTTCCGCCTCGCCCCCTACGCGGGTCAGAGAAACTCCCACGAGTTTTGATGTGCCGAGACCAACAACGGCATCGTCACAGCCCGCCTCGAAGAGCGCGTCTAACAAGCTATCTTCTTCAATTTCGATCGGCGTTGCGAAGACCAGATCAAATTCGAATTCAGTGTTCATGATCGCTTCCTTTCTTAACAACGCAGCCTTGGGCCTTCTTCAGCAATTCTCTGGCGTGCTTTTGCGGATTGCTCGGCGTACTCCAAACAGACATGCGGCAGAAAATACCAGATCGACAGAGATTCTGCGCGTTAGCCGGACAAAGAACAAATCCCCAAGCGTGGGCACTCTTGCCTTTTGCTTTTTCGACCTGCCACCCAAGCAGCTCCAGTTCGACCAGCACACGCTCGATCTCTTTCGATGGATGTTTCGTGCGCGACATTAGGTAGGCCTTTTCTCTTCGGTTGTCAATCGACAACCCAGTCTTGGGTCAATGCAAAGATTGAAACCCTGTAAGGAAAATCAAGAAATGTGTACAGAATTGCAAGATCATCTAAATAGCGTGCAGAAAATACAACTTTTGCACGCCCCACCCTACTCAATGATTTCAACAGATTGGCGCGTGCAGAATATGCGTGCGAAAGTAACATGAGAAATATCGGATATGCGCGGGTCTCGACTGCGGGACAATCACTGGCTGGACAACTTGAAACGCTCACGGCGGAAGGTTGTGAAATTATATTCGAAGAAAAGGTCAGCGGTGCCAAATCCAACCGTATCGAGTTGCAAGCCGCTTTAAGAGAATTACAGGCAGGAGATGTGTTGATAGTGACCCGCCTAGACCGCCTGGCACGTTCGACCTATGACCTTCTGTCGATCATTAAGCAGATCGAAACCAGCGGGGCACAACTGAAATCCCTTGCCGAGACCTGGGCGGATACAACGACATCGCACGGTCGGCTTATTCTGACCGTCCTTGGTGGGCTCGCTGAATTCGAGCGCGAACTCATTGTTCAACGCACACAGGAAGGGCGCGAGCGGGCAAAACGCGAAGGCCGGCGACTTGGGCGGCCGCCCAAGTTATCCTCCCATCAGAAGGCCTTGGTCACCAAATGGAGGAATGAAGGTCGGGACAACGCAGAAATTGCCCGAGATTTAGGGGTATCCAGATCGACCGTTTCGCGGGTGCGATAGAGTGAGCAGGTCAAGGTCTAGCTGAGGTCTGGGCCGAGATACTATTTACTATGCCCATTATCCACGTTCGTAGAGGCGTGCATCCAGTATCGCACTCCGTCATCGCGTATGGTGTTGCGAACGGCCCATTCCTGCCGCTCGCAGGTGGCGTCAATGCTGCAATGCCATTTCACCAGATCGGCCATTCGCGGCACCAGTGAGTCCGGAGGGTCAATCACGTAGGAACTTGCGTAATAATCGCAGCGCTTGATCAATCATAGACCCAATGCTTGCCACCCGAACCTGACCGAGGCATTTATTGGGGCAACTGTTTCCAACCGAGACCTGCCCATGGCCCGCAAACCTGCCCTCTCTACTGACAAGCTGAAAGATCTCGGCGCAGACAAACTCGCGCAGCTGGTTCTGGAAGAGGCCGAACGCAATGCTGGGTTCCGGCGGCAGGTCAAAGCGGCGCTGGCCGGGAAGTCCGGCCCCGAAGTCATTGCCAAACTGATCGACCGACGGCTGTCCGGGCTGGCGCGGGCAAAGAGCTTTATCGAATGGGACAGGGCCCGCGCTTTTGCCGACGATCTGCGCAGTCTGACCGATACGATCACATCCGAGCTTGGACCTGCCGCCCCGGCGCTGGCCATAGACCGGTTGCTGCGCTTCATCGCCACCCATGAACAGGTGTTCGAACGAGTCGACGACTCGTCCGGCCGCGTTCAGGACGTCTATTATCAGGCGATCCATGCAACCGGCGATTTGGTCGCCAGCCTGCCGGTGCCTGAGGCCGACGCGCTGCCGGAGAAGATCATGACCGCACTTGGCGAAAGCACGCATGGCTATCTCGCTGACGTGACCGAGGCCGTAGCGCCGCATCTGCCGCAAGACACTCTGGCGCGTTGGGACGGCAATCTGAAAGACGCCATCGCCGAACGGCAGTCCGAAGAAGCCGCGCGCAAATCGGATGGCTGGTTTTACTCCATGGCCTCGCAATGGGCCGGGATGCGCCAGATCCTCGCCTCGGCGCGGGGGGATCTCGATCTGCTCATCGCGCTGGAGCTCAAGAAAAAGCCACATATGCAAGATACACTGGGGATCGCGGCGCAGCTACTGGAGGCTGGGCGCACCGCCGAAGCGCTGGAATGGGTGCGCAAGCCCGGGCGGCGGACTTTTGGCGAAACCGATGATGGCCTGGCACCAGAACGCGTCAGCCTGGAAGCGCGCATCTTGGACGCCACCGGCGACAGATCTGCGGCGCAGGCCCTGCGTTGGCACTGTTTTGAGGCACGTCTGCCCGCCGACATCCTACGGGAGTATTTAAAACTTCTACCGGATTTTGAGGATATTGAGGCCGAAGACCGTGCTCATGCATTTGCGTTGGAAAAGGCAAAACCCGAGGCGGCGCTGCAATTCTTCCTTGATTGGCCACGACTTGATTTGGCAGCAAAGCTGATCACGACGCACCCGCACCGCTGGGACGGGGGGGATTGGCACAACCTGCCAAAAATCGCGGACCTGCTGGAACACGATCATCCCTTGGCGGCGACAATCTTCTACCGGGCCCTTCTGGACAACATCCTCGACCGCGCACGATCCAAGGCCTATGGGCACGGCGCAAAATATCTGGGGAAACTGACCCTATTGGCCCCAGAGGCGGACGCCATGCGCCCCGGCACAATGACCGACCACGCAACCTATCTTGCCGAGCTCAAGAAAGCCCATGCTCGTAAATCAGGATTCTGGGCGCGCGTCGGTGATGGCCAACCTAAAACGCCAGAAACAAGTGGGACCCGTCGCCCTGTGTGGAGCAAAGATGATAGGTAACGGCCCACACCGGACATTGATCCAACCATGCGTCGCCGCACCGCAGCTTCCCTGAAGCGGTCATTGGAACAGTTACGCAGCATTTTGACCAGTTCGATGTCGGCAATGCGGGACAAAGTGAGCTTTCGCTGCGGTTGCGCCAATGACCGGTTCGGTGAACTGTTCATCAAACGGTAGCATTTGAAGCGGCCTGTGTGGGTGCCGGGAAAGCAAGATGTTGGTCGATGGTCGCGTGTCAGGTCCTGCTTGACACTTTCAATACCAAAACCGTAAGACGAGGGCAGGTATTGGGCACCTGCCGCCTGCGGACGCAAGTCTCGGTGAAGCTCAAATTGACAAAGACATACGCCCTCGAAGCATTTCGCAGGTGGCAACGCAGGCTCCCATCCCATCAGAAATGCCTCATATGAGGAGTGAATGATGTCGTCTCAAAACGCATCCGAGAATCGATTTTTAACGACTACGCCGAAGCGGCTTTTTGTCGCCAATGCTCTGCCTATGATGCTTATCATGGTGATGAGCGGTCTTTTGACCGTCGTAGATGCTGTGTTTCTGGGCCACTTCGTCGGGGCTGATGCCCTTGCGGCCGTCAGCGTCGTATTCCCTGTTATCATGATCACAATAGCACTCTCGACCCTTGTCGGCGGGGGAATGTCCAGCCTTCTCGCACGCCATTTGGGGGCAGGAAACCACAGTGATGCGGTTGCTGTATTCGCGCAAGCGCATGGTCTGGCGCTGTTTCTGTCACTTTTGCTCATATCGGCCTTTGGTGTCTTCGGCGGGGTCGTCATAGACGCGCTTGCGGACGGCCAGCCTGACATTGGACACATGGCTTATACCTATCTGGCTATCATGATCTTTGCGACGCCTGTGCAACTGCTCTTGAGCGTCCATGCAGACGCGGGGCGCAACGAAGGGCGTGCGGGCCTGATGGCGTTGATGTCAGTCGGCGTCACACTCGCCAATATCGCATTGAATTACGTGTTGATCGTGCGCCTCGACATGGGCGTTGCGGGGTCAGCTTGGGGAACGGCAATTGCACAGGGGGTAGGTCTTGCACTTCTTTTAGGCTTGCGTTTGCCCAAGCAAGAAATCTTGTCCCTTCCGGCCCTTAGAAACGCACGTTGGGTTGGGAAATGGAAAGCGATATTGGCCCTTGGAGCCCCTGTCAGTCTTAGCTTCATCGGGATAGCGCTGGTTTCAGGAACGGTGATCTCGACGCTGCGACTGACGTCCGACACCGGCTATGTCGAGGCGGTTGCCGCTTACGGCATAGTGACCCGAATTTTTAGTTTCACATTCATGCCGCTTATGGCCATTGCATTGGCAACCCAAAGTATTGTCGGAAACAACGTGGGCGCAAAGCTTTACCACCGCTCAAATGCTGTCCTGCGGATCGCACTCACTGTTGCCGTTCTTTATTGTGCTGTCATTGAGGTGATCTTGCTTGCCGGAAGTGGTTGGATTGGTCGAGGCTTTGTCAGCGATCTGAACGTGATCTCACAGGTTGGGGTCATTTTGCACCCAATGTCGTCCCTTTATCTGTTTTCTGGTCCGGTTCTTGTGCTCGCCCTCTATTTTCAAGCTATTGGAAAACCCGTACATACCGCCGCTCTAACGTTGATTAAGCCCTTTGTGTTCAGCCCTCTGCTGATCGCCATTTTGGGCATTTTTTATGGCGCACAAGCGATCTGGCTTGCCTTCCCAATTGCTGACGGGATCGTGGTTAGTATCGCCATTTGGATTGTGATCGCGTCCCAAAGGACGGGCAAAGGCAACATTGGTTTTGGATTGTCGGGTCAGGAGGTAGCACGATGAACCTACAATCTGTGATAGAGGCTAAATCCCAAGCTAAGGCCTTGCGCGCATCACTCGCCGCGCAAGGCACAACCATCACCCATGCGCGGGCACTGGAACTCGTCGCCCATCAGAATGGTGCCCGAGATTGGAATACGCTTCAAGCCAAGCTGTCACGGGCAGAGCCGCAGCTTTTTCATCTCAATGACCAAGTTAGCGGGCACTATCTGGGGCAGGCCTTCACTGGGCGGATCGTAGCTCTTTCAAAAGTGGGCGCAAACACGCAGGTTTCGCTTCAGCTGAACGAACCTGTTGATACGGTGCAGTTCGAAAGCTTCTCAAACATGCGCCGACATATCAGAGGCATGGTAGGGCCCAACGGCCGATCACCCCGCAAAACGTCAGACGGCACGCCGCACTTGGTCATAGATATTCCGAGCAGGTGATCTGAAATTTCTGAACGGCAACCAATTTCGGGTGGTTGCCGTTCATGCGCGCAACCTAAATCGGACTTTCGCGCAGCTTGCAGCATCGGTGAGTATGGGCTCAAACCGGACTTGCAGCGGTGCGACACGAGAATCTTGACCTTGCAGGATTCGGCACGACCAACCGGATGACCGGTCCCAGCCCAAAGCGGAGATAACTTGTGCAGCCGCAGCAACTGAAGCTTTCCGAAGTGAGGGTGGGCAGCGGAAGTTCGCTGCAGCCTGCACTGATGACCGGTATCCGAAACACATACTCCAACGAACCGTGGCAAGCGGTACGAAACAGAGGCAGTGGGTTCAAAGCAACTTGCGCTGCGAAGCGAAATTCGCAATGTTTAGCGCGAGCCATGTATCCAAGCGATTGGATATAGGGCTATCAACATTTACCGAAACCCTCTCCTTTCGTGCGCAACGATTATCGGGGAAGTAATATGCAGGATTAAGTATGGCTATTTGGCCAATTTTTGAAGAAAAAGACAACGTAATCCTTGTTGAAGTTGGAAAGACTGAATGGGAGATGAGTCCAGATGGATTCCAAATGGGAATATCTTCTGGCGCTCTGTTTGAAAACGCCAACAAAGTATTGGAAGCCATCAGAGGTTACACTCCCAAAGATATCGGTGAACAAGTATTCCTCCTTGCACCCGCAGCCTTGCCTGGAAGCAATGAGCAGCCAATGTTCGAGTATCTTGGCGTGTATTTCTCAGGGATACACATAGTTCCAGGATCGATGAAGGTGTGGCTGAACCTATCGATAGCTTTCAACGTCAGCACGACAATCGCGGGCGGCTACAACGATATAAGAGAGTTCGTGCCAACCATAGTAAACGACGCGCGGAGCGTAATAGATTATCTGGACGATACACTTTCTCCAAATGCTCGTGACCGCAGTGCGCCCAGCTTCAAGTTTTACGATGTGGCGCGTCCTGAAACGATTGAAAAGCGCGCTATCAATGAGATGCTTAAAGGAGGGAAGCCCGGCATCGATGTTTAGGGCATGATTCACTGCATCAAGAGGATGCTTGTTGCTCTGACAATGGCCGTCAGTAGCGCGGAAGCAAACAAAGGTGTTGTCCGCGTTGCTGACCTCGGCTTGCCTGGCCATGCTGCACGATGCATTGGGTGGCTGCTTTGGGGAAGCTGCACGGCAGCGACGGGGCGCACTGTGAAAGGCAGGTCAGGACCGACCACGTCGAGAAAAAGGTCACGGTTCCAGATTTTGCAAAGGTCACTATCTGCACATTGCTGCCCTTGGTGCATAGCGCAGCAAGAGCAAATGCGCGGGAGGGGATGCGAATGTCGGCTTTTCACAATGCGAACCAAGAATCGCGCGCCTGCAGATAATGTCTACAAACCGCCCTACCTGTCGTATGCAGTGATCGGCCTAGACCTACTTTTGGCCAAGTGTCCAAGCGCTGAGTTGCAGCTTCCCCGAAACAGACTTTCAGCGGGATAATCCTGGGTGGTGCAACCCGCAATTGCCAAAGGTGCTCAAAACAATTGTAATCAGTAACAAGGATTGAATTCTGATGCTCTTAATGCCCTGAAGGAGTGAATAATGGTGGCTGAGCTTGAAGGCGCGCTGGCAAAGATGACGGGAAAGCACAGAGTTGCTTTGGACTGGTTCAATGAGAACAAGGGGGAGATCATTACGTGGAGCGATATCCAGAAGTTCTCCGCGGACCACAGCAGGTTAGTCAATCAAGCGAAAGGCATCTATAAACCACAATACACCGATTATGCCTTAAGCCTCCGCACGATCCAGAACGGACCCTATCCGGACAAGGATGTCGAGTACCGTCCAGATGGCAGCTGGGCTTTGCACTACTTCCAGGAAAACCAGAACCCGGCTCAACGTGACCGCGAGGCTACCAACCGTGGACTGATGAGGTGCATGGAGGACCAGGTCCCGGTCGGAACCCTCGTGAAACGCCAACCTAAGCCGGGCGTAGCTTACGAAGTCCTTGGTCTCGGTCTGGTGACCAAATGGGAGAATGGGTTCTTCACTATCGAAGGCTTTTCCGACGCAGGCGAAGTACATGATACCGAACAACCGGATGCTGCCCTGTTACGTGCGACCAATGGTACGATTAGCGAGGCATTCGACGCTGAAAATGATCAGGATTTGCGAGAGAAGACCTTGGCACAGGTTGCCAGACGGAGAGGCCAAGCGGCCTTCAGGGCGGCCCTCTTAGAAGCTTATGGCGGCAAGTGCTGTGTAACAGGCTGCACCCTTAAAGACGCACTGGAGGCCGCTCATATCGCCCCCTACCGTGGTGACCACTCGCACCATGTACAGAATGGTCTTCTCCTACGGTCCGACATCCACACGCTCTTCGATTTAGGGTTATTGGTCATCACAGAAGGCTACCGTGTAAAGCTATCGAAGGTAGCCCTAGAAGACGATAGCTACGCTAATCTTGAAAGCACGCAGCTCTTGTTGCCCGATGATCAGACACGCTATCCAAGCTTGGATGCACTCGGGCGTCACCGAAAATGGGCTGGAATTTAATTGCCGGGGGGCGTTGCCAGATCAGCCAAACCCGGAACGATGTAGCCTGCATCATGCAAGAAAGTCAGCGCTGCATCGAAAGCTGGCGGGTAGACGTGACTAACACGGCCATTTGGGGGACCGAAGAACTGAACATTCATGCATGCTGCAGCAATTGACAGTTTGGATTTTCAGCCGACTTACGGTCGTGGAAACTTAAGTCAGCTCATAAATGCGGCAAGCTTTGCGGCTCTGTGCGGCGTTAGTCCCGTTCGGGCTTCTTCATCGGGGAAAACTGTTCGACATAGGCTGAACAGAAGCGGTGATCGCGCAGCCAACAGCGGCAGAATTTTACGCGGCGTTGACACCTGCTTCGTCCAGACCCGCAAGACTGCAAACGGTCTTGCCAAGATCAAATCCCAAAACTTTGATGTTCATCAGATGCTCCTTTCTCCACCTATGTCCGCAACAATAACAGCGGTTTGGTCGGATGGAAGTTCATTCCATTAGCTCAGTGAACTCTAACCATAGCGAAGAAAAAACTGGAAGCCGGCTGATTGATACTCCTGAAACCCGCAATTGGTGGAGATCAGAATATGGGCTGGAACTTCTCATGATGGAATGACGAGACATATGTGTCTTCACATCAGGCCCGAACCAGACATTGATGGAACCAAAGAATGCCGCGGTGAAGTTTCACCAAACAGGCCCTTCAACACATCGTGCGGCATTTTTCAGGTGCGAAAGGCAGCAGTGCGGGACTTTTCTGCCATTGGCCCAAATTAGGAAACTCTCCACCACATTATAAATCTTGCAATGTATGCAAGTTGAAATGGAAAAAGGATAGCTGCCAATGCGTACGAGGCCAGAAGCATCCAATCCACCCCTCCCACAGGCAGCCCAAGCGACAAATCATATGCGATTTCAATCTGCCGCAGACAGGCAACCGCCGACGCACCAGTAAAGGCAGATCTGCTGATAGTATTCAGGCGCCTCTCGAGAGGAGAATAACGCTGTTTTTCAAAATGTGCCGCACCGATCCTGATTTTCTGATGCAAGAGGTATCGTGGCATACTTTCTGCATAGCGCATTTTGGGGCTAGCAAGACCTTTACCCGACACATTTTCAATTAGTGGAAAAGCACGTTCGAGAGGGTCTTCTTGCATGAGTTTTCTAAATTTCAGCAAATCCCGAATTCTAATTTCATTACTGCCACGTTCATATTTCCCATATGTTTCTCTTGTCCGCCCCAAATGCGCCGCGACATCTGCTTGCGTCATACCACGGTCCTCACGCTGCATTCGCATCACTTCTCCGAGAATTTTCAGTTCGTCTGATTCGGTTTTCGGAAGGTTTTTTCGGGACATCAGATATTCTCTTGATAGCAACTTAAAATTATTTTGGAAAAAACCGTAAAAATGTCAATTTTTTTAAATGACTGAACTTGTTATGGGATCTTCTCCCATGAGAAAAATCGCTCTCAAAGATGAGAATATTTTATCTCACAGCTTAAGAGCTGAGCTTTTGGGCCTCCTCTTGTCAGAATAAAATTAAATATTTTAGCCTGAGCCCTGACACCAGAATGCTGAGAAATGGTCATGGCTGCGTGGGAAACTTTACTTATGAAAAACACCATCCAGCCAAGCCGCATGAAGAAGTGAAACAGTTTTTTCCACCAATGCTGACCAACCTCAGAAAGTAGACCTTATTAGAAAATACCAAACGCGATGGCTAACATTCAAAAAATAGCAGTGACTGCTAGCGAAGCAGCCAAAATGCTTTCACTGAAACATAGTGACTTCCTTGAGCTTGTTTCATGCGGGCACCTTCCTCCCCCTATTTCAGGCCTTCCGAGGCACACACTTTGGTCAGTTGACGCACTACAAAGAGCTATAGATGGCAACTATCGTCCGACAAGGAAATTCCGTCCATGAGAAAAAATAAACGCCCAAACTTACCCTATCTCGAATTCAAAACTGTGAAAGGGCATACTTACATTTACTTCAGAAGGGGCCAGATCCGAAAACGACTACCAGATAATCCTGACACTCCTGAATTCATGGAGGCGTATTCAAAAATGCGTTTTGGGCATTTCGATCATACGCCTACACGAAACTGGAATAAACTCATCATGGCGTATTATCAAAGTCCTCGCTTCAAAAAACTCTCCAGATCAACACAACTTAACTACAAACGACACTGCGAAGAAATACGTATGAAAAACGGTACGTTGGCAGTGGCAGACTTCAAGCGAAAAGATGCCATCGCTGTTCAAGAAGCCCTTCAAGACACATGGTCGAAAGCCAACGAACGCCTCGCCGTACTTTCTGTCCTCTGCAAGCATGCAATAGATCTCGATTGGATTACCACAAATCCAGTCACAGGCATAAAGAAACTTGATGGCGGCTCCTATTCAGCATGGCCCGACAATAAACTCGAAGCCTACGAGGCATATTGTGAAGCCCATCAACTCACCCTTGCCCGAACAATCTATGAGCTCGCGATAGGTACTGGGCAGCGCCTTGGGGATTGCATTAAAATGCGATGGTCGGATTTTGATGGAGAATACATGTCCGTCGTGCAGGAAAAAACCAAAATCAAAATGGATATTTTCTGCCCAGCTCGCTTACGGAATTATCTGCAAAAACTTCCTAAGAACGGGGCATACATTCTCGCCAAAAATCTCACCGAACCGATCGGCAAAAGACAGATCCAAAAGAGTATTGAAGACATTCGTCGCGCAATCGGGGTCTTTGAAGCGGATTATCGGCTAGTACCTCATGGCTGGCGGTATACAGCAGCAAAAGAGATGGCAGATGCAGGGGTGGATATGACCGACATTCAAGCCGTTACAGGTCACAAAACACTTGAGATGGCGTTAAAGTACACTTCAGGGGCGGACCAAAAAGCTGCCTCGAAGCGGGCACAAATCATCAGAGAACAGAACAAGACCAGAACGTGAAAGTGCGAAACTTAGTGCGAAACTCGGCACAATCCATCATAAACCAGGAGACAGAAATGAAGTTTTATCAAATTAAATCAATATGGTGCGGGTGGAGGGACTTGAACCCCCACGCCTTGCGGCGCCAGAACCTAAATCTGGTGCGTCTACCAATTTCGCCACACCCGCGTGGCGGTGCAGATAGCAAAACGCGCGGATGAGGAAAAGGGGCAATCGTACAGTTTCACCGCCCAAATTCACGCGTCAGCCCGCCTGCGCCCAAGAAAATCCTGTTCGCTAACATAAAAATAACATATTCTGGGTCACAATTTGAGGCAGACTTATCCAGAGGCCCTGACATGACCTATAAAGGCAGCGGGCACGATCATGAGCATGGCGACGGGCGCGACCCGTCCCGAAAGCTCTGCGTGCGAGACATTTTTCCGAATTATGACAAGGGCTTGCCCCTTGGGGCGAAAGTATTGACTGCCGACGGGCTGCTGCCGGTCGAATATCTTGAGCCGGGTGATCGGGTGATCACGCGGGCGGGGATGCGTCAGGTTCTGGGCATCGACACGCCTGCGCCGAAGCGATTCAAGCTGAGTTTTGCGCGTGAGGAAGTCATCTATGCCGATGGTGTGATGGTGATGAGCGAAACGGGGCAGCCTTTCGCCGCCTGATTTCGCCGCATGGTTTTCCTTGCCCGGCATTTTGATGGCGATCCGCCCCTTAAAAGCGGCTTTTCAAGAGCCGCTTTTGATTTGAATATTTGGGGCACAAAAAACGCACTCAGCTCACACGGCAGGAGCCTTGCACAAAAGCCCACAGAAGCACTGCGCATCTCAGGTCTTTTCGTAAGGCACTTTAGAGGCCAAGGCCGCGCAGCACTTTGGGGAGGGTTTCGGGAAGGTCTTCCGCGATCAATCCCGGACCAAAGCAGCGCGCGGATTCGACGTGGAGCCATGCTGCGGTTTCGGCCGCCTGATGCGGGGGGAAACCACGCGCCATCAGGCCCGCGATCAAGCCCGCAAGCACATCTCCCGCGCCAGCGGTGGCAAGCCACGGCGCGGCGCGCTCATAGACCGCGGCGCTGACGGTGCATTGACCATCAGGACTGGCGATCACCGTGTCCGGCCCTTTGAACAGCACGGTGCAGCCTGCGCGTTGGGCCGCAGAGCGCGTGGCATCGACCTTACTATAGGCGGGACCAGTTAGAGACGGATCGGCAAGACGCGCGGCAAGGTCGGGAAAGAGGCGCTTGAACTCGCCCGCATGCGGGGTCAGTACACAGTTTTCATGCAGGCTTGCGAAACCGGAGTCGCTCTGGGCCAAAGCGGTCAGCGCATCGGCATCGAGCACAGTCGCGCGTCCGGACGCCAGAACAGCGGGTAGAAACGCCCCTGCCCGCGCGACACCGAACCCCGGCCCGAAACACAGCGCGTTGAGGCGCGGATCGGAGAGCACGCGAGTGAGGAGGTCCGGCGTGTCGATTTCGGTCAGCATGAGCGCGGTGATCTGGGCGGCGACCTCTGTGACCGCCTCATGCGGCGTGCCGAGCGTGACAAGCCCCGCCCCCACGCGCAGAGCGGCACGCGCGGCGAGACGGCCGGCGCCGGTTTTGCCGGACGGACCGGTGAGGATCAGGGCGTGGCCGTGGCTGTATTTGTAGCCGAAGCTCTGCTTGGCGAGAGCGGAGCGGGGCGGCCCATCATAGAGCGTGACGATTGCACCATCCTGCGAAGTATCATCCACCGCATTCAAACCGATATCCGCAACCGCGACCTGACCGCATATCTGCGGTCCCTGCCCCAGAACATGCCCCAGCTTCAGAGTATGGAAACTCACCGTCAGATCGCTTGGGAAGACCGCGCTAGGGTTGTCCCCAAGGATGCGGCCCGAATCCGAACACAGCCCCGTGGGCAAATCCACCGCCACACGCCGCACGGTCCCCTTCCTATGCGCTAGGCTCTGCGCCACAGCGGCCATCTCGGCGGGGATCGGACGCGTGAGCCCCGTGCCGAAAAGCGCGTCGATCACAAGATCACAGCTCTCGATCCGGCCGACACACTGATCGGCAAAACCGGCCACATCGCCCAAACCATGCCATTTCTCATAATTGGCTCTGGCATCCGGCGGAAGTTTCTCGGGCGTGCCGTAGAGAAACACCTCCACCTCCCAGCCGCGCTGCTTCAACAGTCGGGCAATGACGAAACCGTCGCCACCATTGTTGCCGGGACCACAGAGGACGACCGCTTTATTCGCGCTATGCGCCAGTTCCGGCCACGCATCCAGAGCGGCCTTCACAACGCCCTGCCCCGCGCGCTCCATCAGTTCCAGCCCTGTCACCGCGCCAGAGGCCATCGCGGCCTGTTCGGCGGCGCGCATTTGCGCACTGGTCAGAAGTTCTACCATGAGTCACCTTCCTCACCTTGCAGGATAAACGGAGTGCGCAGGGCGGGCAATATCAAGTGGTCCGGCTCTCAGCTTGCACAAACATTGGTCAAGAGTTTTCCAAATGATGCTTTTTGCCGCATAAGTTTTCAAAGTGCACATTTTGAATCCTGTTAGATTAAATATTGTGCAACAGCATGCAAATCCTGTGGGCACATCTCGCTGCATCTGCCGAGTCGATTGTGACCGGATAAGAGAAATGGTCTCACAGTTTACGAATGGAATTAAGGGAGTCGAAGGTCCATGAAAAAGATCGAAGCGATCATCAAGCCCTTCAAGCTCGACGAAGTGAAAGAATCGCTGCAAGAAATCGGCGTGCAAGGCCTTTCCGTTGTCGAAGTGAAGGGGTTCGGGCGCCAGAAGGGGCACACAGAACTGTACCGCGGCGCGGAATACGTTGTGGACTTCCTGCCGAAAGTGAAAATCGAGGTCGTGCTGAGCGCTGATCAGGTGGACGAGGCCATCGAGGCCATCGTAACCGCGGCGAAAACCGACAAGATCGGCGACGGCAAGATTTTCGTTTCTCCCGTGGAACAAGCGATCCGCATCAGAACAGGCGAGTCCGGTCAAGACGCGCTTTGAGCAAGGCGCAGGGCGCGCAGCCGACGGCCCCTAACCGGCCTCCATCGCAGCGCGCCATTCGTCACAACACAATTTCTTAACGAAAAGGACTAGGTCAAAAATGAGCATCCAAGACGTTCTCAAGACCATGAAGGACGAAGACGTCCAATATGTAGACGTGCGGTTCACCGACCCGCGCGGCAAGCTGCAACACGTCACGCTGCGCCACACGGAAGTGGACGAAGATTTCTTCGAAGACGGCTTCATGTTTGACGGTTCCTCCATCGCTGGCTGGAAATCCATCGACGAATCCGACATGAAACTGATCCCGGATCCGTCTTCGGCCTATATCGACCCGTTCTACGCCGAGAAAACCCTCTGCGTGCATTGCACCGTGGTCGAGCCCGACACTGGCGAATCCTACGAGCGTGACCCGCGCGGCTGTGCGCAACGCGCCGAGGCTTACCTGAAGTCCTCCGGCATCGGCGACCAGTTCTTCTGTGGTCCGGAAGCTGAATTCTTCCTGTTCGATGACGTGCGCTACTCCGTCGAGATGAACAAAGTGTCCTACGAAGTGGACGCTCTGGACGCCTCCTGGAACACCGACACCGAATATGAAATGGGCAACACCGGCCACCGTCCGGGCGTCAAAGGCGGCTATTTCCCCGTCAACCCGATCGACGACGGTCAGGACATCCGCGGTGAAATGCTCACCACCATGGCCAACATGGGCATGAAAGTGGACAAGCACCACCACGAGGTTGCCTCCTGTCAGCACGAGCTTGGCCTGATCTTCGGCACACTGACCGAACAAGCCGACCACCTGCAGAAATACAAATATGTGATCCACAACGTGGCACAGGCCTACGGCAAATCGGCAACCTTCATGCCGAAACCGATCGCAGGCGACAACGGCACCGGCATGCACGTGAACATGTCCATCTGGAAAGACGGCAAGCCGCTCTTTGCAGGCGACAAATATGCCGATCTCTCCGACGAAGCCCTGTGGTTCATCGGCGGTATCCTGAAGCACGCGAAAGCGCTCAATGCCTTCACCAACCCGTCCACGAACTCCTACAAACGCCTGATCCCGGGCTTTGAAGCTCCGGTTCTGCGCGCCTACTCCGCGCGTAACCGCTCCGGTTGTGTGCGTATTCCGTGGGCCGAATCGCCCAAGGCAAAACGTGTGGAAGCCCGCTTCCCCGATCCGAGTGCGAACCCCTACCTGTGCTTCGCAGCACTCCTGATGGCCGGTCTCGACGGCATCAAGAACAAGATCGATCCGGGTTCGGCGTCCGACAAAGACCTCTACGATCTGCCGCCGGAAGAACTGGCCGAGATCCCGACCGTTTGCGCCTCGCTGCGTGAAGCGCTCGAAGAGCTGGAAAAAGACATGGACTTCCTCACCGCAGGCGACGTGTTCACCAAAGACCAGATCGCGGGCTACATGGATCTCAAGTGGGAAGAGGTTTACGCCTACGAACACACTCCGCACCCGGTTGAGTACAAACTCTACTACTCCTGCTAATCGGCAGCGGTTTTCAGAATTGGAAAGGGCTCCTTCGGGGGGCCCTTTTCTTTTGCGCGTGCCTGTGTGTAGCTACGCGCCATGACCGTCACGCTGCGCCCCCATCATCTCCTGTGTCTGCTCACCTATGTGGGCAAAGGCTATTCACCGGCTTTCGTGGAAAATTACGACCGGATCATCGCACGGCTGGGCGCAGGCGAAGAGATCGCCATGACGGAGGGGCCGGACGACATTTGCGCACCGATTGCCTGCGATCTCGCGGAACATTGCCACGGGGCTTCGGTCATCTCCCGCGATGCCTGCGCCGCGCGTGATGTGGGACGGGTTCTGGGCATGACCATTGCAAGCGGCACGCGACTCACGCTCACCGCAGACAGGCGCGCAACGCTCAGAGCTGGTTTTGCGACCGGAGACATCCGCAGCGCCTGCACCGGATGCAACTGGTCAGAGCTTTGCTCGGAGGTGGCCGCAGGCGGGTTTCAGGGCGTCAAACTCACCTGAGCCTAACCGCCCTCCCCCTTGAACACATCCTCCAG
The DNA here is from genome assembly GCF_018860305.1 of Celeribacter halophilus. Classification (GTDB taxonomy): domain Bacteria; phylum Pseudomonadota; class Alphaproteobacteria; order Rhodobacterales; family Rhodobacteraceae; genus Celeribacter; species Celeribacter halophilus_A. Next base: position 480,567 of record NZ_JAHKPE010000031.1, read on the forward strand.
CGGCGGCGCGGTCAGCACGAATTGATCTTCGGAGCCCACATAATTGTCGCCATGCAGCCGCGCAATCGGTTGATAGACCTCTGGATTCACATACCGGCCCGCATCGTCCAGACAATCGCGGCGGACATGCATCTGGACCGCCTCACCGATCACCAGCACACGGTTCGGCCAGTCGAGCAGGCGCTCGGTCCGACATTCGAACACACAAGATGCCCCCATGATGCGCGGCGCGGCTATGGAGGTGCAAGGCTCCGTCTCCACCCCCGCCAGCGCCAGTTCATCCACGCCAGACGGCACAGCCAGCCCCGCCACCAACATGGCCTCCGACAGCGCCCGATCCACCATGTGAATGGCAAACTCTTCCGTGCGCCGGATATTGGCGGCTGTGTCCTTTTCCTGCTCCGGCTTTGACGCGATCCCCAGCACCAAAAGCGGCGGTTCCGAGGACATGACGTTGAAAAACGACATCGGGGCCGCGTTATGCGTCCCGTCCGGATTCACCGTGGTCACCAAGGCGATAGGACGCGGTCCGACGAAATTCGTGAGCAACCGGTAGCGGTCGCGGGCGGGAAGTGTGGTGAAGTCGAACTGCATTGAGGTCTCCGGACGGGGTGAACGTCTTTCGCAACCTCCTGAGGCCAGATTGATTGCGCAAGACCAAGCTATATCAATAAGTTGCGCGGCACTTCACGAGCGCCACCTCACAACACATCCCTGACCGCTTCCGGCGGACGCCCGAGCGCCACGCCTTTGTCGGTTTCGACCACAGGACGCTCCACCAAACGCGGGTGCGCGGCAATCGCGTCAAGGATCGCCTCAGGGTCGGATTTGGCCGTGATGCCCAAGGCCTTGGCCTCCGCCTCTTTCGCCCGCAAAAACGCGCTGGCGGGCAGGCCGGAACGGCGCACAAATTCAGCGAGTTTCTCCCGCGACACCGGCGTTTCAAGATAGAGTACCACCTCGGGGGTGATCCCTTCCGCCTCGATCAGCTTGAGCGTTTCGCGTGATTTGGAGCAGCGTGGATTGTGGTAAATCTTCGTCATCTCTGGCACCTCTCTGACCCTTGCAAATTGCGCTGTTGGCGCGGGACAGGCAACGAGAACAAAATAGAAACAAATTGTTTCCGAGTTTGCGGATGCATTGGTGAGTATTGCTTAACCTATGCACTCTACCCCTGTGGGCATGAAACATATCCTGCCACATATCCCGATTCCGCTCACGGAACTCCTGCTCCTCATGTCGTTTTTCGCACTTCTGATCTGTGCGGGATAAGGTCTCCCCGCCATGCCCGCCGCACCATGAGCGGCCCTCATAATCTCTATGCGCAGTCTCCCTGTTGAATGCCCCGCCGCCCGCGCGTAATGTCACAGGGAATATGCGAACGGGAGGATAGAATGTCCGATAGAAAACAAGGCTTTGACACGATACAGGTTCATGCGGGAACCGAACCGGACCCCGCAACCGGTGCGCGTCAGGTGCCGATTTACCAAACCACGGCCTATGTGTTCAAAGATGCCGACCATGCGGCGCGGCTCTTTAATCTCGAAGAAGTCGGCTACATCTACTCGCGGCTGACCAACCCGACAGTGGCCGCCTTGCAAAACCGCATGGCTGCCCTCGAAGGTGGCGCAGGGGCGGTCTGTTGCTCCTCCGGCCATGCCGCGCAGATCATGGCGCTCTTCCCGCTTATGGCACCGGGCAAGAATATCGTGGCCTCGACCCGTCTTTACGGCGGCACGCTCACCCAGTTCACCCAGACCTTCAAACGCTTTGGCTGGTCGGCCAAATTCGTCGATTTCGACGATTTCGACGCCATTCGCGCCGCGATTGACGACGACACGCAGGCGGTGTTCTGCGAAAGCCTCGCCAACCCGTCAGGGGCCATCATGGACCTTGATGCCATCGGCGAGATTGCCAAACAGGCGGGCATTCCGCTGATCGTGGACAACACATCGGCCACGCCTTACCTGTGCAAACCCATTGAGCACGGCGCAACGCTGGTGGTGCATTCGCTGACCAAATTCCTCACGGGCAATGGCACCGTGACCGGCGGCTGCATCGTGGACAGCGGCACGTTCGACTGGTCCGCTTCGGGAAAATTCCCGTCACTCTCCGAACCGGAACCGGCCTATCACGGCCTGAATTTCCATGAAGTGTTCGGGCCGATGGCCTTTACCTTCCACGGCATCGCCGTGGGGCTGCGTGATCTGGGCATGACGCTCAACCCGCAGGCCGCGCATTATACACTCATGGGGATCGAGACACTCAGCCTTCGGATGCAAAAACACGTCCAGAACGCGCGCGAGATTGCCGGCTGGCTCGAAGGTGACGACCGGATCGAGGCGGTGACCTATTCCGGCCTGCCCTCCTCCAGCTACTATGACCGCATGACGCGAGTCTGTCCGCGTGGCGCGGGCGCACTGTTCACCGTGGCACTCAAAGGCGGGTATGATGCCTGTGTGGAGACCGTCTCGAAGCTCAAGCTGTTTTCCCATGTGGCCAACCTTGGCGACACGCGCTCTCTGGTGATCCATCCGGCCTCGACGACCCACCGTCAACTCTCGCCGGAAGACCAGATCAAAGCCGGTGCAGGTCCGAACATTCTGCGCCTCTCTGTTGGGATCGAGGATGTGAACGATCTGATCGCCGATCTGGATCAGGCTTTGAGCTAAACATCTCTACAATAGAACTGAAAAACCCGCCGGACCTCCGGCGGGTTTTTCTTTTGAAATAAGCCACGCGATACATGGCACAGGGTCATCAACGGCGCAGGACCGTAAATGCGAGCGGAGGTCACACCCGCACAAACACCCGCATGCGCGTCAGCACTTTTACACGCGTTAACATTAATCAGATTAACCTTAACAGGATAGAAATCCCAAAAGCGTCAGTAAGAAACCAAATATCTATTGGGATCTTTGCCAAACTGCCGCTTGGACACATGCCCCACAGCTTATTCAGCCGCCTTCGCAATCTCAGGCTTGATATATTTTTCCATGATCTCGACCGTGATCGGACCGGCAAACCGATAGGCAATATGCCCTTCAGCATCGAGAATATAGGTCTCCGGCACACCATACACGCCCCATTCCAGCGCCGTGCGCCCCGGTTCGTCTTGGGCAATGGCCGTGTAGGGATTGCCCAGATCATCCAGAAATTTAAGCGCGTTGGAGGCTTCGTCTTTATAATTGATGCCGTAGATCGTCACCCCCTCCTCGGCGAGGGTTTCAAGCTGCGGATGTTCGGCACGGCACGGCGCGCACCACGAGGCCCAATAGTTGACCAGCTTCACACCGCCTTCGCGCAGCATCCCGTCGGTGAGCGACTCCTTGCCCTCAAACGGAGTAACAGAGGCGATCGACGGTGCCTCCCGCCCGATTTGCGAACTGGGCAATTGCTCCGCATCCTCGCGGGCCATGCCATATGTGACCAGAGCAATGAACCCCGCCGCAACAACCAGCGGCAGCGCCATAAGTGGGTTGATCCTAGCCATGGGTTTTCCGCTCCTCAGCCGCTTTCAATTGCCGTTTCACCTTGGCCGACCGCGCCAGAGAGCGCCAGATCAGCCCCGCCAGAAGCAGGAAGGTCGCCCCGTAGGCCATCAAGACATCCCCTGCATATTTTCCAAGATCAGGCATTTTTCACCCTTTCGCGCATTTCCAGCGCGTGCAAACGCCGCGCGCGGATTTCTGTGCGGGTGCGCAAGAGCACCAGCGCAACAAACAACAGAACAAAGCCCGCAATCGCCACCAAGGCCGGATACCAATAGACATCCGCCACGTTTTCCTCGGCATCCAGAGACAGCGAAGCCCCTTGGTGAAGCCCTTGATTCCAAAAGAGAACAGCATAGCGCGACAGCAGGGCAAAGACGGAACCGACAAGGCAGAGCACCGAGGTCAGGTCGGCGGCCGTGTCGGGATTTTCGATGGCTTCCCAAAGCGCCATATAGCCGATGTAGAACAGCAGCAGGATCAGAAAAGAGGTGAGCCGCGGGTCCCATTCCCAATAGGTGCCCCACATCGGCTTGCCCCAGACCGCGCCCGTGATGAGCGCGATAAGCGTCATGGTCATACCGATCGCGGCGGCGGATTTGGCGGCCAGCGCAGACACATGGTGCCGCCGCACGATCCAGATCAGCGAAGCCACCAGCATCATCGCCCAGATGTTGATCGCCATCATCGCGGAGGGCACATGGATGTAGAAAATCTTGACCGTCGCGCCTTGGCGATAATCATCAGGGGTCAGGAAAAAGCCCCAGACCAGACCGATCACGAAAATAACCGCCGCCAGAATGGCAATCACGGGCAAGGCACGGTCGGTCCACCACATGAATTTGCGTGGATTGGCCCATTCCCAAAAGGCGTTCCAGTTGATGGCCATATGCTGTCTCTCCTCTCGACGCGCGCAAGCCTAGGGGCAAACACGCATGTTCTCAACTCACCTTAAAGCGACCCGAATGGCCGCTGCGCTCGCAAAAGGCAGCAAGGCCACAGCCCCCAGTGTAATGCCCGCCTGCATGGCCAGAGGTGTGCCGACCAGAAAGCCCCCTGCGCCACGCCGCACCACCTCGGCCCCGAAGATCAGGGTCGGAATATAGAGCGGCAGGACCAGCAGGCTCATCAGCAGCCCCCCGCGTTTCAGCCCCACGGTCAGCGCCGCGCCAAACGACCCGATAAAGGACAGCGCCGGCGTGCCGATAAACAGCGTCACGATCATCCAGCGGTAGGCCGAGCTCTCCAGATGCAGCAGAAAACCGAGCGCAGGAGCCGCGATCACCAGAGGCAGCCCCGTGGTGATCCAATGCGCCAGCGCCTTGACCGCGACAACGCCTTCCAAAGGGATCGGTGCCGTGGCCAGCAGGTCCAGCGAGCCGTCTTCAAAATCCAATGCGAAAATCCGGTCCAGTGACAACAGACAGGCCAGCAACGCCCCGACCCAAAGGATGCCTGGCGCAATCGCGCTGAGCATGTCGCCTTCGGGGCCAACGCCAAAGGGCACCAGTGTCACAAGGATCAGAAAGAACCCGAGGCCAAGGCCGAAGCCCCCGCCGGAGCGAAACGCCAGAGTGATGTCACGCCACAGCAGCCGGATCATAGGAACGCCTCGTCAAAATCGTCACGCACCACATCCATGCGGGCCTTGTAAGGGCCGACATCAAAAACACGTTCCTCGAACCCGAGGTCAATATGGGTCGCAATCACCGCCGCACCGCCAGCTGCCACATGGGCTTTGACCGCCGAGGCAAACAGCGCCACAGAGGCCGCGTCCAGCGACACGGTCGGCTCGTCAAGCACCCAGACCGGACGCCCCGTCACCATCAGCCGCGCAAGGCCCAGCCGCCGCTTCTGCCCCGCCGACAGGTTGCCCGCCGGACGGTCACGCAGCGCGTCGAGGTTGAAATGCAAAAGCGCCTCTGCAATCTCCTGCCCGCCGTAGACCCCTGCCCAAAAGGCGAGGTTCTCCGCCACGCTCAGGGTCGCCTTCAAGCCGTCCGCATGGGCCGCATAGGCCACCGTGTCCGGCTCCACCGAGACCACACCAGCATAGGGCGGTTGCAGCCCTGCAAGCGTGCGCAGCAGCGTGGTCTTGCCGGACCCGTTCGGCCCGCGCAGGACAAGCACCTCACCAGAGGAGACGGAAAAATCCAGCCCCTCCAGCACAGGCATCCCGCCACGCGAGACGGTCAGGTCTTTTACAGAAATCAAACTCATGTGGCCCTGTTTATAGCGATTCTAGAATTTTGATCTGACACGGATCAAACCGGAAGCATTGCCACCGCGACACGTCGCCCTTCCGAGGCCAAAACATTATAGGTCCGCGCCGCTGTCGGCGTAGCCATCGGCTCAAGCCCGATCTCGGCGGCCTCCAGCGCCTCGCGGAACGCTTTCGGCAGATGGGTCATCTCCGGCCCCGTGCCGATCACGATAATGTCGATCAACTCGCGCAGTTCGACCAGCGTGTCCACATCCGCATAGCCGCACCACGGCAGGACCTTTTCGCCACAGACCAGCATCGCCCCTTCATAGGCTTTGCCGCCGATCCGGAACATATTCGGTCCGTAGCCATCAACGGGCACTGCGTCTTCGAAGGGCATTTCATTGAATTGCATGGGGTCTCGCCTCCTCGGTCCCGAATCGCGAAAAGGCCCGCGTCGCAGGCCTTTCCTTTGTGCTTAAAATACTCTTGCGCAGCCGCGCGTCAAACCGCGCTGCCGTCGGTCTGGATACCCTTGGCCGGCTCTTTCTTGTCCCAGTCCCGTTTGACACCGAACCACAAGAGCACGGTCGAGGCCACAAAAACCGAAGACCACGTCCCGACCACTACGCCCAAGGTCATGGCAAAGACGAACCCGCGGATCACATCGCCGCCCAGCACCAACAGCGCGATCAGCGCGATCAGCGTAGTACCGGAGGTCATGACCGTGCGCGACAGCGTCTCGTTGATCGACATGTTCAACACCTGCGCAAGGTCGAGCTTCTTGTATCGACGCAGGTTTTCGCGCACGCGGTCAAACACCACAACCGTATCGTTGAGCGAGTAGCCCACGATGGTCAGAAGCGCGGCGATGATCGTGAGGTCGAACTGGATACCGAAGAGCGCGAATATCCCGATGGTGATCGCAACATCGTGGACCAGTGCCACCACGGCCCCGACCGCGAACTGCCACTCAAAACGCAGCCAGATGTAGAACAGCACAGCAGCAATGGCAGCGGCCACGGCCTCCACAGCGGTCCAGATCAGCTCACCCGACACTTTCGGCCCCACGGAGTCCACCGAGGGGAAGGTGATTGAGGGGTCAACCTCTTGCAGCGCCTTCTCGACCAGTTGCACGGTTTCCGGCGCGATCGCCTCCACATCCTCCTGGGCCTGAATGCGGACCATGGCGACGTGCTGGTTTTCGTCGAAATTCGGATCGAACACTTCTGTGATCGACACATCGCCCAGATCCAGTTTCTCCAGAGCCGCACGATAGTCGCCCACGTCCACGGCGCTTTCGGATTGTGTCCGAATCGTCGTGCCGCCTTTGAAGTCGATGCCGAAATTCAGTCCCATCGCAAAGAAGGCCACAACCGCCGCCACAACCAGTGCGCCAGAGAAGCCAAAGGTGAATTTCCGGCTTTTGAAGAAATCAAATGTGGTGTCGGACGGCACGAGATTCACGCCATTGAGCGTCCAGCCCTTGCGGTTTTTGCGCCCATACCACGCCACAACCATGGCGCGGGTCACATAGATCGCGGTGAAGACCGAAGTGATCAGCCCCAAGGCCAGCGTCACGGCAAAGCCCTTGACCGGACCGGAGCCCATAACAAAGAGGATCGCCGCCGTGATAAACGTGGTGATGTTGGCGTCGATAATGGCCGACAGCGCCTTTTCATAGCCAAGCTCGATGGCGCGTCCGACGGATTTGGAGTTTTTCAACTCCTCCCGGATACGCTCGAAAATCAGCACATTGGCGTCCACAGCCATCCCCACGGTCAACACGATCCCAGCAATCCCCGGTAGGGTCAGCGTCGCCCCGATCGCGGATAACAGACCAAACAGAAGCGCCACGTTGATGATGAGGGCAATATTGGCAAACATGCCAAACAGGCTGTAGGCCGCACCCATGAAGACCAACACGGCAACAAAGGCGACTGTGGTGGCAATCCGGCCCGCTTCGATACTGTCCGCCCCGAGCTCCGGCCCGATGGTCCGTTCTTCGAGGAAGTTGATCTTGGCAGGCAAGGCCCCCGCACGCAGCAACACGGCCAGTTCGGTCGATTCCTCGACGGTGAAGGATCCGGTGATCTGGCCGGAGCCGCCACGGATCGCGTCCTGAATGCGCGGCGCGGAGATGACCTCGTCATCAAGAACAATCGCAAACAGCGCACCGACATTGGCGGCAGTATATTCGCCGAACTTGCGCGCGCCCGTGGGGTTGAAGCGGAAGGTCACAGAGGGCCGACCGTTCTGGTCAAAGGCGGGCTGGCTGTCTGTCAGCTCGTCGCCGGAAACCACGGCGGTTTGTTCGAGAATGTAATAGACGCCCGGCTCGTTGATCGACGGCGCGATAAAATTGCGCGCGCCGGGGTTTTCGTCCGGATTCGTCGTGCGGCCCACAACAGGGTTAAAGGTCAGCTGCGCGGTGGTCCCGATCAGCGACTTCAACTCGGCGGCGGAACCGATCCCCGGAACCTGAATGAGAATGCGATTCTCGCCCTGACGCTGGATCGTCGGCTCGCGTGTGCCCACTTCGTCCACACGGCGGCGGATGATCTCCAAAGACTGCTGCATCGTGCGATCGTCGGTCGCGGCTTTCTCCGCCTCGGAGAGTTGCACGGTGATCACATCACCGGTGGCCGAAACGTCGATATCCTTTTCACCCGCAGAGGTCAGAGACACGACAGATGTGCCAAGCGCACGCACGGCAGCCAGCGCGGTTTCCATGCCCTCGGGATTGGAAATCCGCACCCGAAGCTGCCCGTCAGGCGCATCAAGACGGCGGATCGTGCCCACTGTGTCGCGCTCGTCACGCAGCGCATCGCGCACCTCCGGCCAATAGGCATCCATGCGCGAGGCATAGACCTCGGCCACGTCCACCTCGCCCAGAAGATGCGCGCCGCCGCGCAGGTCCAGCCCCAGATTCACCAGAGAGGACGGCAGGAAAGACGGCCATGCGTCACGAGCCGCAGCGCGCTCCGGCGTCTCACCGGCCTTCTCGATGGCAGCGATCGCATCGTTGTGCCCCTCGACACGAGGGTAAAAAGCGTTGGGGAGCGCGGCCAGAAGGCCAAGGGCCACAAGGCCCCAAATGACGATCCGTTTCCAAAGAGGCATTTGCAACATGAGCAGGTCCTGAGACGTCTTGAAAGGGAAAGGCCCGCATCAAAGCGGGCCTTGGAAGTATCAGAGCGGGCGCTTACGCGTCCGCGGCTGGTTCGGTTTTCGACACGACACTGGCAAGCGTCGCTTTTTGCACTTTGACTTTCACGCCATCTGCAATCTCGACATCGACGAAACCATCTTCACGCACCTTGGCAACCTTGCCCATGATGCCGCCTGCGGTCACGACCTCGTCACCACGGCGCACGGCTTCAATCATCGCACGATGCTCTTTCATCTTCTTTTGCTGAGGACGGATCATCAGGAAATACATGATCGCAAAGATCAGGATCAGCGGCAGGAATTGCATGATCGGGTTGCCAGCGGCACCTCCGGCGGCCTGCGCATAGGCGGGGGTCACGAACATCTGTTGGTCCTTTATTGTCAAACGGGGAGGCCCCTCGCCACCCCTTGAAGTCGCCGCGCACCCTATAGCGGGCTTTGCCCCTTGTCCAGCAAACGGGCTGCGCTTTCACGGCACTGTTAGCGCTGTCTGTTTCCTCTCACAAAAACCGCCCGCCGCGCTCGATCACTTCGATCTTGTAACCGTCGGGATCGGTGATGAAAAAGAACTTCGCCACGCGGGTGCCGGCAGGCGCGAAATCGACGATTTTACCGGGCGCAAGCCCTACTGCCTCCATCCGCGCATGTTCGGCCTCCAGATCCTCCACCGACACCGCGAAGTGCCCGTAGCCGTTGCCCAGATCATAGGGCTCGGTCGTGCCCTTGTTGATGGTCAGCTCTAGCTCGAACGCCGAGAGCGGGTTCGACATATAGATCAGTGTGAAATCGGGGAAGTCGAGCTTGTCGGCCACGGTGAGACCAAAGGCCGTCTCGTAAAACGCGACAGAGCGCGCCTCGTCTAGCACACGGATACAGGAATGAATGGCTTTGGCTGGCATGGAGTCCTCGTTGTCTTCGTTTCCTGTTACATGTGACCAACAGGCGCCAAGGGCAAGAGCACACGGGAGATTAACCGAAATCCCCCTTCCCTCCACTCTTTCCCTGTTGCATAACCTCGCCCAAACCAACCAACCGAGGACCAGACCGATGCATGACATCAAGGCCATTCGCGAAAATCCCGAAGCGTTCGACGCTGCCATGAGCCGCCGCGGCTTGTCCGGGGTCTCCTCCGAAGTCCTCGCCATCGATGCTGCCCGCCGCGCCAAGATCGGTGCCGCCGAAGATGCCAAGGCCGAACAGAACAAAGCCTCCAAACTCGTGGGCGCGGCCAAGGCCAAAGGGGACGAGGCGGAATTCGAACGCCTGCGTGCGCTGGTTGCCGACAAAAAGGCCGAGGTTGCCCGCCTTAACGACGAGGCCAAGGAAGAAGACGCGCGGCTCACAGAGCTTCTGATGTCGCTGCCCAATGTCATGTATGACGACGTGCCCGAAGGCGCGAGCGAAGATGACAATGTCGAGATCCACCGCTGGGGCACGCCCGCGCGTTTCGATTTCACACCGAAAGAGCATTACGAGATCGAAGGCGTCAAAGCCGGCATGGATTTCGAAACGGCGGCGAAAATCTCCGGTGCGCGGTTCGTGATCCTCTCGGGCGCTGTGGCACGCATCCATCGGGCGCTGGCACAGTTCATGATCGACACCCATGTGGACAATCACGGGCTGACCGAAACCATGACTCCCGTTCTGGTGCGCGAAGAAATGCTCTACGGCACAGGGCAGCTTCCGAAATTCGGGGAGGACAGCTACAAGACAACCGACGGCTGGTGGCTCATCCCGACCGCGGAGGTGACGCTGACCAACATCGTCAACAATGTCACCGTGGATGAAGACACCCTGCCCCGCCGCTATGTGGCCGACACGCAGTGTTTCCGCTCCGAAGCGGGCAGCGCGGGCCGTGACACCTCCGGCATGTTGCGCCAGCACCAGTTTGAAAAAGTCGAAATGGTCTCCATCACCCGCCCCGACCAGAGCGAGGCCGAACACGCCCGCATGACCACGCAGGCACAAAACATTCTCGAAGCCCTGAACCTGCCCTATCGCACGGTGAACCTTTGCTCCGGCGACATCGGCTTTGGCGCGAAACGCACCCATGACATCGAGGTCTGGCTGCCCGGTCAGGACAAATATCGCGAGATTTCCTCGGTCTCCACCTGTGGCGATTTTCAGGCCCGCCGCATGAACGCGCGCTTCAAACCCAAAGAGGGCGGCAAGCCGGAATTCGTGCATACGCTCAACGGGTCGGGCCTTGCGGTCGGGCGCTGCCTCATTGCAGTGCTGGAAAACGGCCAGAACGCGGATGGCTCCGTCACCCTGCCCGAGGCACTCTCGCCCTATTTGCGCGGCAAGCTGACACTCACAGCCGAAGGCACATTGGCCTGATCTCCTTTGTTGCCATAAATACTCAAAAGAACGGCGCCCTTTACGGCGCCGTTTTTCGGTCTAGCTTGGGGGTATGGACAGAAATCGCATGACCGCCAGCCTTCACCTCCTTGCCGCCTTGGCGTTTGCCATCGCGGGGCCACTTCTGGCGCCGGATTTTCGGGGGTATGATCCCGATGCCTTTCCGATTCCGCAGGGCAATGCTCCTGTAGGTCCGGCGGGCTATGCCTTTTCCATCTGGGGCGTGATCTACCTCTGGCTCATCATCTCTGCCGCCATCGGGCTGTTCAAACGCCATGACGCAGAAGATTGGGCCCCGATGCGCCCGCCCCTGATCCTCGCGCTGGCCATTGGCACACCGTGGCTCACCGTCGCCACGATGAACCCTGTTGTCGCCACAGTGATGATCTTCATGATGCTGGCCCTCGCCATTGTCGCCATGACCCGCGCGCCCGTTCTGGACCCGTGGCTGGCCCGTGCGCCCGTGGCCCTGTTGGCAGGCTGGCTTACCGCCGCCTCCTTTGCCTCGCTGGGCTATATCGGTGCAGGTTACGGGATTGTTTTCGGCGCTGTGGGCTGGGCCTATCTCTGCATTGCGGGCGCACTGGCCGTAACGCTTTACGGGTGCCATCTGCGCCCTGACGCCCCGCTGTTCCCTCTGGGCACCGCTTGGGCGCTCGTCGCCATTGTGGTGAAAAACTGGGGCACGGAATGGGGCGTTGCGGCACTGGCCGGACTGGGCGCAGTGGTGTTGACCGCCCTCGCCCTCAAGGCCGTTATCAGACCCCGCACAACCGCCTGATCACGGATTCGTTCTCGCGCACCATGCGCACCCCGTCCGCGATGGCCCTGTCGGCCTCGTAGAAATCCAGCACGGTCATATCGGTGAGATCCGCAGACAAGAGCACCTGCGGAGGCTCTCCGGCCATGCGGGCCCGCCGGATATGTTCGGTCATGATGTTGATCGATGCGGCCAGCACATCGATATATCCCGGCGCGGGCGGAACCCCGCCGCCGTTGCCATTGCCTCTCGGCCACAGCCCCTTGAGCGCCTCCGGCAAGCGCTCCTGAAGGCTCAGGAAACCGCCGCTCTGGTCGCCATTCTGATCGTCATGCCCCACCTCGGGGGCGCGCCAGAATGTGCTGTCCAGCTTGGCATTGGGGTTCACGGCAATCACCACATCCGCCCCCATCGCGCGGGCAAGGGACACGGGCACGGGATTAACCATCCCGCCATCGAGCAACCAAGTGCCCTCGTGATACAGCGGTGAAATAATACCCGGCAAAGCCACAGAGGCACGCACGGCCATATTGAGCGGCCCGTCTTGCAACCAGACCTCGCGCCCGCTTTCCATATCCGTGGCCACAGCGGCAAAGGGACGGTCAAGATCGCTGATGGCCTTCGGCAGTTCAAGGCGGTCGAGCAGTGTCATGATTTCGCGGCCCTGCACCAGCCCGCCATGGGAGAACCGAAGATCCAACATCGCAAGGAAAGACCGGCGGGTCAGCGCCCGCACCCACTCTTCCAGCGGATCAAGTCGCCCGCCCGCATAGGCGGCCCCGACCAAAGCGCCCATAGAGCAGCCCGCGATCACATCGGGGCGGATGCCCATCTCCTCCAGCGTCCGCAAGACGCCGATATGGCAATACCCGCGCGCACCGCCCGACCCCAAAGCCAATCCGATTTTTGGACGTCTGGACATGCGCATCTCCTCCGGTGTGAATCGTCAGTCGCGGGCCTTTCGGGCGACTCGCACGACATCTTGGGACAAAACCCGTGTCGTGGTCAAAAGATCTTGCTGCGACATCCAGTCCACATCCGCCGCGTCATCGGCGGCGACCGGCTCGCCGGACACATAGTGACAAAGGACCGCCATCAGCAGGAAATGATGCGTAACCTCGTTGCCCTCGCGCTGGATCAGTTCGACATGATCGATCACCGCGCCTGCCGTGGCCTGCACTCCGGTCTCCTCGGCCAGTTCGCGCACCGCGGCCTCGGCCAGTGTTTCACCCAGTTCCACATGTCCCCCCGGAAACCCCCAAGTGCCGCGTGAGGGCGCCTTGCCGCGTTGGACCATGAGGAATTTCCCGTCGCGCTCGCACACCGCAAGCACGGCCAGCTTCGGCCTGCGGCTCATTCCGCCGCGTTCCTTTGTGCGGCTTTTTCCAGCATCGGTTTGAGATAGCGCCCCGTATGTGAGGCGGGGACTTCGGCCACCTCTTCGGGCGTGCCACACGCTACGATCTGACCGCCGCCGTCACCGCCCTCGGGACCGATGTCGATGATATGGTCGGCGGTTTTGATCACGTCGAGATTGTGTTCGATCACGATCATCGAATTGCCCTGATCCACCAGTTCGTGCAGCACTTCGAGCAGCTTTTTCACATCCTCGAAATGCAGCCCCGTGGTCGGCTCGTCCAGAATGTAAAGCGTGCGCCCCGTGGAGCGTTTGGCCAGCTCTTTCGAGAGCTTCACCCGCTGCGCCTCGCCACCCGAAAGCGTCGTGGCCTGTTGCCCGACCTTGATATAGCCAAGCCCCACACGCATCAGCGCATCCATCTTTTCACGGATGCTCGGCACCGCCTTGAAAAACTCCTGCGCATCTTCGACCGTCATATCAAGAACGTCGGCTATGCTTTTACCTTTAAACTGAATTTCCAGAGTTTCACGATTGTAGCGCTTGCCCTTACAGGTCTCGCATTCGACATAGACATCGGGCAGGAAGTGCATCTCGATCTTGATCACACCATCGCCCTGACAGGCCTCGCAACGCCCGCCTTTGACGTTGAAGGAAAACCGCCCCGGCTTGTAACCACGCGCTTTGGATTCCGGCAGTCCGGCAAACCATTCGCGGATCGGCGTGAAAGCCCCAGTGTAGGTCGCGGGGTTGGAGCGCGGGGTGCGCCCGATGGGGCGTTGATCGATGTCGATCACCTTATCGAGATGCTCGAACCCCTTGATGGTTTCGCATGGCGCTGGGGTCGCCCGCGCCCCGTTCAACCGGCTCGCCGCAGTCTTGTAAAGCGTCTCAATGGTGAGTGTGGATTTCCCCCCGCCGGAGACGCCGGAGACACAGATGAACTTGCCCAGCGGGAAGTCGGCAGTGACCTCCTTGAGGTTGTTGCCCGTGGCCTTCACCACGGTGAGCTTTTTGCCGTTGCCCTTGCGCCGCTCGCTCGGCACCGGAATCTCGCGGGAGCCCGACAGGTATTGACCGGTGAGCGAAGCCGCGTCGCGTTCGATCTCTTCCGGCGTGCCTCTGGCCACCACCGCCCCGCCATGCACCCCCGCGCCCGGCCCCATGTCAAAGACATAGTCCGCCTCGCGGATCATGTCCTCGTCATGCTCGACCACGATCACTGTGTTGCCCTGATCGCGCAGGTTCTTGAGCGTGCCGATCAGCCGGTCGTTGTCGCGCTGGTGCAGACCGATGGAGGGTTCGTCGAGCACATAGAGCACGCCCTGAAGGCCGGAGCCGATTTGCGAGGCCAGACGTATCCGCTGGCTCTCCCCGCCCGAAAGCGTGCCCGCATTGCGGCTCATCGTCAGATATTCCAGCCCCACGTTATTCAGGAAGCCAAGACGTTCGCGGATTTCCTTCACGATGGCACGGGCGATTTCCTGTTTCTGAGGCGAAAGGCTGTCCATTACACCGTCAACCCACTGGAAAGACTCCTTGATGGATTTCTGGACCACCTGCCCGATATGCAGCAAGCCGCCCTCGGCAGAGCCGATCTTCACCGCCAGAGCCTCTTCGCGCAGGCGGTAGCCGTGGCAATGTCCGCAGGGACGGTTGTTCTGATAGCGCTCGAATTCTTCGCGCACCCAGTTGCTGTCCGTTTCGCGGTAGCGGCGCTCCATATTGGGGATCACCCCTTCGAAGCTGCGCGTCACTTCATAAACCCGTCCACCGTCGTCATAGCGGAACTTGATCTCCTCGTCGCCCGAGCCATAGAGGAACATCTGCTGCACCTTGGCGGGCAGTTTCTTCCACGGGGTCGAGGGCTTGAACCCGTAATGTTTCGCCAGCGCCTCGATGGTTTGCAGGAAATAGGGCATCTTGCCCTTGCGCCACGGCGCGATGGCCCCGTCCGCCACTTTCAGCGTGGCATCGGGCACCACGAGGCGTTCGTCGAAAAACAGCTCGACCCCCAGCCCGTCACAATGCGGACAGGCCCCGAAAGGCGCGTTGAAGGAAAAGAGCCGCGGTTCGATCTCCGGAATGGTGAAACCGGAGACGGGACAGGCGAAATTCTCGGAGAATGTGAAACGCTCCGGCGCGGCATCATCGCGCGGCACGGTTTCCAGAATGGCAATCCCGTCGGCCAGATCAAGCGCGGTGCGCAAACTGTCCGCCAGCCGTGTTTCCAAGCCCTCACGCACCACGATCCGGTCCACTACCACGTCGATATTATGGCGGAATTTCTTGTCCAGCGTGGGCGGCTCGTCGAGGTCATAGAACTCCCCGTCAACCTTCACCCGCTGGAACCCCTGTTTGCGCAGGTCGAGAAATTCCTTGCGATATTCGCCTTTACGATCACGCACGATGGGGGCCAGAAGATAGGCGCGTGTGCCCTCCTCCATCCGCATGGTGATGTCCACCATGTCCTGCACCTGCTGCGCCTCGATCGGCTCTCCGGTTGCAGGGCTGTAGGGCGTCCCCGCACGCGCGAACAGCAGGCGCAGGTAATCGTAAATCTCGGTGACCGTCCCCACGGTGGAGCGCGGGTTTTTCGAGGTAGTCTTCTGTTCGATGGAAATGGCGGGCGAAAGGCCGGAGATGTGATCCACATCGGGCTTGCCCATCATATCGAGGAACTGGCGCGCATAGGCCGACAGGCTTTCCACATAGCGGCGCTGGCCCTCGGCATAGATCGTATCAAAGGCCAGAGAGGACTTGCCCGAACCGGACAGCCCCGTGATCACCACAAGCTCGTCACGCGGAATATCCACGTCCACGTTTTTGAGATTATGCTCGCGCGCACCGCGCACTTCGATCGATTTCAACTCGGCCATGGCCCCACCTGCTCATCGTGTCTGCTTCCTATCTAGTGGAGCTTCGGAGGTCTTCCAACAAGAAAGTGAGAACATAGAGGGAACACACCGCTTGCCTGTCGCTTTTTTCACCATGAAGCACGCCACCGCGCGCCCTGCCCGCTCTGGGTGATTTCATCACAGACGCCCGAACGACGCAGGTCTAGAAGTGGACCAACTATAAATGACTGCAAAATGTAGATTGAAATGTTTGGATTGTTTGGTGGCGGCGCTCCGAAAATCTCCGTAGACGAGGTGAAAGACGGGATGTCGAAGGGCACTGTGGTGCTGGTGGACCTGCGCGACCAGATGGAGCTACATATGTCCGGCACTGCCAAAGGAGCGCTGCATGTGCCGTTGCAGGAGCTCAAGGTGAAATGCGATCCGAACTCTCCCGCCTGTCTGCCGGAATTCAAAGACATCACCACCACGAAAGTGCTCTATTGCGCCTCGGGCGCGCGCTCGTCAGGCGGGGTGCGGTTGCTGAAATCCTTGGGACACAAGGATGTGCAAAATCTCGGCGGCTTGCATGACTGGATTTCCGGCGGCGGCGAGCTACGCAACGTCTAACTCCGACCGCACAAAGAAAAAACGGCCCCGCAAGGCCGCTTCTGTCATTCTGCCACTTCGGTCACAGTGCCTTCGAGCTTCGCCCCGTCGGAGCGCGTGGCCGTATTGGCGGAGGCCTCGTCCGGCCCCATGTAGAGCGCACGACGCGCCGTGATCCGCGCGGCGATAAAGCGCATGAATTCGGTCACACGCGGCACATGGCGCAGGTCGGGATGGGTCAGCACCCAGATCGGAACGTGATCCGACAGGGGCAGCCCCGGCACACGCACAAGCCCCGGATCGCAAGAGCCCAAAAGATGCGAAGACCGCACCATGCCCATGCCTTGACGCGCCAGAGACATGGCCGAGACCATATCATCGGTCTTGATCGCGGCCCGCACCGGCGGCAGGTCCGAAAACAGCCCCGCAGGAGTCGCGGCAAACCATGTGGAAAAGGCGATATAGGGCAGCGCGTTTTCCGTGTCGCGCCCTTCGATCACATCAAGATAGCGTTCGACAAATTCCGGCGAGGCAAACCAGCCCGCCCGCTGTGGCGTCACCATCCGGCCCCAAAGGCTTTCCTCCGGCGACTGGGTGACACGAAGGGCCACATCCGCCTCACGCCTGTGCAGGTTCAAAATCTCTGTGGCCCCCAGAAGATGCACATCGATCCCCGGATGCAAGGCTTTGAATTCCTTGATGTCTTCGGCAAAGTGATCTTCCGCCATCAAGGGCGGAATGGTCACTTTCAGCTCGCCTTCCTCGGTCTCGTCGCGTGCCGCCAAAGCCATGTCGAGCGCCACCATACGGGCTTCGACCTCTTCAGCATGGGCAATCGCCACCTGACCGGCTTCCGTCGGTTGAAGCCCCGAGGCAAGGCGGGTGAAAAAACGAACACCGGCGGCATCTTCGGCCTTAGCCAACTGCCGCGATACGGTCGCGTGATTCACGCCAAGCACACGCGCCGCGCCCGAAAGCCCGCCTTCGCGTGCAACTGCGAGAATATAGCGAAGAGAATCCCAATCTGTCATGCGCGTCAGAATACATGACCTACATTTATGCACAAGAGGGGCGCAATTTTATATCACCCATCACGCATGGTGATGACCGGCCGGAAATTCCTCTCCGGCCAGCCATCTGATCGCTCAAATATGCAGCGCGCGCCCGTAGGCGGCGAGCACGGAT
Organism: Celeribacter halophilus; assembly: GCF_018860305.1. GTDB lineage: Bacteria > Pseudomonadota > Alphaproteobacteria > Rhodobacterales > Rhodobacteraceae > Celeribacter > Celeribacter halophilus_A. Next base: position 498,541 of record NZ_JAHKPE010000031.1, read on the forward strand.
TCGTGCATCATTTCCGACATGGTCGGATGCGGGAAGACCGTGTTCATCAGCTCTTCTTCCGTGGTCTCAAGCGTGCGCCCGATCACATAGCCCTGAATCATCTCCGTCACTTCCGCGCCCACCATATGCGCGCCCAGAAGTTCGCCGGTCTTGGCGTCAAAGATGGTTTTCACCAGACCCTCGGCCTCGCCCATCGCGACGGCCTTGCCATTGCCGATAAAGGGGAACTTGCCGACCTTGATCTCGTAGCCCGCCTCTTTCGCCTTGTCTTCGGTCAGACCGACAGAAGCGACCTGCGGATGGCAGTAGGTGCAGCCCGCGATGGAATTGGGTTTGATCGGATGCGGTTTCTGGCCTGCGATCAACTCGGCAACCATGACACCTTCGTGCGACGCCTTGTGGGCCAGCCAAGGTGCGCCCGCGATGTCGCCAATGGCAAAGATGCCCTCGACGCCGGTGCGGCAATATTCATCCGTCACCACATGGGTGCGGTCGATTTTCACGCCCATTTCCTCAAGCCCGATGCCCTCGACATTGCCGACGATGCCGACTGCGGAAATCACCGTGTCAAACTCTTCGGTCGTGACCTTGCCGCCCGCTTCGAAATGCGCCGTGACCTTACCTTTCGCGCGGTCGAGTTTCTTCACCGTGGTCTTTTGCAGAATTTTCATGCCCTGCTTTTCGAACTGCTTCTTGGCGAAGGCGGAAATGTCCTTGTCCTCGACGGGCAGCACACGGTCCATCACTTCGACCACGGTCGTATCCGCGCCCAAAGTGTTGTAGAAGCTGGCAAATTCAATGCCGATCGCGCCGGAGCCGATGACCAGAAGTTTCTTCGGCATCCGCGTCGGCACGAGCGCATGGCGGTAGGTCCAGACCAGATCGCCATCGGCCTCCAGACCCGGCAATTCGCGGGCACGCGCGCCGGTGGCAACGATGATGTTCTTGGCGGTAAGCGTCTCTTCGCCCTTCTCCGTCTTGACCACGACCTTGCCTTTGGCGGCGATCTTGGCCTCGCCCATGATCGCGGTCACCTTGTTCTTTTTGAACAGGCCTTTGATCCCGCCGTTCATCTGCGCCGCGACCCCGCGCGAACGTTTGACGATGGCATCCAGATCAAAGGACGCCCCCTCGACCGACAGGCCGAATTCCTTGGCGCGGTGCATCTGGTGATAGATCTCCGCCGAGCGCAGCAGAGCCTTTGTCGGAATACAGCCCCAGTTCAGGCAAATCCCGCCAAGATTTTCGCGCTCCACACAGGCCACTTTCAGCCCAAGTTGCGCCGCACGAATGGCGGCCACATACCCGCCCGGGCCAGCGCCGATCACGACGAGATCGAAAGATGTGTCAGACATGGAGGGTCCTCCCGAAACCAAAATTTAGAGCGTCTCGCGCAAAGCCTGTCTCACAGGTTTTCGGGAAACGCAGAGCAACATAGTCATCTCGCTGCCTTCCCCGATCAACCTGTTGCCAAGCCAATCGCAAAAGACGTTAGTTTGACACTAAACTATCCGGGAAATCGGAGCAATGAAGCTCTGCGTATTGTGAATGAAAGGCTGCCTCCCGCCCAACGCATAGCTTGGGCGGGAAATGCATATCACATTATTTCTGGTTTGAGGCCAGAGACTTAGGCCGCAACGAGTTGAAGTTCGCGCAGAAGCGTCGCATAGCCGCCATCCTTCAGGAACCGTGTTTCACTCTGCGTGGTAACGCGGTTAAGCGCCGCATTGCGATAAGGAAAGCGCCCGAAGAGGCGAATGACTTCGCGATGCGCCTGCGCGTGCAGCAGGCTGTTTTCCGCGCCTTTCATCCGCTCGCACATCAGACGCACACAGCGTTCCTGATCCGAGAGATTCTCGCTGTGCATCATCGGCAGATAGAAGAACTGACGTGCAGGCGCATCAATCCGCAGATCCCAGCCCTTGTCCACCGCCGCTTTCGCAGCCGCCAAAGCCGCATGATCGGAGGTAAAGGCCTCGGCCTCGCCACGGAACATATTGCGCGACATCTGGTCGTTGAGAATGATATAGGCCAGCGCGCCCGACGGATACGTCAGCCAGAGCGAATAGGCCCCCCGCTGCGCCTTTTGCCATGTCGGGAGAAAGGCGTCGCGAATGCGCTGGTCCAGCGCCTCGTCCGCCACATACCATTGGGAGGGCTCCAGCTCGTCAAGCCAGAAGGCCAGAATGTCCTCGGGGGTCTTCTCGACAGCTTGATTCATCTGCTCTTGCGCCATCTCTCATGCTCCTTTTGGCGGCGGTCTTTACAGAAGCGTTACAAAAGCCACAAGACCACGCAAGGAAATTATTTGGGACGCAAGGTCACTTTTCTGATTGTTGCCGGTTTGCCGCATCTTCCGAGATATCACCGGACGTATCAATCGCTTCGTCCGTAGCCTTGCGCTGCGCCTCGGCTGCCGCCTCGTCCAGCGCGTCCTGCACGGCTTCTGCTTCCGCCTCAGCTTCGGCTTCGGCTTCAGCCTCTGCCTCTTCGGCCATCTCGATTGCCATTTCCTGCGCGACCTCGGCCACAACCGGCGTGGTCGATGGCAGAACCGCAACATAGGCAGAGGTATCATCCACATGGAGAGGCGCACGCCGCGTCATCCGCCACAGGGCGTAGACCGCCACACCGCCCATCAGAAAGACCTGAAAGACCCAATAGCCATAAGGCCCGATCAGCCCCATGAGATAACCGGCGATCAGCGGCCCGCCCACGGCCCCGACCCCGTTGATAAAGATCAGCCCGCCCGAAGAGGCGGCCATATCTTCGGGTTCGAGATAGTCGTTGGTGTGTGCAATGAGCAGGGAATAGAGCGGACTCGCCATGCCGCCCGCGACAAAGCCCACCATCAGCACCAGCGTATAACTTTGCGCGAACAGGGCTCCGGCGACACAGGCCACACTGCCGACAGCAGCCACACCGCAGATCACAATGCGCCGGTCGGTGCGGTCGGACATCCAGCCAATCGGCACCTGACAGACCAAAGCACCAATATAGATCGCGGCGACAAAGGCAGAAATCTGCCCCAGCGAGAACCCTGCCAGCCCGCCATAGACTGCCGCCATCGCCATTTGCGAGGCAAAGACCCCACCCAGAAGGAACATGCCAACGCAGCCCAAGGGCGAGATCTCGAACAGGGCCTTGAGGCTCAGCGGCTTCGATGTCTCGAAAGCGGGTGTGGGAGAGATCGACAGAAGGATCGGCGCGAAGGAAATCGACACAAGTACCGAAGGAATGATGAAGAGGACAAAGCCCGACGGATCACCTTGCGACAGGATCCACTGGGAAATGATGATGCCCAGCGTCTGCACCAACATATATGCCGACAGAAGCTTGCCGCGCTGGTCGTTGGTGGTCGAATTGTTGAGCCAGCTTTCCGCCGTCACATAAACGCCGGAAAAACAGAACCCCAAAACGACCCGCAGCCCCGTCCAGACCCACGGATCGGCCACGACGGGGAACAGGATGAGGGCGGCCGAGATAAACGAGGCAAAGGCCGCAAAGACCCGCACATGGCCTACCCGCCGGATCAGGCGTGGCGTGGCCTGTGACCCTCCCAGAAACCCCGCAAAGTAGCCGGACATGACGATGGAAATTTCGAGGGTCGAAAACCCTTCGGCCACACCGCGCACACCCAGAAGCGTGCCCTGCAAACCGTTGCCGATCATCAGGAAAAGAATGCCGAGAAGCAGCGGCGCGGAAGAGGTGAGCACTTTATTCATGGCGGTGACCCTATGGGGATTCGGGCGCACTTGGAAACCGGATGTTGCCCGTGCCGCGAAAAACCTCCGGCCCCGCCGCATTACGCCTCGTGCGGCAACAGGAGTGACGCATCACCATAGGAGAAAAAGCGATAACCTTCCGCGACCGCGTGATCGTAAACCTCCCGCATCCGCTCGCGCCCCATGAGCGCCGAGACCAGCATCAAAAGCGTGCTTTTGGGCAGGTGGAAATTAGTCATCAGTGCATCCGCCATCCGGAACGCATAGCCCGGCTTGATGAATATATCGGTCTCGCCCAGAAACGGCGCGATTTCTCCCTTGGCGGGGGCCGCGCTTTCGATCAGGCGCAGCGCCGTGGTGCCCACAGGGATCACCCGCCCGCCACACGCCTTTGTCGCGTTGATCTCGCGTGCCGCCTCTTCCGAGACCTCGCCCCATTCCGAATGCATCTTATGCTGGGAGACATCATCGACCTTCACCGGCAAAAACGTCCCTGCCCCCACATGCAGCGTCACATAGGTGAATTCGACACCTTTCTCTTGCAGGGCTTTCAACAAAGGCTCGTCAAAATGCAGCGAAGCGGTCGGCGCCGCCACCGCCCCCATATTGCGCGCCCAGACGGTTTGATAGTCTTCCTTATCCTGCGCATCGGCCTTGCGCTTGGCTTCGATATAGGGCGGCAAGGGCATGGACCCCGCCTCTGCCAGCGCCTTGTCGAAATCCTCGCCCGTAAGGTTGAAGGCCACCACTGCCTCGCCGTCTTCCTTGGCAATCAAGGTGGCGGAGAGATCGTCGGAAAAGCGCACCACCTCGCCTTCCTTGATCTTTTTCAGCGGCTTGATCAGCGCCCGCCAGACCATCCTGTCATGGCCCGCCTCGGCTTGCGGCTCCAGAAGCGTGACCTCGATCTTCGCCTCCTGATAGCCCTGCGCCGTGTCGCGCCCGCGTTTGCCGGAAAGCCGCGCGGGCAACACTTTCGTATCATTAAGCACCAGACGGTCCCCCGGTTGGAACCACTCCAGAAGATCGGTCACATGCCCGTCGACCATCCGCGTGGGCGTGGCCACCAGAAGCCTTGCCGAAGACCGCGGCTTGGCAGGACGTGTGGCGATCAGCGCCTCGGGCAGGTCGAAATCGAAGTCGGACAGTTTCATGAGAGCCTCAGCTTATTGGGTCGCCCATATGCGGGCACCGTTTTATTGATCGCCTGCGGGTTTCTTGCGGAAGATATCCCGCAACGCGCCCGGCGTGAAAAGAGAGAGCGGGTTTACACCCACGGACGGATCTTTGGCATCGCCTTTGAGCGTATAGGTGAAGCCGAAAAGCCCCTCGCCCTTGCGCGCCACAACCTGCCCCAGAGCATTGACGAAATAGATCGGGGAGACCACGCCCTGCATATCCAAAGTCCCTGCGGCGCTGTCATAGAGTCCTTCCATGGTGATGCCAAGAGACGGGCCTTCGGCAGAGCCGGCCTTGACCGTCAGACGTCCGGGTTTGAGGACAAAGTCGCTCTGGGCATGGGTGAACAAAAGACCACCCCCGCCGGTCATCTGTTCGATCATCCCGACCACAGAAATTGCCGACAGAAGCTCCGCCAGAGAAGGCGCGGATTGCACGCGGATATCCTCGATGGTCACGCGCCCGTCAAAACTGTCCTCCTCGGGCAAGGCGGTCAGGCTAAGGTTGAGCACCCCGCCGGAGGCGCGTTCCAAAACCCCCGTGGCAGTCACCACCGCCCCCGCATCCTGCGAACTGGCGGTGATCGTCGGCCCATAGACGCCGGGACGCAGCGTGCCGGTCATCTCGGCTGTGCCGTTGAGCCGCCCGCGAAACGAACCGGTCACGCCTTCGGAACGCGTGGCCAGCTTTGCGGAAAACCCGTCGAGGCTCAACCCCTCGGAAATAACCAGCCGGTCCAGTTGTGCCTCGATCGGCACAGACCCTGCCCCCTGACCGGAGCCCGCACTGCCAAAACGCGCGCGCGACAGATCAAGCGTTCCACCGCCGATCTCCACCTTCACAGGATTGCCCACACCCTGCCCTATGACCGCCAAAGGCCCGTCGAACCAGTTGTTCAACCGGACACGTCCGAAGCTCAACCGGTCGAACTGCCCCGCGGGCGTCATGGTCACACGCCCGCCCGTGGCCGTTAGCCCCGCACCCGAAAGCGTAAATTCCGTGATCTCCGGTCGTGGCCCCGCCGTGCCTTTGAGCGTCAGACTGCCCCGCGTCCCCGCCGGTTTGCCATATCCCACAGGCGCAAACGACAGGCGTAGCCCCGAAAGATCGGAACTCATTTCAAAGGCGGGGGCCTGCCCTTTACGCAGCGCCACAGTCAGCGCGGCATCCGTCTCCCCCGACACCATGCCTTTGGGCAGAGTGATGTTGAACGCATCAAACAGCGCCTGATTGATCCGCGCCTGTCCGGTGATGTCGGATTTGCCCTTGTGTTCGGGGCCGAAATTCTTGCGCCACTGGCCGGACATCTGCGCCGTGCCCACCCGCGCAGCCCCTGCAATCGACAGGCCAGACGGATCCATCGTCAGCGTCAGTTGATCCGCGCTCAAGACCTGTCCGGCCATAAGCTGATCGGAGCGGACGTTGCTTAACCTGCCGTTCAGCAGGAAATTCACATCCTCGAACATCACCTTGGGGATCAGCGGGAAACCGATCTGACCGCGCAGCTCTGCCTGCCCCTCGGCCACATCCGCGCCAAAGGTGGACTCGCGCAGCGCATTGAACGGCGGACCCGCCACCATCGCCAGCCCCGCCTCCACCGAGGAGCGGGTTTTCAGCCCCACCTCAAGACGCGCGGGTTTCACATAGATGTCGGGAATACGCAGCACCGTGCCCGCCACATCAATCACACCGCCGGACGGAGCCTCGATCTGCCCGCCCTCGACCGTCACGGTCATGGCCGAGCCGAAAATCGCGCCATAGCCGTGGCCGCCCTCAAGTTCCGGCAGGGCCTTCATGTAGCGCATATCGAGACCGTCAAAGGCCCAATCCATCGCCAGAACTGGTCGCGCCAGTCCCGGTGCAAAGCGCAGCGCCACATTAAGATCGTGATAGGTCGCCTCATGGATATTCTCCGCCATCCATGTGCGGGTTTTCGCAATCACAGCCGGAGGCCAGAGCGCCAGAATCTCCGAAATGGTCATTTCATCGACAGAAAGATCAAGTGCGGCGGTCCAGCCCTCGGGACCGGCCTCCGCACGGCCCTTTCCGCGCAACCACAAATCCCCTTGCGCCAGATCGAACTGGCCGACCTCCAGCGTGAAGGGATTGAGCCGCAGCTTGGCATCGACTGCCGCCTGATCGAAGACCAAAGGCGCGTCGAACACGCCCTCCGGCGCAATGCGCAAATCCGTCACCTTCCATTGGCCGGTGAAACTCTGCGGCCACGACCCGTCGAAATCGCCCAGCAGAACCTGTCCGCTGCCCGTGACCTCAAGCACATCTGTCTCCAGCCGCAACTCCGGAAAATTGATGCGCTTTTTCGCGGGATCATAGTCGAAATAGCCTTTGCCACCCTCAAAGGCGAGAGGTTCCGCCCCTGCGCCAGCCACGATCTGACCGGGATCGAAGGCCAGCGAGCCGGTATATTCGGTCAACTCGCCATCCGTACCGAACTCCGCCCGCATCGCGGCAGAGACCGGCGCATCGACCACGGACAGAAAGGACAGGGTCGGGCTTTGCAGAGCGAAATCCTGCGCCGGAGCGCGCTCCATATTCAGGGCAATCGTCGAGGCCAGAGACCCCTTTTGCGAGGCAAAGCCCAACTCGATTTCCGCGAGGTCTTCGGTGCCGTTGAACAGCTCGAAGTTCAGTGTAATGTCAATGTTCTCGTCGGTATTGAGCAAGGTGATCGCGGCATCCGTCGCCTGCCATATCCGGTCGGAACGCGCGTCCTCCAGAGAAACCGTCACCTCCCGCGCCTCGACCCGCGAGATGTCGGAGAGAGGATCGTTGGAAAACGCGAGATCGATCGCTTCGAGCACCTCCGCGCCCGAGCCAAAGACCCGTTGCGCACCGCCGAAATCGAGCGCGAAAGACCCGTCCTTGCTGCGCCGCACAGTGATTTGCGCGCCGGACAGCCGCAGCGTGTCGGGGCGAAGGCGGCGGGCCTTGAGCGCCTCTTTCGACAGGACCGCCCGCAATTCGTTCAGGCTGGCGATCTCGGCGCCCGTGGCGTCGATCAGCACGACATTGCGCGCGGTGACGCGGGGCACGAAATGGCGATCCACGATGGCGACGATCTGGCCGATGGAGACCTGCGGCCCGTTCAGGTCGCTATTCAGCTTGCCCTCGATCCGATCGGTGAGCGCGTCGGGAAAGGTGATCTCGCGCCCCGTGAAGGCCAGCACCGCTAGCCCCGTGAACACCGTCAGCACCACGATGAAGCCAAGCGTCCAGAAGCCGATCACATGATGCGTCGGGCGGCGTTTGCGTGCGGGGGGCATGTCCGCCTCCTGCGGCGGCACATCCTCTTTCGCATTGTCTTGGGCACGGGGCTCCGTCATCTCGGCTGCTCTGTTCGTCACGATCTCGGGTCGGATCGGTTTCATCTTGTCGTAAAGCGGCCTAAAACGAAACCGAAAGCCTCTGCAACGCGTAAACTGCGCGAGCAGCGGATAAAAGCCTGTCGCACCGGAACTTGACCACAAGGTGATTGCGAAATGATTAAGGCGTCCATAGGTTAGACAGCGTTTCCCGAAAATCCGGTTTCTGGTCTTTCGCGAAACGCTTCATGAGCAGATGAGGGAAACACACATGCTTGAGCTTGGCACCCCCGCCCCCGATTTCACCCTGCCCCGCGATGGTGGGTCCGATGTCACCCTTTCCGATCTACGCGGTCGGAAAGTGGTCCTGTATTTCTACCCGAAGGATAACACCCCCGGCTGCACCACCGAGGCGCTGGATTTCACCGCATTGAAACCGCAATTCGAGGCCGCTGGCATCACTGTCTTCGGGATTTCCAAAGATTCCGTGAAGAAACACGAGAATTTCTGCGCCAAACACGATCTGTCCATCCCGCTGTTGTCTGATGAAAACGGCGGTGTTTGCGAGGCCTACGGGGTTTGGGCCGAGAAAAAAATGTATGGCAAGACATTCTGGGGCATCGTCCGCAGCACCTATCTCATTGATGAAGAGGGCAAGGTCGCAAAAGTCTGGCCCAAGGTGAAAGTTGCGGGACATGCCGCAGAGGTGCTTGAGGCCGCAACGTCATGAGCCTGACGCTTGCAGAAATGGCCGATGGGGTGTTGCGCACGGCGGACGGACGCGAAAAAACCGCGCTGTCGCATAAATACGCCGCCATGTGGCGCGAGAGCCGTGATGCGGGCACACCGATTGCGATTGGCACAGCCACCCCGCCGATGCAGCCAGCACGGCCCGCACAACCGGAGCTTTTGAGCCCGCGCGATGTGCCGCGTCGCAAGCCCGGTTCCCCTGAAGGACGCAAGGCGATCCTGCACGCAATTGCACATATCGAACTTAATGCGGTGGATTTACACTGGGATCTGGTCGCCCGCTTTACACATATCGACATGCCGCTGGGATTCTACGACGACTGGGTCAAATCGGCAGACGAGGAAAGCAAGCATTTCAATCTGGTCTGTGACCGGCTCGAAGCCCTCGGCTCTTTCTACGGTGATCTACCGGCGCACGCGGGCATGTGGCGCGCGGCCGAAGACACGGCGGAGGACATCATGGGACGGCTGGCGGTTGTGCCGATGGTGCTGGAGGCGCGCGGGCTTGATGTGACGCCGGGCATGATCCGGATTTTCCAGAACGCCAAAGACCCCGAGACGGTAAGCGCGCTTGAAGTGATCTACGCCGAAGAGGTCGGCCATGTGGCCTATGGCGCGAAATGGTTCAATTTCCTCTGCGGGCGCGACGGCATTGATCCGAAGGACGAGTTTCACGCCCTTGTGCGGCGTTACTTTCCCGGTGGCACCAAACCACCCTTCAACGAGGAAAAACGCGCCGAGGCCGGTATGCCGCCGGATTTCTACTGGCCGCTTGCGGATGAGCTGCCGCCTGCGTGGAGCTAAGGCCCGCTCAGGGGCGGGATACGGGGCGATTCCCTAAGAAGACTTCCGCCCACTTATTTTTCTCCGCCGCATTGAGATAGCCCCCTCGCCCACAGGTTTTCGAGGGGGCTATTATTTATGCACAGCACCGCGCGCAGTTGCATAGTTTTCGATCAAATCACTGTGAGCGCTGACAAAAATCTTAAGAAATTGCTGCAGTGCGTCAATGCGTCGCGGTGAGACTCGGCGCGGACAGGCGTAGCCCCACCTCACAAACTCGTGGTCGGCGTGTCGGCGACCTCAAAAGAGGCGTCGGCACGACCGGAAAAAATAAAGGCACGCACATTGCTTAGACTCAGGACCCTCCTGCTGGCACTTGCCAGCGCATTTGCGCTGTCCGGGTGTCAGTACCATGTACTTTCACCGCAGGGCTGGGTCGGGGATCAACAACGTAACCTGTTGATCATCTCGACTCTTCTTATGCTCATCGTCATCATTCCGGTGTTGATTATGGCCGTGTATTTCCCGCTGAAATACCGCGCCGACCGGGACGATACGTCGGATTACGATCCGACCTTCGAACATTCCAACAAGATCGAAGTCGTCGTCTGGGGCGTCCCGATCCTGATCATCATCGCGCTCGGGTATTTCACCTATGTCTATACCCACCGGCTCGACCCCTACGCACCGCTCGATCACCTCGAAGCCGGCGCTCAGGTCGAAGTTCAGGCGGTGTCGCTGGATTGGAAATGGCTGTTCATCTATCCCGAATTCGGCGTGGCCTCGGTCAACGAGCTCGCGATCCCCGAAGGCCGTCCGGTGAATTTCTCCCTGACCTCTTCGACCGTGATGAACACGCTGTCGATCCCCGCGCTCGGCGGCATGGTCTATTCGATGGCGGGCATGGAGACGAAACTCCACCTGATCGCGGACGAGACCGGCACCTTCCCGGGCCGTTCGGCACATTATTCCGGTCCGGGGTTCTCGCATATGACCTTCGACACGCTGTCGATGTCCGACGAGGATTTCAACGCATGGATTGCAGAAGCGAAAGCCAAGGGCGCGACACTTGACCGGACCAGCTATCTGGAACTTGAAAAGCCGACCATTGACGAGCCGGTGAGATACTACGGCTCTGTTGAAGACGCTCTGTTCCGGCGCATCGTCGAACTGTGTGTCGAAGACGGCAAGGTCTGCATGGGTCACATGATGATGCAGGACGAACTGGGCGGCGGCGGCATCGCGGGCATCCCGAATGCAAGCGCCTACAGCTATGACCGCGCCCGCACCATCGACGGTTTCGGCAACTTGATCGAACTTCCCGATGTTGAAGTGAAGGCCTTCCACGAAGCCTTCTGGAATGACCCTGACGCAATCTGTAGCCCGGATTTCGTCTTCGCGGAGAAGAAAAACAATGGCTAACGCACATGTTCAACCGGCGGAGACTTTCTCGCCGATCTTCGGGCGTCTGACGCTCGACTGGATTCCCTATCACGAACCCATTCTGGTCGCGACATTCGCGGGTGTCGCCTTGGGCGGGCTCGCGGTTCTGATCCTGATGACCTACTTCAAACTCTGGGGGCCCTTGTGGCGCGACTGGGTTGTGTCGGTCGACCACAAGAAAATCGGCATCATGTATATGGTGCTCGGCTTTGTCATGCTGGTGCGCGGCTTTGCCGATGCGCTTATGATGCGCGCCCAACAGGCCATGGCCGCAGGTGGGGCCGAAGGCTGGCTTCCGCCGCACCACTATGATCAGGTCTTCACCGCCCACGGTGTGATCATGATCTTCTTTGTGGCCATGCCTTTCGTCACCGGCGTGATGAACTACGTCATGCCGATGCAGATCGGCGCACGCGACGTGGCCTTCCCCTTCCTGAACAACTTCTCCTTCTGGATGACCGTATCCGGGGCGTTGCTGGTCAATATCTCGCTTTTCGTCGGGGAATTTGCCCGCGTTGGCTGGCTGGCCTTCCCGCCCTTGTCAGGGTCGAGTTATTCGACCGGACCGGGGATGGATTACTACCTCTGGGCCTTGCAGATCGCAGGGGTCGGCACCACGCTGTCGGGCATCAACCTGATCGCCACGGTGCTCAAGATGCGCGCTCCGGGCATGAAGCTCATGGAGATGCCGATCTTCACATGGACCGCGCTGATCACCAACGTCCTGATCGTTGTCGCCTTCCCCGTGCTGACCGCAACTCTCGCGCTTCTGACACTGGACCGTTATGCAGACTTCCACTTCTTCACCAATGACTTTGGTGGGAACGCGATGATGTATATCAACCTGATCTGGATCTGGGGTCACCCTGAAGTCTACATCCTGATCATCCCCTGCTTCGGGATTTTCTCGGAGATCGTCTCGACCTTCTCCGGCAAGCCGATCTTCGGATATAAAACGATGGTCTGGGCCACCGCCTGTATCATGGTCCTGTCCTTCGTCGTCTGGCTGCACCACTTCTTTACCATGGGCTCGGGTGCCAGCGTGAACACCTTCTTCGGGATCACGACGATGATCATCTCCATTCCTACAGGGGTGAAGATCTTCAACTGGCTGTTCACCATGTATAAAGGCCGTGTGCGTCTCGAAGTTCCGATGCTCTGGACCATCGGCTTCCTTGTCACCTTCACCATCGGGGGCATGACCGGTGTGCTTCTGGCTGTGCCGCCTGTGGACTTCCAGTTGCACAACACGCTCTTCCTGATCGCGCACTTCCATAACGTGATCATCGGCGGCGTGGTCTTCGCCGTCTATGCGGCGGTGAGCTACTGGTGGCCGAAAGCCTTCGGTTTCAAAATGTCCGACAAATGGGGCAAACGCAGCTTCTGGTTCTGGCTGACGGGCTTCTACGTTGCCTTCATGCCGCTCTATGCGCTGGGTCTCATGGGTGTCACTCGCCGGATGAACTCCTATCCGGATGCCGGCTGGCAGCCCTATTTCATCGTCGCAGGCTTCGGCGCGTTGTTGATCCTGATGGGCATTCTGTGCACCTTCATGAACTTCTACGTCTCGATCCGTGATCGCAACGAGAACCGTGTCGGCAACGACCCGTGGGATGCGCGCACGCTCGAATGGGCCACGCAATCTCCGCCGGCCCCCTACAACTTCCCGTTCGATCTTCAGGTCTCTGGCCGCGAAGCCTTCTGGACGATGAAGCAACAGGGGTTCACATGGCCCAAGGACAACTTCAAACCGATCCACATGCCGAAGGGCACTGCCACTGGCGTGTTGATCTCGGCGCTGTCTCTGGGCTTCGGCTTTGCCATGGTCTGGTATATCTGGTGGCTGGCGATCATCACCTTCATCGGCATGATCGGTCTCGGGATTGCCCATACCTTCAACTACAAACGCGACTACTACATCCCTGTGGATGAGGTCGCGGCAACCGAGGCGAAAGGAGCCGCCGTATGAGCCACTCCCAAACCGCAAGCGTGAGCATCGCCCAACACGAGGTGCATCACGAAAGCCCCACGCCCATCGGGTTCTGGATTTACCTGATGAGCGACTGCATCATCTTCGGTGCGCTTTTCGCGACCTATGCCGTCCTTGGCGGCGGGTTCGCGGGCGGGCCGGGGCCGAAGGATCTGTTCGAGCCTGGGTTCGTCGCCATTGAGACGGCTTTGCTGCTGTTCTCCTCGATCACCTTCGGCCTCGCCATGCTCCAGGCCGACAAGGGCAAACGCGACGGCACAATGATGTGGCTCGTGATCACCGGCATCCTCGGTGCGGGCTTTATCGCGATGGAAATCTATGAGTTCCATCACCTCATACACATCGGCGCAGGGCCGGACCGTTCGGCCTTCCTGTCGTCCTTCTTTGCGCTCGTGGGCACCCACGGGCTGCACGTGACGGGCGGGATCATCTGGCTTGTGACGCTCCTGTCGCAAATCAAGATCCACGGGCTGACCGGCGCGAACATGCGTCGCCTCGGTGCGCTGTCGATGTTCTGGCACTTCCTCGATCTGATCTGGATCGGAGTGTTTTCCTTTGTCTATCTGGTGAGGTTGGTCTGATGTCAGCTGATACGCATAACTCCCACGACAGCCACTCCGGCGGTCACGGCACCATGGGTCAACTGATGGTCGGCTTCGCGCTTGCCGCGCTCCTGACCCTCATCCCCTTCTACCTTGTCATGGCCGAAGTGGAGATGAGCCGCCAAACACTGGTCGCCATCATCATGGGGCTGGGCGCGGTTCAGATCATCGTGCATCTGGTGTTCTTCCTGCACCTGAACACCAAGTCCGAAGGTGGCAGCACCTTTATGGCGGCCATTCTGGCGGTGATCATCCTTGTCATCGTTCTGGCCGGTTCGCTTTGGGTCATGCACAACATGAACGAGAACATGATGCCCATGCATGACATGGAGCAGCAGCTCGAACAGATGAGAAGCCTCCAGTCCCAACAGGGCTGAAGCCGCTTCCACCACAAGAACAGCCGGGGCCCATGTGGCCCCGGTTTGCCATGAAGGACCGCAACATGCCCTCTGCCCGTTTCCTCTCCGTCAAACTGATCCTTGCCACACTGATCGCCGTGATCGGCGTTGTAGGCTTTACCAGCCTCGGCATCTGGCAGGTCAAGCGCCTGCACTGGAAACTCGACCTGATCGAACGGGTGGACACGCGCATCCATGCCGACCCTGTCGCGGCCCCCTCCACCGCGCTCTGGTCCGGCATCACCAGCGAAAAAGACGAATACACCCGCGTGCGCCTCACGGGAGAATTTCTCAACGACGACGAGGTGCTGATCTACACGCCTTCGGATTTCGGTCCCGGCTACTGGGTGCTCACACCGCTCAAGCGCGATGACGGCACGATTGTCATGGTGAACCGTGGCGTTGTTCCCCAAGAGCAGGCCTTGGCCGGAGACTTCACCCGCATCACGGGCGAGACCACCGTCACCGGACTTCTGCGCATGTCGGAGAGCGAAGGCTGGCTGTTCTCGCGCAAGAACGATCCAAAGAACGGCAACTGGTATCGCCGCGACATTGTCTCCATCACCCGAGCCAAGGGCTTTGCTGAGGCCGCGCCCTATTTTATCGATCAGGATGCAATCGACCCGACCGGCTGGCCGCGTGGCGGCAAGACCGTGGTGAGCTTCCGCAACTCCCACCTGAGCTATGCGCTGACATGGTTTGCGCTGGCCTTGGTGATGGTGGCGGGCTACGCGCTCGTGCTGCGCCAAGAGATCAAGCACCGCCAGTAGGCCGCTCCGCCGGTTTGCGGGCCGACATCAACGGTCCGCACATCACGGCTCCCCCGCACAACACAACAAATCCCCCGCACCATGCGCCCTCCTCCTCCGCCAGCGGGGCTGTGGCCTGTCGGGCCTTCCGTGCCTTTCAGTTTTGCCTCGCACCCTTGCCATATGAGCTAACGGCCCTAGTGTGAGTCCTGCACGATCTCGAACAGGCGCGCGGCACACTCATCATGCTGCTTTTCTGCGCGCCTGAAATTTTTCCTTGCATGCCTATATTTTTCTTATAGGAAAATAATTGCTAAAAAGAGCAAACTCCCACTATGGTGGGGGCAGGGAATCAAAATAACCCGTGAATAACCAACAGACGAGGATACATAACTATGAAGAAATATACTTTGACGGCCCTTCTGCTTGCCGCCGCTGGTTTTGCCGGCACGGCTGCGCAAGCGGACAAACTGGACGACATTATCTCTTCGGGCAAGCTGCGCTGCGCGGTTGTTCTCGACTTCCCGCCGATGGGGATGCGTGACGAAAACAACGAACCGATCGGGTTCGATGTGGATTACTGCAACGATCTGGCCGCCGCACTGGGCGTTGAAGCCGAAATCGTCGAGACCCCCTTCCCCGAGCGTATTCCGGCCCTGATGTCCAACCGTGTTGACGTTGGTGTTGCCTCCACCTCCGACACGCTGGAACGCGCCAAGACCGTGGGTTTCTCCATCCCCTATTTCGCGTTTGAAATGGTTGTGACCGCTGCCGAAGGCACAGACATCACCTCCTTTGAGACGATGAAAGGCCACACTGTCGGCGCCGTTGCCGGGACTTACGAGGCGATTGCTCTGGAAGAATATGTGAACGAATGGGGCGACGGCTCCGAGTTCCGTCCCTACCAGACACAGGCCGATGTCTTCCTCGCACTGGCCCAAGGCCAGCTTGACGCCACCGTGTCCACCTCCACCGTGGCACAGGCCAATGTGAAATCCGGCAATTTCGGCGGCATCGAAGTGGTCGGCAGCGCGCCGTTCGACATCGACTATGTCGGTCTGTTCGCCAAGCGTGACGAATACGGGTTCCTCAACTATCTGGACCTCTTCGTGAACCAGCAGATCCGCACAGGCCGCTATGCCGAACTCTATGAAAAATGGGTTGGTGGCGAAGTGCCGTCCCTCACAGTGCCGGGCGCATATCGCTGAGCCAGAGATGATCTAAATTGCGGCGCGGGTTTCCCGCGCCGTTTTCTTCTCTTCAGCAGGGCACACAACAGAAATGTTTGATTATACCTTCCAATGGAAACAGGCCTTGGCCCGTCTTCCCAAGATGCTGGACGGTGCGGTGATCACGATGGAGGTCGCGATTATATCGATGCTCTTGGGCATCCTATTCGCCATCCTCCTGACGATGTTTCGCCAGACCAAGTCCCGCCCCCTCAATGCCATCGCGACCACATGGATCGAGATCGCCCGAAATACCCCCGCACTGTTCCAGATCTACATGGCGCATTTCGGGGTCGCGAGTTTCGGCATCCACTTCTCTCCCTTTACCTCGCTTCTGATCGGCATCACCTTCAACAACGCAGGCTACCTCGCCGAGAATTTCCGCGGCGCGCTCAAGGCCATTCCGGACACGCAGGCGCGTGCGGGGCAATCGCTGGGCATGTCTCCGGTGCAATCCTTCCGCTATATCGTTCTGCCGCAAATGTTGCGGATTTCCTTCCTGCCGATGACCAACCAAATGGTGTGGGCCATCCTCATGACCTCTCTGGGCGTCACCGTGGGCATGAATTCCGACCTTTACGGCGTCACGCAGGATTTGAATGCGCTGACCTTCAGAACCTTCGAGCTTTTCGCCATCGCCGGTGTGATCTTCTACATCATCACCAAAGTCATCACCCTGAGCGCACGGCTGATCGCCGCACGCCTGTTCCGGTATTGAGGGAGACACAAAATGTTTGATACTGCTCTCTCCGCCAACGATCTGGTGTTTCTCGCCAAGGGCGCGGGCATCACGATTGTGGTGACAGCCATCTCGGTCGTGATCGGCACGATCCTCGGCATCATCTTCGGCGTGATCCGTGTCCAGTTGGGGGCCGTGCTCACCGCACCGCTCACGTTTTTTCTGGACATCTTCCGCTCCGTGCCGCTGCTGATCCAGCTGGTTTTGGCCAATGCCTTTGTCGGCATGGTACTCCAGCTTCAGCTTTCCGGCTTTTTCGTCGCCTGTCTGGTTCTGTCGCTCTACACCTCGGCCTATTGTGCCGAAATCGTGCGCGGCGGCATTGACGCGGTGCCGACCGTCACACGCCGCGCGGCCCGCTCGCTTGGCATGTCATGGGGTCAGGACATGCGCTATATCGTGATGCCTCTGGCAACGCGGGTGGCCCTGCCCTCGTGGATCGGTCTGGCGCTTGGCGTCATGAAGGACTCCGCACTCGTCTATGTGGTTCAGGTCACAGAGCTTCTGAAGTCCACACAAATCCTCATCACACGTCTGCAAGAACCGCTGTTCCTGCTGCTCATCTGTGGTGCGTTCTACTTTATCATCAGCTTCCCGCTTGCGCGTTTCGGCGGATATCTCGAAAAAAGGTGGTCCAATGATTGAGATCCAAAATGTCCGTAAATCCTTTGGCCAGCTTGAGGTTCTCAAAGGCATCGACCTGAATGTCGAAAAGGGCGAAGTCGTCACCGTCATCGGCGGCTCGGGGTCAGGGAAATCGACACTTCTGACCTGTATCAACGGATTGGAGCCGATCGACTCCGGCAAGATTCTGGTGGATGGCACCGAAGTTCACGCCAAATCCACCGACCTCAACAAGCTGCGCCAGAAAATCGGGATCGTGTTCCAACAGTTCAACGCCTTCCCGCATCTCACCGTGATGGAGAATGTCACGCTGGCACCGCGCAAGGTTTTGGGCATGGGCAAGGCCGAAGCCGAAGCCATCGCGGAAAAGCACCTCAACCACGTCGGGCTTGGCGACAAGCTGGGCACCTATCCGACACGGTTGTCCGGCGGTCAGCAGCAACGTATGGCCATCGCCCGCGCTCTGGCGATGTCGCCCGATTACATGCTCTTTGACGAGGTGACCTCCGCCCTTGATCCGCAGCTTGTGGGCGAGGTGCTCGAAACGCTCAAGATGCTGGCCGAAGAGGGGATGACGATGATCCTCGTCACCCACGAGATGAGCTTTGCGCGGGATGTCTCGGACCGTGTGGCCTTTTTCCACAAAGGGATCATGGCAGAGATCGGCACGCCCGCAGAGCTGTTCGAAAACCCGCAGCACCCGGAAACCCAAAGCTTTCTGGCCAGTGTGCGCTGAAGCGGATCAACGACAACAGAAAAAGGCGCGGGACATTCCCCGCGCCTTTTGCATGTTTGGATACCTTTCGCGAAAGGCATGAAGCCGCGCTCAGAGCGCGGCGAGCCCCTGTGTTTCAAACAGATCAAGCTGCGCCAGTTCCGCATCACTCAACACAATCCCCTCCCGCAAAGACACGTCGCGCGCCTTGAACCGGCGTTGCGAGGGAAGCCGTGCCCCTTGCGCCCCGATGGCGGTGAGAAGGCGTTCGCCCTCGGCCAGAGGATCGCGCCCGCTGCGCGCCGAGAAGGTCGCCGGATCAAGCGCCAGAACAAGCGCCCCGTGACGCGGCAGCAAATGTGTTCCGCCCATGAAGTCGAGCGATTCCTTGCTCATGAATTCGCCCAGCATGGCCCCTGCGAGCAGTTCCACCATGGTCGAGATGGCCGAACCCTTGTGCCCGCCAAAGGGCAGCATCGCCCCCGCCAGTGCGGCGTCGGGATCGTTGGTCGGGTTGCCCTCTTGATCCACGGCCCAGCCGTCGGGAATTTCGGTTCCCGCACGGCGGTGCAATTCGATCTCGCCGCGTGCCGCGACCGATGTGGCAAAGTCGAACACATAAGGATGCTCGGCAGGGCGCGGCCAGCCAAACGCGATAGGGTTCGTGCCCAGCAACGGCTCCTTGCCGCCAGTCGGGGCGACAGAGGCATAGCTCGGACACATGGACAAAGAGGCCAGCCCGTCCTTGGCCAGCGCCTCCACATCATGCCAGAGCGCCGAGAAATGCAGGCAATCACGGATCACCAGCGCCGCCAGCCCCGTCTCTTTGGCCCGCGCCACAAGGGCGTCCTTGGCGGCATCAAAGGCCGGATTGGAAAAGCCGCCATTGGCATCCACTTCGATCACGGCCTTGCCCGTATCCACCAGTTCCGGCACGGCCTTCGGCTCGACCTTGCCCGCCGCCAGCACACGCATACAGCCTTCGATCCGGTAAATCCCGTGGGACTTGCAGGCATCGCGCTCACCGGCCACGATCACTGCCGCGACCGCTTCGGCATTGGCCTCGGACATTCCGCATTTTTCAAAAATTGACCGGACACGAGTGTGCAGCGTCTCGACGGAAATGGGCTTTGCCATATGCGAAGTCCTCTTTCTATGGGGATGTTATAGGGGGGGTTATTTGGCGAAGTCGGTATAGGTGCAGGCCCAGAACACTTTGGTCTCTGTGTCATCAAGTGCGCGCATACCGTGTTTGATCGTGCTGTCGAAATAGGCGCAATCTCCCGGCTCCAGAATCACCGGTTTGTAATGTTCGACCACAAGTTCGATCCGGCCGGACAACACATAGAGCGTTTCCTCGCCAGTATGGGATTCGAGATCTTCCGAGCGCAAGGCATCGCGTTTTTCGACCGTGGTAACCAGCGGGATGATCTTTTTCTCGGCCAGAGCATTGCACAGCACCTCGTATTCGAAATGCTTGGCACGGACCACACGTCCCTGCCCCGCCTTGGTGACGGTCATGCGCGTGGTCTGGTGGGCGTCGTGGTCTTCGGAAAAGAGCCGTTCCATGCCGATGTCATAGGCACGCGCGATTCTCACAAGATTCTCGTAGCTTGGCGAAACACGCCCGTTTTCGATCTTGTGGATCGTCGAAAGCGCCACGCCGGATTTCTGGGCCGCAGCTTCCAGCGTCAGACCCGCCGCCTGACGCACCGCCTTCATGCGGCTGCCAAGCTCGGCCCGCAAATGATGGCGCTCTGTCTCCCAGCTTTCCTTGTCAGAAGGCGCGGGAATATTTTCCGTTTTCGACATAATTTTTCTTTTCTTACCAATCATGATTGTTTAAGCATATATTTGCATCAATTACAACAATAGCAATCGAAAGCCTGCCAGCGGAATAGCGATGACGCAAATTTCAACGCTGGGGTGTCGGTTTAGCGAACAGGGAAACAGAATGTCAGACGTGATCATCAGCGCCAGGGTTTCAGGTCCGCTTCTTGTCTGTGACGAGGGGCTGAGTGTCTGGGGCGGGGTTGATCCGGCCACGGGGCAGATCATCGACGCCCATCACCCGCAGCACGGGAAGTCTCTGGCCGGCCATATTGTCATGATGCCCACCAGCCGCGGCTCCTGCACCGGCAGCGGCGTGCTTTTGGGGCTGGCCTTTGCCGAACACGCGCCCAAGGCACTGATCTTCCGTGAGAACGAGGATATTCTGACGCTTGGCGCTCTGGTGGCGACAAAACTGTTCGACCATCCGATTGCTGTCCTGCGCCTGTCGGCCGAGGATTACGACGCGCTGGCACAGGAAACCTCTGCCGAGATCACTCAGACACATCTGACCGCCGGTGCGCTTGATATACCGCTCTCGCCGAAATCCGACACGCTTGAACTCACCGATCAGGACCGCCAGTTCCTTGCCGGTGCCTTTGGCGAGGCGGCGCAAGTGGCGATGGAGATCATTACCACCATGGCCGTGGCACAAGGCGCCACCCGCCTCACCGATGTCAGCCGCGTGCATATCGACGGCTGCATCTATGCAAGCCCCGCCTTTCTCACCTTTGCCCGCACCATGGCCGACAAGGGCGGGCGCGTGCGTGTGCCAACCACAATGAATGCCATCTCCGTCGATCACGCCAACTGGCGCGCGCAGGGTGTGGCCGAAGAATTCGGCCTCCCCGCCAGCCAACTGGCCGATGCCTATGTCGAAATGGGGGCCAAGCCGAGCTTTACCTGCGCGCCCTACCTTCTGGAAGACAAGCCCAAGCAAGGCGAAGAGATCGCATGGGCGGAAAGCAACGCCGTGGTCTATGCCAACAGCGTGCTGGGCGCGCGCACGGTCAAACACGCGGATTTCATGGATCTGAGCATCGCCCTGACGGGCCGCGCCGCCCAGTCCGGCGTCTATCTCGACGGCAACCGCGCACCGGAACGAATTCTGGATGTCACCGTGCCCGAGGGCATCGACGATGCGTTCTGGCCCATGCTCGGCTGGCTCGTCGGTCAGGCCGCACCGGACCGCATCCCGCTGATCCGCGGGCTGGAAGACACGCAGCCCAGCGAAGACGACCTCAAGGCGCTTTGCGCGGCCTATGGTACCACTTCCGCCGCACCGATGCTGCATATCGCGGGGATCACGCCGGAGGCGGATCTTGCGCCCCTGCCCCATGCAGATCACATGGACATCGGCCCCGAAGACTTTGCCCAACTCTGGGAAGGCTTCAACCAAGGCGCCGAAAAGGTCGAACTGGTGGCCCTTGGCAGCCCGCATTTCTCCACCAATGAATGCAATGCCTTTGCCGATCTCATGGACGGGCAACATGTCAGCCCCGAGGTCACAACGATCATCACCCTTGGACGCCAGAGCCTTGCCCAGATCACCGAAAGCGGCGTCAAGGCGCGGCTGGAGGCGGCGGGTGTCAAGATCGTCCCCGATCTGTGCTGGTGTTCCATCTCCGAGCCGGTGTTTCCGCCCGAGGCCCGCACGCTCATGACCAATTCGGGCAAATATGCCCATTACGCACCCGGCCTTTCGAAACGTGCGGTGCGTTTCGGTTCGCTGTCACAATGTGCCCGCTCCGCCTGTAGCGGTCTGGCACCAGCCCAGCCGCCGCACTGGATCACACCTGAATAATTACGGAGATATGAAATGAACAAAGATGTGTTTTTTGGCACGATCCCTGCCCTGTTGACGCCCTGCACCGAAGACCGCCAGCCCGATTTCGACGCGCTTGTGCGCAAAGGCACCGAGATGATGGATGCGGGCATGTCCGGCGTCGTCTATTGCGGCTCCTGCGGCGATTGGCCCCTGCTCACCGACGAGCAGCGTATGGAAGGCGTCGAGCGCCTGACCAAAGCCGGTGTGCCCGTCGTTGTCGGCACCGGTGCGATCAACTCCAAATCCGCCGTAGACCATGCCGCCCACGCCCAGAAAGTCGGCGCGGCCGGTCTCATGGTGATCCCGCGCGTTCTGTCCCGCGGCCTCTCGGTTGCGGCGCAAAAGAACCACTTCAAAGCCATTCTCGACGCGGCCCCCGATGTGCCTGCGATCATCTACAACAGCCCCTATTACGGCTACACGACCAAGGCCGACCTGTTCTTTGCCCTGCGCGCGGAGCACAAGAACCTCGTCGGGTTCAAGGAATTCGGCGGCAAGTCCGATCTGAGCTATGCCGCAGAACACATCACCAATCAGGATGACGATGTGCTCCTGATGGTCGGCGTCGACACAGAGGTCTATCACGGCATCGTCAAATGCGGCGCTGTGGGCACGATCACCGGCATCGGCACGATCTACCCGAAAGAGACACTTTTGCTCACCGCCCTGTCGAAAAAGGCCGCCCAAGGCGATCCCGAAGCCGACCAGCGCGCCCGCGAATTGACCGAGGCCTTCTCGGTGCTGGCGAAATTCGATGAAGGTGTCGATCTGGTGCTCTATTTCAAACATCTCATGGTGCTCAAAGGCCATGACGAATACCGTTTGAACATCTATGAGACCGACGCTCTGTCCCCGTCGCAAGCGACCTTCTGCGAAAAGCAGTTCCACCAGTTCAACACATGGTTCGCCAACTGGTCGAAACAAGGCGGAGTGATCGCTGAATGCATGTGATCGACAGTCACACGGGCGGAGAGCCGACGCGGGTGATCCTCAACGGAGGTCCGGACCTTGGGTCCGGTCCTCTGGCCGAGCGCGCCGAACGTCTCGCGACCGAGCACAAAACCTTCTACCAGTCCGTCATTCTCGAACCGCGTGGCCAGACCGCCATGGTCTGTGCGCTACTGGTCGAGCCGGTCGATCCCGACTGTGTGACGGGCGTCATCTATTTCGACGCCGAAGCCGTGCTTGGCATGTGCGGGCACGGAACCATCGGACTGGCCGTCACCCTTGTGCATCTGGGGCTGATCGGCGAAGGCCATCACAAGATCGAAACCCCTGTGGGCGTGGTCAATGTCGAGGTCCATGACGCCAATACGGTGACCGTGACCAATATCGAAAGCCGGCGCACGCAAACGGCGGTCTCCGTCGAGGTGGACGGTCTGGGCACTGTGACCGGCGACATCGCCTATGGCGGCAACTGGTTCTATATCGTCGATCCCTCTCCGGTTCCGGTCACACCGGCGCATATACCCGAACTGACCCGCGCCGCCACCGATGTGCGCAGCGCGCTACAGGCGGCTGGGGAGAATATCGATCATGTGATCTTTTACGGCCCTGCGCTCACCGAAGACGGGCACAGCCGCAATTTCGTCTTTTGCCCCGATGATGCCTATGACCGCTCCCCTTGCGGCACGGGCTGTTCGGCGCGTCTGGCCTGTCTCGCCACAGACGGGCAACTCGCGGAAGGCGACGAAATCCTGCAAGAAAGCGTGATCGGCAGTTCCTACCGCCTGTCCTGGCGCGCGGGCAAGGATGGCGGGGTGATCCCGTCCATCACCGGACAGGCGTGGATCATGGCCAACAGCACATTGATTTTCGAACCGACCGACCCTTTCCGACACGGGATCACAGGCTAGCCTGTCTTCCCGCCCCCGTCCGGCGCATGACCCCTGTGTGCCGGACGGATTTTCATTCATATGCACTGCGAGGCGCACCATGTCCCCAACCGGTTCCTCCGACATCATCGTTATCGGCGCTGGCATTATCGGCGTCACCTCTGCTCTGGCCCTGCAACGCCAAGGGCGACAGGTGCGTCTGCTGGACCGCAAAGGCGTGGCCGCAGAAACCTCGCGCGGCAATCAAGGCGCCTTTGCCTATACCGATGTCGAACCGCTCGCGACCCCCGGCATCATGCGCAAGGCCCCCAAATGGCTGCTTGATCCTCTAGGACCGCTGTCGCTGCGTCCGGCCTATGCGCTCAAGATCGCGCCGTGGATGTATCACTTCTGGCGCGCCACCTCCAAATCCCGCTATGAGGCCGCCGTCACAGCCCAGTCCAGCCTCATGCACCTGTCCCGCGCCGCACTGGAGCGGCTGATTGTCGAGACAAAGGGCGAAGACATGATGCGCCGCGAAGGGCAATTGCAGGTCTATGAAGGCGAAGCACAGTTCCGTGCCACGCTCCCGTCATGGGACTTGCGCCGCCAGCACGGGATTGCCTTCGACCTTCTGAAAAGCCCCGATGAAATCGCGGAGATCCAACCCGGACTGCACCCGCGCTTCACCCATGCCGGCTACACGCCCGACTGGATGAACACGGTCGATCCGGCACGCTGGACCGAATATCTTGCACAGTGCTTTATCGACGCGGGCGGGGTGATCGAAACCGCGGAAATCAAATCCCTCTCCCCTCTCGAAGACGGGGTGGAAATCCTGACCGCCTCAGGCCCCATCACCGCCGCACAGGTGGTCGTCGCCGCCGGTGCATGGTCGCATCATCTGGCGCGCAGTTTGGGCGAACGGATTCCGCTTGAGACCGAGCGCGGCTATAACACCACCTTTCCACAGGCCGGTTTCGATCTGAAAACCCATCTCACCTTTGCCGACCACGGCTTTGTCATCTCCAAAATCGGAGAAGGGCTACGCGTTGGCGGGGCGGTGGAACTGGGCGGTCTGGACCTTCCGCCGAATTACAAACGCGCGAAAATCCTTGTGGAAAAGGCCAAGAACTTTCTGGAAGGGTTCGACCCGCAAGGTGGCACGGAATGGATGGGCTTTCGCCCCTCGATGCCCGACAGCCTGCCGGTGATCGAACATTCCGCGAAAACCGAACGGGTGATCTATGCCTTCGGCCACGGCCACCTCGGGCTGACACAATCGGCCGGAACGGCGGAACTTGTCTGCGCTCTGGCCAGCGGCCAGACACCCGAGATTTCGCTCTCGCCTTTCGACGCCGCACGGTTCGCCGCACCGTTCTAAGCCAAACGCCCGCCAGAGAAATCTCCGGCGGGCGCTTTATTCCGGCGCAGGATCGCGCTCAGTCAGCGGTGTTCAACAAGTCACGATCAACCGGTTCCGATCAATCGACCGCTGCCACCACCATGAACTCCACCAGATACTCCGAAGTCGCCAGACGCGCTTCGCCACAGGCCCGCGCCGGCGGCGCTTTCGGGTCAACCCAAGCATCCCACACCGCATTCATGTCAGCGAAATCATCCATCGTGGCCAGCCAGATCGTGGTGGACAGGATTTTCGACTTGTCCGACCCGACCTCGGCCAGAAGACGCTCCACAGATGCCAAAGCATCCTTGGACTGCTCTGTCACATCGGCACCGTGACCGACCTGACCGGCCAGATAGACGGTTCCGTTATGCACCGCGGCTTGGCTCATCCGCGCGCCGGGTTCGATACGTTTGATGGTCATTGTCATGTTTTCCTTTTCTCTAAAGCCTCTCACACCGCGTATGTCTCATACATCGGATACGAAAGGCCGTTTCCATTCATGATTTGCACAGATATCCCCGAAAACCTGCGGCCCGGTTTGGCGCGAAACGCAAAAGATTCAGGCCCGCGCAGGGATGAGACCTATCCTGTGATACGCGGCCATGTATCGGAGAGGCGATAGCCCCCCGGCCACGGATCCGACGGGTCCAGCATATGTTGATGCGTGCCGGTGATCCACGCCCGCCCGTTGATCTCCGGCCGGATCGCCGTGTGATCCCCAAGCGGCACAGTGCCGAGAATGCGGCCATGAAACTCAGAACCGATGATGGACACGCCGGTGAAACGGTCATCCGGCCCCATCTCGCCACGGGCATGCAAGATCGCCATACGGGCCGACACCGCCGTGCCCGTCGGGGAGCGATCAAGTTTCCCCGGCTGGATCGCGACAACAGATTGCGCGCGCAATTCGTGGCCCTCGCGGGTGATCGGACCGGCAAAGAGGCAAAAGGAGTGATGCGCCCAATCCGGCTTGTCGGGATGCTCGAACCGGTATTGCGCATTGGCCGCATTGGTGATGCGGATGCCAAGTTCGGCAATCTCGCGGGCATTCTCTTGTGTCAGGTCAACGCCAAGAGCGACCGGATCGACCACAACAAAACTGTCGCCGCCAAAAGCCGTGTCCACGGTGATCTCGCCCAATCCGGGCACCGTGAGCGGCACGTCCAGACGGCTGGCAAAAGAGGGCAGGTTTTCCACAAAAATCCGCTCCGCCTTGCCATTGGCACATTCGGCGCGCACATGGACCAAGCCGCCAGGGGCCTCAAGCACCATCTCCGTGACAGGTTCCTGCATCGGGATAATCCCGCTGTCGAGCAGGACCGTAGAGACGCAGATCGAATTCGACCCCGACATGGGCGGCGTGTCTTCGGGTTCCATGATAATCCACGCTGCCTGTGCCTTCGGATGTTTGGGCGGCACCAGAAGATTGACATGTCGGAACACACCCCCGCGCGGTTCGTTCAGCATAAAGTTGCGCAGGGTCTCGTCCTCGGCAATCCATTTGCGCTGCTCCCAGATCGTCTCCCCCGGCGGCGGGGTGACACCGCCCACGATGACATCCCCGACCTCGCCTTCGGCGTGACAGGAGACCACATGAATGACTTTCGTGCTGCGCATATTCCGGCCCTCGTTTTATCCTGACGAAGCCTGCCATATCCGCATGAGGTAATCCATCTTATTTTCTGTTTTCAAATGATAATTTATGTTTTTCCATAAGGTTGGAAAGGCACCGTTCCATCAGTGACATCCGGCAACGAAACACCCCGTCCGACAGATGGAAACCCGCGCCCCCACAGCAGGTTATCGCCACTCCGCACAGAGCGGAAAACACGCCGGATAGTTCGCCCCTTTGGAGAAGAGGCAACATCCGGAAACAAAAGAAAACTGTCTCTTGCGTCACCAAATATCCCGCTCATAATCGAAACAGCAGAGTAAGCGCCTCGCTTGCCATCACGCCGAATGACCGACCCCGCATCGCCCGAGTGGAACGGGCCCGCCCCCTGCCGAGGACGCATATCACGCCATGAGCCGCCGCTTTCATCATGTCCTCCCCGGCCTTCTGCTCGCCGCGCCTATGTGCGCGCAGCCGGCGGATGAGGTCTTGAGACTGGCGCAAGCGCCCTATGAGAGCCGCGATGTGCTGAACACCACGGACCCCGCTGCGCCGGAGGCCGAAGAGGTCATCATTGATCTGCCCAGCGCCTTTCACACAACGCGGTTTCAGAGGGGGTATCTCGGGGAATGGGTCTATGTGATCTATCCCGATGGCACGGCGAAAATCCTGTCCGGCGGCGCGGTCGCACAGCGCATGTATTTTCTCACCTGCACGCTGGCTGTGTCCTGCGAAATCACAGGGCGCGATGGAGAGGCATTCTCGGTGCCCGCAACCCGAGAGCCGCGCCCCGCCCCGCCCGTGGCACCGGATGCCAAAGCGGCGGCGACCTATATCGCACGCTGGATTCTGGCGGGCACAGGACCGGAGCCTGTGCCGGAACCAGAGCCGGAACCGGTCATCGTGGTCAGCACACCTGCGCCTCCCGTTCTCACGGACGAGGAGCAGATCGCACTTGCCGAAGCGGCAGAGGCAGAAGCCGTTGAAAACGAAAGCGACGCCGAACTTGCCGCCGCCGCACAGCAAAGCGAGGCCATGCCGCCGCCGAGTGATCTCGACGAGGCCTGTCCCGAAGTGGCCGGTTTCCTGCCGGACGAATGTCACCAGACCCTCGCACCGGTGACGGTCCCGCCACTGATTGCCACACCGCGCACACAGCCCGCGGCACAGTCCGCCGCACAGGCCGCCACCCCGTCTTCCTCACAGACCTCGGCACAGACTCGCGCAGCGCCCACCGCGCCTGCGCCGGAGGCGGACCAGAGTTTCTTTGAACGCATCAAACTGTCTTGCGCCCTGACCGCGACAACCAGCCTTCAGGACGGTTCAGACAACCCGACCCTGAGTTTCGAGAAACCGCGCGCCAGTCTGGGCTGTAGCACCAACCTGACCCGCCGGTTGTCTTTCCGCTTCGCACTGGTCGGCTATCTCTTTCCCGAAGACCGCGCTTCGTCCGATCCGGACTACACCTATGCGTTCAACTACAAGGTCAGCGACAAGATCAATCTCGGCTATAGCAATTATTCGGCTCAATTCGGTGGCGAGAACGGGAATTTTCTGGACGGTCTGCTCGACGGCACGCTGCGGGCCAGCTACAAACTGCCGACCATTCATTTGCCCAACGACAAATCCCTGCCCTGCTCGGCAAGTGTCGCCCTGCCCGATCCGGTGGCGAAAAGTTTCAACCTTTCCTGCGGCTATGCGGTCACGGACAAACTCCGCGTCGGAGGCACGGCCTATCTCTATGCGCCCGATGCCCAAGACACATATGACCCCGATTACAGTTATTCCGCGAGTTATAAGGTCAATGACAAGGTGCTGGTGTCCTATAGCAATTACAGCAACAACAGATGGCCGTGGAACAAGGGCGATGCGCCAGGGCCGGGCATCCTCGGCGGCAACCTGTCCCTGACCTACAAGTTCAGTTTCTGAACCGGATCACAGGGATAAGATTGACCGTATCTCGTTGATCTTCGACATAAATTCTGCCGCGAGCCCCTCGACATCCACATCACTGTCGCGCAATTCCATATGCCGCGCCATGTCAGACATATCCTTGAACCCCAGAGCAAGGCTGGCCCCCTTGAGCGAATGGGCCTGTTTGGACGCGGCGTCCTTGTCTCCACTGCGCTCGGCGGCAATCAGTTGCTCCAGCCGCAAGGAGGCATCCACCACAAATTTTTGCACCAGATCAATCAGCCCGTCCATGTCAAAGATTTCAAGCAGATGGTTGACCACCTCCGGCACCATCCGGCCTTTCAACTCCGCGACAATGGCGGGGGCATTCTGCGACGCGGTCACAACCGAAGTCTCCGCAACCTTCGGTCCGGCTCCGGCTTTTGCCTTCGAGAGCTTCAGAGAGGATTCGATGAGGGCTTTCAACGTGTTGAACGGGATCGGCTTGGACAAAATCCGATCAATCCCGACGATATTGGCCTCTTCCTCGATCGCATCGGCCACATGGGCGGTCAAAGCGAAGATCGGCGGGACATCCTTGGCGGGCCATTTGGTTTTGATCTGCCGCGTGGCCTCGATCCCGTCCATCTCCGGCATGGCAATATCCATCAGGATCAGGTCGTATTTTCCGGGGGCGAACTTCTCGACCGCGATGCGTCCGTTTTCCGCCAGATCGGCCTTGAGATTCATGCGGTCGGTATAGGCCAGAAGCATCTTCTGATTGATGATATTGTCTTCGGCAATCAGCACACGCAGCCCCTCGATGCTGCGCGCAGGGGACAGTTCCCCTGAAGCCATCTCGGCATCGTCATCTTGCGTGGATTGCGGACGGGAAACCACTTCGACCGGCACTTCGAACCAGAAGGTCGAGCCTTCGCCAAGGCTGCTTTCCACACCCACCTTGCCGCCCAGCCCGTCAAGGATACGTTTGCAAATGGCCAGCCCCAAACCGGTGCCTTGCGCCGCGACAGTCAGAGGATTGGCAACCTGTGCGAAATCCTTGAACAGGTCTTTGAATTTTTCCGGCGGAATACCTACACCAAAATCCTCAACCTCACAGCGCAGCAAAACGCCCTTTTCATGCGCTTCTGCCTTGGCGCGGAAAATGATCGGCCCGTCGGCAGAATAGCGCAGCGCATTGTTGATGAGGTTGGAAATGATCTGGCGGATTCGCGTGGCGTCGCTGCGAAAGAGCTTTGGCACGGAACGGTCGATCTTGGTGACAATCGTCCGGCCTGTGCCCTTGCCATGCGAGGTGTAGAGGATGCGGATGCTTTCGACCAGCGCGCGAATATCCACGTCCTCTTCTTCGAAGACAAAGACGCCCGCCTCCATCTTGGAGAAATCGAGAACGTCATTGACGATCCGGCTCAAGCCTTCGCCCGCCGCTTTGGCGTAGTTCAGCAGTTCGAGCTTGCTCGCGTCTTTTTCATCCATCGACAGAAGGTCGATCATCCCCAAAAGCCCGCCCAGAGGGGTGCGGATTTCGTGGCTCATGGTGGCGATGAAACGGCTGCGCGCGGTAGACGCCGCTTCGGCGCGTTTCAGGGCCTGCTCAAGCTCTTCCGTGCGTTCCTTGACGGCGCGTTCAAGATTGGCCGACTGGGCACTCAGCGCCGTATTGGCATCGAAAAGCTCGCGACTTTTGTCTTCGAGCAGCTTTTCCGCTTCGGCGCGTGCAATCTGTTCACGCTCATAGCGGCGGCGGGAAACGCGGTCGTCAGGGGGCGTGGTCATGTTACGACCCCCTATTCAGCCAAGGTGATTGCAAAATTTGTGACCTGTGCATTGGCTGGATCGGCCTGACTGGTGATCTCGCCCGTCTGGTCGAAATGCTCAAGCGCCGCTTCGATCATACCGTGGCAAAACGCACTTAGAGGTCGGGGCGATTCATAGGTCATGTTCAGATGCGTGGTGTCCTTGCGCTCGGTCTCGAACGTGGGAAGCTCCGCCTCGGGGTAGAGCTTGCGGACTTCCACATGAATCTCGCCCTCGATTGACTCGAGCAGGGAGAAAGCGTCCGCCTTGCTGCTGAAAAACTCGGGGTAGTTCTCGACGAAATGCGTAAGCATCCAGTGCCCGAACATCTTTTGCAGCACATCGGGACTCAGACCGGAGTGTTCGCTAAAGGCGACGACAATCTTGACCAGTTCGGAACAGGGATAATTGCCCACCGTGGTGAACGCCCCGCCATTGTCTAGATCGGCCTTGTCCAGCACATCATCGACGACATCCTCGCCAAAGGCGCCTTCGGCCATCTTGACCAGTTCTACAAAAATCGTGCCTTTCATCGCGCTACTCGCTCCATACTACCGGCTATACGCTCAAGGGGTCACAGCGCGTCAACACAGGGTCAAACCATACATTCCCTGCCTGTAAGTCATGCCCAATTCATGTGCACAGACAAGGACAATCTGCGTTTCGGGACATTTTACGCAGGGGTAAGGTGGCATTCGCCCTCCCGAAATCGCCCCCTTTTCACATCACAATCACAGCGTTTCCGCGTCGTGCTCAGAAAGCATCACTCCGCCTTATTGTTGCCGCGATGGCATGAATAAGTGGTTTTGGCGAACAATCACGTTTATACTCAACCTATGGTTTAATACCACACACGGAAAGAGGACGCTATATGATCTTGGCCCGACTGTCCGGACATACTGCACACCCGCTCAATATCGAGCCGGACGGGTTCCTCTCGTCGACCGTGGAACAGGAGGGGGAGGCCGGATGATTGATCCGTTGGACATTGTCATCGCCGAAGACGATTTCATCCAGAGATCCTATTTGACCCAAGTGCTCAAGCATCTGGGCTACAACGTCCTGCCCGCAGAAGACGGAAAGGGCGCTCTGGATTTGCTCAAGTCCAGCAAGGCCCAGATTCTCATCACCGATTTGCAAATGCCGGAAATGAACGGCATCGAACTGACCCGCGCCGTGCGCGAGGCCGAACTGGGTCACTATGTTCATATCATCATGCTCACCGGCGGCAGCCACAAGAAAGCCAGCGAAGATGCGCTGGAGGCCGGTGTCGACGATTTCATGACAAAGGGCGACGACCCGACCCGCCTGAAGGCCCGCATCCGTGTGGCTTCCCGTCTGGCGCGCCACGCATGGGATCAGGCCGAACAGCACCGCATCCTCAAAGAGGCCAATGACCGCATCCAGAAGGATATGAAAGCCGCCGCAGACGCCCAGCGCCAGCTTCTCCCCGACATTCGCCGCAGCATGCAAGGCATCTCCATCGCATCGGTGTTCGAACCCTCTGCGGTCGTGTCCGGCGACATGTTCGGCTGCCTATCCCTGACGGAGAACAAGCTCGGTGTCTATGCGGTCGATGTGTCGGGGCATGGCATCCATGCCTCTTTGCTCTCGGTCGCCATCGGCCATCTCATCACGCCGGAGTTTTTCACCAATACGGCGTTTGACGCCAGCGGTGCGCCCGATCCCGCAGCCCTTGTCGCCAATCTCAACACACGGTTCAGCGCCGCCGACAATGACGACTATTTCACCATGTTCTGTGCCGTGATCGATACAGACACAGGCCATATGGAATATTGTCAGGCGGGCTATCCGTCCCCGACCTATGTCGCCTCGGACGGAACCGCGCGCCTTGTTGGCGAAGGCGGGTTTCCGGTCGGGATGTTTGACCATTTCACCTATGACAACGACGCGATGACCTTTGACGAAGGCGATTTGCTCGTCTTGTGTTCCGATGCCGCGACCGAGGCGGAAACCCCGCAGGGAGAGCCCTTTGGCAAGGACCGTCTGAACGCCTTGGTCGGCGAAAACCACCTCACCGATATTTGCAAGATTCCCGAAATCATCGCGGAACAGCTCCACACATGGCGCGAAGGCCATGCACTTGAGGACGATCTGACAGTGCTGGCTTTGAGAAGGAAACAGACCCAATGATATTCACCGACACAACAGACACAGACATCCTTATTGTCCGCCCCGGCGTCGAACGGCTAACCGCCGTCAATGCCAAGGCGTTCAAGGACGAGGTCATCACCCTGATCACCGAAGGCGCAAGCCAGCTTGTGATCGACTTCAAGGATGTCTCCTTTCTCGACTCCTCGGGTCTGGGCGCGCTGACCGGCCTTTTGAAGAAGATCGGCCACAGGGGGGATCTGGTGGTCTGCGGGCTGAATGACGACGTGCAACAAATGTTTAAAATCTGCCGCATGGACCGCGTGTTCAAAAGTTACAGTGACTCCGCAGCCGCCGTGCAGGCGATGAACGAAGCCTCGTGACGGAGATGTCGTTTCATATGCCAAACCAGATCGAGGCCATTGATCCGATGGTCTTGACGTTAAAGTCGCATGTCGACGGCGCATTGAGCGGCGAGGCTCTGTTCCGTTTCGACATCTGCCTGAGCGAGGCACTGGCCAATCTGGTAATACATGCGGAAACGACAGACAAATCCGCGCCGATCACGGTGAAAATCCGGCACGAGGCCGAGAGCTTGAGCACGGAGATTTTCGACCCGAAAGGGGCTGTGGCCTTTGACATTCGGGACAAGGCACGCGCGCTCGACGAGATCGACGCGCTGGCGGAAAACGGGCGCGGCCTCGGGTTGATCCTCGAATGTGCCGATCAGGTCGACTACGGGCCTGCGCCGGAAGGAAACCGTTTGAAACTGACTTTTAAAGCGCGGGGATAGGCCATGCAAAACGATACCGGACCTCGCGTCCCAACACCTGAACGAGTAAGCACCATGAGCAATTTTATGAATTCCGCACGGGCGGGCATCGTCTCGGGTCTCGTGGCAATCACACCAGTGGCCGCCTTGGCGCAGGAAGAGGGCAGCACCCTGCCCCGTAGCATGACCATCGACAATATTTCCATCAATGGCACCGAATATAACAGCGTGACAATCCGCTCGGAGGCGCCGCTGCATATCGAATTTGACGATATGAGCACTGCGCGTTGCGAACATGACAGCGACACCATGTCCAAACCCCATTTCGGGCGCAACGGCGAGTTGTCCGAGCGCGAATACAAGATGGCACGGATCGCATGGTCCTATTTCGAGAAACGCTTCCAGCCGGAAACGGGGCTAGTAAACGCCGTGGGGTCCTACCCCTCGACCACCCTGTGGGACACGGCCTCCTATATCAGCGCTCTGGTCGCCGCGCGGGAATTGTGCCTCATCGACAAGCGCACATTCGACACCCGCGCCACCAAGCTTCTCAACACCCTGCGCAATCTGAACCTGTATCAGGGCGAGGCCCCCAACAAGGTTTACAACACGGAAACCGGTGAAAAGGTGAACTACGCCAACGAGGCCGGCGAGGTCGGCATGTCCGCGCTTGATATCGGGCGGATGCTGGTGTGGCTGCGTATCCTCAAGGAGCGTTACCCCTATCTGGCCAACAGCGTGGACAACGTGCCGATGCGCTGGAACTTCTGTAACCTCGTCAGCGATGACGGGCGGATGTTCGGCGCGTTCAAACGCGGCGACGGCTCCACCCAATATGTGCAGGAAGGCCGCCTCGGCTATGAGGAATACGCCGCCAAGGGCTTTGCGCTCTGGGGCTTTGACGTGGACCGCTCCATGTCCCCCGAACCGCTGAAATACACCACGATTTACGACGTAAAAGTGCCCTATGACGGGCGCGACCCGCGGATTTTCAAGAACCAGAACTATGTGCTGACCGAGGGGTATATCCTCGACGGGCTTGAGATGGGCTGGGACCTGCCAACAGACAAATCCCATGACGGGATGACGGCGAGCCACGGCTGGCGGGCGGAGTTTGCCAACCGGATCTACCTCGTGCAACAGCGCCGCTACGAGCAAACCGGAATCATCACCGCGCGCTCCGAGCATCAGGTCAACGGCAAGCCCTATTTTGTCTATGACAGCATCTTCGCAGACGGCTACCCGTGGAACACACTGGACCCGACAGGGGAATACCAGCCCGACCGTGCCGCCATCGCCGCCAAGGCCGCTATCGGGCTCTGGGCACTTTGGGAGACGGATTACACAGACATCCTGTTTGAAAGCGTTGCCGATCTCTACGATCCTGATGCCGGTTTCTACGAAGGTCTCTATGAAAACGGCAACGGCTTTATTCCGCTGCAATCCTCCAACAACAACGGCATCATCCTCGCCGCGCTGCTCTACAAGGTCGAGGGACCGATCCTGCAACAGGTCAACGAGGCCACGCAATACTGGGAAACGGCCTATTCCGGCACCGATCTGCGGGACAACAAATGTCATCCGCGCATGATGGAAGAGGTTGTGCCCTGTTGTGCCTGCGAGAACCCGACGCAGCTTGATCCCGTGATCCCGCTCGACGAGTTCCTCTATTGCCGCCCTGTGCCGACCAATGGCGAGACCGCCGCCACGGATTGCCGCCCCGAGGAACACAACCTGCCCGCCCCGACCCCGCGCAAGGTTTTGGGCAATGTCTGCCCCAAGCCGGGGAGTGAATAACAATGGCGGCCAGCGGGAAGCCGAGACTTGTCTGGTTCGATGCCAATCGCGTCTTTGCCGCGATCGGTGTTGTGCTGATCCATTCCACCACCGACTTTTCGGGCCAGCCCTTTGCCGGTGTTGAACCCTCCGAACGGCTCGTTCCCGTCCTTCTGCGCTCTCTGGGGGAGTTTTCCGGCTCGGAGATGTTCTTTCTGTTCTCGCTGTTTCTCATGGCAATGCGGGTGGACCGCAAACTGCCCAGCTATTCCAGCGCCATCGGGATGCAGGCCAAGCGCCTGCTGATCCCCTTTGTCTTCTGGGTGGTGTTCTACGCCTTTTTCCGGCTG
Organism: Celeribacter halophilus; assembly: GCF_018860305.1. Classification (GTDB taxonomy): domain Bacteria; phylum Pseudomonadota; class Alphaproteobacteria; order Rhodobacterales; family Rhodobacteraceae; genus Celeribacter; species Celeribacter halophilus_A. Next base: position 534,003 of record NZ_JAHKPE010000031.1, read on the forward strand.
ATCAAGGCCGATGCCTTCAACTATGCGCCCTATATGTGGGACCAGATCACCGATGTGAAAAACTGGGCCGGATATTTCCTTTTGGGCAAGGTGCAATATCACATGCACTTCCTGCCCACGCTCTTTGCGCTTTTCCTGTTCTATCCGTTCATGCGCGGGGCAACCCGCTATCCGCTCTTGGGGCTGTCTCTGGTCATCACCTTGGGGATCATGAACAACACCCAAGCCTTCGTCTGGGGGCTCGACCTCGATCCGGCGCTGCGTGACTATTTTATCCGTGCCCTGAAAATCCTCGGCTATGTCGGCTACGGGCTGGCCGCCTTCGCGCTCTATGGCATCTGGAAAGACGGCGTCCCGCGCGGAGAATCCCGCCTGTTGCGCCGTGGCGGCTTTTATTTCGCCATCCTCGCCTATGTCGCCACCATCCCGTTCTTTGCCTATGCGGTGCAAAACGGCGCGTGGGGCGTGCGCGCAGGATGGGATTTCTACGGCCACTTCCTCATGCCGATCTGCGTCTTTCTTGTCTTCATGGGCGGGCAATTCCTTGACTGGTCTCCGGTCTGGTCCAAACTCGCGAAGTTTTCCTTCGGCATCTATCTCGTCCATCCGGCAGTCATCGACCTGATTGACATTGCCCTGTTCAAAACCGGCATCTCCGGCCACATGTCCCCGACGGTGCTGGTGCTGTGCCGCTTTGCCCTTGCCCTGCCCGGCGCGTTCCTCGTCTCGCTGGGCCTGTCGAAAGTCGGCGCACTGGCATGGACCATCGGATTGGGTCCGACCCCGTGGGAAGCTCGCAAGGCGAAAGGGGCCGGCGCATGATCAAGGACGACTATTTCCTGAAATTCGAGGACCGGACACCGCCGCCGCCGCTGCCCTATAGCGCCAGACGCGAGAGCCTCTGGCAATTCCTCGCTATTCTCGCGCTGGTCATTGGCGGCTGGTATATCTGGTGGCGCTGGACCGGTTCACTCAACCCTGACGCCATGTGGTTTGCCGTGCCCTTGGCCATCGCGGAGACCTGCGCCTATATCGGGATGCTGCTCTTCGTCTTCAACCTGTGGAAAGACGATCCGATCCGGATCGAGACCCCGCCCGCCGTTTTCAGAGATGTCGCGCCGGATCATCCCGAACATGACCGTCCTATTTCTGTTGATGTGATGTTTGCCACCTATGACGAAGACCCCGAACTGGTCCGTCTCGGCATTCAGGACGCCAAGCGCATGACCTATCCGCATCCCATCGACATACGCATCCATATTCTCGACGACGGGCGCCGCCCCGAAATGCGGCGCGTCACCGAGGAGGAAGGCGCGAACTACATCTCCCGCACCACCAACGAGGGCTTCAAAGCGGGCAACCTGCGTCACGCGATGGAGGAAACCCACGGCGATTTTCTTGTCATCTGTGATGCGGACACACGCCCATTCCCGACGCTTCTGGAACATACGCTGGGCTATTTCCGAGACCCCAAAATGGCATGGGTGCAAACCCCGCAATGGTTCTACGACCTGCCAGAGGGCGAACCTCTCCCCGACAAGCTCGCACAGAAGTTCGGCGAAAAGGGCGAGAAAATCGGTCAACGCGTAGAGAAAGTGATCGGGCCGGTGATGGTCGGACATGATCCCTTCGTGAACGATCCAAAGATGTTCTACGATATCATTCAGCGTCGCCGGAACTGGGCCAATGCGTCCTTTTGCTGTGGCGCGGGCTCGATCCACCGCCGCGAGGCCGTAATGGAAGCCGCGCTGCGCAGTTTCGGGGCCAATGTCGAGAAACGGACATGGGCGGTGGAAGAAACCGTCACCGTATCGAGTAAAGAGCGCGAGGTCTCTCCCGAATTGATGCAGGCCATCAAGACCGAAGCAGCCGCCACTGAAGTGCTTACCCCTTACAAATTCCACGTCTCCGAAGACATCTACACCTCCATCGTGCTCCATTCGGACCGCGAGCGTGGCTGGAAATCCAAGATGCACCCGATTGTCGAAAGCAAGATGCTCTCGCCGCAGGATCTTCTGACATGGACGGTGCAGCGCTTCAAATATGCTGGCGGCAGTCTCGACATCCTCGTGCATGACAACCCGCTGTTCCGCAAAGGTCTGACCCTGCCGCAGCGGCTGATGTATGCGACGACCTTCTATTCCTATCTCGCCCCGCTGTGGAACGTCATCTTCCTGTTCGCGCCGGTCCTCTATCTTCTGACCGGCATCTCGCCCGTCTCGTCCTATTCATCGGAATTCTTCCTGCACCTGATCCCGTTTCTGGTGACTCTGGAACTGGCGATGATGGTGGGGGCATGGGGCATCGACGGCTATCCGGCCAAGGCCAGCTACCTCGCCTTTTTCCCGCTGGGGCTCAAGGCAATCTGGACCATCATGCGCGGCGAGAAAGTCACCTTCAAAGTCACCCCCAAAACCCGCCAGTCCGGCAATTTCCTCGCGCTTGTCCGCCCGCAAATCTCCGTGCTTGTGCTCACAGCTGCAGGCGCGATCTGGGCCATCGGCGCACTCGTCATTGGCGGCACCGATCACTCCCCGAGCGGCGTGGTGGCCAATATCCTATGGGGATTGAACAATTGCATTGCCATGTGGGGCATCATTGCCGCCGCGATCTGGCGTCCCGCCGAAAGCTCCGGCGCATCTGAGGAGGCGAAAACAGCATGAGTTTCCGTGAAAACCTGATCAAGGCCCGCAGCCATATCATCTTTCTGGTGGCCCTTGCCTGCGGCCTCCTAATCGTCATAGGTCTCGAAAACCTTATGCCGGAGAAACAAGACGTGGCCCAAGCCGACACTTCTGCCGAAACAGTCCCCGCCGTCTCTCCCATGGCCGCCTTCGACGAAGTCACGCCGCTGCCGCTGGCCGTTGCGGGCGAAAGCTCCGACGAGGATCTGGCCTATGCGCAAATCGCGTGGCGCTATTTCGAGAATAACACCCACCCCGAGACAGGTCTGGTCAATTCAGCGGACAAATACCCCTCGACCACCATGTGGGAAACAGGATCCTATTTCGTAGCCGTGATCTCCGCCGATCTGCTGGACATCATCTCCGAAGACGAGGCGAAAGCACGGATTTCTCTGGCACTGGACACGCTCACCGCCATGCGCCTGTTTGACGACATCCTGCCGAACAAGGCCTATAATGTCGAAACCGGCGAATTGGTGGATTACACGAACAAACCCGTCGAACGCGGCTTGGGCTGGTCGGCGCTGGACATCGCACGGCTGGTTGGCACACTGGACCAGATCACCCTGCACTACCCCGATCTTGCCCCGCAGGTCAGCGCGTTGCTGGCGCATTGGGACCTGTCGCAAATGGTCGAAGACGGCCAGTTGATCGGCGGCAACATGGCCGACGGCGAATTGCGCCGCGATCAGGAGGGCCGCGTGGGCTATGGTCAATACGGGGCCAAAGCCATGATGCTCATGGGGTTCGACATGTATCGCGCCTATGACGCGGAGGCACATCTGATGGTCAAGGAGGTTATGGGACAGCCCATTCCCGTCGATGACCGTCTGCACCGCAATGTCACCCCCGCTTTCACCGTCAGCGAACCCTATGTGTTCGACGGGCTGGAATTCGGCTTCGACGCCCGTTCGCACCGTTTCGCCACCGCCATCTACAAGGCGCAGGAAGCCCGCTACCGCGAGACCGGTGTCTGGACCGCAGTGAGCGAATCCCACCTCGATGAAGCCCCCTATTTCGTCTATTCCTCCGTCTGGGGCGGCGGCGCACCTTGGGCTGTAATGACATTTCGCGGCGAACGCCTCGACAGCAAGCGCACCGTCACCGTCAAAACCGCCTTCGCATGGTATGCGCTCTTTGGCACGGATTACGCAAAAGAGCTTGTGGCCGAACTCGCGCCTCTTGGCGATCCGGAGCACGGCTGGCCCGAAGGTCTCTATGAGGCCGACGGCTCCACCAACGGCTCCGTGACCACCAACACCAATGCCGTGGTCCTCGCCGCTCTGGCCTTCCGCGCCCATGGGCCGCTGATCAGGGCCGCACAATGAAAAAGGCGCTCACCACCTCCCTGCTCGCCTGCGCCCTGCCTGTGCTACCTGCCTTTGCACAGACCTGCGTGGGCGCGGGGTTCGACATTCCGCTTCCCGGTGCCACAGCGGTGGAAACCCGCCATGTAGACATTCCCAGCCCGACCTACCCCGGCATATGGCAGGAAGGCACGGTGCGGAATTTCTTCTATCGCATCTATGCCAATGGCGAAGCCGCGCTCAGCCCGAGTGCGTCCAATTCCGACTGGGAGATCACTGTCCTGTGTGACGCGGGCACATGCCAGAAATCCGTCACCGGCACCGCGCCTCAGGCCGCGCTCGATACGGCAGACTTGCTGGAGGCCTGCCTCCTCGGTGGCGATGCCGCTCAACAGCTTCTGGCGGCAGAGCCGGACGGCACAGCCCCGCCACCGGATGGCACCGTGCCCGCCTTGGTGCAGGACAACCCGCCGGAAAGCCCGACACCTGCGCCGCAAGCCCCGCTCTCGGAAGACTCCACCACTCCGGACACCGTCGCGCCAGAACCAACCCCTCAAATCATCGAGGAAACCACGCCTGTTGCGCCAGTGCCCGCGAAGGACACCGCCCCCTGCGGTCTCGCCGCGATCCCAGAAGGCCCTCCCGGCATCACCCTGCAACGGCTGCTCGTTGAAGCCGGAGAAAACCCCGGCCCGCTGGACGGCATCCCCGGACGCAGAACCCGCACAGCCCTGCAAAACCTCTTCGGGGCGCAAAGCGTCAACATGGATACGGCAGAGGCCATCACCGCCCTCGACAACCTGCTCTGCCAATAACCGCCTGACAATAACCGTCAGCCACGGGATCACGTCAGATCAGCAGACAGAACACAGACACGCCACGCGGCGTGCCTGCTCCTTTGTGCCGGAAATACTCACATAAAGGCTTTCAACCGCGCCATCAGGCTCGACGTATCCCAACGCCCGCCGCCCATGGTCTGCACATCCTTGTAGAACTGATCGACCAGAGCCGTGACCGGCAAAGGCGTGCCGGTTTCCTCACCCGCTTCCAGACAGATCGCCAGATCCTTGCGCATCCAGTCCACGGCGAACCCGTGTTCATACTCGCCCGCCAGCATGGTCTTGTGGCGGTTGACCATCTGCCAGCTGCCCGCCGCACCGCCGGAGATCACATCGACGAGCGCCTCGCCATCAAGGCCGGAGTTCTCCGCCAGCAAAAGCGCCTCGGACAGCCCTTGAACCAGTCCCGCGATGCAGATCTGGTTGCACATCTTGGCGGTCTGGCCCATGCCGACCTCGCCCAGACGTTTGACGATCTTGCCATAGGCCGCCATCACCGGCTCCGCCTTGGCGAAATCCGCCTCCGATCCGCCGCACATCACCGACAGCACGCCGTTTTCGGCCCCCGCCTGACCGCCTGACACGGGCGCATCGACATAGCCGATTCCGACCTCTGCGGCGATCGCGGCCAGTTCGCGGGTGACTTTTGCGGACACAGTTGTGTGATCGACAAACACCGCGCCGGGCTTCATACCGGCAAAAGCGCCCTCCGGCCCGAGACAGACCGAGCGCAAATCGTCGTCATTGCCGACACAGGACATCACGAAATCACAGCCCTCTGCGGCCTCTTTCGGCGTTGGAGCAAAGGCTCCGTCATGTTCCGCGGCCCATTTCTCCGCCTTGGCAATGGTGCGGTTATAGACCGTCACCTCATGTCCCTGTGCCACCAGATGTCCGGCCATCGGATAGCCCATGACCCCCAGACCCAAGAATGCAGTTTTCGCCATGGCTTTTCCCTCGCGCGTCGATGTGGTTTAACGACGCAAACGGTAGCTGCTCGCGCTGCACCGTCAACCGCTATTCACGCACAAGCCTTACAGGTCGCCCCATATGGCCCGCATCTTTTCGTTGCTGCTCAAGATCGTCTCAGGTCTCGTTCTGCTCACCGTCCTCGCGATCTGGCTGACCTATTGGCTCGCCGCCCGCTCGCTGCCCGATTACAACGCCGATTACGAGGTCGATGGCATTGCCGCGCCGGTGGAAATCGCCCGCGACAACGCCAATGTGCCGCATATCTTCGGCGAGAGCGACGAGGATGTCTATTACGGGCTGGGCTTTGCCCATGCGCAGGACCGGCTCTTCCAGATGATGCTTCTGCGCCGGACGGCACAGGGGCGGCTCTCCGAGATATTCGGCGAGCGCACGCTCAAGACCGACGAGCTGATGCGCAGGCTGGGGCTTTACGAGGCGGCGAAAGCCTCCGCACGGGTCCAGACCCCCGAGGCCACCGCCGCGCTGGAGGCCTATGCCCGCGGCGTCAACGCATGGATTGCCGAGGTGAACGAAGGCGCATTAGGGCGTGGCGCGCCGGAATTCTTTCTCTTCCCCTCCGAAATCGCCTATTGGCAGCCCGCCGATTCCATCGCGATCCTGAAACTGGTGGCGGTGCAGCTTTCCGACCAGATCCCCAACGAGGTGCTGCGCGCGCAGGCTTCCCTGCTCCTGCCGCAGGACCGGCTCAAGGATCTCATGCCGGACGCGCCGGGCACAGGTCTGGGCGTTCTACCCTCCTATGCCGAACTGTTTCCCGAAGCACAGCCGGGCAAGCCCGCATCCGGCACGCAATATGCCATGTCGCCCTTTCCCGAAGCGGGGCTGGCAGGCGCGTCGAATGTCTGGGCCGCCGGTCCCGAACGCTCGGCCACAGGCGCGACGCTTCTGGCCAATGACCCGCATCTGAATTTCTCCGCCCCCGGCGCATGGTATCTGGCGCGGTTGGAGCTTTCGACCGGCGGTGTGATCGGGGCCTCTGTGCCGGGCATTCCCGCCATCATCTCGGGACGGCACGAACGCTTTGGCTGGGGCATCACGGCGGCCTATCTCGATGACGCCGATCTCTATATCGAAAAGCAGAATCCCGACGCGCCAAACGAGGTGCTCACACCGGAAGGATACAAACCGCTTCAGACCCGCCCCTCGATTGTGCAGATCAAGGGCGCACCGCCGCAGACCCTGACCCTGCAATGGTCCGAGAACGGGCCGATCCTGCCGGCCACCGCCTTTGATGTCGACACGATCACACCGTCCGGCCATCTGGTCTCCGTGGCGTGGACCGCTTTAGTGTCCGATGACCGCTCCATGTCCTCTGCCGTGGCGCTCAACCATGCCCGCACCCTGAGCGAAGCCATGGCGGCGGCCCGCGACTTTGCTGCCCCTGCGCTCAACCTTGCTATGGCCGATCCCGACCGAGTGCAGATGAAAGTGATCGGCCGCGCGCCGCTGCGCGATGCACGCCACCAGTCCAAGGGTCGTATTCCCTCCCCCGGATGGCTGGAGACAAACCGCTGGCAGGGCTGGCGCGATTTCAACGATCTGCCCCTGTTCACCGCAGGGCGCGACGGGATCATCGGCAACACCAACAACAAGACGGTGGACGCCCCCTTCCCCGACCACCTCTCCTACCATTGGGGGGACACGCAGCGGGTGCAGCGCTGGCAACGTCTGATGCAAATGCGCGAGGTCCACACCCGAGACAGTTTCATCGAAGTGCAAAACGATGTGGTCTCCCCCTCGGCCCGCACGCTTTTGCCGCTGGTCGGGGCCGATCTGTGGTTCACCGGTGAGGCCGCCCCCGAAGGCACCCCCGAACGCCAGCGCCAGCGCGCGCTGGAACTTCTGGCCGAGTGGAATGGCGAGATGAACGAACACCTGCCGGAACCTCTGATCTATTACGCATGGATGCGCGCGCTTCAGGACCGGCTCATCCGCGACGAGATCGGCCCTCTGGCCCATGCCTTTACCCATGTCGATCCGCTGTTCATCGAGCGTGTCTACCGCGACATCGACGGCGCCTCCGCATGGTGTGACGTGATCCAGTCCGCTCCGGTAGAGACCTGCACCGACATCGCACGTCTGTCTCTCGACGATGCGCTGTTGTGGATCGATGAGCACTATTCGAGCAACCTTGAATCGCTGCGCTGGGGGGATGCGCATATGGCCCATCACGACCATCCGGTTCTGGGCAATGTGCCCTTCCTCAAGTGGGTGGTGAACATCCACCAGTCCACCTCCGGCGGCGACAACACGCTGATGCGCGGCGTGACCTCCGGCGATCCCGACGATCCTTTCGTCAATGTCCACGGCGCCGCCTATCGCGGGGTCTATGATTTCGCGGACCCTGACAGTTCGGTCTTTATCATCGCCACAGGCCAGTCCGGCCACCCGCTTTCGCGCCATTACGACGATCTGGGAGAGCTGTGGCGGCGCGGAGAATATGTGCCGATGAGCCTTGATCCGGAACTGGCGCGTGCGGCGGGCGTGGGCATCACGCATCTGGTGCCGCAATGAGATCGGAACGGGACAAAATGCGTGCGGGAGACTGGTATTGTTCCATCGACCCCGAAATTGACGCGCAGCGGATGAAGGTCTTCGACGCCGTGCATCTGCACAATAGCGCCCTGCCCACAGAGCGCGGCAATATTCATCCGGCCCTCGGAGCGCTTCTGGGCAACGCACCGGACAGCGCACGGATAGAGGGGCAGTTTCACCTGCTCTACGGCGAAAACCTCCATCTGGGCGAGGAGGCGTTTCTCAATGTCGGCTGTGTGGTGCTGGACAGCGCACGGGTGGAGATCGGAGCGCGTAGCATGATCGGTCCGCGCACACAGATCTACTGCGCCGACCACCACCGTGATCCCAAGCTGCGCGGCCAGTTGATCGAACGCGCCCTGCCCGTCACCATCGGGGCGGATGTCTGGATCGGCGGCGGGGCAATCCTCTTGCCCGGCGTGACCGTGGGCGATGGCGCGATTGTCGGCGCAGGGGCGGTTGTCACGAAAGACGTGGCCGCCGGAGCGCGGGTCGCAGGCAATCCTGCGCGGGCGATCTAACGCCTCACGCCTGCCCTTTGACCTCGTCTTTATAGACCAGAAACGCCGCGCCTTTTTGCATGGCTTTGCGCGCGGAGGCATCCAAAGCCTTATCCTCGAAACGCTTCTGTCCGGTGATATCCGCACCCTTCTTGAGCTGCATGCCTGACCAGCCGGTGACTTCCAGCCCTTTGAACGCCTTGCCGATGGCGAATTTCTTCTCGGAGGCCACCATAAAGACCATAATGGCATGGCGTGCGCCCATGCGCAGGCCGGTCTTGGCGCCAGCTGTGGCTTCGAACAACATCATGAACAGACGCTTTTGCGGCGCCTTCTCACCCTTGGTCGGCGCAGCCTTGGCCTGCGGTTTCTTTGCGGGGGTTTTGGTTTTCTCGGCGCTCATGTCATCTCCCGAAATTTCTTTTCCTGTCGCGGCGTCCAGAGCACTTTGAGCGCATAGCCGTCCTCGACCATTTCTTCGTTCAGAACCACACCCTCTTCAAAGAGCCACGCGCGTTTCTTGCCTTGCGCATAGGGCAGAAGCAGATCGCGTTCAATCTTGTCCTCTTCGAAATAGGCGGAAATCGCGGCCAGAAGCGCCTCGACCCCTTCGCCCGTCACCGCAGAGATGGCAAAGACATCCTCTTCGGCCTCGGCGCGTTCCATGCGCGCGGCATGGGCCTCGGGGTCCAGAAGATCGATCTTGTTCCAGACCTCGAACATGGGCGCGTCATCCTTGATGCCCAGATCATTGAGGATTTTCAGAACATCCTCTTTTTGCGTCTCGCTCTCCTCGCTGGCGATGTCACGCACATGAAGGATCAGATCGGCGTCCAGCACCTCTTCCAGCGTTGCACGGAAGGCCGCAACAAGCTGTGTCGGCAGGTTGGAGATGAACCCCACCGTGTCCGACAGGATGATCTCGCGGTCGCCCCCGTGGGCATCCTTGAGCTTGAGCTGCCGCATGGTCGGGTCCAGCGTGGCAAAGAGCATGTCCTTGGCAAAGACCTCTGCGCCGGTCACCGTGTTGAAGAATGTGGATTTGCCCGCGTTGGTATAGCCCACAAGCGCGACAATCGGGAACGGCACCTTGGCGCGCGAGGCGCGGTGCAATTCGCGGGTCTTGACGACCTTCTCCAACTGACGCCGCAGACGGGTCAGATGTTCGTCAATGGCGCGACGGTCGGCCTCGATCTGGGTCTCGCCGGGACCGCCGACAAAGCCAAGCCCGCCACGTTGGCGCTCAAGGTGGGTCCACGCCCGCACCAGCCGCGTGCGCTGATAACTCAGCGCGGCCATCTCCACCTGCAACACACCTTCGCGGGTGCGTGCACGGTCGGAGAAAATTTCGAGAATTAGGCCCGTGCGGTCCAGAAGTTTCACCTTCCAGTCCTTCTCCAGATTGCGCTGCTGCACCGGCGTCACCGGCCCGTCCACCAGAACCAGTTCGATCTCTTCGGCTTCCAGACGCTGCGCCAGTTCCTCGATCTTGCCGGAGCCGAACAGATGGCCCGGCTGGATTTTCGGCAGGCGCACGATCTCGGAACCGACCACTTCGAGATCAGGCAAAGCAGCGGCCAGAGCCACGGCCTCTTCCAGCCCCGCCTGCGGGTCGCGGCGGTCGCGGTCGGAGGTAATGTCGGGATGAAGCACCCAAGCGCGGGTTTTCTTCACCTCATGTTCGTAAAGTTCGGCCAAATGCCGCTCCTTCAATGCTTCGGATCAACGCACGAAAACACCCGCCGTTAACTACGGCAGGTGTTCGTCACTTAACTCTTAGCGTGCGGAATGCAAGGGGCGCTGGGATCAGGCCTCTTCCCCGTCGTAGAGATTGATCGGTTGTGCCGGCATGATGGTCGAAATCGCGTGTTTATACACGAGTTGCGATTGACCGTCGCGGCGCAGGAGAACACAGAAATTGTCAAACCAGGTAATCACACCCTGAAGTTTTACCCCGTTGATCAGAAAAATCGTTACAGGAACTTTGGTCTTGCGGACGTGGTTAAGGAAGGCGTCCTGAAGGTTCTGTTTATCGGCGGCCATAATCTTTGCCTTTTTTTTGCGCTTTTTGATGCGAGCTGTCCCTCGGGCGACAGCACTTGGATGCCACCTCGCCGCAGATTCAACCGAATGTCAAGATAAGCAACAGAGTTTTCCGTGGCTTAAAGGACGCCCGACGCATATTTGCGTCAGTTCAGCGCTAACGCTTTTTGTCGCACCCTCTAACGCCGCCAGAATTCGGGATTCAAAAGCGCAATAATCGCAAGCATTTCCAGCCGCCCAAGCACCATCGTCGCCGCTAAAATCAGCTTTTCTGGATCCCCGAGCTGCGCATAGCTCAAAGGCACATCCCCCACCACATTGACCAGAGGTCCGGTGGTGGTCAGCGCGGAAATGGTAAAGACCGCCGCCGCCTCGAAATGCAGGCCAAAGAGCGACAGGATCATCATCACAGCGGCAATGGTGAAAGCGAAGACCATGAAATAGACCCATGCCACATAGGCCCCTTCGCGCCGGATACGCCGCGCATTTGCCCCCGCACCGCCAACCGAATGGGGCGAGATCAGCTTTTCGATCTCGCGTTCGCCGTGGCGCACAAGGGCATAGAGCCGGATCAGTTTCACCCCCCCTGCCGTGGTGGCCACACCACCGCCGAAGATCGTCAACCCCATCAGCAACACACCGGGCGCCTGTAGCCCGGACCAGAGCCGCGCTTCTTCCCAGCCCATGCTCTCGAACCCTGCGGTGGTCAGGAAGGACAAAACCATAAACGTGCTGCCCCAGAGCGACGAAAGCGCACGGGTGAAGGTCCAGTCACCGGAGACTTCCAGCACGCCCACCCAGTGCCGCAGGAACAGCAGGATCGGGATCACGACAATCAGCGAGAGGCCGATCTTCATTTCCGGATCACGCCACAGCGGCGGCGCATCCAGTCGCGGCTGGTCGGCAGTGAAGGTTTTGCGCGACAGGGCAAGGAACAGAAAGGCAAAGACCAGAAGCTCCCCCACAAATCCGGTCCCCGCATTGGTCAGACCACCCACGGGAGAGATGCCGGAGGTCGCCATGACCGACATGGCATGGCACAACGCCACATAGGCCGGTGAGCCGACCATCGCGAGCGCGAACCACAGCGCCAGTGTCAGGCCGAAATAGACCGGAAAGAGCTTGGCGGTGAACCGTGCCATCCGCTCGGGCGCGGCTGCGACACGCGCAATCTGGGAGACGCGGATATCGCTTTGTCCTGCCTGACGCGAGGAAATCACCTCAAACCCGCCAAGGTTCATCGGGGCCAGCACCGCCACCGCGGTGATCCACGCAAAGAACCCGCCCATCCAGCCGACAAGTGCCGTCCACAGATGCACAGGTTTTGAAAGCCGCGCCGGATCGTCAAACAGCGTTGCCCCCGTGGTGGTCAGCGCTGAGACCATCTCGAAATAGGCATTGAAAAAGGTGGTGTCGCGCGTGGCCTCGGAAAAGGGCACCGCAAGGATCAGCGGCAAGGCCGTATAGGCCCCCAAAAGGGTCAAAAGCTGGTTTCGCCCCTCCCGATCACGATCAAAGCGGCTGTCGCGGTCCTCGGTGGCCTCGGGACGGAAACGCGCGATGGCGATGAACCCCGCCAGCGAGGTGAACAGCGTTGCCGCATAGAAAAACGCCCGCGCATCATTCCAGTCGCGCAGCACCAAGGCATAGAGCGCGGGGATCAGCATCGTACCCCCGCTCACCAGCATCAGCTGGACAAAGAATGGCATGCGCGAAAAGCGGTTCATCAGAAATAATCGATCGACACTTGCAACAGGCGCTCGACCTCTGGAACATCATCGGCCAGCGAGAAGATGGTGACCACGTCGCCCTCGTCAATGCGCGTGTCCCCGTTCGGTTTGACATAGCGCCCGCCCTTCATGATCGCACCGACAAGCACGCCCTCGGGGAAGTCGATATCACGGATGCTTTTGCCGGAGATCGGTGAGGTGGAGAGCACCTGCGCCTCGATCACCTCGGCCTCGCCATCGCCCACCGAATAGACATTGCGCACACGGCCATGACGGATGTGGCGCAGGATGGAGGAGACGGTGGTGGCACGCGGGTTGATATAGGCGTCGATGTCGAGCGCATTGAGGATCGGCACGAGCGTCGGGTCGTTCACCAGACAGATCGCCATTTTCGCGCCGCGCTGTTTGGCGCGCACGGCGGCGAGCATATTGACCTTGTCATCATCGGTGACGCAAAGCACCGCATCCGCCCGCGTGATCCCCGCCTCGGCCAGAAGCTCCTGATCGAGCGCATCACCATTGAGCACAATGGTCCGTTCCAGCGCATCTGCGGCTTTCTCGGCCACCTTGCGGTTCTTTTCGATCACCTTGGCACGCACCCGCTCCGTGCGGGTCTCCAGCGCCTGTGCGACCGCCAGCCCGACATTGCCGCCGCCCAGAATCACGACACGATCCTGTTTCGCATTGGTCTTGCCGAAAATCTCCAGCGTGCGGCTGATGTCGTCGGAATGGGCAAAGACGTAAATCTCGTCGCGCGCAAACAACTGGTCTCCGGCCTCAGGGGCGAAAAGCCGCCCCTCGCGCCGCACACCCACGACAATCGCACGCAGCGTCGAGAACAGATCGGACAATTGCCGCAAGGAGGTGTTGAGAACGGGACAGTCTTCTTCGAGAAGCATCCCCAAAAGCTGCACCCTGCCGTCCAGAAATGCCTGCGTGTCAAAGGCCGCAGGGGCCGCAAGACGCCGCAGCGCCGCCTCGGCCACTTCCTTTTCCGGCGAGATCACCACATCAATCGGTAGGTGGTCGCGGCGGTAGAGATCGGAATAGATCGCCGTGAGATAGCTTTGCGACCGCAGACGCGCGATCTTGCGGCGCACGTTGAACACGGAATGTGCCACCTGACAGGTGACCATGTTCACCTCGTCGGAATAGGTCGCGGCGATAATCATATCCGCATCCCGCGCACCCGCCTTGTCCAGCACATCGGGATAGGAGGCAAAGCCCTCGATCCCTTGCACGTCCAAAGTGTCGGTCGCACGCCGGACGAGCGCGGGGTTGTTGTCCACGACCGTCACGTCATTCTTTTCAGAGGAGAGTTGTTTGGCGATCTGCCAGCCGACCTGGCCCGCGCCGCAAATGATGACTTTCATCCCATCACCTTCGTTGCTTCGCACCAGCCTTCGCACTTAACGGCGGAGGCGTCAACGCGGCTCTCGCGCCGACCGCCTGCCGGAGAGTGCCGGATCACTCCGCCTCACCGGCCACATAGGCCACGCGCCCGCCCTGTTTGTTGCCTGTGACCACGCCCAGAGATTTCAACTTGCGGTGCAGCGCGGAGCGTTCCATCCCCACGAAGGTCGCCGTGCGCGAGATATTGCCGCCAAAGCGGTTGATCTGCGTCAGAAGATATTCGCGCTCGAACATCTCGCGGGCCTCGCGCAACGGCAGAGTGGCAATCGCCGGAGACAGCACTGCACGCCCTTCGTCGCTGTCCACCCCGTCTTCTGCGGGCAGTTCGGAGACCTCGATCTCCCCCGTGCTATCGCCAAGGATCAACACCCGCTCGATCACGTTCTTGAGCTGGCGCACATTGCCGGGCCAGTTCATCGTCTGCAACATCGCCGCCGCATCACCCGACAGCGGGCGCAGCGGCAGCCCCTGTTCGCGGTTCAACTTCTCGATGAAATACTGCGCCAGTTCGGGAATATCCTCGCGGCGTTTCTCCAGCGCGGGCACCTCGATCGGCACCACGTTCAGCCGGTGATACAGTTCCTCACGGAAATTCCCCGCGGCAATTTCCGCCACAAGGTCGCGCGAGGTAGAAGAAATCACCCGCAGATCGACCGACACAGTGGTCGATCCGCCCACGCGGTTGAACCGTTGGTCCACCAGAACCCGCAGGATTTTCGACTGGGTGCCCGGCGGCATATCCGCCACCTCGTCGAAATAGATCACCCCGCCGTTGGCCTCTTCCAAAAGCCCTTTCTCGATCCCGCGCTCGGACCCTTCGCGCCCGAAAAGCACCTCCTCCATCCGGTCCGGTTCGATCGTGGCGGAAGACACGGTGATGAAGGGGCCGTCCTTGCGGTCGGAACCGGCATGGATAAACCGCGCGGCCATTTCCTTGCCCACACCGGCAGGACCGGTCAGCATCACCCGACCGTTGGACTTGGTCACTTTTTCCAGATTGATCTTGAGCTGTTTGAACGCGGTGGACAGGCCGATCATCTCCACCTCGCCCGAGCCGGAGCGTTTGAGCGTGGCGTTCTCGCGGCGCAGGCGCGAGGTTTCCATCGCCCGCCCGATCACCACCATAAGCTGGTCGATGTTGAAGGGCTTCTCGATGAAATCATAAGCCCCCTGCTTGATGGCCGCCACGGCGATCTCGATATTCCCGTGACCGGAAATGATGATGATCGGCACTTCGGGATGCTCGCGTTTGACATGTTTGAGAATGTCGATCCCGTCCATCTCGCTGTCCTTGAGCCAGATGTCGAGGATCATCAACGCCGGCACAGCCGCATCAATTTCCTTGAGACATTCGTCGGAATTTGCCGCCAGACGGGTGTCGAACCCCTCGTCTTGCAAGATATCCCCGATCAACTCGCGTATATCGCGTTCATCATCGACGATCAGAATATCAGACATGGTTTACTCCCGACTTCATCATTACACTGCAAGCACTTGCTTTTCATTGACATTCACCTCTTCGATCAAGGCTATGCGAATGGTCGCACAGGCGCCGATCCGTCCGGACGGATCAATCGGCTCCCCATCGGTGAGCGTCAGCGTCCCACCGTGTTCCTCGATAATTTTCTTCACAATCGGCAGGCCCAGACCCGTGCCCTTTTCGCGTGTGGTCACATAGGGTTCGAACAGGCGCGAGCGATCCTCCGGCAGGCCGATCCCGTTGTCTGTAATCCCGATCACCGCCTCGTTGCCCATGCGGGTCATGGTCACAAGCACACTCGGCTCATAGCCCTCCGGCAGGCCGGTCTCCATAAGCGACTCGATGGCCTCTCCGGCGTTCTTGATCAGATTGGTAAAGGCCTGCCCCATCATCGTGGCATCAACCTCCGCCCATGCGGTGTCCAGTTCGATCTGCGTGCGGATTTTCACATCCGGCAGGGCATTCTGCTGCAACAACACCGCGCCCTTCACCAGTTCCGCCAGATCATGCTCGCGCCGTTCGGGGCTTGGCATACGGGCGAATTTCGAGAACTCGTCCACAATGCGCCGCAGATCACCGGTCTGGCGCACGATCACGGAGGTGTATTGCTCCAAATCCTCCCGCGCTTCCTCATCCAGCCCGCGCCCGAATTTGCGCAGGATGCGCTCGGCGGACAGCTGGATCGGGGTCAGCGGGTTCTTGATCTCATGGGCAATCCGGCGCGCCACATCGCCCCATGCAGCCAGACGCTGCGCACTCACCAGATCGGTCACATCGTCGAAGACAACCACATAGCCCTCCAGCGCGCCATTCACATCCCGCCGCGTCGCGATCCGCACCAAGAGGCTCTCCTGCGCACCGGAACGGATGAGCCGCAACTCTTCCTGCACCACTTCACGGCGTTGCTTGCGCAACAGATCGAACAACGGGGAGAATTCCGGCACGACAACGCCCAGCGGTTCGCCCGTCACATCGCGCTCGCCAAGGCTCAAAAGCGCCTGCGCCGAACGGTTGGACAGGGTCACGCGCCCCTCAGAATCCAGCCCCATCACCCCTGCCGTCACAGAGGACAAAACAGAATCAAACAGGCGGCGGCGCATTTCGATCTGGGCGTTGCGCTCCATCAATTCGTCATGTTGCAGCTTCACCTGTCCGGTCATCTGGTTGAAAACCCGCCCCAGCGTGGCGATCTCGTCCTGACCTTCTTCTTCGGGCACCCGCACCGACAGATCGCCCTCACCCACCTTCTGCGCCGCCCCTGCCAGCCGCCCGATGGGCCGCGCCAGACGTTCCGCGAACCACAGGCCAAGCCATGTCGCCGCCAGAATGAGGATCAGTGCAAAGCCGATATAGAGCAGGCCGAATTCGAACAGGAGCCGCCCACGGTCACTCTCCAACTGGTTGTAAAGCGCGATACTGTCCTGCGTCTCGTCCAGAAGGTTGAGAATTTTGCCATCCACATCGCGGGTGACATAGAGATAACGGTCCGAGAACCCCGCCAGACGCTGCAAGGCGCGGGATTCGTTGCGGTCCCAGTCGTCGATCAGGACCAGCTCCCCGCTCTCGGCGCGGGCCAGTTCCGCTTCGGAGGGCTTTTCATAGTCGAACAGATAAGAGCGTTCGCCGCGCGCCTTGATCTCGCCCGCACGGTTGATGACATAGGCCTCGCGCAAGCCGCGCTGGATCAACCCCTGCCCTTGGTTGAGCACCTGCCGAAGCGCCCCGTCGGGCAGGATCGTCACCTGCCGGCGGCGGTCGATGATGAAACTGGCCAGCGCACGGGTGTCTTCCGACAGCCCGTCATGGTGTTCGTCCTCATAGGCTTTCGCCGCTTCCAGCGAAGACCCCACCACATTGCGCACGCGGTCGGAGAACCAGCCCTCAAGCCCGAAATTCACCGTCACCACGGCAAAGATCGCCACCATCACGGTCGGGATCAGCGCCAGCATCACAAAGGCGCCGGAAAGGCGCAGGTGCAGACGCGAGCCTTCGGAATGGGCACGCCGCGCGGCAATCACCCGCGCGATCCGCTGGGCAACGAGACCGGCGACCAGAAGCACATAGACCACATCGGCCAGAAGCACCGAACGCAACATGCGCGATTCGGGGCCGTGATCGAGCAGGCCGAACACAAGGAAGGTGAGCACAGCCAGAAGCGGCCCGAGAATGAACACGGCCAAGGTCGCAGCATTCTGCAAGCGACGCTGCCGCCGCAGACGCATGAGCCGGTTCCAGCTCTGCCTGCCAATCCGTTGTGCCAAGGCTTTTTCTGCCACGAAGGGCCTCGTCTCAGTTTCGATCACACCCAAGCCCATGCGCGGGCTCGTGAACCGGGACGCAGGGGCATCCGTTGCAAAGAGGTCGCAAGCGCGTGTTTTCCACGTCACTGCGCCCAAATCACCACGGATGTGGCTTTTTTACATCAATTTACGACGGCGTGTCACCTGAATATCGAGGTCATTGATTTTTTTACGCAAGGTATTGCGGTTGATCCCCAACAAATCGGCACATTTTGCCTGATTTCCGCCAACCGCATCCAGCGCGATTTCAATCAGAGGTTGCTCAACCTCCTTCAAAATCCGCTGATACAGACCCGGCGGCGGCAAAACACCCCCGTGCAGATCGAAATACCGGCGCAGGTGCTTGGCCACGGAGGAGGAGAGCTTCTCGCCTTCCGACCCGCCTTGCAGCGGCTCCATTGCGGGCTGGTTGCCCAAGACGATTTCCACCTCGGCGCGGGTGATTTCCTCTTCGGGAGAGGTCACGATCAGGCGGCGGATGGTGTTTTCCAGCTGCCGCACATTGCCCGGCCAGCTGTAAGCCCGCACAAGCTCCATCGCCTCGTTGGAAAAGCGGCGTGCAGACAGGCCGTCGCGCTCGGCTTTCGACAAAAAGAACTCCGCCAGAAGCGGAATGTCATCGACACGTTCGCGCAGGGACGGCACAGAGATCGTCACCCCGCCCAGACGGTAGAACAGATCCTGACGGAAAGCCCCGCTCTCCATCTTCGCCGCCAGATTGGCCTGCGAACTGGCCATGATGCGCGGGCCGTTGTCGGTGAAACTGTCGAGCATCCGCACGATCCGTGCTTGTGCCTCTTCGTCGAGATCACCCACCTCGTCAAACAGGATCGAGCCGTTCTTGGCCTTGGAAATCACCGCAGCCGGCCCCTCCATCGTCGCCAGATCGGAGGCCGAAACCACCACGAACGGCAGGTTGCGCCGGTCGGAAAAGTCGTGGATCGCCCGCGCGATCAGCGATTTGCCCGTGCCGCTCTCGCCTGTGATCAGCACCGGAAGATCGGTGTTCATCACACGCGCGACCAGACGGTAGAGCGTCTGCATGGCGGGCGTGCGCCCCACCAGCGGCAGGTCTTCTTTCGGGCCTTCCGAGGGGGCCTTGGCATTGGACGGCGCCGGATTGGCGCGACGCTTGACCTCCAAAGCCTTGGCAGCGCGTTTCATCAGATCGGGCAGATCGAAAGGTTTCGGCAGATAGTCGAACGCCTCGGCTTCGGCGGCCTGAATGGCGGTCATGATGGTGTTTTGCGCCGAGATCACGATCACCGGCAGGCCGGGACGCAGTTCCGCGATTTTCGGCAAAGCCTCCAACCCGTTCCCATCGGGCATCATCACATCGGAAATGACCAGATCGCCCTTCCCCTCTTCGACCCAACGCATCAGCGTGACCAGAGACGAGGTCGCGTGCACCTTACATCCGGCGCGGGTGAGCGCCTGTGTCAAAACGGTGCGGATCGTGCGGTCGTCATCAGCGACGAGGATCGTGCCATCCATGTCTTTCTCTCCTTGTCAGTTGCGCGCCGGATCAGGGAACATCCCGAACCTGTCACGCATCCCCTTTTCTTCGGGGTTCTTTACAGTTTTATAACGCATCAGCCCTCGTCCGCCGCCACAACGTCCCGAGGTGCGACCGGAAGCGACAGGCGGAACACGGTTTTACCCGGCGTCGAGTCGACCGAAATCCAGCCCTCGTGATCCGAAATGATCTTGGACACCAGCGCCAGCCCCAGTCCGGTGCCGTTCTCGCGTCCCGAAACGAAGGGTTCGAACACATCCGCGGCAATCTCTGCCGGAAGGCCGGGACCATCATCGACAATCTCCACCTGCAAGGGCAGCGCAGCACCTGTTCCGTCCTTGCGCCGCAGCCGCAGCGACAGGTCGTAGAAGGTGCGCAGACGGATCACCCCGCCTTCTTTGCCCGCCGCTTCGGAGGCATTCTTGATCAGGTTCAGAAACACCTGCAAAATCTGGTCGCCATCGACAAAGGTCGGTGGCAGCGAGGGGTCGAATTCCTCGATGAATTTCATATTCGCGCCGTAAGACAGTTCGGCGGATTTGCGGGCACGGTCCAGAAGGTCGTGAATGTTGATCGCCCGTTTCGCAGGCGGGCGCAGATTGCCGAATTGCTCGACCTGCTCCAGCAACGCCACGATCCGGCGGCTTTCGGCCACGATCAGATCGGTCAGTTCCAGATCTTCCGGCGACAGGTTCATCGACAAAAGCTGTGCCGCCCCCGTGATCCCCGCCAGCGGGTTCTTGATTTCGTGGGCCAGCATTTCCGCCATGCCGATGGCCGAGCGCGCTGAGGTCTTCACCTGATGTGAACGCCCGAGCCGGTCGGCAATCTGGCGCGGCTCCATCATCAGGATGAGCCAGTCCTCCATGCCTTGCAGCGGTGCGATCTGGATATTGCATTGCACAGGGGCTGCATTACCGCCGGAGACATCGACATTGTTGATGAACATCGGCGAACTGTCCCGCCGCACCCGCCCGAAGGCCTCTTCCAGCGGGGCATCAATGGCCAGCCGGTCAAACACGGGCGCGCCGGCAAGGGAGCGCGCGGAGGCGTTGAGAAACAGCTCTGCCGAAGAGTTCACCTCATTGATCAGATTCTCCGCGTCCACCATGATCGCGGGCATCGGCAAGGAGGGCCAAAGCATATCAAAACGCGAATCCGTCATCTCCGTCATGCGGCATATCCCTCTGTATCCGTGAAATTTCCCGACATGGCATCCGGCAGCAAGGACAGCACCTTTTGCGGTGTTTTCTCTGTCAGAACCCGACGGCGCAACTCTGCGGGTGTGCCGATTTCATCCATGTACCATCCGAGGTGCTTGCGCATCACGCGCCCGCCAAGATCGCTGCCGTAAAAGCCCAGCCCCGCCTCGTAATGCCCGCCGACCATATCGGCAAAAGCGCGCCCTTCGGGACGGTCGGGTTTGGGCTGTCCGGTCAGGTTCGCCGCCACTTCCGCCAAAATCCACGGCCGGCCCTGCGCACCGCGTCCGATCATCACCCCGTCCGCGCCGGACTGCGCCAGCGCCAGACGCGCCGCATCCGCAGAGGTGATGTCGCCATTGGCAATCACGGGGATCGTCACGCTGTCTTTCACCGCACGGATCGCCGCCCAATCGGCGCTGCCCTTGTAGAACTGGCAACGGGTGCGGCCATGAATGGTGATCATCCGGATGCCCGCCGCTTCGGCACGTCGGGCCAGCTCCGGCGCGTTCAAAAGCGCATCATCCCAGCCCAGCCGCGTTTTCAGCGTCACCGGCACAGAGACCGCGCCCACCACCGCCTCGATCAGCGTCAGGGCATGGTCCAGATCACGCATCAGCGCCGAGCCGGAATAGCCGGAGACCACCTTTTTCGCGGGGCAGCCCATGTTGATGTCAATGATCTGTGCGCCATTGTCCTCGGCCATTTTCGCGGCCAGCGCCATCGGCTCCGCCTCGCGTCCGGCCAGTTGCACGGCGGTGTTCTCCACCCCGAAACCCAGCTCCGCCTTCTCCCGCGATCCGGGGCGGGCGTTGAGCATGTCATGGGAGGCGACCATCTCGGATACAACCAGACCGGCCCCGAAAGAGGCCACAAGATTACGAAAGGGTAAATCCGTGATCCCCGCCATAGGGGCCAGAAACACGGGGGGGTCCAGTGCGAGTTTCGCCAAACGAACGGGCAAGCGATTAATCCTTGAGCATTTCGAATAGAGGTAGCCCTCATGGCAACGAGTCGCAAAGGGCGGAGCCATGTTCTCGTTCAAAAATGCGGCGAAACCTACCCTGTGCACAAAATTTCATCATTTGACCGGTGAAAAACAGCGCATTGCAAGCCTGCGCCCCACCGATTATCCCAAGTGACATGACACAGATTGCAGCCGTCATCGTCGCCGCAGGTCGCGGCACCCGCGCAGGCGGGCCTGTGCCGAAGCAATGGCACCCGCTCGGAGCACGCGCTTCGGGGGGGCACCTGCGTGTGATCGACCATGCGATTGCGGCATTTCGCCCGCATGTGGCGCAGATCGTTGTGGTGCATCACCCCGATGACCTCGCGCTGGCGCAAACGCTGGAAGATGTGACGCTTGTCTCCGGCGGGCTGACACGGGCGGATTCGGTCCGTGCGGGGCTTGAGGCGCTCGACGGGCGCGGGATCGACAGGGTTCTGATCCATGACGCGGCGCGTGCACTGGTGCCCGCCTCTGTGATCCGCTCGGTTCAGGACGCGCTGGACAGCCACAAGGCCGCCGCCCCCGCCCTGCCCGTCACGGATGCGCTCTGGCGTGGTGGTCCGGCGCAGAATGGCTCCACGCAAGACACCGCCTCCCCCGCCTATGTCCACGGCACACAGGACCGCAGCGGTCTCTATCGCGCACAGACGCCGCAGGGCTTTGCCTTTGATGCGATACTGACCGCGCACCGTGGCTTTGACGGGGACGCGGCAGATGATGTCGAAGTGGCCCGCGCCGCAGGTCTCAAGGTCTGCATCACCAAAGGGTCCGAAGAGAATTTCAAAATCACCCACCCCGAGGATTTCGCCCGCGCAGAAACGCTTTTGCGGCTCCGGCAGGCGGAGGCGGCAGCGCCTCAAGGACAGGAGAACACATTGATGGATATACGCTTGGGCAACGGCTACGACGTGCACCGTTTCGGCACCGGCGACCATGTCTGGCTCTGCGGCGTCAAAATCCCCCACGGGCGCAGCCTTCAGGGCCATTCCGACGCCGATGTGGGGATGCACGCTCTGACCGATGCGATTTACGGCGCTCTGGCGCGTGGCGACATCGGCCAGCATTTCCCCCCCTCCGACCCGCAATGGAAAGGCGCCGAAAGCCATATCTTTTTGCGCCACGCCATCACTCTGGCCCGCGAAATGGGCTACGCGCTGATGAATTGCGATGTGACTCTGGTCTGCGAACAGCCCAAGGTGGGACCACATGCCACCTCGATGCGCGCGGCACTGGCGGAGATCATGGGCGTTGATGTAGAGAAAGTGTCGGTCAAGGCCACAACCTCCGAACGTCTGGGCTTTACAGGCCGCGAAGAGGGCATCGCCGCGCTGGCCACGGCGGCCCTGATCCGTCCATAAGGAGAGAAGAGATGAATCCCTTTGCCGAAATTATCGCGACGATGGCGCGGACCGGATATATGAAACCCGGACCGGGGACATGGGGCTCTGCCGCCGCCGTGCCTCTGTTCTGGATTCTGCATGAAACGCTCGGAGTGGCCGGTGTGCTGGTCGGCACGGTTGTGGCCTTTATCGCGGGGCTTTGGGCCACCGGTGAAATGACCCGCGGCTCCGACAATCACGACCCGTCCGAAATCGTCATCGACGAACTGGTCGGCATGTGGATCGCGCTTATTCCGGTCTCCATCGGCTCGGCGATGGCAGGGGCCCCCTCCACCGCCTTGTGGCCTGCATGGCCCACCGCCTTTCTCGCCTTCCGCCTCTTCGACATCTGGAAACCCGGCCCTGTCGGCTGGGCCGACCGGCGCGGGGATGCTTTGGGCGTGATGCTCGACGACGTGATCGCAGGCGTCTTTGCCGCGCTCGTCGTGGTGGTCATGGCGGGGCTGTATCACGGGGTGATCCGGTGAGCACCGCCATCCCCTATGATCTGGCCGAAGCCACCCTCGCCGCCGCACGCGCCAAGGGCATCCTGATCGCCACCGCCGAAAGCTGCACCGGCGGCATGATCATCGGCAGCCTCACCGAAGTCGCCGGTTCCTCCGATGTGGTGGATCGCGGCTTCATCACCTATTCCAACGCCGCCAAACACGAGATGCTGGGCGTCTCGCCCGCCACGCTCACGGAATTCGGCGCGGTCTCCGAACAGGTGGCCCGCGAAATGGCCGAGGGTGCACTGGCCCGCTCTGCGGCGGGCGTGGCCGTGTCCGTCACAGGCATCGCAGGTCCGGGAGGATCGGAGCACAAGCCCGAGGGCCGCGTCTGTTTCGGGCTGGCGCTGACGGGGCGGGAGACCACGGTAAAAACCTGTGACTTCGGTGCCTTGGGCCGCGACAAGGTGCGCAGCGTCACCATCACCACCGCGCTGGAGATGATACAGGACGCAATTGCCGGTCTGTAAACCGGACACACCATAGGCCGCCAGGAGAGCAGGCCGCACAAACTGGGGGGAGAGCCATGTTTGATTTGATCGTTGTGATCGTCGCCGGACTTCTGGGCGGCGCGCTCAATGCCGTGGCAGGCGGCGGGACGTTTCTGACCCTGCCTGCGCTGATTTTTGTGGGCGTGCCTGCGGTCTCCGCCAATGCCACCGCCACACTGAGCGCCCTGCCCGGCTATCTGGGCAGTGTCTGGGCCTATCGCCATGACCTGCACACCACGCAGAACATGCCCGCAGGCCGGATGATCGCACTCTCGGCTCTGGGCGGCGTGCTGGGCGCACTGTTGCTTCTGGTGACGCCCAACGACACCTTCCTGATCGCTGTTCCGGCCCTCATGGCGCTGGCCACGCTGCTCTTTGCGGGCGGGCCGCGCCTGATCAAACGCCTGTTCTCCCGCGCCATGCTCGGTCCGATGGGGGCGGCACTCGCGCTGCTTCTGGTCTCGATCTATGGCGGATATTTCAACGGCGGGCTGGGGATCATGCTGCTGGCGGTTCTGGGGCTGATCGGGTTCACCGACCTGCACGCCATGAACGGGTTGAAAAACGCGCTCTCCGTGCTGCTGTCTCTGGTCTCCGCCGTGACCTATATCGTCGCGGGCGTCATCGACTGGCGCTTTGCCGCCGTGCTGGCCCTCGCCATGATCGCGGGCGGGCTTTTCGGCGCGCATTTCGCCCGCCGCATCAAAAACACCGAGAGGCTCAAACTATTCATCGTCGCCGTGGGCGTAGTGATGACGGTGATTTTCGTGATCCGCCTGTTGTGAGGGATCACGCCCTTACCCGTAAAGCTCCTGCGCGCGGCGCTCGAACGCGCGCACGATGCGTTGCATGGCGTCGTTGAACACCATGCCGATCACACCTTGCAGGATCGCGTTCTTGAATTCGAAATCGACAAAGAACTCGATGTCACAGCCGCCATCCTCCGCCGGCGTGAATTTCCACCAGCTTTTCATATAGCGAAACGGCCCGTCGAGATATTCCGTGTCGATGCGCCGCTCTTCGGGATAGAGCTTGACCCTTGAGCCGAATTTCTCGCGGAAGACCTTAAACGAGATCACCAGATCGGCGAGCATCAACTCGTGATCGCCCATATCCGTGCGCGACCGAATCCGTGCCGCGGCATTCCACGGAAGGAATTTCGGATAATTCTCGACATCCGCCACCAACGCGTACATTTGATCGGCACTGAACGGGAGGTGTTTTGTTTCCTGATGCGTCGGCATGATCTCTGGTCTGTCTTTGCTTGGGCTGATACATCTACGGCAAGGACGGAAAATGCAAGGGTGCAAAGAGGGGACAGCATGACGCAGAGACCTTATCATATCGATGTCATGATCTCGGCCAAGACGATTGCCGCCCGGATCGAGGACCTCGCCAAAGACATCCGGCACGCCTACAAGGACACGGACAAGCTCGTGGTTGTCGGCCTGTTGCGCGGCTCTTTCGTCTTTATCGCCGATCTGGTGCGCGAACTGGACATGAATGTGGAGGTCGATTTTCTGGAAGCCTCCTCCTACGGCAACTCCACCGAATCCTCGCGCGAGGTGAAAATCCTCAAGGACCTGCGCGGCCCCATCGAAGGGCGCGATGTTCTGGTGGTCGAGGATATCGTGGACACGGGCCACACGCTGTCCGCCGTGATGAAGCTGCTCAAATCTCGCAACCCGCGCAAGATCGAAACCATCGCGCTTCTCGACAAACCGGTGCGCCGCGAGGTCGATCTCAAGGCAACATGGACCGGTTTTGAAATCCCCGATGCCTTTGTCGTGGGTTACGGTATCGACTTTGCACAGGCCAACCGCAATCTGCCCTTCATCGGCTCTGTGGTCTTTGACGACGAAGACGCGACAGGAAAGGGTGCGGCGTGAACCAGTTGCGCTGGCTGCTACGCGCCAAACGCTGGGCGCAGAACCCGCCTTCGGCCAAGCGGGTGAAATTCGTCTTTGCCATCATCGCCGCCTGCATTGCCTTGGTCGTGGTGGAAAAGACCATCGGCCTGCCCGACTGGATGCAGGTGGAGCGCCAGACGAAAATCCGCATCCAGCACTGACGCCCCCCGCGCCAATTACGACAGCACACCACCCAAGAGCATCGCCTCCTCGGCCTCCAACGCCATCGCGATCCGCGCGCGGGCCTGTCTGAGCCTTGGCGCATCGGCCAGATCGACATGCGAGGCCACATAGATCGGCACGGGCGGCACATCGAGCACCGGCGTCACCCTCACCAGCTTGTCAGAGGCATTGCCCAGAAATTTCGGCAGCATCACCCGCCCCATCCCCTCTTCGGCCAAGGCCCGCAGGGTGAGAAAACTGTCCGAGGCCGCCATAAAACGCACATGCCGCCGCTCAAGCTCCTCGCGCAGTTTCTGCCCCGGATGCGACCGTCCGATCGGCCCTGACAGACCGAGCCAGCGATCTTCCGGCACATCCGCCCCGCGCGCATAGAAGTCAAACCCCATCTGCGCGGCCATATCGCCGTGGAGATCATCAGGCAGCTTGTAGGTCGGGCGCACGGTCACATCGGCATGAAGCCGCGAGGCGTCCATCAACCCGTTGGCCGACAAAAGCTCGAAGGACAGCCCCTCCTCCTGTGCGGTGAGCCGCGACAGAATGGCGGGCAGGACCGAATGGCAAAACGTATGCGTCGAGGTCACGCGGATGATCCCCGCCAGAGGGGCCTCTCCCGCCTGCGCCATGCGCTCCACCGCACCGACGGCGGCCTCCACCTCGCGGGCGGCTTCGATCAGGCGCAGCTTTTCGGGGGAAATCTCGTAGCCACGCACGGATTTCTCGAACAGTTCCACATTCAGATATTTCTCGATGGCCGCGACACGGCGCAGCACTGTGGCATGGTTCACACCCAACTCGCGTGCAGCTCCTGACACGGACCCCGACCGCGCAACGGCCAGCACAAATCGGTAGTCATCCCAATTCGGTTTCTGCTGCATTTGACCCCCTTCAATTGCTATATTCCAAATATAACATGAGGGTCGTGCCCCGACTTTGAGGGAGATCACATGGCCGCGTATTTTTGCACAGTTTGCCTCAAATGGCGAAACGCCGCTCCGGCTCAGCCCAAAGGCGCGGTCTGGAACAGCGTAACCTTCAGCCCGCCATGAGCCACCGGAGCCGCCACAGGCAACCACGGCAACCCCGTGGCCTGCGCCAACTGCCGGTCAG
Source organism: Celeribacter halophilus (assembly GCF_018860305.1). Classification (GTDB taxonomy): domain Bacteria; phylum Pseudomonadota; class Alphaproteobacteria; order Rhodobacterales; family Rhodobacteraceae; genus Celeribacter; species Celeribacter halophilus_A. The sequence goes on from NZ_JAHKPE010000031.1 coordinate 561,133, forward strand.
AGGTGATCATGCCCACACGCCAGCCGGAAAACCGCGTCTTCATCACCTCACCGAATGAGCCGTAAAGCGCGAAAAGATCACGCTTTTTCCCGATCCGCGCCCCATAGGGCGGGTTGACGATCACCAGACCCGCTGGCCCCTCGGGGCGCTCAAGGGCCGAAATCGGCGTGGGGGTAAAGTGGCACAGATCCGCGACACCGGCCCGCGTGGCATTGTCGCCCGCCATGCCGATCACATTCACATTGCGGTCCGATCCGTAGAACTGCAACTCCGTGTTCCGCAACCGGCCCAGCGCCTTGATTTTTTGCACAGCACCCGCGTCAAAGCCCACCAGATGCTCAAAGGCAAAGCTGCGCCCGCGACCGGGCATCAACCCGCGCGCCATTTCGGCAGCTTCGATCACAAAGGTGCCGGAACCGCACATCGGGTCCAGCACCGGTTCGGTGCCCTCATAACCACAGGCACGCAGAAAAGACGCCGCCATGGTCTCGCGCATCGGGGCCTTGCCCACACCCGCCTTGAACCCGCGCTTGTGCAGCGCCTCGCCGGAGGTATCGACGGAGAGGATCACCATGTCATCCTCGATCCGCACCTTGAGCACCACAGGCGCATCGGCTGCGACAGGGGCGCCGAGTTCTTCGGTGATGGCACGCTCGATCCGCTCTTGGGCCGCGCCCGCATGGTAGATCTTGTTGCGCTTGCCCGTGGCCACTTCGACCCGAAACGGCACATCAGGGCGCAGCACCTCGCCCCACGGAAACTTCCGCGAGCGTTTGTCGAGCTGGGCCAGATGCAGCGCACGGAAATTGCCGATGCGGGCCAGAACCCGTGCGGCACCGCGCAAACAGATATTGGCGCGCCACACGTCTTCCCATGTGCCCTCAAAGGTCACACCCCCGCCCACGGCCTGCGGCGCGGGAAAGCCCGCCTCCACAGCCTCGGCCAGAAGATAGGGCTCCAGCCCCGGCTGGGTGCCAAGGAAAATCTCGAAGGTTTTCAAATCTTACGCCTGACCGAGTTTCTTCAGCCGGTTCTCGCGCAGACGGGCAAAGTCATCGCCCGCATGATAGGAGGACCGCGTCAGCGGCGTGGCAGACACCATCAGAAAGCCCTTGTTGATCGCGGCTTTCTCATAGCTTTTGAACTGCTCCGGCGTCACGAATTCCGCAACCGCGTGGTGTTTCGGAGTCGGCTGCAAATACTGCCCGATGGTCATGAAATCGATGTCGGCGGCGCGCATGTCGTCCATGACCTGCAAAACCTCCGCACGTTTCTCGCCCAGACCCACCATGATGCCGGATTTGGTGAACATCGTCGGGTCCAGTTCCTTGACCCGCTGCAAAAGACGCAGGGAGTGGAAATAGCGCGCACCGGGGCGCACCTCGTGATAGAGGCCGGGCACGGTTTCAAGGTTGTGGTTGAACACATCGGGCTTGGCCTCGACCACGGTTTCCAGCGCGGAAGGCGCACATTTCAGGAAATCCGGTGTCAAAATCTCGATGGTGGTCTCGGGGCTGCGCTTGCGCACGGCCCGAATGGTCATGGCGAAATGCTCCGCCCCGCCATCTTCGAGATCGTCACGATCCACCGAAGTGATCACGACGTGTTTGAGACCCAGCTTTTTCACCGCATCGGCCACACGGCCCGGTTCGAACACATCAAGCGTATCCGGCCGCCCTGTGGCCACGTTGCAGAAGGTGCAGCCACGGGTGCAGATCTCGCCCATAATCATCATGGTGGCATGGCCCTGAGACCAGCATTCGCCCGCATTGGGACAGCCCGCCTCTTCGCAGACCGTGGTCAGATTATGCTCACGCATGATCTTGTGCGTGTCCATATATCCTTTGGAGGTCGGGGCTTTCACCCTGATCCAGTCAGGCTTTTTCGGCTGGGCGTTGTCGGGACGATGCGCCTTTTCCGGATGACGCTGGTCGGGGATCTTGAGATCACGCATGGCGGGGCCTTCTGTTAAATCTGGGTTACGATATAGGCAACCTGCCCGCGAATGTCTCGAAAAATCCGCAAAATCCGCCCTGCCCGTCTGTTTCGCCGCAACTGCATTGATGCTCTGTTTAGAATCGCTCTAGAAGATGCGCGGACAGAATGAAGCCCCCGTCCGTTCGGGGGGCGAAATCCAAGGAGCAATATGATGAAAGCCGGTTTCAAACTGCCTGAAGTGACCTTCCACACCCGCGTGCGCGACGAAAGCATCGGCGGCGACAACCCGTTCAAATGGGAAGACAAAACCACCTCCGACTACTTCGCGGGCAAACGCGTTGTGCTCTTCTCCCTGCCGGGGGCTTTCACGCCCACATGCTCCACCTACCAGCTTCCGGGCTTTGAAAAAGGCTTTCCGGAATTCAAGGAACAAGGCATCGACGCGATCTACTGCATGTCCGTGAACGACAGCTTTGTGATGAACAAATGGGCGCAGAATCAAGAGCTTGAGAATGTTCAGGTGATCCCGGACGGGTCCGGCGAATTCACCCGCCGCATGGGCATGCTGGTGCGCAAGGACAACCTCGGCTTCGGTCTGCGTTCCTGGCGCTATGCCGCTGTCGTCAAGGACGGTGTGATCGAAGCATGGTTCGAAGAGCCGGGCCTGAGCGACAACCACCCCGAAGATCCCTATGGTGTGTCCTCGCCGGAAAACGTGATGAAGTGGCTCAAAGGCGAAGAAGCCGAAGCCGTCGCGTAAACCGCGCCTGCATCCGAGACAGTGAAAGGCCCGCGGGACATCCTGCGGGCCTTTTGCATGTGCAGCATTTCAGGATTTCGGAATACCACCGCATACCGGCACTACGCAGGACGCATAGCTGCGCCGCCCGTCACAGCCCCAGCCACGCGCGTCTTACGCCCGCGCACGCGCCGCGACCATCAGTTCCTCGCCCGCCTCGGTGAGCAGCACGGCCAGCTCGTTGAACCACGTCTTCACCTCCGTCGACTGGCGGCGCACCAAGGCCACCGTGCGTTCCGGCTGCGGTTCGGGGAATCGCAGCACGGCCATATCGGGGCTGGCGGCCATCTCCGAACACAGCGCAATCTCCGGCAGGAAGGTCAGGCCGAATCCCTGCGCCACCAACCCGCACAGCGTGGCCAGCGAAGAGGCCCCGAGATCCACCGTCTGCCGCGTCCGTTTCAGCCCGCAGACATCCAGCGCCTGATCGGCAAGGCAATGCCCCTCGTCCAAGAGCAACAGCGCATCCGGCGACAGGTCCGTCGGGCGCGGTGCGCTTTGGGCGGTCAGCGCCTCGATCCGCGATTGCGATCCGGCCAAAAGGAAATGATCGGTGAACAGCGGCTGGGCCATCAGCCCGCCGGTGTCATGAGGCAAAGCAATCACCGCCGCGTCCAGCTTTCCGTTTTGCACCGAGGACACAAGCTCCGCCGTCTGCGCCTCGCGCACCCGCATGTCGAGATCAATCGCTGCGGATTTGATCCGCGTCAGCGCCCGCGGCAGAAGATAGGGCGCAATGGTCGGAATCACCCCCAGCGTGAGCCGCCCCGTCAGCCCTTTGGACAGCCGGATTTCCGCCTCCAGATTGCGGGTCATGGCGAGAATCTCGTGGCAGCGTTCCAACACCACCTGCCCCGCCCGCGTCAGCCGGATGTCACGGGGCAGACGTTCCACAAGGCGCGTGCCAAGCGTGGCTTCCATCTCCTTGATCTGCTGGGACAAGGCCGGTTGGGTCACATGCACAACCTCGGCCGCCGCCGAAAAACTGCGCTGCTCGGCCAAGGCCACAAAATAGGTCATCTGTCTGAGTGTGAGCATCGGCGGGCCTCCTGTTCGATCATGTTATCTAATCAGAAAGCCCGCACCCGACAACTTCATATAATGACACAGTCAACCGATCAGAGTCGAATACCCTGCCCTGTCATAATGGGTCTTGAGCCGTTGCAAGGCGATCCGCAGCACGATCTTGCCCGAACGCGCCGACCAGCCAAGCCGCTTTTCCGCCTGCTCCATCCCGTCGAGATAACAGCAACAGCGCAAAACCACATCGCCAAGCCCCGGCCCGAGGTCCAGCAACACCGCCGCCACCCGCGCCCGTGCCGCCTCCGGTCCGAAGCCGTTCACATCGGCATCAACCGTTTTCTGCGCCTTGCCTGTCAGGTAGTGTTCCCACTCCGGCGCGGCCCCCTTCCCCAGTTGCGCCAGTTCAAAATCCTCGCGCAGCCGCTCTGCCGCCGCGACGAGTTCTGCGGATAAAAAGGGCTTGCCGTCCTTCTCCCGATGCCGCGCCAGCACCAGAATCGGACTTTCCGCCGCCGCATAGCGGATGCGCTTTGACCCGCGTGCGTTTTGCGACAGTCCGGCGCGAAAATCATAGGCAGGGTCCAGATCGCCAAACCGTGCAGGGGCCTCGGCAAATCCGGCCCGCGCGCTTTCCTCTTCGGCCAGAAAACGCCGCAACGCCGCCCGCCCCGCCGCTGTGATGGTATAGCGCGTGATCTTGCCCTTGGCATGGGCCGCGATCCAGTCCTTGAGCGCCATCGCCTGTGCCACAGACCGGTCCAGCACCGCCGTGCGACTCGTCCGCCCGTCCGGCAAATCGCGCACCACCACGGCTTTCTCCATATCCTTGGCCACGGCGAGACAGGCCCCCCGCTCCGACAGGCGGCGCAGGATACGGCGAGCTTCGCGCGCGATGGTGGCGTCATCCACAGGGGCCGGTCCATTCGGCATGTCAAAATCGGTGTGCTTGCTCATCATATCCGTGTCCTCGCTTTCAGGCTTCAAAGAGCGTTCGGCGCGGGCGTCATCCGGAGCCAGCCCCCGCAATGCCTCCAGCGCCTCGTCCACCAAGGGATCGTCGCGTTTCTGTTCCAGCTTGCGCACCTGTCGCATGACCGTAGAGGGCGCACAGCCGCCCCTGCGGGCCAGTTCACGGATCGAATCTCCGCATTCGGTATGGGCCAGATAGCGTTTTGCCTCTTGCGGCACCCAGCGCGGCAAAGCCTCTGACCTGCCGCCCGTTCCCTTCATCGTTTCCAACATATTTCCCCCGGATCACTCACTTCATTGTTTCCATTCAGGACACGGTTAAGATTTGGCAGCTTCCGCAAAAGATCACTCATCCCCCGGATTTTTGCAGGCTTTTGCCGTATTTAACCGCGAATCCCTGCAACAACCTTGAGTTGATGTGGTTACTCATTCGTTAACCGCGCCATCATTTGGTCATTATTGTTTCCAAATTATAAACAACCAAACATCCCGCCGTGCGCCGGACAAAGCCGCGACGCAACAGGGGTTTGTGCCGTGCAAAAGTGATCCTGTAACGACGCCCACCGCTCCGAACGCGCCACACATCCCCACGCGGGACACAGGCGCCTCAGGACCGGATCAGGCCCAAATAGGAGACCTTGCCATGACGGACATCACGACACTGCTGAACACCCTGCGCCGCCCCCGCCTTTTGATCCGCGCCGCGCGGTTCGGGCTGAATGACTACAATCGCAACCGTGATCTCAAACGGCTGACGCGCAGCCTGACCACGCCTTCACCGGAACGCGCCCTCTCCACGCTGATCGAGGAGGAGGCCCGTCTCGAAGAAACCCGCCGCGCGGGCGATGCCAGCTATAGTGTCAAACGCCATGTGGAACTGCTGATCGCCGTGATGGGCGAGGCACGCCTTCTGCCGCCAAAACAGCGCACGGCCTGAGCCCGAAACAGTCGCGCAAATCCCCGCGCCGGTCCCGCGCCTGCCGCCGTGCTTCCCCACGCAACAGAGCGCAAACAGGCACACAGCCCTGCCCAAAGCCTCCGCAAACGGGGGCTTTTCCTTTTTATTGCACTTTTGCGGCCCTCCGAGGTGGGAATCCATCTTGCCTGAACGCGCACTCCCGCATAAACGCTGGAACATGACCCAGACATCCCATGACCGCCTCCTCATCATCGACTTCGGCTCTCAGGTGACGCAGCTCATCGCGCGGCGTCTGCGCGAGTTGAACGTCTATTGCGAAATCCACCCCTATCAGAAAGTCACCGACGACAGCCTGAAAGCCTTTGATCCCAAAGCGATCATCTTTTCCGGCGGCCCCGACTCGGTGATGCGCGAGGGCAGCCCCCGCCCGCCGAAAGCCGCCTATGAGATGGGCGTGCCGATCCTTGGCATCTGCTACGGACAACAGGTCATGATGCATGATCTGGGCGGCCGCGTGGAAGCGGGCGAACATGCCACCGCCGAATTCGGGCGCGCCTACGTCACGCCCACCGACAAACAGGCCGATTTCCTCAACGGCTGGTTCATGGACGGCACCGGCCGCGAACAGGTCTGGATGAGCCACGGCGACCACGTTGCCGAAATCGCGCCGGGCTTTGAAGTCTACGGCACCTCTCCGGGTGCGCCCTTCGCCATCACCGCCGATCTGGCACGCAATTTCTACGCCGTGCAATTCCACCCCGAAGTGCACCACACGCCCAACGGCGCGACGCTCTATGAGAATTTCGTCAAACTCGCAGGCTTCAAGGGCGACTGGACGATGGGCGCCTACCGCGAGGAAATGATTGCGAAAATCCGCGAGCAGGTGGGCGACAAGAAAGTCATCTGTGCGCTGTCGGGTGGCGTGGACAGTTCCGTGACCGGCATCCTGCTGCACGAAGCCATCGGCGATCAGCTCACCTGTGTCTTTGTTGACCACGGGCTGTTGCGCCTCAACGAGGCCGAGCAGGTCGTGGCCATGTTCCGCGACAATTACAATCTGAACCTGATCCATGCCGACGAGAGCGATCTCTTCCTCGGTGAGTTGGAAGGCGTTTCCGATCCGGAAACAAAGCGCAAGATTATCGGCAAACTGTTCATCGACGTATTCCAGAAATACGCCGACCAGATCGAAGGTGCGGAATTCCTCGCCCAAGGCACGCTCTACCCCGATGTGATCGAATCGGTCTCCTTCTCCGGCGGCCCTTCTGTGACGATCAAATCGCACCACAATGTCGGCGGTCTACCCGAGAAAATGGGCCTCAAACTGGTCGAACCGCTGCGCGAATTGTTCAAGGACGAAGTGCGCGAGCTTGGTCACGAATTGGGCCTGCCCGCCAGCTTCATCGGGCGTCACCCCTTCCCCGGTCCGGGTCTGGCCATCCGCTGCCCCGGAGAAATCACCCGCGAGAAACTCGAAATCCTGCGCAAGGCGGATGCGGTCTATATCGACCAGATTCGCAAACACGGGCTTTACGATGAAATCTGGCAGGCCTTCGCCGCCATCCTCCCCATGCGCACCGTGGGCGTGATGGGCGACGGGCGGACCTATGACTTTGCCGTGGCCCTGCGCGCGGTGACCTCCGTGGACGGGATGACGGCGGATTACTACCCGTTCACCCACGAATTCCTGGGCGAAACCTCCACCCGCATCATCAACGAGGTCAAAGGCGTGAACCGCGTGTTCTACGACTGCACCTCGAAACCGCCGGGCACGATCGAGTTGGAGTAAGCCCTCCCTACTCGCGGGGGTCCCTCCCACAAAATCGCAAAGGCGGTCTCCTCCGTGAGATCGCCTTTTCTTTTGCCAAGACGGGCCCCGAAACGCTATGCACAGAAACCGATGAAGGAGGAGCATCCGGTGAGTAAAATTCTGCTGACAGGCACCATGACCTGTGCGCCGTCCGAGGTGGACGGGGTGCTTTCGCTATTGCCCACGCATATCCGCCTGTCGCGCGCCGAACCCGGATGCCTGCAATTCGACCTGTGGCAGGACGAGGTGCGCCCCACCGAATTCCACGTCACCGAAGTGTTCCGCAGCGAGGCCGCCTTTCAGGCCCATCAGGAGCGCACGCAAAGCTCCGACTGGTTTCGCGTAACCGGTCATATGGCCCGTGATTTTCGCAAGAGTTCTGCATGAGCACGCAAAGCCAGCCGATCAAAGCCGCGCTCTGGATGAGCGGTGCGCTCTTGGGGTTTTCCTCTATGGCCGTGGCGGGGCGGCAACTGGCGGATCATCTCGACACGTTCGAGATCCTCGGCTACCGCTCGTTCATCGGCCTGCTGATCGTGCTGGCCATCGGGATTGCCCAGCGCCGCCTCAAAGAGTTCCGCCCCAAGGCCATGGCTCTGCATGTCGGGCGCAACCTCGGGCATTTCGCAGGTCAAAACCTCTGGCTCTATGCACTCACGCTCATCCCGATGGCGCAACTCTTCGCGCTGGAGTTTTCCTATCCGATCCTCGTGGGCCTCGGTGCCACGGTCTTTCTGGGCGAGAAAATGACCCCGACCCGCGCCATGACCTCGGCGCTCGGCTTCATCGGCATCCTGATCGTCGCGCGTCCCTTCGGCGGGGCGCTCTCGGTCGGGTTGGTCGCCGCCATGCTCTGCGCTCTGGGCTTTGCCGCCTCTGCGCTGTTCACCAAGCGGCTGACCCTGACCGCCCATGTCTCGATCCTCGGCATCATGTTCTGGATGGTCACGCTGCAACTGGGCTTCGGCCTCATCTGCGCGCTGGCGGACGGACATGCGGTGTTGCCGCGCTGGATCGACCTGCCGTGGGTGACGGTCGTGGCCGTTTCAGGGCTTGGCGCGCATTTCTGTCTGACCACAGCGCTGTCGCTCGCGCCCGCCTCGATTGTCACGCCAATCGACTTTTTGCGCCTTCCGGTCATCGCCGTCATCGGTATGGTCTTTTATGGCGAGAGCCTCGACATCTGGGTGTTCCTCGGCGCGGCGATTATTTTTTCTGCCAATTACATCAACATATTGGCTGAAAATCGCCGCATGTCCCGCGTCGCACGCCCCTAGTGATGCAGAAAAACCATGATCTCCTCCTTGCAACCATGACGCGGCGTCAGAATTGCTTGAAATCTTGTCGCAGCTTAGGCTGATTGGACAATAAGAGCAAAAATTCGCTCACCAAGACAATAAACAGATCTAGGAGAAGCGGGCCCGGTGCCCGTCAGGGATGGAGATCATGAAAAACACAACACTACTGGCCGCGAGTCTCGCGGTTGGCGCAACAGGCGCATATGCAGGCGGCATGGATCGCTCCGGCATGTCTATTTCACCACTGTTCGAAGACGGCACCTATGTCGAACTGAGCTTTGGCTCGGTCAGTCCGGATGTGTCGGGGGCCTTTAATCATCCACTCGCGGGTGAGTTACCATCCGGAGATGTGACCCCCTCCTATACACAGATTTCCGGTGCCTATAAGCGCGATCTGTCAGACCAACTCTCGATGGCCCTCATCATCGACCAGCCTTATGGCGCTGACATCGACTACGGATCGGATGCATCCTACCCGATTGCAGGTTCATATGCCTCAGTAACCACCTCATCGATCACAGCGTTGCTGCGCTACAAATTTAACGAAAATTTCTCGGTTTACGGTGGCGCAAGGGTTCTGCGCTCCGAGGGGGAGGTTGAACTCTACAGCAGCGGCACGAAGTTCTATGAAATGAACACGAGCTCTGAGACGGATTGGGGCTATATTGTCGGCGCGGCCTATGAAATTCCAGACATCGCCCTGCGTGCAAGCCTGACCTATAGTTCCGAAATCGACATCGACTTTACCGCCGACGAAGTTTCCGCTCTAGGCGCAAACTCATCTGACCTGCCCGTGACGATGCCAAAGTCTGTCAATTTCAATTTCCAGACCGGAATCGCCGCTGATACGCTGCTGATGTTCTCGGCGCGTTGGGCGGAATGGACCGAAACCGAAATTGCACCTGATGATTACTTGCTGATCGTCGGCGACAATCTTGTTGATCACGATAACGACACGATTTCCTACAGCCTCGGTGTCGGTCGTCGATTTAATGACAAATGGTCCGGTTCGCTTTCCGTTGGCTATGAAAAGTCCTATTTGGGCTCGACTGACACCGCGGGCAATCTGTCCCCGCGTGACGGCTACAAATCCATCACCGCAGGTCTGAAATATAACGTCACCGAACAGACCGCGATTTCCGGTGGTGTCTCCTATGTCTGGGTTGGCGATGCCACCACTTCACTCGGCGGGGAATTCGAAGACAACACCGCTGTCGGCTTCGGCCTGAAACTGTCGCACACGTTCTGATCCGTCAGGTTTCACACAGATCTCGAAAGGCCCTGCCCTCGCGCGGGGCCTTTTTCATGTGGCCCGACAGAAGTCCGACACTTTTCCGACAGCATTCCGACAGCGATTTCGTCCCATAGATCAGGAACCGTGATGTGGCTTTGCACAAATTCCGGTTTGCCTCGCCACCGCGTTCGGGAGAGATTGCCGCCACATGCAGGAGGACGACATCATGGCCCCACAAAAGACCATCACCCCCGCCGCTTGGGTCGGCCTGTTTGTTATGGGCTTTCTCTGGGGCTGTTCCTTTCTCGCGGTTGCCATATTGATCCGCGAGCTTCCGGTCACATGGATCGTCGCGGGCCGTGTCAGCATCGCGGCCCTTGTGCTATGGGTCTATGTCCTGCTCAAAGGGCTGCCCGTGCCGCCTCTGTCGCGCTATATCTGGCGATTTGTCCTTGTGGGCAGCATCACCTCCGCCGTGCCTTTCCTATTGATTTCATGGGCACAACACCACATCCCCTCGGGGCTTGCAGGCATTCTCAACGCCTCCACAGCCATCTTCGGCGTGCTCTTTGCCGCACTGGTTTTTGCCGATGAAAAACTCGGATTGCGCAAGGGCACGGGCGTGGCTTTGGGCGTTTCGGGCATCATCGCGGTGATCGGGCCCGAGGCGCTCAAGAGCTTTAATCTGACCTCTTTGGGCCAGCTTGCCATGATCGCCGCGACCATGTGTTACGGGCTGTCGAACTCCGTCGGGCGGATTCTGCTCTCCGATCTGCGCCCCGAAGTGGCCGCCGCGGGGATGCTCACAGGTGCGGCACTTCTCGCCTTGCCCGTGGCGCTGATCGGCTCCGGCCTTCCGCCCGTGTCGCTCCAACCGGAAACCCTCGGCGCGCTACTATACCTTGCGGTTATGTCCACAAGCCTCACCTACATCATCTATTACAAGGTGATCAAAGTCGCAGGCGCGGGGAACACGTCACTGACCACGCTGATCGTCGCGCCGGTCTCCATCGCACTGGGCGCGCTTGTGCTGGGCGAGAGCCTGTCTGCGCAGGCCTATCTCGGTTTCGGCCTCATAGCGCTGGGGCTTCTGGTCATCGACGGACGTGTTTTGCGCCGCCTGAAGAGCCGGAACGCCGCATAAGCCTAGCCCGAAAACCGGTAAGGTAGAGCTTTGCAAAAGGCTTTAACGCTTGCGAGAACCGGCGCGCCGTGGCACCACTTTGCCCGACCAGCAGGCCCGATGAACAGGACAAGACCAATGAAATACGAAACAGCCAAGGATTGGCAGGGCGCGGCGCACAAGCGCCTCATTCTTTTCGGCATGTCGGGGCTGGGAAAGACCGTCATTTCCAACATGCTGCGCGACACGGGCACATGGTATCACTACTCCATCGACTACCGTATCGGCACGCGGTATCTGGGCGAAGCCATTGATGACAATCTGAAAAAAGTCGCCATGCGCGAACCGTTCCTGCGCGAGCAATTCCTCTCGGACAGCATCTATATCAAGTCGAACATCAGCTTCGACAATCTCGCCCCTGTCTCCTATTTCCTCGGCAAACCCGGCGCAGAGGCGCAGGGCGGCATTCCCATTGCCGAATTCCAGCGCCGCCAGAGCCTGTTCCAAGAGGCCGAAATTGCCGCACTTCTGGACACGGGGCACTTCATCACCCGCGCCCAGTCTCTCTACGGCTACCCGCATTTTGTCTGCGACACGGGCGGCTCAATCTGTGAATGGGTGGACCCCGAGAATCCCGACGACCCGATCCTGACATCGCTTGCCAAGGACTCGCTTCTCGTGTGGCTCAAGGGCACCGAGGCCCATACCGAAGAGTTGATCCGCCGTTTCGACAAGGCCCCGAAACCCATGGCCTACCAGCCGGAGTTTCTCGCCGCGATCTGGCAGGAATATCTCGCAGAGAAGGGCGTTGCCGAGGATGCGGTCAACCCTGATGATTTCATCCGCTACACCTATGCGCGCGCGCTCAACCATCGCCAGCCGCGCTATGAGGCTATGGCACGCAACTGGGGCATCACCTTGGACTACGAGGATGTCAAACAGATCAAAGGCCCCGAGGATTTCTCCGCCCTGATTGCTGCCGCGCTTGATAAACGCCCGCAACAGACCTAAATCAAACCCCCTCTGCCAAAAGGACCCTGCAAATGCCCATCACCTTGCCCGAAACCCTTCCCGCCTTTGACGTGCTCTCCGCCGAGGGCGTCATGGTCATGGGCGAAGGTCGGGCAAAATCGCAGGAAATCCGGCCTTTGAGGATCGCGCTTTTGAACCTCATGCCGAAGAAAATCCAGACGGAGAACCAGTTCGCCCGCCTGATCGGCGCCACGCCCTTGCAGATCGATTTCCAGCTGATCCGCATGAGCGAGCACCAGACAAAGAACACCGCCGCCGAACATATGGAGCAGTTCTACCGCCCCTTTAACGCGGTCAAAGCCTCCGGCGAGAAATTCGACGGGCTGATCATCACCGGCGCCCCGATCGAGCATCTGCCCTTCGACGAGGTCACCTATTGGGAAGAACTCAAAGAGGTCTTCGCATGGACCCAGACCCATGTGCATTCCACCTTCGGCGTGTGCTGGGGCGGCATGGCGATGATCAACCATTTCCACGGCGTGCAGAAATATCCGTTGGAGCACAAGGCTTTCGGCCTGTTCCAGCAGGACAATCTTGCGCCGAACTCCCCCTATCTGCGCGGGTTCTCCGATCAGTGCTACATCCCTGTGAGCCGCTGGACCGAGATGCGCCAGTCCGAGATAGACGCCGTGCCGGACCTCATTCCGCTTCTGGGTTCCGACGAGACCGGTCCCTGCCTTGTGCAGGACCCCAAGCATCGCGCGCTCTATATCTTCAACCATTTCGAATATGACACGGGCACCTTGCTTGAGGAATATCAACGGGATGTGGAGGCGGGAAAAGAGATCATCCTGCCGAAACACTATTTCCCCGATGACAATCCGGCGCTGCGCCCGATCAACCGCTGGCGGTCCCACGCGCATCTTTTGTATGGCAACTGGATCAACGAAATTTACCAGACCACCTATTACGATCTGGACAAGATCGGGAGTTGAGCCGGATGGGTTTCCCCCGCAACGCCGGACAGAAGGCAGAGGTTCCCCATCTTACAAGCAACCGCGCCTTTGTGCGGGCGATGAAAACCCGTCGCAGAGGGGATCTGGTCAAGACCCCCTCCGGCGCGGTGATACATGTCGAGAGCTATGGTGAAAAAGACGCGCCGTCCGTGGTGCTTGTTCATGGTGCGTCAGGTTCGACCTATGACATGAATTTCCGCCTTGCTCCCGCGCTGGCCGCACAGTTCCGCGTCTATGTGGTCGACCGCCCCGGCTTCGGCCACAGCCCGCGGATGAAGGACGAAACTCTGAGTGCCCAAGCCCGCGTGCTCCGTCAGGCGGTGCAGCAACTCGACAGCCGCCGCCCGATTGTTCTGGGGCAGTCCTATGGCGGGGCGGTAGCGCTGGAATGGGCGTTGCAATCCAATGAGGTCGCAGCACTGGTGCTGGTCTCCGCGCCCAGTCACGACTGGGAAACCGGCCATCCCCTGTTGCATCGCACCTTGGCCAAACCCGTGATCGGCTGGTGGGCGGCGGAGTTTGTCAACGCCTTCACACCACAATGGATCATCGAGCGACAACTGGCCGGCGTGTTCGCGCCTCAGGACGTGCCCGAAGGCTATGCCGACCACTTCCAGCCGCGCAAGGCCATCTATCCCGTCCGCCATCGCCTCAACGCACGCCAACGCATCGCGCTCAAAGCCGAAATGGCCGCTATGGTGCCCAAATATGCGCAGCTCACCCTGCCCGTCGAAAGCCTGCACGGCACCAAGGACGAGATCGTCCCCGATGTCATCCACGCCCTGCCCTTTGACGCGAAAGTGGCGAGTAACCACCTCACCCGCCTTGAGGGGATCGGCCACATGCCCCATCACGTTGCGACAGATGCGGTGGTCGGTGCCGTGCAGCGCGCCGCCGCACGTTGCAACCTCGGCTGAAAAACCCCATAGTGTTAAACAGATTAACACGGAAAGCGACGTGCCATGCCCGACAAGCCCTCCGATCTGCCGTTCGACGGTGCCATTTCCCGTTTCTTCGAGAAGGACGCCCCGAAATCCATCCGCAAAGCCGTGGAAGACGGTGGCAAGAAAGAAATCCTGTCGCCCTCCTTCCCCTATGACCGGTGGATGAAAAAGGACGACTACAAGGACGAACTCGAATCGCTGCAACGCGAGTTGGTCAAGATGCTCGCCGATGTGCGCAAGACCGGCAAACGGATCGTCGTGGTCTTTGAAGGGCGCGATGCGGCGGGCAAAGGCGGCACGATCAAGCGTTTCCGCGAAAATCTGAACCCGCGCTCGGCCCGCGTGGTGGCTTTGTCGAAACCGACCGAACGCGAACAGGGGCAATGGTATTTCCAGCGCTATATCGACCACCTGCCGACCAAGGGCGAAATCGTGCTTTTCGACCGGTCGTGGTATAACCGCGCCGTGGTGGAAAAGGTCTTCGGCTTTTGCACCGACGAGGAGCGCGAGAAATTCTTTCACCAACTGCCCGAGTTCGAGGATATGCTCGTCTCCGAAGGCATCCAGCTTTTCAAGATCTGGCTCAATGTCGGTCGTGCAGAACAGCTCAAACGCTTTCTCGCGCGCGAACAGGACATTCTCAAACAGTGGAAACTCTCCGCCATTGATGTCGAGGGGCTCAAGCGCTGGGACGAATATACCGTAGCCATCGCAGAGACGATGGAGCGCAGCCACACCGATTTTGCGCCCTGGACCGTGATCCGCTCAGATGACAAATACCGTGCGCGGCTCAATGCGATCCGTTCCGTGCTGACCAAGATCGACTACAAGGGCAAGAACAAGGACAACCTTGGCGAGATCGACGACAAGATCGTCGACGGGCCTGCGCTTTTGATCACCGGTGATGAAGACGAATAAACGAGACGGTGCACGCCTATGAGCAAACGCGGCTACCATCACGGCAATCTGAGACAGGCTCTGATCGACGCCGCCTTGGTGTTGATCGAAGCAAAGGGTCCGACAGGGTTCACCCTCTCCGAGGCGGCTAAAACGGCGGGCGTGACCCCTGCGGCCGTCTATCGCCATTTCGAGGGGCGCGAGGATCTGATTGCCGAGATTGCCCTGCAGGGCTTCGCGGTTTTTGCAGACCTGCTCGCCTATGCCTATGACAGCGGTCAACCCTCTGCTCTGGCCTCGTTCGAGGCAGTGGGACGCGCCTATCTGGCCTTTGCCCGCAAATATCCGGGGCATTATGTGGCCATGTTCGAATCCGGCATCTCGATGCAGCGCACACCGGAATTGCACGCCGTGGCCGACCGCGCTTTAGGCGTGCTGGAACGCGCCGCAGAGGATCTGTCGAAACAAATCCCCGAAGCACACCGCCCCCCGCCGCAGATGGTCGCGGCCCATATCTGGGCCATGTCGCACGGGGTGGTGGAACTCTTCGCCCGAGGCACCCCCGGCGCGCGCTGTCCGTTTCCGCCTGAAGACCTTTTGGAAAGTGGAATCGGCATATACTTGCGCGGATTGGGACTGATCCCGCAAGACAAATGAGGTGCCTTCATGACCATAAGCCGCAGAACCTTTGTCGCCGGTAGCCTTGCTTCCGCCTTGCCATTGGGGGCAAGGGCCGCGCCAAAATCCCGAACGCACAGCTACGGCGCGGACAAGCTCGACATCTATCCTGCCACCCAAGCCCGCGGTGCGGTGATCTATGTCCACGGCGGCGCGTGGCGCTCCGGTTCGCGCAAGGCGGTGGGGGCGAAACCCGCTTGGTTCAATTCCATGAATCTGGATTTCATCTCTCTCGATTATCCGCTGCTACCGAAAACGCCCGTCTCCGGTCAGATCAGGGCCGTGCGGCAAGCGATTGATTGGGCGTTTAAAAATGTCGCGGCGCCCGAGCGCACGATTATCATGGGCCACTCGGCGGGCGCACATCTGGCGGCGATGGCGACGCTTACCGGCTGGATGCCGCGACCTGCGGGCGTGATCGTCAATGACACCGGCGCGGTCGATCTCGTCACCCTGTCCCGCGCCCATGATGGCCACCTGCCAACGGGCACACGCCACGCCTTCAAGGACCGCTCGCAATGGGGCACGCTCTCACCGGCCTATAGCCTTGCCCGCAACCTGCCGCCCGTTCTGGCGATCTATTCCAAGGTGCGCGGTCACGGCATGGCCATGTCGAATTTCGCCACTCTGGCACGCGGGAACGGGACGGAGGTCACGGTTTTCGACGGGTCCGCCTATCGCCATGCAGAGGTCAATCGCAGCTTGGGCACCGGCAAAATCCCCGATCTGGAACGGGCTGTCACCGGCTTTGTGACAAAGGCGCTGCAACGGTAGAGGCGATCCCGCCTCACCCCTGCCCGCTCATGCCTTCACATCGCGTTATGCGCTTTGCTCGAACACCACCAGAGCACCGGGCGACCAGTTCACCCGCGCCTGTGTCCCGACCGCCAGAACATCACGACCAAAGATGTTGCGCATGGAAATCCGCGCAGGATGGTCCACCCCGTCAAAGCGCACGTCGTAATAGGTCATATCGCCGTAATAGACCACTTCATCAATCATGGCCGGCGCTTCGCGGTGGGTCGCGCTCTGGCCCTCATAAAGCAGCGTGAGCGTCTCGGGTCGAAACCCGACCGTTGCCGCACCGACAGGCACGCCGCCGGGACATTGCGCCTCTGAAATCTCCGTCTCGCCAAGCCCTGCGATTGTGGCGATATAGCGCCCGCCCTCCTCGCGCACCGTGGCGGGCAGGAAGTTCATCACCCCGATGAAATCGGCCACCCGTTTCGATTTGGGATTGCGGTAGAGCACTTCGGGATCATCGCATTGCGCGATCTCGCCCTCGAACATCACGGCGATCCGGTCGGACATCACCAGCGCCTCTTCCTGATCGTGGGTCACAAGGATAAAGGTAATACCCACCTCGCGTTGCAGCTTGATCAGTTCCACCTGCATCTGTTCGCGCATCTTGCGATCCAGCGCAGAGAGCGGCTCATCAAGCAAAAGCACCTTGGGCTTCAACACCAGCGCGCGCGCCAGAGCCACCCTTTGGCGCTGCCCGCCAGAGAGCGCATGGGCCGCGCGGTGGCCGTAGCCTTTGAGCCCAACCATTTCCAAAGCCGCCTCTGCGGCCTGTGTCTTGTCCGCCTTGGACATACGCGCCTTGCGCAGCCCGAAAGCCACGTTTTCAATCACCGAGAGATGCGGAAAGATCGCGTAGCTCTGGAACACCATATTGGTCGGGCGCTTGTTCGCAGGCACCCCCCGCATGTCGCGTCCCGTGATCGTCACATAGCCACTATCGTAGTCCTCAAACCCCGCAATGGTGCGCAAAAGCGTGGTCTTGCCGCAACCGGACGGCCCCAGAAGCGAAAAGAACTCGCCTTGGCGGATGTCGAGATTGATATTTCGCAGAGCATGGTAATCGCCGTAATGTTTGTTGATGTTTTGCAGCGAAATCAGCGGTGTATCAGCAGTCATGTCAGCCATTTTCAAAGAAAGCCCCCGGTGTCATTGCCCGTGCGCTTGGCGCCCCGGCGGCGGAAATATTCGGCGATGGTGATGAGCAGGATCGACAACACCACCAGGATGGTGCCTAGAGCCATCACCGCAGGCAGCAGCTTCGGGAACCGCAGCATGGAGAACAGATAGACCGGCAGCGTCGGATCTGCGCCGGTGAGGAAAAAGGCGATGATGAATTCGTCCATGGAAATGGTGAACGAGATCAACAGCGCGGAAATAATCCCCGGCATCACCAGCGGCAGGGTCACAAGACGAAAGGTCGAGACAGGTGTTTCGCCCAGATCATAGGCCGCCTCTTCAAGCGCGGGATCAAGCGCCGCGAAGGCCGATTGCAGAATCGCAATGGCAAAGGGCGTGCAAATGAGCGTGTGTCCCGCAATCACCGACCATGCGCCGGTGTCCAGCCCGATGCGCAGGATCACGATCAAAAGCGACACGGCAACGATGATCTCCGGCAGGACCAGCGGCAGCATGATAAATCCCATGATGCCTTTCTGTCCGGGGAAACTGTAGCGCGACACGGCCATCGCCGCGAAAATGCCCAAGGTGGTAGCCAGAAGTGCGGAGATCACGGCGATCTTGAGCGAGTTGAGCAAAGCGCCATGCATCTCGGACAGCGTCAGAAGCTGGGTGAACCATTCGGTCGTGAAACTCTCCAGCGGAAAGGCGATGATCGTCGAGCTGTTGAACGCAAAGAGCGGCAAAAGGAAGATCGGGGCGTAAAGGAAGATCAGGTAGAAGATCGCATAGACCTTGAGCGTTTTCATGTCCGACCTCCTTTTTTGCCACCTGCGGCACGATTGCCGAGGATCAGGAACACAACGGCAATCACCGCCACAATCAGCATGGCGATCACCGCCAAAGTCGCCCCCAATGGTGCGTTGTTGAGGCGCAGGAACTGGGTCTGGATCATATTCGCGATCATCAGACCTCCCGGCCCGCCGACAAGCCGCGGCGTTACATAGTCGCCAATGGTCGGGATAAAGACGATCAACACAGCCGCCACAACACCGGGGGCCGCCAGAGGCAGGGTCACGCGCAGGAATGTCATGGTCCGGCTCTCTCCCAGATCACGCGAAGCTTCCAGAAGCGAGCGGTCGATCTTTTCGAGGGCCACGAAAATCGGCAGGATCGCGAAAGGCGCATAGGCATGGGCCAGAGTCAGGATCACCGCATTGACGTTGTAGAGAATGAAAGACAGAGGTTCTTCAATCAAACCAACGACTTTCAGGCCGGAGTTCAGAACCCCGTTATAGCCGAGAATGACTTTCCAGAGGAACACACGGATCAGGTAGGAGGTCCAGAACGGGATGGTGATGAGGAAAATCCACAGGGACTTATGCTCCGGTTTCACCCCGAAGGAGACGAAATAGGCAATCGGAAAGGCCAGAAGCACCGTGATCAGCGTCACAAGTCCCGAGACCATCAGGGAGCGCAGCATCAACTGGCGGTAAAGCGGATCGGTCAGCGCCTCCTTGTAATTGGCCAGCGTAAAGGTCGTGTCGAAATCGCGCACGCCCGTCTGGGTCCAGAACGAAATCAGAACCACCGCCGCCAAAGGAATGGCCAGCAGCAGAAGCGCATAGAGCGCGGTCGGTGAAACGAGCAGGACGCCAACGCCTCGCTCAGAGCGGAAAAATCGACGGAGCCTGTCGCTCGCGGCCATACTGTCTTCCCTTCCCGGACCGGCCCTCTGGCCGGGGTGTTTAAGGCATTTCCTGAAAGGCCCAAGCCAGAGACCCCGCAAAACGCCGCGCAACGTATTGTGGTCGTGGTCCTTTCACAACCAACGGATAACCCGAGCCTATCGTGAAAAGCCTGAGAATGATCCTGAAAATATTTTGATCAAATTTGCAAGAGATTCGCCCGAGGCTCACGCAGGACTGCACGTTTTCAGGGCATGTGCCACTTGATCGATCACCAAACAGGCAAACTCCGCATTGACCTGCGCAGCGTTCTCCCCCGCGCCCGTCGTGCTGCGGGGACTGACATAATCCTCTTTGGTGAACATCCCGTCCGCCGTCAGGCTCATCCTTGGTTGCGGCAGGAAATGCACACCGATGTCGGCGCAGAGCTCCCCCGCCATCCGGTCAAACCACGCAGAGACAAAAGGCCCGTCACCCCGCGCCGCCAGTTGCGCAAGCTCCGTCTCCCTCCCGCCGGTTTGGCGGGCCTGCGTCGAAGGGCGCGGCAGGCTGGCAAGGAAGATCGGCGCTTCGGTCTGTACACGCAACTGTCGCGCCACAGCGACCGCCTGCGTCGCCTCCAGCCGCTCACGCGTATAGGCCCGCAGCATGGCGGTGGAGGCCAAGGGCCGCTCCGCATCCAGTGCAGACATGGCATCTTCGACAGAGGGCATATCCAGACAGGACAGCTCCCCAAATATCTCCACGATCGGCGCAATCCCAAGCCCAGAAATCACAAAACCATCATAGCCAGTCATCAGGTCGGCACCCATATCCTCCTGCACCCGCTCGAACGACAGGTCCGGCCAGCGCGCCGCACGCTGCGCGGCCTCACAGGCGAACAACCGGTCATCTCCGAGGACACAAAGACGCTTGCTCATCTCTCCACGCCCTCCCCCTCGCCCACAGGTCCGGCCTCCGCCGCAAGACCATGTGCCGTCAGGAAAACACGCATCACCGTCTCGACCATCTCGGGCCGCTCAGAGCGCAGGTCCGGCGCATATGCCGCCTCGGGGGCGGCCCAAGTGGTGACAATCTCGAAAGCGGGAAAATAATCCACCGCCTTATACTTGTCCGCCATCGCACCCGCCGCCGCACGCAACAGCGCTTTCGAATGGCTGTTCGCCGCCAGAACATGCTGACCCGAAGCCGTGGCCCCCAAAGGCGCGGGGGACACGGTGAGCAACAGCCGCGCCTCCTTGTTCATCCCGCGCAAGAGCCGCAGGATTTGCAACAGATCGGCGTGGATCTCGTCATAGGTGAAGTTGTGAAATACGGTGCGCGCCGGATCATAGCTCCCCGCGACCACATCCGGCCCGAAGGCAAGCGTGCGCCCGCTCTCGCGATCCACCCACCCTTCACTCGCCCCCAGCGTGAAAACAAACACATCCGCCACCTGCGCAAGCGCGGCCACCTGCACCAGATGCTCCCGCCGGAGTTCCACCGCCTCTTGCAAGGTCACGCAACCTTCCGGCTCTACATCAGGGCGCAGCGCATCGAACCACTTCCCCGCATGGCACTGAAACAGGCGCTCGTCCACATGCAGGCTCTGCGCATCCTCCAGCAGTTCACGCAACTGCCGCGCCGTATGGATATCACCGTAACGCGCCGAATAAACCCCATATCCAAAGCGCCGCGCCAAAGCCGTGCTCATACCTTCCGGCTTGGGTTCGGCATCCAGCACATTGCCCCCCGCAAGGCGCAAAGACCGGCCGATATGCTTGGCAAAACAGCTTCCTGCCGTGGCCACCGAAGTATCCCGCGTGATCCGCACCTTCGGCGTGTAAATCTCCGGCCAATTGCAACGATCCGCCTCAACCACGCCACTGCGCCAGAAACTCCGTGCCGGACTATCTTGATAGGGATGGGTCAAATGGGCCACTCGTCAGTCAATTGCCCCGCCACTATGCCGCGCAGCCTCAAAGATGCCAAGGCTCCGCTGCGTCCGTGCCCGCGAAACACCGCCCACGGGCAGCCTGCCAACTTTTGGAGACGGGCAGGTAGAGAAAGGATATCTCAATCCAGCCCACGTTCAGGATCGTCAAGAGAGGGAACCTGTCGCGCCCAGTAGGCATATTCACCAGAGGTCGCGTGCGCGTAGAGATCGACCAAAGCACCCAGCGGATCGCTCTCATGAAAGTCCACACGCAGCGTCAGCGGAGCCGTATCCCTGCGCAACTCCAGCAGTGCTGCAGACATCAACCCGCGACTGTCTCCACCGGCAGCACGTCCAGCCTCCAGCGCGGCAATCATCCGGCGCCCCAAGGGCCCCTGCGCGTCAAGGTAGCCGTCCCGAATGGCCACAAGCACCTTGGCATCTGCAAGAATATTACCGGCCACAATTCCGTTGGGAAAAATCAAGGCGCCCTTTTCGTCACCGTTGTTCGCGCCGGTAAACGCCGCCCCCTGCCCGCCAACATCCAGCGCGGAGAGCTGCCGGTCCTCCCGATTGCGATCCCGTTCGACGACCTCTGCAACAGCACGTCTTGCCGGAAGTCCTTCCGCCATACACCGCAGAACATCCTCTCCCCAAAAACTTGAAGGCGACGCACCCTGCGAGGCTGACATGCCTGCACGCAGATCACCGCGCAGCACCCAGCCCCCGACACACAGGCTTCCCGTTGCCGCCGCTCCCGCAAGTGCGCCGGTTTCGGGGTCTCTTACAAGCAGGGAAAAAGTCATGTCGTCATCCTTCACGATGGTTGTGCCGCCTATTTCGGCACAAACCGGATAAAGCTTCAATAATTATCATGATAAATTGACGAATTAAATTATCGTGATAAATTTGATTCCAATAATACCCCATCCGACAAGCAGGGAGTGCAACAGATGGACCTCATAAACTGGACACGCCGCGGCCTGATAGCGACGGCAGCCGCCTCATTGTTGACCGGCACATTCATGACCACGGCTCCAGCCATGGCCCAAACCCCCGAAGGCGTGTTGATCGTCGGCCAGATCGCCGAACCCAAATCGCTTGATCCGGCAGCGGTCACGGCAGTGAACGATTTCCGCATTCTGGTGAACCTTTACGAGGGCCTAGTAAAATATGCCCCCGGCACGCTGGAAGTTGCGCCGGGGCTGGCCGAAAGCTGGGAGATTTCCGAGGATGGCACGGAATATACCTTCCACCTGCGCGAAGGTGTGACCTTCCATGACGGCACGCCGTTCAACGCGGAGGCGGTCAAATTCAATTTCGACCGGATGCTTGACGAGAACCACCCCCATCACAACACGGGGCCCTTCCCGCTGGCCTTCTTTTTCTCGGCCATTGAAGAAACCGTGGTGGTGGATGATCTCACCGTAACGTTCAAACTGAACGGCCCCTATGCGCCGTTCCTCTCGAACCTCGCCTATCCCACGGGGCTGATGATCTCCCCCGCCGCAGTCGCGCAATATGGAGCGGATGTCGGTCGCCACCCCACAGGCACCGGCCCTTTCAAGTTCGCTGAATGGCGTTCCAACGAAGCGGTGGTGATCGAGAAGAACCCCGACTACTGGGGCGATCCAGCGGGCACCGAAGCGGTCGTTTTCCGCCCCATCACCGATGCCAACACCCGCGTGGCCGAAATGCTCGCAGGCGGAATCGACATGATGGTCGAAGTGCCGCCCACCGCCCTGTCACAATTTCAGGGAGAAGGTTTCAACATCGTGGAACAGGCAGGTCCGCATCTGTGGTTCCTGATCCTCAATGCCAAGGAAGGCCCCTTTGCCGATGTGCGCGTGCGTCAGGCCGCCAATTACGCAATCAACAAAGAGGCTCTGGTCAACGACGTGCTCGAAGGCACTGCCGACGTCGCTGCCGGTCCGACCCCGCCCGCATTTGCATGGGCCTATAATGACGATCTCTCGCCCTATCCCTATGATCCGGAAAAGGCCAAGGCCCTTCTGGCCGAAGCAGGCGTCGAGTCTCCCGAGATCACCTTCTATGTGACCGAAGGCGGTTCGGGCATGTTGGACCCGATCCCGATGGGCACGGCCATTCAGGCCGATCTCAATGCGGTCGGGTTTGATGTGAAGATCGAAACCTATGAATGGAATACCTTCCTTGGCGAGGTGAATCCCGGTCTTGAGGGCAAGGCCGATATGGCCGAAATGGCGTGGATGACCAATGACCCCGACACGCTGCCCTTCCTCGCGCTGCGCACCGAAGCATGGCCCGACAAGGGCGGCTTCAACTCCGGCTATTATTCCAATCCCGAAGTCGATGCGCTTCTGGAGAAAGCCCGTGTCTCCACCGATCAGGAAGAACGTGCCGCGCTTTACAAAGAGATGCAGGCGATTGTGCAAGAGGACGCCCCGTGGGTCTTTGTCGCCAACTGGAAACAGAATGCCGTGACGACGGATCGGGTCGGGAATTTTTCACTCGAACCCTCCTTCCTGTTGCAACTGCAAAACGTGACCAAAGAGTGATCTTCTAAAACCCCGTTGCGGACTCTTCTTGGTCCCTTCCGGCTTCCCGTGCCCGACAAAAGTCCGACGGGAAGCCGACGCTTAGCCGACACCTGTTTTGACGCCAGCCAGAGGGGAGAGCACCCGTGGGCAGCTACATCCTGAAACGTCTCATTTCCGCCGTTCCCGTGCTGTTCGGGATCACCGTGATTGTGTTTCTGATCATGTCGATGATCCCGGGCGATCCGGCCACAGCGATTTTGGGCAGCTACGCCACGCCCGAAAATGTCGAAAAGCTGAACCGCGACCTCGGCCTCGATAAACCTTTGGTGCAACGGTATTTTATCTGGCTTGGCAATCTGCTGACCGGCGATTTCGGACGGTCGTTCTCGCTCAACCGCCCTGTGCTCGACGAGATACTGGAACGCTTCAGCGCGACGTTGGTTCTGGCAGGAACCTCCTTTGTCCTGTGCGCCATTCTCGGCATCCTCGCAGGCGCCATCTCCGCCGCGCGTCAATACGGGCTGGCCGACAAGCTGATCACCCTCGTTGTCCTGATCGGCATCTCCATCCCCAGTTTTTTTCTGGGCATGATGATGATCCTCATCTTCGCGGTGAAACTCAAATGGCTCCCCGTCTCCGGCATGTATGCGATCTATGGCGGCGGAGATCTGCCCGATCTCATCAACCACCTGATCATGCCCGCATCTGCGCTGGCCGCCGTGGCCACTGGCGTGATCGCACGCATGTCGCGCTCCGCCATGCTCGAAGTGCTGCGGCAGGACTATATTCGCACCGCCCGCGCCAAAGGCGTGCGTGAACGCCGCGTTCTGATGGGCCATGCCTTGCGGGCTGCGATGGTTTCCATCATCCCCGTGCTGGGCATTCAGGCGGGCTTTGTCCTCTCCGGCGCGGTCTATATCGAGATGGTCTTTCAATGGCCGGGCGTGGGGCGGATGCTGGTTGATGCCATTCTCAAACGCGACCTCCTCCTTGTGCAGGGCGGCGTTGTTTTCGTTGCCGCCTGTTACGTGCTGTTCAATATCGCAGTCGATGTGGCACAGAGCCTGCTTGACCCGCGCATCAAGACGTAAGGGATTGGACGCATGACATTTCTTCGGCTTCTCTTTCGCAACCGTCTCGCAGGTCTTGGTGCCGTGATCCTCGGGATGATCATCATTCTTGTCACCATCACGCCGCTTTTGCCCCTGCCCGATCCGAATGCCACCGCCACGGCGGACCGTTTTCTGCGCCCTTTCTCGGAGGGCCATCTTCTGGGTACAGACCACCTTGGCCGCGACATCCTTGCCCGCCTGCTCTATGGCACCCGCGTCTCCCTTGCCATCGGTCTTGTCTCTGCCTTCCTTGCCGCCTTCTTCGGCTCCGCCATCGGCATTATCGCAGGCTACTTCGGCGGTCGCATAGACAACGTAATCATGCGGCTGATCGATATGCTCATGGCCTTTCCCTATATCCTTCTGGCACTTGCGATCGTGGCAGCGCTCGGTCCGGGATTGATGAATGCGCTTATCGCGGTGGCCGCCGTGAACGTCCCCTTCTTCGCCCGCAATATCAGGGGCATCACCGTGTCTTTGGCGGGTCGCGAGTTTATCGACGCGGCACGTCTGGCAGGTCTTGGACACACACGGATCATCCTCTCGGAACTTCTGCCAAATGTGCTGCCGGTCATCGTGATCGGCATCTCGACCACTGTGGGCTGGATGATACTGGAAACGGCGGGTCTGAGCTTTCTTGGTCTCGGAAGCCAGCCACCCAATGCCGACCTCGGCTCCATGCTGGGCGAGGCCCGTGCGGCGCTCATTACCGCGCCACATACCTCCATCATTCCCGGCATCATGATTTTCCTCATCGTCATGTCGATCAATCTTCTGGGCGACGGGGTGCGCGACGCGCTGGACCCGCGGCTCAAATCCGGCGCGCTGACACGACCCCGCGCGACAACACGGGTGGACCGCAAGGGCCCTGTCCCACAAGCCGACCAGAAAGGGCTTTTGAATATCCAGTCACTGGAAACCCAATTCCATGTCGGCCCGCGCGTCTATCGCGCTGTCAACGAGGTCTCGCTCCATGTGTCTGCGGGGGAATGTCTGGGCATCATCGGCGAGTCCGGCTCTGGCAAATCCGTGACGGCGCTCTCCGTCATGGGGCTCGTCGCCTCTCCCCCCGGTGTCATTACCGGCGGTGCGGTGCGCTACGACGGAGAGGACCTGCTCGATGCCTCCTATGAACGTCTGCGCCAAAAGCGCGGCAACAACGTCGCCTATATTTTCCAAGACCCCCTCGCGACGCTCCACCCGCTCTACAAGATCGGGGATCAGTTGATAGAGGCCATCCAGTCCCATAACAATACATCAACCAAAGAGGCCCGCGCCAAGGCGCTCGAACTGCTGAAATCGGTGCGTATCCCGAATGCGCAGGAACGGCTGGACAGCTACCCCCACGAGATGTCGGGCGGGATGCGGCAGCGCGTCGGCATTGCCATGGCGCTCGCCAATGATCCACAGGTGATTATCGCCGACGAACCCACAACCGCGCTGGATGTCACGGTGCAGGCGCAAATCCTTGCCCTGCTGGACGACCTGCGACGCGAACGCGGGCTGGCGATCATTTTCATCACCCATGACTTCGGCGTGGTCGCCCAGCTATGTGATCGGGTCGCTGTGATGTATGCGGGGCGGATTGTCGAAGAAGGGCCAACCAAAGCCGTGCTTGATGCCCCCGCCCATCCTTATACCAAGCGCCTGATTGCCTGCGTGCCCGAACTGGGCGGCGGGCGGCGCGAACTGGCCGCGATCCCCGGACTGCCGCCGGTGGTCGACCGCCTGCCCGAAGGATGCGCTTTCGCCGCGCGTTGCGACAAGGCGCAAGATGCTTGCCGCCGTGGCGATATTCCCTTGACCGGACATGCGCCCCGCGCAGTCCGCTGCCTGTTTCCCGAGGAGGTCGTCTGATGCCCGCGCTCAAATTCACCAACCTGTCAAAAACCTTCCCGCGCGCCAAACCACTCTTTGGCAAGGCCCGCGCAGGCGTCCGCGCCGTGCGCCCGATGTCCCTGACCGTTGAGACGGGAGAAACACTTGGTATCGTGGGAGAATCCGGCTGTGGGAAATCCACCCTCGCGCGGATGCTTGTGGGACTTCTGGAGCCGAGCAGCGGCCAGATAGAGATTGCAGGAAAAGCACTCGATACCGCCGATCCGGCAGCCTTTGGACGCCTCATCCAATATGTATTCCAAGACCCGATTTCCTCGCTCAACCCGCGCAAAACCATTCGTCAGATCATGGAAACCCCGCTCAAACAGTTGCACGGGATGGATCGAGGCGAACGCTCGGCAAGGATTGGGAAAATTTTCGCCTCGGTCAATCTGCGCGAGGAATTCCTTGACCGCTACCCACATGAATTTTCCGGAGGTCAGGCCCAACGGATAGGTATCGCACGAGCGCTGGCCGCACATCCCAAAATCATGGTTCTCGACGAACCGGTATCGGCACTGGATGTCTCGATTCAAGCACAGGTGCTAAACCTTCTCGCCGACCTGAAATCGAAGTTCGACCTCACATATCTGTTTATTTCCCATGACCTTGCCGTTGTGGAGGCGGTCTCGGACCGTGTGATCGTGCTATATTTCGGAGCGGTGGTCGAGATTGGCAAGGCAGAGGATATTTTCAACAGCCCCAAACATCCCTATACACAGCTCCTCGCCAACAGCGCACCAGTGGTAGGTCGCCCCCTCAAGGCGCCGGAACAAAAGGACAGCGAGTTGCCCGATCCGCTCAATCCACCCAAGGGCTGCGCTTTTGCAGGGCGTTGTATATATGCTAGCGATCTGTGCCGCAGTACAGAACCGGAATTGCGCGTTATGGGAGAAAACCAACTTGCCGCATGTCACCACCCTATCTGATGTAGAGAAATCGAAAGAGGCAAAGCCCTCGCGGCCTGTGCGCGTCGCCGAGGCGATCAAAGCATTGGTCGTCGAAGAGGCCATGCAACCGGGGGACCGCCTGCCCTCGGAGACAGACATGATGGCGCGTTTCTCAATGTCAAAAGGGACGATCAGGGAGGCAATGCGCATTCTGGAAGCCCAAGGGCTGATCAAGACGCGCACTGGTCCAGGCGGTGGCGCATTTGTCCACGAAGTCAGTCGGGATCGCGCCAAGGCATTGCTCGGAAATTACTTCTATTTCAAAAACCTGACGATCGGGGACATCTACCAGATGCGGCGGGCGCTGGAACCCGTCAATGCCGCCTTTCTCGCAGGAAAACTTCCCGCAACGGTATTGAGACAGCTTGAGGAGATCACGACCTCTTATGACAAACCGGCGCAATCAGCAGAAGAGGAACGCGAACAACACCTCGCTTCTCTGCGTTTCCACGCGCTTCTTGCCGAACAGTCACACAACCCGCTTTTGGGTTTCATAATCGATTTCATGGTGAAGCTGCTGGCTGATATCACCGTTTACCGTCAACTCTATACGCCCGTGAATCCCGAACTGCGCAAAAGAGGCTCCGACTATCAAAAACGCCTTCTCGCAGCGATCAAAGAGGGCGATGCAGGCGCAGCCAAGGCAATCATGACAGCACATATGGAAACAGCTTGGGCACTCATGGGGGATCAGGAAGCCATTGCCTTAAGCCGCTTCCTGCCAGAATAGCCGCCGATCATACTCCGCCTCAGAAGGCGTGAAACTCTACTGTCGCGTGTAAGCGGCGGAGCAATACTCGGCCACAGTAGCGGCGGCATTGTGCTGTCGCAGGCGGCTTAAAAGTCGGCCACTTTTACCCTTTCGGTCTTCGGAAAGGTTTGGGGATGTACACTGTGGATTTGTATTTGAAGGTGCGTCAGGCTCATTTTCAGGATGGCTTGAGTGGACGCCAGATTGCCCGGGATTTTGGGATTATCCGGGACAGCATTGCGATGATGTTGGCGTATTCAGAGCCGCTCGGATATCGGCGAACTGCGCCGATCAGGCGCTCGAAGCTGGATGCGTTCACCGGCCAGATCAACCAATGGCTTGCCGAAGACAAGGCTCGACCGCGCAAGCAGCGTCATACCGCGAAGCACATCTTTAAACGGTTGCACGATGAGTGCGGCTTTGATGGCGGCTGAACTCGACGGCGGGGACCGTAGCAAAAGTGCCAAACGTGTCGGGCTGCGCCCTATTGTCGGCACACGTTTGCTCCGAGAGTAGAAAGGTGTCGAGCACATCGTGACCGTAAAAACAGACGGCTTTGAATATGAAGGCCGCCTCGACAAAACGCTTTCGCCCATTGCGCACGAAATCACGGGAACACGTTGAATATGCTACTTTCTTTCGCCCAATTCGAACGGGAGATAACAGCAGAACGCATTCGGGACAAATTCGCTGCCAGCCACCGCAAAGGGATGTGGATGGGTGGCGTTCCTCCCTATGGCTATCGCGTACAAAACCGAAACCTCATAATCGACGAGGAGCGCGCGGGGCACGTTCGCTGGATATTTCAGCTGTTCGCGGAAATCGGCTCCACGACAGTTCTGGCACGAGAAGCTGCAAAGAACGGCCTGCGTACTCCACGCGGCAAACACTCAATCTGCATGTGCCGTTTCGGATCGAAAAACGCGGCGGTCGCAAAACGATTATTCCGCCTCAAGACGACACAACAACGACGCCCAGCGCACCCGAAGACAACCAAACGATCATCAAAGCGCTGGGCCGCGCGTTCAGATGGAAACGCATGTTAGACAGCGGCGAGTTTCAAACCCTCAAAGAACTTGCCGCCCACGAAAACATTTCGCCCTCTTACATGACCCGCGTTATGCGCCTCACATTGCTTGCTCCGGATATCGTTGAGGATATCCTCAACAACCGAGCTCAGGCCCTAACGCTAAGCGATTTATTAAATCCATTCCCTGTGGATTGGGCAAAGCAACGCCACGACTTCGCGATCTAGACCCCCTATAGGACGCGGGCACACCTTTCCCAAACCAGCCGGCTGAACATAACTTGCAGCGAAGTAAGCTGCGTAGATCCGCGGAGGAGTCCCTAGCCCCCTTTTGATCTGGAAAACCAGTTATCAAACATACGTTCTTAGCGCTGTACGCACTTGAAACCAGCACCATAACATCAAACACTTCCGCAAACACAAAAGGCGTATGGTATCCCCAGCACCGCTATGGGTTCGCCGCACCGGACCTGCAAACACCCACCGCCACGGATCGCGCCGCTCCCATGGTCCCAGACGCATTGCCGCGCGCTCGCACAGGCGCCCCGCCAACGCGGCAAGGTCGCCAGTCGTGGCTCCAGCATTTCTTCGACCCGTGTCTTGACCTGACGCACAAGCACCGGTGCCGTGCCTTCGGTCCCAATCGCACAACCACCGGAGAGCGGTCCACAATCAATGGGGTGCTCCACGTCGTGCAGACAACGGTTTGCGTCGAGCGGCGCAGGTGCATTTACGTCAATGTCCGTGCTGTTGCGCAAGCCGAACATCACTATGTCTTTGGCGAGATTGTGCTCGAATTCTCCGCCCCCGCTTTTGATGTCTGTCAGAGATTGATCCCCCAACACAGCCGCCGCACGAGATTGCAGCCCCCTGTAGGAAGGGTGAAACACGCCTTGCACAGATGCGGGCGCAGTTGACGGATTCCACATGCGCAACACTGTCTTGATGCAGGACCGCAAACCGAAGACGTCGCGCAACGCCAAGAGGTCGAAGCCGCATTGGCTCAGCGTTTCCAGCGGCGCGCAAGACAGCCCTGCCCGCCAATATTCAACGCCTTTATAGCCGATCGCGGATCAACGGCAGCCCTTTGATGGGAGTTCCAGCCGTGCAAAGATACACGCTATACTTCATTCGCAACCAACCGCGCAGTCAGCACGAACAACGGTGCGCTGCGCGTGCACTCTGCCGCGTAGCACGGCCAATCCAGATCAGCCGGATGGGGATGTGCGCCGTAGACCGGCGTAGTGCCCGTGTAAATCCGGCAATCTCGGCGTCAGTTTCGCCGCGCAATCGCAACACCTAAAAAGTGCGCCGACGGCTTCGGACGCCGCTTTGCCGGACAGGATGATTGACATGGTGGCATTCACCTCGCCCAGCGTCAGGCTGCGTGCGCGGCCCTTGCACTGTGCGACGATCCGAACGTAAGTGGCCAGCGTCATTCTCCAGCCAATCGGGTTGGCATTTGCGCGATCAGCGCGGCAATTTCAGGCTTGCACGACCCGCAGCTTGTGCCCGCGCATGTCACCGTGCCGACTTTGTCCACGCTATCCGCGCCATCGTTGATCGCGCAGCGCACGGTATTAACCCCGACATTCATGCAAGCGCACAACGTAACCCCGGGGTCAGGCTGGCCACCCCCGGCGCGCCCTGCCAGTGCCAGCAGTGGCGGGGTATCAGACCCGATCAGGGATGCCGCATAGCTGCGCGACAAGACCACAGGTGTCGCGCTGGCAAAGAACAGCCCTGCCAGACGCTTGCCATCGTAAAGCGCATAGCGCCGTGTTCGGTTTTTGGCGTCCAGTGCGACGGTCAGCTCACGGTCCGATCCGAAGATGTACCGCACAAGGTGGTCCCAGTCATCTGGCGTATCAACGGCTGCAAACTCGGCCTGCCATCCCGTGGGGGTTCGCACAACAGCGGCATAATCACCCGTCAGTTCCAGCGGGGCTGCCGTCGCTGCAAATCCATACCACGCCGCATCAAATCTATGGGCCGTGACGCGACCGGATTTTAATGCGGGTTGGCCTGAAATCGGGTCAGACAGCCCCGAGGTCAGGGCATTTGTGCGACCGTTGACGCTGCGTTGAGCGGTCCAGTGCATCGGTGCAAACATACTGCGCCGCCGGACCCGATCAGTGATGCGTACTCGTAAAATCGCTTTGCCCTGATTGCTTTGCGCGGTGACAAGATCCCCACTGACCACCCCGATATCGCAAGCATCATCGGGGTGCATTTCGACATAAGGTTCTGCAAGGTGGGACCCCAGTTTCGCCGATTTTCCCGTGCGTGTCATCGTATGCCATTGGTCCCGATTGCGACCGGTATTCAGGGTGAACGTATCGCCTGTTTGCGGCGCTGGTGCGCAGATCGGCACCATTTTCGCCTTGCCATCCGGGTGGTAAAAACGCCCGTCAGCAAAGAACCGCATGTCGTTACGCGGCCATTGGGTTGGTATCAGGTTAGCGTAATCTGCGTCAGCAAAGATGCTCAGATCAAGGTCGCGGCCAAAGTCTGTTGCTGCCGCTGAAAGCGCCACATATTCCGCGAAAACATCAGCGGGGCCGGCATAATCAAAGGCGTCTTTCCATCCCATGCGGTCTGCGACATCGCAGATGATCCGCCAATCCGCCCTCGCTTCGCCCGGAGGCGGCAAGAATGCCCGCTGCCGCGAAATACGACGTTCGGAGTTGGTGACAGTGCCGTCTTTTTCGCCCCACCCCGTTGCAGGCAAAAGAACGTCTGCCAGATCATTCGTGTCGGTCCGCGCCATGATGTCGGAGACCGCAACAAAGGGCACATTTTTGATGGCTGCGGCAACCGCGTTCGTATCGGGCATGCTGACAGCGGGGTTGGTCGACATGATCCAAAGCGCCTTGATCTTGCCGGCGGCACAGGCATCAAACAGGTCCACCGCTTTTAGGCCCGCGGTCTTGCAAATGGTCGGGCTTTGCCAGAAGGCCTGAACGCGCGCCCGATGACCCGCGTTCTCTATATCAAGGTGATTTGCCAGCATGTTTGCCAGCCCGCCGACCTCGCGCCCGCCCATCGCGTTGGGCTGTCCGGTAACCGAAAAAGGCCCTGCGCCAGCCTTGCCGATGCGGCCCGTAGCAAGGTGGCAATTCAAAATCGCGTTGACCTTATCGGTTCCGCACGCTGACTGGTTCACGCCTTGTGAATAGACTGTGACGACCTTTTTTGTGTTTGCCCAAAGCTGATAGAACGCCACCAATTCCCGCGCACTCAACCCGCTATCGGCCGGGTCAGACAAGCGCGCCGATGTGGCGGCATCAAAACACCCGCTGACGTGCTTTCGGACGTAATCCAGATCAACGGCACCCACATCGACCAGATGCGACAGCAATCCGTTGAACAAGGCGACATCTCCGTCCGGCGCAATCCGCAAATGCATGTCCGCCATTTCGCTCGTTGCGGTTTCACGCGGATCAATGTTCACAAGGCGCAGGTCGGGCCGCGCCGCTTTGGCCGCAGCGATCCGTTGGTGCAGCACCGGATGACACCACGCGAGGTTTGATCCGACCAGCACGATCAGGTCGGCCTGCTCAAGGTCCTCGTAGGTGCCGGGGACTGTATCAGCGCCGAACGCACGTTTGTGCCCCGCCACACTGGACGCCATGCAAAGTCTTGAATTCGTGTCGATATTCGCCGAACCGACAAAGCCCTTCATCAGTTTGTTGGCGACGTAGTAATCCTCTGTCAGAAGCTGGCCCGACACGTAGAAGGCAACACTATCAGGGCCATAATCGCGGACCGACTGCTGGAATGCCCCCGCAACCCGGTCAAGTGCGGCGTCCCAGCCCGCGTCCTTTCCGTCAATGCGTGGCGTCAGCAAACGTCCGTCCAGATCAATCGTTTCGCCCAAGGCCGATCCCTTGGAACACAGCCTCCCGAAGTTGGCAGGATGGTCCGGATCGCCCTGAATAGTGCCGTCGGCCCCTGCCAGAACGCCGCAGCCGACCCCGCAATAGGGACAGGTTGTGCGGGTCAGCGTCATGCCACGGCCCGTGTTCGCAAGAAGACGGCGTCAAGCAGGATACGCCCGTCTTCGACCCGTGCCGGATAAGTCGCGACCTGCCCTTCATCGGGCCCCTGAACCATGCCGGTTTCCAGTGAAATCACCCAATTGTGCAGCGGACATGTCACCGAGGCGCCATGCACGATCCCGTCGGCAAGGGGGCCGCTCTTGTGCGGGCAAGCATTATCGAGCGCGTAGATGTCGTCGGTGCCGGTGCGAAACACCGCGACACAGCCGTGCGCTGTTTTGACAAGCCGCGCGCCGCGTTGTGGAACGTCGTCGAGTGCCGCAATATCAATCCATGTCGAGCTCATTGCGCTGCCTCCAATGTTAAATCTGCGACCGGTTGATAAGTTTCCGCTTTCGCGACGTGCTCTGCCCACGGGTCTTTGCGATAGATGGTTTGCGAGAGCTCAAAACGTTCGACCAGTGCGGTGCGATTGTCCAAATCCCCGATCTGATCACTGATCCAATCGAGGCCGACCTTGGCCATCCACTTGTAGATGCGATCCAGATATTTTGCGTTTTCGCGATACAGCTGCGTGACCGCTTTGATCACTGCAATCGCTTCGACTTCGCTTGCGACCTGCAGCAGCAACTCGGTCTCACGCACGTCCATGCCAGCCGCGCCGCCGATGCTGATCTGGTAGCCCGAGTCCACGCAAATGACGCCGATGTCCTTGCAGGTCGCTTCGGCGCAATTGCGTGGGCAGCCCGACACGGCGAGTTTGAGTTTGTGCGGCGTCCATGAGCCCCACAGCGTCTTTTCCAGTTTGATACCGAGGCCCGTGCTGTCTTGTGTGCCAAACCTGCAGTGGTCCGTGCCAACGCAGGTTTTGACCGTGCGCAGGCCCTTGGAATAGGCGTGGCCCGACACCATGCCAGCCTTGTTCAGATCATCCCAAATCGCAGGCAGATCTTCTCCTTTCACACCCAGTAGATCGATCCGCTGGCCGCCCGTCACCTTGACCGTCGGCACCATGAACTTGTCGGCAGCGTCAGCGATAGCGCGCAACTCGTCTGGGGTGGTGATCCCGCCCCACATGCGCGGCACGACCGAAAACGTCCCGTCCTTCTGGATATTGGCGTGCTTGCGTTCGTTGATGAAGCGCGACTGAGGATCGTCTTGGTATTCCAGCGGCCAATCGGCCAGCAGATAGAAATTCAACGCAGGGCGGCACACATGGCAGCCGCAGGATGTTTTCCAGCCACATTCCTGCCAGACGGCAGGCATCGACGTCAGTTTTTGGGATTTGATCATGCGCCGCACATCTTCGTGGGTCATGTCGGTGCAGCCGCAGATCGACGCAGCGGCGGGGACAACGAAATCATCGCCCAATGCGACGGCCAACACCTGTTCCACCAACCCCGTGCAGGTGCCACAAGACGCGGAGGCCTTTGTCGTCGCCTTAATCATGCCAAGGTCTGTTGCGCCTGCTGCAATCGCGTCTTCGATCTGCCCTTTGCAAATGCCGTTGCAGCCACAGATTTCCGCATCACGCGGTAAGGCTGCAACGGCTGAGAGCGGGTCCGGCGCAGCACCCCCTCGAAACGCAGGGCCGAAAATGAGCGTGTCTCGCATATCCGCGATGTCGGTCTTGTCGCGGATCAGGCCAAAGAACCAGTTGCTGTCGGCTGTGTCGCCATACATGACGGCCCCGATCAGCGTGTCATCCTCGATCACCAGACGGCGGTAGACGCCACGGGCCGGATCGCGGAACACGATATCTTCGCGCCCTTCCCCCTCATCAAAATCGCCCGCGCTAAAAAGATCGCAACCGGTTACCTTCAGCTTTGTCGAAAGCTCCTTGGGCACGAAGACGCCCGGATCACCTAACAAGCCGGATGCGACCACTTTGGCCTGATCGTAAAGCGGGGCCACAAGGCCAAACAGCATGCCGTTAAATTCCAAACATTCGCCCACTGCAAAGATGTCAGGATCAGAGGTTTGCATCTGCGCGTCCACGTCGATCCCGCGCTTCACCTCAATCTGTGCGTCGCTTGCCAGTCTTGTTTCTGGACGAATGCCTACAGCCATAACCACCAGATCGGTGGGCAGCGTTTCGCCGCTTTCAAGCACCACACCTTCGACTTTGTCCTCGCCGATTATGGCCTTGGTCGAGGCCTGCGTTTTTACTGTAATCCCGCGCCGCTCCAGATCCTTGCGCAACAAATACCCTGCCGCCGGATCGAGCTGGCGATCCATCAGGTGCCCCATCAGGTGCAACACCGTGACACTCATGCCGCGCATTGCGAGGCCTGCGGCAGCCTCCAGCCCCAGCAGCCCGCCACCAATGACGACCGCACTGCCACCCTTTGCACAAGCATTGATCATCGCATTGGTGTCATCCAGATCACGGTAGCTGATGACGCCGGGCAGGTCTTTTCCCGGCACCGGAATGATAAACGGGGCCGATCCTGTGGCGATCAGAAGCTTGTCATAGGGGACATGGCCGTTCTCGCCTTCGACAACCTTCAACTCCCGATCAATCCTGACCACCTTTTCCCCGAACCGACAGGTGACGTTGTTTTGCGCATACCAGTCATCGTCATGGGTGACGATTTCCGCGTAAGTCTTCTCACCCGACAGAACCGGCGAAAGCATAATGCGGTTGTAGTTGCCCCGTGCCTCGGCGTTAAACAGTGTGACGTCGTAGGCATCGGGGTCAGCCTCGAACAGATGCTCCAACACGCGGCCTGACGCCATGCCTGCACCGATAACAACCAGTCTTTGCTTTTCCATGGTTCAGTCCTCTCAGTTGTAGCAGGCGATGATGTGTGACACCTCGCCTTTGGCGTAAATCGGCAGACCTATGAATGTGGTGTAGCCGGCAGGCAGCCCTCCGCCGGACCGCGTGACCACCGGCAATCCGGACCCGAGCACCTTACCGACGACACCTTTCCACGCGCTGACAGTAGGGGCTTCGTCGTTTAAGCCATCGCCATCGTCGCGCCACAGCGCACCTTCACGCTCGCAAATCCCGTCGATCAACGCCGCTTTGCCGCTTTGCCCCATGCGGGCCGTGCGCGCGTCC
Organism: Celeribacter halophilus; assembly: GCF_018860305.1. Taxonomy (GTDB): domain Bacteria; phylum Pseudomonadota; class Alphaproteobacteria; order Rhodobacterales; family Rhodobacteraceae; genus Celeribacter; species Celeribacter halophilus_A. The sequence continues at coordinate 597,581 of NZ_JAHKPE010000031.1, forward strand.
CAAATCTCGAACCGACGGGCGATCGGCGTCCCCAGAGCAGACAAAAGCGTCACAATGTAGGACGTGTCGCCGGGCACTGGCACCGGCAGGCCAAGGCCCGTGGTCAACCCTGCCTTTCCTGCGGCGGAGGCGCGGATAAATTTGTAGCCCGATCCAAGATCACGCATCAGGATTGGTGCCTGCGCCGCCCAGGCCGCGCCAGGCAAGCCCTGCCCGCGTGGGAAATGTGTGTGCTTCGAGACGAACTCAAACTCCTCAGCCGCGCCGTAATACCCATCGGCCAGATTGAGCATGCCCTCACCATCATCACTCCAGGCCTCTATCGCGCCTATACGGGCTTCATCGTCGGAACACAGCACGACAAGCACGGCCTTTATGTCTGTGCCGTCGAAGACCGGAATGGCCACGGCAGACGTCAAACCTGCCGCTTTCGCGGCCTCGATCCGTTTGAAATATGATCCGTCAAAAGCCTTGAGCACCACGGGCCGACCGTCAGCCCAGGCCTTGCCCGGCAGCCCCTCGCCCTTGGCGAACTGTGTCTGACGCGAGGCCTCTTCAAAGCCGTCAAGACCATTGTAATCACCATCCGCGTAAACGAGCGCGCCGTCTTTGGGCACCCAGACTTCGGCCACCTGAATGAAGGTGTCGATCTGCGTTTCAGATTGTCCGTCCATATCGAAAATCTCCTATCGGGGCGCTATTCGGCGGCGATGACTTTGGCGGCGGGTTTCAGTTTGGGTGTTGCCCCGTGTTCGTATTCTTCAAGAAAATCGAGCACTTGTTGGCGGTAGCGATAGTAATCAGGATGTTCGAGCAGCGCCTTGCGCGTGCGCGGACGCGGCAGGTCAACATCAACGATCCGCCCGATGGTCGCTTGTGGGCCGTTGGTCATCATCACCACACGGTCCGCCAGCAGGATCGCCTCGTCCACGTCATGGGTGACACAGATCGCAGTCACCTTCGTGCGCGACCAGACCTCCATCAACACTTCCTGAAGCTCCCACCGCGTGAGGGAATCCAGCATCCCAAATGGCTCGTCCAGCAGAAGCAATTTCGGGGACAGCGCAAAGGCGCGTGCGATGCCGACGCGCTGCTTCATCCCGTTGGACAGGGACGCGGCGTTCTTGTCCATGCTGTCAGCCAGACCGACCCGTTCAAGGTAATATTCGATCACGTCCTGTCGCTCGGCGCGCGATGCTCTGGGGTAGACTTTGTCGACCCCGATCGCGACGTTTTCCTTAGCGGTCAGCCACGGAAACAGGTTGGGCGATTGGAACACGACCGCGCGTTCGGGATCGGCCCCTTCGACGTTCCAACCATCCAACCGTATCGCCCCCTTTGAGATCGGGTTGAGGCCTGCGGCCATTGTCAGAACCGTGGATTTACCGCAGCCGGAATGCCCGATCAGGCTGATAAATTCGCCCTTGTTGACCTTGAGGTCGAAGTCTTCAACGACGGTCAGCGGGCCTTTGGGGGTCGGGTAGACTTTGTGCAATTGCGAGAAGGTCAGATAGCGTTCTTCAAGACCGCCCTCCTGCGCCTTTGCGACGGCTGCAGGAACGGCGTGGATCGGCGTCACATTGGGCAGCAGTTTGGTTTCCTCGACCTTTGACGCAATGCCCACATCCATCAGGTATTTGGTGACCTGCATCCGCAGGGATTTGAACGTCTCATCATTGTTCATGGCGATGCGGTCGCGCGGGCGCGGAATATCGACCTTGAATTCCTCGCCCAGCGTCCCGTCGGGATTCAGGGCGATGATGCGGTCGGCCAGAATAATCGCTTCGTCCACATCATTGGTGATCAGCACGCAGGTCTTTTTGTCAGCTTCCCAGATCGATTCAATCTCGTCGGCGAGGTTGGCACGGGTCAGCGCATCAAGCGCCGAAAGCGGCTCGTCGAGCAACAGCATTTCGGGGTCCATCGCCAAGGCGCGCGCCACGTTGACCCGCTGACGCATGCCGCCAGACAGTTCCGCAGGGCGGCGGCTCGCCGCGTGGGACAGCCCGACCATGTTGACGTAGTGGTCGACCTTTGCAACACGGTCAGCTTTGGGCATGTCGGGAAACGTTGTGTCCACCGCCAGTGCCACATTGCCACTGACCGTCAACCACGGCATCAACGAATAGCTTTGAAAGATCACACCGCGCTCGCGGCCCGGCTCTTTTACAGGGGCACCCTTGAAGGTGACGCTCCCTTGCGTAGGCTGCTCAAGCCCTGCCATGAGGTTGATCAGCGTGGTTTTGCCCGTGCCCGAAAACCCGAGGATGACAACGAATTCGCCGGTCGCCACGCTGAGGTCGATGCCTTTTAGAACCGGCGTTTCGCCGTAGGACTTCGAGACGTTTTTGAGTTCAAGAATTGCCATGGTTTTTCCTTTTTGCGCTACCGCTTTGCTGCTTGAGCGCGGGGATCACCGATTATTCGTGAATGTGAACATGGATTGCAGCGCGAACATCACCCGATCCAGCAGGAAGCCGATGATCCCGATGGTGAACACAGCGACCATGATCCGAGCGAGCGATTGCGAGCTGCCGTTCTGGAATTCATCCCAGACAAACTTACCCAAGCCGGGGTTCTGGGCGAGCATTTCTGCCGCGATAAGAACCATCCAGCCTACACCGAGGGACAGACGCAATCCGGTGAAGATCAACGGCAAGGCAGAGGGCAACACCAGCTTGGTGATCTTGGTCCATGTGTTCATCTTCAACACGCGGCTTACACTCACGAGGTCTTTGTCGATGGAGGCAACACCAAGAGCGGTGTTGATCAGCGTCGGCCAAAGCGAACACAGCGTTACCGTGATCGCCGAAATCAGGAAGGATTTCGAAAACATTCCGTCGTTGGTGGCGTAGACGGCCGACACGATCATCGTGACAATCGGCAACCATGCCAGTGGCGAGACGGGTTTAAAAATCTGAATAAGCGGGTTGAGCGCCGCGTTCGCCGTGGCCGAAAGCCCTGCGGCGATGCCCAGCGGAATGGCGATGACGCTTGCGATCAGAAAGCCGAAGAAGACAGTTTTGATCGACGTCCAAATTTGATCGTAATACGTCGGCTGGCCAGTATAAACGCGCTCTTTCACGTCTTCGGCACGATCATTGGCGATCAGCTCGGCGTTGCGGGCCTCTTGGCGCTCATAGAACGCAGCCTCGCGTTCGCCTTCACGCACGGCATCGGCGTTCAACGTGCCGACCTGTTCCCAAACCTGGGCAGGCCCCGGCACAGCTCCGAGCGAGGTTTGCACGGTTGGCGCAAGCGCCGCCCAGCCCGCGATAAAAATCGCGATGGCCAACAGTGGCACACCCAAAAGCCGCCAGATCTCGCCCATCTGGGCGCGCGGGTTATCGCCAGCCGCGGCCTTCAGGATCGGGGTGAGCCAGGCAAGGCCAAATACCTGAAACCAGGCATCAGCCTTGTTGATCCGCGTGAACGTGCGGGCTTTGCGGGCCTCTTTGTTCTGCGCGATCTGCTCTGCGTTGGACGGGTCGATGGCGGTCATGGGGTGCCTCGTTCATGTACGGTTTGCAACAAAGGGAGGCAGGCACCGCGCATCTTGGCGGAGCCTGCGCAAGATCAGTTCTGGATCGTCACATCCGCGACGGTTTGATCGCTTTTCAAACCGATCGGCAGACTGTCGAGGTATGCGTTGGGCGTGCGGCCATCGAAGCCGATCCCGTCGATGATATCCTCGGGCGGCGTGGGGGCTTTGAACCCATCACTGTCCCACGGAAAATCGGCCTCATCCGCCATGCCTTCGTCAACCAGAAGGCGCGCGGCCTCAAGATAGATGTCGGGGCGATAAACGCTTTCGGCTGTCTCGATGAACCACTCGTCGGTCACCGGTTCCGCGATCTGCCCCCAGCGGCGCATCTGCGTCAGATACCAAATGGCGTCGGAATAGAACGGATAGGTCGCGTTATAGCGGAAGAATACGTTGAAATCGGGGGCCGGACGAATGTCGCCTTTCTCGAATTCAAAGAAACCGGTCATGGAGTTTGCGATCACCTCTGCATCTGCACCGACGTATTCGGAGCGCGACAACATCTGCACCGCTTCTTCGCGGTTGGCGTTGTCGTTTTCATCCAGCCAGACCGCCGCACGGATCAGTGCCTTGGTCAACGCAATGGTCGTGTTCGGGTTTTCCTCGGCGAATTCGGCGGTGATGCCGAAGACCTTTTCTGGATTGTTGTTCCACATGTCATAGTCGGTGATGACCGGCACACCGATGCCCTTGAACACCGCTTGCTGGTTCCAAGGCTCACCCACGGCGTAGCCGTAAATCGTACCGGCCTCCATCGTGGCGGGCATCTGTGGGGGTGGCGTAACGGACAACATCACATCTGCGCCGATCTGGCCGGAAATATCGTCAGGTGAATAGTATCCCGGCTCAAGCCCGCCTGCTGCCAACCAGTAGCGAATTTCATAGTTATGCGTGGACACGGGGAACACCATGCCCATATTAAAGGGCATTCCCTGATCCGCATATTCTTCGACCACGGGGGCCAATGCTTCGGCTGAAATCGGGTGTTGAGGGCGACCGTCGTCCATCAGGGGGACGTTCGGGCGCATGGCCTCCCAGATCTCGTTAGATACGGTGATCGCATTGCCGTTCAGGTCCATTGAGAATGGGGTGATGATGTGGGCTTCGGTGCCATAACCGATGGTCGCGGCCAAAGGTTGGCCCGCCAACATATGTGCGCCGTCAAGCTGCCCGTCGATCACGCCGTCCAGCAGCACCTTCCAGTTTGCCTGGGCCTGCAATGTCACGAAGAGGCCTTCGTCCTCGAAATAGCCAAGCTCGTATGCCACGGCCAAGGGGGCCATATCGGTCAGCTTGATAAAGCCAAAGGTCAACTCGTCTTTTTCAAGATCCAGCATGTCCGCGTATGCAGGGCTGGTAAGTATGGCGGTCGACGCCAAAAGCAATTTCAATCCGGTCATGTCATTTTCCCTGTGGAAACGAAAAAAAGCCGCACGATTGCTGCATGCGGGAAGAGGTGCATGCACAATCGAGCGGCTTTGCTCAGAAATTCGGTAGGACGCCATTGTCCTCAATTTAAAATTGCAGAAGCGCAGCAACCACACAACCGATGCCCCATTGCGATGCGACAATTAATGCTGCGATGCATCGGTTGCCTAAAAACTACGCGGCGTTCCGGTGCTGATGTCGAATTTCGCGCCGTCAAAAAATTGATCAGGGCCCAGAATCATCTGCCCACGGCTGGATGCGACCAACGTCTCATGTTCCAATGCGCCTTCGATCTTCTCCGACGCGCCCGGCAAATCGACCCCTAACGGGGATAGCGCAGCACGATAAAGATCACTCCTGAAACAGGCGGCTGCGGCCTCGCAGGCGGCGTCGAGATCAAGCTCGTGCCATTGCGCCAGACGCGTCGCGATCCATGCCGCCTGACTGCGCCACGGAAAATTCGCGGATTTGGTATTAAAGGTCACCAACGGCTCTACCCGCTTCGGCCCGTCACCCTGACGGAGTGTGATATGGCCGCTCAGCGCAGGATCAATTGCATGATCGGGAAGATCGAGGTGTTGACTGCGGGTAAGGATCTCGGTGGCAAGTGGCGTGTTCGCGGGTTGATCCAGCCATTTCGCCGCCTTGTACACGGCCCGAATAACCTTGGCAGAGGTGTTGTGGTTGTCCTGCACCCAAGAATGCCGCGCTCCCAGAACTTTTTCGGGGGCGGCCTGCCAGATGGACCGACTTGGAAGAACCAACTCCGCCCGGCTGTTTTGTACGGCGACACTGCCCCATGGCTCGCCTACGCAAAACACATCAAGGGCCCCGTCCGCGACCGCGTCCGCCATGCGCGGTGGCGGCACCGTAATAATCTCGATCCGGTCCGCACGGAACATCGGGTCGCGCATCAGCCAGTATTCCAGCAAAATACGATGCATCGAGAACGGGAACGGGACACCGATGCGCAGACGCTGGTCCGTGGCAGCAAACAGCGCCGCCGCCGTGCCACGCGGATCGCCAAAGGTATTGACCCAACCGCCGGTCGTCATCGCCGCGCCGATTTCACGCGACACGCCAATGACCGACCCGTTCAACGACATCACCATAAGGGCGTCCACCTTGGCAGGCATGCCGCCCAATCCCAGAGACATCGCAACCGGCATCGGCGACAACATATGCGCCACGTCGAGATGCCCCAGCGCCAACATATCGCGCAGCGCCGACCACGACGGCTGTCGCACGAGTGACAAATCCAGCCCCTCGTCATTCGCGAAACCAAGTTCATGGGCGATAATCAAGGGCGCGCTGTCCACCAAGGGCAGATACCCGCATTGCACCAGCACGTTGCTCATCGCAGCAAATCCGCAGCTGTCACAAGGGCCGTGGCCACCTCGACCACCTTGCGCCCCTGATCCATCGCTGTCTTGCGCAACAGCACGTAGGCTTCGTCTTCGGAAATGCTGCGTGCTTGCATCAAAAGCCCCTTGGCGCGATCAATCGTCTTGCGATCCTGCAGCGCCTGTTTTGCTGCATTCAACTCGCTTTGCATCTTCGACAGCATCCGAAACCGTGCGATCGCGGTTTCCAGCACAGGTTTGATACGATCCTTCTGTAGCCCGTTCACGACATAGGCGCTTAGCCCCGCCGCAATCGCCGCCTGCGTCATGCCCTCATCGCTATAATCGACAAACATTGCCACCGGACGGGCCTTGGCGTCAGATACAAGGCTCAGATGTTCGAGGGTATCGCGATCCGGGTTTGCGAGACCGATCAGAATGATGTCAGGATTTTCGGACTGAACCGCGCGATCCAGTTGCGACGCCGCGCCGATCATTTTGACATCGCTCCAGCCCCCATCCATCAACGCATCGATGATATCGCGTGCGCGGTCCGGGTCCGGTTCGACAACAATGATTTTAAGGTCACTCATCACGAGGTATCAATAACCACCGTTGACGGGTCTTGGCGACAGATAGGATGGGCCATTCGGGATCACGCCTCACAAACCGAACGCTTCGGCTTTTTTTGAAACAAACCGCACAAATAGAAGGCAGATAATAAAGCGAACATCAAAATGATTGTCGAAAATGGCAGCGTTCTCCAGATCAGCAGTCAATTTTGCGACCTGAAAAGCTGCGGTATTACGCAATTTCCGCTATTGGTGTTGCGACCGCATCTGAGCCACTCCCCATTTGTCGGACAGGATCTGGCGTAGTTTAAGCTACTCTTTGTTCCTGCTAATCGGGTTGGGCTTTGTCCTTTTTCAACCAATAGACCACGACCAACAGCCTGCCGCCAAAAGCGGAATCTGGGCGTTGGTGGTTGTAGAATGTCACCCATTCCCAGATTCCTGCCTTCGCTTCTAATCCGATTGAGATGTATCTTACTTCGGATTTCGGGCTTTCTTCTCGGCATAGGCCACGTTCGTTTTCACCGACACGAAGCTGTCTGGCACAACGGAAATGGAATCTATGCCGGCATCGACCAGAACCTGCGCAAACTCGGGGTAGTTCGACGGGGCCTGTCCGCACAGACCAACTGTGGTGTCCGTAGCATGCGCCTTTTCAATGACGGTTCGGATCATCCATTCGACTGCCGGGTGGCGGTCGTTGAACAAGGGCGCGAGTTTATCGCTGTCGCGGTCGATCCCAAGGGTGAGCTGTGTCAAATCGTTCGACCCGATGGAAAAGCCGTCAAAACGTTTGGCAAACTCTTCGGCAAGGATGACATTCGATGGCACCTCGCACATGACGTAGATTTCCAACCCGTCTTGTCCACGGGTCAGCCCCTCTTCCGCCATCACCTTGAGGACCAAATCGGCCTCTTCCGGTGTCCGGCAGAACGGGATCATCACCCGCACATTGTCAAAGCCGATGACCTCTCGCAACTGCTTGATGGCCCGACATTCAAGCCTGAAGCCGTCGATGTAAGCCGGATCATAGTACCGAGAGGCCCCGCGCCATCCGATCATCGGATTGCCCTCGACCGGCTCAAAGACGGCACCGCCCAAGAGGTCGGCATACTCGTTCGTCTTAAAGTCGCTCGTGCGCAGGATCATCGGGTTGGGATAAGCGACAGCGGCAAGTCGGGCCAATCCCGTTGCCAAACGTTCGACGAAATACGTGGATTTGTCCGGATAGCCGCTGGTTATCAGCTCGATCTCTTTTCGGGCCGCTTCATCCGTCACCCGATCAAACTGAAGCAAAGCCATCGGGTGGACCCGTATCGTGTTGGCCACAACGAATTCCATCCGGGCCAGTCCAATCCCATCCACCGGAAGTCGCCACCACCGAGCAGCGGTCGCCGGGTTCGCGAGGAGCAGCATCACCTTTGTCCGGGTCTCGGGCAGAGTGGTCAGGTCAAGGTCTTTGACCTGCACTTCGGCCGACCCCTCGTAGACAAATCCCTGATCGCCTTGCGCGCAATCAACCGTCACCTCTTGTTGGTCGTGTAGAACATAGGTGGCGGTCCCGCAGCCCACGATCGCCGGAACCCCAAGTTCGCGGCTGACAATCGCGGCGTGGCTTGTGCGGCCTCCGTGATCCGTCACGATGGCCGACGCCCGTTTCATTATCGGGACCCAGTCGGGGTCCGTATTGGATGTGACGAGCACTGCACCGTCAACGAAACGGTCAATGTCTTCAAAATTTCCATTCAGACAAACTGGCCCGCTGGCCACTTTTTCCCCGACCGAGAGCCCCGTTATCAAGGTTTTGCCATGCGCCCCGACCGAGAATTGTTGGAGTTTGCCCACGTCACTTTGGGACTGCACCGTTTCGGGTCTGGCCTGAACGATGAAAAGCGCGCCGGACAGCCCGTCTTTGGCCCATTCTATGTCCATTGGCATGCCGTAGTGCGCTTCGATCTTGGTCGCCATGCGTGCGAGGTCGAGCACCTCTTCGTCGGTTAACACAAATGCCGCGCGCTCGGCTTTTGAGGTCGGCACGTTGCGCACTGGCGAGGGACTTCCGGCCTGCGCATAGATCATCTTCTTCTCTTTTGCGCCGAGTCGTTTTTCGATGATCGGACGAAGGTTCGGACGGTCGAGAAACGGCTTGTAGACCTGATATTCGTCCGGCGTCACCGTGCCTTGCACAATGTTTTCACCAAGCCCCCAAACAGCGTCGATGAGCACGATCTTGTCGAACCCGGTCTCGGTATCGATCGAGAACATGACACCAGACCCACCAAGGTCCGAGCGCACCATAAGCTGCACGCCAACCGACAACGCGACCTTCAGATGGTCAAAGCCCTTTGCCTCACGGTAGGAAATCGCCCGATCGGTAAAAAGGGATGCATAGCATTTGCGGCAGGCCGTGAGCAGATCATCCTCGCCAACTACGTTTAAAAACGTTTCCTGTTGGCCAGCGAAACTGGCATCGGGAAGATCTTCAGCAGTCGCGCTGGAACGCACTGCCACAGAGATGGCCCCCCCGCCCGACTGGTCAGACAAAGCGCGATAGGCGTCTCGTATCGCACGCTCGGTATCTGCGGGCCAACGCCCGGCAACAATTGCGGTACGTATCGCCTCGCCCGTGTCGTACAACGTGGCCCGACCCTCGGCAAATTCGGCCAACTTGGCGCGAAGGACACTGTCCAAACCGTTCTCTGAAAGAAAGCGACGATAGGCGTTGGCTGTGGTGGCAAAGCCGGGCGGCACTCGGATGCCCTCCGCATCAAGCGCGCACACCATTTCCCCCAAGGATGCGTTCTTCCCCCCGACAACCGCAACGTCATTGCGTCCTATTGCATCAAAAAAGATGACCTCAGCTTCTGTTGCCATGATTCCGGTCTCCTAATCGTCTTCGACACAAAGGTTAAGGGGCCATCGGGGGGATTGCATTGATTTGGCTCAATGCGGATGAGGCACGGCAAGCGACACTTAGGTCTGAAAGGCACTGCCACGCCTGAACCTCCTGCTACACTGGAGCGTTCTCGGAGTGATTTTGTCGAAGCAAGGGGTGGCGTTGCACGGAAGTATTGAGCCACGCGACGCCAATATTTTCCGTTTCTCAAAGATTAGAGAAACAACTGTAGAAACTACAGCGAGATAGCAGACCCAAGCGTCAGAAAAAGCAATGCTATGATCAATGCCACAAAGAACGGGATAGCGTGGCGCAAATAGTCTTCCATCTTTACTTTCGTGATCGAGATCGCGATGAACATCATGCAGCTAACCCGCGAAAAAATATCAGTACCCCTTCTCCCTATCCACTTGCCACAAAAGGTCTTTACCTTGGAGATGGCGCGTCAGGTTCTCCGCAACATTGCGAGCCGCCGTTTCGGCATCTGTGCGCCCTGCAACCTGGGGCGTAATCAGACAATTCGGACCTGTAGCGATGATCAACCGTTTTGATACGACTGACGCCGCATTGCAGGAGGCAAACCGTCCAGCCTTCGGTCTGGCTTCATACGCATTCACCACCTCTTCAGAAACAGTGACCCGCCTGCCAAACGAAGTCCGCGCCGGAATGCTGACCATCAACCATCTGGGGCTTGCCCTGCCCGAAGTGCCTTTTGGCGGCATCGGAGATTCCGGCATAGGGACGGAAGGCGGATCCAACGCAATAGAAGCTTATCTCGACACAAGATTTGTTTCCCGCATGGATTGAGATTCCCGCTCGCAAGGCCTCCCGCCACGCTTTTCAGCAGCGTATTGTTCAACCAGCCCCCCTTCCACATTCGCGTGTTGGGGGGGCAATACTCGATTGCTCCGCCCAAGGCTAACGCGGCATCAAGGCTCATCATATTCTCGAACCAATTCGCAGGATACAACTTCACCCATCTGTAAAACGAGTGGATGCTGAAGCTAAAGCGCTCCGAAACCTCACATACGGCGCGCCTACACAAAGCCGACCTGCCATATCACGACCGGCACGATCGATAACGCAACAAGCGAAATCGCGACGAGTACCCCGTCCCGTGCCAGCAATCCCGCCCCGAACATCGCAATAACAGCCGATGCAATAGAGCCCGAAGCCGGTATAACTTCCATAAATGGCATGAACAAAGTCACGCAAAGTATCAGGGTCAGCGGGATCCACAACCAAGGCCGCTCAAACACTATTGTGAAACGCACCTTAAGAAACCTTTCAACAAAGCGAACCGGTTTTCGCAACCATGCAATGCCATCCATTATTGTCTTAGAGTGAACACTGCGGCGCATTATGAAATTCGGAAGCCAGACGGCCTCTCTCCCCAAAATCAATTGGATTATCAGACTGAACACAATCAGGGCCGTCGCCGTCGTGAGCCCCGGGATTGTGCTGGCGGGCGACGTGCAGATCAAAGCAAAAATCAATATAAGGGAGGCGAACGAGCTACGACCGCTCGCATCGACAATATCGCGGACACAAACCTGTTCGTCTGTCAGTCCATCTTCCAGTTGATCCAGCACATCACTCAGGGCGTGTGTATTTTCTCGCGTCATAGTACGCCTCCTACACCAGCATAACCGCCCCGTGTTGCTAAAGGTTCCCTCCTGCGTGTGAGGATGACGGGAAACACGACATCAAGCGAATGCCCCCCTCGGAAGATGCACCATCAGAGCCCCTGCGAGAAAAGGTGCCCGCCGCCTTGCCCGCAACTTGCCAAATCCAACCTTAAACCTTACATGATGTAACATATGCAATGCGCGGTGTCCGGCTCGTTTTGTCGGGGCGTTACGTCCCAAGGATCAAGGCGGTGGAAAGCAGAGATGCGACCGCCATGATCAGGACGCATGAAGCCAATCACCGACATAACATCGGCGTCACCACGCCCTTCAGAAAATCAGGAAGGATATTACATGACACGCAAGGTAGACGTAGCCATTCTCGGATCGGGGAGCGCGGGAGTGACCGCCATGACCTCACTGCTTCGCGCGGACAAATCGGTCGTGCTCATCAATTCCGGGCCTGAGGGGACAACCTGTGCCCGGGTCGGGTGCATGCCCTCCAAAGCACTAATCGAGGCCGCGAATGTCTATCATGAGAAAACACGGATGGAGATGTTGGGGCTGAACGGCGCTGAAGGGCTGAGCGTGGATGGCCAGGCTGTCATGGGCCGGGTGCGGGCGCTACGCGACTTTCTCGTGAACCGCTTCATCACTGGCTACCACCAAAAAATCGACGACAGCCAGTTCATCGCCGGCCATGGCAGGATCGTCGCTCCCGATTGCGTCGAGGTAAACGGCGAACGCATTCAGGCCGGCGTGATCATCATCGCGACCGGCTCCTCACCGATCCTGCCGCCAGCCTTCCGTGCGCTCGGAGATGCACTGCTGACCACCGACACCCTCTTCGAGGAGCCCGACCTGCCGAAATCCCTGGCGGTCGTCGGGTTGGGAGCCATCGGCTGCGAGATCGGGCTGGCCATGGCGCGCCTCGGGGTCGAAGTGCATGGCTTCGACGCGGCGCCAGTGGTGGCCGGCATCAAAGACCCGGTGATTGCAGAAAAGGTGCTCGAACTCTTCGGCAAGGAAATGGAGATCACAACGGGCACTGCCGTAGAACCGCGGCTGGAGGCCGACGGACGGGTCACCATCGAGGCCGGCGACCGCAGTGTCACCGTGGACCGGGTGCTCGCCAGCATCGGCCGGCGCCCGAACATCACCGATCTGGGGCTGGAGAACCTCGGAGTCGAACTGGACGCCCGTGGCATGCCGCCCTGCGATCCGGAAACCCTGCAAATAGGCGACCTTCCGGTCTATATCGTTGGCGATGCCAATGGTGTTCGCCCGTTGCTCCATGACTCCATTGAGGAGGGCAAAATCGCCGTGGCAAACATTCTCGCCGGCCATCCGGTGCCATTCCGCCGCCGCGTGCCGCTGGCCATCGCCTTCACCGGACCGCAGGTGGTCGCGGTCGGGGCGCAACTGGATGAACTGGATCCGGAGACGATCGCAATCGGCACCGGTGCAGCAATGAATAACGGTCGATCACATGTCCGGGCCGAGACCGAGGGGCTCGTGCGCCTCTATGCCGACAAGGCGAGTGGCCGGGTGCTGGGCGCAGCGCTGGCCATCGGCGATGCCGAACACTTGGGGCATTGGCTGGCGCTGGCGATCGAACGGGGACTTTCCGTGGCCGAGTGCCTCGCCGCGCCCTTCTATCACCCCGTTCTGGAAGAAACGCTGCAGATGGCGCTTCAGGACTGCCTGACACATTGCGAGGGGACCCTGCCCTTCCCGCCGGGGTTGACCCCGGCGTAAAGTCCGAACACAGAGCCAAGAACCGCAACGGGGCGCAAAAGCGCCCCGTTTCACATTTGCCCCTCCACACAATGGGCGGGGCTCACTATCTATCCGCCGATCCTCAGCATGCGGTATACCCGCCGTCGACAACCAGTTTCTGACCGGTCATAAAGGAAGACTCGTCGGACATCAGGAACACCGCCGGCTTGGCGATTTCGGCCGGAACACCCATGCGGCCACCAAATTTCCCGCGCGGGACAATATCTGCATCCTTCACCGGATCGTTGCACAATGGGTGCAGCGCCGCCAGCTGGGTGAAGTCAAAGGCATCCGTTTCCAAGGATTTCTCATGCGACAACTTCTCTTTGTCAGTCGTGACAGCAGCCTGGAACAGCGGCGTCATAATATATCCCGGATTCACGGTGTTCACCCGGATTCCGTATTCCGCGAACTGCAGCGCGAGGGCCTTCGACAGGCCGACAACGCCGTGTTTCCCCATCGTGTACTGGACCAGATTGAAGCGTTCAATCAGCACCTCGCCCGTCTCCGTGTTCACCACCTTCGGGCGACCGGCGACGCCGTGGATGCTCGATACCAGAACGATCGAACCCTTGGTCCCGTGCTTCATCATCAGCCGCGAGCCGTAGAGCGCGGTATTGAACACTCCGTCCTCGTTGACGCTCTGGATGATTTTTTTCGACTTCAGAACCTCCTCGGGATCCTTATCGAAATCCTCAGCCGTCGCCACGCCGGCATTGGCCATGATAGCATCCACCCGACCATAGGTCTTCTCAGTGATCTCGAAAAGTTTTTCGACATCCTTCGGATCAGTCACGTCGGTATGCACATAGAGCGCATGCCCCTCACCATATTCCTCGTTCAGGCTCTTGGCGAATGCCTCGCCCTGCTCATCGTTGATGTCGGAAATGACAACCCCATCGGCCCCTTCGGCCAAGGCTTCGCGAACCGTTGCCGAACCGATAGAATCGAACCCAGGGATGACCGAAACCGACCCCGTCACTACGACAATCTTGCCAGCTAGCTTACCCATCTCGAATACTCCTTTGGTTAAGATATTAGTGAATACATGCTGCGGTAGGGCCGCCTTGTCTCTCATCGGAGCCGGACGCTCCCATTCCGCCCGCCCCTCGACGCCTTTGCACCGACAGACAGACCGGATTCTCGGCTACGGTATTTTCTAATTGAAGACACATCATGGCTCTGTTCTTCCAGACAAGGTCGGAACTGCAGCCGAACCGCAGTCAGAAATGTTACATCACATGACATTTATGGCTACATACCATTGCATTCAAGCCCATCCTGCGAGAATGAAGCCATAATTACGTGATCTGACGAACCGGAGGAAAGTCGAAATGAGCTTACGCGCTGACGGTCGGAAAAACCGACAACGCATTCTTGATACTGCGGAAGCCATTTTTGCAGAGCAAGGGTTCGATGCGTCGCTGGAACACATTGCTACGCAAGCAGGCGTCAGCCGAATGACCCTCTATCGACATTTCAAGGATCGTGAGACGCTTTGCATCGCGGTTCTCGAACGCAATGTGGCGGAACTGGAGCTCCGTGTGGAAGCGCTTCAGGATGACCCATACGCATGTGTCGAAATCATGAATATGATGGTGGAATTGTTCGCTCAGAATCAGGGAATGGTGGAGGGGCTGACCCGACATCCGACACATCAAAACGATATCGATCGATTACGGCATCGTGTGGTCGACCTCCTGGTCGATCCGCTTTCACGCGCTCAAACGGCGAGGTTGATCAAAACCGATATCGGGCGAGAGGACCTGTTTCTGGTCATGAGCATGCTCGGTGCTGCGGTCGGCCATGGCTCGCTCCAAACCCGGACCGAACACGTCAGGCGCGCGCTCAGCATCCTGCAATTCGGCTTCATGTGCTCCACCGACGAGAAATAAACAAATTCGTATTTCAGGCCGAAGCCGAACCGTCTGATCATCAACGCCGGGTAATGCAACCCGTCGGGGGCAGAGCACCTATCATTTGGCAACTGATCACAAACCCGCCCGTCGCGCGCCTACATACGCTGTCCACAAGCTCGAGTGGTATGCGTTGCGATGTAAAGTCGATACCTTCTTCCGATCCCATCGCCATGACGCCCTGGCCCAAGATTCTCTACGAGCTTCTTCGTAAGTTTTCCGGAAAGCACCGCCATGCATCATACCACTCAACGAGAACATATGAGGCAAATCGAAAGAAACCCAACACAAAGAGAAAATTGAGGAAATTCTTGAAAAACAAAGAAAAAGGTCGCCCAAGGCGACCCAATCAAAGCGACAAAATTGTATGGTGGCGGAGGAGGTGGGATTCGAACCCACGGTACGCTTTCACGCACGCCGGTTTTCAAGACCGGTGCATTCGACCACTCTGCCACTCCTCCTGAGCGCGTCTAAGCGGTTCGATCACGATTAGCCTCCCCGTCTTGATTCTGAAACCCGTCTTTTGCATCATTTTTGCGATCCCGTGCCATTTTTCGCCACCGGAAGAACGCAGGGCTTTCCAGCTTGCGGTCGAGCCGCTAGACTGCCGCCAAGCCGCATTGGGCGACGGGTTGTGAAAGCATCCGGCAGTTGACTGTTTGTAAATAAAAAGCTGGCATCATGGCCCCTGTGCAATGTGGATGAGAAAAGAGCGAGCAAGATAAAACCCGCGCCCGAACCGGGGCCGAGGCAATATAGGGGCAAAAACCATGCGACAGACAGGGAAAGGGACGCGGATTGCGCTCCTCCTGACCGCCACACTCACACTGAGCGCGTGTGAGGACGGGCAATCCTTTTTCAACAGTTTCAAATCCGCAGAAGGCGGCAGCGGCATGACAGCCTCTACCTCGACCAAGCTGGTGGAGCGTGATGTCGAGGCACCGGATGTATTTCAGGTGACCGACAGCGGGCTATGGGACGGACGTCCTTCGTTGGGTGGGGTGTGGGTTGCGCATTCCGATGTGACCGATCCCGAACGTGTCATCATCCGCAACACCAAGAACGGCAAATTCGTCATAGGGGCCTTGTTCAAACGCGAAGTCACCGCGCCGGGGCCGGGCATTCAGGTGTCCTCCGACGCCGCAGAGGCGCTAGGCATGTTGGCCGGCTCTCCGACGGAACTCAACATCACGGCCCTGCGCCGCGAAGAAGTGCCGCAAGAGCCGGAGACGGTGGAAACCCTCGCGGAAACGGATGCGATCGAGGCCACCCCGCTTGACGATCCAATAGCCGATGCGGCAGCAACCCTAGATGCGCTCGACACTCCGGCAGCCGCCCCTGCGGCTACAGCGCCGAAACCCGCTGCGAAACCGGCTTCCAGCCTGTCGAAACCCTTCCTGCAAATCGGGATTTTCTCGGTGGAAGCCAATGCCAAACGCACGGTCGATATGCTCGGTTCGCAGGGCATCGTGGCCATGATCAAGCCGGGCAACTCGAACGGCAAAGCCTTCTGGCGCGTGGTCGTCGGTCCGGCGGCCTCCTCTGCGGAACGCAGCTCACTTCTCGAAAAAGTGAAAAAGGCGGGCTTCACGGACGCCTATGCTGTGACGCATTAAGACAGGGGTGAGGGACCGCCCTCACCCATTCCCCTCAAGATTCGACTGAAAGGATGCCCCCGTTTCCATGTTGCGCCTCATCGCCCAAAGTCTCATCGCCGGATGTCTTGTCCTGTCGCTTGCCCTGCCGGCCAGTGCATTTGAAACCCGCGCTCGCGCGGCATGGGTCTATGACCTGACCACCGACACCGTGCTGATGGAAAAGGAAGCCCAGACGCCCTTGCCACCGGCCTCCATGTCCAAGCTGATGACGCTGAACATGCTGTTCGAGGCGCTGCGCGACGGGCGCGTCACGCTGGACACACAGTTCTCGGTCTCCACCCGAGCCAAGAACATGGGTGGCTCGACGATGTTCCTCAACGAGACCGACCGCCCCACGGTCGAAGAACTCATTCAGGGCATCATCGTGCTCTCCGGCAATGACGCCTGCGTCGTTGTGGCCGAGGGGCTTGCCGGCACAGAGGACAATTTCGCGCGCCTCATGAATGACCGCGCAAAGGTGCTGGGGCTGGAAAACTCCACCTTCGCCAATGCTTCGGGCTGGCCCAACCCCGGCCAGCGCATGTCCGTGGAAGATCTGGGCAAACTGGCGATCCGCTTTATAAAAGAATTTCCGGAATATTACGGCTATTTCGGCCAACATGAATTCCCCTATGACAACCGCGCACCGCAGAACCGGTTCAACCGCAACCCGCTTCTGAAACTCGGCATCGGGGCGGACGGGCTGAAAACCGGCCACACACAGGAGGCCGGCTATGGCCTCGTCGGATCGGCGACCCAAGGCACGCGGCGCATCGTCTTTGTGATCTCCGGTCTGCAAAGCGAGGCCGAGCGCGCGCAGGAAAGCGAACGCATCGTCAACTGGGCCTTCCGCCAGTTCGCGGAGAAATCCGTGGCCAAAAAAGGCCATGAGTTCGCCCGCGCCGAAGTGTGGATGGGTGATCAGACCGAAGTCGGGCTTGTCGCCGCCGAAGATATCTCCATTCTGCTGCCGGGAAGCCAGCTGGAGAAGCTGACGGGAGAGGTGGTTTACACCGGCCCTTTTGAAGCACCGATCATGCAAGGTGACACGCTCGCCGAGCTTGTGATCCCGCGCGAAGACCTGCCCGAAGCCCGCATTCCGCTGGTTGCGGACCGCTCTATCGACCGTGGAGGTCTCGCTCCACGGTTGCGCACGGCCTTCATGGTGCTTAAGGACAAACTGGAAGGACAAACGGGTCTGGCCGTGTCCGAATAGGCAACTACGAACACGGGAGCGCCATGTTCATCAGTTTCGAGGGCATTGACGGGTCCGGCAAATCCACTCAGGCACGGCTTCTGGTCGCAGCACTGCGCGAGGCGGGTCATGACGTAGTACATACCCGCGAGCCCGGCGGCTCTGCCGGAGCGGAGGAAATCCGCTCTCTCGTGCTGGAAGGCGATCCTGACCGCTGGTCGGCAGAAACCGAGATCCTCCTCTTCACCGCTGCGCGCCGTGATCACCTTGAAAAGACCATCCGACCGGCATTGGCCGACGGGAAAATCGTGATCTGTGACCGGTTTGCGGATTCCACCCGCGTGTTTCAAGGCGTCACCCGTGGCGACTTGCAAGACAAGGTGAACCGCCTCCACGAAGAGATGATCGGCATTGAGCCCGATCTGACGCTGTTGTTCGACATGGACCCCGAGATTGGCCTGAAACGCGCCAAAGGGCGGCAGACCTCCGAAGAGCGGTTCGAGGATTTCGGACAGGGGTTTCAGGAGAAATGCCGTGCGGCATTTCTGGAACTGGCGCAAAATCATGACCGGTTCACCATCATCGACGCCGGTCGCGACATAGAGATTGTCGCCAAAGATGTGCTGGCTCTGGTCACAGAGCGGCTAGCATCATGAGCAGTCTCGGCGAAATGGATATGGCACCGGAGGCCGATTGCGCACCAGGTGCGCCGCACCCGCGCCAGACGGCAACACTGTTCGGTCAATCCCATGCCGAGCAGGATTTTCTCGAAGCGTTCAACTCGCAACGGATGCATCACGCGTGGCTCATCACGGGGCCGCGTGGTGTCGGCAAAGCCACGCTTGCATGGCGCATCGCACGGTTCTTGCTGGCCCAGCCGGTCGAGGACGACGGCGGGATGTTCGCAGACACACCCCCTGCCCCCGACACGCTGGAACTGGGCCACGACCATCCGGTCTATCGCCGCTCCGCCCAACTGGCCGAGCCGCGCCTCTGCCTTATCCGCCGCGAATGGGATGCCAAGAAGTCCCGCCACGGCACGGTGATTTCCGTTGAAGAAGTGCGCAAGCTCAACAGTTTCTTCCATATGTCCGCCACCGACGGTGGGCGGCGCGTGGTGATTGTTGACAGCGCCGACGAGATGAATGTGTCTGCGGCCAACGCGCTTTTGAAAACGCTCGAAGAACCGCCGAAGAACGCCATTTTGCTGCTTATCTCGCACCAGCCCTCGCGGCTTTTGCCGACGATCCGCAGCCGTTGCCGCGAGTTGCGCCTCGGCGCGCTTGCCCCCGATGATCTGGCCCGCGCCCTTGACGCGGCGGGGTTCGATGCCGCAGATCAGTCGGATGCATTGGCGGAACTTTCCGCCGGATCAGTGGGGGAGGCGCTCAGGTTGACAAATTTGGACGGGCTGAATGCCTATCGTGATCTGGTAGGGCTGTTCTCTACCCTGCCGCAACTGGATCGTGGACGCGCGTTGAAACTGGCCGAGGCCTGTGTCGGCGCGGCCAATGCCGATCGCTTTGATCTGACCGTGGGCCTGATCGACCGCTTTCTGATCCGGCTGGCCCGCGCCGGAGCCGGCCGTCCGCCGATTGTCGAGGCAGCCCCCGGCGAGACCGCGCTTTTGACCCGTCTGGCCCCCGACAGTTTTGCCGCACGGGACTGGGCCATTTTGCAACAAGAGATTTCCGCACGCGCCCAGCATGCGCGGGCCGTCAACCTTGACCCTGCCGCGCTGATCCTTGATATGGTATTCAAGATCAACGACACGGCCACCCGCATCACGCGCTAAGGTGCGGGAGCGTCCAAATTAGAGCAGATCAGTATTGCCATGAGCCTCCCTCCCCCCATCACCGACAGCCACTGCCACCTCGATTTTCCGGATTTTGCCGAAGAACTGCCGGAAGTGGTCGCGCGCGCGGTCCAGGCGGGGGTGCACCGGATGGTGACGATCTGCACAAAGCTGCGGCAGGTTGATCAGGTCAAGGCAATTTCCGAACGCTTCGATCCGGTGTTCTGGGCCGCAGGCACCCATCCCATGTCCGCCGCCGAAGAGCCGCTGACCTCGGTGGATGAGCTGGTCGCTCTGGCCGAGCACCCGAAATTCGTCGCCATTGGCGAAACCGGACTGGACTATCATTACACCGCCGAGAGCGCCGATATCCAAAAAGAGAGCCTACGCATACATATTGCCGCCGCGCGCGAGACGCAGTTGCCGCTGATCATCCACGCCCGCGCCGCCGACGACGACATGGCCTCGATCCTCACCGAGGAATACAAAAACGGCGCCTATCCCTGCGTCATGCATTGCTTTTCCTCGTCGAAAGAACTGGCGCTGGCCGCGCTTGATCTCGGGTTCTACCTGTCCATGTCGGGCATCACGGCCTTCCCGAAATCCGAAGACCTGCGCGAGATTTTCCGCGAGGTGCCCAAAGACCGCATTCTGGTCGAGACCGACAGCCCCTACCTCGCGCCCCCGCCCCATCGCGGCAAGCGCAACGAACCCGCCTATACCGCAAAGACCGCTCTGAAAGCCGCCGAAACCTTTGGCATGGACTATGCCGAATTTTCTGCGCTCACAGAGGCCAATTTCGAACGGCTTTTCACAAAGGCCATGCTGTGACTGCGCGATTTACCATATTGGGCTGCGGCTCTTCCGGCGGGGTGCCTAGAATTGGCGGCATCTGGGGGGCGTGCGACCCCGAAAACCCGAAAAACCAACGCCTGCGCTGTTCGGCGCTGATCGAACGCGACGGTCCCGAAGGCACCACGACCGTGCTGATCGACACCGGACCGGACATGCGCCAGCAATTGCTCAATGCGGGCGTGTCGCGGCTCGACGGGGTTGCCTTCACTCATTCCCACGCCGACCACATGCACGGGCTCGACGACCTGCGCCAGATCGTATTCAACATGCGTGAGCGCGTCGACGTCTATGCCGATAGCGAGACGGAAAACGATCTGATCTCGCGCTTCGGCTATGCGTTTGTTCAGCCCAAGGGCTCGAACTATCCGCCCATTCTCGACCTTCATGCCATTCGCGGACCGATCACCATTCACGGCCCCGGTGGCCCTGTGACCCTGACGCCTTTGCAGGTCAATCACGGACAGATCGAGGCGAAGGGCTTTCGCGTCGGAAATCTCGCCTACATCCCCGATGTGCTGGAAATCTACGAAGAAACATGGGCGCTGATGGAAGGGCTCGACACCTTTGTGATCGATGCCCTGCGCTACAAACCACACCCGAGCCACGCGCATCTGGACCTAGCGATGGAGTGGATCGACCGCGCTGCGCCCACCCGTGCGGTTCTGACCAATATGCATATCGATATGGACTACGAGACGGTGGACGCAGAGACTCCGGATCATGTCAGTCCCGCCTATGACGGCATGGTGCTCGAGATCACAGGAGACCTCTGATGCAGGCGCTGATCGAAGTCATTCTGCCGGTGTTTCTGGTCATCGGCTACGGCTACATCGCCCGCAGACAAGGCTGGGTCAGCGACGAACTGGTCGATAACGTCATGAAATTCGCGCAGAATTTCGCCGTGCCCCTGCTGCTCTTTTCCGGCATTGCCAAGATGGATCTTGCGCAGAATTTCCACCCGCCAATCCTGATCTCCTTTTACGCAGGCGCCCTGTCCGGCGGGTTGTTCTGTTTTCTGGGGGCGCGTTACCTGTTTGGCCGCGATCTGACGGATGCAGTGGCCATCGGCTTTATCGGCCTGTTTTCCAACTCGCTTCTGCTGGGCATTCCGATCACCGAACGCGCCTATGGCGAAGCGGCTCTGGCGGGGAATTTCGCGATCATCTCGATCCACTCTCCCCTGCTCTACGGCATCGGCATTGCCGCAATGGAAATCGTGCGCACACGCGGGCTGGGCCTGTCGGGCTTTGGCCTGATGGGCCAGATCGCGCGCTCGGTGCTGCGCAATCCTCTGATCCTCGGCATCTCGGCGGGCTGGATCGTGAACCTCACCCAGATCACCCTGCCCGTCCCCGTCTGGGACGCCGTCTCGCTCATGTCCCGCGCCGCCATTCCTGCGGCTCTGTTCGGACTGGGCGGTGTGTTGCTGCGCTACAAGCCGGAAGGTGACATGCGGATCATCGCATGGGCGGTCTTTGCCTCTCTGGTTCTGCATCCGGCGATTGCCTACGGGTTGGCGCATTTCGGCTTCGGGCTGGACATAGGCTCGCTGCGCTCGGCCACATTGACCGCTGCCATGGCGCCGGGGGTAAATGCCTATCTCTTTGCCAATATGTATGGCGTGGCCAAGCGCGTGGCAGCCTCTTCCGTGCTGCTGGGCACAGGGCTTTCGATCCTCTCGATCTGGTGCTGGCTCGCCATCCTGCCCTGACAAAGCCGGTTCGACCGTCGCCCTCCCCCGAAAACCTCCACAGTGTCAGTGCCTTGTCGCGACACAGCCCCGCGTCAGTGACGTAGGGGAAGCATTCCACATGATTAGCCCGCTTTTGCCCCATTGCCGCCTCAATTGAACGGCACATGGTTAACAAAGAAGACCCAAGCCACATGCTGCGCCCGTTACTCGCAGTATGCCGAATAAAAGCGAGAGCCATTCAAAATGTCCGTTTACGATCTTGAACTGTATGATTTTGACCCTGAAGACCTCTTCGGAACGTCTAGCAGCACCACGGTCACTTATTCGGGAGGCGGTCCTAGCGGCACGGCCTCTGTCACCGACTCGGATGGAACGCTTAAAGACGACGATTTCAAGAACAGCAGCAAAACAGAAACCGCCACAGCAGATGTCACGATCGGCGAGGGCACGTCTTACGGATCAAGCGTCGATGCAAATGCCGTCTGGACCGTCACCGATCTGGATACCGGAGAAAGCTTTGAGATCGTACAATTCGTTGTCGACAGCGGTTCGGCGGCTGGAACTTACACCCTGTCCGAACAGCCCCTGATTGATGGTCACGAATACGAAGTGACAGACTATAATGACAAACCCGGAAGAACGGGCAATAATGCTTCTGAAGCCTTCACCTATGATGACTACGTCGACAGTTCGTCGCTCGCTGACGGGATCGTGTCCGGCTCCGAAGGTGATGACACAATCGACAGCAGCTATACGGGTGACGACGATGGCGATATGGTGGACCATAAGGAATACACCGTCGAAAGCACGCTAAGCTGGGAAGATCTGGGCGAAGACGGTAGTTCGCTCGAAGATGGCGCGAGCACTGTGATCAATGGTGTTCAAGTTGACGTCAGCTACACAGAGAACAACACCAACAACACCGCAACCATCTCTGACGAGACCATCTATACCGAAAACGATGACTTCTCTGACAACAGCTCTCTGGAGCTTTACGGCTCCGGAGACTCTGGAAAGACGTCCTCGATCAGCATTGATTTTTCTTCGACAGATAGCAGCACAATCTCGGATGAGGTGGAGAACGTCACCTTCCGCATTTCCGACATTGACTATTATTCCTTCACCGACACAGTCACCATCACAGCAACCGACGCGGATGGAAACAAGGTCTCGCTCACCATTACCCCAGAAGGGAATGTAGACGTTTCCGAAGACGCGATAACCGGAGCTTCAAATGCGCGGTACGTTGAAGCTGATGACGCGAATGGCGCGGTGCTCGTCACGATTCCCGGGCCTGTGTCCAATGTCACCATCGACTATGGCAATAATGGCGCAGCGGAGCAGGCAATCTATATCTCCGACATCCAATTCGATGCGGTTTACAACGATTACGATGACACGGTTGAAGCTGGCGACGGGGATGACACGATTGCGTCCGGCCTTGGTGACGACATTGTCTATGGCGGCACGGGCGATGATACCATCGACGGCGGTGTTGGCGATGATACGCTCTATGGCGAAGAGGGCGACGACACCTTTATCGGCGGCGATGGCGCGGACAGCATGTCCGGCGGCTCCGGTCAGGATACAATCGACTACTCCGGATCTGATGAGGCGGTGTCGGTCGATCTGAGCACAGGCAGCTACTCCGGCGGGGATGCCGAAGGCGACAGCGGTTCGGGCATCGACGGGATCATCGGCTCCGATTTCAATGACACGCTGATCGGCTTTGACAGTGAGGGCACGGGCGACGACGCCTTTACGAACCAGTTCTGGGGCGGTGACGGCGACGACTATATCGACGGCGCAGGCGGCGATGACGAGCTTTACGGCGAAGCCGGCAACGATACCATCTACGGCGGCGATGGCGATGACACGATCGACGGCGGCACAGGTGACGACACGATCGACGGTGGCGCGGGCGCCGACGACATCAGCGCGGGCTCCGGTAACGACACCGTCTTCGGCGGTGATGGAGACGACACGATCTATGGCTACGAAGGCTCCGACACGGTCGATGGCGGCGACGGGGACGACTATATCAACACCCGCACCTCGACCGGTACGGGCCAACCGGACACGGGCTTTGACCATCCCGACAGTTCCGCCCTCGACTACAGCGCGGACAGCGCCCCGAGCAACGACATGGACACGGTCTATGGCGGCGCGGGCAATGACACGATTCTTACCGGCGACGACAATGACTATATCGAAGGTGGGGATGGCAACGACACCATCGACGCGGGCTTTGACGATGACGAGGTCTACGGTGGCGCTGGTAATGACACGATTCAAGGGGGTGAAGGTAACGACACCATTGATGGCGGAGATGACAACGACATCATCTACGGCGACGTGTCCCCCGACAGTGACGACTACGCGGCCTTCAGCTATTACGAGCTAGATGACCACGGCGAGACGACCTCCGCCGACACTGATACGGCGAACAACTCCGATGTGATTTATGGCGGAGCCGGCGACGATACGATCTACGGTCAGGACGATGCCGATACGCTCTACGGTGGCGATGGCGATGACACGCTCGATGGCGGGATTGACGATGATACGCTCTATGGCGGTGCAGGGAATGACACGCTGCTCGGCGGCCAGGGCGCCGATACCATCGACGGCGGCGCAGGTGCGGATAACATCGACGGCGGCACAGGGAATGATACGATTACCGCAGGGGGCGGCGATACGGTCACAGGCGGCGAAGGCAGCGATACGATCATCATTGATCCCTCCCTGCTCGACGGCAATGCCATCACCATCACCGGCTCCGAGGACGATGACGGCGAGGACAATGATGTGCTCGACCTTTCGAATGTGGGCCTCGATTGGTCAAGTAACCCCATCTCCTATAACGAGGACGACCCCGAAAGCGGCACGGTGACGCTCACAGATGGCACCACCATCTCGTTCTCCGGCATCGAAACCGTGATCTGCTTCGGCAAAGGCACACGGATCGCCACCCCCTATGGCGCGCGGGCTGTCGAAGACCTCAAACCCGGCGATCTGGTTCTAACCATGGACAACGGGCTGCAACCGCTGCGCTGGGTTGGCGCGCGCACCGTTCCGGCGACGGGCCGTTTCGCCCCCATCGAGATCACCAAGGGCGCTTTGGGCAACGAACGCGACCTTATCGTCTCGCCGCAACACCGTATGTTGTTGAACGGTTGGCGCTCGGAAATGCTGTTCAACACATCAGAGGTCTTTGCCGCGGCCAAACATCTGGTCAATGGCTCCACGATCCGCGAGGCACAGGGCGGATTTGTGACCTATTACCACCTGATGTTCGACCGGCATGAAGTGATCTTTGCCGAAGGCGCCGCCTCGGAGAGCTTCCATGTCTCCGACTATTCGCTGACGGGTGTGGCAGATGGCGCACGCGAGGAGCTTTTCGCCCTCTTCCCCGAACTGCGTTCCATGCCGGACCAGCATGGCAGCACAGCGCGGCAATGCCTCAAAGCGCATGAGGTGCAGCTTCTGGTGGCCTGAGCCCCAAGCCCCCCGCATCACGCGATTAAACACGAAAACGCCGCACGGGATCTCCCTGCGGCGTTTTTGATGTGGTGGTTAGATGTGGTGAACTGTGCCCCCTGCCGCCCTGCGGCGCAGGATTGGGACGCCTTGCGGATTACTCCGCAGCGCCTGTCTCAGGTGCCTCATCGACCGGACGCGGCTTGCCCGCTTCATCCACGGCAACCATGGTAAAGCGCGCCTCGGTCACATGATCGCGCTGTGCGGAAAACGCCCGACGCGCCCAAACCTCGATCCGGATGACCATAGAACTGCGCCCGACCTGATCCACAGCCGTATAGACGCACAAGGTATCGCCCACTTTCACCGGCTTTTTGAAGACAATCTCGTTGGCCGCAATGGTCACAGTGCGCCCGTTGCAGCGTTCATTGGCGCGGATTGCGGCGGCAAGGTCCATCTGGGACATAACCCAACCGCCAAAAATATCTCCCGACGCATTGGTATCGGCGGGCATCGCCAAAGTGCGCAAAGTAAGTTCCATGCCTTCAGGCGTATGTGCGTCTGACATTTTTCGGATTCCGTTTCTCGTTCTTGTATGCCTTTCAAATGACACGCCAAGAGAGCCGCCTCAAGCCCTTGAAAACACATGCAAAGCCGCTTTCACCTGAGCGCATGGCGCGGCAAGGTGTTCACAGCTATGCCCCGCCATGGTGAGGCCTATCATCGGCTGCCCATACATCAACTGATACAAGCTATCGAGTTTGTCAGTCTCAGGGTGTTTGCGCACCCACGCGCCAGTCGAATAGTCGAAATTCCGCGTAGTAGGTTATGAAGGTCTCCTAGTATAGGAGTCTTAAACTTTCACTTAAAAAGTGAAGCGTTTAACACATAATGTGAAATTACAACCTCTCTTTGAAATTCTCGATCTTCTTCCAATCACCCTCAAGCGGTACTGTGTAAGCGCCACCTATGCGGCGTCCAACCTCGGTGACGCGCTCCCAATCGAGTTCTACCAGATTGAAGTCGAAATTCTCTTTGAGTTCGAAGCCGATCACCACGGTTTTTTCCGCAGCGGTTGGGACAATGAACCCCTTGGGTCCTGCCACAGCGATATGGAACGCATATTGCGCACCCTTGATGATCGCATAAAGATCCACCTTATCATCTTCGGCACGCTTGTCGCCTTCTGTCGGGAAGGCCGGGTGCCCGCCGTGCAACTGGATGAATCCTGCCACCACGTTTACAGCGCCCCCGTTGGCGAGGGTGTGCTTCCTCACCACCTTATCGCTAATTTCAGGCTGCTGCCCGAGTGACAACCATGCTTCGTCAACCCCCAAGACCAAAGACAAACCGGCGATCATTTTGGGACGGGGGCGAGATTCACCAGCGAACCATTTCCGAACCGTCTCAACCGTCACATTCAAACCGCAACGCTCGTCAAGCTGTTTTACGAACCATCCAAGCCGTCCGTAATTCGGGGGAGGCACGTCAGGATTTCCGTCACAGGCTTGCTGCATACGTTCAGCAAAGTCTGGGTGTGTAATTTTTTCAGTCGACATAAATTTTCTCTTTAGCAAATAGCTCCTAAACCAAGATATTGTCACTTTATATGTGATAGTCAACACATTCCATGCGAGAAATTTCTATTCAAATTCCATGCTATGTGGCTTCACGGTCCTGTAGATTATCAAGAGCATACTCGTCGCAAGTATCCCTTGAGATTTACGGTATGGAATCGCAAATACCTTAATCTATGCCGTCAAAGCAACGGGAAGCATGGGGAAACATCGGGACGCATGAAAACACAAAACCCTTATTTTTCAGGACCTTGGGTCTCACTGGAACTTATCGGGAGAGTAGTATGGTGCGGTCGAGAAGACTCGAACTTCCACGGGAGTTACCCCACAGCGACCTCAACGCTGCGCGTCTACCAATTCCGCCACGACCGCACTGTCTAGGCTTGGTGAGGGGCTATGTAGCGAAGCGGTTCGGGGAAGGAAAGAGGAAATTGCGCACGAATTGCATTTTTTTTCACAAAAGGTTTCCGGCCCTGTCAAAAGGAGAAAAGACGAGAAGCGCGATCACCAACGGCTCCGCCCGCCTATAGGCCAAAATAAAAAAGGCCGCCCGAAGGCGGCCCAATCCCGAAGCATTTCAAAACCAATTATTCCGAAACAGAAAAACTCGGAAGCGCGGACGTCGAGGCAGGCACCACCGGAGCAGGCTCCGGAATCACCGCACCGTTCAAAGACATGGAAGCCTTCCGCAAAAGCCCCTGACGTTCCGGTTGTCCCGGCGCAAAGACAGCGGGCATTCCAGCGTCGATTGCAGACAGGCTATCCGCATACCAGTCCTGCGCCAGATCAGGACGACGGGTCACCCCAACGCCTTGGCTCAAGTGATGCCCCAAAAGTTCGCCATAGGCCCGCTCCCCCACAGCTACCAACACAAGAGACGAGGCAAGCGCCACATCCATATCATCCGTGCGGTAGCCGACGGAGAGACAGATTTTCGCAGTCGAAGCCAGCTGTGCGGGCGACATACCGGAGTTCAATACAAAAGCGGACGTATCCGTCAGCACCTGATCACGCGGTTTGATCGAAAGCGCAGCCACCTGTGCGGACATGGTCGGAGCAAAGCCCTGACATTGGGATGCGATCTGATCCGCCGTAAAGCCCTGAACCTTGGCGATCATATCCTCGCCGGTGCTGATCGCATAGGTGCGTGCAAGGCAGAACTGCTCGTTCAACGCCAGATTCGGATCGGTCATGGATGCCTCTGTCACGAACCCGCCATTGGTGTTCGTCAAAAGAGAGACCTTGTTGCAATGCGACGCCAGCGAGACCGTTGCTCCGTTGCCCATGAAATTGGGCATCGCGCCTGTGTCCGGTTGGGCTGCGGCAAATGCGGGCATAGACCCCGTTGTCGCAGGTGCCGTCGCAGCGGGCGCTGCGGCCATTACTGTCGTCTGTCCTTGCGGCACTGCCGGATTGACCACCACAGTGGTCCCCGGAACAGCGGTCACCGCACCACCCGCCATCGTGGCCCCGCCGGAGGCCATTTCCGCGCGATATTGTTTCAGCAATCCGCGCGTCCCCTCCGGATTGGCCGCGGCAAGCTGCGCAGTCTGCGCCCCGCCCGCTTGCGCACGGGTGTAAGATGAGATCAAAAGCTCCTGCTCAAATGGCGTAAGCTTCCCTGTGACCGGATAGCCAAGATAGGCCTGATAGGAGGACACGGCATTTCGGGTTTTCTGGCCGAGTTGACCATCCACTGTGCCTGCGTTGAAACCGAAGTAGTTGAGTGACGCCTGAATTTCTTTGCCTTCCTGAGTGGACGGAAGGCGGGGACGATAGGAGGTCGTCGTCGTCGTTTTCTTTTTCTGCTGCTGGCTCGCTGCACCAAGCAAACCGCCGATTACGGCCCCTGCAATGAAGTCCCCGCCATCAGCCTGAACACGAGACGAGGTACCGAGCACCATGGCGGAGGCCAGAGCTGCGGAGACGAAATGTTTAAATTGCATGAGATCTCCCTTGCGTCGTTAAATACACCCCATGCTATCACGGCTCTGTGACCCGCCCCTAGTTTTTTTAAAGTCGAAAGATAAAAATCCTGAACAATATCAGGAAATATCATTTTATTTTCTGCGCCTACACGGAACGCCCCCTTTTCGCGCGGGGGTGCAAGGGATAGAGCAGAGAGGAGAAACTGGCGACAACGCAGCGGAGGGCGCAGCATGGTGGAATGGAGAATCACTGACGGGCTAACCGATTACGACACGGCCGTGGCCGAGATGGAATCCCGTGCGGAGGCCATTGCCAAGGGTGAGGCCGACGAGTTGATCTGGCTTGTGGAACACCCGCCCCTTTACACCGCCGGCACCTCCGCCAAGCGCGAAGATCTCGTCGATCCCGACCGGTTTCCGGTCTACGAGAGCAAGCGCGGCGGGCAGTATACCTATCATGGTCCGGGACAGCGGGTGGCCTATGCCATGCTTGATCTGAGCAAGCGCGGCAAGGATGTACGCAAGTTCGTGCAGGATATGGAAGCCTGGGTCATCGCCGCTTTGGAAGAATTCAATGTCAAAGGAGAAATCCGCGAGGGGCGTGTCGGCGTCTGGGTCGTCCGCGAGGACAAGCCTCTGACGGCTCTGGGGCAAAAACCCGAAGACAAGATCGCCGCCATCGGGTTGCGCATTCGCAAATGGGTGTCGTTTCACGGACTGTCGATCAACGTCGATCCCGACCTGTCGCATTTCGAGGGAATCGTGCCCTGCGGCATTCGGGAACACGGCGTGACGTCTCTGGTGGATCTGGGCCTGCCCGTTACGATGGATGATGTGGACATGGCACTCAAGCGCAGCTTTGACGTGACGTTTGGCGACAAATAGATTTATATCAGTTCTAAATTTTTGCATCGACTTGAGCAAAATCAAGGTGCGACAAGCATGGACTGGTAACACGGGGCAAACTCAGTATTCTGGGCATTGGACACATGAAACACTCGGGAGAGAGAACCCTATGACCAAATTTCTTGCCTTCACAGCCGCCGCCCTGTTGGCAACCTCCGCTGCGGCCTTTGCTGACGGCCATGGCCACCACGGCGACCCGAAGAAGGGCGAAAAAGAATTTAACCGGTGCAAAGCCTGCCACATGATTGTGGATAATGAAGGCAATGCCATCGTGAAAGGCGGCAAAACCGGCCCGAACCTCTATGGTGTTGTCGGTCGTCCGGTCGCTTCGGTCGAAGGGTTCAAATACGGGGACGGTATTCTGGCCGTGGGCGAGACCGGCATGGTTTGGGAGCCTGAGCTGCTCGTCGAATATGCCATGGACCCGACCAAGTTCATCGACACCCATGGCGGCTCCGGTCGGTCGAAGATGACGTTCAAGATCAAGGACGCATCGAACATCGTCGCCTTCCTTGCCTCCGTGGCACCGGCACCGGAAGCAGCAACTGAAGAAGCTGCCGACGAAGCCCCTGCCGAAGACGCAGCCACAGAATAAGCGCCGGAAACCGGCACAAAATCAGACGCCTCACCGAAAGGTGGGGCGTTTTTTGATGGCTCAAACCACCGCTCTTGATGCCGTGGAACAGCAAAACCGGAAACATCAAGCCCACATCGCGCATTTTTATTGCGACAAAATGCGCCAAAATATTGCTCTCGACTTCGTGAACCTCTAAGACAAACGGGTATTCCGCAATATGACTCCCGGATAAGGGAGCGGCGGAAAACGCGCTTAGACAGCACGCATGACCACGCACTAGTCGGGAGGACAGCATGGCAGACGCAGCCATTCATGGGCACGAACATGAGGACAACAGGGGTTTCTTTACCCGTTGGTTCCTCTCTACAAACCATAAAGATATCGGGATCTTATACCTGTTCACGGCGGCAGTCGTGGGCTTCATCTCGGTCTGTTTCACCGTCTACATGCGCCTTGAGCTTATGGAGCCGGGTGTGCAGTTCATGTGTCTCAACGAGGCAGGCGAATCTGCGGCCCGTCTGATTTCGGGCTTTGGTGCCGAAAACTGTGACCCGAACGGCCATCTCTGGAACGTCATGATCACCTATCACGGTGTGCTGATGATGTTCTTCGTCGTGATTCCGGCCCTGTTCGGCGGTTTCGGCAACTATTTCATGCCACTCCAGATCGGCGCACCGGACATGGCGTTTCCGCGTCTGAACAACCTGTCCTACTGGCTCTATGTCTGTGGTGTGGCGCTCGGGGTTGCGTCCCTGCTTGCTCCGGGAGGCAACAACCAGATGGGCTCCGGTGTGGGCTGGGTGCTTTACCCGCCGCTGTCGACCCTTGAGGGCGGCTATTCGATGGATCTGGCGATTTTCGCCGTTCACGTCTCGGGCGCGTCCTCCATCCTCGGCGCGATCAATATGATCACCACGATGCTGAACATGCGCGCTCCGGGCATGACCATGTTCAAAGTGCCGCTCTTCGCATGGTCGATCTTTGTCACATCCTGGCTGATCCTTCTGTCCCTGCCGGTTCTGGCCGGCGCGATCACCATGCTGCTGACCGACCGCAACTTCGGCACGTCCTTCTTCCAGCCGGGTGGCGGCGGGGATCCGATCCTCTACCAGCACATCCTGTGGTTCTTCGGTCACCCCGAAGTCTACATCGTGATTCTGCCGGGCTTTGGCCTTGTCTCCCACATCATCGCGACCTTCTCGCGCAAGGCCGTTTTCGGCTACCTGCCGATGGTCTGGGCGCTGATTGCAATCGGGGTTCTGGGCTTTGTCGTCTGGGCGCACCATATGTATACCGTAGGTCTGTCGCTGACACAGCAAAGCTACTTCATGATGGCCACAATGGTCATCGCCGTTCCGACCGGTGTGAAAATCTTCAGCTGGATCGCGACCATGTGGGGCGGCTCCATCGAGTTCAAAACGCCGATGCTTTTCGCCTTCGGCTTTCTGATCCTCTTCACCATCGGCGGCGTGACCGGCATCGTGTTGTCGCAAGCCGGTGTGGATCGCGCCTATCATGACACCTACTACGTTGTGGCCCACTTCCACTACACCATGTCCATGGGGGCAGCCTTCACCATCTTTGCCGGTATCTATTTCTACATCGGCAAGATGTCGGGCCGCCAATACCCCGAATGGGCAGGCAAGCTACATTTCTGGATGTTCTTCATCGGGGTCAACCTGACCTTCTTCCCGCAGCACTTCCTTGGCCGCCAGGGCATGCCGCGCCGTTATATCGACTATCCGGAAGCCTTTGCCTACTGGAACAAAGTCTCCTCCTACGGCGCGCTTCTGTCCTTTGCGTCCTTCGTTCTGTTCATCGGCATCGTGTTCTACACGCTCCTCGCGGGCCGTCGCGTGACCGAGAACAACTACTGGAACGAATATGCCGACACGCTGGAGTGGACACTCCCCTCCCCGCCGCCGGAACATACGTTTGAGACGCTTCCGAAGCAGGAAGACTGGGACCACCAGCATTCGCACTAAGTGACCCGAGTTAAACCATCAAAGGCCTCGCAGAGATGCGGGGCCTTTTTTATGCGCCTGCGTTAACCCTTTAAGACATTGGGCACCCCCTGCCCTTATGCCGTCATGCTTTGCGCCGATTTCCGGTTTACCCTGACCACACAAGACGAGCAGGAGCAGAAAAATGATGGCGTTTTTCTTCAAATTACGGGACACGGGTGAACCTCCGCGGGCCACGAAACTGTCGGACCACTGGCACCCGCCGCAGTTTTCGAAAATCTACGACCCACACGACCGTCAGACCCGCGTGGCGATGCTGATCACCTCGCCGGAGCCTTTGTTCGACGCGGATGCACAGGATTTCCACCGCCGGATCGACGCCTTGGTGACAGAGATCAACCGGATCACCCGCTACAAATGGACCAGTCAGGAAGCCGCGCAAGCCGCATCTCTCTTTCCTGCACATCCTTCGAAGGGCTTTCTGGCCATTCT
Organism: Celeribacter halophilus; assembly: GCF_018860305.1. Taxonomy (GTDB): domain Bacteria; phylum Pseudomonadota; class Alphaproteobacteria; order Rhodobacterales; family Rhodobacteraceae; genus Celeribacter; species Celeribacter halophilus_A. The sequence goes on from NZ_JAHKPE010000031.1 coordinate 630,786, forward strand.
GGAACATGGCAGCAACGGCTCCTATGCCACCCGCAACCAACAGATCAAAGCCTATTACGCTTTTGACGGCAAACGGATCGGGGGGTTGGAGCCGCGCGGGATGATTGCGGATCACAACGAGGCCGACATGTGTCTGACGGTCTAGGGCAACGCACAGACATCCGGATTTTCCTTTGCGCCGACCTGCCCTCTGCGTAGACTAAGCAAAAGCCTTTCGCGAGCGCCCTGCGCGACAGATCTTCGGGAAGTGCCGCGCACCGTCAAAATGTAGCGGGTCTTTCACAGGCATCTTGTGGCCCAAGTGGCTTGCGACAGGCTTCAAACGCAGAAAACGCACAGCCATGCCCTACCGCTGGACGCCAGCACATACCACACCTCTGCCGCGCGCAATGCCAGATGCCGATGCGCCCGACACGGCTGCGCCCGTGATGCGGCTTGACCTCTGGCCGCACCGCAGCCTCAAGGGCAAAGGGTTTTCCGCAACCATCTGGATCATGTTCTTCGGCGGGCTGATCCCTGTCGTGCCCTTTATCGGCACCATCGCTTTCTGGATCTTGCTGATCTTCATGATGACCGTGCTGGCCGCGCTCTGGACCGCCTTGCGACGTTCCGACCGCGACAGGTTGCGCGAAGAAATGCAAATCTGGCCGGACCGCATTCGCCTCACCCACTGGCCCGCGAAGGGCGCACCAAAAACATGGGAAGCCAACCCCTATTGGGTGCGCCTCACACTGCATCCCGATCACGGCAAGGTCGAGCAATATCTGACGCTGAAAGGCGGCGGGCCGGAGCCTGCGCGAGAAGTCGAACTTGGCGCGTTTCTCAGCTCTGAGGAGCGCGAAAAACTGCGCGATGATCTGGCCTTTGTTCTCGGGCAGTTGAAGGGCTAAGGCACTTGTCACGAGCCTAAATGCGAAAAAGGCGACCCAAAGGCCGCCTTTCATCGTCTCAATCGGCAGGTATTCAGCAGCCCAGCTTGGCCTTCACCAAGGGGCCGGCAGCACCGAAATCCATCTGGCCGGTGTATTTGGCTTTCAAGACGCCCATCACCTTGCCCATATCGCGGATGCTTTCCGCGCCGGTCTCGGAGATTGCCTCTTCGACCGCTTTCGCAACTTCTTCTTCGTTCAACTGGCGCGGCAGGAATTCCTCGATCACGGCGATCTCGGCGCGTTCCTTTTCCGCCAGTTCCAGACGCGCACCTTCTTCAAAGGCTTTCGCGCTTTCCTGACGCTGTTTGACCATCTTGCCGAGAATTCCGAGAACGTCATCGTCAGAGACGACCACCTCTTCTCCCTCGCCACGAGACGCAATCTCACGATCCTTTATGGCAGCGTTGATCAGGCGCAGCGTGGTCAAGCGTTCGCTGTCCTTTTCCTTCATTGCCGTTTTCAGTGCGGCATTTAACCGGCTTCGCATATCCATATGGGCCTCATCCCCTAGGTCACATTGCAAGAGGCCAACATAGCGAAAGCCTCCCCCAAGCTCAACCACTCATCGCAGACGCTAACATTTCGCGTAACCCATTGAAAAAATAGGGCTTCATATTTCACGGGAAAAACACACACGAAACCTTGACGCTGCGCGTCCCATTCCTTAGGTTCCGGCCAATTTTGCCCCTATCAGGAGAGTCGTGCCATGGCATCTGGTCTACAGTCCGGAAATCCAACCGCTTGTCTGGCTTTGGCCGATGGCACCATCTTCTACGGAAGAGGCTTTGGTGCCACCGGAACGACCACAGCAGAGCTGTGCTTCAACACCGCAATGACCGGTTATCAGGAGATCATGACCGATCCCTCCTATGCCGGCCAACTCGTCACCTTCACCTTCCCGCATATCGGCAATGTCGGTGTGAATACCGAGGATGACGAAACCGCCGATCCGGTCGCCGCAGGCATGGTGGTCAAATGGGATCCGACCGATCCCTCGAACTGGCGTGCGCAGGAAGAACTTGGCCCGTGGCTGGCCAAGCGTGGCCGCATCGCCATGGGAGGCGTCGACACCCGCCGTCTCACCCGCGCGATCCGTCAGCAAGGCGCGCCCCACGTTGCAATTTCCCACGACCCCGAGGGCAACTTCGATATCGAAGCTCTGGTCAAACAGGCGCGGGACTTCTCCGGCCTTGTCGGGCTTGATCTGGCGAAAGACGTCACCTGTGCGCAAAGCTATCATTGGGACGAAATGCGGTGGGCATGGCCCGACGGCTTCCCCAAGCGCGAAGGAAAAGGCTTCAAGGTTGTCGCCGTAGACTTCGGTGCAAAGCGCAACATCCTGCGTTGTCTGGCAAGCGCGGGCTGTGATGTAACCGTGCTTCCGGCCACCGCCACCGCCGAAGAGGTTCTGGCCCACAATCCCGATGGCGTGTTCCTGTCCAACGGTCCGGGCGATCCGGCGGCCACGGGTGAATATGCCGTGCCGATGATCAAGGAGGTGCTGGCCAAAGACCTGCCCGTCTTCGGGATTTGTCTCGGCCACCAGATGCTCGCGCTGGCACTCGGGGCCAAAACGATCAAGATGAACCACGGCCACCACGGTGCGAACCATCCGGTCAAAGACCTCGGCACAGGCAAGGTTGAAATCACCTCCATGAACCACGGGTTCACGGTGGATGCGCAAAGTCTGCCCGCAGGTGTCAAGGAAACCCATGTCTCCCTCTTTGACGGGTCCAACTGTGGTATCGCAGTCGAAGGCAAACCGGTTTTCTCGGTGCAATACCACCCCGAAGCCTCTCCGGGTCCGATGGACAGCTACTACCTGTTCGAACGCTTCGCAGCCGCAATGGCGGAACGCGAAAACGCCTGAGCCGCGCAGCGTTCACAGATCAGAGGATACGAGAAGGCGGGAAGTTTCCCGCCTTTTTGCTGTCTTTTACGATCATCCGGCACTTTCATTGTCAGACTTTAACGTCCTGTTAACCAAGCCTGTTCCAATGTCCAGCCATCGGCGCATCCGCCCCGAAACATGGCCCACGGACGAGAACAAGGTGACGAATGTCTTTTGACATGCCCCAACAGATACCGGCGTTGCAGAGCCTCGACACCCCTGTCGCACCGCTTGTGCTGACAAGGGCCCAGCGCGTGTCCCCTCGCCCCGCCGCAAGGTCAAAACGCAAACCCGTGGGCCAGATACTGGTGGAGATGGGCGCGCTTGATCCGGACGACCTGCTGCGTGCCGCATCCATGCGCCAACGTGAGGATGCGCGTATCGGGGACATCCTTCTGGCTCATAATATGGTCAGCGAAAACGCGCTTTTCACCGCCCTGTCCCGTCAGTTCAAGGCCGAGATCGCGCAGTTCGACCGTTTCCCGCCCGATGTGCGCCTCATCGACCGGATCGGGGCCGATGAATGTTTGCGACGCGGGATTTTGCCGTGGCGGCAGGTCGGAGGCAGCGTTCTCATCGCCTCCTGCCGTCCCGAACAGTTCGACGAGCTGCGCCCGCGCTTAACCGCGCTGTTCGGCCCCGTGCGTCTGGCGGTGACATCGGAAACCGCTCTGCATGACGCCCTGTTGCGCTCACGCCAGCGCAAACTGGCCACACAGGCAGAGACCCGCGTCGCCGCGCATGAAAGCTGCCGCGAGATGGACATTCGCAAACTGACACGCATGATCTCCGGTCTGGCGGTGCTCGGCGTGATCCTCGCCCTGATCTCCCCCCTGTCGGCAGGCATTCTGCTCACGTCATGGGCGGTGATCACTCTGGTCATCTCCGTCGCTCTCAAGATCAGCGCCGCCGTCGCACAGGCCAAAGTCGCACGTCACCGCCAGACCACCTTTGCTAGCAGCCGCAAGCAAACGTCCCTTCCCACCATATCGGTCATGCTGCCCCTGTTCAAAGAGCGCGAGATCGCCACTCGTCTCATCAAACGCATATCGCGCCTGAATTACCCTCGTGAGCTTCTCGACGTCTGTCTGGTCGTCGAAGAGGATGACACCGTGACACAAGAGGCCATCGCCGGCACGGAACTGCCGCGTTGGATGCGTCAGATCATCGTGCCGCGCGGCGGGGTCAAAACCAAGCCCCGCGCCCTGAATTTCGCGCTCGATTTCTGCCGCGGCTCAATCGTGGGCATTTATGACGCCGAAGATGCGCCCGAGCCCGAACAGCTTCACAAGGTCGCCGCGCATTTCGCGCAGGCGGGGCCGGAGGTGGCCTGTGTTCAGGGGATTCTCGACTTCTACAATGCGCGCACGAACTGGCTGTCGCGCTGTTTCACAGTCGAATATGCAACATGGTTCCGTGTGATCCTGCCCGGATATGAGCGAATGGGGCTGACCGTGCCTTTGGGCGGCACCACTCTGTTTTTCCGCCGCGATGCGATCGAGGAACTCGGCGGCTGGGATGCCCATAACGTGACCGAAGACGCCGACCTCGGCATTCGTCTGGCCCGTCACGGCTACCGCACGGAGCTTTTGCACACGGTGACCGAGGAGGAAGCGAATTGCCGCCTCTGGCCGTGGGTCAAACAACGCTCACGCTGGCTCAAGGGCTATGCGATGACCTATGCAATGCATATGCAGCACCCCCGCAAACTCCTGCGCGATCTTGGGCCATGGCGGTTCTTTGGCGTGCAGGCCCTGTTTCTGGGGGCCCTGTCGCAATTCGTTCTGGCGCCGTTTCTCTGGTCCTTCTGGCTCTTCCCCTTGGGACTGCCGCACCCGATGCGCGCCGTATTGCCGCATGAACTGGTGATCGTTCTCGGCGCGATTTTCCTTCTGTCGGAAGCCATCACCGTTGCGGCGGGCATGGTCGCGACCTCAACGCCCAAACACAAATGGCTCTGGCCTTGGGTGCCGACGCTGCATTTTTACTATCCGCTTGCCACGCTGGCCGCGCTCAAAGGTCTCTGGGAAATGGTGTCGAAACCCTATTACTGGGACAAGACCGCGCACGGGATCGACGATCTGGGCTTTCATGACGATCAGGACGCCACCGCTCCGCAAAGCACTCCACAAACCGGACAGGTCGAGGTCAAAACACCGGCAAACCATCCCGAACAACCCCGAAGCGCCATCGCCCCGCTCATCCTCTATACAAAGAGCGACAGACCACACTTGCGGGAAGTAGCCGAAGCCGCACAGCCCTATGCCTTTGACACTCAGGATAGAGAGGCCGACGACCTGCCCCTCTATCGGGGCAGACGCCTGACCTTCGGGCTGGACCTGACGGCGCATCCCTGACGGCCCGACATGGCGCAAGCATAGCTCGCGGTTCATCGCACCTTTTCGGCGTCGATTTTCAAACGGGTGACGAAGGCTTTCGAAATGTGATCCGACAGCGCCTTATGCGCCGCCTCCCCGTCGCCCGCCTCAATGGCGGACACGATGAGATCATGCTCCTTGATCGCCTCTTCCCCACGCCCCTCCGCCGCCAGAGAAGTGCTCGCCAGCAGCGCCATAGAGCGGTGCACCAGATCAAGCTGCTGCACGAGATATTTGTTATGCGAGGCAAGGTGGATCTGCTTGTGAAACCGGCGGTTGGCCCGCGACATTTCCTCGGGCTGTCCGATGAGGGTGCGGTCGGCTTCCACCATATCGCGCATCACGCGCACTTCTTCGGGCGTCGCATGACGCGCCGCCAGTCGCGCCGCTAGTCCTTCTAGCTCGGTCCGCACGACATAGAGATCCGCCATTTGATTGTGATCGAGCGATGCCACGATCAACGAACGTCCGTCCCGTGTCAGCATCGACTGGGTTTCCAGCCGCTGCAACGCCTCGCGAATGGGCGTGCGGGACACCCCGAACCGTTCAGCCAGCTCGCTTTCGACCAGCCGGTCTCCGGGGCGGTAAATGCCCGTATCAATGGCCTCGAGGATCATCTGATAGGCATCTTTCTGACTTATACGCGTGTCATTCATCTCGCGGGCCTCATGTCTCGCTCTGGCTGTTTCCGGACTGGCTGTCACGCACCGACAGGGGTGCGCGGGCGCAGGCCCGAACCATAGACAGGGCATCCCCCTGCGATCAAGCGCTAACATCAGCGCAGACAGTCTGTCGGCTTGCACAATGCGTCGCGCAGGCCTAACACGGGGACCATGGTAGCCAATCAATTCTCGCATGTGAAAACCTGGGTTTTCGACCTCGACAATACGCTTTACCCGCCTGAGGCGGCCCTGTTTGCGCAGATCGAGGTCAAGATGACCGATTGGGTCGCGCGCGAACTCAAGGTCACAGCCGAAGAGGCCAACAGGCTACGTCATGAATACTGGCGCGACTATGGCACCACCCTGTCGGGCATGATGGTCAAGCACGGCACCGACCCGCTGCCCTATCTGAGCTATGTGCATGACATCGACTTTTCCGGACTGACGCGCGATGCCGATCTGAAAGCCGCAATCACCGCGCTTCCGGGGCGCAAGATCGTCTATACCAACGGTTCCGCCCCCTATGCCGAACGGGTTCTGGAGGCACGCGGTCTCACCGGAATTTTCAACGCGGTCTACGGAATCGAACATGCCGAATTCCATCCGAAGCCGCAGCCGCTGGCTTTTGACACCGTGTTGAGCCGTGACGGGATTGCCCCCAAAGTGGCCGCCATGTTCGAAGACGACCCGCGCAATCTCGAAGTGCCGCACCGTCTGGGTATGAAAACCGTCCATGTCGCACCGGCCCCGCTGGACCCGCCCGCGCCGCATATCCAACATCACACCCGCGATCTGGCCAAATTCCTGCGCGCACTCACCTGAGCGGAACCACGCCTCTTCCGCCCCGGCCTTGCCCCTAAACGCGCCCCTGCGTCAAACTGCCGCCGTGACCGGTTGCCTCGCGCCTCCTATCAGGACCGGAACAACCACGCAAAATCCGGAGATCGCACATGGCCGAAGCTGCCGCAGACCATACCTCGCACGATGAGCTTATCGCCTCCACCCGTGGCGTCGTTCTGTTTCTTCTCGCTGTTGTCGTCGTCATCGCGGCGGTGATTTACGGCATGTTTGCCATTGGCCCGTGGGTTCTGGGCGTAACAGCCGTGGCCACAGTTCCCGTGATCTATGTCGTGCTGATCCTTCTCACGATGGGGCAATAAGGCCCACTGTCTCCGACATGAGACAGACTGTCCTTGGACAATCCTCTCTTTTGCACCTATCTCTTGGACACGAGCCGAGCAGACACGACCCGAGGTGCAAAGGAGACCCCCATGGCCGAAACCTCTCTCCCACATGACAGCGTCGACGTGCTGGTCTCCGGTGGCGGAATCGCCGGACTGATCGCAGCTGCGGCTTTCGGGGCCTCAGGTTTTAAAACCCTAATGGTCGACCCCACCCCGCCCGTCGTGACGGGCCACGAGGCCAGCTCGGACCTGCGCTCCACCGCTTTTTTGCGCCCCGCGCGTGACCTGTTCGCAAAGATCGGCATCTGGGAAGCTCTTGCCCCTCATGCCACCCCCTTGGAAGCCCTGCGCATTGTGGACACCGTGTCCGGCGAGACCGGTCCCGAGATTCGCACGGAACGTCAGTTCGAGGGCCGAGAAAGCGCCGACGAACCCTTTGGCTGGAACTTTCTCAACTGGGTCATCCGCCGCGAACTGGCGCGCGCGGTGCCGGATATTGCCAATGTCGAACTGCGCTACGGTGTCGGCTTCAAAACCATGCTGACCCGCACCAGCGAGGCGCGCGTCACCCTTTCCGATGGTGCCACGGTCCGCGCAAAACTTGTGGTCGCCGCCGACGGGCGCAATTCACCGGTGCGCGAAGCAGCCGGCATCGGCGTCAAAACCACACGCTACGGCCAGAAATCACTGGCCTTCACCGCCACCCATGAATTGCCGCATCATAATGTCTCCACCGAAATTTACCGCGAAGGCGGTCCCTTCACCATGGTGCCCCTGCCCGACATCGACGGCAAACCGGCCTCAGCCATCGTCTGGATGAACAAAGGCCCCTATGCGACCGAATTGCTGAACATGGATATCGAAGCCTTCAACGCTGCCATGACCGACCGTTCCGCTGGCCTCTATGGCTCACTGAAACTGGCCTCCGGTCGGGGAATTTTCCCCATCATCACACAACTGGCAGACCGCCTCTCCGGCGAGCGCGTGGCGGTGATTGCCGAGGCCGCGCATGTCTTGCCGCCCATCGGGGCGCAAGGGCTGAACACCTCGCTCAATGATCTCGCAGAACTCCTGACGCTCTCGGAAAACCATCGCGGCGATCTGGGCGGGCAGGAGATGCTCGACACCTTTGCCAGAACCCGCCACCGCGACATCGCCGCGCGGGCCAAAGTGGTGGACCTGTTCAACCGGGTTGTGCGCTCCGAAGATGAAATCCTGCGCACGGTGCGCCTCTTGGGCCTCAAGGCCGTCCACGACCTGCGCCCCGTGCGACGCAAGGTGATGAAGGCGGGGCTGGGGCCGATCTGACACCGACCGGTTTCACATCAAAGGAAGACCGTCTCCTTTGCTGCCCCAAATACTCAAAAGACACGTTCTGCCAAATGGCCCGCGCCTATGAGTATTTATGTGCAGCATAGGAAATAGGGACGCTTAGCCCAGAACCGCGTCAAGAGCGGTCTCAAGCCGACCTACGGTTGCATCCACGTCATAGAGCTTATCGAGCCCGAACAGCCCGAGCCGGAATGTCGAGAAGCCCTCACCCTCGTCGCATTGCAGAGGCACACCCGCCGCGATCTGAACGCCGTGGGCGGCAAAGGCCGCGCCGGTTTTGATCGCTGGGTCATCCGTGTAGCACACCACCACACCGGGAGCCTCCACACCCTCTGCTGCGACCGATTTGAAGCCGCGCTCTGCCAGCAACGCCCGCACGCGGCGTCCCAACTCCCACTGCGCGTCCGACAGCTTGGCAAAGCCGTATGCTTTTGTCTCAAGCATCGCATCGCGGAAGGCGCGCAGGGCATCTGTCGGCATGGTGGCGTGATAGGCGTGCCCCCCGCCCGTATAGGCCTCCATGATCGTCAGCCATTTCCCCAGATCAATGGCAAAGGACGAGCTTTGGCGGGCTTTCACCACGTCGCGCGCATGTTCGGACAGCATAACGAGCCCCGCCGAAGGTTGCGCGGACCAGCCTTTTTGCGGGGCCGAAATCAGGACATCAACGCCGGTGTCTTTCATATCCACCCACGCACAGCCCGAGGCAATACAATCCAGCACCATCAGACCGCCATGGGCGTGAACCGCTTCGGCCAGTGCGCGGATATAGGCGTCGGGCAGGATCATCCCCGAGGCGGTTTCCACATGCGGGGCAAAAACGGCGGCGGGTTTGGTTTCGTGAATTTTGGCGATGGCTTCTTCCAAGGGCGCAGGCAGGAACCCTGCATCCGGCTCATTGCCGACGCGGCGGGCTTTCAGCACGGTCTGAGAGGCCGGAATATCGCCTGCCTCGAAAATCTGGGACCAGCGGAAAGAAAAGAAGCCATTGCGGATCACCATCACATCCTCGCCCCCTGCGATCTGGCGCGCGACGGCCTCCATCGCATAGGTGCCGCCTCCGGGCACCACCACGGCTGTATCCGCCGCGTAGACCTCGCAAAGCGTGTCGTGAATGTCCGTCATCACCTTTTGAAAGGTTTTCGACATATGGTTGAGGGAACGGTCGGTGAAGACCACCGAAAACTCGAGCAATCCGTCGGGATCGATATCTGTGCGCAATGCGGTCATGGGGTCCTCCTTAAAGCGTTTCGCGAAAGCCCGAGTGCAGGTTTTCGGGGCGCGCCGTGGCTGTATCGGGCTCAAAAGAGCACCGGACGTGCGAAAAAACAAGGCGTTATATCGGAGCGACTGGGCCTCCCGAAAATCGTAATTTCAGCGCGGGCGCTGCGGGAAACTTCCTGCCCACCTCACTCGGCCTGTCACTCTATAGTGACGCTTTCTTTCGTGACGCTTTGCGGCTCAAGTGCCGCCTCGACATCAAAGGCCAGATCGCCGCTGGCCGACACAGGGCGCGGCAATGGCAGGGGAGAGCTTTTCAGCATGGGGCGGCAAAAGGGCTGGGCCGCGAGCCAGCGCCGCATGTCTTCGCGTTTGCGGGCGGAGTGAAACGGCCCCCAGTCAGCCGCGACGCCGCGCATGCCTTGACTGACCACCTGATCCCGCGCCACGGTTTTGTTCATGATCCGCACCGCACAGGACAGGTTCATCGCCCCGTCCTTGAGCGCCTCGCCCGTGCCTGCCCGACAGTTATAGTGCCGTGCGGTTGCAGGGGATATCTGCACCAACCCGAACCAGCGCCCGCCGCCACCGACCGCCGCCTCCCGCCATGTGCTTTCGTGATAGGACAAGGTGGACAACAAGCCCGCCCAGAACGCCGCGCGTCCGCTTTCGTCCTGCGTGGCATAGCCCGGACACCACGAAGAGATGTCGTGAGGGACGGTTTTGATCAGGGTCTGGCCGTGACCTGCCACAGCTTTCATCGCCGCGCGGGTCCATGCCGGCCCCTTGTTCTGGGACTTCCAGCGCAATTTCGGAATACGGATTTCATAGGGGCGCGGCTTGGGAATCACACTGACGGTCAAGGGCGGGACCGGAGCCGACATGGTGGAGGCGGTTTCGGAGGCGGCGGCTTTTGTGCCTGTACCCAGCCCTGCACTCAATGCCAAAGCCGCAGCCAGACCAACGATCCCGTTCGAACACCTTATCACAGCACACAGCCCTTCATAATTTCCCTATATATGCCCGTTCATCACCGTCTTTGCAAAGCCCGCCCTCTTGCCCATCGGCCACAGAGCGCCTAGAACGCGGGAAAGTTCGACCAGATCAGGGACATGCCTATGCTCGACCATCTCGAATATGCCGCACCAAAGGTAAAAACCATTGCAGGTGCGAAAGAGGATTGGGAACTCGTCATCGGGATGGAGATTCACGCGCAGGTTGCCTCCGAGGCAAAGCTTTTCTCCGGCGCCTCCACACAATTCGGCAGCGAGCCGAACTCGAACGTGTCTTTCGTGGATGCGGCCATGCCGGGCATGTTGCCGGTCATCAACGAATATTGCATCGAACAAGCCGTGCGCACGGGGTTGGGCCTGAAAGCCGACATCAACCTGTTCTCCGCCTTTGACCGCAAGAACTATTTCTACCCCGACCTGCCGCAGGGCTACCAGATTTCGCAGCTTTACCACCCGATCGTGGGCGAGGGTGAAGTGCTTGTGGACATGGAACCCGGTGTGGCGCGTCTCGTGCGGATCGAACGCATCCACCTTGAGCAGGACGCGGGCAAATCGATTCACGACATGGACCCCAACATGTCCTTTGTCGACCTCAACCGCACGGGTGTGGCGCTGATGGAGATCGTCTCGCGCCCCGACATCCGCGGCCCCGAAGAAGCCGCGGCCTATGTCCTCAAACTGCGCCAGATCCTGCGTTATCTGGGCACCTGTGACGGCAACATGCAAAACGGCAACCTGCGGGCGGACGTGAACGTGTCGGTCTGCCGTCCCGGCCAATACGAGAAATATCAGGAAACGCAGGACTTCTCCCATCTCGGCACGCGCTGCGAGATCAAGAACATGAACTCCACGCGGTTTATCCAGATGGCCATCGACTACGAGGCCCGTCGCCAGATCGCCATTCTCGAAGATGGCGGCGAGGTGGATCAAGAAACCCGACTGTATGACGCGGCCAAGAACGAAACCCGTTCCATGCGCTCGAAAGAAGAAGCACATGACTACCGCTACTTCCCCTGCCCCGACCTCCTGCCACTGGAGATTGAACAGGAATGGGTGGACGAGATCAAAAAGGGCCTGCCCGAACTGCCTGACGAGAAAAAGGCACGGTTCGTCAAAGACTTTGGCCTGTCCGAATATGACGCGGGCGTGTTGACCGCTGACACGGTGAATGCCGACTATTTTGAAAAAGTGGTCGCCACCGGTGAAGATGGCAAGCTCTCTGCCAACTGGGTGATCAACGAATTGTTCGGTCGTCTGAAGAAAGACGACAAGGACATCGAAGACTGCCCCGTGACGCCTGAACAACTGGGCGAGATCGTCAAGCTGATCAAGGCGGATACGATTTCCGGCAAGATCGCGAAAGACCTGTTCGAGATCGTCTACACCGAAGGTGGCGATCCGGCGCAGATTGTCGAAGAGCGCGGCATGAAACAGGTGACGGATACGGGTGCAATCGAGGCCGCCGTCGATGAAATCATCGCTGCCAACCCCGCGCAGGTCGAGAAGGCCAAAGCCAACCCGAAACTCGCGGGCTGGTTCGTGGGACAGGTGATGAAAGCCACCCAAGGCAAGGCCAACCCGAAAGCGGTTGACGCGCTGGTGAAAGAAAAACTCGGGCTTTGAGCCGAAATTGATCCATCAAGCCGCCCCACGGGGCGGCTTTTTCATGTGAGCTTGTCCATGCCGCTACCCGCGCCACATATCTCCTCGCTCATAGAGGTTCGCCCGGACTGGGTAGATTACAATGGCCATATCAACATGGCCTATTATGCCGTTATCATGGATCAGGGCGGAGACGAGATTTATCCGCATATCGGTCTGGGCGAAACCTACGCCAAGACCGCCCGCCACACGACCTACACGGCGGAAGGGCACATCTGCTACAAACGCGAGTTGAAACTGGGCGACCGCGTGCGGGTCCACACCCGGCTACTCGATTTCGACACCAAACGTATGGTGCTGTTCCACGAAATCCACCACGAAAACGGTTGGATCGCGGCCACGGCAGAAGAACTCCTTTTGCATATCGATATGTCAGGCCCGTGCGTCGTGCCCTTTCCGCCAGAGATATCCGCAAAACTCTCTGCACTTAAAGAAGCACACAGCCACCTGCCCTGTCCCGCGCAAGCAGGTCGCTCCATCTCGCTCAAGAACAAAGCTGCGTGATCCTCCGCCGATGCCCGCGCACTTCCGGCGCATGCTATTGACGCGACCGGACACTGCGCTACACCATCCCCGAAAGCGCAAGGAGATCACGATGCCCCGATACGAATATCTGACCATTCCCGCACCGCGCAAAGGTGAGAAAGCCAAAGGGATCAAAACCTCCGAAGGCCGGATCGCACAAGCCATGCAAAGCCTGCTGAATACGAAAGGGGCAGAGGGATGGGAATATCTACGCGCCGATCTTTTGCCGATGGAAGAACGTGCGGGGATCACCTCGAAAACCGTGAACTATCACACCGTTCTCGTCTTTCGCCGCGAAATGGACGAGGCGCGCCTCATCGCAGCCAGCCTGCGGACCGAGGAGACCACTGCCCCCGCCCGCAAATCCCTTGCCGCAGATCGGGATACTCCGCCGCCGCCTGTGCCCTTTCCGGCCCAAGCCGCAAAAGGTGCAGGGGCTGACGCGCGCAAGCTGGACCCTGACGTGGCCGAGGAGATTGCCGAAGACCGCGAATCCTGAGCGTCACACATCCAAATCCAGTGCAAGCGCGTGAATGCGTGGCACCAGATCCCCCAGCGCCTTGTGCACCATCCGGTGACGGGCGATGCGCGACTGTCCCTCAAACGCGGCGCTGCGAATCCTGACATTGAAGTGGGTCTCCCCGCCCCCATCCGGATTGCCCGCATGTCCGGCGTGCGCGGCGCTGTCATCCTCCACGATCAACTCACTGGGCGCAAAGGCATTTTCCAGGCGTTTGCGCATTTCATCGGCAATTGTCATCATCCAACCCTTTTCCATTCGGCCATTCTCATCTAAAGTCCTGCGTCCGAGTCGAAAAGGTTGAGGCAGATGGATAAGAAAGACCCCTTCGGTTTTGATATTTCGGTATCTTCCGCAAAAAAGAACAAACGCGGCGGCCGTAGAGGCATGTCTGGCGCGTTCGAAACCTCCAAACGCAAATGCGAATGGGAAGGCTGTGAAGAGGCCGGCCAATACCGCGCACCGCGCTCGCCCGACCATCTGGACGAGTATAAATGGTTCTGCAAGGACCACGTGCGCGAATATAACCTGCAATGGAATTTCTTCGCCACCGCTACGGAAGAAGAAATGGATGCGGCCTACAAATCGTCGCAGACCGGCGACCGTCCGACCAAGCCTTTCGGCAAGAAGTCGGTCGAACAACGCGCGTGGGAACGCCTTGGCATCGACGATGCTCATGAAGTTCTGGGAGAAAACGCCACGCGCAATCCGGGCAAAGGTGATCCGGGGGCTCCCACCCGCAAACTGCCCCCTGTCGAGCGTCAGGCTATCGAGATTCTGGAAGCCAAGGACCACTGGACCAAGGCCGAGATCAAGAAGCAATACCGTGCGCTCATCAAGGTGCTGCACCCCGATGTGAACGGCGGCGACCGCTCGCAAGAGGAACAGTTGCAACAGGTGGTCTGGGCATGGGACCAGCTCAAGGAAAGCCGCTGGTTCAAGTAAGCGCCTTGCCTTCCTCTATACAGTCACACAGAAAAAGCCCCGCCAAACAGCGGGGCTTTTCACTTGTTGAAAACCATATCCTAAAAACTTTCGCCCTTCAGCCCCTGCCATCCGCCATGCGTCTGTGCCTCCGGCTTTCTAATGGCGCAAATACTCAGGCGCGCGCCCTGCCGTTCAGTGGGCGTCCGAAGGTTTGCCCCGAACGGCGCGGATCAGCGGGTTGATGATCTTGCCCACAACGGGGATCAGGATCAGCCCATAGATCAGCCCGAAGATACCATCGAAAAAGGCGGTAACGAACCAGCCCGCAAAACTGGCCGCATCTGCAACGGAATGCGCCACAACCTCGGTCGCAAGCTCGGCCAGGTGATGAATTTCTTCATAAGGATGATGCATCCCCAACTCATGCAGCCCGTGGATTACAATAGAGCCACCGACCCAGATCATGGCCGCCGTGCCGACAATCATCAGAAGTTTCATCAGTGCAGGCATGAATTTCACAATCCCGCGCCCCAAAGCACGGGTCACGGAAAGCTGTCCGACTCGCGCCAACCACAGGCCGAAGTCATCGGCTTTGACGATCAGCGCGACGCTGCCATAGACCACGACCGTGATGATAATCCCGGCAAGCCCCAAAGCCCCCGCCTGAAACCAGATCGACTGATCGGCGTCGAGTGCGGCCAGAATGATGGTCATGATCTCCGCCGAGAGAATGAAATCCGTCTTCACCGCCCCAGCAATCTTCTGTTCTTCGAGGTGGGTCGGGTCACCTTCCTCCGGCATATGTCCGTCCGCATGTGGCGCGTGAGGTTTGAACAGGTGATAAACCTTTTCAGCCCCTTCAAAACAAAGGTAGGATCCGCCCAGCATCAGCAAAGGCGTGATGAGCCACGGCGCAAAGCTGGCCAGAAGCAGCGCAAGTGGCAACAGGATCACCAGTTTGTTGCGAATAGAGCCAAGCGCGATCTTGCCCACAATCGGCAATTCCCGCGCAGGCGCGAAACCGTGGACATATTTCGGTGTCACGGCCGCATCGTCAATCACAGCGCCCGCGGCCTTGGCCGAGGCCTTGGCCGCCTGCCCTGCAATATCATCCACATTGGCCGCCGCCACTTTCGCAATCCCTGCCACGTCGTCCAAAAGCGCCAGAAGGCCACTCATCCTGTTGTCCCCACTTAAATTTCACTGGCCCTATCTACTCACGAACCCCTACCGAGGCCAAGTGAAGACGACAAAAAAGCGGGGTATGCATTGTGCACACCCCGCCAAAACACTCGTTAACAGACGCGAAAGCCCGAAAGGCTTACATCGCCGGAAGCAGAACCTTGTCGATCACATGGATCACGCCATTCGACTGGTCCACATCCGCAATGGTGACCGTGGCGGCATTGCCCTGCTCGTCCTCGATCATCACCATGCCGTCCTTGACCATCGCCTTGAGCGTGCACCCGCCCACGGTCGGCACGTCATGCATACCGCCATCATCTTCGATCATACCGACAAGAGCTTCGGACATCACATCGGCGGCGACCACATGGCAGGTCAGAATTTTGGTCAGCTGATCTTTGTTTTCAGGTTTCAGAAGCGTTTCGACAGTTCCTTCCGGCAGAGCGGCGAAGGCGTCGTTGGTCGGGGCAAATACGGTGAAAGGACCTTCGCCCGACAGGGTCTCGACAAGACCAGCAGCCTGCACAGCGGCCACAAGCTTGGTGTGGTCGGCGGAGTTCACGGCGTTCTCGACGATATTTTTATCAGCGAACATTTCAGCGCCGCCCACCATCGGGTTTTTCATCATGGAATCATCGGCAAAAGCCGTGGTCGCAAGGATCGTGGCGGTGGCTGCGGCAAAAATTGTGCGTTTCATAAGTGTATCTCCCTTTCGGTCCTCAACCCAGTGTCGAGGTTATGAGGTCTACGGGCCGGATCACGGTGCGGATCACCTTTTTGTCCTCACGTCTCTTCACGCTGGCGTGATCTTGTGCACAGCCCGCACACAGAGAATGCACGTCTTCTCGGCGCTCTGCCTCTTGCACCTCTCGGCGCGATAGGGCACGAAGTCAGGTGAGTAATGAAATGCGATGAATAGAGCGGGCAATATCATGGATGCGAACGCAAAACCGACCGAAACCATTTCCGTGCGCGACGTGTTCGGCATCGACACAGACATGACGGTGAAAGGCTTTGCCGAAACCACCGACCGTGTCCCTGAACTCGACCCCACCTATAAATTCGATCCCGACACCACCATGGCGATCCTTGCAGGCTTCAGCCACAATCGCCGTGTGATGATCCAGGGCTATCACGGCACAGGCAAATCCACCCACATCGAACAGGTGGCCGCGCGCCTGAACTGGCCCTCCGTGCGTGTGAACCTCGATAGCCACATTTCGCGGATCGACCTGATCGGCAAAGACGCGATCAAGCTCAAAGACGGCAAACAGGTCACCGAGTTTCAGGAAGGCATCCTGCCGTGGGCACTGCGCAACCCCTGCGCGATCGTGTTCGACGAATATGATGCGGGTCGCGCCGATGTGATGTTCGTGATCCAGCGCGTGCTGGAGCATGACGGCAAGCTGACGCTGATGGACCAGAACGAGGTCATCACACCGAACCCCTATTTCCGCCTCTTCGCCACCGCCAACACGGTTGGTCTGGGCGACACCACCGGTCTTTACCACGGCACGCAACAGATCAACCAGGCGCAGATGGACCGTTGGTCTCTCGTGGCCACGCTCAACTATCTGAGCCATGATGCAGAATCGAACATCGTTCTGTCCAAAGCACCGCATTACAACACCGAAAAAGGCCGCAAACAGATCAGCCAGATGGTCACCGTCGCCGATCTCACCCGCACCGCTTTCATGAATGGCGATCTCTCCACCGTGATGAGCCCGCGGACCGTGATCACATGGGCGCAAAACGCCGAGATCTTCCGCGACATCGGCTATGCGTTCCGCCTGACCTTCCTGAACAAATGTGACGAGCTGGAACGGCAAACCGTCGCCGAGTTCTACCAGCGCTGCTTTGACGAAGAACTGCCCGAGTCGGCGGCATCCGTCGCAAGCTGAGACTGTTCAAGACCGAGAATTCAAAGGCGGGCCTTCGGGTCCGCCTTTTTTCTTGCGCGCGTGTGTTTCCCGCACGCCCCTGCCCTGAATATCAGCAGCAGAGGTCATTGGCTCGGACCTGCGCACGGGAAGGTATAGCCAAAGTATATCCACAGTATATACAAATTTATTGCCAGAACCCGAAAACCGGCCTAGCCTGACTATAACAAGCCGCTCTCACCGCGTGAGTCTTTCACCTTGATCCCGCCTCACAGGCACGCGAACGGCTTTGGTTCAGCGACAGACAAAGGCCATGACACAACAGACGCGCAAAGAGAGACGACAGGACACAGCCCCCTACACCGCTGCGGTCTTTTGCCTTGCTCTGTGCGCCCCTCTGCCGCTTCATGCAGCGCCACTTCCCGCCGACAATCCACTCGCCCGTCAGTTCGCCTATTGCGCCGGACGCCTGTCCGCCGAGGCGCAACATCACGATGATCGGGAGATTTTCGCACTCAAACAGGCCATGCAGGCCTTGCTCGATGCGTTGATCCCGCCAGAGGCCACACCCGCCTATGAAGACCTGCGGATCGCGGGCCATGTGGCGCAAAGCACATTGCTCTCGGTGTCACGTTTCTCTTTTGACGAAGAGGAAGCCACACGCGCCAAAGCACTGGCCGAGGAAAAGATGCGCCAGTGTCGCGGGATGTTGCTCGGCGGATAGGAAAACGATGAACACAGCCCACAGAAAAGGCCCACCAAACTGGCGGGCCCTTAACCTGAAATGTGCGTGGGTTTATTTTGAATGGGTGATCCGCTGCGGGCTTATGCCTCGCGGGCGGTTTTCGTTGCCTTGGTCCACCACGTCAGATCACTGAGCATGGCCTCAAGCGACGGCAGGATGCCGGCTTCAATCTCGGACATGGCCGCATTGGCCCCAAGCGGCGAGACTTTGAAGAAATCGGAGCCGGAGATATAGACGGCGGAGCGCACCGGCACCATTTGCAGATTCACCGCCACGGCACGCAAATGCTCGACCGCGCGAGCCGCCCCGACGGAGCCATACCCCAACACAGCAGCGGGTTTCCGCACCCACTCCTTACCGGCCTGATCCAGAGCGTTTTTCAACGAGGCCGGGATCGACGAGTTATATTCCGGCGTCACGAAGATATAACCGTCATATTCGGCCATTTTCTCCTGCCATTTGATCGCAGCGAGGTCGGCGGACGGCATATAGAGGTTCGACGCCATCTCGTTGAACATCGGCAGATCAAAGTCTTTCAAATCGACCAGATCGAAATCAAGCTCAGCGCAAAGCTCTTTCGCCTTGGCCAGAAGCCATTGGGCAGGTTTGTCAGCAAAACGGGCGTCACGGGTGGAGCCGATGACAATAGCAATTTTCGGATTGGACATACCATATTTCCTTTTTCAATTTTCGCACAGACAAATGTCGGAAACGTAGTCTGTGCTGTTGTTCGCAACCTAACTCCGCACATATCGCACACTCAAGATCAACTTACGTTCACCAAAACACAGAACCTGTGCAACCTCGCGCTCAGCCATTGTTCCATTTCTGCGCTTCTCTTTCGCTTGCCCGACTGTCACGCGCATGATTTAACGAGGGTATGAACAAACCCAGCGACAACCCGGCCGATCCATTCAAAAAAGCACTCGCGGAAGCGACGAAAGTCCTCGCCGATGATGGCGAGTTGACTGTCACCTATTCTATGGATCCGGCGGGCATTTCCGGCGACACGGTGCGCCTGCCACAAGTCTCG
Source organism: Celeribacter halophilus (assembly GCF_018860305.1). Classification (GTDB taxonomy): domain Bacteria; phylum Pseudomonadota; class Alphaproteobacteria; order Rhodobacterales; family Rhodobacteraceae; genus Celeribacter; species Celeribacter halophilus_A. Next base: position 649,876 of record NZ_JAHKPE010000031.1, read on the forward strand.
CGCAGGATGTCGAAAGAGGAAGTGCTGATCGCGCGCGGCACGGCGGATGCGCTGGCTCTGCGCCACAAGTTTCACGACCAGAGCACTTTCCAACGCTATGCGCCTCCGGGGCAGATGGCCTTTGAAATCTACGACGCGCTGGAAACCGCCCGCTGCGAAGCGGCAGGTGCGCGCTACATGCCCGGCACCGGCAAGAATATCGACGCCAAGATCGGCAATGAGGCCACACGGCGCGGATATGACGGCATCACCAAGCGCGAAGACGCCCCTCTGGCGCAAGCGATGGGCTATTACCTGCGCGAAAAGGCGACCGGACGCGAATTGCCGCAAGCGGCGGAAAACGTGCTCGATCTCTGGCGCGATTTTATCGACGGGCAGACACAGGACACGTTCGAGGATCTCGACGTCCTGCTGGAAGACCAACAAGGCTTTGCCCGCCTCGCCCGTCGCGTGATCGAGGAACTGGGTTACGGGGACCAGCTTGGCGATGATCCGGATGCGACCGATCCCGAGGAGGATCAATCCGCCGAGACCGAGGAGCAGGACGAAGAGCCGGAAAATCAGGGCGAGGATCAGGAACAGGAAGACGACAGCGAGGCCAGCGCGGAAGATACGCAGGAGCAGCAACAGGACATGCAGGAGGCCACAGTGTCTTCGGATGATCTGGCTGACGAGGAATTCTCCGAAGAGGTCGAGCTGCCGCAAGACGAGGCCGAGGTCGAACCGCCCCAGCCCGCGCCTGTGTCCGATGCCGACCCGAATTATCAGGTCTTTTCCACCGCCCATGACGAAGAAATCATGGCCGAGGAACTGGCCGAACCGGCCGAGCTTGAACGCCTGCGCGCCTATCTTGACCAGCAGCTTGAACCGCTCAAGGGTGCCGTTTCGCGGCTGGCCAACAAATTGCAGCGCCGCCTTCAGGCGCAACAGAACAGGTCTTGGGAATTTGACCGCGAGGAGGGTATTCTCGACGCCGGACGTCTGGCGCGTGTGGTGGCCAACCCGACAACGCCCCTGTCGTTCAAGGTCGAAAAAGACACGGAATTTCGCGACACTGTGGTGACGCTTCTTCTGGACAATTCCGGCTCCATGCGCGGACGCCCGATTTCGATTGCCGCGATCTGCGCCGATGTTCTGGCGCGCACGCTGGAACGGTGCAACGTCAAGGTCGAGGTTCTGGGCTTCACCACACGGGCATGGAAAGGCGGGTTGTCTCGCGAGGAGTGGCTCGGACAGGGCCGCCCGCAACAGCCGGGACGCCTGAATGATCTGCGCCACATCATCTACAAATCCGCCGATGCCCCCATGCGCCGGACGCGGGCCAATCTGGGTCTAATGATGAAAGAGGGGCTACTCAAAGAGAATATCGACGGGGAGGCGCTCGAATGGGCGCATCGCCGGATGGTGGGTCGTCACGAAGCGCGCAAGATCCTGATGGTGATCTCGGACGGCGCGCCCGTGGATGACAGCACCCTGTCCGTCAACCCCGCCAATTATCTCGAAAAACACCTGCGTGACGTGATCGCCATGATCGAGAAACGCAAACAGGTGGAACTGCTGGCCATCGGGATCGGCCATGATGTGACGCGCTACTATGATCGCGCCGTGACCATCACCGATGCCGAACAGCTGGCAGGCGCCATGACAGAACAACTTGCCTCGCTTTTCGACAGCGACCCGCGGGCACGTGCCCGCGTGATGGGAATGCGCCGCGCCTCCTGAGCGCCTGTCGAATGATCCGCGATTATGACCATGGAAGGACCATTGCAAAATGTTCCAAAGCTTTGATGTGACCACCCGCCCCGAACAGGCCGCCCCGCGCGTGACTGCGCTGCGCAAAGAGATGCTGGATGCGGGGCTGGACGCGTTTCTTGTGCCTCGTGCGGATGCCCATCAGGGCGAATATGTGGCCCCCTGTGACGAACGTCTGGCATGGTTGACGGGGTTCACCGGATCGGCAGGGTTTGCCGTGATGCTCGCCTCCCAAGCCGCTATTTTCACCGACGGGCGCTACACGGTACAGGTGCGGGCGCAATGTGACCCGAAACTGTTCGATTATATCGACTGGCCCGCCACCTTGCTGGGCACATGGCTTTTGAAAACCGATGCCGCGAAGATCGGTTTCGACCCTTGGCTGCACAGCATTCGAGAGGTGGAAGGTCTGCGTAAAACCCTGCTCGGCACGGGCAAGGAGATGATCGCCACCAGCAATCTCGTGGACCGTATCTGGACCGACCGCCCCGCACGCCCCAGTGCGCCGGTGAGCAAGCAGCCTGTGGAACTGACCGGCAAGACCTCCGAGGAGAAGTTCGCCGAGATCGGAGACGCTGTAGCCGCACAAGGGGCCGAAGCCGCGGTGCTCACCCTGCCCGACAGCCTGTCGTGGCTGTTGAACATACGCGGCTCCGACATTGCGCATAATCCGGTGGTGCAGGCCTTTGGCATCCTCACCGTCACGGGGCGGCTGATGCTTTTTGATGATGCAGCGAAATACGCCGATCTCGGCCCTGACCCGCGCATCTCCATCCTGCCCCGCGCCGCCTTCGGCACAGCTCTGGAAGAGCTGACCTGTCGCGTGCTTGTGGACACGAACACCGCACCTTTCGCCGTCAAAACCATGCTGAAAAATGCCGAGATTGTCGAAGGCGATGATCCTTGCATCCTACCCAAAGCCTGCAAGACACCCGAAGAGATCGCAGGCACCCGCGAGGCGCATCTGCGTGACGGAGCGGCGATGGTCGAATTTCTTTCGTGGCTCTCCGAACAGCCGCCCGAGAACCTGACAGAAATCGAAGTGGTGAAAGCCCTCGAATCCTTCCGCGCCGCCACCAATCAGCTCAAGGAGATTTCCTTCGACACGATTTGCGGCTCCGGCCCCAACGGGGCCATCGTGCATTACCGCGTGACCGAAGACACCAACCGCGCGCTGCGTGAGGGGGAGCTTTTGCTCATCGACAGCGGTGCGCAATATCAGGACGGCACGACAGACATCACCCGCACCATTGCTCTGGGTGATCCCGGTTTTGAGGAACGCGCGGCCTTTACCGCCGTTTTGCAGGGCATGATCGCCATCTCCACCGCAGCTTTCCCGCGTGGCGTGGCTGGTGGCCATCTTGATGCGCTGGCGCGTGCGCCGCTATGGCGGATGGGGCGCGACTATGACCACGGCACAGGCCACGGAGTCGGCTCCTACCTCTCGGTCCACGAAGGCCCGCAACGGATTTCGCGGACATCCCTGCTGCCTCTGCAAGAGGGGATGATCCTCTCCAACGAGCCGGGGTATTACCGCGAAGGCGCCTTCGGTATCCGGATCGAAAACCTGATCGCCACGCAAAAAGCGCCGGATATCGCAGGCGCGGACGGGCGCGACATGCTCAGCTTCGAAACGCTGACATGGGTGCCCATCGACCGCAACCTGATCCTTGCGGACGAACTGGCCCCGTGGGAGCGCGACTGGATCAACGACTATCACGAAACCGTCTGGGAAAAGCTCAAAGACCGCGTGTCCGAACAGGCCCGCATCTGGCTGCGACAAGCCGTGACCCCCGTCTGACATATACCTGATACAAAAACCCTGATAGAACCCTTTCGAGATCAACGTGCACCGCACGTTTTGAAAGGATCACACCATCGGCGCCCGCTCGGGACGCTTTTCGAAAACCATTTTATTTTTCGCAAAACGTCTTCGGGTGCTCGATAATGACACAAGAAGGACAAAGACATGGGAGACCATATTACAATTCGCCCCGCCGCGGGAAAATGGGTTGTGCGCGCCGGTGGCGCTGTGCTTGGTGAAAGCGCCAGAGCGCTGGAACTGACCGAAGGGGATTACCCGCCGGTGATCTATTTCCCGCGCGAAGACCTTGCCATGGCATTTCTGGAAGAAACCGACACGGTCGCGGCCTGCCCGTTCAAAGGCACGGCCAAACATTACGACATTCACACAAAATCCGTGGTGATCAAGAATGCGGCCTGGACCTATGAGGCCCCCAATGAAGTGGCCGCAGCGATCAAGGATCACATCGCCTTTTATGCCCAGAAAGCCGCAGTCGAACAGCTCTGAGCTGGTCCGACAGCCTCAAGCCTTCGTGGAAATCGTGGCGCAGGGCTGGCACAAAACGCTTTAAAAACACACATGAACGCGGGTCTCTGGCCCGCGTTTGTCATGTCAGGAATGTTCTTCTGCCGCCGTTTCCGCCAGTTTGCGTGAAAACACCCGAAGCGCATCGACGTGAAACAGCGCCCCATGCAGTTCCGGTCCCGTCTCCTCGCGCAGCGTCACGACCGGAATGAAGATCAGGTTGTTCTTCTCGAACAAAGGCATGGCGCGTTCAAGCGTGGCATTGGGGGACAGGTAAATCCCCTGAGCAATCAACTCGCGACAGGCCGCCTCAGGTGCTGCCCGTGGCGCATCCGGTGCGCGGTAGCATTGATGCACCCGCACCGTGGCCAAGAGATAGGCCTGCGGCCCTGCGGCCAGATGCACGCCCCGCCGCTCCAGAAGCGTGAGAAAGAACGAGCGATCCACAAGGCGCGAGGCAAGCGCCGTGGACAAAGACACGGCGACCATCACCGCAAGCCCTGTTTGCCAGTCGCCAGTGAGTTCAAACACAATCAAGGTGGTCGAAATCGGCGCGCCCAGAACCGCGGCGGCGACAGCCCCCATTCCGGCCAGAGCGTAGAGCGTGGCTGTACCGGAGACGGTCGGGAAAATCGCTGTAGCCACGAGGCCGAAAGACAGCCCAGTCAAAGCCCCCACCATCAGCGCGGGCGAGAACACCCCGCCACCCATCCGGCCCGCCATGGTGATGGAAACGGCAATCACCTTGATCACCGTATAGACCACCGCCTGCCACAAAAGCAGATGCCCCGTCAGCGCCGCCGATGTGGTTTCATAGCCAACCCCGATGATATGCGGAAACTGGATGGCCATGAGGCCGAGCAAAAGCCCCGCGAAGGCCGGTCTGAGCACGGGCGGCAGGTGCAGTTTCTCCTGCACCCACGAGCCGAAATCATCCGCCATGAAAATCGAGCGCATCATCAACACGGCGACGAGGCCACTGAGCAGGCCGAGGATCAGGAAGGCGGGCAATTCGACATAAAAACTCAACGCCCCTTCGGCGGCCAGCGTGAACTCCGTCACACCCCCGAATTCCAGCCGGTTGATCACCGTCCCTGCGGCAGAGGCAATGACAATGGGGGCAAAAGCATGAACCGCGAAATGGCGCAGCACCACTTCCAACGCGAACAATGCCCCCGCAATCGGCGCGTTGAACGAGGCGGACACCGCCGCCGCCACCGCACATCCTAACAGGTCGCGCCCCGTGATCCCGTCAGCATGAAGCCGGTTCGACACCCATGTGGAGATCACACCGGCGAGGTGGACCACCGGCCCTTCGCGCCCCGACGACCCGCCCGTCGAGAGCGTGATCAAAGAGGCAAAGGCCGAGGCCAGACCTGCACGTTTCTCCACCCGCCCCTGATTGAGCGCGGCCCCCTCGATCACATCCGCGACCGAACGCACCCGCCCGTCCGGCGTGAACCAGTTCAACACGATGCCCACCACAAGCCCGCCAAAGACCGGCAGGAACAAGACCCAATACCACGGCAAATCGCTGGCAAATGTGTGCAAATGGCGCAGGTCGGGCGTGCCGTACAACATGCCCTGAAGAAGGTCGATTCCCTTGCGGAAGCCCAAGGCGGCAAAGCCGGAGGCAATCCCGATCAAAAGCGCAATGAACCAGAACTGGATCTGACTCGGACCACGTCTGCGGACCAGATCAAGCGCATCGGAGAGACCTTCACGAATCTCGGCCATAGCCTTTGCCGGATATGACGTCTTCTCCTCGGCCATTTGCGCGATCCCTTCGTGTTTCAGCGTAGTTGCCCTGTCGGCTTTTCCTGCCTGCCCACGTCCATTATGGTCATCGGACCTGAACAGACGAGTGAGTCCCATGATTGACACAGCCTATGCCGAGCTTTCTTCCGTTTTAGAGGGTCGGCTCACACGATCCAAGTCCGAACTCGATCAACACGGTCTGTCCGAGACATGGTTTCCCCCCACCCCGCCCGAGGCGGTCGCCTATCCCGAAACCACGGCAGAAGTTTCGGAAATCATGAAAATATGTCATGCACACGGGATTCCCGTCACGGCTTTCGGCGCGGGCACCTCGCTTGAGGGCCAAACCCTTGCGACATCCGGCGGGCTGGTGGTTGATTTCAGCCGTATGAATCAGGTGCTGCGCGTCAATGACGCGGATATGGACGCCGTGGTACAGCCCGGCATCACGCGCGAGGCCCTCAATGTCGAGTTGCGCAACACGGGGCTGATGTTCCCCGTCGATCCGGGCGCCAATGCCAGCCTTGGCGGCATGGCGATGACGCGGGCATCGGGGACGACTGCGGTCAAATACGGCACGATGAAAGAAAACGTCACAGGGCTTGAGGTGGTGCTCGCGGATGGCAAAATCATCCGCACCGGAAGCCGCGCGCGCAAATCCGCCGCAGGATATGACCTCACCTCGCTCTTTGTCGGCTCCGAAGGCACGTTGGGGCTGATCACGGAAATGACCGTGCGCCTTCACGGACAGCCCGAAGCCATCTCCGCCGCGGTCTGTTCCTTTGAAGAGATCGGTCCGGCGGTCGAGGCGGTGATTGCCACGATTCAGGTGGGGCTTCCGATGGCGCGGATCGAGTTTCTCGACGCCGAAAGCGTCCATGCCGTGAATCTCTATTCCGGCGCGAACTTCCCGCTCAAACCGCATCTGTTCGTGGAATTCCACGGCTCGGAGGCCACGGTCGCGGAACAGGTCGAGATGTTCGGCGAGATCGTGCATGATTTCGGCGGCTCGGATTTCGAATGGGCCGCAAAATCCGAAGATCGCACCGCGCTCTGGACCATGCGCCACCACGCCTATTGGGCCTGTCTGGCACTCCGCAAAGGGACAAAGGCCGTTGTCACCGACATTTGCGTGCCGATCTCGAAACTTGCCGAAGCTGTCGAACAAACCCGCGCAGACATTGCCGCCTCACCGCTTCACGGGCCGATTCTGGGCCATGTGGGCGATGGCAATTTCCACGCGATTTTGCTGGTCGATCCCAATGACGAAGCCGAAATCAAAGAGGGCAAACGCCTCGCGCACCGGATGGCCGAACGTGCGCTGGCGCTTGGCGGGACCATTACCGGCGAGCACGGGATCGGAATGGGCAAGAAAAGCCTCATGCCCGAAGAACACGGCGCGGCTTGGGACTTGATGGGACAGATCAAAGCGGCGATGGATCCGAAAAACATCCTCAACCCCGGAAAACTCGTGCCGTAAACCACGCGGGAAGCGCCGCTGAGGCCTTTTCCGAAACGCAATTTGCAAAACGTTTGGCGCAAAAGAGTTTCACCTTTCGCGCCAAACGCGAGACCTTGGAGCAGTCACAACAGCTTGACCCTAGCGCGGGCGGGTTAAGAATTGGTGAAGGAATTATCCCGCCAGAAGGGAGCGCGCCGCTTCTCTTGCGGCTTCTGAAATCGTGTCGCCGGAGAGCATCCGCGCCAGTTCATCGACCCGTGCCGCATCATCCAGCAAAATCACTTCGGAGAGGGTCACACCATTCTCCACACGTTTCGCAACGCGCCAATGATGCCCGCCCAGAGCCGCCACCTGCGGGCTATGGGTCACGACCAAGACCTGCCCCTCTTCCGCAAGCGATTTGAGACGACGCCCCACCGCATCGGCGGTCGCGCCGCCGACACCGCGGTCGATCTCGTCGAAAATCATCGTCACACCGGACTGATCGCGGGTCAGACACACCTTGAGCGCCAAGAGAAAACGTGACAGCTCCCCGCCGGAAGCGATCTTGCCCAGAGGGCCGGACGGAGCGCCCGGATTGGTTGCCACGGTAAAGGCCACGGCATCGCGCCCCTCCGCGCCCGGTTCGCCCTCTGTGATCTCGGTCGAAAACACCGCGCGTTCCATTTTTAGCGGCGCCAGTTCGTGCGCCATGAGCGCATCAAGCTCGCTTGCCGCTTTCGCCCGTGCCGCACTCAGCCGCCCTGCCGCTGCATCATATGCAGCTTCGGCCTCTGCCACAGCTTTGGCCAAGGCGGCAATGTCACCTGCACCACTATCGAGCGCAGCCAGCTTGCAGCGCAAATCATCGGCCAGCGCGGGCAGATCATCGGCCAGAACATTGTGTTTGCGGGCCAGTCCACGAATGGCAAAAAGACGTTCCTCGACCGCTTCCAACTCATGCGGGTTGAACCGCAGGGCTTCGATACAATCCTCGACATCGGATTGCGCCTCGGCCAACTCGTTGAGCGCACGCCCCAAAGCCTCGATCGCATTGTCCAGCCGTCCGTCGGCCTTTTCCGCCGCCCCTTCGAGCCATTTGAGCGCGTCGGAGAGCATCCCCTCGCCCCCGTCATAGGAAATCGCCTGATGTGCCTTGGCGACATCTGCCGCGATCTTCTCCGCCGATTGCATCAGGCGGCGTTCCGCGTCGAGCCTAGCCTCTTCGCCCGGCTCTGGGGCCAGCGCGTCAAATTCTCCTACAGCATGGCGCAGGAACTCTTCCTCGTCTTTCAGGGCCGCCTGCTCCGCCTCGGCGGCCGCAAGCGCCTTGCGCGCCGCTGCCAGCTCTTTCCAGAGGCGACGGGTCTTCGCCAGTTGCGGCTCAAGCCCGCCGAATGTATCGAGCAAAACCCGATGCCCGCGCGGGTTCAACAACCCGCGATCATCATGCTGCCCGTGCAACTCGACCAGAACTTCAGAAAGACGGCGCAGCACATCGCCCGACACGCGGCGGTCATTGACCCACGCGGTCTTGCGCCCGTCTGCCGTATTGACCCGCCGTAGGATCAACTCGCCATCGTCCGTGTCCATGCCTAGCTCGGCCAGAACCTCTTCGGCATCATGGCCTTTGGGTAGGTCGAACACGGCGGTGACTTCGCCTTGCGCCGCGCCTGCACGCACCAGATCGGCACGCCCGCGCCAACCAAGCACAAAGCCCAGACTGTCGAGCAAGATGGATTTCCCTGCGCCGGTCTCGCCGGTCAACACATTGAGACCCGGCTGGAACTCAAGCTCCAACCGGTCAATGATAAGCATGTCCCGGATGTCGAGACTTCTCAGCATCTGTGTCTGAGCCTCAGAGCCATTCGCCGCGGATCATCTGACGATACACGGCACCGAGCCAGTTGTTTTCAAAGGCTTTCGGCTCAAGCCCGTGACCGGTCAACAGCTTGTAGCTGTCCGCATACCATTCGGTAGAACGGTAGTTATGACCCAAGATCGCCCCTGCGGTCTGCGCCTCTTCGACGAGCCCCAAGGAGAGGTAGCTTTCCACCAAACGGTGCAGCGCCTCTGCGGTGTGTTGCGTGGTCTGGAATTGCTCGACCACCACGCGGAAGCGGTTCGCCGCGGCAGTGTAATGTTTGTGCTTGAGATAGTAGCGCCCGATCTCCATTTCCTTCGCCGCGAGATGGTCGAAAGCGAGATCGAATTTGAGAATCGCCGAACGCGCATATTCGGTGTCGGGATAGCGCTCGATCACCACCCGCAGCGCCTGAAGCGCCTGGAAGGTCAGCCCCTGATCACGGCCCACATCGTCGATCTGGTCGTAATAGGACAGCGCCAGAAGATATTGCGCATAGGCCGCATCTTCATCCGCCGGATAGAAATCAAGGAATCTCTGCGCCGAAACGCGGGCGTTCTCATAATCGCGGGCGCGATGATAAGAGAATGCCTGCATGATCAAAGCGCGCTTGGCCCAGTCGGAATAGGGGTAAAGACGTTCGACTTCTGCGAAATACTGTGCCGCATCGTCGTAGTCTTTTTGCGTGATCTCATATTCCGCGCGAGCGTAAATCTCGTCCGCCGGGTAGCCTTCCAGATCGCGTGTCGGGGCATGATCCCCACAGGCCACCAAGAAAGCCATGGAAAACCCGAGCGTTACCGCCAAACTGCCTGTTTTTCGTGCCGTCATGAAAGGCCCTACCCTCACCGTTCACCATCCTTCTCAATAGGACGTGACCACACTCCTAGCACAGAAAAATCCGAGGCAAAACGCCTTTGCGTGGGAAATGTCGTCACGGTCAGGAGAGCAGGCAAAAGAAACGCCGGATCACGCACAAACCGCCAGATCCGCATGGCTCACGCCCGCTCCCGGCAGGCGGCTTGCGGTTTTCGCATCCGCCGTGACATACGCCCATGCGCCGGGCGTTGCGAAAAGTTTGCGCAAGAGCGCATTCGTCACCGCATGGCCGGACTTCTCACCGACATAGCGGCCGAGAATCGGGGCACCGGCAAGATAAAGATCGCCCAATGCGTCGAGCATCTTGTGACGCACAGGTTCGTCGGAATGACGCAGCCCGCCCGGAGACAGCACGGCATCCCCTTCCACAACCACGGCGTTTTCAAACGTGCCGCCCAGAGCCAGCCCGTGTTCGCGCATATAATCCACATCCGCCTTGCGACAGAATGTGCGGCAGTTCGAGAGTTCGCGCACGAAAGCGCCGTTGGCCATGACGAGGTGCTTGTCCTGCACGCCAATGGCCGGATCGGCGAAATCAATGTGGAAATCGATCTCCATAGTGTCTGAAGGCTCAAGACGTGCTTTTGCAGTCTCGGTTTCCACTTCGACAGTTTTAAGAATCTTGAGCGCGCGGGTCGGCCCCTCCTGGCGCACAAGGCCCGCCGCAAGGATACCATCAACGAAAGGCGCGGCAGATCCGTCGAGGATCGGCACTTCCGGCCCGTCCACAGTGATCAGAACGTTGGTCACGCCACAGCCTGCAAGAGCAGCCATGATATGTTCAATGGTCGAAAGCTCGACCCCGTCTTCGTTGCGAATGAGTGTGCAAAGCTGCGAGGGCACAACCGCATCCCAGCGCGCCGGAATACGCACGGAACGGGTGTCGGCGGCGTCCGCTTCGACATCAGAGCGCAGGAACACAATGCCATGACCAACCGGCGCAGGTGTGAGAACCATACGCACGGGCGCACCGGAGTGAAGCCCTGCCCCATCGAACCGAATTTGTTTTGCGACTGCGCTCTGCACGATTTGCCTCTTTGATCGTTTGATCTTTGTTGGTCCCGTCCATCGAGATCGGATTGCACCGATGCCGGACGTGTTAAGAGATAATTAATCCATGCCCCCCTAAAGGCTCAACTCAATCTTTGTAACCGTTTGAAACATCTTCCCTGACCAAATGGCAAAAACCCGCGCACAGCGCCGAACCGCCCACGCAACACTCTGAAACAAAAAGAAAAAGGCCGCCCCGAGGCGGCCTTTGAAATATGTAATATCGTGTAGATGTAATCCGCTGCAGTCGGGCAAAAACCTCTGCCCCACTGCGAGGATCACAAAACTATTTCAGTTTGCCTGACGACGCAGGAAGGCCGGAATTTCGATTTTTTCGGCTTCCGGATTGGTATCCTGATCTTCGTCATAGGCCTGATGCACCTGCGGGCGGACCTGCGGCTGGGCACCGAAACGGGCCTGCGGCTGGGCTGCTTGCGGTTGCGGGGCCGCTGGGCGCGCTTCTTCTTCACCGCCATGGCCGGTCATGCGACCGATCAGGGAGTTGATGCCGAAACGTGCGCCCTTACCAGCGTGAGGATCGGCGGCAGGTTGTTCCTGACGGGCCTCGGCGCGGGGTTGCTTGGAGACAGCGGCCTGAAGCCGTGCCATCGCTTCCGGAGACGGGTTCCCCGCAGAGGACGCACGCGGCGCCACGAAGGACTCGGCTTGCGGCTCATGCATGGCCGGTTGCGGTGTAGGCTGCGGACGCGGTTGATAGGCCGGCGGCGGCAGATCGTCGTCGAGTGCGCGGAACGTATCATCAGACGCTTCGGAACGTGCGGCCGAACGCTGCGGATCGAACACATCCAGCGTCGGCTGGCGCGGTTCATCTGCCGCAGCTTCAACAGAGGCCGCAGCAGCAACAGCCGCAGGTGCCGCCTGTTCCAGCTTCTCTTCAACAGCTTCCGGCGCTTGCAACGGCTCGGAAAGACGACGGCGCGGCACCGGCACTTCGGAGACGGATACCGTAGCATCAATACCCGTAGCGACAACGGAGACGCGCATGGAGCCTTCCATATCCGTGTCCATCGTGGAGCCGACGATGATATTCGCGTCGGGATCAACCTCTTCGCGGATACGGTTGGCGGCTTCGTCCAGTTCGAACAGGGTCAGATCGTGACCGCCTGTGATATTGATCAGCACGCCTTTTGCGCCTTTGAGCGAAATCTCGTCCAGAAGCGGGTTGGCAATGGCTTTCTCGGCGGCCTGCACGGCGCGATCCTCACCATTGGCCTCGCCAGTGCCCATCATCGCCTTGCCCATTTCGTCCATCACGGAACGCACATCTGCGAAGTCGAGGTTGATGAGGCCCGGACGGACCATCAGGTCGGAAATGCCCTTGACGCCCTGATAGAGCACGTCATCAGCCATTGAGAAGGCCTCGGTAAATGTGGTTTTCTCGTTGGCGAGGCGGAACAGGTTCTGGTTCGGAATGACGATCAGCGTATCGACCATCTTCTGAAGCTGTTCGACGCCCTCGTCTGCCTGACGCATCCGTTTCGCGCCTTCGAACTGGAAGGGCTTGGTGACCACGCCCACGGTCAGAACGCCCAATTCACGTGCTGCCTGTGCGATGATCGGAGCCGCGCCCGTGCCGGTGCCGCCGCCCATACCGGCGGTGATGAAGCACATGTGCGCCCCCGCCAGTTGGTCCACGATGGCCTCAATGCTTTCCTCAGCTGCCGCAGCGCCCACGGAAGGCCGTGCGCCTGCGCCCAGACCCTCGGTCACTTTCACACCCATCTGGATGCGCGCTTGTGCTTTTGCATGTTGCAACGCTTGCGCGTCGGTGTTTGCGACCACGAATTCGACGCCCTCAAGCGCCTTTTCGATCATGTTGTTGACCGCGTTGCCGCCTGCACCACCAACACCAAACACCGTAATTTTCGGTTTCAACTCGTCCCGCTCGGGCATCGTCAGATTCAAAGCCATGAGTGTACCGCCTGCTTTCTCTCGTGCCGGGGCGATTGCACATTCTGCCCAAGTCGCCCTTATGTCCCCGCCCCTGAATCGGGGCAAATTTTACCTATTCACCCTAAATTCTATGGGTTTTCGATCGCCACGTCATCCCCAAAACAGAGTTTCGCCACAAAATATAGGGGGTAAATTGGCAAAACTCGGCGGGATTTTGCGCAAAAGGCCAGATTTAGCGGGTTAGACCACCGACACACCTACAGAGCGGGGTGAAGGACACTGAATCACCTCAAAACCGGCATCACCTGCCGCAAACCATATAACGATGTCAGGGCACTGCTCTCGTGCCTGTGTCGTGAAACCCGTTTCTTCAGGTCTTCTGCCTGAACGAAACCTATCACAGCCCGCGCGTGGGCTGCAATATCTTACCAGTTCTCCTTGAACCACCGCATCGCACGCTTGAGTGACCGTGCTGGATAGCGGTCGACCGGAATCTCGAAATCCCACCATTCGTCTTGCGGGTTGGCGGCAAACAGGCACAACCCCACAGCAGAGGCAAAAGCGGCGCCGGTGGCGGCCTGCGGCAGACCCTGCACGCGCAAAGGCCGACCGATCCGCACATTCTGCCCGAGGATTTTCGGCGCCAGCGTGTCCAGCCCCGGAATTTGTGAGGCCCCGCCGGTGAGCACGATCTGTTGCGAAGGCATATGTTCAAATCCGGCAGCATCCAGACAATCGCGCACGCCTTCGAGGATTTCCTCGACACGCGGGCGGATAATCCCGATGAGTTCGGCCCGCGACACCGTCCGGCGGTCTTTGTCCCAGTCGCCGCTGTCGCCCCCAACTTCGATCATCTCGCGATCATCCATGCCGGTCGCGACAATGCCGCCATAAAAAGTCTTGATCCGTTCAGCGGTCGACAGCGGGATTTGCAGCCCCATCGCAATGTCGGAGGTCACATGCTCTCCCCCCATGCGCACGCTATCGGCATAGATCATGTGTTTTTTCATAAAGATCGAGACATCCGTCGCCCCGCCGCCCATATCAACACAGGCCGCGCCGAGTTCCTGCTCGTCTTCCACAAGCGCCGAAATGCCGGAGACATAGGCACCGGAGGCCAGCCCCGCCACTTCAAGGTCACAGCGTTTGATACAATACAGAAGGTTCTGGATCGCGGCCGTGTCCACGGTCAGCATGTGCATATCAACGGACAGGCTCTGCCCGATCTGGCCACGCGGGTCTTTGAGACCGGAGCGATGGTCGAGCTGGAAATTCACCGGCTGGGCATGGAGCACTTCGCGATGCGCCCCGTAATCCGGCACATCAGACGAGGCCAGAACGCGGGCCACATCCTGTTCGGACACTGTATCATATTCCACATCGACCTGACCGGCGATGCCATAGGAGCGTGGACTCCCGCCGGAGAAACAGGCGATCACATGATCCACACGAGTCTGGGCCATTTTCTGCGCCGCCTGAACAGCGGTCCGGATGGCGCGTTCGGTTTCCGCCATCGCGTCGATCTCGCCAAAGCGCACCCCACGCGAGCGTGTCGTTGCCGCACCGATCACACGGAAGGACGATTGCCCCGCCAAAGCGCCGACACCATCCCCGCCCATGAAGCGTTCACCATCAAAACGCAGAACCAGACAGGCGATTTTCGAGCTGCCCACATCCAGAATGGCGATCACACCGCGTTGCAACGCAGCTTGGCGCATGTTCCGCATCGCCCGTTGGGCTTCATAGAGATCGGTCATTGATAAGACACTCCAAGTTCCACACCTTGAAGCCGACGCATTTCCTCTCGCGCAGCTTCGGTCAATCGCAACGTCGGCCGTGTGGGCCGCCGCATATCTACAACTTCAATATCACGGGCCAGCAGGTCTTTGGCCTGATCGAGCGCCAGAACCTGTGCCAAGGCGCCCAGCGGTTTCTGCTCCGGCAACATAATCACCTGATCGCGGTCCAGAACCACGTTCCAGCGCCGCTCGCCCACACGCACCAGACCGCGCAATCGCGGCAACAGCGGACGGGCAGCACTCAGGATCGCAAGCGCCTCGTCCACAGCACGATCCGCCCCTTCGCCTGCGACAAGCGGCAGGTCGGGACGGTCAAGCCGGCTGTCGAGCGCCGCCACGCGATGCCCCTCGTCATCGAGCATTTCCAGCCCGTGTTCAGAACGCCAGACCACGGCGGGGGTGCGTTCGGTGATGTCCACCTGCAAGATCCCGCCCGCGCGCACATGCAGCCCTGCGGTTTCGACCGCATCAAGGCTTTCGATTTGTTCCAGAAGGCCGGGCAGATCGAGATCAAAGGAGGAGACAGGAAAATCCTGCGCCATCACTTCGCGGATGTCTTCAGAGAGTTCCGGCGAGGCTCCGTCAATAGCCATCAGCTTGACCATGAACTCGGGACGGTTCTGCACCTCGTTCTTGATTGCCAGAACATACCCCGTGAAGGCTTCGCGGTTTTCCGGCTGCGCAAACCACAGCCCGATGCAGGCCACAATCGCCGCGACAGGAGCGAGGCGGCGCAGGCAAAAGCGAAAGGAAGGTGTCAGCCAGAGGCGGTTCATCCGGTAGGCGGCGCGTGACGGTGCCGGATCACGCGGGCGCGGCGCAGGATCGCTCTCGCCACGGCGGGCGCGGATCGCACGGGCTACGGCCTCGGACACACGGGCGGAGCCACCAACGGTCGGCGCTTTGGCAAATTCGATCGGGTCTACCGGTCGCATGACGCGTCCTCCACCATCCATTTACAGAACTGACCGAAAGTGAGCCCGCTTTTCTGCGCCTGTTCCGGCGAGAGAGAAGTCGGCGTCATACCCGGCTGGGTGTTGGTCTCCAAAAGCACCAAGCCATCGAGACCCTTCTCTTCGTCCCAACGGAAATCCGTGCGCGACAGGCCACGGCAGCCCAATGCCTTGTGGGCGCGCAAAGCATAGTCCTGACACGCGGCAGCAATCTCGGCAGGAATCTCGGCGGGGCAGACATGGCGGGAGCCGCCATCGGCATATTTCGCCTCGTAATCATACCAGCCATCCGTGACGATATCCGTGACACAAAGGGCCTTGTCGCCCATCACGGAACAGGTCAACTCCCGCCCCGGTGCATAGGCTTCAACCATCACGACGGCAGGCATGTCCGCAGCCATGCGCGGGGCGTTGGCCCTCTCTTGCACAATATAGACGCCGACGGAGGAGCCTTCGTTATAGGGTTTCACCACATAGGGCGGGGCCATCACATGACCCGCTTCGACCTCTTCGCGCGGCGCCAGAATCGAGGGCACGACCGGAAGCCCGGCTGCGCGGTAGACCTCTTTGGTCTTTTCCTTGTCCATCGCAAGGGCCGAGGCCAGAACGCCGGAATGGGTGTAAGGGAGGCGCAGCCATTCGAGAAGGCCCTGCACACAGCCATCTTCGCCGAACCGGCCATGTAGTGCATTGAAGACGACATCGGGCTGACATGCGGCCAGTTGCGCGCAAAGGTCTTCGCCCGCGTCGATTTCAATCACTTCGAATCCTTCACCCCGAAGCGCCTTGGCGCATTCACGTCCCGAAGACAAAGACACCTCGCGTTCAGCCGAGGGACCGCCTTTGAGGACCGCAATTTTCGGGGACTGCCTGCTCGACATGTCCACTCGCCTCAATATGTTCGGGACCGTCTGTTGCGATCCCTTGAAAAATGCCCCGTTTTCGGGGTCTGTCGTCACGCCCTGCTCAGGACGTTGATCTGGCCAATCCTTGCCAAGTTCCGGTCTTGTGAGCCGGATACCGACTTATGCGCCAGTTGTCTGCGCCTGTGCAAGCCCGTCAGGGATCGGATCCCCGAGAAACTCGCCCACGCGTTTGATTTCCCATTGTAACGCGAGACCCGCGTTTTGAAATACCTTTTTTCGCACTGTCTCTCCCAAAAGTTCGAGATCGTGCGCAGAAGCCTCACCTGTATTGATCATAAAGTTCGAATGTTTCTCGCTCATCTGCGCACCACCAATGGAAAACCCGCGCAGCCCCGCATCGTCAATCACCTTCCATGCCTTGAGATCATGGGTGTCATCGGCCCTGCCGGTGGAGGAAAACCCCGCCGGATTGCGGAAGGTCGAACCTGCGCTGCGGTCCTTGACCGGCTGCGTCGCGTCGCGCTTGGCAAGCTGTTCTTCCATCCGCGCCTCAAGCATGGCGGGATCGGCGGCTTCGGCCTCGAATGTCGCCTCCACGATCACCCACCCTTCGGGCAGATCGGTCTGACGGTATTGAAAATTCAGATCATCGGCGGTGAGCGTCACCAGTTCTCCCGTCCGCGTCACGGCCTTGGCCGACACAAAATGATCCGCCACATAGGAGCCGTAACAGCCCGCATTCATCCGCACTGCCCCGCCGATCGCGCCGGGAATGGTGCGCAGGAAGGTCAGGTCAAGTCCGGCCATAGCGGACTTGCGTGCCACATGGGCGTCCAGCGCCGCAACACCGGCAGTCACGCGATTGCCTGCGATCTCGATGCCGTTGAACCCGCGCCCCATGCGGACCACCACGGCGCGGATGCCGCCATCCCGCACGATGAGGTTGGAGCCTACCCCCATAGGGAACACCGCCACAGACGGATCAAGGGCGGCGAGGACGCTCTGCAAATCTTCCAGATCGGCGGGCTGGAACAGTACATCCGCCGGACCGCCCACACGCAGCCATGTCAACTCGGACAACAGCCGGTTCTCGGTCAGCTTGCCGCGTGTGTCGGGATAGATCATTCCGCAGAACCTCGCATAATTGTTCTCTTCAGCCACCGGCCCAGATACACCACAGGCCAGCGCAGGATGGACACGCCCGCCGCAAAGACGGCAAGCCCCACCCACGGGCCGTTCTCATAGGTGACATAGCCCAAAAGGGGAACCCCCAGAGCGATCAGGACATAGGCCGCGGGCCAATGGTTGCGGCGGGAGGGGAACATGGCGATCACATTCGCCAATATCGCCCAGCCACAAGCAAGTGCGAGAGAAACTGTCATCGGGCTCTCCTGTCAGCCGAAAGCGTTTCACGACAACCTGCGGTGCAGATCGTCAGGAAACGCCGTGTAACATATTGATATCGCGCACCTCCCGAAACCCGCCTGTAAAACAGACCCATCCCGAAAGGCTTTATCGAAGTCCCCGCATCAGGCGGCGCCAAAGCACACCCAGCGGTTTGCGAAACAAAGACACGGCAGCAGCTAAACCGATTAACACCGGCCAGACCCCATAGGTCAGACCGACCCAGACGAGCAACACGGGCAACACGAGCAAAAGCGCCACACCGGGGAGAATCTGGTAGCGCAAAGGTAACGGAGCAAGCGCCATGGTGGCAAGCGCCCAAATGGCTAATGCTGTCAAAGGATTGTCGATAAAATTCAAGAGACCCCGCCCAAGGTAAATGCGACCAGCGCCAGAAGCGCGAAAACCAGCCCCACAACAGGCACCCAGCCCGCAACCTTGAAGGGGGCTTGGGGGGAGCGACGCTTGAGCAGGATGAGGCTGGCGTTCACCAAGGTGAAGACCACCAGAAGGATGGTCGAGGTCACCCCCGCCAGATTGGACACAGGCAGGCTCAACGCCGCGCCGATCACCACCGCCCCGATCAGCACGGTCGCCAGCACCGGCGTGCCGAAACGCGGATGCGCATGACGGAAGACACCCAGAACCCCGCCACGCTTGCCCAGCCCGAACATCACGCGCGCGGCCATGACAACCTGTGCCAGCACCCCGTTAAGCGCCGCAGTCACCGCGATGGCAGAAAGCACAGCAACATGCCCGCCCCCTGCTTCATAGACCAGAGCCAAAGGGCGCTCCGACGCGCCGAGATCTTCGAGCGGCACCGCCCGCACAGCCGTCACCGTGACACCGGCATAGAGCAGCGTGGTGATGATGAGAGAGCCGATGATGGCAATGGGCAGCGTGCGCTCGGGATGCTTGACCTCCTCGGCCATGTTCACGATGTCCTCGAAGCCGATAAAGGCAAAAAACGCCAGTGTCGCGGCCACCCCGATGCCCGGAAAATAGGGCGCCGCAGGGGTTGCGAAATCGGGGGAAACCGGCGCGTGCCAACCGGACCAGACCACAAGCGCCAGCCCCGTCACCTCGATCACGGTGAACAGCGCCGCCATAGCAAGGCTTTCGAGAACCCCGACAATCGCCACGGCCACAAGCATCACACCAAGGCCGACCACCGCGAGATTGAACGGCATATCCACGATGCTTGTCAGATAGCCCGCGCCCCCTCTGAGCACAGCCGCCGCCGAGACCGTGCCGCCTGCGACAATGGCCAGACCGACGATCAACCCCATGAGGCGCGAGCCGAGACCCGCCTCGACATAGGCCGCCTCCCCCGCCGCTTCGGGGATACGGGTGGAAAGCTCGGCATAGGAGAGCGCCGACGGGGCCGCAATCAGACCTGCAATCAGAAAGGCCAAGGGAGCGTAAAGTCCGGCTTGGGCCGCGACCGTTCCGACCAGAACATAGATCCCCGCGCCCACCATCACGCCCACGCCGTAAGCGGTGAGCAATCCGGGGCCGATGCGGCGTTTGAGTTTCTCTGCCATGCGCCTCTCCATTGCGAGCGCGGTCAGGTGCAAGCCTTCCGCGCAGAACCTGAATCACAAACAGACTGCGGGAGAAATACGGCGTCAAGACGTTGCGCTGCGCGTCCCGAAACTCTGTCGCTCAGGTGTTCGAAGGACGCTTTACACCATTAACCCGCGCCCGTCTCTGCGTCAGAACAAAGCGGGCGATGACCTCACCCTTTTGACAGGCGCTCCGGCAGGTTATGCGCCCAAGCGGAGATCGTCCCTGCCCCGAGGCAGACCACCATATCTCCCGGACGGGCCTGTTCGCGCACAAGGCGCTCCAGATCATCCTCGGAGGTCACGGCGCGGGCATGGCGATGACCGTGACGAATAAGCCCCGCCACCAGATCATCGCGGGACGCCCCCTCAATCGGCGCCTCGCCTGCGGCGTAGACCTCGGCAATGCCCACGACATCCGCCTCGTTGAAACAGGTGCAGAAATCCTCGAACAGGGAATGCAGGCGCGAGTAGCGATGCGGCTGATGCACGGCAATGACACGGCCTTCAGTGGCCTGACGCGCCGCTTTGAGCACGGCGGCAATTTCCACCGGATGGTGACCGTAATCGTCAATAATCGTGACGCCATTGACCTCGCCCACACGGGTAAACCGGCGGTTCACACCGCCAAACGCCGTCAGCGCTGCTTTGATCTCTTCGGTCTTCATCCCGAGATGACGTGCAACCGCCACAGCGGCCAGAGCATTCGAGACGTTGTGATCGCCCGGCATCGGCAGGGTGCAGCCCTCGATCACCATATCCTCGGCCGCCAGCATAATGTCGAAATGCGCGACACCTTTCTTATAGGTCAGGTTCACGGCACGCACATCGGCCTGCGCGTTGAACCCGTAGGTGACAACACGGCGGTCGGTAATCTTGCCTACAAGGCTTTGCACTTCCGGATGATCGGTGCAGCACACGGCAAGACCGTAAAACGGAATGCCCGAGACAAAGTCGTAAAACCCTTGGCGCAGATTCTCGATAGAGCCCCAATGCTCCATATGTTCGGGGTCGATATTGGTCACAATCGCAATCGTGGCCGGCAAACGGTTGAAGGTGCCATCGGACTCATCGGCCTCGACCACCATCCAGTCGCCCTGCCCCATGCGGGCATTGGAGCCGTAAGCATGGATGATACCGCCGTTGATCACTGTCGGATCAATCCCGCCCGCGACCAGCAATTCGGCCACCAGCGTCGTGGTTGTCGTCTTGCCATGCGTGCCGGCCACCGCCACGTTGGACTTCAACCGCATAAGCTCCGCGAGCATCTCCGCGCGGCGCACCACCGGAAGACCTTTGGCGCGCGCAGCGTCAAGCTCCGGATTGCCCGGTTTGATCGCCGACGAGATCACCACGACCTCGGCATCTTCGAGATTTTCCGCGCGCTGGCCCTCATAGATCACCGCACCCAGCTCCTTGAGCCGGTCGGTGATTTTCGAGGCTTTCAAATCCGATCCCTGCACCCGATAGCCGTGGTTCAACAGCACCTCGGCAATGCCCGACATGCCGATCCCGCCAATGCCGACAAAATGGATTGGTCCCATCTCGGTGGGGAGTTTGGTTACGCTCGCGTTCATCTCACTCGTCTCTTCTTTTCTTTATTCTTTACCGGACCCGTTCGGGCCACCTTATACCTTGTTAAACGCCAGATCTTCCACCAGCGCCGCCAATTCTTCTGCGGCCTGCGGCTTCGCCACAGAGAGCGCCGCATTGGCCATCATCAGGGCCCCTTGCGGATGCGCCAGCACGTTCTCGATCTGCTCGGTCAGACTTTCAGGCGTCAACTGGCTCTCGGGGATCATGATGGCCGCATTGGCTTCGACCAACCCGCGTGCATTCGCCGTTTGATGGTCCGCCGTGGCCGCAGCATAGGGGATGAAAATGGCAGGCCGCCCGATCACGGACACATCCGCCACCGATGACGCCCCCGAACGCGTGATCACCAGCTGGCTCTCGCTCATCCGCTTGGGCACGTCATGGATAAAGGTCTGCACATCGGCCTGAATGCCCCGCGCATGATAGAACTCCACCACCCGATCAAGATCTTCGGTGCGGGCCTGCTGGCTGATCCGCAGGTTCGCCCGCAACGGTGCGGACAGACGCGCAATGGCTTCTGGCACCACATCCGACAGGATGCGTGCCCCTTGCGAGCCGCCCATGACCAGAATTTCCATCGGATAATCGCCGGGCGGAATATAGGGCGCTCCGTGTTTTTCGAGGACGGCGGCACGCACCGGATTGCCGGTGTAAACACCTTCGACACCTTCAGGCAGGGTCGTAGGCCATGTGCCACAGGCGACCTTGTCGACCCGTTTGGCAAAGACCTCATTGACCCGCCCCAGAACACCGTTTTGTTCGTGGATCATGCGCGGCAGTTTCAACAAGGTCGCCGCCGCCACCGCAGGGATCGCCGGATAGCCGCCAAACCCCACCACGACCGAGGGCTTGTCGCGCAGGAATTTCGACATGGCCTTGAACACACCGCCAATAATACGCGGCAGAACCATCGCCTTGGCCGCAAGTCCTCCACGGGCGAATGTAGCCGATGGCATGACTTCGATCTCGACCGCCTCGGGGAAAGCGCCAGTATAGCGTGCGCCACGGGCATCGGTCGACAGCTTCACCCGCCACCCCCGTGCCAGCATCACTTCGGCCAGCGCCTGCGCCGGAAACATATGCCCGCCGGTGCCGCCAGCAGCGATCACGAGAAGGGGAAGTTTGTGGGTCATTGGAACCTCTTGTTCTTTTGGGTCAACAGCCGGACGCGTGACCGGTTCAGCGACCGCGGCGGATCAGGATGTCACCGATCTCGCCCTGCGGACGGGTGCGGGTAAAGGCCAGAAGCGCCCCGAGCGCAATGCCCGACGCGATCACAGAAGACCCGCCATAGGACACGAAAGGCAAGGTCATGCCCTTGGCTGGCAAGAGCCTCACAGCCACACCCATGTTGATAAAGGCCTGAATGCCGAACGCGCAGGCCAGCCCCGTTCCCGCAAGGCGGATGAACGGATCACGCTCCTTGAGCAGACGCCAGAGCGAGCGCACGGTGATCGTGGCATAAAGCGCGATGATGATCAGCACGAGGATCAGCCCGTATTCTTCGGCCGCAACCGCAATGATGAAGTCGGTATGCGCATCAGGCAGCGACCATTTGACAGTCCCTTCGCCCACGCCCACGCCGAAGAACCCGCCCTCGCGGATCGCGTTCGTGGCATAGCCGATCTGGGTGGTCGGGTCGATCGAGGGGTTCAGAAACCCGTCGATACGCCGCGCGAAGTGTTCGGAATTATGGTAGGCAAATGTGCCACCTGCGACGACAAGCCCTGCGATCCCGACCAGCAGGGTCAAAGGCGCACCGGCGACGAAATACATCACGCCCCAAGCAAAGAGGATAAGGGAAGCCTGCCCGAAGTCTGGCTGCAATGCCAAAAGGATCACAACCAGCGCGGTGATCAGGAAGGAATAGAGCCGCCCCGGAGGACCACCGATCTCAAGCCCTGCGGCCATGAGCCATGCGGAGGTGATGACGAAAGCGGGTTTGAGAAATTCGGAGGGCTGGACAGAGGCGAAGCCCAAGGAGAACCACCGCGTCGCCCCCTTGCCGAAATCTGTCCCGAAGGCGGGTAGCAAGAACAGCGAGATCAGTGTCGCGGCAAAGCCCAGAACCGCCAGACGCCGCACCCGTGCCGGGTCCATCATGGTCACGCCAATCATCACCATAAGGCCCAGAGAGCCGAAAAAAGCCTGACGTTTTACATAGTGGAAAAGATCGGCAAAGCCGTTTTTCTCGGCCAGCGGCGGTGACGCGGCCAGTCCGAGCAACAGCCCGATCCCGAACAGGATAAAGACACAGGACAGAGTCCATTTGTCGATTGTCCGCCACCAACGCGGCAAGATCGGCTCACCCACGCGCACTGGCGTCGAGCCATACACCATCTCTGTCATGATACCGCCTACTGCCTCGTTATCATATTTTTCGTCCGGTTTTCCGGATCTGATTTGTCCAGAGTAACGGTTTTTCTCGCTTTGCGCCACTACAGATTGTCTTTCCCCGACCTGTGGCGCACAGAAAAGCGGGGTTTTGCCGAAGGCTTCCGCCAATACATTGCAAAATTCGAATTGATCCCTGTCATTGATCGAAACAGGGAATCCCCACATGCTAGCGCTAAAGTGTTTCGCAAGAGGCTTTAACCCCTTCCACATTTGGAGAATGACATGAAAATCGGGATCGTCGGCGCAGGTATGGTCGGCTCGGCCGCCGGTTACGCTATCGCGCTCAAAGGCACGGCCAGCAAAGTCGTTTTTGTCGATTACAACGCAGACCTTGCCCGCGCACAAGCCGAGGACATTGCCCACGCGGTGCCCTTTGCCTCCTCGACGGCGGTCATGGCGGGCGACTACAGCGACCTTGAGGGCGCGGGCGTGGTGATCCTCGCGGCGGGTGTCGGGCAGAAACCCGGCGAGAGCCGCCTTGAGCTTCTGACCCGCAACGCAGAGGTGTTCCGCCAGATCATCGGCAAGGTGCTTGACGCCGCGCCGGATGCGATCCTGCTCGTCGCCACCAACCCCGTGGACATCATGACCCAGATCGCCACACGGCTTTCCGGTCTGCCCCCGTCACGGGTGATCGGATCGGGCACCATTCTCGATACCGCGCGGTTCCGGCATCTGATCGGCGAGCATCTC
The DNA here is from genome assembly GCF_018860305.1 of Celeribacter halophilus. GTDB lineage: Bacteria > Pseudomonadota > Alphaproteobacteria > Rhodobacterales > Rhodobacteraceae > Celeribacter > Celeribacter halophilus_A. The sequence goes on from NZ_JAHKPE010000031.1 coordinate 674,136, forward strand.
GGCGTGTCCCCGCGCTCCGTCCATGCCTATGTGCTGGGCGAACATGGCGATAGCGAAGTGCTGTGCTGGTCCTCGGCACGCGCAGGGGCCTTGTCGGTGAAAGACTTCGCCGCCCAGATGCGTGTGCCCCTCACCGAAGGGGCCAAGGCGCGGATTGATGACGGGGTGCGCAACGCAGCCTATACGATCATCAACGGCAAAGGCGCGACATGGTACGGGATCGGCGCAGGGCTGGAACGGCTTGTGCGGGCCATCGCGCGGGACGAACAAACGGTGCTGTCGGTCTCCATCGTCGCGCCGAAAGTCGAAGGGGTGAAAGACGTCGCTCTCTCCATCCCCCGCATAGTCGGCGCGCAAGGTGTGGTCGCGGACCTGTTTCCGGAACTGGACGACGGCGAACACGAGGCGCTCGGGGCTTCGGCGCGGCTGCTGAAAGAGACGCTTGACGCGCTGGAGTATTGAGAGCCTCGCCTCTTACGAAAAAGGCACGCGACATTGCAGATTCAGGGTGAGTTGTCTCACCCCATCCGCTCCGATGCATAAGACCCCGGAGAGGCCGGAAACACCACCGTCTTGTTGCCATTGATAAACACCCGATGGTGAATATGCGCGTGGATGGCCCGCGACAGAACTTGCGCTTCGACATCGCGACCAAGAGACACATAATCCTCCGGGCTTTGCGCATGGGTCACGCGGGTGGTGTCCTGCTCGATGATCGGACCTTCGTCCAGATCGGCGGTCACATAATGCGCCGTCGCCCCGATCAGCTTCACCCCGCGCTCATAGGCCTGCTTGTAAGGGTTAGCCCCCTTGAAAGACGGCAGGAAAGAGTGGTGGATATTGATGATCCGGCCCGACATTTTCTGGCAAAGCTGATCGGAAAGGATTTGCATATAGCGCGCCAGAACAACCAGTTCCGCGCCGCTCTCCTCGACGATCTCCAAAAGCCGCGCTTCGGCAGCAGCCTTGTTCTCTTTCGTGACACGCACCTGATAGAAGGGAATGTCGTGGTTCACCACGAGCTTCTGGTAATCCATGTGGTTGGACACCACAGCCACAATATCAATCGGAAGCGCCCCGATCCGCCAGCGATACAAGAGATCGTTCAGGCAATGCCCGAAGCGGGAGACCATGATCACGACTTTCATCTTCTTGTCGGCATCATGCACGGCCCATTCCATATCGAAATCACTGGCAAGCGCAGAGAAATGATCCCGAACCTCGGCCCGTGTCATGCCCTTTTCCGAGACGAAACTCACCCGCATGAAGAACTGCCCCGTGTTCGTGTCATCGAACTGCGCGGAGTCGGTAATGTTGCAGCCAAGCTCGGCCAGTTTACCGGAAATGGCGGCTACAATGCCGCGTTTGGACGGGCAAGAAACGGTCAGGACATGGGAGCTCATTGGAACCTCGGGCTTTCTTGAGTTTTGCCGGAGTTTTGTCCTGAACCCGCACGAATGCCAGCGCGAAACGGCGGCTTGAACGGGTTTACCGGTGCCGCTCGGTCACTTTCAGAAACAGAGGTTTCCGAAAGGCGTCACTCGCAGACGAGATAGGGCGCAAAGCTCTGCGGCCCGTCATAGGGAGCCACGGCAACAGTCTGTGGCACGCCATTCACAAAGCGGGTCTCCATGACCGAGGACCAGCCGGCATTGGCCGTCACGACCACAGGAGCTTCTCCCGCACAACTGCGCACGCCGCCCTCGATCTCCGCCGCTCCCAGATGGTGATTGGTCAGCCCCCCAACCCGCGCCGAGGCCACCAGCATCCCCTCTCGGGCCAGATCGACAGGCATGAACACCAGCTCTTTCACAAGATGCGGCCGGTCCACATAAGCGATCTCATCCACCCCGTCGCCATCGAAATCGGCAATGCCCGCAATGGCCAGCCAGCGGTGACGCTGACCGATGGGCGCGCTGGCCTTGACGGGGATGAGGCGGTCTTTTTCATCAAGCGCCCAGACCTGCACCCAAGCGCCGGTGACAAAGCCGCTCACAACCGTGACGACCTCCGGCGCACTGTCTCCGTCGAGATCATGGAGCCTCGGGGCTGTGTCCTCGAACACGCTTTTCTTGAACGCCGCCGCACGCGTGGTGCCATCATCAAGCGTGACCACCATTCGCGCATATTCGCCATTGTGCACCGCGCCGTGGCCATAGACCTGCGTCGGCTCCACATAGCGCGCGCCCGTGATCTCGGCGGCGGCAAGCGGGCTGGCCGCCAAAGCAACGCATGTGGCCAGCCGCAACAACATCAAATCTGCTTTTCGGGCAGGTTGACCACCAGACCGTCGATGTCTTCGGTCACCTTGATCTGACAGGTCAGGCGCGAGCGCGCAGGATCGGGCTTATAGGCAAAATCCAGCATATCCTCTTCCATGTCATCCATCGCCGGAAGTTTCTCGACCCATTCGGGCGCGACATAGACATGGCAGGTGGAACAGGCACAGGCCCCGCCGCAATCCGCATCAATTCCCGGAACACCATTGTCACGCGCCCCTTCCATGACTGTGCGCCCCACCGGCACATCCACGACATGTTCGGTCCCGTCGAATTCGACATAGGTGATTTTGACCATTGGCTTATCCTTTTTCGCTCGTCTTGCTTTGCAACAGGCTTATCCTGACAGTCAGGTGGAGAAAAGAGCCATTGCGCCGCAAGTCTCCCTTCCCGCCGGCCCGCAAACGTCAAATGCCATATTTTGTGGCACAGATCACAAGGCGCAAACCGCTCGCATGCGCATTCTTCTTTGGCATATCCCGCAGATCAGGGTAGCATGGCGGCAAAATTCCGGAACACCGACAGAACACCGGACAAAAAGCAACGAGAGAGCAGATGACAGGATCCCTTTCGCGCAGGCCAATCGCGCTTTTTCTGGCAACAGGCCTCATGGCCGCCTGTCAGATGACCACACCGGAGACAGAGATTTTACGCGCCTCCGAGACCCCCGGCGCACCGCCCGGTGCGGATCCGGAGAGCTGTTTCTCCCGCCATGTGAGCCCTGCCATCATCGAAACCGTGACCGAGCAGGTTCTCGTGCAGCCCCCGCAAATCGACGCGTCGGGGACGGTGTCCTATCCGGCAGTCTACCGCACGGAGACCCGTCAGGAGATTGTGCGCGAGCGCAAGGAATTGTGGTTCGAAACCCTCTGTCGGGAAGACTGGACACCGGAGTTCATCGCCTCGGTCCAACGGGCGCTGGCTGTGCGCGGTTATTACCACGGCACCGCCCACGGTCGCATGGATCACGCCACCCGCCGCGCGATCCGCGCCTATCAGTTGGAACAAGGGGTGGACAGCGAAGTTCTGTCCCTCGCCGCCGCCCGCCAACTGGGGCTCAAGGAAGTGCCGCGGGAGGAGTAACGCCTCTCCGGCCCGCATTGGCGCAACAAAACATTTCCACACAAAAAGGCGGCCCGAAGGCCGCCTTTGATGTCTCGGGAGACCGGAAGGATTACTCGTCCACACCCAGCGCCACGAAACGCGGCTCACCAGCGCGGCGCACCAGAAGCAGGACGGTTTTGCGTCCGGCATCCTTGGCCTCTTCAATCCGTGCCTCAAGGTCCGAAAGCGACGCAATTTTCTGCTGACCCGCTTCGGTGATGACGTCACCGGCACGCAGACCCTTGGTGTAGGCCTCGGAGGTCTCGTCCACATCCAGCACGGCCAGACCTGTTGTGCCGGACGAGATGCCAAGCTGTTCGCGCAGCGTGTCATCAAGCGGCTGGAGTTTCAGCCCCATCATCTCGATCGCTTCGGGAACCTGCGGCGCAGCGTCATCCTCAGCAGGGAAAGCGGTGCTTTCTGCGTCTTCACGACGGCCCAGCGTGACCATCAGCGTTTTGGTTTTGCCATCACGCAGGACCACAACGCGGACAGCTTTGCCCACTTCGGTTTCACCCACGGTGCGGACAAGTTCGCGGGTATCGCCAACGTCCTTGCCATCAAAGGACAGGATCACGTCGCCGCTTTCGATGCCGGCTTCTTTGGACGGGCCTTCCGGCACATCGGTCACAAGAGCGCCCTTGGCAACATCCATGCCCATAGCCTCGGCCACATCATCGGTCACATCCTGAATGCGCACACCCAGCCAACCACGGCGGGTCTCGCCATATTCCTTGAGCTGGTCGACCACTTTGGAAACCACATTGGACGCCATCGAGAAACCGATCCCGATGGACCCGCCGTTCGGAGACAGGATTGCAGTGTTCACGCCGATCACCTGACCGTCCATGTTGAACAGCGGCCCGCCGGAGTTCCCACGGTTAATTGCGGCGTCGGTCTGGATGTAATCGTCATAGGCTCCGGAAAGTGCGCGACCGCGTTGCGAGACAATCCCTGCGGAGACCGAGAAGCCCTGCCCCAGCGGGTTGCCCATAGCCATGACCCAATCGCCAACACGCGCCGCATCACTGTCACCAAAAGGGACAAAGGTCAGCGGCTTGTCGCTTTCGACCTTGAGCACGGCAATATCTGTCGTCGGATCGGTGCCGATCAGTTTTGCCGGCAGGGTGAACCCTTCGAAAAATTCGATTTCAATCTCGTCAGCCCCGTCAATGACGTGGTTGTTGGTGACGATATAGCCATCTTCGGAAATCACAAAACCGGAGCCCAGAGCCTGAGACCGGCGCGGCGCCTGACCTCCCGGATTGTTGCGCTCCATGAAATCACGGAAGAAATCTTCGAAAGGCGAGCCTTCGGGCACGATCGGAGAAGGATCGGTCGAGGCCTCGACCACCGTGGTTGTGGTGATATTGACCACAGCCGGGCTGACTTTTTCTGCGAGATCGGCAAAGCTTTCGGGAGCCCCGCGCGCTTCTGCGGCGATGCTCTGGAACATGAGGGCGAACGCACCCATGAGCGCCACGAACATCATGCGCCATCTGGCGCGCGTTTCCTGAGGGGTGAAAGTGACGGCGCGAGCCTGTGTCATAGGTCTAATATCCTCCATATGATGCGCGCCCCGCGGCAAATTTGCCCATGTTCCGGCGCGGCGACTGTCCTCAGGGGTACAAATAGGGCGTGACCAACACAACTCAATGTCGGTCGCGCTTAGTCAACAGCATGTGAGCCGTGTGTGACAAGCTCAAACGGTGCAAATTTGCGGGGAATTCCAAGGTGTTTGCGACTTAAAGCATATCGTGCAAACCCGGACGACCGATTTTCGCAAAACCTGCTGCGGCATATAGCGCCGGACCGGCAGGCCCCAGTGTCAAATGCGTTGTCAGAAGCGTTTAGATTAATGCCCTCAAAGAGACGCAAGAGCGTGCTTTGCCCCGCTCAAAGGCGAAAACGAAAGGTGCGGACAAACAGCCTAAACGCCAAGCCCCCGCCGCGCCAGTGCGACCAGAACGACCCCAAAAGCCAGAGCGGTCAACCCGATCATGCGCCGCCGTGCCTGCGGCAACTCCGCAAAGGCCCGCAGCACCTCTTCCAAACGCGCAGGGGCCAGTGCAAGCACCAGCCCCTCCACACATAGCACCAATCCTATCGCAAGGATCAGAAAACCCATTTACCGCCCCGTGTCGGACTTCAGATAGTCGAAGAACTCGCTGTCCGGCGACAGAACCATCGTAGTGTTCTCGCCTTTCAGACCCGCACGGTAAGCATCCAGAGAGCGGTAGAATTCGAAGAACTCGGGATCCTCACCATAGGCCTCGGCATAAATCCGGTTTTTCTCCGCATCGGCCTCACCACGGGTGATCTCCGCCTGACGGCGTGCGTCGGACTCAAGCTCGACCACAGTCCGGTCAGCTTGCGCACGCACACGCTGGGCCGCCTCTTGACCACGGGCGCGCTCATCGGCGGCCTCGCGGGCACGTTCCGCACTCATCCGTGCAAACGTCGCATCAAGGTTCTGATCCGGCAGGAAGGTTTGTTTGAGACGCACGTCCACAACCTCGACTCCGAGAGACAGGGCACGCGCGCGGGCGCTGTCACGGATGCGTTCCATCAACTCGGAACGATCATCCGAAAGAATGGTCGACGAGGTCACACTGTCGGAGCCAAGCACCTCACGCACCTGCGCGTTGAGGATGCCCTGAAGACGGTCCTCGGCCAGTGCGATACCGCCGGTGGAGACAGCCTGACGGAAGCGGACCACATCGGAAATCCGGTAGCGTGCAAAAGCATCAACCAGAAGACGACGGTCATCCGACGGCGTCACCTCGATCTCCGGTGTTTCCAGAGACAGGATACGGTCGTCATAGAAAACGACGTCCTGAATAAACGGCAATTTGAACGCCAGACCCGGATCTTCTTTCACCGATTTGATCTGACCGAATTGCAGCACCAGGGCCTTTTGGCGTTCGTCCACGATAAAGAGCGAGGACATCACCAGAACAAGCGCCACGAACAGGACGCCGAAGAGAATAGGAAGCTTCTTCATCAGTTCGACCCCTCATTGGTGGTGGATTTCTTCAACTCGTTGAGCGGCAGATAGGGGACAACCCCCTGCCCGCCGGCTCCTTCGTCGAGGATGATCTTGTCCATACCGCCATAGACCTCTTCAAGCGCCTCAAGATAGAGACGTTTGCGGGTCACGTCGGGCGCAGTCTGATACTGGGCCAGAACGGCAGAGAAGCGCGAGGCTTCACCTTCGGCCTCGTTGATGACCTGAGCACGATAGGCTTCGGCTTCTTCCAGAATCTGCGCAGCCGTCCCGCGCGCGCCAGCCAGCACGGTGTTGGCATAGGCATCCGCCTGACGCACCAGACGGTCGCGTTCCTGCTCGGCGGCCTGCACGTCGCGGAAGTCGTCGATGACTTCTTGCGGCGGGTCGGCCTTGTCGAGGTTGACGCGGATCACGTTGATGCCGCTGTCATAGCTGTCCAGCGTGCTTTGGATCAGTGTCATCGCCGTATCGGCGATCAGACCACGATCACGGTTGAGAATCGGCGCCAGTTCGGCGGCGGCGATGATCTCGCGCATCGAGGCTTCCGACACGGCCTGCACTGTGGTGCGCGGGTCCGCGAGGTTAAAGAGATATTTCGCCGGATCACTGATGTTCCAGACCACCTGAAAGTCGATGTCGACGATGTTCTCGTCCGTGGTCAGCATCAAACCGGAGCTGCCCTGACCGGCAAGGCCGATGCTTTCGGTGCGTTCGCCCGTGACGATGACTTTTTCGTAGCTGACCAGCGGCCAAGGCGCAAAGTTCAGACCCGGCTGACCGATCTTGTAAAATTTGCCGAGGAAAAGCTCGACCGATTGTTCTTCCGGCTTCACGGAATAGAGCGAAGACGCGGACCAAAGTACGACCGCCCCCAGCACAGCAAGACCGATCATCCCTTTGGACACGCGGGGGCCTTCGCCACCGCCGGACCCGTTGGGACGACCACCGCCGCCACCTTTGCCGCCCATAAGCACTTTCAGATATTCATTGCCCTTGTTGAGCATCTCGTCGATTTCGGGAATCTGCGGCTGCTCGCCCGGACGGCGATTGCCACCCCGATTGTCATCCCCGCGGTTGTCCCCTCCGGTCGGGCGATTTCCACCGCCGCCCCAAGGTCCGCCATTATTGCTGGCCATTAAGGTCAAGTCCTCTCTCGTGTAGATCGTATAGATCAGGCCCGACAGAAAACCTCTGTCGGGCGCTCCCGTGTAACCTGTTCGTTCTGGCCCCGATTTTCAAGGGTGCCCAGGTGTCGCAGTTCGCTTTATCGTGACCAACAGCGGATCATTTGTGAACCCGCACCGGCTCTTTCATCAAAACGATCTCTTCGGCCATGGTCGGATGCACCGCCACAGTGGCATCGAAATCCTCTTTCGTAGCCCCCATCTTGATGGCCACACCGGCAAGCTGGATCATCTCACCGGCATGAGGCGCGATGATGTGACAGCCCAGAACGCGGCGTGTCTCGGCGCACACGATGAGTTTGAACATCACGCGTTCGTTCTTCTCAATGAAACTGTTCTGCATCGGGCGGAAGGCCGCCGAGTAAATTTCAACCGGCCCTTCGTCACGCGCCTGCTCTTCGGTCAGCCCGACAGCGCCGTATTCCGGCTGGGTGAAAATCGCGGAGGGCACATTGGCATGATCCGGCTTCATCGGGTTGCCTTTGAACACCGTCTCGTGGAAGGCCACGGCCTCGCGGATCGCCACGGGGGTCAGCTGGATGCGGTCGGTGACATCGCCCACGGCAAAGATAGAGGGAATATTGGTCTGCGAATACTCATCGACAACAACCGCCCCGCCACGTCCAAGGGTCACGCCCGCCTCTTCGAGGCCAAGCCCCGCCGTATTGGGTTTGCGCCCTGTAGCATAGAGCACCACGTCAAAGAGGCCCTCGCGCCCGTCGGTTGCCTTGACCCAGATGCCGCCATCGCGTTTTTCAAGCCGCTCCACATCGGTCCCGACATGCAGATTGACGCCCTGACCGCGGATCAGTTCCGCAATGTGGCCGCGCGCCTCGTCGTCGAAGCCCCGCAGGATTTGCGCCCCGCGATAATATTGCGTCACCTCCGAGCCCAGCCCGTTGAAGATACAGGCGAATTCACAGGCGATATAGCCGCCGCCGACGATCAGAATACGCTTGGGCAGTTCGGGAATGTCGAAAATCTCGTTCGATGTGATCGCATGTTCGATCCCCGGCACATTGTCCGGCACGAAAGGCGTGCCTCCCACGGCGACGAGAATATGCTTGGCAGTTTTCTCGGTCCCGTCCGCAAGCACCACCGTGTGCGGATCCTTGACGGTCGCGCGCTGGTGCAGGATTTCGACACCCGCATTGCCCGCGTTTTTCGTGTAGATGCCTTCGAGGCGCGACAGTTCCGCTTTCAACTTGCTCTGGAAACTCGGCCAGTCGAAATCGCCCAAGCGGATGTCCCAGCCGTATTTTGCGGCCTCGTCGGCAGCGTGGGAATATTGCGAAGCGAACACCATCAGCTTTTTGGGCACACATCCGCGAATAACACAGGTGCCGCCCATACGGAATTCCTCTGCCATGGCCACCTTTTTGCCATCCGCCGCCGTAAGCCGTGCTGCGCGCACGCCACCGGAGCCGCCACCAATCACGAAGAGATCATAGTCGAAATCCATCTGTCCCGCCTTTTTTCGAAGAATTCTAAACTTGGGGCTAGATGTAGGGGCTTTGACGCCAAAGGAAAACCCCGCGCCTGACGCACGGGGGCTTTGCAGCAACACATTCCTGTTTCGAGCACCCCTGCTCCGGCCAGTCCGACGCCCGCCCTTGTTCCCGAACCGACGCGACGATCAGACCAGATCGGCGAAAATGTTTTCGCTGTCCTCAAACTCGATCCGGTCTTCGTTTTCCTCGCCCGACAGGATGTCTTTCGTCGTCACCCGCCCGTCACCGTGGCCGATGATCACCTTGTCGCAAATGTCGATGAACAGGCCGTTTTCCACCACACCGGGAATCTGGTTGAGCACCAGCGCAAGCTGGCGCGCGTTGCCGATGCGTTGCAGGTGCAGGTCGATGATGTGATTGCCCTCATCGGTCACATAGGCCGCGTCCCCGTTCATCCGCACGGTGGACTGCTGACCAAGAACATCCATAGACACCAGTGTTTCCTCCACCAGCGCCTTGGTCGTCTGCCAACCGAAGGGGATCACCTCCACCGGCAAGGGAAACGCGCCGAGCATATCAACCTGTTTCGACACATCCGAAATGACGATCATTTGATCGGAGGCCGTGGCCACGATTTTTTCCTGCAACAACGCGCCGCCGCCGCCCTTTATGAGGTTCAGCTCAGGGTCGAATTCGTCGGCACCGTCAATCGTCAGATCAAGCCATTTCGCCTCGTCCAAAGAGATCACCTTGATCCCCTGCTGACGCGCCAGTTCTGCCGTGCGGCTCGACGTCGGAACGCCAACGATATCAAGACCTTCCTCACGCACCAACTCACCCAGACAGCGCACCATCCATGCGGCGGTCGAGCCTGTGCCAAGGCCCACTTTCATCCCGTCCTCAACGTAACCCACCGCCTTTTTCGCGGCCACGAATTTGGCGGTATCAATCGGTGACAAGGTATCGGACATGCTGCGGTTCCTCCGAGGGGATAAAACAAAGCGCCCCTGCCTTGGTGTTCAGGACAGGTTTACAGGACAACCACACCGCTTATAGGCAGGGATCGGCCGTTTTGACAGATAAAATCTGGCTGCGATGTAGACAGCGCAGCGGTCGGGCGCGACAAGAATGCAGATGTGCAACCGTCACGCATGTGGCAGGGTATGGAAATGACGGACCGGATCGTAAAACTCATCCACCTGACACTCGGCACGCTTTGCGTGATTCTGGGCTTTATCGGGGCGTTTCTTCCCGTGATGCCCACCACGATCTTCGTCATCCTTGCGGCCTTCTTTTTCACCAAAGGCTCGCCACGGCTAAGATCATATCTTCTGGAGCACAGGATTTTCGGTCCGAACATCCGCGCATGGGAAGAAACCGGCGCCATTCCGCGTCGGATCAAAGTGGTTTCCATTTCAATGATGCTGCTGAGCTTTGTGCCCACGCTACTCTTGCGTGTCCCGCCGCTGTATCTGGGACTTCAGGCCGTTCTGATCGGGGCGGGCGCAGCCTATATCCTGACCCGCCCCGACGCCTGAACCTTGAGCGCCCTTAGTCGCGCACGAGTGTGAAGTCGAAATCGACCCGCGCATAGGGACCCTCGACCTTGCCGGACAGGGCAAACCCCTCCGGAAAACTGCCTGCAGGCTGAAGCACATAGGTCATCACCAGATCCTCGCGCACGCCGAACACCGTGTCCTGATCCAGATAGGGATCATCTGCGGGAAAGACTTCGGTCACAAGATCACGGAAGCCCTTGGCCTTGACGATAAAATGCAGATGCGAAGGCCGCCACGGGTGCCGTCCTGCGGCGTTCAGGATGTCTCCGACAGGGCCATCCGTCGGCACGGTGTAGCTGACCGGCCGCACTGTGGTGAAGGCATAGCGGCCATTTTCATCTGCGGTCATCAACCCGTGGAACGACATGATGTCCTGATCGGGGTCCTGACTGGAATACAGCCCGTTCGGCGCGGTCTGCCAGATGTCGATCTCGGCACCGGCCACCGGATTGCCTTCGGGGTCACGCACATGACCCTCGACCAGCAACACCTCTTCCTCAAAATCTCCGCGCATGTCGCCCCCGATTTCCAGAGGCGGCGCGTCCGAGACATGGAACGGACCAAGCACGCTGGAACTGGTCGCACCGGGCCGCGAGTTGATCATGTCCACCAGAGAGGACAGCCCCATCACATCCGACAGCAACACAAATTCATTGCGCTCGGGGGTGGTGATCCGCCCCGCCCATTCCAGAGCTTCAAGCCCCTTGCGCCATTCGTCATGGGTCAACCCGACCTCTCGGGTAAAGGCATGCAGGTGCTTTGCCAGACATCCGATCACTTCTCGAAACCGCGGATCGGTGTCTTGCGAGAAATAGCTCTGGAAGACCTCGGTGATATTATCGGGTGTCACGTTGCGCATGGGTATCTCCTAGTTGAGAATAGCAAGGCTGAGTTGCGGAAAACAGATCAGCAGGATCAGGACAAAGAGCATCACCCCCGCGAAGGGCAGCGCGCCCATAAACACGTCTTTGAGGGTGATGCGGTCATCATTCAGCGTGGCCTTGATGACAAAACACGAGATGCCGAGCGGTGGCGTCAAAAGGCCGATCTCAGCCCCGATTACGGTGATAATGCCGAACCAGACCAGAGACAGGCCCATCGGTTCGATCAGCGGCAAAAACAGTGGCACGACGATCAGGATGATCGACGAGGTGTCGAGGATCGTGCCCAGAAACAGCATCAGGACGATGTAGAACACCATAATCTGCGCAAAGCCGAAGCTGGAACCGGCCAGAATGTCGGCCAGTTCATTGGGCAGTCCGGCAAGGCCAAGCATCCGACTGTAGATTGATGCGGCCGTGATCAGAAACAGGATCGCGGCGGTGATATGGCCGGTCTCGATCAGTGTCTCCCACAATCCGCGCCAACTCATGGAGCGGCGCAGCATCGCGATAACAAGGCCCAGCAGGGAACCCGCCGCACCGGCTTCGACGGCGGTGAGCCAGCCAAGGTAGATGCCGCCGATCACGGTGAAGATCAAAAGCAGCATCGGCAGGGTCTTGGACGCAATCTCACGCCACGGCATCGGCTCGTAATCATCCGCAGGCCGCCCTCCCACAAACGACGGCGCAAAGCGTCCCATCGCCCAGATCGCCGCGATATAAGCGAGCGCCAGTAACAGCCCCGGCACGACACCGGCGAGGAACATGTCGCCCACGGATTGTTCGGCGACAAAGGAATAGATGATGAGCATGGCCGAAGGCGGGATGATCATGCCCAGAACGGACGAGCCCGCCACAACGCCCACGGCAAAGCGTGGTTTGTAATCATACGCCAGCATCTCCGGCACGGCGACCTTGGAAAAGACCGAAGCCGAGGCAATCGAACTGCCTGTAACGGCGGCAAAGGCGGCGTTGGCCCCAACGGTTGCCATGCCGATCCCGCCTTTAACGCGCCGGAACCCCGTGCTCATGACGCTGTAAATATCGGTGCCCAACCCCGCTTTCGAGACCACCAGCCCCATGAAGCTGAACAGCGGCACGGTAGCAAAGGTGTATTCCATCGCGCTGTCGGCAACGGCGATCTTGAGCAGGTTCATCGCCAGATCGAAATTGTCTCGCATCAACCAGATCGAGACAAAGGACACGACGCCCAGCGCGATGGGGATATAGACCCCGAGATAGATCATCACGATAATCGCAATGACAGATGCAGTGCCGATCTCGATAGGACTCATGATTGCTCCGATGTCGGGGTTGCGGGGTTGCGCGACGGGCCTACGGATTTAAGCAGAAGGATCGCGGCGCAGAGCGTGGTTCCAAACAGAACGGTCAGTTTGATCGGCCACCATGGCGCGGTGAAAACACCGGGGATGCCGTAGTAATCCTGCGTGTCCCACATCTTGAGAAACTCCGGAAAGATGGCCACCGCCGTCAGTGCCATAAGCATGAAAGACAACAGGTCGATCCCCCGTCGCATCGCGGAGGCCACACGCGGATGGCTCAGACCGATCAACAACAGAAATCCGTCCGAACGGGTCAGCCGCTCCACACGGATGACATCCGGCAGTTGCAAAAACACGATCAGCACCATAGCGAATTGCACCAGCTCGACCGCTCCATGAAACGGGCGGTTGAACAAGCCGCGTGCCACGATGTCGTAATTCACCACCAGCACAAGCCCCAGCACAACAAGCGTGCCGGTGACATTGGCGGCAATGGCCACACCATTGGTCGCGCGGGTCAGGCCGTTGAGAAGGCGACGCAGGCCCGAAGGCTGCGCCGCATCCGTTGAAGGGACCATCTTGCTCACTCCGGCAGGCCAGCGGTCCAGTCGCGCAGACCGGTGAACCCGTCTGCGGCGAGCTTGTCCAGATAGGCGCGCAACATGCCAGAGCCGTCGCTGCCCTTGTCATCAAGTGTCGCGGCCCATTCGGCGGCAATATCCGGCATCGACTCGGCCCATGCGGTGCGTGCCTCGACACTCATCGGCATAATGGTGCCCCCGCCTTCGACATAGGCTGCGCGGCTCTCGGCGGCCTTGTCCATCGCCATCTGGGACAGGTGATCCCGATAGGCTACGGCCACCTCCTGAATCGCCGTTTTCACCTCTTCGGGTAGCGTTTCCCAATAGTCTTTGTTGACGGTCACGGTCTTGGTGTTCACCGCGCCCAGATCGGCTTCGAGCATATAGGGAGCCACTTCCGCCATCTTGAAGGTCGCCGCCGCTTCGGGCCAAAGCATCGCGCTATCGACAAGACCCGTCTGCACCATATTGTAGAAATCCGTCAGCCCGCCACGCACGCCCGCCGCGTTCTCGATCCCTTCGAGATACCGCAGGTTCATGCCCGCACCGGCAATCTTGGTGCCCTCCAGATCGGCAATCGAGTCGACCGGCTCCTTGCTAAACAACTGATAGGTGTCCAACACAACACCGGTGGCCAGATACACCTGGTTCTGGGCTTCGAATTCGGCCTGCATCGCCGGATATTCCCGCGCAATCTCATCCACGGCCTTGGCCACAGCCCGCGCATCTGACGCCACAAAGGGCGTGACGGCGGAAATCGCCTGACTGGGCAGTTTCGAGGAATGGAAAATCGTCGTGACGATACCGATGTCACCCAGCCCCAACTGAACGCCCTCCAGCACACCGCGCGGTTTGACCACCGTGCCGCCATAGCTCTCGCGCCAGTCGATTTTGTAATTTCCGGTCTCGGCCAGCTTCTTGTCCACCTCGGGAATAAAGAAGTCGGTAAATTCCTGCACCCACATGGCGCGGGCCGGATAACCGTCGATGACATTGGCCGTGATAACCTCTTGCGCCAAAGCAGGCAGTGACGCGCCAAGGCCCATCACCGCAGCGAGCGCGGTGCTTGCAAACAAGTGTTTCATAGTGTCCTCCCAGACTGGGCTTTCGCCCGTGATGGTCCCGCCGCTGTTATTATAGGTCGCGGTCGGGTTCGTTTGTCGTCACGCGGTCTCCCCTCCGCGTTCAGATGATACTGCACACCTCCTCAAATCCGAACCGTGGCAATTTCTGAAAAATCGCCGTTTCATCAGCATAGCCGATGTTACAGAGAAAATTCGATTTCCAACCACTTCCCGCAAAAAACTCCACGTCAACAATCTCGTTGGAAAAACCGGACATTGCACCGACATCCAGCCCGAGGGCGCGTGCCGCAATCATAAAATAAGCCCCTTGCAGGGTGGAATTCCGAAAGGCGGTCGCCTCGCAATGCTCCGGCTTTCCTTCGAAAAGCGGGCGGCGGTCCTCATGCGGGAACAAAAACGGCAGTTGCGTCCAGAACTTCGGGTCATAGGCAATGATCGCAGTGACGGGCGCGGCCATCATCTTATCGACATTCTTGGCCTTCAGAGATTTCGCCAGTCGTGCCTTGGCCTCGGGGCTGCGCACAAAGACAAAGCGCGCCGGACAGGTGTTCATGCTGGTCGGACCGGAAATGGTGATCTCGAATATTTCGTGCAAAAGTGCATCGCTTACCGGCTTGTCGGTCCACGCATAATGCGAACGTGCATCACGCAGGATCAGATCAATCGCGGCATCATCGAGCTTTTCACAAGCCGCCCGCACCGCCCGCACTCTGGCCTGTGCCGAGGCGCGTATATCTGTCATGCCCTCGCTCATCGTGCCGCCTCCTCAACCTCGTCAACCACAGGGCTGGCGCAAATGCCGATGCGCTCGATCTCGATCTCGACGGTCTCACCGGGCTTGAGCCAGCGCGGACCCGGCTTTTTGGCGTGTCCCACCCCCGGCGGCGTGCCCATAGCAATCAGGTCGCCCGGTTCCAGTGTGGTGAATTGCGACATGATCGCGATGGTTTGCGCCACCGACCAGATCATATTGCCCGTATTGGAACTTTGCAGGATCTCGTCCCCGACGCGGCTTTCGATCTTCAGACCCGCGGCGCCTTCGGGCAGGTCTTCGGGTGTGACCACATAGGGGCCGATCGCGCCCGTGTTGTCGAAATTCTTGCCCGGTGTCCACTGATGCGTCTTGCGTTGATAATCCCGCACCGAGCCATCGTTGAACACCGTGTAGCCAAAGACATGATCCAGAGCATCGGCCTCGCTGATATGGCGTCCGCCCTTGCCGATGACGATCATCAACTCGGCTTCGTAATCCAGTTGCTCCGAACAGGTCGGCCGCACCAGTGGCGCACCTGCGGCCATGATCGACTTGCGCGTGCGCATGAAAATGGCGGGGTAGTCGGGAATGTCGTAGCCGCCCTCTTTGATATGCTCGATATAATTCAGACCGAGGCACAAAATCTTGCCCGGAGCCGCAACAGGCAGCGCCGGTTTGATATTGACCACCTCCTCGGACGCGCCCGAGAGTGCGCCATTGCGCAGGGCCGTCATCAGATCGGGATTCGAGATCAGGCCCATCAGGTCCGTGCCGACCTCGGGCATCGCGGCGGTGACATTCCGCGCCGTTGCGCCGTCGACGAGATAGACGGCGGTGCTGTTACCAGAGTGGCCAACCATGAGCTTCATGACACATTCCTTCGGTTTGTTTTATATATCTTTGGCGATAATTTTATCGTATGTCAAATAATATCGATATTATTGACGGGAGGTCACAATGCCAAACTGGGAAGACTACAAAGCCGAAGCCAAAGGACGCGGAGCCTTGGCGTTGGAACTCTATGTGGTGACGTCGGTCCCCGCCGCAGAGCCGGCTGCGGTCAAAGCCGCCCTGCCCGCACATCTGGCCTATCAACGATCTCTGGAAGACAACGGGCAACTGGTGCTGGCGGGGCCTCTGTCGGATGAGAGCGGCGCCATGATGGAAGGGGCCGGTCTGATCATCTACCGCGCCGCGACGATGGAGGCCGCACGCGCTCTTGCTGAAGCCGACCCGATGCACCGCGCAAAGGCGCGCAGTTTTACCCTGCGCAAATGGCTTGTGAACGAAGGATCGCTGAATATCGCCCTCGGGCTGTCCACGGGGCGGGCCTCCATGCTCTGAGAAGGCGCTTCAGGACCGGCGGCGGGATTTGCGCCCGATCACATCAAGACGCGGCTCGGCGGCCAAAAGCCGTCGGGTGTAGGCCTCCTGCGGGGCGTCCAGCACCTCCTGAGTGGGGCCGATCTCGACAAGCTTGCCGTGCTGCATCACAGCGACCCTGTCGCAAATCTCCTGAACCACACCGATGTTATGGGTGATGAATAGCACCGA
Source organism: Celeribacter halophilus (assembly GCF_018860305.1). Taxonomy (GTDB): domain Bacteria; phylum Pseudomonadota; class Alphaproteobacteria; order Rhodobacterales; family Rhodobacteraceae; genus Celeribacter; species Celeribacter halophilus_A. Next base: position 690,861 of record NZ_JAHKPE010000031.1, read on the forward strand.
TATTCCGTGCCGGTCGCGCAAGCCTAAAATGAGGTCCAGAATTTGCTTCTGAACCGTCAGATCAAGAGCCGAAGTCGCTTCATCAGCCACAAGCAACCGTGGCTTGGTGATGAGTGCGCGCGCAATCGCGATCCTTTGGCGCTGTCCGCCAGAGAACTCATGCGGGAAACGGTCCTGATCGGCGGCGTCCAGCCCGACATCTTCCAACAACGTCCCGACCAATGCACGCCGCTCGGCCCCTTTGGGCGCATTCGGCATCAAATGGAGCGGCTCTGCGATGATCCGCCCGACACGATGACGCGGATTGAGGGAACCATATGGATCCTGAAACACCATCTGAAAATCCCGCCGCGCCTTGCGCAAGTCGCGCGGGCCAAGCGCGAATATATCACGTTGATCCAACAGCACCGTGCCCGATGTCGGATGGTCCAGCGCCATGACGATCCGTGCCAGCGTGGATTTTCCAGAGCCGGATTCTCCGACAACGCCCAGAATCTCGCCCGCATGCAAGGACAGGGACACATTGTCCAAGGCCTTCACAACACCCGACCCGAGATCGAAATGACGTGACAGCTTGCGGATCTCCAATAACGGGGTCATGCGCCCTCCTCCAAAGAGGCCCGCGCCCGTCGCGGCATGGCGTCCAGAAGTTGGCGCGTATAGGCATGCGCGGGGCGGCGCAAAATGTCTTCGGTCGCCCCCTGCTCCATATCCTCCCCCTGACACATCACGAGCGTGCGGTCCGCGATCCGTGCGATCACGCCCAGATCATGCGAGACCAGCATGAGGGAAATCCCCAGATCGGTGACGAGATCATCCAGAACATTGAGAATTTCCGCCTGCACCGTCACATCCAGCGCCGTGGTCGGCTCGTCGGCGATCAGCAAATCCGGATTTGACGCCAAGGCAATCGCAATCCCCACCCGCTGACGTTGCCCGCCGGACATTTCATGCGGGAAACTGTCGATCCGCTCGGAGGCACGGGAAATTTGCACCATATCCAGCAGGCGCAAGGTTTCTGCACGGGCCGCTTTTCTGGACAGACCTTTGTTCAGGATCATACCCTCGGCGATCTGCGCCCCCACGCGCATGGCTGGGTTCAGTGCCGTCATAGGTTCCTGAAAAATCATGCCGATCCGGTTGCCACGCAAGTTGCACAGGTCGCGCTCGGGCAGCCGCAGAATATCGCGGCCCTCGAACATCACCTGTCCCGTGGCCCGCGCCGTGCCCGGCAAGAGCCCGATCATGGCCAAAGAGATCACGGATTTGCCGGAGCCGCTCTCCCCGACGATCCCCAAAACCTCGCCGCGTGCCACGGAAAAGCTGACCCCATGCACCACCTCAACGGGTGGGAGGTTCTCGCGGGCGAAAGAAACGCGAAGATTTTTGACATCCAGCATCATGTGGTCTGTCTCCGTCTGGGGTCCGTCAGATCACGCAGCCCGTCGCCCAAAAGGTTCAGCCCCAGCACGGTGATGGCAATGGCCAGACCGGGGGCCAGCACCAGATGCGGTGCGCTGGAGAGATAGGTCTGGCTCTCTGAGAGCATCCGCCCCCAGCTCGGCGTGGGCGGAGAGACTCCCATGCCGAGAAAGGACAGCCCTGCCTCGGAGAGAATGCCCAGCCCCGTCTGGATTGCCAGTTGCACAATGAGTTGCGCCGAGATGTTGGGCAGGACATGCTCCAGCGTAATCAACGCATCGTGCTTGCCCGCCATACGCGCGGCTTTGACATAGTCCCGCGCCCAGATCTGGATCGCGGCGGCGCGGGTCACGCGGGCGAACACCGGAATCATGAAGACTCCAATGGCCACCATAGATGTCACCGCGCCGGGCCCGAGCAGAGCGCCAAGAAGGATCGCGGAGAGGATCGGAGGAAAGGCAAAGAGCACGCCGTTGAACGTCATGACAAGCCGTTCGACCCAGCCGCCTTTGGCTGCGGCCACAACGCCAAACACCGTGCCAATCCCACCCCCGATAAAGGTTGCGGTGGAGGCAATGCCCAACGAGGTCCACGCGCCCGACATGATGATCGACAACACATCGCGCCCGATCTGATCCGTGCCCAAGAGCCCAACTTCTCCCGGTGCCTTGAGGCGGGCCATGATATTCATGCCCGTAGGGTCCGCAGGTGTCCAGAACCGGCTCAGGAGTGCAGCCCCGACCATAACGGCGGTGATGATCCCGCCCAAGACAAGTGTCTTTGGAACCCTCCTCATCTGCGGCCTCTCAGTCTGGGATCAAGGCGGGCATAGAGCGCATCGGTTCCGGCATTCACAAGAAGGACGATGCCGACGAACAACAGGACGACATTCTGCACCACAATGAGATCGCGCTGCGACAGGGCCTGATAGGCCAAGGTGCCCATTCCCGGCAGGCTGAAGACATTTTCAACCAACACCGCTCCCGAGATGAGAAACGGGATTTGCAGTCCCAGCATCGTGACCACCGGCAGCAACGCATTGGGCACCGTATGCCGCCACAAGGCGCGGCGGCGTGACAGGCCCTTGGCGCGGGCCGTGCGCACGAAATCCTCGTTGGTCACCTCGATGACAGCGGCGCGAGTGACGCGGGTCAGGACAGCGGCTTGCGGGATAGCCAGCGCGATGGACGGCAGGACAAGCGCCCCCAGTGCCGCACCGAACCCCGCCTCCCAGCCGGGAAATCCCCCCGGCGGAAACCACCGGACCTTCACCGCGAAGCCCAGAATGAGCAAAAGCCCGATCCAGAAATTCGGCACAGCGATGCCGATTTGGGAAAACACCGTCGCCAGCCCGTCTCCCGCTTTTCCGGGGCGCGCCGCCGCCATAACGCCCAGAGGCACGGAAACCGCCACAGCCAGCATCGTTGCCATCAACGTCAATGGCAATGTCACGGTGAACCGTTGCGCGATCAGCTCCGTCACGGCCACGCCATAGGTGTAGGACTGCCCCAGATCTCCGGTCATCACCCCGCCCAGCCAATGCGCATAGCGGACCATCAGCGGACGGTCGAGGCCAAGCTCCGCGCGCAAAGCGGCCAGAGTGTCCGGCTGCGCCGAGGTGCCGAGCATGATCTCCGCCGGATCACCCGGAGCGGCTTCGATCAGCAAGAAAATCACCAGCGAGGCGAGCAGCAAAACCGCCGCAGTTCCCAGAAGACGGCGCAAAACTTTCAGATGTCGTGCCATAAGACGCTTTCGAAAGGGACAAGCGGCAAGCTCACCGCCAGACAGGAAGACGTGTCAAAAGAGGCTTGCTCGACCCACTTACTTCACCCAATGCACATCGGTCATGTCATTGGCCGGAACGGGACCGTTTTCCCACACGCCCTCCAGACCGGCCTTCCATACCCCAAGTTTCGGATAGGAGAACAGGAACAAAGCAGGCAGGTCTTCCGCGAGAATTTCCTGCGCCTTGCGATAGCCCGTTTCGCGCTCTGCCTCACTTGTCGCGGCTGCGATCTTTTCCATCTCGGAGCGGAACGCGGCATTGTCGTAATTGAAGTAGTAATTGTCCCGCGCATAGATGCCGATATCGAGCGGCTCGGCGTGGCCGACAATCGTCATGTCATAATTGGTATCTTTGAACACGTCCTGAATCCATGTGGCCGGAAAGTCGGAACTCTGAATTTCCGCGCTCACACCGATCTGGGAAAAGAAAGCCTGCAAAATCTCGGCAGAGCGTTGGGCATAGGTGCGGGTCGGCACTTTGAATTCAAAGGAGAACCCGTCCGGATAACCGGCCTCGGCCAGAAGCACCTTGGCGCGTTCCGGATCATAGGGGAACAGCCCTGTGAGGTCTTCATAGAACGGGCATGCGGGCGAGAAATGCGACCCGATCGCCGTGCCATAGCCGGAGCTTACCGCCGCAATCAGGCTCGGGCGATCCACCGCCAGCATCATGGCCTGACGCACACGCGGATCATCAAAAGGCGGCTTGGCGTTGTTCATCCCCGCAACGATTTCCATTTCACCGGCCCCCACCACGGCCTCATAGGCGGGATTGCGGGTGAACTGGTCGAAAAGCTCCGGCGCATCCAGATTGCCGATGATGTCCACCTGACCGGCTTGCAGCGCCGCCGCCTGTGCCTGTGGGTCTTTGATGAACCGCGCGGTCACGCTCTCCAGCGCAGGGGCCTCCCCCCAATAGCCGTCCCATGCGCTCATGATGACGCGGTCGCCTTTGCGCCATTCCTCCACCTTGAACGGTCCGGTACCGACAGGGGCCGTGTTGTTGGAGTCGGCAGAGCTTGGCTCCACCATCACAGCCGCCGGATAGCCCAGCCAATAGAGCAAATCCGAATTGCGGCTCGACAATGTCAGCACCAATGTGGTCGCATCCACGGCCTCGACTTTGGAAATGGCCGTGTAATTGGCCTTTTGCCCGTTGGTCGAATCCTCTCCCAGAATACGTTCCAAGGTGAACTTCGCCGTCGACGCATCGAAGGGAACGCCGTTTTGGAAGGTCACATCATCTCGCAGGGTAAAGGTGTAGGTCAAACCATCCTCGGAGATCGTCCACGCGGTCGCCAGCTGCGGCACCACGCGGCCTTCGCGGTCAATGGCCACAAGCCCTTCGAATACGTTCTGCCACGTCACCTGCCCCGCTGCGACGGGCGAGGACACAGTCGGGTCGAGCCCTTGGGGTTCCACCGCCTGAACAAAAGTAACGGCATTGACCTCCTGCGCCAGAACCGGCGCGGTGCCGGCCAGAAGAACGGCAAGACAAGTGCCTTTGAAAAACGCGATATGTTTGGTCATGAGCTGCCCCGTTGAAAGCCTTGGTGCGTGTCGAACTGCGCCATCTAAGAACGCGCCACTCATGAGTGCAAGGCGCAATGGGCCGGAAATCCGCCCGAACCCCGCATTGACGCATCGGAACGCCTTCGGGAAAGGGCACGGATGCCCCTCGAAAGCGTTCCTCGCCGGTTCACATCGGCTACCGCACCCGCATCCGCAACAAGCGCCCGCCACGGTCAACGGTCAGCAGCCACATGCTGCTCCTTTGTCGGGCGACCTTCTGCAAATCTTCCGCCGTTGTGATCTCCATATTGTTCACCTCGACAATCCGGTCACCGCGCTGAAGGCCGAGGCGGGCGGACGCGCCTTGCGCCTCAAGCAGGACCACGCCACTGGCTTTGAGAGACAGGCCATATTCATCAATCAATGCTGGCGTCACATCCGCGACGACCATTCCGCCCAGAGGACCGGTCGATCTGATCTCCACCCTCTGCGTCTTATCCGATCCGGGCGCGGCAATCAGGGACAATTCCAGTTCCACCGGCTCCCCCGCACGCAGGGCCGAGAGCTTGACCTTTGAGCCGACCGGCAGGATCGACAGGCGATATTCCAGATCAGAGGGCGACAGAACCGGCTGTCCATCGAGGGACAAAAGCACATCCCCCGCGGTCAACCCAAGCGCTGCAAAGGGTGATTGCGGGTGCAATTCTGCCAGCACCACACCTTCGGGACGGTCTAGTCCCAGAGCTTCGGCCACCGCATCATCCACCGCCTGTGTCGTCACGCCGGACCATGGATGGATGAAACGGGTCTGGCCCGCTTCCGCCTGACGGGTAAATTCACGCACCAGATTGGCGGGGATCGCAAATCCGATGCCATTGGAGCCTCCCGAGCGCGACAGGATCGAGGTGTTGATACCGACCAGGCGCCCCGACATATCGACCAGCGCACCGCCGGAATTGCCGGGATTGATGGCGGCGTCGGTCTGGATATAAGACCCCGCCCCCCCCGGAATGGCAGAGCCCGAACGCGCAAGTCCCGACACGATGCCCGATGACACGGTTTGCCCGACGCCGAAAGGGTTGCCGATGGCCAGCACCAGATCACCAACCTCCAGCGCATCACTGTCGGCAAGCGGCAGGGCCGGCAGATCGGACGCCCCATCGAGACGCAGCACAGCGACATCGGCCTCCTTGTCGGCAAGGATCACCTCGCCCTTATATTCACGCTTGTCGGACAGAACGACGCGGATGTCGGAAGCCTCCCCCACGACATGATAGTTCGACACCACAAGCCCGTCCTCCGAGACGATCACACCGGAGCCAAGGGAGCGCTGCACCCGCTGGCGTGCGGGGCCGGAGCGGAAAAATTGTGAAAAGAACGGGTCTCCCGCGAAAGGAGAGAACCTCTCCTCAACCACGCGCGAGGCATAGATATTGACCACGGAGGGCGCGGTTTCTTTGACAACTGGCGAAAAGGAAAGCTGGATTTCGGCGCGGGTTTCAGGGACCTGCGGCACCTGTGCGAAACCTGTTCGAGCCGACGTGGAGACGGAGAAAACCAATAAAGCGGCGATCAAGGCGCTTCGTTTCATCGCGGGGCCTCATATCTGTTTATAGATGCACTTAAATGACGCGCCTTGGACAGGCTTTGCAAGCTCCCCCCATTCACGGAGCGCGAGGTTCCAAACACATCCTGTTTACCGCCCAACCATCCCTTGCGCGCGCCTCAACTACACGACGCCGCCTTGCTCGTTCGGGAATAAAAAGGGAGGCCCGAAGACCTCCCAGTAAATTCCACAAGATAAACCTTGGGGGCCAAAGCCCCCGAAGCAATGTCAGAAGTCGAGCGTCGCGGTCAGGCTGATTGTGCGGCCTGGCGCATAGATGGCAGAGGCTTTAACCCCGTTGCCGTAGCTGGAACGCTCGTAATAAGTCTCGTCAAAGAGGTTATCCACACCAAGACGCAGCGTGGTGCCGGACAGCGTTTGCGGCTGCCATTCAGCATAGGCATTCACCACGGTGTAAGCATCCTGCGGCTCGAAACTATCCGTGCAGTCAATCGACCCCGCCCATTCAACTGTGCCGCCGACCTTGAGGTTATACTCAGCAAACTCCTGATCCACATAGAGCGCCGCGGTGTCCCCAACAGGCGTAAAGACGCTGTTGCCCGGATCAATGTCTTCACCGTCATACGACACATCCACATTGGTGTAATTCACGCCGACACGGCCTGTCCCCCACGAATACGCTGCATTCAGAGTGTAGCCTTCGCTTTCATAATCCTCTGCATTCTTGAGGCTGTCTGAACCATACCAGTTCGAGTGATTTTTGATTGTAGTTTTGAAATAGGTGACACCACCTTGGAAGGCACCGAAATTCGCATTCAACCCGACCTTCACATTACGGGATTTACCTGCTTCAAAATCTGATTCGGTATAGAAGTCTGCGTCACGCGCATGCAAATAAGCGTATTCTCCAACAACATAACCCAGCCATGTCTCGGAGGCTCCCGCAAAGAGTTCGACCCCATCCAAGACCTCAAACGACACGGTCGCATTCGCGCTTGCCCCGCTATCGGAGAACCGCTTTCCGTTCCAGTCCTCGAAGCGATGGAAATCATACCGCGCCCCTGTAGAAATATCGAAACGCCCGAATTCAAGACGCGCCTGCGCATAGGCGCCAAGTTGCGTCGTCGACAGGTTGCGCACCCCTGCCCCGTTGTCGCCATAGGCATCAACGGAATAGTCATGCTCGTTGAAATCCACACCAGCCGTGATCGAGCCGGCATCAAGAGTGAAGACATTCTGGATCTTGCCGCCGAACTGATCCTCTTGCAGATCCATATCGCCATTGTAACCTGAAACAACATAGTTCGGACGCCAAAAATCATTCTCACTCACATACAGGAAAACCTCGGGGTCCCATAGGTCCGTCGGCGCGGTCGTGGTGTATTTCAAAGAGATCGTGTCACGGGTCACTTCCATCGGATAGAGCGTATCGTCTGTGCTCTGATAGAGGTTCATCTTGATCGTGCGATCTTCCTTGTCCTCATCATGCGCGTAGTTCAGCTCAATACGGTGCGTATCAAATTCATAGCCCACCTTAGCAAGGATCCCCCCTGCCGCCGGCGCAGACCCAAGCACCTCATCGCCATCTCCGGTTTCGTAATTGTCCCCGTCCTGCTTGCTGACCATAAAGAGCCAGTCGAACCCGTTATAGGCCCCGAAGCCCGCTAGGCTGCCTGCAACACCCTGCCCGTTGTCGCCGTAGCTCAGGCTCGCGCGTCCACCGATGTTGTCGCCTTCGTCCAAAAGATCGTAGGCAGAAACGGTTTCATAGCTCACCGCACCGGCAGCCGCAGCAAAGCCGCTGTCAGCCGCAGCGGCACCAGCCTCAACCTCGACAGATTTCAGGAAGGCTGGATCAAAGACAGAAGACCCTGTGTGGTGCCAGCTTGTCCCCGCCTGAGGCGCGCCATCAATGGTGACGGCCAGATTGGATTGCTCCATGCCGAAGACATAAATCCGTTTCGCAGGTCCCGCCCCGCCCGCAACCGTCACAGCAGACTCGCGCGCGAACAATTCGCTCACGTTTTGCGGGCTGAGAACCTCGATGTCCTCTTCGGAAATCACAGCGCCCCCCGTGGCCTCGACATTTTCCTGCCCTTCATCAACGAGCGACACGTTGATCATGTCGAGTTCATAGACCTCCTGTGCGAAACCTGCGGAGGCGAAAGCGACGTAAGACACGCCACACAACGCCATAAAACGTGAAATTCCCATATGTCATCCCCTTAGAATGCGACAAATTCGTGCGATGGACGCGGAATTACGCATGCCCTTATGGATTCTCAAGTATTTTTGTCAGGATTCTATTTGCTTGAAAATTAAGACATTTTCGAATCACTGAAATTTTAAAGAGGCAAATTTACCTTCATTTCAAAATAACAAATAAAAACAGTAAGATAATAAAAACACCCCGCAGAGAAAGCTCTACGGGGTGTCATTTCCAATCTCACACAACTGATGCAATCAGATCACATCTGCGGAAATTTCCGTGTTAGCGCGGCTCGGACCGCAGCCCGCGCCACGTGGCATAACAGGCCAGCAAGAGCACGATAGTGAACGGGAAGCCGGTCGAAACGGCCATCGCCTGCAACGCGCCCAGACCGCCGCCCAGAAGCAGAGCAATGGCGATCAGCCCTTCGAAAGCGGCCCAGAACACCCGTTGTGGCACGGGGGCGTCGACCTTGCCTCCTGCGGTGATCGTGTCGATCACAAGAGAACCGGAATCGGACGATGTCACGAAGAACACAATCACCAGAACAATCGCGATCAGCGAGGTAACGGATTGCAAGGGCAGAGCTTCAAGCATGGCAAAAAGCTTCAACTCCAGCGCCGCATCGGACACGGCGGTGTAGCCGTCATTAACGATTTGGCTGATGGCTGTGCCCCCGAAGGCGGTCATCCACAGCACCGAAACAAGCATCGGCACGATCAGCACCGCCACGAGGAATTCCCGCACGGTCCGGCCACGCGAAACGCGCGCGATGAACATGCCCACGAACGGTGACCAAGAAATCCACCACGCCCAGTAGAACGCGGTCCAGCCCTGGCGGAAGTTGTCATCCGTGCGCCCGAACGGGTTGGACAGCGCCGGAAGGTCGATCACATAGGCTTTCAAGTTGGCAAAGAACCCCGTCAGGATTGCCGCCGTCGGCCCCACGATGATCACAAAGAGCAAAAGCAGGGTCGCCAGCGCCATGTTGATCTCTGAGAGACGTTTCACACCGGCATCCAGCCCCGCCACAACGGAGAGAAGCGCCAGACCGGAGATCGCTGCGATCAGCAGGACTTTCGACACATCATTGACCGGAACGCCGAACAGATGGTTCAGCCCCGCATTGGCCTGCTCCGCACCGAACCCCAGCGAGGTCGCCAGTCCGAAGAGCGTCGCGAACACGGCCAGAATGTCGATGATATGTCCCGGCCAGCCCCAGATCCGCTCACCGAAGATCGGGTAGAAGATCGACCGCACGGTCAGAGGCAGACCTTTGTTGAAGGAAAACAGCGCAAGAGACAGCGCGACCACGGCGTAAATCGCCCAAGGGTGCAACGCCCAATGGAAAATCGTCGCCGCCATACCAAGACGGCGCGCGGCTTCGACATCGCCCGCCGCACCGGCCAGAGGCGCCCAGCTTTCCGGCGTGCCCGCATTGTCGGCAAAAGACGACGAGAAATGCGAGATCGGCTCGGAGACACCGTAGAACATCAGACCGATGCCCATACCAGCCGCAAAGAGCATGGCGAACCAGCCGCCATAGGAATAGTCGGGGCTTGCCTCCTTGCCGCCAATCCGCACCTTGCCGTAGGGCGACACAATGAGAAAGAGGCAGAAGACCACGAAGATATTTGCCGCCGTCAGAAAGAACCAGTCAAAGGTCTGGGTCAGCCAGTTGCGCAAATGGGTGAAAATCTCGCCGGACTGTTCCTGAAAGGCCAGTGTCAGAAAGACAAAGGTCACAATGGACAGGCCGGAGATGAGAAAGACAGGGTTATGAATATCAAGCCCGAAAGGCCCGACACTCGGGGTGATGTTGTCCTGACCGATTTCATAATCGGTCTCGATCAATGCAGCCGCGCCCTCCGGGGCGGGAATGCCGTCGTCGCTCATAGAATTACTCCTAAGGATTACAGTGTCATCCGAACACACGCCGCCCTGCCCTGACGAGCAAACAGCCAGCGGGTGTCAGCGCAGGTCAGCCGCGCACAAGAAAGACGGATGCGTCGGTGTGGGTCGCAAGTTTGCCGCCATGGGACGGCCAGAAATGATCAACGACATTGGGAACATGGGTGGCCATCACCACCAGATCAGCACCAGCCTCTTTGACCGCACGGGCCAGAGACTTGTCCAGATCGGTGGCCGGATCGTGGCTCACAACAGCACGGGCTGCGGTCTCGAAACCGTAGCGCTTGCTCTGGTCTTGCGCGAATTGCGCCAGATGTTTCGCATATTCTGTCGGATTGTGCCCCAGAGAACCGGGGGTTTCAGCGGTGACGCCAACATAGGTGACGGAAGCCTTGTAATGCAGAGCGATATCTGCGGCGACTTCCAGTGCGCGGGACAGGTTGTCCACATGCGCAAGGTCCACTGGGACCAGAATTTTAGTAAACATATTGTCCTTTCGGGGAGGTTTTTGCGGGCTTGCCGGCCCCTCGTCGTCCTTTCATGAAAACGCGCCGCTCGGGGCGACGCGAAAGAGATGAAACGCAATGGCAAAATGCCTTTCAACAAGGACAGGATAGCTGCCCTGCCCCTGTTTTGCAAACAGATGAAAATTTAGGCATATCACCCATCATCCCGAAAGACGCGTTTGACCGCCCGTAAAGTCAGGCGACGCCGGTCTCCACCAGCCGTTTGGCAAGCGCCTCATAGGGAGCGGCCAAAGGGCTATCTGTCGCGGCAACAGGCACGCCATTGTCACCTGCCAGACGCGCTTCCAACGCCAAGGGAAGCTCTGCAAGCAAAGGCACGCCAATCTTTGTCGCCTCGTCCGCCACTCCGCCATGTCCGAAAATATGTTCTTCATGACCACAGTTCGGACAGACATAGGTGGACATGTTCTCGATCAGGCCCAGCACCGGCACCTTAAGCTTCTCGAACATGGAAATCCCGCGCCGCGCATCTATCAGCGCCACGTCCTGCGGTGTGGAGACCACCAGCGCGCCGGTGAGTTCGGTCTTCTGTCCCAGCGTCAACTGCACATCACCCGTGCCCGGCGGCATGTCGATCAGGAGCACATCCAATTCGCCCCAGGCCACCTGCCCCAGCATTTGCTGCATCGCGCCCATGAGCATCGGCCCGCGCCAGACCACGGCTTCGCCATCGGGAATCATGAAACCAATCGACATCAGCGTGACACCATGAGCATGAAGCGGCTCGATGGTTTTGCCATCCGGCGACGCAGGACGTTTGTTGACGCCCATCATACGCGGCTGGGACGGCCCATAGATATCGGCATCAAGCAGACCGACCTTGCGACCCTGACGCGCCAGCGCCACGGCGAGATTCGCGGAGACGGTCGATTTTCCGACTCCCCCCTTTCCCGAAGCGATTGCAAGGATGTGTTTGACGCCCGGCACGCCCTGTTTGCCCTGTTGCGGAGTGGGGTGACGTCCGATCTTGAGGCTGGGCGGCTCGCCGGAAGACGTCTGTGCGGCCGGTTTCGGCGCGGAAGGTCCGTGGGCGGTCATCACGATGGAAACCTTTTCCACCCCCTCCAGCGCCTCAAGTGCCGCCTTGGCCTCAGATTCGATATGGGCCCAACTTTGCGCCGTGGCGGCATCGGGCGCCTCGATGACAAAGCTGATTGTGCCGTCTTGAACCGTCAAAGCACGCACCAGATCGGCATCGACCAGATTGGCTCCTCCCGGAAGCGCCACTTTTTTAAGCGTTGCCATGATTAGGTCTTGCGTTACAGGCATTCTGGCCCCCTTCCGATTTCTTTGGCTTTCCCTTCGAAATAGGGGGTTTATTGACCTTTTTCCACTCCTCATTGCCCTCACAGACACAGCAGCTCTGAGCGGCGCAACAAGCCATGCAAAATAGGTCAGCACGACTTATGCATGTTCTGCATAGCGGCAATGACGACTAGGTGGATTGTGCAATCGCAGCAAATCCTCAATATTGAGATCAACAACGCAGCCAAGGCTTGCACCTTCGACCGCACCAAAGCGGTTTGCTTCGAAAGACAAGAGTTCGATCGAAGACCGGCAGAAGCCCGAAGGGAACAAGACGCGGCGCAAACACGGACACGGGTCCGAACGCATATCAAGGTTTAGAAAGTCACATGGCTTACACAAACGACATCCGCAACGCCTCAACGGCCTCCACAGTACCCTTTGGTGGTCTGTTCAAGGCTTTGGCTGAACGCGTTGCACGTTACCGCGTCTACCGCGAAACGTTGCTGGAACTGTCCGGTTTGGACGATCGTGACCTTTCCGATCTGGGTCTGTCCCGGGCGTCCATCAAAGCCGTGGCCTACGAGGCCGCATACGGCAACTAAGAATACTCATCATGGCCTCCTCCTCCTCCCTGAGGCCCTGATACCTGCGGCGGCACCTCTCCTCCTCCCTGGTGCTGCCGCAACAGATACCGGAATTCGAGGCCCCCTCCTCCTCCCTGGGCCTTGAAGACCAGAGCGACGATGCTTCCTCCTCCCTGCATCGTCGCACCTATACGGGGCTCCGGCCCCAGACATGCGGTCTCTCTCTCCTCCTCCCTGAGGGATCGTTACTGAAGGCGGCGGTGTCTTCCTCCTCCCTGACACCGCCGCATTTCTTTACTTATACGGACCCCTTCCTCCTCCCTCGTGGTCCGATGCAAGAGCACCCGCGCCTCTCCTCCTCCCTGGCGCGGGTGTTTTTTTATGCGCAAACCGAAAGACGCGGCAGGCCTAAGCCACACCACGCCGGAAGTCTCATCGTATTTTCAGGGAATCGGTTTCGCGCAGAATTCTATAGTCCGCACCGAAATCGTTCTGCGAAAACCCACGGCACAGGTTATCAGGCAGCGCAGCGCAACGTCTTGATGCTGAGTGGCTTCACAGCCTCGAATGACTTGAAAAGGCTTTAAAACGGCACATCGCCCGCCTGATCCGCAGGAAGCACGAAGCCGGCCTTGAGCTTTTTCGTGCCGGAGTGATCGAACTCGACCGTCAGGTTTTCACCCTCAATCGCCATCACCTCGCCATAGCCGAATTTCTTGTGAAACACGCGCTCGCCCTCGGTAAAGGCCACAGTCACCTTGGCTTCAATCGTCACAGGAGATCGCGGCGTGCCGGCGCGGCTTGTGCGTTGCTGCATCCGTTTCCAGCCCGGTGAATTGTAAACATCGGCCTTGGCGGCGCGCTCCTGAAAGCGGCTGGGGCTGCTGTCCTGTCCATAATCGTCCAGTGAACGCCCCGCCCCCATATTGCCTTGCGCCCCATACAATCCGTTGGGTGTCATGACATCGACGTGATCTGCGGGCAGTTCGTCGATGAAACGCGAGGCCATCTGGGCCTGCCACTGGCCATACACGCGGCGATTCGCGGCAAAGGAAATGGTGCAAAGCTCTTCGGCGCGTGTGATTCCGACATAGGCCAGACGGCGCTCCTCCTCCAAACCCTTGGTGCCGCTTTCATCCATCGAGCGTTGCGACGGGAACAACCCTTCTTCCCAACCGGGCAGAAAGACCACCGGAAACTCCAGCCCCTTGGCCCCGTGCAGGGTCATGATCGTGACTTTCTCGCCGTCATTGCCGCTGTCATTGTCCATAATCAGCGCAACGTGTTCCAGAAAGCCCGCGAGATTCTCGAATTGCTCCAAGGCTTTGACAAGTTCCTTGAGGTTTTCCAGCCGTCCGGGCGCCTCCGGAGATTTGTCATTCTGCCACATCTTCGTGTAGCCGCTCTCGTCGAGTATCTTCTCGGCCAGTTCGATATGGCTGATCTCGGCGGGCTCATAGGCCACGCCTTCTACCAGCGCGTCCTCGTCTTCGACGCCATAGCGGATTTGCTGCACATTGAGCGAGGTCCAGCGGTCCAGATCGGCCAGCAACTGCGCAACGCCGGATTTCGCCTTGCCCTTGAGCAACCCGTCCGCCACCGCAATCCGCGCCCCTTCCACAAGGTTCACACCATTCGAACGCGCCGCGATCTGGATCTCTTGCAGGGCCTTATCCCCCACGCCACGTTTCGGCGTGTTGATAATCCGCTCGAACGCCAGATCATCGTCGGGCTGACAGACAACGCGGAAATAGGCCATCGCATCGCGAATCTCCATCCGCTCATAGAATCGCGGCCCACCGATCACGCGATATGGCAGGCCGATGGACAGGAACCGGTCCTCAAAAGCCCGCATCTGATGTGAAGCACGCACGAGAATGGCGATGTCGTCGAGCGAATATTGACGCAACCGCGACCGCGTCCCGCTATGCAGCGCCTCGATTTCCTCGCCAACCCAGCGCGCCTCTTCCTCGCCATCCCAATGGCCGATAAGCCGCACCATTTCGCCATCCGTCTCGGCGGTCCAAAGCTCTTTGCCAAGGCGATCCCGATTCCCTGCAATCACGGAGCTTGCTGCGGTCAGAATATGCGGTGTGGAGCGATAGTTCTGCTCCAGCCGAACAACCTTCGCGCCGGGAAAATCCTTTTCAAACCGCAGGATATTGCCCACCTCGGCCCCGCGCCATCCGTAGATCGACTGATCGTCATCGCCCACGCAGCAGATGTTTTTATGTCCGCCCGCCAAGAGCCTGAGCCAGAGATATTGCGCGACGTTGGTATCCTGATACTCGTCCACAAGGATGTAGCGGAACCAGCGCTGATATTGAGCCAAGAGATCGGGATGCTTCTGGAAAATCGTGACCACATGCAGCAACAGATCGCCGAAATCCACGGCGTTCAGGGTTTGCAAGCGGGCCTGATAGGCGGCGTAGAGCCTGACCCCGCGACCGTTGAATTCCTCGCCCTCGCCCCCTGAGACACGCCCCGGCGTGAGGGCACGGTTTTTCCAGCTGTCGATTACACCGGCAAGCTGACGCGCGGGCCAGCGTTTCTCGTCGATGCCCTCGGCATTGATCAACTGTTTAAGCAGCCTGATCTGGTCGTCCGTATCAAGAATGGTGAAATTCGATTTCAGATCAACGAGTTCTGCGTGACGGCGCAGGAGTTTGACACAGACGGAATGGAAGGTGCCAAGCCACGGCATCCCTTCGATATCCTGCCCCATCAGCGCCGCGACCCGCTCTTTCATCTCGCGGGCAGCCTTGTTGGTGAAGGTCACGGCGAGAATTTCGCGTGGCTGGGCGCGCCCCGTATTCAACAGATGCGCAATACGCGCCGTGAGGGCTTTGGTCTTGCCCGTGCCTGCGCCGGCGAGCATCAGAACCGGCCCATCCAAAGTCTCCACCGCCTCGCGTTGGGCGGGGTTCAGACTGTCGAGATAGCTGGTATCCGGTGCGCCGAACGTGGCCGCTCGCGCACCCTGCATCGCCAATTGCGAGAGGGAGGGCCTGTGCTGGCCGGATGTGGGGGCTGCGGCGGCCTCGAAGGCCTCGTCTTCATCGTAACTGCTCATGAGGAGCAGGATATAGAAGAGCCGCGCCAAGGAAAAGCACGTTCTGCAATTGTTCTCAAAATGAACGCCGCGCCGACCGATTCAGGGTGTCTCGTCAGAAGGCGACACAGCCTTGACCAAGCCACCCACATAGCGCGCAAAGAGGCGGGAGAAATCAGAGATATCCTCGCCACTCCAGCCCTCGAAGACCTGCGCCATAATACGCCATTTCGACAGGGTGAACTCCCGCAAAAAGTCCCTGGATTTCGGCGTCATGACCAGAACGGATTTGCGGGCATCTTCCTGCACCGCCTGCCGCGCCACATAGCCGCGCGACACCAGTTCGGAGACGATACGCGATGCGCGGGACGGGTCGACCGACATGACCTCCGCCACCATGCCGATGGTAGGCAACTCGGCCTTGTCGCGCCCCAAACCGGCAGAGATTTGCGCGATGGACAGAAGCCCTTGCAAGATCGCGGGTTCCAGCGGTTCGGACATGCCCTGCATCACCTTGCCTTTGAACTCGCCCTTTTCCGCCATGCGCCGCCAGCGGAACAGGGCCAGATCAAGGTCCAGTAGCGCCATCACGGCGGGGTCGGAAAACCCCTGATCCGTCAGGAAATCCGGCACGCCAGCATGAATGCGCGGATCGCCCGCACGGGTGTCGGGGTCGCTTCGGGGAGGGCTTGGCTGTGTGTCATCTTCGATCATGCAAAGGGAGTTGCATGAAAATATGCGCATGTCAATTACATGCCATACACACTTATGTGCTATTGACATATATTTAGAATTGACGCTATCTGCGCAAAACCCGCGGGCCGTGCCCTGACGGGGCAAAGGAGTTTTCATGTCCGCACCGCACAACAGCCCCAAATCGACAGATCAGCCCGCGTCCACGTATGAACATCCCGCAGAGGAGACCTCCGTCGCGCTGGTGATCAGTTCGGTTGCGGTTCTGTTGCTGCTGGCCTCTCTCGACCAGACCATCGTCTCCACGGCGCTGCCGACCATCGTGGCGGACCTCGGCGGGCTTGAGCATCTGTCATGGGTGGTCACCGCCTATATCCTCGCTTCCACCATCGTCGCGCCGCTCTATGGAAAATTCGGCGATCTTTTCGGGCGGCGGAACGTAGTGATCTTTTCAGTCACACTGTTTCTGACCGGCTCCGTGCTCTGTGGCATGTCCGGCTCTATGGGTTTTCTCATCGCCGCACGCGCGCTTCAGGGCTTGGGCGGCGGCGGGCTGTTCGTCCTGGCGCTTTCCATCATCGGGGATGTGATCCCGCCCAAGGAACGCGGCAAGATCCAAGGCGTCTTCGCAGGTGTGTTCGGAGTGTCCTCCGTCGCCGGACCGCTTCTGGGCGGCTGGTTTGTGGACACGCTGTCATGGCACTGGATTTTCTACATCAACCTGCCGGTGGGCGCGCTGGCCCTTGCGGGTTTTATCTTCGGCTTCAAACCCTTGGGCAAACGGGTTCAGCACAAGATCGACTACGCAGGGGCCGCAGCGCTCACCCTGTCCTTATCTTCCATCGTGCTTCTGACCGCTCTGGGAGGCAAGGAATTTGCCCTCACAGGCCCAATCGGGTTGGGACTGATGGCCGTGTTTGTGACCGCCACGCTCGGCTTTATCGCCATTGAGCGCAAGGCCAACGAACCGATCCTCCCGATGGCTCTGTTCAAGATGAATGTCTTCACTATTTGCTCCATGATCTCCTTCATCTCGGGGGCGTTAATGTTCGGCGCACTGACTTTCATTCCGGTCTTTTTGCAAATGGCCAAAGGCGCCAGCGCCACCCAATCGGGACTGCAACTCATCCCCATGACCTTCGGCATCCTGTGCACCTCCACCTTCTCGGGTCAGTATATGGGCCGTACCGGACGCTACCGCCTCCTGCCGAAAATCGGCCTGAGCCTCGCCACGCTTGCTCTGCTCTCCCTGACACGTCTGTCGCCGGAGATGCCCTCATGGCAGCTCTGGCTGTCGCTGGCAGGGCTTGGCGCGGGCATGGGCTGTATCTTCCCCGTGGTCACGACGGCGGTGCAAAACAGCGTAGACCGCCACCAGATCGGAACGGCTACGGCGGCGGGGCTGATGTTCCGTCAGGTGGGCGGGTCGATTGCCGTTGCACTGTTTGGCGCACTGTTCGCATCCCGCATGGCCAGCCTCATGGGCGGCGCGCCGGTGGAGGGCTTGGCAAATGCCGCAGAATTGGGGCCGCAAATCCTCGCCACCTTGCCTGCAGAGGCCCAAACCCTCGTCGCGCAAACCGTCTCCGAGGCGCTGCATCCTGTCTACTGGATTGCGGCGGGATTGGCGTTTGCGGGGCTGGTCATAGCACTGTTCCTGCGCGAGCTTCCCCTGAGTGCGCGCAGCGCTCCCGCACGGGATGAGGCGACTTGATTCTCTGAAATTGCGGTTTTGCAAAGCCGTAAATCCCGACAGGGTTGATTTGCTAACACATAGGATTTGCACTGCAAATCCTGCAAATTTCCCTATGTTTTCAGGGGCTGCGGCAAAAATCCTCATCCCTCGGCTTCGCCCTCCCCCGTGCCCGTGCGACACGACAGGGGAATTGGGGATTTACTGCACCGCAGAAATCACTACGCTGATTAAAAAATAGCAAGAGGGGAAGCTTGCCATGGCCGAATTTCAGAAAGTTCTGATCGCCAACCGAGGAGAAATCGCCATCCGCGTGATGCGTGCCGCCAATGAATTGGGCAAACGCACCGTCGCAATCTATGCCGAAGAGGACAAACTGTCCCTGCACCGGTTCAAGGCGGACGAAGCCTACAAGATCGGCGAAGGAATGGGGCCTGTCGCGGCCTATCTCTCTATCGAAGAAATTATCCGCGTCGCCAAACTGTCCGGCGCAGATGCGATCCACCCCGGCTATGGACTGCTTTCCGAGAACCCCGATTTCGTCGATGCCTGCGTTGAGGCGGGTATCACCTTTATCGGACCGAAAGCCAAAACCATGCGCGAGTTGGGTGACAAGGCCTCCGCTCGCAAGGTCGCGATCGAAGCGGGCGTGCCCGTCATTCCCGCCACGGAAGTTCTGGGCGATGATTTCGACCAAATTCGCGCAGAGGCAGAAAAGATCAGCTTTCCTCTGATGCTCAAGGCCTCTTGGGGCGGTGGCGGACGCGGGATGCGGCCGATTGAAAATGTCGAAGAGCTTGAAGAAAAGGTCAAGGAAGGCCGCCGCGAGGCCGAGGCCGCCTTTGGCAATGGCGAGGGCTACCTTGAGAAGATGATCATCAAGGCGCGCCACGTCGAGGTGCAGATCCTCGGTGACAGCCACGGCAATATCTACCACCTCTACGAGCGCGACTGTTCTGTGCAACGCCGCAACCAAAAGGTGGTTGAACGCGCCCCTGCTCCCTTCCTCTCCCCCGCCCAGCGCGAAGAGCTGTGCGCCTTGGGCAAGCGAATCTGTGAGCATGTGCATTACGAATGCGCCGGCACGGTCGAATTCCTGATGGATATGGAGACCGGCAGATTCTACTTCATCGAAGTGAATCCCCGCGTGCAGGTCGAACACACCGTGACCGAGGAAGTCACCGGCATCGACATTGTGCGCGCGCAAATCCTGATCGCCGAGGGCAAGAGCCTCACCGAAGCGACAGGCGTTGCCAGCCAGTATGACGTGAAACTCGACGGCCACGCGCTTCAGACCCGTGTGACGACCGAAGACCCGACCAACAATTTCATCCCCGATTATGGCCGCATCACCACCTACCGCTCGGCCACGGGCATGGGCATCCGTCTCGATGGCGGGACGGCCTATTCCGGCGCGGTGATCACGCGCTACTATGACAGTCTGCTGACCAAGGTGACCGCATGGGCGCGCACACCGGAGGCGGCGATTGCGCGAATGGATCGGGCCTTGCGCGAATTCCGGATTCGTGGCGTGTCGACCAACATTGCCTTCGTCGAGAACCTGTTGAAACATCCGGTGTTCCTGTCGAATGAATACACCACGAAGTTCATCGACACGACGCCGGAACTGTTCGATTTCAAACCGCGCCGCGACCGCGCGACCAAGCTGCTGACCTATCTCGCGGATATCACCGTGAACGGCCATCCCGAGACCCTCGGACGGGCCAAGCCCGCCGCCGATGCGCGCACGCCCGTCGCCCCCAGAACCGCGGCCCAGACCCCGCCTGTCGGCACACGTCAACTCCTGGAGGAAAAAGGGGCGCAGGCTGTTGCCGACTGGATGCGGGCGCAAAAACAGCTTTTGATCACCGACACCACCATGCGCGACGGGCACCAGTCGCTTCTGGCGACGCGTATGCGTTCCATCGACATGGTGAACGCAGCCCCCGCCTATGCGGCCAATCTGTCGGGGCTGTTCTCCGTGGAATGCTGGGGTGGCGCGACCTTTGATGTGGCATACCGGTTCTTGCAGGAATGTCCGTGGCAGCGCCTGCGCGACATTCGCGAACGTATGCCCAACATCATGACCCAGATGCTTTTGCGCGCCTCCAACGGCGTGGGCTACACCAACTATCCCGACAATGTGGTGCAGGAGTTCGTGCGGCAGGCCGCCGAGACCGGCGTCGATGTCTTCCGCGTGTTCGACAGTCTCAACTGGGTCGAGAACATGCGTGTGGCGATGGATGCGGTCATTGATTCCGGCAAGGTCTGTGAAGGCACGATCTGTTACACCGGCGACCTTCTGGACCCGACACGTCCGAAATACACGCTCGACTACTATGTCAAAATGGCCAAAGAACTTGAAGCCGCAGGTGCGCATGTTCTGGGCCTCAAGGACATGGCGGGCCTGCTGAAGCCGACACAGGCGGGGATGCTGGTCAAGGCGCTGAAAGAAGAGGTCGGCCTGCCGATCCACTTCCACACCCATGACACGTCAGGCGCCGCCATTGCGACGGTTCTGGCCGCCGCAGATGCGGGTGTCGATGCGGTGGATGCAGCGATGGATGCGCTCTCCGGCAACACCTCGCAGCCAACCTTGGGCTCGATCGTCGAAGCCCTGCGTTTCCACGAGCGCAACACCGGTCTCGACATCGGTGCGATCCGCGAAATGTCGAACTACTGGGAAGCTGTGCGCGGGCAATATGCGGCCTTCGAGGCAAGCCTTCAGGCCCCTGCCTCCGAGGTCTATCTCCACGAGATGCCCGGCGGTCAGTTCACCAACCTCAAGGCACAGGCCCGCTCTTTGGGGCTGGAAGATCGCTGGCACGAGGTCGCACAGGCCTATGCCGATGTGAACATGATGTTCGGTGACATTGTGAAGGTGACGCCAAGCTCCAAGGTCGTGGGCGACATGGCCCTGATGATGGTGTCCCAAGGGCTCACCCGCGACGAGGTTGAAGACCCCAAACATGACGTGGCCTTCCCCGACAGTGTCGTCGATATGATGCGCGGCAATCTCGGCCAGCCCCCTGGCGGCTTCCCCGACAAGATCGTCAAAAAGGTGCTGGGCAAGGAAAAACCCAATCTCGAACGTCCGGGGCTACACCTGCCGCCCGCCGATTTCGCCGCTCTGCGTGCCGAACTGGCCGAGAAATTCCCCGACGAAGACTTCGACGACGAGGATTTCAACGGCTACCTGATGTATCCGAAAGTCTTCTCCGATTACGTCACCCGCCACGAACAATACGGGCCGGTGCGCTCGCTGCCGACGAAGAATTTCTTCTACGGCATGGAAGAAGGCGAGGAAATCTCCGCCTCCATCGACCCCGGCGTGACGCTGGAAATCCGGTGTCAGGCAGTGTCCGATCCCAATGAACTGGGCGAGGTCAAAGTGTTCTTCGAGCTGAACGGCCAGCCGCGCACCGTGCGCGTGAAAGACCGCTCTGTGGCCTCCTCTGTGGTGGCCAATGCCAAGGCCGAGCTGGGCAACCCGAAACATGTCGGCGCACCGATGCCGGGCGTTGTCGCAACGGTTGCGGTGGTGTCCGGACAGGCGGTGAAGAAAGGCGATGTGCTTTTGACCATCGAGGCGATGAAGATGGAGACCTCCATCACCGCCGACCACGATGGCACGGTGAAAGCCGCCCATGTCGCCCCCGGCTCGCAGATCGACGCGAAGGATTTGCTGATCGAATTCGAATAACGCCCCTCGCGCCGCATTCGAGGCACATAGAACAGGAAAGCCCCGCCAGTCAGCGGGGCTTTTTTACAGGCAAAATCAAGTCTGTAACTATGCTTTGACGGCCGTCTTGCGCGTCAGAACCAAAGACGTCAGCCCGCCGAACAGAAGCGCCCAGACCGGCGCTCCGATGCTCATAAAGCTGATCCCCGACACCGTGGTCATAAAGGTCACAAGAGCCGCTTCGCGTTGGTCCACCTCTTTGAGCGCAGCACTCAAGCTGCCCGCAACCGTGTTCAAAAGCGCCAGCCCTGCAACCGTGACCACAAGCGCGTTCGGTGCAATCAGAAAGAGGCTGATCACTGCCGCGCCCATAAGCCCCACGATACAATAGATCACCCCCGTAACCATCGCCGCCTTCCAGCGCGTCGCGGGGTTTTCATCCGCTTCCGGCCCCGCACAGATCGCCGCCGTGATCGCAGCAAGGTTGAAGGCATAGCCGCCAAACGGCGCGAGGATCAGGGTCGCAAGCCCCGTCACCGTGATCGCGGAGGACACTGGCGGCTGATAACCCGCCGCTTTCAGCGTCACGACGCCTGGCATGTTCTGCGAAGACATGGTGACGATATAGAGCGGCAGGGCGATGCCAATCAGGG
This sequence comes from Celeribacter halophilus, assembly GCF_018860305.1. GTDB lineage: Bacteria > Pseudomonadota > Alphaproteobacteria > Rhodobacterales > Rhodobacteraceae > Celeribacter > Celeribacter halophilus_A. The sequence continues at coordinate 713,402 of NZ_JAHKPE010000031.1, forward strand.
CGGAAAGCGAAAAGACGGGCATGGTGAACACCGGTTGCGCAAGCGACAGATCAAAACTCTCCCCCGTCGCAAACGCCCCTGTCAGCGCGCAAAACACAATGCCCGCCAGCAGAACGGAGGGAATGGCAAACCGCGCAAAGAAACGTCGCCCCAGAAGATAGGTCACACACATCACCGCCACCAGCGGCAGGTTGTCTTCCATCGAGGCGAAAATCCCGAGACCGAAGCGGAACAGGATGCCTGCCAGCATCGCGCTGCCAATGGCGTCGGGGATGAAACGGGATATCTTTTCGAACCATCCGGTCAGCCCTGTCAATGTCAGCAAAAGACCACAAAAAACAAAGGCTCCAATGGCTTCTCCCATAGGCACGCCTTGCAGGCTGATCACCAGAAGCGCCGCCCCCGGCGTGGACCATGCGGTGAGAATCGGCATCTTGTAGCGCAGGGTCAGAACGAGTGTCGAAAGCCCCATGCCCAGCCCCAGCACCAGCATCCAGCTGTTGGCCTCTGCCTGTGTCGCGCCCAACGTATCGATGGCCTGAAACACAATCGCAGCGCTGCTGGTATAGGCCAGAAGCACGGCGATGGCGCCGGAGACGATGTGGGAAAGTTTCAGTCCTGACATGATCTCTCCATGTATCTGCACCCTGTCTGCTTTGTGTCGGACAAGTGTCGGCGCGAGAAGGGCTTGGCGTGCGGCCATCCGTGCGCTATAACGCCCGCGACCGCTATAGCGTACGGACGCTATAACGCACAAGCGCAATTTGCGATCAGGGTGAGCGATGGAACCGGAAACTCCAAAAATCAATCTCAAGGCCATTCGCTCCGAAGCCAGACTGAGCCTCGCACAGGCGGCAGAGCGCACGGGGGTGAGCAAGGCCATGCTGGGCCAGATCGAACGCGGGGAATCCTCTCCGACGCTCATCACCCTGTGGAAACTAGCCAAGGGGTTTCACCTGCCGCTCACCGCGTTTCTCGATAGCACAGCATCCAAGCCCCCTGCTCCGGTGAGCTTTCCCGAAAGCATCGGGTTTCGCACGCTGTTCCCCTATGATCCCGCGCTCGGCTCCGAGAGCTTTCTGATCACGCTCAACCCCGGACAAACCCATGTCTCCCACCCCCATGACGCGGGCGTGGTGGAAGATATTTTCGTCACCGAAGGCACGCTGGAACTCCAGACCGACGGACCGTGGACCCGCATCCCTGCGGGCGAGGCGATCCGGTTCAAGGCCGACCAGCCGCACAGCTACCGCAATCTGACCGACGCGCCGACGCGATTCCACAACACGATGCACTATCCGCGCAGCTTGGGCTGAACCCTCCCACGCGAAACGCGCGCACCCCATCGCACACCACCCAAACCGTACAGGCAAAGACCTCTACGTCAGACGCGCAGCAACTGTGCGCCATCAGATAGTGATTTTCGAATGTGTTTCCGTTAGACCCCTCGTCAGGTCTGTCCGCACAAAGGCCTCCACCTCTCAACAACAAGATGGATACCATGACACTCACTCTGACAGCCCTCTATGCCGGTCTTGCCGGTCTGCTCTATCTCTTCCTCTCGATCCACGTCATCAAGCAACGACTCACCGTCAGACAAAGCCTCGGGGATGGCGGCGACGAAACGCTCAACCGCCGCATTCGTGCACATGGCAATTTCAACGAATATGCGCCGATCACCCTGATCCTGATTGCAGCACTTGAGTCGCAAGGGGCCTCTGCCCTGCCCGTCCACATCGCGGGCGTGGCGCTTTTGGTCTCCCGCGCGCTTCATGCCTATGGAATGCAGGGAGATGGTAAGGAATGGGGTCGCAAATACGGTATTCTCTCCACATTCGCGCTGCTTTTGCTCCTGTCTCTGGCCAATATCGGACTGGCGCTGAGCTAGGAAAAGAGTGGCTCTCACCCGCTTCTCGGGGGAAAGCGTGAAAAAAATGCGCCAAATCCAATTTTCCTCTTGCAGGTCGCGGCGGTATTTCCTATTTCACGCCTCACCCAAGGAAGCGGGCGTAGCTCAGGGGTAGAGCATAACCTTGCCAAGGTTAGGGTCGGGCGTTCGAATCGCCTCGCCCGCTCCAATTTCCTCCCAGCCGCAAGGCAAAGAGGATCGGGTATATACCTCACGATCGGCACCCACCGATCACGTAACCGAGCCGACGGACAGGCTGGACGCGAGCGGGCGTAGCTCAGGGGTAGAGCATAACCTTGCCAAGGTTAGGGTCGGGCGTTCGAATCGCCTCGCCCGCTCCAATTTCCTTCCGGATATCGAAATCTGTCGACATTTCCGGCCAGTCTGGCGGATCAAGTCAGGCGGATCAGGACTGGCGAACCAAGCCTGACGGATCGGCGGCTGGCATACCCCTTTGCCTGTCTGCCCAACCGAGCGCGCACGCCAGATCAGCCTCACAGCCCATCACCACAGAATCACAAACAGACGATGGACAGTCTGCCCATTGGCAAAGCCCCCTGCCCGCGCGTATAAGCAGCATGACGAAAAAAGGGATAGCCCATGCGCAAGGCAAGCATCACCCGCCACACGGCGGAAACCCAGATCACGGTCGACATCAACCTCGACGGGACCGGCAGCTATGACAACCAGACGGGCGTGGGATTTTTCGACCACATGCTCGACCAGTTGTCGCGTCACTCCCTGATCGACATGACCATCCGCGCCAAGGGCGACACTCATATCGACGATCACCACACGGTCGAGGACACCGGCATCGCACTGGGTCAGGCGCTGGCCCAAGCGGTTGGCGACAAAAAGGGCATCTACCGCTACGGTCACTTTGCGCTTGCGATGGATGACACACAGGTCTCCACCGCGCTCGATCTGTCGGCGCGGCCCTTCCTCGTGTGGAATGTCGATTTCCCAACCGCCAAGATCGGCACATTCGACACCGAACTGGTGCGCGAGTTTTTTCAGGCGCTCTCCACCCACGGCGGCATCACGCTGCATGTGGACAAGGTGCATGGCATCAACTCCCACCACATCGCCGAGGCGGCGTTCAAATCCGTGGCGCGTGCGCTGCGTATGGCGCTTGAGATCGACCCGCGCATGGCCGATAGCCTGCCGTCCACGAAGGGGGCGCTCTGAGCCCCTCTCATGATCCAGAAGAGATAAGACATGCTCACAGCACTCGTCGATTACGACAGCGGCAATCTGCACTCCGCCCACAAAGCTTTTGAACGCATGGCGCGCGAGACCGGCGCCGGCACCATCGTGGTCACCTCCGAACCGGATGTGGTGGCGAAAGCGGACCGGATCGTCCTGCCCGGCGACGGGGCCTTTCCCGCCTGCAAGAAACAGCTTTTCGATTACACCGGCCTGTTCGAGGCGATTTCCGAAGCGGTCACCACCAAGGGCCGCCCCTTCATGGGCATCTGTATCGGGATGCAGATGATGGCCACACGCGGTCTCGAATATGAAGACACCGCCGGTTTCGACTGGATCGGTGGCGAGGTGGTGAAGATCACCCCCTCCGATCCGGCGCTGAAAGTGCCGCATATGGGCTGGAATAACCTGCACATTTCGAACCCCCATCCGGTTCTGGACGGCGTGTCAGAGGGCGATCATGCCTATTTCGTACATTCCTACCATTTCAAGGTCACCGATCCGGCGCATCGCATCGCGCATGTGGATTATGGCGAGGAAGTCACCGCCATCGTCGCCCGCGACACCATGATCGGCTGTCAGTTCCATCCAGAAAAAAGCCAGCGGGCGGGCCTCAGGATCGTGTCGAATTTCCTGGGCTGGAAGCCGTAGGATTTCGAGTATTTTTGCCATCAGAAAGCAAAAGGGGCCCGTTTGAGGCCCCTTCTTCATATCAACTTCATATCAACGGCGCGCCTACTGCACCCGTGACCACGTCTGTCCCTTGCAGATCGGCCCGACGCAGCCTTTGACCTTCAGGCTGTTGCCCGACAGTGTCATTTTGGAATTGAAAATCTTACCCGTCGAGGGTTGCCAGATCTTGCCGTTTTTATAGGAGCCACCACCGGCGGCGGACATATCCCAGACAATCGGCTTGCCGATATTCTCGGAGGCAATCGGTCCGTTGGCGTCGAAAGCCTTGGCGATGACACCACAGATAAGTTCACCGCACGGGGCGATTTTCACATGGGCGTAGTGGCCGTCATCCACTTGTGTCTTCCAGATCCCCTCCACCGGATCAGCGGCCAGAGCGGGGCCAGCCAGTCCGAGAGCCGCCAAAGCGGCCAAAGCGAAATATTTCATTCTATATCCTCCCTGATACGCCCCTACCCTGAGCGGGATCGGCGTATTGAGGCAAGATTAACGCAGCGGCACATCGCGCTCAAAGCGGGTTTTGCATTTCCGGCGCAATCATGCCAAAGGAGGCGCGACAGTTTTACGACAGGAGCCTCGCGCCATGATCCTCTATCCCGCCATCGATTTGAAAGACGGCAATGCCGTGCGCCTCTACAAAGGCGAGATGGAACAGGCGACCGTGTTCAACGAAAACCCCGCCGCGCAGGCGCTGGAATTTGTCGAGGCGGGCTGTGAATGGCTTCATTTGGTTGATCTCAACGGCGCTTTCGCGGGCGAGCCGGTCAACGCCGCCCCTGTCGAAGAGATTCTCAAGCAATGCAAAGTCCCCGCCCAGTTGGGCGGCGGCATCCGTGACATGGCGACCATCGAGATGTGGCTTTCCAAAGGGCTGGAGCGTGTGATCCTTGGCACTGTCGCGGTGGAGAACCCCGATCTGGTGCGCGAAGCGGCCCGCGCCTTCCCCGGTCATGTGGCTGTGGGCATTGACGCACGCAAAGGCATGGTTGCCACCAAGGGCTGGGCCGAAGAAACCGATGTGACCGCCACCGATCTTGCGAAAAGTTTCGAGGATGCGGGCGTGTCGGCCATCATCTACACCGACATCAACCGCGACGGCGCGATGCAGGGGCCGAATATCGAGGAAACCGCCGCGCTGGCGCGGGCCGTGTCGATCCCCGTGATCGCCTCCGGCGGCGTGTCGTCTCTGGACGATCTGCGCAACCTCAAAACCTGCGGCGCGCCGCTCAACGGGGCCATTTCCGGCCGCGCGCTCTATGACGGGGCGATTGATCTGGCGGCGGCTTTGAAGGTGCTGCGCGACTAACCCGCAGCACCCCAAACTCTGCGGACCCTATTGCGTCGCGGCGGCAGACAGTTTGCCCAAAGCGCCCTGCATCCCCGTGACAAACGGAGCATCGGCGGCAATATCAAGATCCGACATCATTTCTGCCGGGTCTTCATAGGTCAAAAACACCTGACCGGTTTCGTCTTCATAGGCGAGCACTTTGAGCGGCAGATACAGGCCGGAGCGAATATCCGCTTCCATCGCAGGGGTGCCCAATTTCGGATTGCCGAAAATCAACACTTCGGCCGGAGACAGGTCGGACCCGATGCTGGTCGCGCCTGCTGCGTGATCAACCCGTGCAAACACCGTGGCTCCGGCATTTTTCACGGCCATTTCCAAGGCATCTATGGTCGCGGACACGGATTTGTTGCTCGGAACCTTGATCAGCTCGGACGCAAAGGCGCCTGTGGCCGTCATCGCAATGGCGCTGGCCAGAAGTAGGGATTTCATATCGGGTCTCCTCAAATTGACATCTCCCACGATACGAATGCATTTTTCGCAATATATCCAGTCACGTCTCCGCCAGACGCGGATTTCCGCCCGCTTTGAGCCTGCAGCCGTGTCACCACTCAATCGCCCGACAGGTCCCGCCCCCGATTGCATCGCAGCCGTGAGCGCAGTAGAGACAGGGGGAACGCGCATCGAAGGAGCCGACATGCTCAAAACCCGTATCATCCCCTGTCTCGACGTGGCCGATGGCCGTGTGGTCAAAGGCGTGAATTTCGTGGACCTGATCGACGCCGGTGATCCGGTCGAAAGCGCGCGGGCCTATGATGCGGCGGGGGCGGACGAGCTGTGCTTTCTCGACATCCACGCCACCCACGAGAACCGTGGCACCATGTATGATCTGGCGACCCGCACGGCAGAGCAATGTTTCATGCCGCTCACCATCGGCGGCGGGGTGCGGACAACAGATGATGTGCGCAACCTTCTGCTCGCAGGGGCCGACAAGGTTTCCTTCAACTCGGCCGCCGTGGCCGACCCCGACGTGATCGCGCGCGCCGCCGACCGGTTTGGCAGCCAGTGCATCGTCTGCGCAATCGATGCCAAGACAATTGCATGGGACGAGGACGGCACCCCGACCAAATGGGCAATCTACACCCACGGCGGGCGCAAACCCGCGCTCGACAAGGACGGGCACCCGATGGATGCGGTGGAATTTGCCAAGCTTATCGAGAGCAAAGGCGCAGGCGAGATTCTCCTGACCTCTATGGACCGCGACGGCACCCGCGCGGGGTTCAACATCGCCATGACCCGCACCATCGCGGATGCGGTGAAAATTCCGGTCATCGCGTCCGGCGGCGTCGGCACGCTCGATCATCTCGTCGAAGGCGTCACCGAAGGCCATGCCAGCGCCGTTCTCGCCGCCTCTATTTTCCATTTCGGGGATTACACCATTCAGGAAGCCAAGGACTATATGGCCTCCAAGGGTATCCCCATGCGTCTGACCTAAGGAACGCGCCATGTCTGTGCTAAACGAGCTTGAAACCGTCATCGCATCGCGCAAGGGCGCGGATCCGGAAACCTCATGGACAGCAAAACTCCTGTCCAAAGGACCGGAAAAATGCGCCGAAAAATTCGGGGAAGAGGCCGTGGAGGCGATCATCGCCGCCGTAAAGAACGACCGCGACAACCTCACCTATGAGGCCGCCGACGTGCTCTACCACATGCTCGTCATGCTGGCCGCCCGCGATGTCGCGCTTGACGATGTACTCAACGAACTGGCGCGGCGTCAGGGCCTTTCCGGCATCGCAGAGAAGGCGTCGCGGAGCTGACCTCGCGGCCTCGCGGCCTCCGGCGGCTTTCTGATGGCTTAAATACTCAAAACCCTGTCATAGCCCCAAGCGCGGGATCTCAATGGCCGGACACCGGTCCATGACCACTTCGGCCCCTTGCGCCCGCGCTAGAGCGGCGGCTTTTTCATTGACGAGATCAAGCTGCATCCAGACATATTTCAACCCTGTCAGCGTGTGCAGCGCCTCGTCCACCACAGCGCCCAGCTCTTCGGCACGGCGAAAGATATCGACCATATCGACCGGTTCGGTGATTTCCGACAAAGAGGCCACGCAGGTCGCGCCAAACAGCGTCCTCCCCGCCTGCCCCGGATTGACCGGAATCACCTTATACCCCATGGACACAAGGAAATTTCCCACCCTGTGCGAGGGGCGTTCCGGTTTGGCAGAGGCGCCCACAAGGGCGATCACTTTCGTGTCCTTGAGGATACGGGTGATGTCGGCATCGGTGAGGGTGTCTATATACATCATGACTCGAATGTAATGCATTTTGCCCAAGAAAAAAGCCCTGTCACAGTTTCTCCTGTGACGTCGCGCAACAACCGCCAAATCTTGGCGTGAGACAGAAAAAAGCCCGGGCACGCGGCCCGGGCAAAGTTATGGAACGAGGGACAGTGAGAGCAACGCGCGTGTTCCAGACTGCGCGTCTCTTCCTAAGAGATAGGGGCTTTGCGCCCATATGGAAGGGCGTGTCAGAAAAACGTGAACAGAATGTGAACCTGCCCCTTTGCCTTACCGTTTCGACGCGGCATAGAGCGCGATGGCGGCGGCGTTGGAGACATTGAGTGATCCGAAATCCCGCGCGAAGGGGATTTTGACAAGCCGGTCCACGGTTTCCTTGGTCTTTTGCCGCAGCCCCGGCCCTTCGGCCCCCATCACCAATGCGACAGGCCGGTCCGACAGATCCGCAAGGGCGGCGTCAATCGTCTCCTCCGCCTCGCCATCAAGACCGAGACAGGTGAAACCCAACTCCTGTAGCTTGGTGATTGTATCCGACAGATTGCGCACCCGCAGATAGGGCTGGCGTTCCAGCGCACCGGAGGCGGTCTTTGCCAGCGCCCCCGTCTCGGGGGCTGCGTGCCGCGCGGTGGCAATCACCGCTTCGGCCCCGAACACCTCGGCGGAGCGCAGAATCGCCCCGACGTTATGCGGGTCGGTCACCTGATCAAGCAGAACAACAGTGGGCATCCCCTCGCCTGCGGCCAGACAGACCTCCTCGACAGAGCCCCAGCTCAGCGGTTTGACCTCCAGCAGCGCGCCCTGATGGACCGAACCGGGATCAACCGGCACACCGTGGTTGCGCGGGTCGTGGAATTTGCGCGGGTCGATCTCTTCGACAGTGATTCCGGCAGCGTCGATTTCTTCGGCAAGCTTGGCCTGCGCGTTCTTCGTCACCAGAAGGCGGATTTTCTGCCGTTCCGGATTCACCAGCGCGTCACGCACCGCATGCAACCCGAAGAGCCACACGGTCTCTTGCGCGGCTTTGCGCTTGGATTGCTCTTTTTCGACGACCCATTTGGGTTTTTTCATGGCTTTACTGTCCCGGATTGAAAGGCTGACCCTTCTTGGCGCAGGCAATCTCCAAGGACAAGTCATTTTCCTGTTGACGCCCTCCCCTGCCAAATGTATCCACCCCGCACACAAACGGAAACGACTTCGGACTTAAGAGGTCAGACCGTGAAAGTGGGCGACGGGCTGCAAGGTGCGGCAGCGGACTGTAACTCCGCCGAGGAGACTCACGCCTGGTTCGATTCCAGGGTCGCCCACCACTTTCACTGAACAATCCACATCCCTAATAGAGCGACGCTCTACATCGGATGCGAGCAGTTACGCGCTCACCCAACCGAAAACTTATCCTCGGATTGAATTCATACATTGGTAAATCAGGACCAGTAGCGAATTGACGAAGTGAGCCGCCGCAGTTCATTTGAGTCCAAATCGCTCCACTCCTCTTGGCGATCCCCCCTTTGCATTTGTATAAATGTAGCGTGCGAACAGAAAAGCCGCCCCAAATAGGAGCGGCCAAACTATCGCAACAAGCCGATTACGGCGGCCAAGTGCAATCTGAACACCCCGTTTATACGGAATTTGCTACGTCGTCGCAATCATAACAAAAACCGTTTTTGCGGAGGCATTATTATGCGTGATCTTCGGTATTTGATTCATGCGGCATCAGATCTCATTCGAGGGATCTTCTATCTCGTGGCCTTGATCAACCGATTGAAATAATGAATTGGGCCGGAATAATCCGGCCCAACCCACTCATACCCCCTACTGAATCTCCACCGCCTTGCGCTCGTAATGGGCCTGTTCCGACGTGCCGTCATCAAAGGTCACGTTGAGGTCGATGGTCTCGACACTCCGGGCGGGAAAGCTGACGAGAATCGCATCGAGGGTTTCGGCCTTGAGCGCATTGGGTTGGGCTGTGTCGAGATAGCAGGGTTCCATCTGGAACGGTGTCATCTCGCCGCCATTCACCGAATAGAACACCTCGGTCAAACCGCAGCGCCAGCTCAGGAGGTTGGTGAAATACAACAGGTCCTGCCCTTCGTAATTGCGCACGGCAATCCATTGCGCCTTGGTCGCTTGCAGGATCGGTTTGACCTCGGCGGCGGTGGTGAAGTTCTCGGCGCCGGCCCCTGCGGCGGTCATACAGAAGGCCGCGGCCAGAACAGTGTGTGAAGTTTTACGCATCTTGCAAACAATCCTTTTAACTACATGAGAATTAGAGCCTTTAGATCAACGATAAGCCGCCCTATAGTGCCCGTATCGAACCACGGATTTTCATTGTCAGTCAGAGTTCCTATCCATGTCCAGTAAGCCGCAAAATCGTGTTCCGTTCAACATTGTCGTCATCGGACAGGACGGGCGGCTCATGTATGAGGCGCTTTTGTTCGCCGCTTCGCTACGCGCTATGGACCCCGACTTCAAAGGCCGGCTGTTCATTGCAGAGCCGCAACCCGGCGAGAAATGGGACAATGACCCGCGCATGAAACACGCGGATGTGCTCGCGGCCTTCAAACGGCTGGATGCGGAAATCCTGCCTTTCGAGAGCCGCCATTTCGGCCAGAGCTACCCCTATGGCAACAAGATCGAAGCCCTGCTGGCCCTGCCCGAAGGCGAGCCGTTCGTGTTTTTCGACAGCGATACGTTGATCACCGGCCCGCTCTCCTCTGTGCCCTTCGATTTCTCCCGCCCCTGTGCCTCACTCAAGGTTGAGGGCACATGGCCGCAGATCGAGCTTTACGGGCCGGGCTACACAGACATCTGGAAATCGCTTTACGACCGCTTCGGGCTGGACTTCGAAAGCACGCTCGACCTCGGCCAGCCGGACGAATACTGGAAACGCTACCTCTATTTCAACGCGGGGTTCTTTTTCTACGAATGTCCGCGCAAGTTCGGCGAACGCTTCCTCGAATACGCGCTGGAGATTCGCGACAACCCACCCGAGGCCGCCAGCCTTCAGGTGTTCGACCCGTGGCTTGATCAGGTTGCCCTGCCGCTGGTGATCCATTCCTTCGGCGGCGCGCGGCGCACCATTCCCGAGGACACGCTCGATGGTGCGATCTCCTGCCATTACCGGACCTTCCCGCTACTGTTTGCCCGTGAAAGCGATCATGTGGTCAAGGTCTTGCGCGATGTCTCCGCCCCGAACTGGATCAAGAAGGCGCTCAAGACATATGAGCCGATCAAGCGGCTGGTCTATCAGCCCAAGGGTGAGAAAATCCGCGCCATGTTCGACCGCGACCACCTGCCGCGACGGGAACAAATGATCCGCAACAGGATCAAGAAAGCCGGAATGTGGATGCGGTGACCCGGCAAGGTTCCGCCATCCCCCCGAACATCTTGGCGCAGTTGCCCGGTTTCACTTTGCATGGTCCGAAAGCTGCGCTAGGGTGCGCCCCATACCTAAAAGATCGAGCCAGCGCACGGAAATGAAACCGAATTTTGCCCTCAACCTCAGCCATGACGGCATCGTTTTATTGCACCGCGCATCCAGCGGCTGGCACCATATGGGCGAAGTGGCTCTGGATGCCCCCGATATGGCGGGCGAACTGGCGGAGTTGCGCGCACTGGCCACATCCGTGTCCTCCGCAGGTCTTGCCAGCAAACTGGTCATTCCGAACAGCCAGATTCTCTACCGCACCCTGCCCGATCCGGGGCCGGAGGCGCGTGACGCCGCGATCCGTGCCGAGCTGGACGGGGCCACGCCCTACACGCTCGACGAGTTGGTCTGGGACAGCACCGTTCATGACGGACAGTTGCAAATTGCTGTGGTGGCCCGCGAGACGCTCGAAGAGGCGGAGAGTTTTGCCACGGAGCATCGGTTCAATCCGGTTTCCTTCGTCGCCCTGCCCGATGCAGGCACTTTTGAGGGCGAGCCGTTTTTCGGGCGCTGTCAAAGTGCCGATGGGCTGATCGGCCCCGACACACGGATCGAGCCGGACGACGAGGCCATCCGCATCCTGCCCAAACGCCGCCTACCGCCACCTCCCGCCGATCTGCCTGTCGCGCCTCCGGTTGCGGGTATTGCGGTTGACGAGGCCGAGATTGCGGTTGAGGCCGACGACACCGCGCCTGTGGTGGAGGACGTCCCCGAAGCGCCGGAACTGCCTTTTGACGCGCCTGAAGGCGATGCTCAGGAAGACGACACTCAAGCGTCTGTCGAGGTAGAAGCTCCTGCGGCCAAGACGCTTGAAGCGGATATGATTGAGGCGACCGTCGATGCCCCCTCGGATGAGGCAAGCGAAGTCGCGGTGGAAACGCCCGCCGCGCCCACGGACAATGCCCAGCCCGACGTGGAGCAGCCCTCCGAAGCTCAGCCCACCAAAGACCAGCCTGACGCGCAAAGCGCACCGGAGGATGAGGCAGACACGGCAGAAGCCGAACGCCCGCTGCCACCGCTCCGCCTCTCCACGCAGGTCGCAGCCCCGCAGGTCGCCGCTCCGAAACGGCTGGGACCGGCCACGCAGGACATTCCGGATAGCGTTCCGCCGAAAAAGCCAGTCCAAAGCCATCCTGTCCAAAGCCATCCCCATGTGGCCGTGACTTCCGGCGATGTGCCGGTGGACGATCCCGTAGAGCCGCCCAAGCCGAAGGCCCCGCGCCCCGGAAAATCCGCGCCTTTGCCGGAACCGCCGCCCATGCCCGCGCCCACACCGGCGCCGAAGGTGGCGGCAAAACCCGTCTCGCAGAAAGCCCCCATAGCCAAGAGTGCGGCCAAAACTGCCGCCAAAGGCGCCGCCCTCGGGGCGCTCAAAACCCTGTCCGGCCTTGCGCCAACGGGCAAGAAAACCGCAGATACAGCACCCCAATCCGCCGAGGTGGCTTCGAAAATCTCGGTGAACAAGGTCACCGAAGACCCAGAGCCGCAAACTGTGGCGGATCATGGTGTCGCCGGTGACGAGATCGCGCCACTGTCGGATCGCGCCGCCGGACTGGACCGTGTCGAAAACACACGCGACGAGGCCGAGGCCCTGACTGTCTTTGGCGCACGTCGTCGCACCCGCGCAGAGCGGCAATCCCCGCGCCGCATGGGGCTGATCCTCACCGTTGCGCTGGTGCTGGCACTGCTGCTTGTGGGCGTGATCGCGGGGATGTTGCCCGACGAGGACAGCACGGCAGACGCACCCGCGCAACACAGCAGCACGCTTGAGCAGGATCCCTCTGCCGATGAAGCCACCCCTGCTCAGGACGCGCCCGCCCTGCCCGCGCAGACATCCCTCGAAGAGGCTCCCGACGCGCTTGCAGACGGGCCCGCACCGGATGAAGAACCGGAACTGACGCCGGAGCTTCTGGAGCAAGCGGCCCTGCCCGAGCCGCCCGGCTCGCAAGAGGCCGCCGCCGAACTGGATATGGAGGCCCTGAGAGCCGAATATGCCGCCACAGGCATCTGGCCGCTGGCTCCTGAAAACGGCACCGGCGAGACCGCCGAAGACGATCTGAACGCGCTCTACACGGCCTCAATTGATCCGAACATCGCCTCTCAGGACGCAGGCGGCCTGCCCGATCCGGCGCGTCATATCGGCGAGACCGCCCCGCGCGCGCCCCTGCCGCCCGCACCGCCGGGAACGCGGTATGATTACGACGAAAACGGCTTTATCCGTGCCACGCCCGAAGGCACTGTGACTCCCGATGGCGCGGTGGTTTATGCCGGTCGTCCTGACGTCATTCCACAGCCGCGTCCCGGCAGCGCCGTCAACGAAGCGGTTGAGGCCGCTTTGTCGCCAGCCGCCGTGGACGAGAACGACCCCGCGCGTCTCGCGCTGGCAGGGTTCCAGCCCAAGCTGCGGCCAGACAGCCTTGTGGAGAACACCGAGAAAGCCAATCTGAGCGGCATGACCCGTGCAGAGCTTGGCCGCATCCAGCCCAAGCTGCGTCCGGCCTCGGCACAGGAACTGGCTGAAGAAGACGCGCGCAACAGCGGGGCCGAAGAGCAACCACGCACCGCGCCTGTCGTGACCGTGTCGCTCATTCCGAAGCCCCGCCCGCAAAACTTCGACAAGCTCGCCGCTGCCGCCCGCGCCGCCGAAGCCGCAGCAGCTGCGGCCGCAGATGCCGGCACCACACGCACCTCGTCTGCCGCACAGGTCACGGCGCGGGTGCCCGACAGCCCCTTGCCGAAATCCGATCCGGCCAATGTGGCCCGCGCCGCAACGGTGCAAAACGCGATCAACCTGCGCAAGATCAACCTGATCGGGGTCTATGGCTCGAACTCCGACCGGCGCGCCCTTGTGCGCCTGCCTTCGGGACGGTTCGCAAAGGTTCAAGTGGGCGACAAGCTGGACGGTGGGCGCGTGCAATCCATTGCCTCCGACAGCCTCACCTATATCAAGGGCAACCGCTCTCATACGCTTGAGATCGAGGGCTAGCCCCTGTTTTTCTGCGGGCGGGGCGAATGCCCTTGCCCGCGCGATATTCTATAAATATTTACCTTCCGATCACGAAAGCTGACATATAGTGCACCCGTGACCTGAAGATCACCAAAACATATAAGGACCTCCCCCATGCAAGGCCTTCTGGCCCAAGCCGTTATCTATCTCGCCGCTATGGTTGTCGCTGTTCCTCTGGCCCGCCGTTTGGGTCTTGGCTCCGTGTTGGGCTATCTCATCGCGGGGATGGTGATCGGGCCGGTGCTCGGTCTGGTGCAACATAACGAGAGCGAGGATCTGCTGCATTTTGCCGAGTTCGGCGTGGTAATGATGCTGTTTTTGATCGGGCTTGAACTGGACCCGCGCGGCCTGTGGGAAATGCGGCACAAACTCTTGGGCATGGGCGGGCTACAAGTCCTCGTCACAACCTCCGTCATTGCAGGTGCTGCGGTCTGGTTCGGGCAAAGCTGGCAGACGGGGCTGGCCCTTGGCATGATCCTGTCGCTGTCCTCCACCGCCGTGGTGCTACAAACCCTGTCGGAGAAGAACCTCATTCATACCGGCGGGGGACGTGCGGCCTTTTCCGTGCTTTTGACACAGGACATCGCCGTGATTCCGATGCTGGCGCTGATGCCGCTTCTGGCGACCGGATCGCGCCTGTCGATCAATCCCGACGGCTCGATCAGCCGCGCCACGGATGCCGCCCATGCTGCCGATCACGGCGCTTCGCTTGTGGCGGGGCTGCCCGGCTGGGGGGTCACGCTGGTGACTCTGGGCGCGGTGGCCGCGATCATCCTTGCCGGTGTGTTTCTCACCCGTCCGGTGTTTCGCTACATCCACTCCGCCAACCTGCGCGAGATTTACACCGCTGTCGCCCTTCTGATCGTCATTGGCATCGCCTTGCTCATGACGGCGGTCGGTCTCTCTCCGGCTCTGGGCACCTTTCTTGCAGGCGTCGTTCTGGCCAACTCCGAGTTCCGCCACGAATTGGAAAGCTCCATCGAGCCGTTCAAAGGACTGCTCTTGGGGCTGTTCTTCATTGCCGTGGGCGCAGGGGTCAATTTCACCGTGCTGTTCCGCGACCCCGTCACGATCATCGGCCTGACCGTCATGCTCATGCTCACCAAAGGGCTGATCCTCTATGGCATCGGGCGGGTGTTCAAGCTGCACACACGCGGGCAATGGTTGTTCACCCTGTCTCTGGCGCAGGCGGGCGAATTCGGCATGGTGCTGACAACCTTCTCCCTGCAACAAGGCGTTCTGGCCCCCTACATGGGCGAACGGGTGCTGTTGATCATCGCGCTTTCCCTGCTCTTCACGCCACTGTTCTTCATCTTGCAGGACTATCTGCGCACGAAACTCTCCGAGCGCTCCGAGGAGGCCCCCGCCGATGACATTGACGATCAGCAGGAGATCATTATCGCGGGGATCGGGCGCTTCGGTCAGGTGGTCAACCGGCTGGTGCAGGCCTCCGGCTTTCACACCACCGTTCTGGATAACAACCTGAAAACCATCCAGCTCATGCGCAAATTCGGCTTCAAGGGGTTCTTTGGCGATCCCACACGGCCGGAATTGCTCCACGCCGCTGGGATCGACACAGCCCGCGTTCTGGTCATCACCCTCGACGATCCGAAAGCGGCCACCCAACTGGTGCGCTACGCACGCAGCATCCGGCCCGATCTGTTCATCATCGTGCGCGCCCGCGACCGCATCCATGTCTATGAACTGTTCAAAGCAGGCGCCGACAAGATCGTGCGCGAATTGTTCGACAGTTCGCTGCGTGCGGGCCGGTATGTGTTGGAGGAAATGGGCTTTTCCGAATATGACGCCGCCGTCACCGAACAGGCCTATTTCCAGCATGACCGCGAGGCGCTGCGCTCTCTGGCCGAGCTTTGGGATCCGAACACGCCGGTGTCCGAGAACGCCGAATATGTGGCACGTTCACAGGCGCTCGACAAAGCCTTCGAGGCGGCCCTGCTCACTGAACTGGAACGCAAACGACAGGAGAATGACGCGGCCTGAGCCGCGTCCTCTGCATCCGCGCCACTATGTGACGGAGACGCCCGCTTCGGCAAATGTCGCCATGCCGGAGAGACATTCCACCGCCGCCTTGACCAGCGGGATCACCAGACCTGCGCCCGACCCTTCGCCAAGACGCAGACCCATCGCCACCAAAGGCTCCTTGCCCAATTCCGCCAGCACAGCGCCATGGGCAGCCTCAGCCGAGACATGCCCCGCAAGGCAATGATCCAATGCGCCGGACACGGTTTTCTCAAGCACCGCCGCCGCCGCGCAACAGATAAACCCGTCCAGCACCACCGGAATACGCAGATGCCGCGCCCGCGCAATCGCACCGGCCATCGCCGCCACTTCGCGCCCGCCCAGTGCGGCCAGAATCTCCAGCGGGGATTTTCCGGCGTGCAAAGCAACACCGGCGGCACAGACCTCTTCCTTGATCTTCAGCCCCGCATCATCAACCCCCGTGCCGCGCCCGACCCAATCAGACGCCGCGCCGCCGAACAGCGCATTGGCAAGCGCCGCTGCGGAGGTGGTGTTGCCGATTCCCATTTCGCCGACCACAAGCAAATCCGATTGCGGATCCACCGCTTCCCAACCGACCATGAGCGCCGCGACACATTCCGCCTCGCTCATCGCGGGCGCTTGGGTGAAATCTGCGGTCGGGCGCTCCAGTTCGATCGGATGCACCGACATCACCGCACCGGCATTGCGGGCCAGTTGGTTGATCGCCGCCCCGCCATGCTCGAAATTCGCCACCATCTGCACCGTGACCTCCACGGGAAAGGCCGAAACACCGCGCGCTGTGATCCCGTGATTGCCTGCAAAAATCGCCACTTGCGGGCGGGTGATCCGTGGCCGTCCCTCGCCGCGCCAGCTTGCATACCAGATGCCGATCTCTTCGAGACGCCCCAACGAACCCGCAGGCTTGGTCAACTGCGCATTGCGCGCCAGCGCCGCCTCTCTCGCGGCATCGTCCGGACCGGGAGCCTGTTTCAGAAGCAGTTCAAAGCTGGCAAGATCGGAAAAAGTCACGTCAGGGTCTCCCTCATTGTATTTCAACGAGAAGGGTTTTATCCCGAGTTCACCGCCAAGGACAGGAGCGATTGAGATGACCACAGCATTCCGCCCACAACCCTCCGATATGGTCACGGCACTGGCGCTTTTGACCCGCATTCCGGTTCGCGCCACATTCACACGCAGCGCCGAATCCGCTTGGGCCTTCCCTCTTGCCGGTCTTGCCGTGGGCGTGATCGCCGGAGCCGTCGCCACCATCGCAGGCTGGCTCACCTTGGGCGCGGGCCTGACCGCAGGGTTCACCCTCGCCGCTCTGGTCATTGCCACAGGGGCCATGCACGAGGACGGGCTGGCGGATTGTGCCGACGGGTTCTGGGGCGGGTTCGAGCGCACGCGCCGCCTTGAGATCATGCGCGACAGCCGCATCGGTGCCTATGGTGTGCTGGCCCTGATTCTCGGGCTATTGCTGCGCTTCACCGCGCTCTCCACACTGGCCCATGAAGATGTGATCGTCACAACCGTCATCGCCGCCGCCCTGCTCTCGCGCGCAACCATCCCCTATGTCATGACGCTTCTGCCCCATGCCCGCCGCGACGGGCTCTCGGTGCAGACCGGTCGCCCGCCCCGCGCAGCGGCCAGCCTTGGCGCGGCCATCGCGCTTGCGCTGTCATGGCTGGTGGTCGGGTTTGTGCCCACCGTGGTCGCGGCCTCTGCCGTCACCGCCACCGCATTTTGCGCCGCACGGATCGCACGGGCCAAGATCGGCGGCCAGACAGGCGATGTTCTGGGCGCAACCCAGATGCTCAGCGAAATCGCGGCCCTCACGGTCTTTTCCGCCTTCGCATAACCTCCCCGCGCTGCAAGCAAACACGGAAAAACCGCCGAAGAGGTCTCCCTCCCGGCGGTTTCCTTTGTGCTGGAAATACTCATTCCAGCCGGATTATGCTGCGCTCAGGCCGCGCGGCTGACCAGAACTTCGCTGACTTTCTTCTGTGCATCGGCCTCGTCGGAGCCGGAGACAGCCGCCACTTCGCGGGTCAGACGATCAAGTGCCGCTTCGTAAAGCTGGCGCTCGGAATAGCTCTGTTCGCGCTGGTCATCCGTGCGGTGCAAGTCGCGCACAACTTCGGCAATGGCGATCAGGTCGCCGGAGTTGATCTTTTGCTCATACTCCTGCGCACGGCGCGACCACATGGCACGTTTGACCTTGGCCTTGCCTTTCAGGGTCTTCATCGCATCCTGAATCAGCTCGGGCGAGGACAGCGAGCGCAGGCCGGATTCGACCGCTTTATTGGTCGGAACGCGCAGCGTCATCTTGTCCTTTTCAAAGGCGATGACAAAAAGTTCGAGGGACATGCCCGCGATTTCCTGTTCTTCGATCGACATGATCTGACCGACACCATGTGCCGGATAAACAACGTAATCGTTGGGGCGGAATTCAGATTTCTTGGTCTTGCTCATTTGCAGGTTTTTTCCTCAGACGGGACCGTTTCCACCACGCCCGTTCAAATCATTCGCGCATAATTCAGGTCGAGACGTGCAGACACACACAAAAGTCTGCTAACATCGATCATAGCCGAGACGACCCTGATCCCTGAACGAGGCGCGAAAAACTCAATCCCCTTCAAGCTGTGCTTTGGGGGTTGAGGTTGATATGTCCTGACGTGGTTCAAAGAACATACCACAAAAAACACCCCGAAGAAAGCACAGCGGGCGGACCGGCCCTCTATCTTCTTGTTTTCAGGGGCTTACACCGGATTTCCCCCGAAAGGCGAGGTTTTCAGACTCAAAAGGCCCCCGAAAGGGAGCCTTGAGCAGCGAATCAATCGCGGAGAAACGGGTCAGGAGCCTTCGCCCGGCGCTTCGGAGAAATATTTCTCCAGCTTGCCCGACTCACCGTCACGCTCTTCGTAGCCCGGCATCGGGTCTTTCTTTTCGAGGATCACGGGCCAGACTTCCGCATATTTGCGGTTCAACTCGACCCACTTCTCCATATCCGGTTCCGTATCGGGCCGGATCGCATCTGCGGGGCATTCCGGTTCGCAAACGCCGCAATCGATACATTCATCGGGATGAATGACGAGCATGTTCTCGCCCTCGTAGAAACAGTCCACGGGGCAGACTTCGACACAGTCAGTGTATTTGCAGGCGATGCAGTTATCTAAAACGACATAAGTCATTGCGGCTATCCACTTTGCTCTCTTGCGCCCTAGCTAGCCGCAAGTGCCGGATCATTCAAGCATGTCTGCACGGGAAAGGAGGCCGGTGCGACGATCTTTCTTTGTCGGACGCCCTTTTCCCTCGAAACGCGGCGATGGTGGAACACGGTCCTCTTTCGCCACCTCCGGCGTCAGATCCGCATAGAGCATCTGCGCCTCGGGGGCCGGTCCACGCCGTGTGCCACAGGCCTCGATCTTCACAATGCGAATCTGTCGACCCTGCGCAAAGGTCAGAACATCGCCCGCGCCCACGGCTGTTGCGGCTTTCGAGACCTTGTTGGAATTGACCCGCACATGGCCTCCCGTGACCTGTTTTGAGGCAAGGCCACGGGTTTTGAAAAAGCGGGCATACCAAAGCCACTTGTCGAGGCGAATGGTCTCCCGCTTCTCCATTTACTTCTTGTCCTTGAGCCCCATGAGCGCCGCAGCGAAGGGGTTATCGGGATCAATCGGCTTCTCTTTGCGCGGCGGGCGTGCGGAGAAGGTCTTGGGCTGGTTGTCACCCTTGCCGCCATCGCGACGGGGTTTGCCACCTTTTTTGCCCTGCGGCTTGCCGCCCTTCTTGCCCTGCGGACGGTCGCCACCTTCGCGGCGCGGGCCACGACCGGCGTTGCGATTGCCGCCACGGTTGCCACCCCAAGTGAAGGTGTAGAACACTTCCATCTCGGTTTCGGGCAGACCCGCATCCGCCGCCACACCTTCGGGTGTTTCGGTGTCTGCGAATTGTGTGGCTTCGTCCTCGGCAGGAGCCGGTTCCGCGATTTCGGCAGACGGCGCTTCGCCCTCGTCGGGAATCTCTGCGGCCACACCGGAGAGGTCCGCCGGAGCGTCCTCGGAGGTCTCGGCCGGAGCGGCTTCCGCTTCGATCACCTGATCGACGGCTTTCACCTTCACACGTTCGCCTTTTTCGGCCTTGTAGCCCAGACCACCCATCAGATCGGCAAATTGCTCAAGCGTCATGCCGGTGATCGAGAGCATATCCGGATTGGCTTCAAAACCGCCACGGCTGTCCTGACTGCGCAGAAGGTCAGCGAGACGTTCCAGCATGTCGATCCGAATCGCGCGCTGGCCGGAGAGGCGGTAGCCCGACATCGGATAATAGCCGTCCGGCGCATCCGCCACGGCAGGGATTGTCACCAGTCCCGGCGGCGGGCTGTCGGGGAAGACATCGAATTTCGCGTTCAGCGCCCAGAGCAACAGACGCAGGCGCGTCGGAGCCGGTTTGAGCAGAAGCGGCATGAAGATCGTGTATTGTCCGAACCGCACCCCGTGTTTGCGCAGCGCGCCACGGGCGTCCTGATCCAGTTCCTTGACCTCTTGTGCCACGGCCTCGCGCGGGATCACGCCGAGGTTTTCGACCAGACGGAAGGCAAAACCGCGCGCCAGCCCTGTGAGGGTCTCGTCGCGGGACATGTTCAGAAGCGGCTCGAAGAGCGTCGCAATCTTGCGGTCGATGAAATGTTGCAACCGGCGCTGGACTTTCTCCGCGACATCTTGCGCAACACCATCATCGACGAAGGCCACGGCACGCGGTTTGAGCGCATCATCGCCCGCAACCAGCTTGCCCACGGCATGTTCGCCCCACATCAGGCCACCTTGTTCGGTGAAATCCATTTCCGTGTCCGGCGCGTTATAGAACCGGTCCGCCCGCAGGCTGAACTCCGGCGCCAGAGCGGCCATCGCTGCTTGCGCAAGCGTCTTGGCCTCATCCGGCGTTGCCGCCTTGTCCTGCTGGAAACGGAAACCCTCAAGACGGCCGACGAATTCGCCCTCGACCGTCACTTCACCCTTGTCGTTCACTTCGGCCACAAGGCCCTCCTTTTGCTTGAGCCGCCGAAGGAGCACACTCGTCCGCCGGTCCACAAATCTTTGCGTCAGTGCCCCATGGAGCGCATCTGACAATCGGTCTTCTACAGCGCGGGTCGCGCCGCGCCAATGGCTTTCGTCATCGACCCAGTTTTCACGCTGCGCAACATAGGTCCAAGTGCGAATATAGGCGAGTCTTTTAGATAGAGTGTCAATGTTCCCCTCTATCCGGTCAATGCGTTTGATCTGTTCGGCCATCCAATCGTCCGGAACCCGCCCATATTCGTGCAAAAACTCGTAAATCCGCTCCAGAAGTGAGGTGTGTTCCCCGTGGCTGATTCCCCGAAAATCGGGAATGCGACACACGTCCCACAGCAACCGCACGTCTTTCGTGCCGCGCAGGCGCGGGCGCACGGTTCTCAGATCCGCCAGCGTCTTGAGCGATTTGAGGTCATCCGCCTCGCGGGCCTTCACCAGAGAGGGATCATTCGGCGCGACCTCCAAAGAGGCGATGAGCCGGTCCACCGTGCCAAATTCAAGCCGCCCGTTGCGCCAGTTGAGTTTCTTTTGCGGGGTGAAGCGATGCTCCTCGATGGCTTCGATCACCTCCGCGTCAAAAGGCTCCGCCTCTCCCGTCACGCCAAAGGTGCCGTCGGTCTGGTAGCGCCCTGCCCGCCCCGCGATCTGCGCCAGCTCGTTAGGCATCAAGGGCCGCATCCGACGCCCGTCGAATTTCACCGTCGAGGAAAAGGCGACATGGGTGACGTCGAGATTGAGCCCCATGCCAATCGCGTCCGTGGCTACGAGGTAATCCACATCGCCGTTTTGATACATCTCCACCTGCGCGTTGCGTGTGCGCGGGGACAAAGCCCCCATGACCACCGCCGCCCCGCCCTTCTGACGGCGCAGCAGCTCCGCGATGGCATAGACATCATCAACAGAAAACCCGACAATCGCGGCGCGTGCGGGCATCCGACTTATCTTTTTCGAACCTCCGTAGGTCAGACGCGAAAACCGGTCGCGGTGCATGAATTGCGCCTTGGGCACCAGTGTCGCGATCACCGAACGCATCGAATCAGAGCCCATGAACAGTGTCTCATGGGTGCCGCGGGCATTCAGAAGCCGGTCGGTAAAGACATGGCCGCGCTCCGGATCGGCGCAGAGCTGGATTTCGTCAATGGCGAGAAAATCCGACCCCATCCCCGTGGGCATGGCCTCGACCGTGCAGACCCAATATTGCGCGCGCGGCGGCACGATACGTTCCTCACCGGTCACCAGCGCCACAACAGACGGCCCGCGTGCGGCCACGATCCGGTCATAGACCTCACGCGCCAGAAGCCGCAACGGCAGGCCGATGACGCCTGTGCGATAGGACAGCATCCGTTCGATTGCGTAATGGGTTTTGCCTGTGTTCGTGGGGCCGAGCACTGCCGTGATCCGACCGGTCATGCCCGTCATTGGCTTCGCCTTTTCGTCTTTGATCCGAGTCGTGTGGGTTTTAGAGCGCCGTGCCCTCAAGCGCCAGTTCAAGACGCGCAATCCGCGCCGAAAGCCCTTCCATCTGCGGGTGAATTTCCTGAATTTTCAACAGAACCTCCAGCGCCCGCGGCAGATCCCCGATTTCTTCGAGAACAAGCGCAAGGCCGGACAGAGCCCCGAAATGACGCGGCTCGCGGCTCAGCACCACGCCGATATCGACAATCGCCGGACCGTAGAGCCCCGCCATATAATAGGCCGTGGCACGCGCATTGTAGCCTTCGGTAAATTCCGGCGCATGATCCACCAGCGCGGTCAGGTGCCCGATGGCCCCCTGCACATCACCGGCCTCCATCGCCGCACGTCCGCGCTCCAAGAGCAGATCCATCGCATCCGAACCGGAGCGCGACAGTTCCATCGCGATTTCCTGTTCGATCTGGCCCGCATCATAGGCGTCGGCCACCGCGAGGTCGGAAAACAACGCATCCAGCCGCGCCTGATCGACGGCAAAAGCCGCAGAACCGGCAAAAACGAGCCAGAACGCAACGGCACATTTGAGAAACTGTCGCAATGCTTTCATAACAATTTGGATTGTAGCTTTCTGATGCACATGTTCATAGTCACAAAAGAGTGGCCATACAGACTGCGCCAGACCAACCGGAGAAATACCCATGAGCGATCTCATCACCAAAGCCGTATCGGCACTGAACGAAAAGATGACCGGCGGCTTTGACGCCGGCGTTGCGAAATTCGTGATCGAAGGCGAAGGCGCCATTGTTGTCGATGGCGAAGGCGCCCGAGCCGCAGACGATGACGCCGATGTCACCCTGACCGCCGATGTCGAAACCTTCCAGGGCATCATCGAAGGCGAAGTGAACCCCACCGCGGCCTTCATGCAGGGCAAACTGTCCGTCGATGGCGACATGGGTCTTGCCATGCAGCTTGGCTCTGTGCTTGCCTGAGACCAAGCGCGTGTTTTTGTAACGAGTTGAAAGTTGAGTGAAACGCCATGGCCGAAAACGCACCCTTTTTCGACGATCTGGCCCAAGGCCCCGAAGGCGGAGCGGCCTATTGGCTGACCGCGTCGGACGGGGTGCGTCTTCGCGTCGGGCTCTGGCCCAAGGATGACGCCAAAGGCACGGTGTTTATCCTGCCCGGTCGCACGGAATGTCTTGAAAAATACGGGCGCGGTGCGGCGGATCTGGCCGCCCGCGGCTTTGCCTCTCTGGCGGTGGACTGGCGGGGTCAGGGCATTGCCGAGCGGTTGTTGAAAGACCGCCGTATCGGACATGTCGAGGATTTTCAGGATTATCAGAAAGATCTGGACGCGGTGATCGCGCTGGCCGAAGAAAAAGCCATGCCGAAACCGTGGTTCCTGATCGGACATTCCATGGGCGGGGCCATCGGTCTGCGCGCCCTGATCGAGGGCAAACCCTTTCACGCCGCCGGTTTTTCCGCGCCGATGTGGGGGATTGGCCTGACACCGGTGCAAAAACTCATGCTCCGCTTTGTCTCCCCCGTCCTGCATCTTCTCGGCCTGCAAAACAGGCTTGCCCCGGGGACGAAACCCGA
The DNA here is from genome assembly GCF_018860305.1 of Celeribacter halophilus. Classification (GTDB taxonomy): domain Bacteria; phylum Pseudomonadota; class Alphaproteobacteria; order Rhodobacterales; family Rhodobacteraceae; genus Celeribacter; species Celeribacter halophilus_A. The sequence goes on from NZ_JAHKPE010000031.1 coordinate 737,308, forward strand.
GACCTACATGATCTGGAACGGGTTCACCGACAATCTACTCACCTCCGACCGCGAGATGTTCGACTACATGACGCATCAGGTCGTCACCCACCCCGAACTCGGCCTTGGCGGACCGTCGTCGCATTGGGTCGTGGAGGCGATCCGCGAAAACGACTGGGCTTTCGAGCTTGATCTGCCGGAGGTGCCCGCGCTGTGTTTCCTCGGCGGCGACGAGCAAATCGTGAACACGCAAGCCGTCAAAGACCTCGCCACGCGCTGGACATCCTGCGAATTGGTGACCATTCCCGGCGCGCGCCACGAGGTGCCGATGGAAAGCCCAGCCACACGCGCCCTGTTTTATGACCGGCTTGCCGCGCTTTTTACCGAAAGCGCGCGTTAATCCCGCCGATCCCTTTGCATCCCGCAGCCAGACTCCCTATCTCTTGGGCAACACTGAGAATTAGGAGAGATGCAATGCGGTTCACGCGGCAAAATATGGTTTTCGATGCAAGTGCCGACAAAGGCGCCAAAGACTTCGGAGACCTGCCGGATTGGGATCTGACCGATCTCTACCCCGCCACTGATGCGCCCGAAGTGAAGCGCGATCTCGACTGGCTCGAAGAAGCCTGTGCCTCTTTCGCACGCGACTATGAGGGCAAGCTGGCCGATCTCGACGGTGCGGGCATGTATGAATGTATCCTGCGCGACGAGCGGATTTCTCAGGTTGCGGGCCGTTTGGGATCTTTTGCGGGGCTTTTGTATTACCAGAACACCGTGGACGGCGAACGCGCCAAGTTCTTTTCCGACATTCAGGACAAGATCACGACCTACACCGCGCCTTTGGTGTTTTTCTCCCTCGAAGTGAACCGCATCCCTGACGAGACGCTCGAAGAGATGCTCAAACACGAGGGGCTGTCGCGCTACCGTCCGATCTTTGAACGGATGCGCAAAATGCGGCCCTATCAGCTTTCCGATGAGTTGGAACGCTACGAGCACGACATGTCGGTCGTCGGGGCCTCTGCATGGAACAAGCTCTTTGACGAAACCGTTGCCGATCTCAAATTCGAGGTGAATGGCGAGACCCTCGGGCTTGAGGCCACCACCACGCTGATGTCCGAACCGGACCGCGATCTGCGCGAGGCCGCTGCGAAAGAGATCGCCAAGGTTCTGGGCGAGAACATCAAGATTTTCACCCGTGTCCACAACACCTTGGCCAAGATGGGCGACATCGAGGACAAATGGCGCGGGATGCCGACGCCGCAAACCGGCCGTCACCTGTCCAATGATGTGGAACCCGAAGTGGTCGAGGCGCTGCGCAACGCGGTTGTTGCCGCCTATCCGAAGCTGTCGCACCGCTATTACGAATTGAAACGCAGCTGGCTCGGTCTCGACAAACTGCAAGTCTGGGACCGAAACGCGCCGCTGCCGCTCGAAGAAACCCGCACGGTTGATTGGGACGAGGCGCAAAAGACGGTCATGGAGGCCTATGCAGGCTTCTCCCCGAAAATGGCCGAGATCGCGGAGCCGTTCTTTACCAAAGGCTGGATCGACGCGGGCGTGAAACCGGGCAAGGCTCCGGGTGCCTTCGCGCATCCGACCGTCACCGATGCCCACCCCTATGTCATGCTCAACTATCTGGGCAAACAGCGCGATGTGATGACGCTGGCGCATGAACTGGGCCACGGCGTGCATCAGGTTCTCGCCGCCGATCAGGGGGAGCTTCTGGCCAACACGCCGCTAACGCTGGCCGAAACCGCCTCCGTCTTTGGCGAGATGCTGACCTTCCAGAAACTGCTGAAAGGTGCCGAAACCCCGACAGAGCGCAAGGTTCTTCTGGCTGGCAAGGTCGAGGACATGCTCAACACGGTGGTCCGCCAGATTGCCTTTTATGATTTCGAATGCAAACTGCACGAGGCGCGCAAGGGCGGGGAACTGACGTCTGACGACATCAACCGGCTCTGGATGTCGGTACAGGGCGAATCTCTGGGGCCGGCTTTCGAATTCATGGACGGCTACGAGGTCTACTGGTCCTATGTGCCGCATTTCGTGCATTCACCCTTCTACGTCTATGCCTATGCCTTTGGCGACGGTCTGGTGAACGCGCTTTACGCGGCCTACACCGAACAGCCCGACGGGTTTCAGGAGAAATATTTCGACATGCTCAAAGCGGGCGGCTCGAAACATCACAAGGAACTTCTCGCCCCCTTCGGGCTGGACGCCTCCGACCCGAAATTCTGGGACAAGGGCCTGTCGATGATTTCCGGCTTTATCGACGAATTGGAAGCGATGGAGTGAGAACCGGTTCCCGCAAGGGATCATCGCTCCAGTGGAGTGATCAAGGTTCGAACGGACGGAGCCCCACAGCTCCCGCAAGGGCTCATCGCTCCACAACAACACAAAGCCCCGCTCAACCGGCGGGGCTTTTCAGTTTGGTAAGAACGCTTGAGCCTCAGTCCAGCTCTGTCCACGGCCAGGGCTTCACCTCGCTATCGCCGGTGATGTAGCGCGTGGCCTTGGCATACCAGATCCCCACATCCGTGCCCGCATTTGCCACACGGTCATTGGGTTTCTTGCCATTCACCAGAAGAATGATCGCCTGCAAAATCGCAAGCACGCCGATGATGGTGGAGGCGAGGTTCATCATGATCCAGATGAGGATCGAATAGAGGATGCGTGCCCCCATGTTCTCGGTGATTTCCTCCGGACGCTTGTCCTTTGCTCCGCCCATGTCGGGCATTACGTGGTCGAATTCATGCGGGTCGGCCATGGCGATTCCTTTACGTTACCCTGCGCCAGTCTAAAGCCTTCTGCCGCAAATCTGAATCACCGATTTGCAAGCGCCCCGCCACCCTGCATCAGCACAAGGTGGCCCGCCGGACTGACGCAAGGTTTCTCTTGGCGGCCTTGCATCCGCGCCCATAGGCTGGCCGGACATATGACAGACGGGAGGAGATTTCATGGTCAAATGGATAGGACGCGGCCTCGGCATCGTGCTGGTGGTCGGGGCCGTGGTGTTCTTCGGAATATTGCCCGGCATTGTGGAGAAGGGACAGAACTCCGTTGCGGACCATGCCCCCTACCCCGTCACGCCCGAAGCGCAGGCCCTGCACGACAGCCTGACCATTGGCGATCTGCATGCGGACAGCCTGTTGTGGAACCGCGATCTCTTGAAACGCGCAGATCGGGGCCATGTGGATTTCCCGCGGCTCAGAGAGGGCAATGTCGCCGTGCAGGTCTTCACCACAGTGACCAAAAGTCCGGCGGGCCAGAACTATGACCACAACTCCGCTGACGCCCGCGACAACATCACGCTTTTTGGCATTGCACAGCTCTGGCCGGTAAAAAGCTGGTTCAACCTGACCGAGCGCGGGCTCTATATGGCGAAACGGATGCAGCGCTATGAAGAAAAAGCCCCCGAACAGGTGCGAATCCTGCGCACCAAGGGCGATCTCGACGCCGTCCTCAACGCCCGCGCTAGCGGTCAGGCGCTGACCGGCGCGTTGATCGGATCGGAAGGCGGGCATATTCTCGAAGGCGATCTCGCCAATCTCGACCGCATCTATGACGCCGGATTCCGCCTGATGGGGCTGACGCATTTCTTTGACAACGCTCTGGGTGGCTCGCTGCATGGTGAGGAAGAACACGGGCTGACCGACTTCGGACGTGAAGTGGTGCGTGCGATGATCGAGAAACATATGGTGATCGATCTGGCCCATGCCTCGCCGCAAATGGCGCGGGAGGTGATCGAGATGACCGACCAGCCGCTGATCCTGTCGCATACGGGCATCCATTCCCATTGCGAGGTCAAACGCAACTTCCCCGATGAGTTGATGCAACAGATCGCCGCGACAGGTGGTGTGATCGGCATCGGTTACTGGGCGGATGTGACCTGCGACGCCTCCCCCGACGGGGTCGCACGCACGATCAAGGCTGCGGTCGATCTGGTCGGCGCGGATCATGTGGCACTCGGCTCCGATTATGACGGCTCTGTCGCGGTGGAATTCGACAGTTCCGAACTCGCCGCGCTGACACAGGCGTTGATGGATCAGGGATTGAGCGAGGCGGAGATTGCCAGCGTCATGGGCGGCAATATGATCCGCGTCCTGCGCCGGATTTTGCCGGACTAACACCTTCCGCAAAAAAAATCGGGCGCCCGATCAAGGGCGCCCGTCCGATAACCTCCCTGAGGACCGCCATTCAAGGCGCACACCCTCAAAGCCTTCTCCCCGCTCCCGTCACCAGACATCCCTCCAAGGGTCCGTTCACAAGAGCCGGAACGCGCTAAACGGGCGGCTCCTCCGCGTTGTTCGGGCCGGTTTTGCGAGACATGCTCATGTCATCCTCCTTTGCCGTTCCAACATCTAGAGAATAGCGCAAATCAGCCCCTTCCGCCTTGATCCGCATCAAAAACCATGTCGATCATCGCCTGTGTGCCGCGCGCATCTTCCAAGCTCCACGGATAGGCCACCCCGTCGCGCAGGGTGCGGACAAAGTTTTCCACCTGACACACATATTGGCGCACACGCGGGAATTGCTCGACCCGCATGGTGCCTGTGGCGTCGCGAATCTCGATCGCGGCCACACCCGCAACACCGGCGTTGAACGGGGTTTTCAGCACGATCACACCTTCCTGACCATGGAACCGGACCTCCTGAAACGGGGCCATCCGCATGGAGACATAGCCATGATAGGCAAACGACGGGAAACGGGCCGAGACATCCGCCGTGACATCCACCCCATGCTCGCGCGTGATGGCGGCGCGGGTGATCTCCAGAGGCTCCTCGCCCTTGGCATAGCGCGCGCAGCCCAGAGCATAGACACCAATATCGCCCAAGGCCCCGCCGCCAGTCTCCGGACGGTTCCGGATGTTCTGCGCATCGCGGTTGTCATAGGAGAACGCCGCCTCGACACGCGCCAACGCGCCGATCTCTCCAGCGGCCAGAACCTCCCGCACCCGCTGCCATTGCGGGTGATGCACGATCATATAGGCCTCTGCCGCCAACAGCCCCGTCTCGTCGCGCTTGGCGATCAACCGGTCGATGTCTTGCGCCTGCATTGCCACAGGCTTTTCACACAGCACATGTTTTCCGGCCTCCAACGCCTTGAGGCTCCACGCAATATGCAAATGGTTGGGCAGCGGGATATACACCGCGTCGATCTCGTCCGAGGCCAGCATGGCATCGTAATCGGTGAACACGCGCAACGCGGGGTTGAATGCCCGAAACGGTGCAGCTTTTTCTTCCGACGAGGTGGCCAGAGCGGCAAACACCGCCCCTTCCGCCTCATGGATCGCACGCGACATATGTTCGAGCGCAAATTTCGAAGCGCCCAGAACGCCAAAACGGACGGGTGTCATCTTTCATCCTCCTCTTTCATCGGGCGAAAAGCGCGCCGCATCAACAGGCTGTGTAGCGCCTCCCGCACACCTGCGTCTCAGGTCTTGCGCAATGTTCTACGCCCATGTCAGCGCCATCATGCGCCGGATCGAAACAAAGAAAAAGGGGCAGCCTCGGCCACCCCTTTGACAGAATTTTCCGCATCCGGCGATCAGACGCTTTCCAGAAGTCCCTGCTCTTTCGCCAGTTCCTGCATCCGCTTTTGCAGCTTTTCAAACGCCCGCACTTCAATCTGGCGGATACGTTCGCGCGACACGTTATATTGGCCGGACAGTTCTTCCAATGTCACGGGCTGGTCCTTCAGGCGACGCTGCATCAGGATGTCTTTTTCCCGATCATTGAGCACTTCCATCGCCTTCACCAGCAACTCGCGCCGCGTGTCCATTTCATCGCGGGCTTCATAATCGGCGGCCTGATTCGCGTTTTCGTCCTCAAGCCAGTCCTGCCATTGCGCGGAGCCTTCGTCATCGCTGCCGACGGTGGCGTTCAAAGAGGCATCACCCCCTGCCATCCGCTGGTTCATCGAGACGACTTCCGCCTCGGTCACACCCAGATCATGCGCGATCTGTTTCACGTTTTCGGGACGCAAATCGCCATCCTCGAATGCACCGATCCGCGCCTTGGCCTTGCGCAGGTTAAAGAACAGTTTCTTCTGCGCCGATGTCGTGCCGAGTTTCACCAGCGACCACGAGCGCAGGATATATTCCTGAATACTCGCGCGAATCCACCACATCGCATAGGTCGACAGGCGGAAGCCCTTTTCCGGATCAAAGCGTTTCACCGCCTGCATCAGGCCCACATTGGCCTCGGAGACCACTTCGGCCTGCGGCAAACCATAGCCGCGGTAGCCCATAGCGATCTTGGCAGCCAGTCGCAGGTGGGAAGTCACAAGTTTATGCGCCGCAGCGGCATCCTCGTGATCCACCCAGCGTTTGGCCAGCATGTATTCCTCTTCGGGTTCCAGCATCGGGAACTTGCGGATTTCCTGCAAATACCGGTTCAGACCCTGTTCCGGACTCGGAGCCGGCAAATTTGTGTAATTACTCATGTCTCACATCTCCCCGCGTCTCGGCGCCCTGACTTCATGTCTATGTAACAAGACTTAACATTCCACTTAGGAAAGCACATTTGCACTTTCAAGGGGCCGCGACACATTTCCCAATGCCTTTCCACACATCCCTTGATTTCCAAGTCGGTCGTGAAAGAGGCGTTACATCAATACGTTGCATGGTGCGTCCCGAACATCCGGTTTCCGGAATCTTTCGCAAAACACCCTGTCTGCAAGGTTTGAACGGAGAATGACCGATATTCCGGCAGGTCTCCAAGCAAAAGCGTCAAGATTTCACCGATCTCACAACCATGTGGCCTTTGTTACACTCCAACGCAGGCCCGCCCATACATTGAGCCATATGCGCTTAGAGGTGATCGAGAAGCTGCTGCATGTCGTCGGGCAGAGGAGCCTCGAACCGGATTTCCTCGCCGCTGACAGGGTGGACAAAACCCAGCACCGCCGCATGAAGCGCCTGACGCGGGAAGTGGTCCACCGCCTCGCGCGCCGCCTCGGACAGCGCCTTGTGGTTGAGCTTGCGCCGCCCGCCATAGGTCTGGTCCCCGACAAGCCCGTGCCCCGCATGGGCCATATGCACCCGAATCTGGTGCGTCCGTCCGGTCTCCAGCCAACATTCCACAAGCGCCAGTTGCGGCGGCGTCCCGAAGAGGTCCAGAACCCGTGCGCGAGTGATGGCATGGCGTCCCTCGGTAAAAGACACGGCCTGTTTCTGACGATCCGTCTTGTGACGCCCCAGAAGGGTCGTGATGCGCAAGATGTTCGAACCTTCGAAACTTACGCCCTTCACCCCCCGCAGACGCGGGTCCATCGGGTCCGGTGCCCCGTAAACCAGCGCGTAATATTTGCGCTCGACCGTGTGTTTCTCGAATTGCTTGGCCAGCCCCTGATGCGCCTTGTCGGATTTGGCCACAACCAAAAGCCCCGACGTGTCCTTGTCGATCCGGTGCACAATGCCGGGGCGTTTTTCCCCGCCGATCCCCGACAGGCTCTCGCCGCAATGGTGCATCAAAGCATTGACCAAAGTACCCGACGGCGAACCCGGCGCAGGATGCACCACCATGCCGACCGGTTTGTTCACCACGATCAGGTCGTCGTCCTCATAGATCACATCCAGAGGAATATCTTCGGCCTTGAGTTCGATCTCCGTGGCCTCTTCCACCGTGATCTCGATCCGGTCGCCCTCTTTGACCTTGCCCTTCTGGTCGCTCACCACGACCCCGTTGAGCTTCACCGCCCCCTCGGCGAGCAATTTCACCAAGCGTGACCGCGACAGCGTGGCTTCTTCTGGCACATCGCGGGCAATCGCCTTATCAAGACGTTTGGGCGGGTTCTCCGCAATGGCAAAGGTAACGGTGGTCACAGGCATGGATGATCCGACAGACAAGGGCTTCGAGATGGACCCGAAAGAAGCGGCAGGGCTGACGCTGTTGCGACGGCTGGTCACCGGACTTCTCGGGGTGATGATTGTCGGGTTTCTAGTGCTGATCGGCCTGCTTGTCACGCGCTTCCCGGATTTTGACGCGCCCGCACCGGACTGGCCGGACACGCTGGCCCTGCCGGATGGTGTCGAACCGGAGGCTGTGACCCGTGGCGCGGACTGGATTGCGGTTGTCGCGGGGGATGAAATCCTGATCTTCAACGCCGGAACCGGCGCGCTGCAACAGCGGATCACCTTAGACTAGAGCCGTAGACCAAGGCCGTGGATTAAAACCACAGAAGAAAGTCCCGCCTGCATAGCGAGACTCTACACATGACGTCCTGAAAATAGAGAACGCGACGCCCTCCCCTGCGCCGCGTTCCAGCCTTATGAACCCTGAAACCCCGTGGCTCATCAGGCGATTTTCATGGGCTTGTCCTAGACGCGCCCGTCCGCCTCGCCCTTGCAGCATTCATGTGCTGCGAATGCGAGCAACAGGACTGGCAAAAAGACCAAAGCCGAATAGATCGCTCCAACGAAATAAAGATGCATATTGTCCTCCCTTTCTGAAATATTAGCATGAAATTGCCAAAATTGCTACATTTTGTCGCAGGCTGCGCAGGAGGTGGCTTTTCTCCATACAAGTCAAAGGGCTGAAGACTGCAGCATAGCTCTACCCCGCGCGGCGCGTTCAAAGAGGACAGGCAACGCAGACAGACTCAGACGCCGATATGAGCGTCAGGGCTCCGGCGTCTTTGTCGCGGGCTCAGAGAGGGGAAAACGAGGAGGGACATCCGCGCACAAAAGCCTTCGCAGGCGCAGAAAAACCTGCCGCGTTAGCCGTGACGGATATAAAGCCGGAGATGAAGAAGAAGGGTGGTACCACCTCCCCGGCTCGAACGGGGGACCTCCTGATCCACAATCAGGCGCTCTAACCTACTGAGCTAAGGCGGCACTGACGGGGGATGTACTGTCCTGTGCCCGTGAATGCAAGAGGCAGTTTCAGCAAAAATGCCACAAAGCCGCTATGTTTTTCGCGAAAGCCATAACAAAGCCATGCCACGGGGGCCGGTGCGCCGCGCCACAAGGCAGAGCCGGCTTGCCTCCGGCGCGTCAAAGCCTTAAATGCGGGTTAATCCATAAGGGAGCCACGGACCATGGGCATCAACTCGGAAAAAGACATCGAAGCCAATCTCCAGATCGGGCCGACCTCGCTGGGTATGGTGCGCATGTTTATCGAGGCCACAGGCGGCATTGAAATTCCGATGGATTTCGAACCGGAAGAAGCCGAAGAAATTGCCGAAGAACTCCGTGCCGCCGCCGCTCAGGCCCGCAAGGTCAAGTGATCGCGCCGCTGTCACGTGCCTCCGGCGGGAGTATTTCCCCCACGGAAAGCCCTATATATCCTTGAACATCCCCGCCACACCCGGATCACGGTAGCTCTGTAACCGTGTGGCCGCCGTGCGGGCGACATTCAAATGGAGCGCCTTGCGTCTGGCGGCGGGCAGTCTGGCCTCCTCGGGGTGGCGTATGATCTCCGCGCCGTAGCCGTCCGCGAGAATCAGCCCCGCCTCATCCGGCAGGATTTCGACCGGAAATCCGGCATCGACCGCAAAGAAATAGCGGTCGCACCAGTCCAGATAGCCCTGCCATTTTTGATCCGAGGTGAAATCGGCGCGGTTTGATTTACATTCGATCACCCAGACCTCGCCTTTCGGTCCCAGCGCCATGACATCGACGCGCAGGCCGCGGGCGGGCACAAATTCCTCCACACAGGCAAAGCCGTAGCCGCGCAAGTGACGGCAGACCCCACGGGCGAGAATTTGGCCCGCTTGCATCGGGGCGGCTGTGGAGGACGGATCAAGATCGGACATAAGAAGAACCTGACCCAAGGAGCGGAGAAATTCAACGCCCTGCCCCTTGTCCTTCGCCCTGCAACGCCCTATCTGCGGGTGCAGGCGGGATCTGCTCGTTACGTACACATGGGCGCAAGACTCCGGTGGCCTTAAGCAACCGAATGGGAGCTGGCTCTGTCAGGACCGTGGTTCTGTTATCTGGTGCCCACCTGATATATCAGGCTTCGGGAGCATACGCGTCGCTACGGATGCTGCGGTCCCCCGCCGCCATACCAAAACGCGCCCTCGATTCGGGGCGCGTTTTTGTTTGGGCGTTGTTCTTTAAACACAGAGGCTTAACGGCGGTTTGCCGTGGCCTCGACCGGAACCGGTTCCAGCGCGGCCAGAGGAAGATCGTCGCGTTTGCCGCCTTGGTCATCCTCCTCGCTATCGGCCATGCGCATGATCGTGATGGCGAATTGCACGCCGGAGAACACGATCCCGTTGGCAAACCACAACACGATCACCGCAATGATGCCCGCGTCGTTATGGGTCACGAGATGCCAGAGATTCGCGACGTTGAAATACAGCAGCATCCCCACAAATCCCGCCGCGATGGCAAAGCCGATCAGCACCTGCGTGATATAGAGTTTAACGAGTTTGGGCATAAACGGCCTCCTGAACCTGACGCTGTCACCTCTATCACAAAACCACTGCGAAATCTGCCCCCGGCAACGCGGCACGTCGTCGCGTGTGGTCTTTGCCTGCCTCGTGCGAGGGCTGATTGTGTCAGAAAGTGACGTTTCGATTACATTTGAGTGATCACTCAATAAATAACTTGAGCAATCACTCAAAAACAACGTATCACAGTCCCAAGCAAACGATTTCAAAAAGGACTGCACATGACTCCCTTCCCTTCCCATGACACCGATTCCGCACCTGAAGGCTCCAAAGCCCTGTTGGAAGGCTCCCTCAAAGCCTTTGGCCGTTACCCCGGTCTGCACAAGGTTCTGGCCGAAAGCCCGCAGGCTTTTGAAGCCTACCAGATCCTTCACCGCCTCTTCACCGAAACCGAATTTGACGCCGACGAGCTGACCGTGGTCTGGCAGTCGATCAACGTCGAGAACGAATGTCATTACTGCGTGCCCGCGCACACAGGCATCGCCAAGATGATGAAAGTGTCCGACGAAATCTCCAACGCCCTGCGTGACGAGACGCCGCTGCCGACAGAAAAACTTGAGGCCCTGCGCACATTTACCGTGAAGATGGTCCGCGAGCGCGGTTTTGTCAGCGAAGAGACGCTGGACGCGTTTTTCGCAGCCGGTTACGGCCACCGCGCGGTGCTGGACGTGATCCTCGGCATGGCGCAGAAAACCATCTCGAACTACGTCAACCACGTTGCGGAAACGCCCGTGGACGAGGTCTTCAAACCGCTGGCATGGACCCGCTCCGAGACACCGCTTGAAGTCTGAGACCACTCTTTAAAAACGACAAAACCCGACCTTAACCGGTCGGGTTTTTCATGTTTTGGGATCGCGTTGAACGAAAGCCTAAAAGGCTTCCGGCTTCACTTCTCACGTCAGTTTTGCTCGTTCCAGACGAAAGCCTTAAAAGGCTTCCGGCTTCACTTCTCACGTCGGATTTGCTCGTTCCAGACGAAAGCCTTAAAAGGCTTCCGGCTTCACTTCGCGGGCCATATGATCCAGCACAGCATTGACGAATTTCGGCTCGCGGCCATCGGGATAAAAGGCCTTCGCCACATCCACAAACTCGACAATCACCACCTTGGGCGGCGTCCGACCGGACAAAAGCTCGCCGCCTGCCGCACGGAACAAGGCGCGCAGCGTCGAATCGATCCGCGCAATCGGCCATTTCGCCACCAAAGCACGGTCGGTCATCTGGTCGATCTTCGCCTGATCGTTCACGGCAATCTCGGTGATCTCGTGGAACAGGTCACTGTCGCCGTCGATAAATGTGCCCTCTTCCTCGGTCTCCAGACCAAAGAAATGATCGTAGAACTGGCGGCGCACCTTGTCGACGGTCATATCCGCCGCTTCCATCTGAAACAGCGCCTGCGTGGCATAGAGCCGCGCTGCGGATTTCATCTCGCGCTTGGTGGGCGGTTTCAGACGTGCGTTCTCGCCAGTGTCGTTAGAAGTCATGCGTTTTTCGGTCCTGTCGCTTGTCCGGCAAGTTTGATCGCGTCGGAATGGAAGCCCACGCCCTTGCTCGGAGCAGCCCATTTGCGCGAAAGTGCGATGAGATGCAAGGCCGCAGCCGCAGCGCCGCCGCCTTTATTTTGCCCTTTGCTCTCGGCACGCACCACCGCCTGTTCGCGATTTTCAACCGTCAGGATGCCATTGCCGATGCAAATCCCCTGCAATCCCATCAACTGAAGCGCGCGCGAACTGTCGTTACACACGGTCTCATAATGGGTGGTTTCGCCGCGAATGACGCAGCCCAGCGCAACGTAGCCGTCGAAATTGGACATCTTGTCGGCAATCGAAATCGCGGTTGGAACTTCGAGCGCACCGGGCACCTCAACCAGATCCCATGTGCCGCCCGCCGCTTCAATCGTGGCCTTGGCCCCTGCAACCAACTCGTCGGCAATGTCCTTGTAATAAGGCGCAACGACGATCAGCAGCTTTACAGGCGCTTCGAATGTCGGAAGGTCGAGAATGTAATGCTCTTCAGCGGCAGCCATGGTTATGCCCCTTTCGTGATTCTGCGCGTGCCAACGATTTCAAGACCGAAGGCATCCAGCCCCGGCACTTTCGGCTGCGGGCTGTCGGTCACAAGGATCAGCTCGCTCAGCCCGATGGCCGCAAGGATTTCCGCTCCGAGCCCGTAGCGGCGCAAGGTTTGCGGGGAGGCCTCTTCATCCTCTTCCGCCAGTTTCATCCGTGTGTCCCGCAACAGCACGATCACACCGCGGCCTTCTTCGGCGATCACTTCCATCGCGCCTTCGATCTCGCGCGAGGTCTTGCCAATGCCCAGAACATCTTCGAGCGGGTTCAGGTTATGCACCCGCACCAAAGCCGGCGCACCGTCAGAAACATCACCCTTGACCAGAACAATATGTTCGGCCCCGTGCAGGTCATCCGTGTAAACCTGCATATTCCAGTCGCCGCCGAACTCGGAGACAACCGGACGTTCTTCGGTTTTCGTCACGAGATTGTCGTGGCGGCGGCGATAGGCGATCAGGTCGGAAATCGTGCCGATCTTGAGATTGTGCATCTGCGCGAAAGCCACCAGATCGGGCAGACGCGACATGGTGCCGTCTTCCTTCATGATCTCGCAGATCACCGACGAGGGCATCAACCCCGCCAGACGCGCCACATCGACACCCGCCTCGGTGTGACCGGCGCGGACAAGCACGCCACCGTCACGCGCACGCAGCGGGAAAACATGGCCCGGCGTGGCAATGTCGTCAGCAGTTTTCGACGGATCAATCGCCACAGCCACCGTGCGGGCACGGTCATGGGCGGAAATGCCGGTGGACACGCCCTCTTTCGCCTCGATGGAAACCGTAAAGGCCGTCTCATGACGCGAAGAGTTGTTGGAGGCCATCATCGGCAGGCCCAGCGCATCAATCCGCTCGCCGGTCAGCGTGACACAGATCAGCCCGCGCCCGTAGGTGGCCATGAAGTTGATCGCTTCCGGCGTCGCCATCTGCGAGGGGATCACCAGATCGCCTTCGTTTTCGCGGTCTTCGTGATCAACGAGGATAAACATCCGCCCGTTGCGGGCATCTTCGATGATCTCTTCAATCGGCGAGATTGCGGCTTCGTAGCTGTCGGGGGTCGGCTTGGTATTGTCGGGCATGAGTCTCAGGCGGGCCTTTTCGGGAATTCGGTCGCCTTTCCGTACAAGGTTGCGCCGCCAAACGCCAGAGAATTGCCGCACCTGTTGATGCAGCTTTTTTACGCAGTTTATGAAAAATTCCCGTCAGGCGAAACTCAGCCCTGCCACTCCTGAAGTCGCGCTACATAGCGCGCCAGCGTGTCAATCTCGAGATTGACCTTGTCGCCCACGGCCACGCCGCCCCATGTGGTGACCTCTTGCGTGTGTGGAATGACATTGATGCCAAAGCTGGTGCCTTCCACCTCGTTCACGGTCAGGGACGTGCCGTTGAGCGCGACCGAGCCTTTCGGCGCGATGAATTTGGCCAGCGATTCGGGGGCGTCAAAGCTGATCCTTGTGCTGTCGCCCTCGTCCACCATCGCCGTGATCTGCGCCACACCGTCCACATGGCCCGACACGATATGCCCGCCCAACTCGTCGCCAAGTTTCAACGCCCGCTCAAGATTGAGCTTTTTGCCGGTCTGCCACGCGCCGATGTTGGTTTTCGACACGCTTTCCGCAGAGATTTCCACGTCGAACCAGTTTTGCGGCTCGGTTCCAAGCGCGACCACCGTGAGGCACACGCCATCACAGGCAATCGACGCGCCGATCTCGATCCCGTCGACATCATAGGCACAGCCGATCCGCGCCCGCAGATCCCCGCGTTTTTCCAGTTCCAGAACCGTGCCGATATCCGTGATGATCCCTGTGAACATGCTCTCTCCAGATGATACCCCGCGCCAGTGACAGGCGGGCGCAGGCGTTTGTGTCCGTGCCAGAGGTAGCGCCCCGCGCGCGCCGCTGCAAGTCGCGCGTTGCGGGTGGGGGCGGCACTTGCCCGTCGCTTACCCGTCGTCCCCCAAAGACCGTATCGCGCCACAGGATCGTGTCTCTGGGATGAGCACGAAGAAAAGCACGGGGAAGGAAATGCCACATTTCCGCCTTACTTTCGCGCCACACAGAGGTTAACTCAAGGTAAACCCCGCGTATCTTCCTGAAACACAATCGTTTGCACATCCTATGCCCATGAAACCCACAGACGTTCCTGCCTCCGCCGAGAAACGGGTATTCCTGATGTTGCAAGGACCGCACGGGCCGTTCTTCTGGGCGCTTGGCAAGATGCTGCGCGCGGCAGGTGCGTCGGTCTGGCGTGTGGGGTTCAATGCGGGCGACCGTGCCTTCTGGTTCTCCAGCCGGAGCTTTCTGCCCTACACCGAACCGGCCGACCACTGGCCCGAGCGATTTGCCGAGATTGTCCGCGAGAAATCCGTCACCGACATCGTGCTTTACGGCGACACCCGCCCCGTCCATGCGCTTGCAATCGAGAAGGCCCGCGCGCTTGGCCTGACCATCCATGTGTTCGAAGAGGGCTACATCCGCCCCTACTGGGTGTCCTACGAGCGCAACGGATCGAACGGCAACTCCACCCTCATGTCGCTCTCCGTCGAGGATATGCGCAAGGCTCTGGCCAAGATCGAACACGACAGTATCGAGCCCCCCGCCCATTGGGGCGACATGCGCCAGCACATCTTTTACGGCGCGCTCTACCACTGGTTCGTGATGTTCCGGAACTCCGCGTTCAAACACTATCGCGGCCACCGCGAGCTGCCCGTGACCAAGGAATTCCTGCTGTATTTCAAACGCCTGACCCTGATGCCGCTGCACAGGCTCTCGCGGGCATGGCACACACGCGCCATCCTTGCCGCCGGACATCCCTTCCATATCGCCTTGCTGCAGCTCGAACATGACACCAGCTTTCAGGTCCATAGCCCCTATGCGACCATGCCCGAATTCATCGCCGATGTGATCGAAGGCTTTGCCAAAGGCGCACCACAGCATCACCACCTCGTATTCAAGGCACACCCTCTGGAAAACGACCGGCGCAACCTGCGCCATGAAATCCGCCGCCTCGCGGCCCAGTTCGGCGTCGAGTCCCGCGTGCATTTCGTGCGTGGCGGCAAGCTGCAACGCCTGCTGCACAGCGCCCGCTCCGCCGTCACGGTCAATTCCACCGCCGGACAACAGGTCCTCTCGCTGGGGATACCCCTGCGCATTCTGGGACGTGCGGTCTATGACAAGCCCGAATTCGTCTCCCATCAACCGCTGGACGAGTTCTTCGCCCGCCCCGAACGGCCCGACACCCGCGCCTATCGCGATTACCGGCAATTCCTTCTGGAAACCTCGCAAGTGCCCGGCGGGTTCTATTCCAAACGGGGACGGCGGCAACTCCTGCGCCTCGTGGTGGATCTGATGCTCTCCAAAGAGGCCCCCGATGCGGCCCTGATCTCCGGCTCCGCCCCGCCGCGCCAGCCTCTGCGCGTGGTCAATTAGACCTGAGCCCCCGCCAAACCGGCCTCAACATCGCCGCGTAGCCCCCTATATCCTGAGAGAAATTTCCAAATCACCACATTCCCTATGACCGCCGCGTCTTGCGCGCAACACTTGACCGAACGTTCCCGCCCGAGATGCCCCTCACAGTGGATTTTTATGTCGCCTTTGGTTAACGTGTCGATTAAACCCGATAAAAATTTGGGGCAGAGGAGTTCGAGCTGTGCAAATCCTGACATCGCGCATCACCCGCGCTGTGGCGCTAGTTGCCATCACCGCGAGTCTGTCGGCTTGCGGCCTTCCACGATCCGGCCCCAACAAGAAAGAGATTTTTGCAGGCTCCGTTCTGGAGCAAGGCGATTCCTTTGTCGTGGCCGTCAATGACCACGTCACAACGGCCACCGCCATCACCGAAGAACTCGGCTTCTCCTCCGCCTTCCAGAACGCAGGCGTTGTCGGCTCCGACACCATTGCCGCAGGCGACGTGCTGTCGCTGACGATCTGGGAAAACGTCGATGACGGGCTGCTGGCCGGTCAGGGTGCCAACGCCACCGTCCTCTCCGAAGTTCAGGTCGACGGCAGCGGCTTCATCTTCGTGCCCTATGCCGGACGCATCAAAGCCGCAGGCAACAGCCCCGAGGCCATCCGCCGCATCATCACCGAAAAGCTCGACACCCAGACCCCCGATCCGCAGGTCATGGTCACACGCGCCGCAGGAGACGGGGCCACCGTCACCATCACCGGCCAGATTGCAGGTCAAGGCGTCTACCCGATCCAGCGCCCCACCCGTCGCCTGACCGCCATGCTGGCACAAGCCGGCGGTGTCGCCGTCGATCCGGATATCGCGCAGGTCAAAGTTATTCGTGGCAGCAAATCCGGCACGGTCTGGTTTGAAGACCTCTACAAGAATCCGAAATACGACATCCCGCTGCGCGACGGCGACCGCATCCTCGTCGAAGCCGATCCGCGCTCCTTCACTGCACTTGGGGCCACAGGCGGTCAAAGCGTCATCAATTTCGAGACCCGCAATCTCTCCGCGATTGAAGCCATCGCCCAAGTCGGCGGGCTGCAAACCAATTCCGCCGATCCCACAGGGGTTTTCGTGTTCCGCAACGAACCTGAAGCGATCGCCAAACAGGTGCTTGGCCGCGATGATCTGGTCGGTCCCCAGCGCATGATCTACATGCTGGACCTGACCCAGCCGAACGGCCTGTTCCTTGCCCGCGACTTCCTGATCCGCGATGGCGATACGATCTATGTCACCGAAGCGCCGTTCACCCAATGGCAGAAAACTCTGGGTGCAATTACCGGCGCCACCAGCTCTGTCGACTCGCTGGCCAGCATCGGCGAATAGACCCGATGGTCGATCCCGACCGCAACGCATCCCAAGCCGCCCCGCATCATCTGTCGGGGCGGCTTTCCTTTGCGCCTCCCTTGCTGTTCGAACGTGTGCAGGACGAGCCCGATCTCTCCTACGCCTCGCTGGAAGACTGGGACGCCCTGCTCACCCGCAGCCCTCTGGATGACAGCGCGTTACTCAATCGCGCACGCGATGCGATGGCATGGCTGGTTTCGTTGAATTTGTCCAAATTTGCGACCCCTCCTTCGCAGGATGCCCTGCCAGATGTTCCATATGTGCTCGTTCTGGATCAGCCCAGAACTGCAGAAAAGGCCCCGAGCGAGGCCGATATGGCCGAAATGCTGGTCTTCGCCCAGACGGAGATCCTCAATGCGCAGGTTGCAATCCTGCCCTGCCCCGACGGGTATTTCACCGCCCATGACGATCCTAGGATCATCCTGCTTTCCGAAGACAGCGCGCTCTATCCCCTTCTGGAAAACGCGACCGCCGTCTACACCCACAGCGCCGGTTACGGTTTCGACGCCATTCTCGCCGGACATCGGCCCCGCGTTTTCGGGCAGCCTTGGTATAGCAGCCTTGGCCTGACACAGGACGAGCGCCCCGACCCTTATGCGACCCGCCGCCTGACCCGCGTCCAGCTCTTTTGCGCCGCCCTCATGATGGCCCCCCAATGGCGCGCGGGAGATGAGGGGGTGGAGATTGAAGACCTCCTCGCCCGCCTTGAAGCCCGCCAACGCGCCGTAACGGAGGATGCGGCGGGTTATGTCGCCTCCAACATCCTGCCGTGGAAACGCCCTTTCCTACGCCGTTATCTCGGCAGGTCGCAGATCATCTTCACCGATGCCCCCGACAGCATCGCCCGCCACAAGGCCGCAGGGCTTCGCCACATCGCTTGGGGGCGCGCGCCGGAGGCCGAGGTGCGGCTCGAAGACGGGTTCCTGCGCTCGCGCGGTTTGGGCGCGGCTCTGGTGCGGCCCCTGTCTCTGGTGCTTGATGATACGGGCATCTACTTTGACCCGACACGGCCCTCACGGCTCGAACAACTCATCACCGCCCGCGCCGAATTGACCCCGCATCAGCGCCACCGGATCGAGCGTTTCGTCCAGCGCCTGACGCGTTTGCGGTTGAGCAAATACAATGTTGGCGACGGGTTGCCGGATCTGCCGGAGGGGCATCGCATTCTCGTCGCCGGACAGGTTGAGGACGATGCCTCGATCCAATGTGCCGCAGGCGAGATTTCCACCAATCTCGATCTTCTGACCGCCGCCCGCGCCGCGCATCCCGAAGCGATACTCATCTACAAACCACACCCTGATGTGGAAGCCGGTCTGCGGCGTGGCAAGGTGCCCGAGGCGCAAGAGATCGCGGATGTGATTGCCGCAAAGGCGGATCCTTTGCACCTGATCGAGGCCTGTGACGAGGTCTGGACCATGACCTCACTCATCGGATTCGAGGCCCTGCTCCGCCACAAGCCTGTGACCTGCACCGGTGCGCCCTTTTATGCCGGATGGGGTTTGACGTCCGACAGAAGTCCGACGCCTATCCGACGCAATGCCGGACCCGATCTTATGGGGCTTGCCCATGCGGTTCTGCTCGACTATCCGCGGTATTTCGCCCCTGAAACAGGGGCCGCGCTGGCGCCCGAAGAGGCGCTCGAACAGCTCGCCATCGCACCGCAGGGACGCAGTCGCGCCCTGCAATATGCGCTGGCAAAACTGCGCCAGTTCCGCGCCGCCGTGCTTGGGCTTCGCTAGAGTGTTTTATTGAAAATCAGAGAGTTAGGACGCTATTCGTTCGGCCCTTCACCATGCGCAGGCCCGCGCCGCCACTGGCTTAATGTGTCGGGCCCAAGCTGCTCCACGCTTTCAAGCTGGTAACGTGTTGCGGCTGACAACCGGTCAAGCCCCAGCGCGCCCAGCCCCGGACGGCCTTCCGCGCCGATGGCCAGCCCTGCGGTGAACAGCGCCACACGATCCACCAGATCCGCCGACAAAAGCGACGCCGCCAGCGCCCCGCCGCCCTCGCAAAACACCCGCGTCACACCGCGTGCGCCCAAGGCTTCAAATGCCGATTTCGGATCAATATTCCCTGCAATAACAGAGGCTTCGATCAGGTCTGCGCCAAGCCCCTGCCATGCGGATTTCAGAGCGTCATCCACCTCAGGTCCGTGAAGAATCCAGACCGGAATCTCTTGTGCCGTGCGCGCCAGATGCCCCGTAAGCGGCAGGTCAAGGCGGCGCGACATGACCACGCGCACAGGCTGGTGCGAGACCCCAAGCCCGCGCACCGTCAGGCTCGGATCATCCGCCCGCGCCGTGCCGCCGCCCACCAGAACCGCGTCATGCGTGGCCCGCATGGCATGAACGCGACGACGGGCCAGCGGACCTGTGATCCATTGGCTCTCCCCCGTGGCCGTGGCGATCCGCCCGTCCCAAGACATCGCGAGTTTCAGTGTCACCATGGGACGCCCCAGCGTCACTTTCGAGAGAAACCCCTCCTGTTGCGCTCTGGCCTCCGCCTCCAGAACGCCGGTCGTGACTGCGATCCCCGCCTCTTGCAGCTTTGCAAAACCTCTTCCGTTCACGCGCGGATCGGGGTCACCCAAGGCGACAACCACACGGGACAGGCCCGCCGCGATCAGCGCCTCGGAACAAGGTGGTGTTTTGCCGTGATGGGAACAGGGTTCCAAGGTGACATAGGCCGTTGCGCCGCGTGCGGCATCCCCCGCTTGGGCAAGCGCCATCGCCTCGGCATGAGGCCGACCGCCAGGCTGGGTCCAGCCCCGCCCGACAATGCGATTATCTTTGACAATAACGCAGCCGACCGCAGGGTTCGGCCATGTGCGCCCAAGCCCGCGTGCCGCCAGAGACAACGCGTGGCGCATATGGCGCACGTCACTCAGGCCGGTCATTCGTCAGACTTGGTGTCCGGGCGCAACTCACTGACAAATTTGTCAAAATCATCTGCGGCCTGGAAGTTTTTATAGACGGAAGCAAAGCGCACATAGGCCACGGTGTCGATCCGGGCGAGGCTTTCCATGACGATCTCACCAATGATTTTCGACGGTATATCCGTCTCGCCCATGCTTTCCAGACGCCGCACAATGCCGGAAATCATCTGGTCGAGACGCTCCGGTTCAATCGGGCGTTTCTGCACCGCGATCCGGATGGAGCGCTCCAGCTTGTCGCGATCGAAATCTTCGCGGCGACCATTGGTTTTAACAACAACAAGGTCGCGCAGCTGCACACGTTCATAGGTGGTGAAACGTCCGCCACAGGCCGAACAGAACCTCCGCCGCCGGATCGCAACATGATCCTCAGCCGGACGACTGTCTTTCACCTGGGTATCAACATTTCCGCAAAATGGACAACGCATCCGCGCCCCCTTATTTCATCACTGCCTCAATCATCTGGGGTCTATGCCCCAGTTATCCACAGGCACTATAGGGGGCAGGCCACAATTTGGGTAGATCAAAAATGCAACCCAAGATGTAGTAGGCGCAAAAATCCGGCAGACCTCCTATCGCAGAACCGCCATGACGCGCCGGACATGCGGACGGGTGCGATGTTCGAAAAGGTAAACTCCCTGCCACGTTCCAAGCGCCATACGCCCCGCAATGACAGGAATTGTGATAGACGTGGGCAACAGCGCAGATTTGATATGCGCAGGCATATCGTCCGGCCCTTCATAGGTATGGGTCAAATAGGACATGGACGGGTCGGTTGTCGGCGGCACCAGCCGGTGAAAAAACGCCGCGAGATCGGTCTGCACCTCGGGGTCGGCATTTTCCTGAATGACGAGAGAGGCCGACGTATGTTGCACCATCACGGTGAGCACCGCCTCCATTGACCCCTCGCCTGCGACCCAGCGCGCCAGATCGTCGGTGATCTCATAGAGGCCCGACCCATGTGTGGAAAACTCGAACAAATGGTGGCTCATTCGCATGGCCCCTCTCGCAAGGCCTCGTATGTCTCGGAGCGACAGAACCCCGCATCCTGCATCGCAAAGCTCAAGGTCTCAAGCCGCCCCATAATCGCGCCACTCTCACCCGCACCCACGCAGGTCAAAGAGGCCAAGACAGTCTCTCCGCGGGCAACCTCAATCCCGCCTGATATCTCTTGGTCAATTTTGTCGAGGGACCACGACAGGCTATAGGAATAATCGCCGTTGGGTATGGTCACACGATCCCAAATCGTGCGCCCAATGCCATGCCACGGCTGCATCGATATCTCGTCAAAGTCGCGCGTCAGTTCGATCTCGGGGGCCTGTGCGGGTCCAAAGCGGTAGGTGACGCGATCCTCAGTTGGGGTCAGGCATAGCTCCACCTGCTTGGCCCCGAGGGAACAGGCGAACACCGTCTCCTGATTGCCCGCGCAGACCGCCCAAACAGGCGACGCGGCAACGCTTAGAACAGCGGCGACGAGTATGTGAGAGGGATAAGACATAGGCACCTTATGCGTTGGGGGCCGTGCCGTTCCGGACGCTATTCAGAAAGAACACGGCACAAGTTCATGCGGCATCATGTTGGCCTTAGCTAAAAATGCCGTCTCCCATCTGATCAATGAAAACCTGCGCTTTGTGCAGGCTCGCCGCACGCGCATCGTCTTCGGAACTCATTGTATCCGCGCGGATCATCATATGGGTTTTGGTGACGCCATCGATGTCCTTCTCGATGCGGGCCGCGACGCGATAGCCGCTCGCCTCTTTGATCGGCTCCACAAAAATACGGAAATCTGCGGCGTAAAGCTCCGGTTTGCTTTCGGGTTTCGGCGTGGCGTCGGGTTTCGATTTGCCACCGAAAAGTTTTGCGAAAAGGGACATGGGGCCTCCTGTTTGGAAGGCATTTTGAAGCGGTTGCCCCCGAAGCGCAAGCCGCAGATGGTTAGAGTTGCGCGGGCACACGGCAACATGCAATTCAGCTTCGAAACTTCGGGTGCAGATTATAGCCAATCTCGGGATTATTCGACTGAAGCGCGCATATCAGCCGCATTTCTTCCCGCCGGACTTCGTTTTTGTCATCGCTTTCAAACAGAATTTCTTTGCGTAGCGTAAAATCACGCAGTTCTTCCGTAGAAAAGTCCGCTTCAACAAGGTCGTTATTCCATGACCCAAAATACCTCAAAGAATGACCTGAGCCACCAATATCCATCCCAACATAAATTTTCCCGTTCGGAAATGTCAGTTTATAAACAACATATTGCAGCTTCGGCATAAGCAAAACGCCCCCCTTTCGGGAGGCGCCTCTGACTTTATTGATCCAGGAACGACCGCAGCTTGCGGCTGCGACTGGGGTGTTTCAGTTTCCGCAGCGCCTTCGCTTCGATCTGGCGGATCCGTTCGCGGGTCACGGAGAACTGTTGGCCCACCTCTTCGAGCGTGTGGTCGGTGTTCATCCCGATCCCGAAACGCATACGCAGCACGCGTTCTTCGCGCGGTGTGAGCGAGGAGAGCACGCGGGTTGTGGTCTCTTTGAGGTTCTCCTGAATCGCCGCATCCAAAGGCAGGACCGCGTTCTTGTCCTCGATGAAATCGCCAAGCTGGCTGTCTTCCTCGTCGCCAATCGGCGTCTCTAGAGAGATCGGCTCCTTGGCGATTTTCATCACCTTGCGGACTTTTTCCAGCGGCATTTGCAGCTTTTCTGCCAATTCCTCCGGTGTGGGTTCGCGACCGATTTCGTGGAGCATCTGACGCCCAGTCCGCACCAGCTTGTTGATCGTTTCGATCATATGGACCGGAATACGGATGGTGCGGGCCTGATCGGCAATCGAACGGGTGATCGCCTGACGAATCCACCATGTCGCATAGGTGGAGAATTTATAGCCGCGCCGGTATTCGAATTTATCCACAGCCTTCATCAGGCCGATGTTGCCTTCCTGAATGAGGTCAAGGAATTGCAAACCGCGGTTGGTGTATTTCTTGGCAATGGAAATCACGAGACGCAGGTTGGCCTCGACCATTTCCTTCTTGGCCTGACGGGCCTCTTTTTCACCCTTTTGCACCTGTTGCACGATGCGGCGGAATTCGGAGATGTCGACACCGACATATTGACCGACCATCGCCATTTCGGCGCGCAGTTCCTCGACCTTCGGCGTGTGGCGCTCGATGAACATCTGCCAGCCGCGCCCCGGCTTTTCGGCCATACGGTCAAGCCAGTTCGGATCCAGTTCGGCACCACGGTAAGCCTCGATGAACTCGCGGCGGTTGATCCGCGCCTGATCGGCGAGTTTCACCATGTTCGAGTCGATGGTCATGATGCGCTTGTTGATGCCGTAAAGCTGGTCGATCAGCGCTTCGATCCGGTTGTTGTGGAGGTGCAGCGAATTCACCAGCGTCACGATCTCGGAACGGAGCTGTTGATATTGCGCCTCTTCGGCCTCGGAGAAGGACCCGTCCTCGTTGAGTGTCGCGGACATCCGCAGGTCCTGCATCTCGGACAGCTTTGCGAAATCCTCGGAAATCTGAGCCAGCGTCTCCAGAACCTGAGGCTTCAGCGCCGCTTCCATCGCGGCCAGAGACATATTGGCCTGTTCGTCCTCGTCATCGTCGTCGTCATCCGTGGAGATCGGATTGCCGTCGGCGTCGTATTCCTGTTCTTTCTGCTTCGTCTCACCGCTGGTCGCAGCGCCTTCGGTCTTGAGACCGCCCACAACATTCTCTTCCTCATCGTCCCCGTCGACGCCGCCGCCGAACGTGGCCTCAAGGTCGATCACGTCGCGCAGGAGAATGTCCTCGGACAGAAGCTCGTCATGCCAGATGGTGATCGCCTGAAAGGTCAGCGGGCTTTCGCACAGCCCTGCGATCATGGTGTTGCGTCCGGCCTCGATCCGCTTCGCAATGGCAATCTCGCCCTCGCGGCTCAGAAGCTCCACAGAGCCCATTTCACGCAGATACATGCGCACGGGGTCATCGGTGCGGTCGAGCTTTTCGGTCTCGGACGCCGCAACGGCCACTTCGCGCGAGCTGTTCGCGGTGACGAGTTCGCCACCTTTGCCGGAATTTTCTTCTTCCTCGGCTTCCTCGTCCTCGATGATATTGATGCCCATTTCGGAGAGCATCGACATCACGTCCTCGATCTGTTCCGAGCTGACCTGTTCCGGCGGCAGAACCTTGTTGAGCTGATCGTAGGTGATGTAGCCCTTTTCGCGCGCCTCGCTGATCATCTTCTTGACCGCGGCCTGGCTCACGTCGAGCATCACGTCCTGATCCTCGGTTTTGGCGTCGTCATTGTCCTTAGCGGCCATGCGGCTCTCCCCTAATCTTAATGCGCGGCTCTATCGAGCCTTCAAGCGCGGCTTTGCCCGAGTTCATCCAAAACGAGTGCCCGACCAGCCGAGTTGAACGAATCATGTCACGCGAATCAGCGATTCGCCACCCGAATACCCATATTTCCTTAACCAACCATGCACCAGAGCCCAGCATAGGTTGCCGACACGCTTCATTCGGGTCCGTGACCCTTCTGCCGCAACCCTGTGGTGATTCTCACTTCTGACCTTCCGGCGCGATTCGGTTCAGAAGGGCGCGGAAAGCATCCCGCTCGTCACGCGACAGTTCCAGACCATTCTCGGCCGTATCGAATTCCGTTTTGTCCTCGGCCTCCGCTTTGGTTGCCTTGTTGCGTGCTTCGGCGGCCTGCCGGAGCCGCCATGTTACCTTCTCGTCCTCCGCCGCCAGAAGATCGACCAGACCTTCGTCCAGCTCGGCCTTGTAGCCCCGACGGGCTTTCAGCTTGGCCAGTTCTTCCGTGAGGCACATCTGCGCCACCTCGCGATCCGGCTTGCGCACCGGCGGCGTGATCTGCACATGGGGATGCGACAGCAGCCGGTCAAGAGGGCCGCGCCCCACATCGTTGAGGATCTTTTCGTGTAGCTCGTCGGCGTCTTCGACTTCCGCATGGGTCAGTAGCGCATGGAGCAGCGCCGCGTGATCTTCCGTCCGGGGCTGGAGCGCTTCGAGTTGCGACAGGAAATCAAGCGCCAGTCCGGGGTTTTTCACAAGCACCGCCAGCACCACCGCCTCGCGCATCAGATCGGCCTGTGTTTCGTCCCCCGAGACAATGAGCGAGGCTTTCAGCCCTTCGGTCGGCACCGCAGGCCCCTTGCCAAACCGCCCGCCATTGAAGCGCCCCTTGCCCGGCGTCCATGCGCGCCGTTCTCCGCCTCCGCCTTGCTGCTCGCTGCGTTTGCCACGGAACAGTTCAAAACGCATGTCCTTGAGGATTTCACCATAATGCCCTTTGATCGACGGGTCCGCGATCGGGCGGATGGCATCGCGCAGGCTCTTGTCCAGAGCCGCGCGCCGTTCGGGACTGTCGAACACCTTGCCCTCGGTCTCGCGCCGCCACAACAGCGCGACCATCGGCAACGCCCCGTCGAGCACCTCCTGCATGGCCTCACGCCCCTTGGCCTTGATCAACTCGTCGGGGTCCTGCCCCTCCGGCAGAATGGCAAAGCGCAGCCCCTTACCCGATTGCAGCAAGGGCATGGCCAGATCAATCAGCCGGAACGCCGCGCGCAGCCCCGCCTTATCGCCATCAAGCGCGATCACCGGCTCGTCGGACATGCGCCACATAAGCTGCAACTGCCGTTCGGTGATCGCCGTGCCCAAAGGGGCCACCGTGGCGTCGAAACCGGCCTCGGCCATGGCAATGACATCCATGTAGCCCTCGGCGACAACAAGCACCTGCCCCTTGCCACATCCGGCCCGCGCAGGGCCGTGGTTATAGAGCGCCGCGCCTTTGTCGAACAAAAGCCGTTCGGGACCGTTGAGGTATTTCGCCCGCGCATTCGGGTCCATCGCCCGCCCGCCGAACGAAATCAGCCGCCCGCGCGCATCGCGGATCGGGAATGTGATCCGGTCGCGGTAAAAGTCATAGGGGTCGCGCCCGTCATCGGGTTTTGCCACCACACCGGCCTCAATGGCCATTTCCACCGAAATGCCCTGATCCTTGAGCGCCCGCAGCAAGGCATTGCCCGGCGGCGCATAGCCGATCTCGAAGCGTTCGCGGGTCTCGGGCTTCATGCCGCGCCGGTCGAGATAGGCCCGCGCCTGTGCCCCGCCCTGTTGCGACAGGTTCAAGCGGAAGAACCGGTTGGCCACCTCGTTGATCTCGGCCAGTTGCGAACGCTTGTCAGCCTGTTTCTGGGCCTGCGGATCACGTTCGGGAATCGGCATCCCTGCTTCGCGTGCGAGAATTTCGATGGCCTCCATGAAACTGACATTCTCGGTTTCGCGCACAAAGGTGATCGCGTCGCCCTTCGCATGACAGCCGAAGCAGTAGTAGTAGCCGTCCTTGTCATTCACATGGAAGGACGCGGTTTTTTCATGGTGGAACGGGCATGGCGCCCACATATCCCCCTTGCCGGCGTTGGACTTGCGCTGATCCCACATAACCTTGCGACCGACCACATCGGTCAGCGACAGGCGGTTGCGCAGCTCATCCAAGAATCCCGGGGGTAAAGACATGGGCGTGAGTATTCTCCGAAATCAGCGCAAGGTCCAGAGCAGAGACGCATGGCGAGGCGGGTTTTCAGGACCGGCGCCGCGCGCCTGCGAATCACATTATGGCAGAAACCGTTCCCAAATGTGTCTCAAAGCGCGCCGAAATGCGTCGAGATCAAGACCGACTGTTCCCGACCCGCGCACAATAAGGGCTTATGCCGCAGATTTTCTCCCGTATTGCGGCCATTTCAGGGCCGGACACATCCGGGCTTTACCGCTGGTAAATAGAGGCTAAAAATACCCGCTGTGTGAGGTGTGTCATGCACGGGCAAATCCGGCCACACCAAAGCGCAAACTGGGAATTAGGGGGCACCACTCGAATAAAGAGACGGTGTCATGTTGGGTAAAGTTGAAAGCCGCGAAGCGGACCTTCATCTGTTGAAAATGGGCAAGGGGCCCGTCCGCGCACGCCTGAAGGCGACTGCGGAGGTTTGGCGTTTGCGCCGCCGGTTTACACGTGACGAACAGGGTTCGATCACGGTTCTGGGCCTGTTCTGCTTTGTGTTCATTCTGCTTGTGGCGGGGATGGGGCTTGATTTCATGCGCCATGAAGCCCTGCGCGTGCAATTACAGAATACGCTGGACCGCGCCGTTCTGGCCGCAACCAACCTCGGAAACACCAACGATCCCGAAGATATTGTGATCGACTATTTCGAGAAAGCCGGATTAAGCGAATATCTCAACGAAGACGAGATCGTCGTGACGCCGCTTGGCGACGGTCGTCAGGTGACGGCCAGTGTTGAAGCAACAATCCCGACCTATTTCCTGAAATTCGTCTCCATTGACGATCTGGAAATGACAAGCCACAGCACCGCAGAGCAAGGCATCTCCGGACTGGAAGTGGCTCTGGTGCTCGATGTCTCCGGCTCGATGAACAGCTATAGCCGGCTGACAAACCTGCAATCCGCCGCCAAAGAATTCACCGAGACCATCTTTGACAATGCCGGTAGCGACGAAGTGTCGATTTCCATCGTGCCCTACGCCACACAGGTGAATGCAGGCGAAGACATTCTGTCAACATTCAACCTGACAGACGCACATGACAAATCCTATTGCCTCAACTTCGAAGAAAGCGATTTCTCGTCAATCCCGTTGACCTATAAAAACGACGAGGACACCACCCGGTATTACGAACAGACGCTGGATTTCGACCCTTGGTATAGCGATTGGGACGATCTAGACGAGGATCTAACGCTTGAAGTCTGTGCGCCCGATAGCTCCCGCGAGGTTCTGGCCTTTACCAACAGTCAAGACACAATCGAGACCTACATCACCAACCTGTATGCCGAAGGCAATACGTCCATCGACCTCGGCGTCAAATGGGGGGCGGCCCTTCTGGATGAATCTGCACAGGCCATCTCCGGCACAGATCAACCGGCTTCCGCAGAGGATTCACAAAAATACCTTGTTGTCATGACAGACGGGGAAAACACGGCCCAATATTACATTCCTGACCCTTACCGTGACGGCTACTCCACGGATGTCTACAGAGATAAAGACGGGCGCGTCTTTGTGGGGGAGGACTATGAAAGCTGCTCGTCCTATAAAAACAAAGGGAAGTGGTATTACTACAACTGCTCCACCATCACCCGCTATACGCGACTGAGCAACAACGACATTTACACCACCCTTCCCTATGATCTGGATGACACGGATGACATCTGGGAACTGAGCTGGCCTGAAGTCTGGTCCACCATGACCGTTAAAAACCACGCCTACGCCCGTTATCTCGCCGCAGGCAAAGATTCCGATGTCTACTATGACTGGCTCGACAAAACCCAAGTCTACATTGACGCGGACACAAAAGACGATCGCCTGTCCGACATCTGCACCGCCGCGAAAAACGCCGGCACGATCATCTTTGCCATCGGCTTTGAAGCGCCTGACGACGGGCAGGAAGTCATGCAAGACTGCGCGTCCTCGGATTCGCATTACTACGACGTTGAAGGCACAGAAATTTCGGAGGCTTTCGCGGCCATCGCTTCCAAAATCACCGAGTTGAGGCTGGTCGAATGAGTGTTTTCTCAAAGCTGCGCGGCCTCTCGCGCCGCCATGCGAAAGACGATGACGGCAACGCCACCGTCGAATTCGTGATCGTGTTCCCGCTCTTCGTCGCTCTCGTCTTGGGGGGCTTCGAAGTCGGCTACTATAATGTGGTCAACACCATGCTGAACCGCGGGCTTGATCTGGCCGTGCGTGATGTGCGTCTCGGCAATATGGCGGAGGTCACGCTCGACACGCTTAAAACGACGACCTGTGACTACGCCAAATATGTGAACAACTGCGAAGAGAACATCCACATCGCGCTCGAACCGATCGACGCGAATGATTTCGAATATCCCGACAGCCTTGCGGAATGTATCGACCGTTCCGAAGAAGTCGCCCCCAACACGACGTTTAACGCAGGGGGCGAGAACGAGTTGATGCTGGTGCGCGCCTGTGTCCTTGTCGATCCGTTCTTCCCGACCAGCTGGCTTGGTGCCGCGCTGGAAGAAACCCCCGGCTCGGGCTACGCGATGGTTGCGACCGCCGGTTTTGTCAACGAACCCAACAGTTAAGGAGGCTGATCATGAAACCTGCTCATCCGCATCAGCTTCCGAAGCTCAACCTGCGCCGGCTCTGCCAACAGTTCCGCCGCGACGAGAGCGGTTCAGGGGTCGTCGAGACCGTGCTGGTGCTGCCCCTGCTGATCTTCTTGATCCTGTTCATCATCACGTTTTTTCTCGCTTTCGGGGCCAAGACCGATGCGAACCAGGCCAATTACACGATCTCGGATTACCTTTCGCGTCAAACCGACGAGATTGACGGGACTTTCGTGGACGGGCTGGCGGATCTCTACAGATTCCTGAACAATGACGCCGACATCGCCCTTCGCGCCTCTGCCGTGCAATACGTCGTGGAGGACGACGGCACCGAATATTACCAGCTGGTCTGGTCCTATGGCACCGGCAACTATGACGCGCTCACCGACAGCGATCTCGACACGGTCGAAAGCGTCTTGCCCATGATGGCCGATGGCGAGCAGGTCCTCGTTGTCGAGACCAGCCGCACATGGTCACCTTTCTTTGATGTCGGATTGGGAGACGTCGATTTCACCGATGTGGTCACCACGAAGCCGCGTTTTTCCTCACAAGTGGCCTTCGATGACGGAACCGTTGGCAGCGGCAGCAGCTACGTCCATTCCGATGGGACGGAGGATTCTTCAGACGGTCTTCTGTCGTCAATTGTGGGCAGTCTGACCAACTAAGAGCCACGATTCACAGGCGTCCGGAACCGCACCTGCGACATCCGGACGCTGGAGCCAGTCAGGTACGGATCAATCGACCCGCGCACCCGTGCCGATCCGCGCCGCGATCACATCCGCCATCGCCTTGCCCTGCCCAGCGGGGGTGACACCGCCCACGCCCACGCGTTTGCCAAAACGCCACCAGAGGCCGGGGGCCCAGACACGCGAGGCCGGCGTTTTCAGACGGATCATAAACCCGTTCGACGGCTTGAAGGCAAAGGTGCCCCGCTCGACCCCTGCAATATCGTCCAGCCGACACAGCACACGTCCGCGCACACCACCCAGCCCTTCCTCAACCAGCTCCTCTTCGGTCAGAACAAGCCGACAGGCCGTCGCCTCCCACAAGCGCCAGGACACCCAGAACACCGCCGCCGCAAAGGCCAGAAGCATGGCGACCCAGCCCGCCCCGAGAGCCTCTGGCCCGAGCGCGACGCGCAGGAGCAAAATCCCGAGCACCCCGAGCATCGCTACGGCACTCACACGACGCATCGGCGACGGGGTCACATTCAGATCACTCATCGGCTCTCTCCTCTGGCACGCACTGGCTTACCCCATGCGCTTTAGCCCGAGGCGGCCAAAAGGGAAAGGCGGATTGTCCCGCGCCGCGCCGCAAGCTAGAACGGATGCAGCAACCTCGTCCGGGAATCTCTCATGTCGCACCCACGCCCATCATCGCTGCTTCTGACAGGGGGGATTGCCCTGATGCTCTTCCTGTCCGCCTGTGCGGAGCGCCCTGATCTGTCGGGCCGCGTGGCCCCTATCGATCCAGATCAGCCTTGGCCCAGCCTTCTGGACAGCGCCACCTTGGCCCAGAGCGGGGCCGCAACAGGCAGCGAAGAGGACAGTCTGGATCAGGCGCAAACGCTGGAGGCCCGCGCCGCAGCCTTGCAGGCCCGCGCCAGCCGCCTGTCACAAGCGCCCCTCCTGAGCCAGACAGAGCGCGACCAGCTCCAGTCCGCCGTCACGCGCCTGAACGACACCGACTGAGCACCGACAAAGCGACACCCGCACGAGACCGAACACGCACAAGAGTTGCACATACCCCCGTTCACCGCTATCAGAACGGTCAGTTTTTGACCCAGCCGGAGCCTCCTATGCCCAATACCCCGTCCTCCCAAGCCCCCCTGCGTCTTGGCATTGCAGGTCTTGGCACCGTTGGCGTCGGCGTGATCAAGATCATCCAGCGCAAAGCCAATCTTCTGGCACAGCGCACGGGGCGGCCCGTGGTCATCTCCGCCGTCTCCGCACGCTCTCGCGACAAGGATCGCGGCGTGACGATTTCCGATTACGCGTGGGAAGACGATCCCGTGGCTCTGGCGCTGCGCGATGATGTCGATCTGTTCGTCGAACTGATGGGCGGCTCTGACGGTCCGGCCAAGGCCGCAACCGAAGCCGCGCTTGCCGCAGGTAAAGATGTGGTCACCGCGAACAAGGCCATGCTGGCCCATCACGGTCAGATGCTGGCCGAAAAAGCCGAAACCAAAGGCGCGGCCCTGCGCTTTGAAGCGGCAGTCGCGGGCGGTATTCCGGTGATCAAAGCCCTGACCGAAGGGCTTGCAGGCAACCGGATCGAGCGCATCGCAGGCGTGATGAACGGCACCTGCAACTACATTCTAACCCGCATGGAAAACGAAGGCCTCTCCTATGACGAGGTGTTCGAGGCCGCAAAGGCCCTTGGCTATCTCGAAGCCGATCCGACTTTGGACGTGGGCGGGATCGACGCCGGTCACAAACTGGCGCTTCTGGCCGCCATCGGCTTTGGCACGCAGGTCGATTTCGACAATATGGTGCTCGAAGGCATCGAGCGGATCACCATCGAGGACATCCGCCACGCCGCCGACATGGGCTATCGCATAAAACTTCTGGGGGTTGCGCAGATGACGGGCCGTGGCCTTGAGCAGCGCATGACGCCTTGCCTTGTGCCGGCGCTCTCGCCCTTGGGGCAGTTGGAAAACGCCACCAATATGTGTGTGCTGGAAGGCGACGAGGTCGGCCAGATCGTGCTGCGCGGCGCAGGCGCGGGCGAAGGCCCCACCGCCTCTGCTGTCATGTCCGACGTGCTCGACATCGCCCGCGGCATTCGCGTGCCGACCTTTGGCGTGCCCGCTGCTGCGCTGGAAAAATCCACCCCCGCAGTTGCCGCCACGCCTGCCCCCTATTACCTGCGCATGTCGCTTCTGGACAAACCGGGTGCCTTGGCGAAAATCGCCGCCGCTCTAGGCGATGCGGGTGTCTCCATCGACCGGATGCGCCAATACGGTCAGGACGCCAACCCCGAGGTTGCGCCCGTGCTCATCGTCACAGATGCCACCTCGCGCGCCTCGCTGGACGCCGCTCTCGACGGCATGAAAGCCACGGGGGTTCTGGCCACAGACCCCGTCGCGATCCGCATCGAGAACCTGTAACGCACGGCTCTTTTCCGCGCGTCAATCCACAGGTGACGAAGACGGGCGCATGTTCGGATGCTGCCCGCCCGCGCCACTTCGGACGCAAGAAGTTCCACGACAGACACCGTGTCGCGACAAATCAAAACGTCGCAAAAACTTCACCTTTCCAGACTGTTGGCGCAAACATGGAAATGTTAGCGCTGTGACAACTCCCCTGCCCTTGCCCCGCTCGGGAACATGTGGTCATGAAGGGAGAACAGAACTCCCTGTCCGCCGAAAAGGACCCGTAAGACATGTCGCAAACTCCCACCTTCCATGACCGTATGCTTTCCCTTGGTCTCGCCCGCGTCGCTGAGCAGGCCGCTCTCGCCTCCGCCGATTTCATCGGCCTCGGGGACGAGAAAGCCGCGGATCAGGCCGCTGTAAACGCCATGCGCGAACAGCTCAACTCGCTCGACATCAAAGGTGTCGTGGTGATCGGCGAAGGCGAACGCGACGAGGCCCCGATGCTCTTCATCGGCGAAGAAGTCGGCTCCGGCAACGGACCCGCCGTCGACATCGCGCTTGATCCGCTCGAAGGCACAACCCTGACCGCCAAAGACATGCCCAACGCGCTGACCGTGATCGCCATGGCCCCGCGCGGCACGCTGCTGCACGCGCCGGATGTCTATATGGACAAGCTCGCCATCGGCCCCGGCTATCCCGAAAACGTCGTCTCGCTGGACATGACACCGACCGAACGGGTTCACGCCCTCGCAAAGGCCAAAGGCGTTGCGCCCAATCAAATCACCCTGTGCGTGTTGGAACGTCCGCGCCACGAAGACATGATCGCCGAGCTGCGCGCCACAGGTTGCGCCATCCGCCTCATCACCGATGGCGATGTCGCCGGTGTCATCCACTGTGCCGAGCCGACAACAGGGATCGACATGTACATGGGCTCCGGTGGCGCACCAGAAGGCGTTCTCGCCGCTTCCGCGCTCAAATGCATGGGAGGCCAGATGTGGGGCCGCCTGTTGTTCCGCAATGATGACGAACGGGGCCGCGCCGCCAAAGCGGGCATCACCGATCTCAACAAGGTCTACTCGCGCGACGAGCTTGTGACCTCCGACGTGATCTTTGCCGCCACCGGCGTCACCGACGGTTCCATTGTACGCGGCATCAAACGCGAGCCGACCCACCTGACCACGGAAACCATCCTGATGCGTTCGAAAACCGGCTCCGTGCGCCACATGACCTACCGCAACCCGATCAAGAAATAAGCGGCAGGTTTTCCCATCTGGAAGGCGGCTCTTTCGGGCCGCCTTTTTCATGCGCGATTGCAAGTTTCGCACGCTTGGGCGATACATGACCCATGCATGATTTCCTGAATGTTTCCGCGTCTCTCACAGGTCGCCGCTGGGTCGGCCCTTCGGTCGAACGCAACCGTCTGGCCGAGGCGCTCGCGCAACAGACCGCCCTGCCCCTGCCCCTGTGCCAGACCCTCGCACGGCGCGGCGTGGCCCCCGAGGATGTGGCAAGTTTCCTTGAGCCCAAACTCAAAGACCTGCTGCCCGATCCCTTGACGCTCAAAGATATGGGCACCGCCGCCACGCGTTTTCTCAAAGCCGTGCAAGCCCGCGAGAAAATCGCTGTGTTTGCCGATTACGATGTGGATGGCGGCACCTCTGCGGCCCTGCTGATCACATGGCTGCGGCAGATGGGCCTGTCCTCGACCCTCTACATTCCCGACCGGATCGACGAGGGCTACGGCCCCAACGAACCCGCGATGGAGGGGCTGGCCCGCGATCACGATCTCATCATCTGCGTCGATTGCGGCACCCTGTCCCATGAGGCCATTGCCGCCGCGGAAGGGGCGGATGTGATGGTGCTGGATCACCACTTGGGTGGCGAGACTCTGCCGGAGTGCGTCGCCGTGGTGAACCCGAACCGTCAGGACGAAAGCGGTGATCTGGCGCATCTCTGTGCGGCTTCCGTGGTCTTTCTCATGCTGGTCGAAGCCGGACGCCAGATGCGCAGCGAAGGCGCCAAAGGCCCTGATCTCATGGCGATGCTCGATCTCGTGGCGCTGGCCACCGTGGCCGATGTCGCCCCGCTGATCGGCGTGAACCGTGCGCTGGTGCGGCAGGGACTCAAGGTCATGGCCCGCCGCGAGCGCATCGGGCTGCGCGCGCTGGCGGATGTCTCGCGCATGGACAGTGCGCCGACCTCCTATTCGCTCGGCTTTCTCTTGGGGCCACGCATCAACGCGGGCGGACGGATCGGAGCCGCCGATCTGGGCGCGCGCCTGCTCTCCACCGAGGACCCGAACGAGGCGCAGGCCCTTGCCGAACGTCTCGACCATCTCAACACGGAACGCCGCGAGATCGAAAATGCGGTGCGCGATGAGGCTTTGGTGCAGGCCGAACAACGCGGTCTCGACGCGCCGCTGGTCTGGGCGGCGGGCAATGGCTGGCATCCCGGCGTGGTGGGCATCGTCGCCTCGCGCCTCAAAGAGGCCACCAACCGCCCCGCCATCGTGATCGGCTTCGACGAAGACGGCGTCGGCAAGGGGTCGGGCCGCTCGGTCACCGGCGTCGACCTCGGCGCCTCGATCCAGCGCCTCGCCGCAGAGGGTCTTCTGGTCAAAGGTGGCGGTCACAAGATGGCTGCGGGGCTGACCGTGATGCGTGACAAGCTGGAGCCCGCGATGGAGCGTCTGTCGGAGCTTCTGGCGAAACAGGGCGCGGGCGATCTCGGCCCGTCGGACCTCAAGCTCGACGGTATGCTCATGCCCGGCGCGGCCTCTCCCGAACTGATCGCGCAACTCGAAGCCGCAGGCCCCTATGGCGCCTCTGCCCCCGCCCCGCGCTTTGCCTTCCCCGACTGCGCCATCCATTTTGCCCGCCGCGTCGGTGAGAGCCACCTCAAAGTGACCTTCTCCGACGGGCAAGGCCCACGCCTCGACGCGATCTGTTTCGGAGCCTTCGACAGCCCGCTCGGCCCCGCCCTCG
Source organism: Celeribacter halophilus (assembly GCF_018860305.1). Lineage (GTDB taxonomy): Bacteria > Pseudomonadota > Alphaproteobacteria > Rhodobacterales > Rhodobacteraceae > Celeribacter > Celeribacter halophilus_A. Next base: position 772,696 of record NZ_JAHKPE010000031.1, read on the forward strand.
AACGCCACGGCGGCGCGCGCTTCCATCTGGCTGGCCGTCTGGAGATCAACACATGGGGCGGACGGCAATCAGTGCAGCTACGCCTTGAAGATGCGGCAGAGGCCTGATGGCCGCTTCTGTCACAGATTTTTGAAAAAACTCACTCCGGAAGCAAAATATCTCTTGCGCCGCCCGCGCGTATTTCATAGATACGCGCCACGCCAAGCGCGGTCCGTTCGTCTATCGGTTAGGACGCCAGGTTTTCAACCTGGAAAGAGGGGTTCGATTCCCCTACGGACTGCCACTTTTATTCCCCTACAAATCTGATAGGTCGCAAGACCGTTTCGCTTACGCGTATGTCACATGCGTGTTGGGATGGTGGCGCTCCCATCGTGTCAAAAGACAGGACGTTCTGCGCCCTGCCTTATGTGGTTCAGATTCGAAAGATCGGCTGCAACAGGCGCGGCATGAAGGCATTGAACCTCAAAGGCGCATCCGTCGCGGCAAGGCAGATACAGGGCGGGCCGGATTCTGCGACCGGCGTGTGCTCCAGATCCTGATCGGCGACCTCGACATCACCCACGCCGAACCGTCCGGTTTCATCCACAAAGCTGCCCTGAAGCACCAGCGTGAGTTCCAGCCCGTTATGCCCGTGATCCGGCACCGCCTGTCCCGGAGGAATATGCAAAAGCCGCACGGAGCCTTCCGAGTTGCCTGTAAGGATGCACTGACGGACGCCCAGTCCCAAAGATTTCCAGCGCGGGGGGCGACCTTTGAGGGCGGCCATGACCGGTCCGGGGTAGATGCCGGAGCGGCTGTGCGCGGGCTGCGGCACAACAGGGGTATCGAGCATGGCCATGACACCGGTTTTCAGATCACCGGAAAGCGCCTCGGTCGAGGCCATTTCCAGCACCGCCCCGCCAAGCATCTGATGGGCCTCGTAATTGGCGCGGCATTCCAGACACATCGACAGATGCGTGGCCACCACGAGCGCATAGGGCTCCGACAGGGACCCTGTCGCATAGGCTGCGAGCACGGGGTCCGGAATGTGATGCGTGATTTCAGCCATCTGATCGCATGTCCTTCAAATCATGGCGCAATTTTTCCAGTCCCAAACGGATTCTGGATTTGATCGTGCCAAGCGGCAGGCCGGTCTGGGATTTGATCTCCTGATGGGTCAATTCTCCCAGATAGGCCTTTTCTATCATCTCGCGCTGATCCGGTTTCAGCCGGCCAATCGCGGTTTTCAACTTGCAGGCCTCCTGTTCGAGACCCAGCATCTGCTGCGCATCCGGCTCCGTGGCCTGATCTGCGTGCAACTCCTCTGGTACGGGGCGGTTCTCTTTGCGGATCACATCAATTTGGCGATTTCGCGCAATTTGATAAATCCAGCCGGACACCTGCGCGCGCTGGGGATCAAACATCGCGGATTTGCGCCAGACTGTCAGCATGACATCCTGCACGATCTCTTCGGCCTGACCCGAGCCTGTGCCAGAGCGCATGATGAAGCCTTTCAGCCGCGGGGCGAAATGATCAAAGAGGGCCGCAAACGCCGCCTTGTCCCGCGTATCGCGCACGGCCAACATCCAAAGCGTTTCCTGTGAAAGCGCATTCAGCGCATCGGCGGCGGGATCGGAGGAAGGGCTCTCCTGTGTCATATCCTGTCGCGGCCTTTCCTTGGCGGCGCCACTGCTGGCGCGCCGGTATTCCCTGCGATGTGATGCGGGACGTTCTGTGCTTTCGATCAACATATCCTGACTACGCAGGAAAAAGATAGGCGGATCATTTTTGATCCGATTTTCTTTGCGGTTAAAGCGGAGCGCATATGGCGTGCTGTGTTGGCGATGTCTTTTGCGGCGTTTCTATGACGCCACGGCCACGGCGAACGTTTCATGATGAGTGGCATGTAGCCTGAGCTAGAAAACGGACACATGAAACAGCAGAATTTCACAAGCAAAGGCGCTCATCAAAAGCCGTTGAAATTGTAGGGGGAGAAAAGTGGCAGTCCGTAGGGGAATCGAACCCCTCTTTCCAGGTTGAAAACCTGGCGTCCTAACCGATAGACGAACGGACCGCGCTTGGCGTGGCGCGTATCTATGAAATACGCGCGGGCGGCGCAAGAGGGATTCTTTATGGAAATGCAATTTTCTACACAATTTTTCCAACACAGCTCTCACGCCGCTATCCTCCATGCGATCTCGCACGCTCCGCAGTCTCTCTCCGAGGCTGGGACCGACCCCTGGAATGGGCCACCGGATCAAACATCGTCGCCTGCCCCCGCCCGTCATCTTTGGACTGATAGAGCGCCAGATCGGCGTCATGGATCATCAGCTTCGCGGAAGGCGCCTCATAAAATCCGGTTGTCGTGATCCCGATAGAGGCCGAAATTCTGCATGGTTTACCCAGATACGGAATCGGTTCCTCCAGCCGCGAAATCAGGCGTTGCGCCTTTGCCACGAGGTCTGTGTCATGAGGGCATGTCCTATAGACCAGAATGAATTCATCCCCGCCCAAACGCGCCGCGAGATCATCCTCTCCGGTTTCTTCCCGCAGAATACCGGCCACCTTTTTCAAGACCGCGTCTCCGGCGGCGTGGCCCAATGTGTCATTCACTTTTTTGAAATAATCGAGATCAACGTGCATCAGCGCGAAGGGCGTGTTGCTTCGCAAAAGGCGTTCCAGATGCTGGTCCAGCGCCCGCCGGTTCCTCAGCCCCGTCAGCATATCGGTCACGGCCTGTTCTTCCGCCGCGGCTTTCGCGCGTTGCAGACGGGCGTTCAGCTCTTTGGTCTCTTCCATAACGGCAGATTTCGCCTCCACCAGATAAAGCATTTCAATCGCCAGATCGGTATGCGCAAAGTCACCCGCGCTCAACCGGTAGTCGGCCACGGCATCCACGATGGAAATTCCGAAAGACAGGTTGAGGAAATTCACCCCCGCGCCCGAAAGTGCCACCGCCATCCCCTTGAGCGGTGTCGGGCGACCGGAGCGGAAGGTGAGAGACAATTTGGTATTCAACGGCACAGGCCCCTCGCCGCGCCCCCGTCCGTGATCGCGCAGCACAAACACCTCTGTCACCTGTTGGCCGATCAATGTCTCCGCAGGGCGCAATTTCGCGAGCGTCGGGCCGACCGAGAGGATCACCCCCGCGTCGGAAAAGGTCAGGCTCAACGGCATGAAGGCCAGAAGCGGGTTCACATCGCATGTCACAGGCGTCACCACACTCACGTCTTACCCCACAAGCCGTTCGGACAGTTCAAAGCTCCGCCCTTCCGTATAGGCAGTTTCCAACAGGTTGATCGTGACGGTTTCTTCCCCTGAATCACGCCACCCCTGATGTTCAAGAAACACCAGAGCGCCGTAATCATCAGCCATCGCACGCATCACCCCGACCATAACATAGCCGGCCCCCGGCAAGGCATGTGAACAGCTGAGGCGGAACTGCCCCTCCTTGACCGGTTCGACCCCCAGAGAGGGCATTTCGAGTTCCGGAAGCGCCAAGCGCGCCCGTCCCTCCAACTCATTGAGAGAGAAAAGAAATTCAACGTAATTATCCCCTCCGAATCTCAATAGACGGCGGATGGCCTCGACATTGGGATGCGACACGAGATAGGTGCCGAGATCCTCAAGGAACGCTTCCGCAGGCTTGTGCAACTCCCGCGCGGCACAGCGCAAGACCTCCAGCGAGACATGGTCCGGATAGCTCAACATCGCCTCGAAATTATCGAAGCCCAGATCCGCCGTCCGCACAACAGCTTCCCAGATGTCAGGGCCATAAGTGTCCCGCATAAAGCATTGAAGCGCCCAGTTAATCATACCATGCATGAGTGCCATGCCTCCCACGTTCACATGGGAGAGATGTAGCGCAACACTCTTAAGAAATTACCAATTCCGGCGAAAACGCGATGCAGCTTGTTGAAATTGTTTAAATTCAAAAGGCTATGAGCAAAGCCACTGCGGAAGGTCCGCCACGCTGTCGAGCACAACAGCCGCGTGAGGGGCGAGGTCCTCGGCCCCTGCCACGCCTGTCAGCACCGCCACAGGGATCATACCGGCGCGCAGCCCTGCCTCCAGATCATGCAAGCTGTCCCCGACCATCACACAAGCTTCGGGCGCGACACCAAGACGTCCGGCAGCCCCCAGACACGGCCCCGCAGCCGGTTTGCCGCCAAAGCCACTGTCATAGCCGATCACCGCGTCAAAAAGATGCGCCAGCCCCATCAGCTCCAGATGATCGTGCGCGGCGGCTTCGAAATCATTGGTCACCACGGCCTGTTTCACCCCAAGACGCCCGAACACGTCACAGCTCTCCTTCACCCCCGGCACAATCGCGGGCGTGAAATGCGTGGCGTCCGGATCGAGCCAGCCGACAATCTCTTGCGGCGTGTTCGCGGGGAAAAACGGCTGCAAAATCGTCACGACATCTTCCGGCGTGCCGGCAATCACAGCGCTGTCCGGATGGAATGTCTGCGCGGCAAGATCAAAGCCAAGCGCCTGTGCCACAGCGTTTTTATCCGCCCCCTGAGCCGCGCTTCGGCTTTCAATCACCCACGCGGTCCACGGCCCCCAACTGCGCTGGAAATCCATCAACGTCCCGTCCTTGTCGAACAGGATGGCCTCGATCTTTTGCCCCTGAGGTCCGGTCATCTGCATGGAGTCACGTCCAATGTATCTGGGCGCCGCCGGGCAGGGCCTGACGCGCGCGCATCGGGTCATGCGGATCGATCCCCGTGGCACGCGCACAGGCCTGCACCCACTCGTCATCCATCGTCACAAAATCCAGCACGGCACAGAGAATCTCCACCTCTCCTGCCCGCTCTTTCAACTCATTGGCCGCAATCCCGCTCGCGCCCAGAAAAACCGGAAAAATATCTTCGTCGGACGCCAGCCATCCCAGGACTTTCAAACCGATCAGTTCGGCGGATTCTTGCTGCATCTGTGGAGACCCTCAATGATTGGAAACGCTTTCTTAACCTTTCTCACCGAAAGTCCTCCCCATAGGCAACAGCAGAAACACCCGGATCGGAACAACAATCCAGAAAACGACACACACGCGCCAGAACGGCATCGACGCAAAACGACCAGCTAAGGGAAGGGACAGTGACATGGCGGGCAGAATTCTCATCGCTGACAATGTGCCGACCAACCGGATCATCCTGAAGGTCAAACTTTCCGCGGCCTTTTACGATGTCACACAGGCCTCCAGCGGAGAGGAAGCTCTGACGCTTGCCTGCGACAAGCGGCCCAACCTGATCATTCTTGACAGCAACCTCGGGGATATGAGCGGTGACGAGGCCTGCCAGCGGCTGAAATCCGACCCGCGCACACGCCATATTCCCGTCGCCATCATCACGCCGTCCCAAAAACCGGATGCCAAAATCTCCGCGCTCAAGGCCGGCGCGGACGAGTTTCTCTCGAAACCACTGGATGAATTGACCCTGAACGCCCGCGTGCGCACGCTCATGCGGGCCTCTGCCACCTCCGAAGAACTCCGCCGCCGCAATGAGACCGCCCATGCTCTGGGCTTCTCGGAAGCCGCGCAGTCTTATGAGACCCCCGGCCGGATCACCCTGATCGGCTCCACCACGGAGGAGGCCATGTCATGGCGTGCGGGTCTCAAGGGGATGGTGCATGATGACATCACCATAGAGCGGGCCGATCACGTTCTGGAGGCCATCTATCACGGCGATGTTTCCGACCTTTATGTGGTCTCCGCACAGGCGGGCGGGTCGCGTGACGGGCTCCGGCTGATCTCCGATCTGCGGGCACGTCAGGCCACGCGCAATGCCGGTATCGTGGTGGTCCACGGCCAGCAGGACCGCCATGAGGCCCTTATGGCACTTGATCTGGGGGCCAATGACCTCATCACCCGTGGCGCCGATCCGGAGGAAATGGCCCTGCGCCTGCGCACCCAGATGCGCCGCAAGAAGGAGGCCGACCTGCTGACCCTGACCCTTGACGAGGGGTTGCGGCTTGCCACACGGGACAAGCTGACCGGCCTCTACAACCGGCACTACGCGATCCCGCATCTGGAAAACATGATCGAACAAGCTCGGGAAAACCAAAAGCATTTTGCCGTGATGCTGATTGATATCGACAAGTTCAAAGCCGTGAATGACACCTTTGGACATGGCGTCGGTGATGCCGTGCTTGTCGAAGTCGCCAAACGGCTGCGCGACACGCTGCGCAGCATGGATCTGCTGGCGCGTTTCGGCGGCGAGGAATTTCTGGTCTGTATGCCGATGACCTCCTTGGTGGAGGCGCGCACGGTCGCGGAAAGATTGAGAACCGCGATCTGTTCACAGCCCGCCACGGTCACTGCGGATGGAACGCCGGTCACCGTGTCCGCCTCTATCGGCTTGGCGATGGGTGGGGCATCAGGCCCCGCGCCCTCCGACATTGATACGCTGCTCGAAATCGCGGATCGTGCCCTCTATGCCGCAAAGGCTGAAGGGCGCAATCAGGTGACCCTCGGTTCCTACGCGGCCTGACCCCGAAAAGCCGTAAGGCTCCGGCACACGATGGCCGCACTGCATGAAAGAACCGAGTGACAGAACCGGGCGACAGGACAGGGAGACGGGCCGGAGAAGGCCCTGTCCGGTTAATCCTTGGGCCGCACAGGCGGCTTCCCGCCCTCATCTTCGAGACGCGGCGGACGTGGCGGGTCCTGGATCATCTGTTCCAACCGCTCTGCATAGGCCATCCGCGCCTCGGCAGGCATCGCCTCGATCTGGTCCACGACCAGTTCCGCGCCGATTTTCTGGCGCTCGGAGAAATCCCGTTGCTGCTTCAGCAACAGTGCCTCGAAACGCTCGGATTCAAACGGCTCGGCCCTGAGCGCCTCAAGCATGTCCTGAAACATCGTTTCAATTTCCTGACGTGCAACCTTCGGATCCCCCGTCGAACGCCGGAATTCACGCCCCAAGGCGCGCCGTTCCGGTGTGTCGAATGCACCGATAAAAGGTCCGAAACCGAAATCGCGCACCTGTAGCGCACGGGCACGGTCCATACCCGCGTCCCAGCGCAGGATTGCGCCCCCGACGACGCCCAGCACCGCAAGGTTCAGCGCCAGAGACGCCACAAGAACAATCCGGCTCCAGCGCAGCCCTGTCTTGTCCGAGCGATCCGGTTTTGTCGTCATCTCGTCCGTCATGACTTATCCTTCCGTCACCAGATCGTAAAAACTCGGCATCAGATCGTCGATCTCATAGCCGCCATCACTGGTCTCGATGCCCAGCGCGCTGTCGCTCACATAGCTGCCGGTCGCAAGCGCGGTCACGGTGGTCGGCGCACCAAGCCCGATGGCCAGTCCGGCCACACCAGCCGTAGCAAGCCCCGCCACCGCACGCCAACCGCCCAGCGTGGCAATAATGGCCTCCATAACCGGATGGCGTTGTTTCGGACGCATGGCGGCAAGGCGCGCAGCCTCTTCGGCCTCGCGCTGCGCCATCACCTCCTCGGCATCGGCCAGCACCCGCGCCATGAGATCACCCGACGGCTGGGCCGTTTCCTCCCGCGCTTCGGCAAAAAGCGCGTTCAGGGCCACATCCGTCAGTTCCCCAGTCCGTTTGTCGTCACGATCCGTCATTTTCGAACCCCAATATCTCGCGCTGGGAGGCCAAAGCCTTGGCCAGCGCCCTCTTGCCCCGCGCGGTCAGACTTTCGACCGCCTCGACGCTAATGTCCAGAATCTCGGCAATCTCGGGATTGCCCAGACCTTCGATGTGGCGCAGCACCACCGCCTCGCGCTGGCGTTCCGGCAAATCGTCCAGAGCCGCCTGCAAGGCATCGACCCTCTGACGCTGCATCATAACAGCCTCCTGCGAGGGGCGTCCGTCTTCCGGCTCGGCGATCTCGTCGAGCCCTTTCCCGCGCTTCTTGCGCAGCCGGTCCGTGCACAGGTTGGTCACAACGCGGTAGAGCCATGTGCTCACCTGCGCCTCACCCTGTCGCCAGTCCGGTGCGATTTTCCACAGCCGCAGCATGGCCTCTTGTGCCACATCCTCGGCCTCCGCACGGTCTTTGAGAAACCGCGCCGCATAGCCCAGCATTTTCGGCGTCAGGCGCATCGTCAAGGCCTGCGCAGCCGCCCTGTCCCCATTGCCAAAGGCAATCAGCAAGGCTTCGTCGGAGACATCGTTCAAGGCATCAAGTGGCATATTCATCACCGGGTCTGCGTAAACCAAACACACGCGCAGGTCCATCGCGAGATCGGGGACATTTGCCCCCGACCCGTGTTTTTAGCCGGTTCAGTCGGCAGCAGCCTCAGGTGCGGCTTCCGGAGCAGGCTCGGCCGGTGCGTCAGCCGGTGCGGCGGGCTGGCCTTTCATCGGCTTCGGCGGCATTTCACATCCACCGTCGCGACGCGGCATCATCCGGCCATCATCGCCCTTGCCAGCTTGACGCGGACCGTCATGACGCCCGTCGCGGTCTTGCATCCGCTCCATCATGTGACGTTTCATGGCGGTGATCTCTTCTTCGCTCAGCGCACCATCGTCGTCACGGTCCAGCCGGTCAAACATCTTGTCGCCGCCTTTGCGTTGCAACTCGTCCGCGCTCAGCACACCGTCGTCATTGGCGTCAAGCTTTTCGACCATCCCCGCAGCGCGGGCTTTCATCCGCTCCACACGTTTGGCTTCCTGATGCGCATAAAGCTCGTCGGCATCCACCGTGCCGTCACCATTGGTATCGACCTCGGCGAATTTCGCCGCTTTGAACGCGTCGATCTCTTCTTGCGTGATCTTGCCGTCGCCATCCGCATCCACAGCGGCAAAGTCGAACTCCGGCCCGAACGGCATCCCGCCAACACGCGGGCCGTTTTGTTGCATCTCGCCACGCGGACGCTCTTGCGCACCGTTGCCTGCGGCATAGGCGGCAAAGGAGCTACCCAGAACGGCGACCAAAGCGGCGGCGGAAATAAGTGTCTTACGTTTCATTTTATACCTCATATCGGTTACTCTTACGCGGGGCATCAAAGCTCCTCCTCCGCGCTTTCTATGGTTTATAAACGCACCCATTGCGGCTTTCCGTCGGTTCCAACGCAAATATCCCCCTTCACAGAGGCGTGATCCTTGGTCATGGTAGCGTCAACAGGAGGAGGAACAGGCCAAGCGGCTGCATGTGGCGCGACATCGCGCCGCAAGGACAATCCGCGCGACCGCAAAACATCACAGACAGGATAAACTCCGCCCGACTCCGCACGCACAAACCGCACGAAAGAGGCGATCCTCAAATGACTGAAACACATATAGACGCGCCGACAGAGAGCGTCCGCCCATCGCAAACCCCGCAGGCTGACGGAACCCGCGAGTTGCGCCCTGCCCTGTTGCGGGGCTGGAAACGCCGCTGCCCTGCCTGTGGCGGCGGCCCCATGCTCAAAAGCTATCTCAAAGTGCGCGACGAATGCCCTGTCTGCGGCGAAGACCTGCACCATCACCGCGCCGATGACGGGCCTGCCTATCTGACCATCCTCGTGGTCGGGCACCTCATGGCACCGCTTCTGGGCTGGGTCTTTGTCGAGTTCCGCCCCGATCCGCTGACATTGATCGCCATTTTCGCCACAGGCACGGTGGCCCTGTCGCTCTACCTCCTGCCACGGTTCAAGGGCATGATCGTGGCCTTTCAATGGGCCAAACGCATGCACGGCTTTGGCGAGACCGACGCGCCCGACAAGGACTGACCTCCCTCAAAGTCGCGCTCTCAAAGCCGCTTTTCGTAGTGGATACGCATATAACCGTCACTTTCTCCGCGATGGGTCTCTTTGTAGCCCAGTCGCGGATAAAGCACCTGCGGCCCAGCCATCACCGCATTGGTATAGACCCGCACAAGCCGCGCCCCCTCTGCGCGTGCGCCGCTTTCGACCTGCGTCACCAGACGCTTGGCAAGCCCCTGTCCGCGCGCGGCCTCGGAAACGGCCAGCACATCCAGCATGACCGCACCATCCTCCTCCGGATAGCTGTAGATCATCCCGCGCAGCTCCTCCCCCGCAACCGCAAGCCACACCCGCCCCGTCGCAACCAGCGCCGCATAGTCATAGAGCACAGGGGCCGGAGGCTTGCCGATCAGCGGCGTATACTGCGCGAAAGATGCGGCCACGAGGCGGGCAACTTCTCCCGCGTCACGCGTCTCTGCCGGACGCAGCTTGATCTGTGATGTGGTCTGCATGGGTCCGCTTGTGTCCCGCCTGAAAAATTCCGCGTCAAAAGGTGCGTCTGGAAATCGCATCTTTTCCGACCAGACAACAGATCACCCGCGCCTGCAATCCCCGCAACGCCTCCCGCAAACCCCTTGTGCGGGACCGGACGGATTGACAGGCCACGGCCCGACCCCTCTCATCGCGCAAAGACAACAGAAAGCCGCCAGATGACAGATTTCCCGCTTCTCGACCTTTCCGCCTTTCACGCCGCCGACCCTGAGGGGCGTGCCGAAATCGGGGCGGAAGTGGACCGCATCTGTCGCGAAACCGGCTTTCTCGCCGTCACCGGTCACGGCGTCCCCCAAGAGGTGATCGACGCGCTCTGGGCGCAAGCGCGCAGCTTCTTCGCGCAATCTCCCGAAGAAAAACACGCCGTTGCCCCCGTCTCCGGCGGGCCTTACGGCTATCTCGGGCCAGGCACCGAAGCCTTGGCAAAGTCCCGCGGCGAGGACACCCCGCCCGATCTCAAGGAAAGCTTCAATGGCGGACCCGCCGCCATTCCCGAGGGCGAAACCGATCCTGACGCGCTGGCCTTTTGCTATGCGCCGACGCCTTTTCCCGCCCTGTCCGGCTTCAAAGAAGCGTGGCGCAGCTATTATGCGGAGATGGAGGCGCTGGCCGCGCGGATCATGGAGGTCTTCGCCGTGGCGCTGGACCTGCCGCAAGACCATTTCGCGCCCTTCATCTCCACCCCGATTTCAGGGATGCGCGCGCTCAACTACCCCGCGCAGGACAGCGTGCCCGAAGAAAACCAGCTTCGCGCAGGGGCGCATACCGATTATGGATCGCTGACCATTCTTCTGCCCGAACCCGGTTCGCGCGGGCTGGAAATCCTGACGCCCGAAGGAGACTGGAAGGGCGTGCCACCGATTGACGGGGCTTTTGTCATCAATATCGGGGATCTCATGGCGCTCTGGACCGGTGGACGCTGGACCTCGACCCTGCACCGCGTTGTCACCCCGCCGGACTGGGCTACCAAACGGCGCATGTCGATTGCCTATTTCCATCAGCCGAACTGGCATGCGGAGGTCAAACCCCTCGCGGGCGGGGCCACGCAAAGCGTCATTTCCGGCCCCTATCTCATGCAGAAATTCGCCGCCGCAAATGGCTAGCGCCCTACGCGAAAGGTTTGCCGCAAAAGATTTGCGTAAAGATATGAAAAAAACCGCCCCGCCTCTTTGAAGGCAGGACGGGGCATGCACAGGATCAGATGTCAGGCCTTGCCGTTTTTGCCACGGCGGGCATCCGGATGCAGTGCGGTGCCAAGGATATGTTCGCTCTTATGCACCACATGGCCTGCATGTCCCACGATCAGCGGGTCCGGCTGGCCGACCACATCAAAATCCTTGTCCGGATAGTCGATCGTCGAAAGGAAGTGGCGCATACAGTTGATCCGCGCGCGTTTCTTGTCATTGGACTTGATGATCGTCCACGGCGCGTCAGCCGTATCAGTGTAGAAGAACATCGCCTCTTTCGCCTCGGTATAGTCGTCCCATTTGTCCAGAGACGCCTTGTCTATGGGCGAGAGTTTCCACTGTTTCAACGGGTCGGTTTCACGCGCTTTGAAGCGGCGTTGCTGTTCGGCCTGTGTCACGGAGAACCAGTATTTGTAGAGTTTGACCCCCGAACGCGTCAGCATCCGTTCAAATTCCGGCGTCTGGCGCATGAATTCGAGGTAGTCATTGGGCGTGCAGAAGCCCATGACCCGCTCCACACCGGCGCGGTTATACCAAGAGCGGTCATAGAGCACGAGTTCGCCATTGGTCGGCAGATGCTCGACATAGCGTTGGAAGAACCATTGCCCCTTTTCCCTGTCTGTCGGCTTGTTCAGCGCCACAACGCGGGCATGACGCGGGTTGAGATGCTCCATAAAGCGTTTGATCGTGCCGCCTTTGCCCGCTGCATCGCGCCCTTCGAACAGAAGGACGAATTTCTCGCCTGCCTCCTGCGCCCAGAGCTGCGCCTTGAGCAATTCGGCCTGAAGCGCGACCTTTTCGGCCTCGTATTCGCGGCGGGTCATCTTTTTGCGGTAGGGATATTTGCCGCTCTCGAAAGCATCGCGGATTTTGTCCGGCGTCACGGTCGGAAAGTTCTTCGGCCCGCCATGCAGATCGGTGCCCTGCGCCGCATCCGAGGCGGCAACGGCGGGTTTGGGTTCCGATGTCACCCCCGCCACAGGTTTGGCAGCAGAAGTCGTATTGGCGGCAGGCTTCGGAATCGTCGTCATGCGAACATATCTCCAGTGTTTTGGTAAAATTGTGCGTTTGTCACCCGAATGTTACATGAAAATCCTTCGCCTTTCTTTGATCTGGGGCAAGGTTTTCCCTCCTTTACCGCTACCGCTTGCGCCTTTTGGTCTCGGATGGTCTAATCCTTGTTCAAACGAGAACAGTCCGAGAATCGAGCGAACCATGTCCGACGACCTCCTAGGCACCGGCCCTGACACCTATGACGCATCCTCCATCGAAGTGCTCGAAGGGTTGGAACCCGTCCGCAAACGCCCCGGTATGTATATCGGCGGCACCGACGAGCGTGCGCTGCATCACCTTGTGGCCGAAATCATCGACAACTCGATGGACGAAGCCGTCGCAGGCCACGCCAACCGCATCGAACTGACGCTGCATGCCGATTATTCCGTCACCGTCACCGATAACGGACGCGGCATCCCGATTGATCCGCACCCGAAATTCCCCGGCAAATCCGCACTCGAAGTCATCCTGTGCACACTCCACGCGGGCGGCAAATTCTCCGGCAAGGCCTACCAGACCTCCGGCGGGCTTCACGGGGTGGGCTCCTCCGTGGTCAACGCGCTCTCTGATTCCATGGTCGTGCAGGTCGCCAAGAACAAGGAACTGTTCGAACAGCGATTCTCCCGCGGCATCCCGCAAGGCCCCGTCGAAAAGATCGGCGCCGCCCCCAACCGGCGCGGCACATCCGTGACCTTCCACGCCGATGAACAGATCTTCGGCAAACACCGCTTCAAACCCAAACGCCTCTTCACACTGGCGCGGTCCAAAGCCTACCTCTTCTCCGGCGTCGAAATCCGCTGGAAAACCGAAATCGAGGACGGCGAAACACCGACCGAGGCCACCTTCCACTTCCCCGGCGGTCTGGCCGACTACCTGACCGAAACGCTGGGCACCGTGACCACCTATTCCGAACGCCCCTTCGCAGGCACCGTCGAATTCCAGCCGCGCTTCGGCGTGCCCGGCAAGGTCGAATGGGCGATCAACTGGACCCCCTCGCGCGACGGGTTCATCCAGTCCTACTGTAACACCGTGCCAACCCCCGAAGGCGGCACCCACGAAGCCGGTTTCTGGGCCGCCGTGCTCAAAGGCGTGAAGGCCTACGGCGAACTCGTCGGCAACAAAAAAGCCAAGGACATCACCCGCGACGACCTCATCACAGGCGGCTGCGCACTGGTCTCCTGCTTTATCTCCGACCCCGAATTCGTCGGCCAGACCAAAGACCGCCTCGCCACCTCCGAAGCCGCACGCCTCGTGGAAAACTCCGTGCGCGACCACTTCGACAACTGGCTCGCCGCCGACACGAAATCCGCAGGCGCCATCCTCGACTTCCTCGTGCTGCGCGCCGAAGAACGCCTGCGCCGCCGTCAGGAAAAAGAAACCCAACGGAAATCCGCAACCAAGAAACTGCGCCTTCCGGGCAAGCTCACCGACTGCACATCCAAAGACCGCTCCAACACCGAACTCTTCATCGTGGAGGGCGACTCGGCGGGTGGTTCGGCCAAGGGCGCACGCAAACGCGAAACCCAAGCCCTGCTGCCGCTCAAAGGTAAAATCCTCAACGTGCTGGGCGCGGCCTCGAACAAGCTCACCTCCAATCAGGAAATCAGCGACCTCTGCGAAGCTCTGGGCGTCGGCATGGGCACGCGCTTCAACGTCGAAGACCTACGCTATGAACGCATCATCATCATGACCGATGCGGACGTGGACGGGGCACATATCGCCTCGCTGCTCATGACATTCTTCTACACCCAGATGCGCCCCCTCATTGACCAAGGCCACCTCTACCTCGCCTGCCCGCCGCTCTACCGCCTGACGCAGGGCGCGAAACGGGTCTATTGCCTCGACGAAAAAGAGCGCGACGAATGGTTGGAGAAAGGCCTCGGTGGCAAAGGCAAAATCGACGTGAGCCGGTTCAAGGGTCTTGGCGAAATGGATGCCAAGGATCTGAAAGAAACCACGATGAACCCCGAAACCCGCAAACTGATCCGCGTGACGATTGACGAGGACGAACCGGGGGAAACGGCGGATCTGGTCGAGCGTTTGATGGGGAAAAAACCGGAATTGCGGTTCCAGTATATTCAGGCGAATGCGAAATTTGTCGAGGAATTGGATGTGTAGGAGGGTTCACGCAAACAGGTTTGCGTGAAGGGGGGGGGGGCCTACAGATTGAGGATTTTCAACAACTGAAATTCCGACACAAATCTTGGTCGCCCCAACTCCTCGCGCAGTTTGATCGCCTTAATAATCTTTGTGCCCTTATGAGTTTGCACCCAATCCCTCGAAGCTTCCGATGCCACTACAACAAAATCGGTTTTTTTACTTGGTGATTTCGCAACAATCCCGCCGTTTTCTATAATCGCTTCTTCGATAATCCGGCGTGGCGATATGGAAAAATTGCCCGTTAATACAAAACTTGTCCCGTCCTCGATCAGTTCAATTTTTTCCTCTTCAAAAACAGGAACTGAACCAAGAGCCGACACGCCCGTATCCGCATAGCTATCGCCTACTATCCGAGTAATTGAAGCACAAATGGCGGATGATTCAATGGGATCAATTTCACCATCTTCTAAGGCATCCAAACAACAAGACACGACTGCCCGAACTCCGATGTCGTTCAATACAGAAGGAAACTCATTCGCAAATGCAATGACTTGCTGTGCCTCAAGTAATGTAATTCGATCATCACATGCAATTGCTGCGCTGAAGCCTAGAAAACGGTTCAAGGCACTTCGCTCACACTCCAAGTCAATTTCACGCAACCGATATTCAATTGCGTCTGCAAGACTCGCCGCTTCCAAAATATCCGCCTTAAAGTCTTCAACGATTTCAAAAGCGTCTTCATCTCCAACATTTTCAACAAATTCAACACACTGAAGTAGAAGCGGCTCCACCTCACCAGCTTCTATATCTCCACTTGCTAAAATCCCTTCTAAGAAGCCCGTGAAATAACAAAAGTATTTTTTGTCATTGGCTTTACGATGAATGGCGCCAAGCTCAGGGCCTCCGACTTCATAATCATTCATGATAAATTTCCCTAGCAGTTATGCCGAAATGAAAACTTAGCAAAACCAATCTGTCAACTCTAAGCGATCCACATCTTGGCCACAGCTACCAAGCCGCAAGAGCATCCAACACAAAGGGATCGGCACGGGGAAATTCCCCACCTCATTGCCGGAACGCACAGGGACCGCTAGGTTGCTTTTGATCCAAGCAGCGAGCCACCCATGCGCATTCTCTTTTTCCTCTGCCTTGTCGCCTTCATCACCGCTCTGCTGTGGTATGTCGGTATTCAAGGCTATGCCTGTGGCTTCTCCCCGACGGGCAGCACCAACTGTCCGCTGCGGAAGCCTTGGGAATTGAGCGACGAGGATTTCAACGTGATCGCCGTGCCTGTCATCATCACGGGTCTCGCCCTGATCGCGAGCGGTTACGCCGCCTTTTTCCGCGCATCCCCCGAGTCCGAAACCTCGGACGACTGACCTACGGTCACGCCCCACATCACGCCTCCCCATCACGGCCCTGTCACCCCCGAACACATCCCCGTGCGCGGGCTTGTTGTGGCGGGGCCTTGTGCTTTTATCCAATCCAATCGCACAAAAGGGAGACAGAACCATGCAGAATTTCTTCAAATCACTCGCCCTCACCATCGCCGCCCTGATGGCCTCTCCGGCGCTGGCGGAGTCGGATGATCCTCTGCATACGCCGCAGGTCACGGCGAACCAGACCACGACAACGGCCTCTGCCAAACTGCCCAAATAACCCGCCAATACCACGCAGGCGCGCCCTGAATGATCGGGGAAGCCTTGGGGACAGCATCACATTCGGCAAAAATCTGCCGAAACATGCTGTCCCGTCTCCCTCATGCGACGGAAACGCGCCGCTGCGCCGTGCAAATTCCACGATCGTAACAGGAGGCAATCATGCACAGATCGAAACTTACCACCCGTTCCACTCTTGCTGGCTGCGTCGCTCTTGTCCTGGCCACACCGGCTATCGCGCGCGACCCCGTGGTGCCTGCGCCCGCGCCTGCGCCGACGCCTGTGGTCGTCACCCCTGCCCCCGCACCGGCGGCACCTGTGGCCGCACCCCAGCCGCGCGGCAACGGTATTCTGGAAGCGGTCTTGGCCGTTGCAGCGGTCGGTTTGCTTGTGGGCGCTGCGCATAAATAAACCGCGCCTCACGGCCTGTCCGCCCGCAGGTGGGCAGGTCCGCTTTCGGGCTTATCGTTTCGGCTTACCTTGTCAGCTTGCAGGGCGAAATATTGGCGGCAGGCGCGCCGGATTTTTTGCCCGACAGCTATCCGACACAAGTCCGACATAAAGCCGACGGGTCGTGCGTAGCCTTCGGGTGCCCGTCGCATCCGGCCTCAACAGGGGTGTCGTGCGGGCCTAAACGGGGACGATCCGCCCCGCATCCAGCCGCACCACACGGTCCATTTTTGCAGCAAGTTCAAGGTTATGCGTGGCAATCAGCGCCGACAGCCCCTCGTCACGCACCAGCCCCATCAGCACGTCGAACACCAGCGCCGAGGTTTCCGGATCAAGGTTCCCCGTTGGTTCATCCGCCAGCAAAAGCCCCGGACGATTCGCCAAAGCCCGACAAAACGCCACCCGCTGCTGTTCGCCCCCCGACAGCGCCGAAGGCCGGTGCTGTGCGCGTTTTCCAACGCCGACTTTGTCGAGCAATTTCAAAGCCCTATCGGCGGCCTCCGCTTCAGGCACGGCATTGGCAAGCTGGGGTAGAACCACGTTATCGAGCGCGGTGAATTCCGGCAGAAGATGGTGGAATTGATAGATAAAACCGACCCCCGCACGCCGCATCGCCGTGCGCGGCCTGTCACCGAGACCCGTCATATCCTGCCCCGCGATTTGCACGGTCCCGCCATCGGGCAAGTCCAGCAAACCCGCGATGTGCAAAAGCGTGGACTTCCCCGCTCCCGAAGGTGCGATCAGCCCGACGATTTCGCCTTTTGAAACAGTCAGATCGACGCCGCGAAGCACTTCGACCTCGTTGGGTTTTCCGGCGTTATAGGTTTTAGTGACGCCCGACAGGGACAACATCTCACTCATAGCGCAGCGCCTCCACAGGGTTCATCCGCGCCGCACGCCGCGCCGGAAAAATCGTCACAACAAAAGAGAGCCCCAGCGAGAGCGACACAGCCTTGAGAATATCGACCCCGCGCAGCTCGGCAGGCAGTTCATAGATGCCGCGGATCGACGGATCCCACGCCCCGCCACCGTTGAGCCAGTTCACAAAGCTCAGCACCTGATCGATATAGGTCGCGAACAAGGCTCCGAGGATCACGCCAAAGAGCGTGCCCAACACGCCGGTAATCGCGCCGCAGATGAAAAACACCCGCAGAATGGAGCCTTCGGTGAGGCCGATGGTGCGCAGGATGCCGATGTCTCGGCCCTTGTTTTTAACCAACATAATAAGGCCGGAAACGATGTTCATCGCGGCGATCAGAACCAGCACCGACAGGATGACAAACATCACATTATCCTCGATGTCGAGAGCCCGAAGGAACGAACCGGACGCATCCCGCCATGTCCAGATCATGCCGCGCTCACCCACCGCTTGCAAAAGCGTGATGGCCATATCATCGACTGCTTCGGGATGCTCGACCATGACCTCGATTTCATCAGCCGTTCCCGCGCGGTTGAAAAAGGTCTGCGCCTCTGAAAATGGCAGATAAGCCCTTGTTTTATCGATGTCATAACGGCCGGCGGAAAAGACATAGACAACTTCGAAAGACGACACGCGCGGGCTTGTGCCGAATGCGGTTTTGGCGCCGTCGGGGGAGATGATTTTGATCTTGTCCCCCACGGTCACACCCAAGTCCCGCGCCACGCCGGAGCCAATGGCGATGCCTTCGGAAAACCGTGTCACGTCGCCCCAGTGCTGATCGGGCGTGATCGCCACACGCGGAATGGTCATCAGGTCTTCCGGCGCGATACCATAGACTTCGATCCCCGCATTGGTACCCCGTGAGCTTGCCATCACCTGTCCGCGCACCAAGGGCGCCGCCCGAGTCACTCCGGGCACGGCCCGCAGTTTCTCGGCCCAGCCCTCATAGTCCGCAATTTTGCGCGAAGTGGTGCCCTCCTCGGTGACATAGATCGAGGAATACACCGTCACATGCGCATTGGACCCGAGGATTGTATCGACAAATTCGCTACGAAACCCTGTGCGCACGGCCAGCGTGATAATCAGCGCCGCAACAGCCAGCGTAATCCCGATCAGGGAAATCCATGTCATGACAGACACGCCGCCCTCTTCGCGGCGCGCGCGCAGATAGGCAAAGGCGATTTTCCACTCGAAGCGGGAAAAGGGCTTGGTCGTTTTGGCCGCGTCCACGGGGAACTCCTCACAGGTTTGCCAGACAAAACCCTTTGCCGCACGAAAGGTCAAGCACCGCCACCGGTCTCCCCTGTTGAAAGCGGCGTGAGGATTGCGGATTAAAACGTGAGGCCCGACTTGGACTTGCGCCGTTTGAAGGGCCACGCCAGAAGCGCCAGAAGTGCGGAGACCGCCAGCCATCCGCCGAGATAGCCCACCAGCGCCGAAATCGCGCCCTCAACCGACAGTGGAAGGGCGGGACGGAACTCCTCGTAAGTTGCCCGCGCCAAAGTAGTATCCGTGACACGATGAGGCATGGTCAGACGCTCCAGAGGCGAGGCATCCTGCAAGGCAGACAGATCGTCAGAAAGCCGCGCATGGCGTTCGATGGTGTCGCGCATGTCGCGCCTGCGGTTCTCCAGAAACACCGATCCGCCCATAGAGGCCAGCGCCTCTTCACGGGTCATCTCCGCCTTTTGCGCGGACGCATCGAAATCGGCCAGCACGGTTTCCAGCGCTTCAACCTGACCGCCGAGGCGTTGTGTGTATTGCTGGGTAAACTCTGGAAACTGGGAAACAACGGCAGCCCCCAACAGGCCGCCTGTAAGGGCAAGTGCTCTCAACATATCTGCCTCTTTTCCGTCTTGTGCGGATTTCTTTGGCCAGAGGCTAAAAGGATTCGGGGGCGGGATACAAACACCCCGCCCCCACAAATTTGAATTGTCGCGACTTCTTGCCGATCAGGCAAGTCGCAACAGCCGGAGTTACAAATCCGCGTAGATTTTCGCGATTTTCTCGACGGCCAGTTCCGGCGTCATTTCTTCGCTCTCGCCTGTGCGGCGCGATGTGACTTCGACCACACCGTTTTTGAGCCCGCGCGGACCAACGGTGATGCGCCACGGCAGACCGATCAGGTCCATCGTCGCAAATTTGCCGCCTGCGCGTTCTTTGCGGTCGTCATAAAGCGGCTCAAGCCCAAGTGCCTCAAAGGATTTATAGAGCGCTTCACAGGCGGCATCGGCTTCCTCGTCCCCTTGTTTCAGGTTGACGATTCCCACGTGGAACGGCGTCACACCTTCCGGCCAGATGATGCCTTTATCATCATGCGAAGCCTCGATGATCGCCCCCAGAAGACGCGAGACACCGATGCCGTGCGAGCCCATATGCACAGGCGTCGACTTGCCATCCGGCCCTTGCACGGTTGCCCCCATGGCTTCAGAATATTTCGTGCCAAAGTAGAAGATCTGGCCCACCTCGATCCCGCGCGCGCTACGGCGGCGTTCCTCGGGAACTTCGGCGAAAACCGCCTCGTCATGGGTTTCATCCGTGCGAGCATAGCGCGAGGTGAACTCTTCGAGCACCGCCTGACATTGCTCCACATTATCGTAATCGATCTCGCGGTCGCCGAATTTCAGATCGGTGATCTCGCTGTCGTAGAAGACTTCGGATTCGCCCGTATCGGCCAGCACAAGGAATTCATGGGTATAATCCCCACCAATCGGACCGCCATCCGCGCGCATCGGGATCGCCTGAAGCCCCATCCGCTCATAGGTGCGCAGATAGGAGACAAGGTGGCGATTATAGGCGTGCAACGCGTCTTCTTTCGTCAGATCGAAGTTGTAGCCGTCCTTCATATAGAATTCACGGCCACGCATCACACCGAAACGGGGGCGGATCTCGTCGCGGAACTTCCACTGGATATGATAGAGCGTCAGGGGCAAATCTTTGTAAGATTTGACATAAGAGCGGAAGATATCGGTGATCATCTCCTCGTTTGTCGGACCATAGAGCATATCGCGCCCGTGACGATCCGTGATGCGCAACATCTCTTCGCCATAATCGTCATACCGCCCGCTTTCGCGCCAGAGATCGGCCGATTGCAGCGTCGGCATCAAAAGCGGGATATGCCCCGCGCGCTGCTGTTCCTCGTGAACGATATTCTCGATATTCTTGAGAACTTTATAGCCCAGCGGCAACCACGAGTAGATCCCCGCAGCCTGCTGACGGATCATACCGGCCCGCAGCATCAGACGGTGCGACGCGATCTGTGCCTCGGACGGGGTCTCTTTCAAAACCGGAAGAAAATAACGCGACAAACGCATGCGGGAAGCCCTCGAATGATCAGTGTTTGCATCGGTCTAAGCGATCCCTGTGGGTCAGACAAGAGAACCCGCCCCTGATCTGCAACTTCTTCGACCGATTAAGCGAACTTAAAGGAATTATCGCTAGGAAGGAGCCATCACAAGCCACACCAACGCAAGGTCGACACCCGAATGCAGCATATATTTTCTGTCATAGCGACGGTCCTCGCCTTTGGTCTGACACTCGTCACAGTGCTCAGCGGCCCTGTCCGTGGCGAAACCCCGACACTCGCAATCATTCCACCATGGGAAGATGCGGATCAAATGCTGGCGCGGGTCGGCCTCACGCGGATCGGCCCGCTTCGTGCCCCCTTCGGCACTTTGGTCGACACACGATCGGAGGCCGACCTTATCGCACTCTCCCACGCGGGCGTATGGTTCGTCCTTGATGGTTCAAAAATTGCTCAGCTTTGCGGAATTGAAAATGTCTAACCCTTCTCAAGAACTTTCCACCATTCAAAACGAAGCCACAGGCATTCTGTCAAAAGCAAATGTTGGCTTCAGCCTTGCCATGATTGCCATGATTGCCATCGCGCAAGGTGACCTCACCACCGCGGTGATCGGGGGCGGCATCTTCGCCGCACTTGGCCTCATCGCATCACGGCTGAAACCAAGTGCCGCACATATTCTGACCGCTCAAGCCATGGTCGGAACCGCCATTACATGCAATGCGGCCTTGATCGGCAATCCGCTGCAAATCGACAGTCACATGTTGTATTTTGCCGTGCTCGCCATGATCAGCCTGATGACAAGCCTACGCGCCCTTATCATCTCGGCGGGCACCATTGCCGTGCATCACCTTGTTCTGACATTTGCCATGCCAGCGCTCGTTTATCCTTCGACCGATCTCTGGTTCAACATCGAGCGCACCACATTCCATGCTGTCATCGTCGTGCTCGAATCCATCGCTCTTTTCTATATGATCCTGAAGCGCTGGCAAGGCAGCGAGTTGACCGCCCGCAAGACGGAAGAAGCCCTGCAAGCCGCCGACGAGGCCAAAGCCGCCATGGCCTCCGCGCAGCAGGAAAAACAACGCGCCGAAGAAGCTTTGGCACAGGCCCGCGAATCCTCCGCACAAGCCGAAGCTGCCGGTCGCGCTGCAGAAGAGGCCCTACATGAAAACGAACTTGCCCGACAGGAGCGCGAAAAGCTTCAGGCACAAAACGATCAGGCCCGGGAAAAGCACGATCAGGCGTTGCAACACCTCCTCACGGTCTTCGAGCTTCATCTCGACCAATTGTCATCGGGGGATTTGAGCACACGGATCACCGAGGCCCTCGACCCTGCCTATGTCGGCCTCAAGGACAGTTTCAACAGCGCCACAGAAAAGTTGGCGGCGGCCATCCATGACGTGCGCGAACATTCCTGCGATATTCAAACCCAGTCGCGCGAAATCTCCACTTCCGCGAATGACCTTTCCGCCCGAACAGAACGTCAGGCCGCCACATTGACTGAAATTGCCCATGCCGTAGAGGATCTGACAAAGGCGCTTCATTCCGTCGCCTCCGAATCCTCCGACGCGCAAACGCTTGCGGAGGCCACCTCCAAAGAAGCCGCGGACAGCTCTGTTATCATGGAGCAGGCTGTTGATGCCATGAGTGGTCTGGAAAACAGCTCGCATGAGATCAACAAAATCACCTCCGTGATTGATGACATCGCGTTCCAGACCAACCTTCTAGCCCTCAATGCCGGCGTCGAGGCCGCCCGTGCGGGAGATGCCGGACGTGGTTTCGCTGTCGTTGCTTCCGAGGTGCGCGCTCTGGCGCAACGCTCCTCGGATGCCGCTCGGGAAATCAATCAGCTTATCGCCCGCTCCAACCAACAGGTTCAGGACGGTGTCGATCTCGTCAAACGGACCGGAGACGCTTTGAGTGGCATTAAGGCCTCTGTCGACAAAATTACGCGTCGCCTGCAATCCTCCGCAGAAGCCACACGCGACCAGTCGCAGAACCTCTCCAATGTGAACCACTCCATCTCGGAACTCGAAAGCGTCACCCAACAAAATGCGGCCATGTTCGAACAGACCACCGCCGCCAACAAGCTTCTGTCCGAAGGCGCGCGCGCATTAAGCGAGATGGTTCAGACCTTTGTCACAACCCCGCATGAAACCTCTGAGGAACAGGACGGATACGACCAAAGTTTTTCAGCAGCAGGGTAACGGCACAGAGAAACCGCCCTTCTGGCACAGAAGACGACACTTCCCCTTGAAACCCATATCGTGACAGGCGATATGGGGACAAAGGCGAAAGGGCGATATGGCATTACCGGTCCGCGATCAGATGAAATACTGGGGGATCGCTGCGGCGGTCTTCTTTGCGCTTTTGTGGTTTTTGGGCGATATCATTCTGCCCTTTGTCCTCAGCATGGCTGTCGCATATATGCTCGACCCTGTGGCAGACAAGCTTGAGAGCTGGGGCCTGAACCGTATCGCGGCAACCGTTGTGATCACGATTGTTGCGGCCATTCTTTTCGTTGTGATTGCCTTGCTCGTCCTTCCGACACTGGTCAAACAAGCCACCGAACTGGTCAATATTGCACCGGAGTTGATCGACAACCTGCAAACCTTCCTGATGGCAAAGTTTCCGGTCCTACTTGATGAAGGCAGCCAGCTTCGCCAGACACTCGCACAAATCGGCGAGACCATTCAGTCCAAAGGCGGCGAATTGCTCTCTGGTGCCATAGCCTCCGCCATGAGCCTGTTCAACGTCGTGATGCTTCTGGTGCTCGTCCCTGTCATCACCTTCTACCTGTTGATGGATTGGGACCGCATGGTGGCCCGCATTGACGCATTGCTGCCGCGTGACCACGCGCCAGTCATTCGCCGCCTGTCTTCGGACATTGACCGAACACTGGCGTCCTTCATCCGCGGTCAAGGGACGGTCTGTCTCATCCTCGGCACGTTTTATGCCGCCGGTCTCATGCTCGTCGGCCTCAAATTCGGCCTCGTGGCAGGTGCCATCGCCGGTGCGTTAACCTTCATTCCTTATGTGGGCGCCATAGTTGGCGGCACCCTGTCAATCGGGCTGGCGCTTTTCCAGTTCTGGGGCGAATGGCAGTGGATCGCAGCCGTCGTCGGCATCTTTGCCATCGGCCAGTTTTTCGAGGGCAACATCCTGACCCCGAATCTTGTCGGCTCCTCCATCGGGCTGCATCCGGTCTGGCTGATCTTTGCGCTATCGGCCTTCGGCTCCACGTTCGGCTTTGTCGGCATGCTCGTCGCCGTCCCGATCACCGCAGCCCTCGGTGTCCTCGTCCGGTTCGGCCTTGAACAATATCGCGACAGCCTCCTCTATCGCGGACAGAGCGCTGATACGTCCCATCCGCAGGACACCCCTGAAAGCTGACCTATGTCCGAACAGCTCATCCTTGACCTTCCCACCCGCCAAGTGCTGGGGCGTGACGCTTTTTTCGTCTCGCCCTCAAATGCCGTAGCGCTGGCAACGCTTGATGCAGTCGACACATGGCCCTCCGGAAAGCTGGTGCTTGTCGGCCCTTCTGGGTCGGGGAAAACGCATATGGCGCATGTGTTTGCCGCCGAACACGACGCAGCAATCCTGCCCGCAGCAGACCTCACATCGGCAAATATTCCGGAACTGGCCGCGCGTCGGTTTGTCGTCGTCGAAGATGTCGACGACCTGCCTGAGCTCGCCAATTCCCGCGAGGCGGAGAACGCATTGTTCCATTTGCACAACCTCACCCTAGCCGAGGGCGGCCGTCTTCTGATCACCGCCGAAACACCGCCCAATCACTGGTCCCTGACCCTGCCCGATCTGGCCTCCCGCATGCAAGGCACGACCGTGACCCGCATCGACCCGCCTGACGATATGCTGCTCACCGCCATGCTCGTCAAACAATTCGAAGATCGCCAGATCAAAGTCCCCGTCGCCCTTATTCCGTGGCTTGTCAAACGTATGGAGCGCTCCGCCGCCTCCGCGCGCGATCTCGTCGAAGCACTTGACCGCGAAGCCCTGCGCGCGGGCAAACCGATTTCCCGCAGCCTTGCCCAAAGCCTGTTCCCGCCGGAAGACTGAGGCAAAGAAACCCCATTCTGACACATAGCGTTCCATGCAATTGACGAAGCCAGAGCCATTTGGCACTGTCGCCCCGAACCCGAAGCGTTTCTCTAATCTGTGAGGCGCTCACTTGTGAGAAAGACAGCGACAGCCATGCAGTTTGGAGTGGGTTTTTGTCAAATCCGAAACAGCTTCATCAGCGAACGCTCTAAGGGAAGAACATCGACATGACCGAACTTGCGCAAACCGCGACGGGACAACCGGATTGGGGCGTGTTCGGCCGCCCGCTGTTTCTCGACGAGGAGGCCCGCGCCCTGTCGCGTGTGGGTGTGGTCGATGTGGGATCGAACTCTGTCCGGCTTGTCGTCTTTGATGGCGCGGCACGCAGCCCGGCTTATTTCTACAACGAAAAGATCATGTGCGGGCTGGGCGCAGGGCTGCGGGAAACCGGACGGCTCAACCCCGAGGGCAAAAAACGTGCCCTGTCTGCGATCCGGAGGTTTCAGAAACTGGCACAGGGCATGGGTATCCCACCCCTGACCGCTGTGGCAACTGCGGCGGTGCGCGAAGCTCAGGACGGACCAGCGTTTCGCGAAGAAATCGAACGGGAAACAGGCCTCAGCCTTTGGGTGATTGACGGCGAAGAGGAAGCGCGGCTTTCGGCACAGGGGGTGTTGCTTGGCTGGCCGGAGGCGAACGGGCTTGTCTGCGATATTGGCGGGTCTTCAATGGAACTCGCGGTCGTGTCGCACGGCGAAGTTGGCAAACGCGTCACCTCCCCCTTGGGGCCTCTGAAACTTCAGGGGCTGAAAGGCGGGCGCAAGGGGCTCAAGGACCATATCGCGCCAATCATGAAAGACCTCGCCGAGACCATGGGCACGGATCACCCGCGCATTTACCTTGTCGGCGGCTCATGGCGGGCGATTGCGCGGATCGATATGGAGCGGCGCAACTATCCCCTGCATGTGCTGCATGAATACCGGATGTCGAGCCGGTCCGTGACCGACACGATCAAGTTCATTCGCAATAGCGACATGGGGAAACTGCGGGCAAAAACGGGGACATCCTCGACACGCATGGCGCTGGTCCCGATTGCCTCCGAAGTGCTGCGCCAACTGGTGCGCACCTTTCATCCGAAAGAGATTTGCGTCTCTTCCTATGGCATCCGCGAGGGGCTTTTGTATGAGCAAATGCCGCAAACGGTGCGCGAGAGAGACCCGTTGATCGAGGCCTGCCGATTCTCGGAAATGAAAGACGCGCGCATTCCGGGCTTTGGCAAACAGTTGCATGCCTTTATCGAGCCGATGTTCCGCGCGCGCCAATATGAGAAAATGCGGCTCATCCGTGCGGCCTGTCTCCTACATGACGTGACATGGCGGGCCCATCCCGACTACCGCGCCGAGGTCTGTTTCGACAATGCCACGCGGGCCAATCTGGGCGGACTAAACCATAAAGAGCGGATCTTCCTCGGCCTTGCGCTTTTGCACCGGTACAAGAATTCCCGTGACAACACGCCCTTTGCCGACCTGATCGACATGCTGTCGGACAAAGAAATCCGCGACGCCGAAGTTCTGGGCAAGGCCATGCGGTTCGGCGCGATGTTTGCCGTGGATGTGCCGACGAATATGGCGAAACTGACCTATTATCCGAAGAAAAAAGAACTCGTTCTGACACTACGCCCCGAAGCCGAAGACCTGTTTGGCGAGGTTACGAAGGCGCGGTTTCAGTCCTTGGCCAACAGTCTCGGCGCGAAAACCGAAGTGCGCCACCTCAAAGGTTAATCGCTACAAATCAATCGCCCCGTCCGGTGCATCGGGCGTGGCCTCTTGCGGCGGCTCGGGCTTGCGACGGATCAGGATGTCGCCATTAGGCAGGATCACCGGCGCCTCATAAGCATTCAGGTCGCCCACAAACCCCTCAAGGTCTTCGAGCGCGGGGGCCATCTCATCGAACAACTGCTCCAGCAACAGCCTTGATCCCTCGCGCAACAAGGACCAGCCGTCTTC
Source organism: Celeribacter halophilus (assembly GCF_018860305.1). Taxonomy (GTDB): domain Bacteria; phylum Pseudomonadota; class Alphaproteobacteria; order Rhodobacterales; family Rhodobacteraceae; genus Celeribacter; species Celeribacter halophilus_A. Next base: position 799,618 of record NZ_JAHKPE010000031.1, read on the forward strand.
CGCCTCCGGCGGTGCGGTATCAGGTGAGATTTCCGGCGCGGCCTCCGCCCAAAGAGGGGGCGCACAGAACAGCACAGGGATCAGAGCAAGATGTTTCATGCCCCACATATACGCGCTGTGGCCGGAAATTTCACCCCTTCCCTTTCGCAGGCAGATCCAGATCGACCGTCACCGGAAAGTGGTCCGAGGCCGCAATAAGCGCGCGTTGCAATTCCGGAGTGTTGAAACAGACCGGATCATCAAACGGATGCCAGATGCGCCATTTGGCGTTTGGCGTCAGGCTCTGTGACACCATCACATAGTCCAAAAGCGCCGAGAGATAGCGATTTTCCTGTTCGATATAAAACCGCGCCGAGGTGAGCCCCTGATTGCCGCGCCGCGACAAGGCTTCGGTCGCATGGGGATCACAGAGCCGCATTTCGGGCGGCACATCCGGATCTTCGCGCCCCATGACGATCTCGACGCCAGACCGCCCGAACAGCTTTTCATATTCGTCCAGTCCCGGCCCGTCGTTGAAATCGCCCAGCACGATCAACGGTTCACCCGCGTGCAAATGCTGCTCCACCCGCTCGCGCAACCAGATACATTGCGCCAGTTGCTTTCGCCTGTTTTCGATAGAAATGCGGATCACATCATCGCGATTGCGCGCCCCGTGAGGCGCTTTCGACTTCACATGCACCCCGATCATGCGAAAGGCAAAGCCCGTCTCGCGAAGCTCCATCGCCAGTTCCAGAGGCGGCTTGGAAAACCGGACTTTCTCGCGGTCGCGATCCGTGTCGAGGTCCAGCCGATACACGGAGTTGAACGCGGGCGGCTCGCCCTCTTCTGCCAAACCGGCAGCCGTCCCCATCGGATCATGCTGCGCACGTAACACGAGCGGGTCATACATGAACGCAATTTCCTGTTGCGTCTCGTTGACATATCCCATCTCCACAGCCATCGCCCGCAATCCGGCCCAATCCGCAAATTGCTCCAACGCGCGCACGGTGTCGCGCTTTCGGCTGGTGTCCGGCGCCTCGATCACCATGATCGCATCGGCATCCAGCGCGTTGAACACGATGCCGAGCGCATCAAGCTGCATCTCGCGGGTGATATTGTGGCGGGCGGACCATCGGTCATCGGCCATCGGGCGGCCTTGGGTGTCAAACAGACTGTCGAACCACTCGACGTTATAGGTCGCAATCCGGATCACGCCGCGCGGTCTCCGGTGATTTCTTCCCACGCCGCGTTGATCTCCACCATCCGGTCGGACGCAAGCCGGATCGCCTCTTCCGGCACGCCGCGGGCGATCATCCGGTCGGGATGGGTTTCGCGCACCAAAGCATGATAGGCCGATTTGATCTCCGCCAAGGGCGCGGTGGGATCAACGCCCAGAATATCATAGGGATCACGCTGCGCATCGGGCACATAGCGCGCCCGCATCGCCCGAAAAGCGCGTTCGTTCACATCGAAAATCTCGGCCACACGGGTCAGGAACGCATCCTCTCCGGGGTGATACGTCCCGTCGGCCATCGCGATATGGAACAACCCGTCCATGATATCCATAAGCGGCTGACAATCCGTGCCATACATCTTTTTCACGCTTTTGGCGTAATCCTCAAAACCCGCAACGTCTTGACGTGCAAGGTTGAAAACGCGAGCGGCGGCGACCTCGTCCTCGGGCGCGATGTGGAACACCTCGCGAAAGGCCGTGACCTCTGCGCGGGTCACAAGCCCGTCGGCTTTGGCCATTTTCGCCCCCAACGCAATCACAGCGATGGCAAAGCCCACGCGCCGTTCAGGGTCCGAGCGAAACTGCTCGAACACTTTTGACAGGCTTTCCCCTGCTCTGAGCGCCTTGAGCGCTTCTAATATTTTAGACCAAATCGACATGAGGCGAGCTTACACTTTGCGCCCGCTCAAGTCCCGCGACAAATCTGTGAACTCACAGGAATTTCTGCAAAAACAACACGTCCAGCCAGCGGTCGAATTTGAAACCCGCCTGCGGAATGCGCCCCGCCTCCTCATAGCCTAGAGCCTTGTGAAAGGCGATGGAGCCCGCATTGTCGGCATCCACCGCAGCGATCATTGAATGATGCCCCGCCTCGCGCGCATGTTGTTCGACCGTAAGCATCAACGTCCGGCCAAGCCCGTAGCCTTGGGCCGTGTCCTTGAGATAGACGGAATGTTCCATGGTGAACCGGTAGCCGTTGTTGCCGGGGCGGAACTGGTCATAGGTGGCATATCCCACCACCTCGCCGGCAAGCTCGGCGACATAGAACGCGCGGCCTCGCGCCAGACGGTCCTCGACCATCGCCGCCCATGCGGTCTCATCGCGCTCTTCTGAGGAAAACGAGGCTGTCGAGCCTGCGATCACAGGGGCCATTATGGCTTTGAGCGCAGCGGCATCTGTGGCCACGGCTTCGCGTAGGAAAGGTTTCTCTGTCATGCGATCCATATCTCCCCGGAGTCAGTTCCGATTTCTGCGGTCAATGCCGGTGTCTGAGCTTGTACGATTCGAACATTTTCCATGGCCGAGACAAAAGGTGCAAGCACCGCACGCAGCCCTTCGGCATCAGGGTGGGCAATCTTGAGCCTGCGGAACCTCAGCCCCGGATCGGGCAGCTTGGGCACAGGATGCGCCGAGTGCCACTCGATCAACGCGGGAAAACAGTTGTCAAAAGGCAGAATTCCTGTTTCCGGCACAATCATCCGCCACGCATAATCGCCCCTCTGAAACGACATGATCCGACCAACATTGGCGGGAGCCAGTTCCCATGCCTCCTCAAGATCTGGACAGGAGACGACCCAGTTTGTCAGTTTCGGCGGGCCACCAAAGTTGTCCAGATCGAACCATCTTGGAAAATCCGGTCGTTGTGCCTTCGGGTCAGGGGCGATCACTTCGAGATAGGCTTTTTCCCCGTCCGGCCGCGTCATCGCCACGAGACGGTTTTCCGTCCCCATGTCCTGATGCTCCCCGCGCGGGCCGAATTCGACGCCCAAAAGCGTTTCCGCCCAGTCACGTCCCTGTTCGAGATCACCGGCGGAAATCACCAAATGATCAATCTGATAGGTCATTCATCGTGTCCTTATTGAAACCTTGGAGATCGACCCCATCTTTATACGGCGCACTTTTAAATGAACTTTCAGGAAAGAACAGAAAAAGACAATGCTCCTCCGCAAATTGGAACAGTTTTTCGACAGTGAGATTTCCGGCGGCATCGTGCTCATGGTCGCAGCTGTCGCGGCCATGATCGTGGCCAACTCCTCGCTTCACCCCTATTATGACGGTGCCCTATCATCCTATTTCACCGTGCAGCTTGGTGAAAACGGCCTCTCCAAACCTTTGATTCTCTGGATCAATGACGGATTGATGGCGGTGTTTTTCCTGCTGGTGGGGCTGGAACTCAAACACGAATTGATGGAGGGCAAGCTCAAGAACCCGCGGGACGTGGTCTTGCCGGGTATGGCGGCCGTCGGCGGGATGTTGATGCCTGCCCTCATCTATTTCGCGCTCAACATTTCCTCGCCCGAAACCCATAGCGGCTGGGCCATTCCTGCGGCCACCGACATTGCCTTTGCGCTTGGTATTCTGGCGCTGGTGGGAGATCGCGTACCCTCATCGCTCAAGGTCTTTTTGCTGACACTGGCGATCCTTGACGACTTGGGCGCCATTCTGATCATCGCGTTTTTCTACACGGCAGAGCTGCATCTGGATTATCTTTTCCTCGCGCTCATCCCGCTGGCGATCATGTTCTACCTCAACCGCTCCGGCATCCACCGGATCGCGCCGATCATTCTTCTGGGTGCGGTGCTCTGGGTTCTGGTGTTGAAATCCGGCGTCCATGCGACGCTCGCGGGGGTGATTACAGCCTTCTTCATCCCGATCAAGGATAAATGGGGCAAGTCGCCGCTGCACTCGCTGGAACATGCCCTCTCGCCCTATGTATTCTTCCTGATCGTGCCGATCTTCGCCTTCGCTAATGCGGGCGTCGTGCTCTCCGGCGTGACGCTGGCCGATGTCTTCTCCCCGCTGCCTCTGGGCATCGCTTTGGGTCTGATCTTGGGTAAGCAGATCGGTGTCTTCGGCATGACATGGGCGCTCGTCAAACTCGGCATCGCCAGAAAGCCTTTCGGGGCCACATGGCTGCACATCTATGGCGTCGCAGCCCTTGCAGGGATCGGGTTCACCATGTCGCTCTTTATCGGCGGGCTGTCCTTTGAGGATGCCTTCTACATGAACGAAGTGCGGATCGGCGTGCTGTCGGGTTCCGTGATCTCCGCGATCATCGGCTTCACCGTGCTGCGACTGGCCCCCTCCGAAGAAGACAACAAGGAGGACAAGGTGGAAGACGCAGAGATCACCGCCGCAGAGGTGCAAGAGCCTGCGCAGTAACATCTGCCAGAGACACAGCAAAAGGGCCGGAGGATCATTCCCCCGGCCCTTTTTCATTGCGTATTGTGAGCTACGAAACTTACTCGGTCGAGATCAGATCAAGAATCTGACGCGCCGCTGCCGGAATATTGGTTCCCGGCCCGAAGATCGCCTTCACCCCTGCGTTGTAGAGGAATTCGTAGTCCTGCTGCGGGATCACGCCGCCACAGATCACGATGATGTCCTCGGCCCCCTGCTCTTTCAGCGCCTCGATCAGTTTCGGCGCGAGCGTCTTGTGACCGGCGGCCTGAGACGAGATGCCGACAATATGCACATCGTTGTCGATGGCGTCCTGTGCGGCCTCTTCCGGCGTCTGGAACAGCGGGCCAACATCGACGTCGAAGCCGATATCGGCAAAGGCCGTGGCGATGACTTTCGCGCCGCGATCGTGCCCGTCTTGGCCCATCTTGACCACAAGCATCCGCGGGCGACGACCCTCTTTCTCTGCGAAGGTTTCAACATCCTTCTGGATCTGGGCAAAGCCCTCGTCCCCCTCATAGGCCGCCCCATAGACGCCCGCGAGGGTTTTCACTTCGGCGCGGTGCCGCCCGAATGCTTTCTCCATCGCCATTGAAATCTCTCCCACGGTTGCACGGGCACGGGCGGCTTCGACCGCCAGTGCGAGGAGGTTGCCCTCGCCGGATTTCGCCGCTGCTTCCAACGCACCAAGGGTCTCTTCGACCTTCGCGGCGTCGCGGGTGGCTTTGATTTTCTCCAGACGGGCAATCTGGCTCTTGCGCACGGCCACGTTGTCCACGTCGAGAATGTCGATCGGGTCTTCATTGTCCTTGCGGTATTTGTTGACGCCGACGATCACCTCTTCGCCACGGTCGATCTGCGCCTGACGCTTGGCCGCGGTTTCCTCGATGCGCAGCTTCGGCATGCCGGAATTGACCGCTTTGGTCATGCCGCCCATGTCCTCGATCTCTTCCATCAGGGCCCAAGCCTTGTCCGCCAGTTCCTTGGTCAGGCTTTCGACATAGTAGGACCCCGCCAGCGGATCGACGACATTGGTGATGCCGGTCTCTTCTTGCAAGATCAACTGGGTGTTACGGGCAATGCGTGCGGAGAACTCTGTGGGCAGCGCGATGGCCTCGTCGAGTGCGTTGGTGTGCAGACTTTGCGTGCCGCCAAGCGCCGCCGACATGGCCTCGTAGGCCGTGCGGATCACGTTGTTATAGGGGTCTTGCTCTTGCAGGGACACGCCCGAGGTCTGACAGTGGGTCCGCAGCATTTTGGATTTTTCGAGCTTGGGTTCGAACTCCTCCATCACGCGGGTCCACAGATACCGCGCCGCCCGCAGCTTTGCCGCCTCCATGAAGAAATTCATGCCGATGGCGAAGAAGAACGACAGGCGGCCGGCGAATTTATCGACATCCATGCCGGCGTTGATCGCGGTGCGCACATATTCACGCCCGTCGGCCAGCGTGAAGGCCAGCTCCTGCACAAGGTTCGCGCCCGCTTCCTGCATGTGGTAGCCGGAAATCGAGATAGAGTTGAATTTCGGCATCTCGTTGGCGGTGAACTCGATGATATCGGCAATGATCTTCATCGAGGGTTCGGGCGGATAGATATAGGTGTTGCGCACCATGAACTCTTTCAGAATGTCATTCTGAATGGTCCCTGCGAGCACGGATTTATCATGGCCCTGTTCCTCACCGGTCACAATGAAACTGGCGAGGATCGGGATCACCGCGCCGTTCATGGTCATCGACACGGACACCTTGTCGAGCGGGATGCCGTCAAAGAGGATTTTCATATCCTCGACCGAGTCAATCGCCACACCGGCCTTACCCACATCGCCCACAACGCGCGGATGATCCGAGTCATAGCCACGGTGCGTTGCCAGATCGAAGGCCACAGAGACCCCCTGCTGCCCCGCATCCAGCGCCTTGCGATAAAACGCATTGGATTCTTCGGCTGTGGAGAAGCCCGCATATTGGCGAATGGTCCACGGGCGGCCCGCATACATGGTCGCTTTCACGCCACGGGTGAAGGGCGCCGTGCCGGGCGTATTGCCGAGATGGGCCATGTCCTGCAGGTCGTCTTCGGCATAGAGCGGCTTGACCTTGATCCCCTCCAAAGTCTCCCACTGCAATGACTCAAGCGGCTTGCCCCTGAGTTCTTTCGTGGCCAGTTCTTCCCACTTTTTCCTGTCCGTCATCTCCGGCTCCTCTCCGTCATTCACTCGCATCTCCCTAAAGGGTGCGATCATCCTTGGTTTGGCCGTCCCGCCGCCCTATATAGGGTACACCCCGGGAGGACCGATGAAACATCTCTATGCCACAGCACTTACTGCGCTTTTTCTCATGCCCGCACCCTTTGCCTCTGCGCAGGAGGCCACCGAAGCGCCACAAGAGCCGGTGCCGCTGATCCAGCCTGCGGGCGAGACCGAATTGTCGGAGTTCAAATGGGCCGCGCGCGTGCTGGTGATCTTTGCCGACAGCCCTCTGGACCCGTCTTTCAGTGACCAGATTGCCCTTCTGGAGGATCGCCCCGACCCGTTGCTTGAACGCGACGTCGTGGTGCTCACCGACACGGATCCGGATGCACGCTCTCCGATCCGCACGGCCCTGCGGCCTCGCGGCTTTGCCCTTGTCATCGTGGACAAGGACGGGAGCGTGATGTTCCGCAAACCTGTGCCGTGGGACGTGCGCGAGATCACCCGTGCGATTGACAAGACCCCGCTCAGACAGCAGGAGCTGGCGGACAGGTAAGCCCGCCCCCCGCGCAGCCCTGCGTGCCCGACACGGACCAAAGCCAAAAGCGACACACAGGCGCGGCAAGGCGACGAGGCTATGACCTCACCGCCCGAGACAAGGGCGCGTCCCGCCCCTGTCTGATATGCGCACCGCGCCTGCATGAGAGTTATTCAAACTCCATAATCACTTCATCAACCGCAAGGCTGTCGCCCGCTCCGGCGTTGATCTTGGACACCACGCCCTTGCGTTCTGCGCGCAGGATGTTTTCCATTTTCATCGCCTCGACGGTGCAAAGCGCCTGACCTTCCTGCACCTCGTCGCCCTCTTCCACATCGACTTTCACGATCAGGCCCGGCATCGGGCAGAGCAACATTTTCGACGTGTCCGGCGGCAGTTTCTCGATCATGTGTTTCGACAGTTCCGCCGCGCGCGGTGTGCGCACAAAAACCTTGAGGTCCGCGCCACGGTTGCGGATGCGGAAACCACCGGGGATTTTGCCAACCTTGAGCGTCAGCGTCCCGTGTTCCATGTCGATCAGCGCCAAAGTCTGCCCCGGCACCCAAGTGCTTTCGCAACGATGTTTCTTGTCGTTGATCAGCACGGTGGAGCCGTTCTTGTCGGCTTCGATGGTCAGCGGGAAATCATACTCCCCGATCTGGACGACCCAATCCGCCCCCACCATGCGTTCGTGGTTGTCCATGCGGCCCGAAATACGCGCGCGCCGGATTTCCGTCACCCGATACATGGCCGCAGCCGCAGCCGCGATCCGTTCCAGTTCCTCATAGGGCAGCGTGGCCCCTTGGAACCCGTCGGGATATTCCTCTTCGATAAAGGCGGTGGTCATGTTCCCCGAAACGAATTTCGGGTGGTCATAGACCGCCGAGAGGAACGGCAGGTTGTGACCGATGCCTTCCACCTCGAAGGCGTCGAGCGCATTGCGCATGTTTTCAATCGCGGTCGCCCGATCCGGTCCCCATGTGCAAAGCTTGGCAATCATCGGGTCGTAATACATCGAGATTTCGCCACCCTCGAACACGCCGGTATCATTGCGCACCATGTTGGTTTTGGTGACAATCTCCGCAGGCGGGCGATATTTGCTCAACCGGCCGATCGACGGCAGGAAATTGCGATAGGGGTCTTCGGCATAGAGGCGGCTTTCCATCGCCCAGCCGTTGATTTTCACATCGTCCTGCGTGATCGTGAGCGGCTCGCCATCGGCGATACGGATCATCTGTTCGACCAGATCAATACCGGTGATCATCTCTGTGACAGGGTGTTCCACCTGAAGACGGGTGTTCATCTCCAGGAAGTAAAAGTTGCGATCTCCGTCCACGATGAATTCCACCGTGCCCGCAGAGCTGTAATCCACGGCCTTGGCCAGTGCCACGGCCTGCTCCCCCATCGCCTTGCGGGTAGCTTCGTCAAGGAAGGGGCTCGGCGCCTCTTCGATGACCTTCTGGTTGCGGCGCTGGATCGAACATTCCCGCTCGTTGAGATAGATGCCGTTACCGTGAGAGTCGCACAGAACCTGAATTTCGATGTGGCGCGGCTGGGTCACGAATTTCTCGATGAAAATCCGGTCGTCGCCAAAGGAGCTTGCGGCCTCGTTCTTGGACGACTGGAACCCCTCGCGGGCCTCTTCGTCATTCCATGCAATCCGCATACCCTTACCGCCACCACCGGCGGAGGCCTTGATCATCACCGGATAGCCGATTTCATTAGAAATCTTCACCGCCTCATCCGCGTCCTCGATCAGGCCCATATACCCCGGAACGGTGGAGACACCGGCCTCTTGGGCCAGTTTCTTGGAGGTGATCTTGTCGCCCATCGCCTCGATCGCACCCGTGGGCGGGCCGACGAAAGCAACACCTTCGGCGGCGAGCGCCTCGGCGAATTTGGAGTTCTCGGACAGGAACCCGTAGCCCGGATGCACCGCCTGCGCGCCGGTCTGCCGGATCGCGTCCATCACCTTGTCGATGACAATATAGGACTGGTTGGCCGGCGACGGACCGATATGCACGGCTTCGTCCGCCATCTCAACATGCAGCGCGTTCTTGTCCGCGTCGGAATAAATGGCGACCGTCTTGATCCCCATTTTCTTGGCGGTTTTCATCACCCGGCAGGCAATCTCGCCACGGTTCGCAATCAAAATCTTGTCGAACATCTCCCGTCCCTCTCCCTTTCCTAAAGCTGCCACATCCGGGACCGCGTCTTGGCGGGCCATCCCCGGATCAGGCCAGTGGTTTCAAAGCGTTTCCAGTCCATGTTGAAACACGACTTGAACCGGAAACGCATACAACGCTCAATCGTCGTGGACGCTTTCACAGCCCGCTGTCTGCCAGCGGCTTTCGAAAACGTTTCAAGCATAAAAAAAGCCCCCCCGGACGGGCTGGCCCGGGAAGCGTTTTTGTATGGTCTCAAACCGACGCGCCTGCGCGCCGGTCAAAGCATAGTGATCAGTTACAAATGCCTGCGTCGTCGCAATAGGTGCCCGCGAGCGCGCCGATAGCCGCGCCTGTGAGCGCGTTGTTGTCGGTCGCATCGGCGACAACTGCACCTGCTGCGGCACCTGCGAGGGCACGTTCACCGTCGGTAGACATGCAGCCCGCGAGGACAGCGGAAGAGACGAGGCCGAGAATAAGAATGGATTTGCGCATTTTTCTGCTCTTGATGTGGTTATGACTGAGTGGATTCTAGCCCAGTCAACCGCCTGAGCAAAGAACATTTCGCAAACACGGAGTGCCTCGGCGAAACAACGCCCAGCACCGGAGGCCGGAAACAGCAAACCGCCCCGACCGGAGAAAGAGTGGCGAGGGCCGTGCGGGGGAAGCACAGACCTCGCCAGAGGGGAAGGGTAACGGTTTTCAGAACAGGCTCCGACGTTGCTGGACGTCTTTGCCATGATTTGAGGATGGGATTTTGCCTGCATCTTCACAAGAGCGCAGCCGCCCTGCCCGCCAAAACTGGCAGCAGTTCGCGCAAATGCCGTTATGCCAAGCAAAAACCCGCGCATCACTCGTCGCTCTCTCCGTTCCACATTTCGTCCCAATCGGGCATGTCCTCAGGGGCATCTTCCGCGAAAATTTCGGGGAAAGAGGCCATCGCGCGGCGCGCGTCGATCTTCAGGCGGGCCTCATAGGAGGCCGGATCAAAATCGTCCGGATCGGCCGGCACAACCTCGCGTCCGAACAGCCAGGACAACCGCCCAGCGTCCAGATTGCCGCGTTCGAATTCTTCTTCGCCGAAATACTCCCACAAGGCCTTCATGAACCCCGCATCGGCGCGTTTGTCCGCTGCCTTGCGATCCTTGTAGCGTTCCAGCGCCTTGATCGGCGTCACCCCTTTGGGGTTCGCGCGCCGGATGGTGAATTGATAGTCGGAGCCGGGCAAACGTCCCGGAAACCCCTTGTGTTTGAGCATGTAATCGCGTGCCATCAGCTGTCTTCCCTCTCACGTCTCTGGGTCAGGTCTACGGGCGATCAGGTCGATCTCGACCAGAGCGCCAACGGCCAAAGCGGTCACGCCCACTGTGGTGCGTGCCGGTAGCCTGTCTGCGGGGAAGTAGCTTTTGTAGGTCTCGTTGAACAGGGCATAGTCGCGTTCAAACGCGGTCAAAAAGCACCGGCACTGCATAATATGCTCTGCGCCGAGGCCCAATTCGCCCAAAATCAGTAAAAGATTGTCCATCACGCGACGGGTTTGCGCCTCGATCCCCTCCGGCAGAGGAGCGTCCGGTGCCTCGGGATCGGTCGGCATCTGGCCGGTCAGGATCACCCAGCCGTCATCCTCGACCGCATGGGAAAACGGAGCAACGGGACGCGGGCCGCTGGAGAACATATGGAACTTCGGAGCCATGATCAGAACGCCTCCCATTCACAAGACCCGTCCTCAGGGTGATAGGCCTCGAAAACCTGCGCCATATCTGGCGCGGGTGCGCCGAATTCCACGGGGGCTTCGGTCAGGGAAATCACGATCATCGCAGGCTCGGGCGTGCTCAGACGCGGCAGGGCATAGCTGTCGCACAGATAGGACAGATCGGCCTCCAGTTCCTCATAGCTCAAACTGTCGATATAGTGTGACAATTGCGGCGCAAGGAACCGGAACCGCGCGGTCAGCCCCATCGCAGGCTGATCCATGATCGTCTCATAAAACTCCACCGGCTGCCCCGAGGGCGGGGTCAAAACCTGCGGTTCAACAGGCGACAGGTCTGCGACTGCTGAAACAGCCAAAACCGAGGCCAGCATGGTCAACGCGGACAGTCGTGCAATCATCTCTTGGCCTCCTTTGCATATCGGCCCCAACGGGCACGGTGGTGTTCATTGTCGAGCACAGCACGGATGCGCGCCTCTGTCTCGGCTTTCGGGAACCGTCCGGCGACCGAGCCGCCAGCGGTGATCTCAAGGTCGTCCCCCGAACTGCGCACCCGCACCACGGGCGCAAAGCCGCGCAGGTTCTGAAGCGCACGCCACATGTCCTGACGCACCTGATGCGCCACACGGGCCTTGCGCAAGCCAGCCCCGCCTTCGATCACGGTCGTCGCCGCAACATCGAACCGCGCGGGCATCCGGCGCGCCAATGTAAGCGCACCGTCTTCCGTGAAAATATGCCAGCGAGTTTGGCCCATAGGGGATCCGACACCCCGCCTTACAGCGGGATATTGTCGTGTTTTTTCCAGGGGTTTTCGAGCTTCTTGTTGCGCAAGCTCGCAAAGGCCCGTGCCACCCGCTTGCGGGTCGAGCGCGGCTGGATCACCTCATCGATAAAGCCCCGTTCGGCAGCCACGAAGGGATTGGCGAACCGGTCTTCGTAGTTCTGCGTATGCGCTGCAATCTTCTCCGCATCGCCAAGGTCGGCACGGTGGATGATCTCGGTTGCCCCTTTGGCCCCCATCACCGCGATCTCTGCGGTCGGCCATGCGTAGTTGAAATCCCCGCGCAGGTGCTTGGACGCCATCACGTCATAGGCCCCGCCATAGGCTTTGCGGGTGATCACGGTCACTTTCGGCACGGTAGCTTCGCCATAGGCAAACAGGAGTTTCGCCCCGTGTTTGATCACACCGCCGTATTCTTGCGATGTCCCCGGCAAGAAGCCCGGCACATCGACCAGCGTCAGAACCGGAATTTCAAAGGCATCGCAGAAGCGCACAAACCGCGCAGCTTTTTTCGAACTGTCAATGTCGAGACAGCCCGCCAGCACCATCGGCTGGTTCGCCACAACGCCGACCGTCTGGCCTTCGAGGCGGATAAAACCGGTGATGATGTTTTTGGCGTGCTCTTCCTGAATTTCGTAGAAATCGCCCTCATCCGCGATCTTGTGGATCACTTCCTTCATATCATAAGGCGTGTGCGCGTTGTCCGGAATGATCGTGTCTAAAGAGGGCTCGATCCGGTTCGGCTCGTCAAAGAATGGACGCACAGGCGCCTTTTCGCGGTTGTTGAGCGGCAGGAAATCGACCAGACGACGCACTTCGGTGAGCGCCTCCACATCGTTCTCAAACGCCCCGTCCGCGACAGAAGATTTTTTCGTATGGGTCGACGCCCCGCCCAGTTCTTCGGCAGTGACAACCTCGTTGGTGACGGTTTTCACCACGTCAGGGCCGGTCACGAACATGTAGGAGGTGTCTTTAACCATGAAGATAAAGTCGGTCATTGCCGGAGAATACACAGCACCACCCGCACATGGCCCCATGATCACGGAGATCTGCGGCACGACGCCAGAGGCCATGATATTGCGCTGGAACACTTCGGCATAGCCAGCGAGCGAGGCCACCCCTTCCTGAATCCGTGCACCGCCCGAGTCATTGAGCCCGATCACAGGCGCGCCGTTTTGCACCGCCATATCCATGATCTTGCAGATTTTCTCGGCGTGGGTTTCCGACAGAGATCCGCCGAAGACTGTAAAGTCCTGCGAAAAGACATAGACCATCCGCCCGTTGATCGTCCCCCAACCGGTGATGACACCATCGCCATAGGGTTTGCTCTGCTCCATACCGAAGTCGGTGCAGCGATGGGTTTTGAACATGTCGAACTCTTCAAAGCTGTCTTCGTCCAGCAACAGTTCGATCCGTTCGCGCGCGGTCAGCTTGCCCTTGGCATGCTGGCTGTCGATGCGACGTTGACCGCCTCCCAAACGGGCGTCATCGCGGCGATCGTGAAGTTCTTGGATGATGTCTTTCACGGATAGGCCTCCTCGTCATTTCTCTGGCACCATAGGTGCTCGCAATAATATTTCATAGCGGAGTCTGGCAGATTTGCAAAAGATGCAAACCCAAAACGCTGAATAACGCAAAACTGCAAACAAATCGCCGCCGTTCACCACCCCGAAATCATGTCCTTGCGCCACCCACGCACCCGCCCTTCCGGCAGGCTGTGCAAAAACAAGGCCGCGCTCTGCCAGATTGCGCATGGACAGACCCGCGCGGCTGCGTATCTTGGCGTAATGGCTCAAAAACCGATCTCACGCTTCCTCGACAGAACCACCCCGCCGCATATCGCGACACTCGTGCTTATGGCGGGCACCTCAGCCATGAGCATGAACGTGTTCCTGCCCGCGCTGCCGGAGATGACCGAATATTTCGGCACCAAGTATAGCGTGATGCAGCTTTCGATTGCGATTTTTCTGGCGGTCAATGCCACGATGCAACTGGCCATCGGGCCGCTCTCCGACCGGTTCGGGCGCCGCCCCGTCCTGATCTGCGGCATCCTGATCTTCCTTGCCGCAACCCTTGGCGCGATCTTTGCGCCTTCAGCGCAGATTTTCCTGTTGATGCGCGCCGCTCAGGCGGGGATCGTCACCGCAATGGTCCTGTCCCGCGCCATCGTGCGCGACATGGTGCCGGGCGAGGAAGCAGCACAGATGATCGCCTATGTCACCATGGGCATGTCTCTGGTTCCGATGGCGGCCCCCACGGTCGGCGGCTATCTCACCACGCTGTTCGGCTGGCAGAGCAGCTTCTGGCTTTTGTTCGCCGTGGGCCTTGTCCTGCTCGTCACCGTCTATTTCGACGCCGGAGAAACCGCACCCAAATCGCAAGGCTCCATGCGCGACGCCCTGCGCGGATTTCCCGAACTCATGCGCTCGCAGCGGTTTCTGGGCTATGCCATTTCCGCCGCCACCGCCTCCGGCGCCTATTTCGCCTTTCTCGGCGGCGCGCCGTTTTTGGGCTCCCATGTCTTTGGCCTGACCGAAGACCGCTTGGGCCTCTATATGGCCGCCCCCGCCGTCGGCTATTTCTTCGGCAATTTTCTGGCAGGGAAATTCTCGGCGCGGCTGGGTATGAACGCCATGATCCTCATTGGCGCTGCGGTCTGCTCGGCGGGCGTGCTGGCTTCGCTGTGCCTGTTCCTGCTCGAACGCGCCACAGCCGAAAGCTTTTTCGCCTTCATCACACTGCTGGGCCTTGGCAACGGGATGCAGCTTCCCAACTCCATCGCAGGCTCCCTCTCCGTGCGCCCTCATCTCGCGGGCACAGCCGCCGGTCTGGGCGGCGCGATGTATATCGGCGGCGGCGCAGTTCTGTCGGCTTTTGCTGGCTCCGTGCTGACCGAAGACGGTGGGGCCATGCCGCTTATGGTGATCATGCTCTGCGCTTCGTTCTCCTCCATCCTTGCGGCGCTTTGGGTTGTCCGCCGCGAACGCGCTCTGGGCATCGGCTAGGCCGCTTTCACAGGATTAAGCGGCAACACCCCCCTTGCAAGACAGGGTTTGCAGTGGCAAATTCCACTTTGCAAAGGGCGAAACCTGCCCGAATATCCGCAAAAGCGAGGACAAATGGCCCAGCAAAAACTCTATGCCGGAGCAAAATTGCGCGAGACCCGCACGCGGCTCGGCCTGACACAGCGTATGTTCGCGGAAAAGCTCGGGGTGTCACTGCCCTATCTCAACCAGATGGAGAACAACAACCGTCCGGTCTCCACCGGCGTTGTGCTCGCACTGGCTCAGGAATTCGGCTTTGATGTCACGGAGTTGAGCTCGGGTGACGCCGAGCGCATGGTGACGGATATGCGCGAGGCGCTGGCCGATCCGGTCTTTGCCGATGGCGCGCCGCCGCTGGCCGATCTGCGACTCGCCGCCTCCAACGCCCCTGCACTGGCCCGCGCCTTCCTCGAACTGCACCGCGCCTATCGCCAGACCACGGAGCGCCTGGCCTCGATGGATGAGGCACTGGACCGCGAAAACAGTCCGGCACGTCCCAGCCCTTGGGAAGAGGTGCGCGATTTCTTCCACTATTGCGACAATTACATCGACGCCGTGGACCGCGCCGCCGAGAATTTCGCCCGTCCCCACGGCGAGGCCCGCGATGTCGTGCGTGCCGCCATCGAGACACTGGAGCAAAAGGGCATCACCCTGCGCGCCGGCGACAAGGAATTGCGCCGCTTCGACGCCAGAGCGGGCGAGCTGACCATCTCCTCACGCGCCTCCAGCGCCACGCGCCGTTTCCAGATTTTGCACCAGCTGGCCCTGACCACACAAAGCAAACTTCTGGACGCCACGCTTGATCTGGCGCGGTTCCAGAGCGAAGAGGCCCGCGAGATTGCACGGATCGGCATGGCGAACTATTTCGCCGGTGCCGCGCTAATGCCCTACGGCGCGTTTCTGGAAGCCGCGCAGGAGACCCGTCATGATCTGGAAATGCTGGCCGAACGCTTCGGCGCGTCGGTCGAACAGGTCGCGCACCGTCTGTCCACCCTCCAGCGTCCCGGTGCGAAGGGAATTCCGTTCTATTTCGTCCGAGTCGATCAGGCCGGCACGATCACCAAACGCCACTCTGCCACGCGGCTGCAATTCGCCCGCTATGGCGGGGCCTGTCCGCTCTGGAATGTGCATCAGGCTTTCGAGCGCCCCGGACATTTCCTGCGCCAACTGGCCGAGACGCCGGACGGGGTGCGCTACCTCTCGATTGCCCGCGATGTGTCCAAACCCGGCGGATCCTTCCACGCGCCCGTGCGCCGCTACGCCATCGGACTGGGCTGCGAGGTCACACATGCCTCGGAGATGGTCTATGCCGACGATCTCGACGTGACCAAACCTGCCGCTTTCGAGCCGATCGGGATTTCCTGCCGGATTTGCGAACGTCGCGACTGTCATCAGCGCTCGATCCCGCCGCTGGAACGCCGCCTGACCATCGACCCGAACAGCCGCGGCACCCTGCCCTATCGAATCGACTGACGCAGGTGCTCTATTTGCGTGCCGAGAGGGCAATCCCCGTCAGGACGAGCGCGCAAGCCCCGACCAGTTGCAGGGAGATCGGCTCTGACAACAGCAGCGCCCCGCCCAGCGCCGTAATCACCGGCACAGAAAGCTGCGCGCTGGCAGCCAAGGGCACGGGGATCAACGGCAACACGCGATACCACAGCACATAGCCCAAGGCAGAGGCCAAGGCTCCCGAAGCGACGGAGAGCGCCCAGCCGGAGGCTGTGAGGCTCACAGGCACGACAAGCAGCAAGACAAGCGCCAAGGGCACGGCTCCGATGAAATTGCGAATGCTGCGCCCGACAGGATCGCCGCCGCCCTGCCCCAAGATGCTGTAAGCCCCCCAAGCCACGCCCGCACCGGACATCAGCAGGGCCGCAGTCAACGGGGGCGACGACAGGCCCGGTGACAGGAGCCACACCAGCCCGCCCAAGGCCAGCGCCAGACCGAGCCAGCCAAAGCCGGACAGCCGCACCCCGCGCAGCAATGCAACGGCAAGCATGGTGATCTGCACAAAGGCAAAGAGAATGAGTGCACCGGTCGCCGCCGACATGGCGCGATAGGCCAGAGAGAAGCCCAGCACATAGAGGAAGAGCGCCAGAACAGCCGGGAGGTCACGAAGCCTCGGCGTGACGCTGTGGCGGGCAAATCCACCGATCAGACCCAGCATCAAGGCACCGGACAAAAGCCGCACCGCCGCAAAGGAGGTCGCACCATTGGCCGGATCGACAAGCGCCGCACGGGTCAGCACCGAATTGCCCGCAAAGGCGACAAGCGTAAGGAGAAGCAGCGCAAAGACGCGCAGGGTCAAATGTGTCATGACGCAAGCTGCGTCAAAACGCCGCAAGATAGCAAGCGTGATCCGCCCTTGGCGATGTTCACGTTTTCGAATGTCACAGAGGAGGAAAGTCGAGAGGAAGAAAAGTGGCGCGGTTGACGGGGCTCGAACCCGCGACCTCCGGCGTGACAGGCCGGCACTCTAACCAGCTGAGCTACAACCGCGCTGTGCCTTTTCAGGCGGCGCCTAAGTGGCGCTAATCTTGGGCAGTGGTGGCGCGGTTGACGGGGCTCGAACCCGCGACCTCCGGCGTGACAGGCCGGCACTCTAACCATCTGAGCTACAACCGCTCACTGCCCGAACAGGACCGTGTCCTGAACGTGAGGGGCGTTCTATGGCCGGGGCGTGTCCTCGTCAAGCACGGAATCGCGAAAAAACATCCGGCCTGCGAAAAAACTTTTCAAAGCGGACGCACAGAGCGGGAAATGATGGCAAAACCGACCCTTCCAAACGCCCAAAATGCACAAGGAGACAAGAAAAAACCGCCCCGAAGGGCGGCCTCTTAGAAAACCAATCGCACAGGATTTTCGCGCAACGCGTCAATTGTCCATCTTCAGCGCCTTGATAAAGGCTTCCTGCGGAATTTCGACCTTCCCGAACTGGCGCATCTTCTTTTTACCCGCCTTCTGCTTTTCCAGAAGCTTCTTCTTCCGCGTCGCGTCACCACCGTAACATTTGGCCGTCACGTCCTTGCGCAGCGCCGACAGGGTCTCACGCGCGATCACCTTGCCCCCAATCGCCGCCTGAATCGGGATCTTGAACATATGGCGCGGAATCAGCTCCTTGAGCTTCTCGCACATGACACGGCCACGGCTCTCTGCGCGGTCGCGGTGCACCATCATGGACAGCGCATCCACAGGCTCGTCATTCACAAGCACCTGCATCTTCACCAGATTGTCCTCACGATATTCCGTGAACTGGTAATCGAAGGACGCATACCCTTTGGTAATAGATTTGAGCCTATCATAGAAATCGAACACAACTTCGTTGAGCGGGAGGTCATAGACAACCATCGCGCGGGTCCCTGCATAGGTCAGGTCCAACTGGATGCCGCGGCGGTCCTGACAGAGCTTGAGCACATCGCCCAGATACTCATCGGGCACCATGATCGTCGCCTTGATGCGCGGCTCTTCGATGTGATCGACATAGGTCAGATCGGGCATGTCGGCGGGGTTGTGCAGGTCTTCGACCGTGCCGTCCTTCATGTAGATCTTGTAGACCACAGAGGGCGCGGTGGTGATGAGATCAAGGTCGTATTCGCGTTCCAGACGGTCGCGGATCACCTCAAGGTGCAAAAGCCCGAGGAAGCCGCAACGGAAACCGAATCCCAGCGCCGCAGAGGTTTCCATTTCGGAACTGAAGGACGCATCGTTGAGTTGCAGCTTCTCGATTGCGCTACGCAGGTCATCGAAATCATTGGCATCGACCGGAAACAGGCCACAGAACACCACGGGAATCGACGGCTTGAACCCCGGAAGCGGTTCGGCGCACTGCTTTTTCTCATGGGTGATCGTATCGCCCACCTTGGTGTCGCGCACCTGTTTGATCGAAGCGGTAAAAATACCGATCTCGCCCGGACCGAGTTCGGGAATATCCACCATCTGCGGCTTGAGCACGGCGAGCTTGTCGATCTTGTAGGTGGCCCGCGTCTGCATCATGCGAATCTGGTCGCCTTTTTTGACGGTGCCATCAATAACGCGGATCATCACGACCACACCCAGATAGGGGTCATACCAACTGTCGACCAGCATGGCCTTGAGCGGCGCATCGCGCTCACCCTTGGGCGCGGGCAGACGGGTCACAATGGCCTCCAGCACATCGGGGATGCCGACGCCGGTCTTGGCAGAAATCTCGATCGCCTCGGAGGCATCAATCCCGATCACATCCTCGATCTGCTCGCACACCCGCTCCGGCTCGGCGGCGGGCAGGTCGATCTTGTTGAGCACTGGAACGATTTCGTGATCCGCATCAATCGCTTGGTAGACATTGGCCAGCGTCTGCGCCTCGACCCCCTGCGTGGCGTCCACCACCAGAAGCGAGCCTTCAACCGCCTGCATGGAGCGGCTGACCTCATAGGCAAAGTCGACATGGCCGGGCGTATCAATAAGGTTGAGCACATAATCCTGCCCGTCCTGCGCATGGTAGTCGATGCGCACGGAGTTGGCCTTGATCGTGATCCCGCGCTCGCGTTCGATGTCCATGCTGTCAAGCAACTGCGCCTGCATATCCCGATCCGCCACGGTATTTGTGGACTGGATCAGACGGTCGGCAAGCGTCGACTTGCCGTGGTCGATATGGGCCACGATGGAGAAATTGCGGATATTTTTCAGCTCGGTCATAACAGGCCTCAGCAGATGATGGTTTGGCTGAGTTCTATGCGGGGAAAGGGGGGGAATGGCAAGAGAAAGCAACGAAAGCGTAGCAATCAATCCCTATTTTTTAATTAATGCTTCGTTGGGCTTGTAGAGCTTATTGACCATCCGCATTGTCTCACCCCTCAACTCCATTTCAACAGGCCCCTTTATAAACTTAATCCCCCAATTCGCGATCCGTCCGGTTTGAGGGTCACACCAAAACTTTGGCTTTATCTCTCGAAAATACCTTTGCTCAGGTATGCCAAAATTCGTTTTCGTTTCCGAAAGGCTTACAAATATTGCGTGAGCAACCAAGTCAGCAAGACATAGCAAACGGTCATCATGTTTTGCGACGGCCTCAATCATTCGAGGATCAATGTGCCGCAAGACTTTTGAGCTTTCATACTTTGGTGCCGGGTCAGATCTTATCGTTGATATAAAATTGCGCAATTGCTCGTAATTATGTTTACCCTTTTTCTCAAATACGATGCGAATATCTTCAGGCTTGATCTCATTAACCTTTGCAAATTCTGCAATGCGCTCCAAAAGATATTGAGCACATTTGTTGTAATACCATTCAGCCTGCTGCGGACCTTCAATCTCGCGTTTGTAACCGCCCACTGTTGCTTTTTTTGACACCGCACCAAAAGCGAGAAAGTGCATATTTTTGGCCGAACGCGCATAGAAGGATCGCTGCAAATGATTCAAGTCGGAACAATGCAATGTGTTTTTACCAATGCGCTCTTGTATGGCTTGTAACTGCTCCTCTAAGCTTTCTCTTTCCGATGCCACAATAAGCGCACCGCCAAACACCAAGAAGGGCTCAGACCCTTTGGTCGATATTCCTGCGCGAAAGCGCTCCAAATCCTGATCGCCACTCTCATCAATGAAAAATATATATTTCGCCATTGGAGCACCTCAAAAATACAATAACAAAATGCTATTTCTCTAACTGTTGGGCAACCCTCCGCCCATCCCACCCGATTACAAACTCCACAATTGCCTCGCGTCCCAGACTCAGGCATTCTTAGCGCAATATTCACCAAAACCGTGGACCCTGCGGGTGCGAGAGCACAAAAGACGGGGCCACCCATTGGATCGAGAGGCAGAAACATGAAGAAATCCCTAATGGCATTCGCCACCATTGCGGCCACCGCAACTGCGACCCTGTCCCCGATGAGCGCCTCGGCCGGTGCAATCGAGCGGGCCTGTCTATCATCTGACCGCGCCGCCAACAACCGCTCGCTGTGCGGCTGCATCCAGCAGGCGGCCGATCTGACCCTCTCCAACAAGGATCAGCGTCAGGCGGCGAAATTCTTCAAGAACCCGCAAAAGGCGCAGGATATTCGCCAGTCGGACAATGCCAGCCATGAGGCCTTCTGGAAACGCTACAAGACCTTCGGCGAAACCGCCGCGCAATATTGCGGCTGAGTCCCTCCCCTATCTGCCCAAACACCCCGCCAGAGCCGGCACACGGCTGACGGCGGGCATGCTGCCATGATGCCCACCCAAATCCGCCAAACCTCTTGCCCGCCCACGCAACGCGAGGCAGGGTGAAACTGCCGTGCGCAGGATGCACACAGGCGCAAAACACACCAAGACACAGGAGGCGCAGATGTCAGGCGGTATTTTCATTCTTTCCGGCGCGGGCCTGTCAGCCGAAAGCGGATTGAAAACCTTTCGCGCCGAGGACGGGCTTTGGGAAGATCACCGCGTCGAGGACGTGGCCACGCCCGAAGCCTTTGCCCGCAATCCGGAACTGGTGCAGCGTTTCTACAACATGCGGCGCGCGCAAGCGGCCGAGGCCGAACCCAATGCCGCGCATCAGGCGCTTGCGCGTTTACAGGCGGAGTATGACGGGGCGGTCTATCTGGTCACGCAGAATGTGGACGACCTATTGGAACGCGCGGGCGCACAGGGGGTCATCCATATGCACGGCGCTTTGAAAGGCGCGATGTGCGCCGCCTGCGGCCATCGCTGGCCCGCGCCGATGGAGATGCATGTCACAGACCCCTGCCCCGCCTGCGGCACCACCGCCACCCGACCGGATATCGTCTGGTTCGGTGAAATCCCCTACCACATGGACGCGATCCAGACCGCGCTGGAAGACAGTGATCTCTTTGTCGCCATCGGCACATCCGGCGTGGTCTACCCCGCTGCAGGTTTCAGCCAAATGGCGCAGCAACTCGGCATTCGCACAGTGGAGCTCAATCTCGAAGCCTCCGGCGCGCGTTTTGACGAGGTGCATGAAGGACCTGCAACCCGCATCGTGCCTGCTTGGGTCACGGATATTCTCGCATCTCAAAACGCCTGAGCGCCCGAAGGGCCATTTCCTTTGTGTCCTTTGTGCCAAAAATACTCATCGAAACGCCGGACCATGCACCCAGGTTGACAGGGAATAGCGCTCACCGGCAGTCACGGGGGTGACTCGGTGCAGCACGAAGGACGGGAACAACACCGCAGAGCCTTTGGCGCGGTCGGCTTGCCGGATATTCGCATCGGGTTGCAGCTCCAGCGCGCCGCCTTCGTAATCACCCCCGTCGGACAGTTGCACCACCATCGTCAGCTTGCGCCGCGACGCCAAGGCCCCCTCGCCAATGTCGGAATGCCATGTGAAATGCCCCTCACGCTCCGCGCCATAGCGGGCGACTTGCGGACTTTCTCCAAATTCCGTCAGAGCAAAATCGAAACAAATGCGGTTGGCCTCGGCGACGAGTTTCATGATCCGTTCCATGATCCACGCCCCGCCCGCGCGCTCGTCGAGCCACGCCAAATCGGCGCGGCGCAGGTTATGGTCGGAACGGTTCTTCACAAGCCCCGCATCCGCCAGCTTTTCCTCACGGGCCAGCAAAATGATCGCATCACATTCGGCAGGCGAGAAAGCCTCCGGCAACGTATAAACGCTCAGCATGATCTGTCTCTTCAATTGTCAAGAAAAGCGCGACACGGGCCAAAATTTCCCGCCTCGCTCCACAGCATCTTCCAAGGCTTTTGCGATCTGCGCAAGAAAAAAGGCACGCGCCGGAGCACATGCCTTTCGAAACCGGATCAGAGCAAGAATTAGTCGTGTTTATGCTCTTGGCTATGGTCATGCTCCATCGGCATGTCCATCTCCTTGCGTTCCAGATCCACCGGAATTTCAACGGTGATATCGCCGGCTTTCTCGAAAGTCAGGGTCACGGTGACGATATCACCTTGGTTCATCGGCTTCAAAAGCCCCATGAACATCACATGATCGCCGCCACGCGCCAGCGCATGCATCCCGTGGGCGGGAACGGTAAAGCCTTCGGGCACATGCAGCATCTTCATGACGCCATCGCCCATGTCTTTATGGGTGTGCAGCTCGGTCACTTTCGCAATGTCGGAAGTGGCGTCGATCAGCTGATCGTCTTCATCGCCGCTGTTATGGATGGTGAAGAAGGCAGCACCGGCCTTGGCCATCATACCGGAAGAGCGGGCATAGGCGTCTTCGATGGTGATGTCAGCGAAAGCAGGCAGGGCGAAAGCACAGGCGGTCAGTCCGGCCAGAAGCGTGGTCTTGAAAGTCATGTCATATCCTTGTGGTCTTTGAGTGTCTTGGAAGGGGAAGAACTCAGACCAAAGGCGGCGCACGCGCACGGGGCCGCGGCGGGACCGTGTCATGCACAGGAGGGTTCAGAACCAGCGGGGTCACTTGCAACACACGCTGCGCAGGCGGGAGCAGGTCGAATGCCTCCGCCAACCCCGCGATCACGGACAGGGCGCAATCGGGACAAATATGCGCCGGTCCGACCGGTTGACCATCCGCATCCGTCAGAACGGTAAGCGGTCCTGTGCCAGTGCAGATCACCACCGCACCTGTGGCATCGCGCATCGTGCCCCGCGCCACGGCCATGGACTGGGACGTGACGACAAGCAAAAGTGCGACCACAAGGGCGTTTATCGTGCGGGTGACTGACATTGCAGAGCGCAGTTTAGCGAAGCACGCGCGAAAAGAAAGAGGGGGAATGCCGTGAGACCTGCGGCACATCTGTCGCACGCCGTCGCAGACATGAGAAAACCCCCGCGAAGATGAAACTTCGCGGGGGCTTCCCAATCAGAAATCCGAAAGGATTACGCAGCAGCCTGCGCTTTTGCGATCTCTTTCTTGATTTTCAGAGCGTTATCCGACAGCTCATCATCCTTTGCTTTCGCAAGGAAGGCGTCCAGACCACCACGGTGGTCAACGGAGCGCAGGGCAGCGGCGGAAATCCGCAGTTTGAAAGAACGGCCGAGGGATTCCGAAATCAGCGTCACATCGTTGAGGTTCGGAAGGAAACGGCGGCGGGTTCTGTTTTTGGCGTGGCTGACATTGTTGCCAGTCATCGGGCCTTTACCGGTCAGTTCGCAACGACGCGACATGGGTTCATCCTCGTTTCTACTTTCGAAAGCTAGGCTCTCGCAGTTTAAAAGACTCATATTCTGTCTTGATCGGCCCTCTTTTACGCACCCCCGCCACGGACGCAAGTCCGAAAAGCAGCAAGAGTGACAGGAAAAGACCGTTTTCCAACAGAAAAGGACACAGCCCTGAAGCCGCGCCCGAAATTCAGTTTGCGGTGCATAGGCGATCACGGGAGAATCGTCAAGCCCTTCTCGCGACAACGCTCAACCTTGTTGAAGCGCCTTGAGCACATCGGCCGCCGCATGTCCCGGCGTGATCTCCCCTTGCGCCACCTGATGGGCCAGTTCCGCGATCATGGATTTCAGCGGCTCTTTCTCAAGCTGGGACAAAAGCCCGTGCCGGATGTCCTGCCCGAACCAGTATTCCGCCTGTTCCGAACGGCGCTTGTCAAAGAACCCGTGGACGCGGCGCCAGTCCGTCAGCGTGTTCATCTCTTCCCATGCCTCACGCAAGCCCCTGTCCTCGATGGCAGAGACCGTCATCGCCTTGGGAAATTCTTTCGGGTCTTGCGGACGTTTGCGGATCAGCCGCAGCGCACCGGCATAATCGGCACACGTGCGTTGGGCGGCCGATTTGAGATCACCATCTGCCTTGTTCACCAGAATCAGGTCGGCCATCTCCATGATGCCACGCTTCACCCCCTGCAACTCGTCGCCCCCCGCAGGCGCCAGCAAAAGCAAAAACAGGTCCGACATCTCGGAGACCACGGTTTCGGATTGCCCCACACCGACCGTCTCGATCAGGATCAGATCATAGCCCGCCGCTTCGCAAAGCCCCACAGCCTCGCGCGTGCGCCGCGCCACACCGCCCAGTTCGGATTTCGCCGGAGACGGACGGATAAAGGCATTTTTCTCCCGCGAGAGCAGCTCCATCCGCGTCTTGTCACCCAGAATAGAGCCCCCCGAGCGCGAGGAGGACGGGTCCACCGCCAGAACAGCCACCTTGAGGCCTTCTTTGATGAGCATCATGCCGAAGCTCTCGATAAAGGTGGATTTCCCGACCCCCGGCGTGCCTGACAGCCCGATCCGGAGCGCCTGACGACCGGATTTTCCGATCAGCTCCATCAATTCGATCGCCTGCGCCCTGTGATCGTCCCGACCACTTTCCACAAGGGTGATCGCCCGCGCCAGCGCACGGCGGTTTCCGGCGATGACATCTTCTGCAAGTTGTTTCATTTCCATTGACAGTCTTCCGGCACACTCAAAAAAAATTGCCGCCCTTCCCTGAGACACAGGTTTCCCCCGAGAGACCGGCGTTGTCCACCCCTTCGGCACATCGTTTTGCGTGGCGCTTTGCCTCAACGCGCCCCTTTTCGCGGCGCGGCGTTTGGCCCATAAGTGGCCCATGTTCACACCACGCCTGCCCATTGATGACGTTCTCGACGCCCTGACAACCGCCCTTCAAGCCGAAGGCCGCGCCGTTCTCATGGCCCCTCCCGGCGCGGGGAAAACCACCCGTGTACCCTTGGCGCTTTTGCCCGTCATCAAAGGCAAGATCGTCATGCTGGAGCCCCGACGGCTTGCGGCCCGCACCGCCGCCGAACGCATGGCACAAACGCTGGGCGAGAAGGCGGGCGAGACGGTGGGCTACCGCATTCGGGGCGAGGCCAAACTGTCGAAAGCCACCCGCATCGAAGTGGTGACCGAAGGCATTCTGACCCGCATGTTGCAAACCGATCCCGAGCTTTCCGGCATTGGCGCAGTCATCTTTGACGAATTCCACGAACGCAGCCTCAACGCCGATCTCGGGCTGGCGCTCACTTGGGAGGTCCGTCAGGCGCTGCGCGACGATTTGGCGCTGGTGGTCATGTCCGCCACGCTGGACGCCGCCCCCGTGGCCGCCTTGCTGGACAACGCCCCCGTGATTCGCTCGGAGGGCCGAGCCTTTCCCGTGGAGACCCGCTGGCTCGACGCGCCGGTGCCCAAGAAACAGCGCCTTGAGCAGGCCACCGCCGATCTCGTCGTGAAAGCCGTGTCCGAGGCCGAAGGCTCCGCGCTTGTGTTCCTGCCCGGCGAAGGCGAAATCCGCCGCGTGCAGTCCCTTCTTGAAGGGCGCGTGCCCGCAGACTGCGCCATCCGCCCCCTGTTCGGCGCCATGAAATTCGCCGACCAGCGCGCCGCCATTGCGCCGACACAGAGCGGACGCAAGATCGTTCTGGCCACGTCGATTGCCGAAACTTCCCTGACCATTGAGGACATCCGCATCGTGGTGGATGCCGGACGGGCGCGGCGGGCACGGTTCGATCCGGCCTCCGGCATGTCGCGGCTGGTCACGGAGCGGGCCTCGAAAGCCGAAGCCGAACAGCGGCGTGGCCGCGCGGGGCGTGTCTCAACAGGGATATGCTACCGGCTCTGGACCAAGGGCGAAGAAGGCGCCCTGCCCGCCTTTGCACCCGCCGAAATCGAGACCGCCGATCTTACGGGGCTGGCGTTGGAACTGGCGCTTTGGGGCGCATCGGAGAGTGATCTCGCCTTCCTGACCCCGCCGCCCGCCGGTCCGCTGTCCGAGGCGCGCAGCCTGCTTGAAAACCTCGGCGCGCTGGAGGCTGACGGGCGGATCACGACGCATGGCAAGGCGCTCGCCACAAAACCGCTTCACCCACGACTTGCACATATGCTGCAAACTGCGGGGGCTCAGGCGGCAGATTTGGCCGCACTCTTGAACGAACGCGACCCCTTGCGCGGCGCGGGCGTGGATTTGATCTTGCGGATACGCGCGTTGACCTCGCCGGGCAATGCCGATCGCGGCACGCTTGAACGGATCAAACAGGAGGCCAAGCGCCTGCGCAAAGGATTGCCGGATGCGCCGCCCCTGAGCCTTGGCGAGATGGCCGCGCTGGCCTATCCCGACCGCATCGGATTGCGCCGTCCGGGCGACCAGCCCCGCTACCTTCTCTCCGGAGGCAAAGGGGCGGTGATGCCCGAAACTGACGATCTGGCAGGCGCGCGTCTCATCGTGGTGACGGATACAGACGGGGCCGCGCGGGATGCACGGATCCGGCAGGCCGCCCAGATCAGCGAAAGCGAATTGCGTGGTCTCTATGGCGACCAGATCCACTGGGTCGAAATCTGTGACTGGGACAAGCGCGAACGCCGTGTCACAGCGCGGCGACGGGAAATGTTCGGTGCGCTGGTTCTGGATGACCGGCAATGGAAAGACGCGCCTGCAGAGGCAATTGCCCGTGGCGCCTTGGTCGGGCTGCGCCTGATCGGACTGCCGTGGAGCGCGGCGGCGAAGCGCTTTGCGGCGCGGGTGCGCCTGATGGGGGCGGACTATCCGGATATGTCGGAGGACGCGCTTCTGGAGACGCTGGAAGACTGGCTCCTGCCCTATCTCAAGGGCGCGAAGACCGAAGCCCAGTTGCGCGCGCTCGACATCACCGAGGCCCTGCGCGCCATGCTCGACTGGGACCAGATGCAGCGCCTCGACCGCGAGGTGCCCGGATCGTTTGAAAGCCCTGTCGGGCGCAAGCTGCCGATTGATTATTCCGGCGAGCATCCCGAAGTGACCGGACGGTTGCAGGAATTTTTCGGCACCACACGCCATCCCACGGTCGGGCCGAACCATGTGCCGCTCAAGGTGGTTCTGACTTCTCCCGCCCAGCGCCCCGTTCAGGTCACGATGGACCTGCCGAATTTCTGGAAGACCTCTTATGCGGATGTGCGCAAGGATATGCGCGGCCGCTATCCGAGACACCCGTGGCCCGAAGACCCGACCGAAGCCGATCCGACACTCCGCGCAAAACGGCGGGGGACGTAGCGCGTCGGCGGGCTGACCGCGCTCCCTGTGATCCAGAAGAGGTCCAAGAGAGCGCCACTTCTTACCTTACAGCGCGCCGCTGCCCCACGGTCCGTGATGGCCCGCTCCGCCGTCTGTGCGCTCGAACCCGTGCGCGCCGAAGAAGTCACGCTGCGCCTGAATGAGATCGGTGGTGCCGCGCGCCTGCCGCATTGTGTCGAAATAGGCCAGCGCATTGGACAGGGCCGGAACGGGCAGACCGGAAGCCGACGCATAGCCGACAACACGCCGAAGCGCCGGAAGCCCGTTTTTGACCAGCGCCACGAAGTCGGCACTGAAGATCAGTTGCTCTTGCGGAAGACCCGACCGGATCGCCGAGGCCATATCATCCAGAAGCGCCGAGCGGATGATACAGCCCTCGCGCCAGACCTCCGCCGCACGGGCCAGATCAAGCCCCCAGTCGTAGTGATCCGACGCGGCTTTCAGCAGTTTGAACCCCTGATCGTAAGCCACCAGCTTTGCCACCAACAGCGCGGATTCGAAATCCGGCTCCGTCGGCAGGGTCAGCCCCGACACCGGCTCTGAACCGAAAATATCGGCACCGGCCAGACGCGCATCCTTTGCCGAAGACCACGAACGCGCAGCCACAGCGGCCTCAATGGTCGAAGGCGACTGGCCCAAGGTCAGCGCCTCGATTGCCGTCCAGCGTCCGGTGCCCTTTTGCCCCGCCCTGTCCACGATCACATCCACCATCGGCTTGCCCGTGCCAGGGTCAATCGCCTGAAGCACCTTTGCGGAAATCTCCACAAGGTAGGACTTGAGCGGTCCTTTGTCCCAGCATTCGAACAAAGCGCCGATCTCCGCAGGAGCCTTGTGCGCTCCATCCCGCAAGAGGCCGTAAATCTCGGCAATCATCTGCATATCGGCATATTCGATACCGTTGTGCACCGTCTTGACGAAATGCCCCGCCCCGTCAGGCCCGAAATGCGCCGCACAAGGGTCTCCGTCATGTTTGGCGGAAATGGCTTCGATAATATCGCGGATCGTCTCATAGGAGGCCGGATTGCCGCCCACCATGATCGAAGGGCCATGCCGCGCCCCTTCTTCGCCGCCGGACACGCCCATGCCGATGAAATTCAGCCCCTTCGCCCGCAAGGCGGATTCCCGTCGGCGCGTGTCGTGAAAATCGGCATTGCCCGCGTCAATGATCATGTCGCCTTCGTCCAGCAAAGGCGTGAGCGCATCGATCACCGCATCCACGGGACCGCCCGCTTGCACCATAATAATCACCGCACGCGGCGTTGTGAGCGCAGCCACGAGGTCTTCGTAGGTTTTCGCAGGCACGAGCTTGTCGCGCAACGCTCCGGCGGAGGCGACGAAATCATCGGTGACGGAGCCTGTGCGGTTGAACACTGCAACAGGAAAACCCTTTTCCGCGATATTGAGCGACAGGTTGGCCCCCATCACACCAAGCCCGACCAACCCGATACGGGCCTGTGAATTGACTCCAGACATATGCTGACAAGCTCCTTGCTCTCAAAGGTAACGCGATTTTAACGATTGGATGTTACCGGTAAACCTATGGCAAAAGCCGCACAAGGCAAGAGCGGGTGAAAAATGCAAACCGGCGCATTTCACCCGACACCTTGCAATTTCGGCACTGATGCCTTATGTATATACGCAATATAGACAAAAACAGGCACATATCTGGTTCATGGTTACCCTATTCAAATCCGCTTGGGAGGGCGTTTTCGACCCTCTACTCCGCCGGCCGGACCGCGTTCAGACGGCTGCGCTGTGTTGGCGCTTGGGCAAAAAGGGCAAGGAAGTCCTACTCATCACCTCGCGTGACACAGGACGCTGGATCATCCCGAAAGGCTGGCCGATCAAGGGCCTCGATGGCGCGGGCACAGCCGCTCAGGAAGCCTGGGAAGAGGCGGGCGTGAAACCTGCGCGGGTGAAAGACAAGCCGCTGGGTCTGTATCACTATGTGAAAAAGCTCGACAACGGCTTGCCCGCTCCGGTGGCCGCGACCGTCTACCCGATCGAGGTGGACCATCTCGAAGACGACTACCCCGAAAAACTCCAACGCAAACGGAGCTGGATGTCTCCCAAACAGGCCGCCGCACTGGTTGCCGAACCGGAGTTGCGGGATCTGCTTCTGGACTTCTGAGCCACACCTTGGCACCCGACGACTGTGAAAGGCTTGCATTGCAAGGCCGGGCACGGTAGCGCTGCGCCGTTTTTAACAGATTCATGACGGGCCAGAGCGACGATGTCGGAAAAGGAAGAGCACACGAAGCGTTGGAAGACGCTCGACAAGGACCTGAACCGCATCAGTCAGGTCGAACTGGCCACATTCCACGTCGCGCGCCCTATGGTCGGACTTGGCGTTGCGCTGGCCTTTATCATCGTGACAGGTCTGTTCGTCGCCCTGATCTTTGGCGGCCAGCCCGGTTCCGCCCTTGTCATCGCCGCCGCCGCTCTAGGCGCCTATATGGCGATCAATATCGGCGCGAATGACGTGGCCAACAACATGGCCCCCGCCGTCGGTGCCAACGCCCTGACCATGGGCGGTGCGATTGTCATTGCCGCGCTCTGCGAAAGCGCCGGTGCGCTTCTGGCAGGCGGGGATGTGGTTTCGACCATTTCCAAGGGCATTATCGACCCCACAGCCATGGCCGACACCCAAACCTTCATCTGGGCAATGATGGCCGCGCTTTTGTCTTCGGCCCTGTGGGTCAACCTCGCCACATGGATCGGTGCGCCGGTCTCCACCACCCATTCAGTCGTGGGCGGCGTTATGGGCGCAGGGATTGCCGCGGCAGGGTTTGGCTCTGTAAACTGGGCCTCCATGAGCGCAATTGCCGCAAGCTGGGTGATCTCGCCCCTGCTTGGTGGTCTGGTCGCTGCGGGCTTTCTGTGGTTCATCAAGACCAAGATCATCTATCAGGCCGACAAGATCGAAGCCGCCCGCCGCTGGGTTCCCGTTCTGATCGGCATCATGATGGGGGCCTTCTCCGCCTATCTTGCGATCAAGGGCCTCAAGAAAATCATCCAGATCGACATTCTCTCGGCGCTCGTGCTCGGAACGATTATCGGGGCGCTGTCCTATGTCATCTCCGCCCCGCTGGTGCGCCGCCAATCCGAAGGGCTGGAGAACCGTAACAAATCGCTCAAGACGCTTTTCGGCCTGCCTCTGGTGATTTCCGCCGCGCTTTTGTCCTTTGCCCACGGGGCCAATGATGTTGCCAATGCGGTCGGGCCGCTGGCCGCAATCGTTCATGCCAATGCCTTCGGCGAATTCGCGGGCAAGGTGAACATTCCTCACTGGGTCATGATCATCGGCGCATTCGGGATTTCCTTTGGCCTGATCCTGTTCGGCCCGAAGCTCATCCGCATGGTCGGCAGCCAGATCACCAAACTCAACCCGATGCGTGCCTATTGCGTGGCGCTCTCTGCCGCCATCACGGTGATCGTGGCAAGCTGGCTCGGCCTGCCGGTCTCCTCGACCCATATCGCTGTGGGCGGCGTCTTTGGCGTGGGGTTCTTTCGCGAATGGTATCACGAGAAACGCCTCGACGAGACCATGCGCAAAAAGAAGGATGTCCGCATCGCCGCCGAAGAACGCCACCGCCGCAAACTGGTCCGCCGCAGCCACTTCATGACCATTGTGGCCGCTTGGGTGATCACGGTGCCCGCCGCCGCAACCTTGTCGGCGGCTGTGTTCTGGGTCCTGTCACATTTGGTCAGCTAAGGCCCAACCTGTTTTCCGGAATATAGGAAAGGCGCCCCTCAAGGCGCCTTTTTCATTGCAATCATGAATGGGAACGCACCACCGGCGCGCCCCGAAACATGGGTTACTCGACACACCAGCGCATGATAGCTTTCTGCGCGTGCAGACGGTTTTCCGCCTCGTCGAAAATGACCGATTGCGGCCCGTCCATGACATTGTTTGTCACCTCGTCACCGCGATGCGCCGGAAGACAGTGCATGAACAAAGCATCCGGATTGGCTTGCGCCATCAGCTTGCGATCCACACGGTAAGGGCGCAGTTGGTTGTGGCGACGTTCCCGCGCGGAGGCCGGATCATGCATCGACACCCAAGTGTCGGTCACGACGAGATCCGCCCCTTTGACCGCTTCCTCTGCATCACGCGTGATCTCGATATTCGAGCCCTTCGCGCGCGCCTCTTCCACGAACTCCATCTCGGGATCCAAAGGTGCAGGCCCTGCAAACGTCAGGTCAAAACCGAACTGGCCAGCGGCGTGGATGAAAGAGGCGCAAACATTGTTGCCGTCCCCCAGCCACACCACCTTTTTGCCTTTGATCGGGCCGCGATGCTCCTCAAAGGTGAGAATGTCGGCCATGATCTGACAGGGATGGGTCCGGTTGGTCAGCCCGTTGATCACAGGCACGGAGGCGTAATCCGCCATCTCCAGAAGCGTCTGCTCCTCGAAGGTCCGGATCATGATCATATCGACATAGCGCGACAGCACGCGGGCCGTGTCGGCAATGGTCTCGCCGTGCCCGAGCTGCATATCCGCGCCCGAAAGCACCATGGTCTGACCGCCCATCTGGCGCACGCCAACATCAAAGGACACGCGGGTCCGCGTCGACGGTTTTTCAAAAATCAGCGCGACCATCTTGTCCTTCAAAGGCAATTCCGCATCCAGCGCGGCCTTCGGCTTGTCATGGCGCGCGTTCTTGGTCAGCTTCGCGGTTTCAATGATCCTGTGCAGGTCTTTGGCGTCGGTGGTATGGATGTCGAGAAAATGCTTCATATGTCTGGCTCTTAGCTTTCAAGGGCAGTTGCGGCGGCGTCAATCCGTGCAACCGCTTCGGTGATATCTTCGTCAGAAATGTTCAGCGCGGGCAAAAGCCGCACCACGTTGTCATGGGCCGGCACGGTGAGCACGCCCTGCTCATAGCCGTTGGCCACGAGGTCCGCAGGGGATGTCTTGCACTTCAGCCCAAGCATCAACCCCTCGCCGCGCACCCCTTCAAACAGGTCGGGATGATCGGCCACAAGACCTTCGAGCTTTTGGCGCAACATCCCTGCCTTGCGGTTCACCTCGGCGAGGAAAGCAGGGTCGGAGACGATTTCCAGCACCTTCAAACCAATCGCACAGCCCAGAGGGTTGCCGCCATAGGTGGAGCCGTGGGTGCCGGCGGTCATGCCGCTGGCGGCCTCTTCCGTGGCCAATACACCCCCGAGAGGGAAGCCCCCACCTATCCCTTTGGCGATCATCATGATGTCCGGTGTCACACCCGCATATTCATGGGCGAACAGCTTGCCCGTGCGCGCAACGCCACATTGCACCTCGTCAAAAATCAGCAGGCAGCCCTTTTCATCCGCGATCTGGCGCATGGTTTTGAGCACCTCGTCAGGCACGACGCGGATACCGCCCTCGCCCTGCACCGGCTCGATCATGATCGCAGCAGTGTTTTCGGTCACATGCGCGGCCAGATCCTCCCATTCGCCAAAGGGCAAATGCACGAAACCTTCGAGAGCGGGGCCGAACCCCTTGACCATCTTCTCCGCGCCCGATGCCGCAATCGCTGCGGTGGAGCGACCGTGGAAACAGCCCTCGAAGGTGATGATCTCGTATTTCTCCGGCAGACCTTTGTCATACCAGTATTTACGCGCCATCTTGATCGCCAGCTCAGCGGCCTCTGTGCCGGAATTGGTGAAGAAACAGGTGTCCGCAAAGGTCAGTTCGGTCAGCTTGTCCGCGAGCGCCTCTTGGGCCGGAATCCTGTAGAGGTTGGACACATGCCAGAGCGTGTCGGCCTGCGCCTTCAACACCTCGGCCAGTTCGGGATTGGCATGTCCCAGCGTGTTCACCGCGATGCCCGCGCCCAAATCGAGATAGCGTCGACCTCCCGCCTCGATCAGCCAGGAGCCTTCGCCTTTGACGAAGGACAGTGGAGCCCGGTTATAGGTCGGCAGAACGGAAGAAATCATCGGTTTGGTTCCTCAGGAAACGAGAGGCCTCATGGGTGGCGAAAGCCAGTGGGCCTGTCAACGGTTAGGGGGGTATTTTTCTAAAGGTTGCGCCGGTTTGGCGCATTTTGTGCCGCAGGCAACACGCCTTGGACACAGACGAACGTACGTCGGAACCGGTTTATCGGAGACGTCGGGACTCGGGGACATATGCGCGGGTCTTGTTCATACCCGCGCTTTACGGGCAAACGACCCGCAATGTCAAAGGTTTTCCAAACGCCCCTGCCCTTTGATCTCGATAACCCGATGCGGATAGGGGATTTCGATGTCATGGGCCTTGAGCGCATTCCAGATCGCAAAAAGCACGTGAGGTGTGAATTTGTTCTTACCGTCATCAATGCCGTTCACCCAGAATTCGACACAGAAATCCACGCCACTGTCGCCGAACCCGCGCAACTCACAATCCGGCCCGTCCGGCTCGGTGAGCACAAAGTCGAGCTTGCCCACGGCCTCTTCGATGATCTCGGGCACCTTGTTGATGTCCGTGTCATAGGACACCGAGAACGGCGCCTCGTAGCGGTTGGCGGAGCCGCTGTCGGAATAATTCACCACGCGGGTGGTGATGAAATCCTCATTGGGCACCACGATCCATTTGCCGTCATAAGTCTCAAGAATGGCCGCCCGCGCCGTCATCTTGACAATGGTCCCCGCCTCACCTCCGTCAAGCTCGACATAATCGCCCACGGTGGCCTGACCTTCGAGCAGCAAAATGACACCGGAGATAAAGTTCGAGGCGATCTTTTGCAGACCAAAGCCAAGCCCGACGCCAATGGCCCCTCCGAGCACCGCAAGGGTGGACAGGTTGATCCCCATGATATTCATCAGCAACAGAAAGCTCGCGCCGAAGATCAATATCTCGGCGGCCTTCATCGCCAGTTCACGGGTGGCGGGGCGCAACTCTTCCTGCTTGCCGATATACTGGCGCGACTGTCCCGTGGACCAGCGCCCGAGCCAGAACAGCACAGCCCCCGCAATCAACCCGCGCACCAGTGACATCAGAGAAAAGCGGATATTCCCCGCACCGATCTCCGTCGCCGCAAGTTTTGCCTCGACTGGCCCCAAAAGGCCGAGCACATAAAGGACCATAGCAGGCAAAAGCACATATTTGCCCAGCAGCTTGAGGAAGCTGTCCTTGATGATGGTTTTCACCAAGGCCTGCGCCGCCAACAACAAGAACACCCGCTTGCCCAAGGCAATCACCGCACCGGAGCCGAAAAGCGAGCGTGTCACGCTTTCCCCGATGCCGGTGAAGAGATAGGCCAGAAGAGCCAGTGAGAGCGGGAAGAAGATCGTTACAAAACGCCGCGCCTCGGCAATGATCCCGCCGGCCTCTTTCGGAGGCAGCAACAACGCCTCCAGCTTTGGCACAAAGCGTTTGGCAACGAAACGTGCGGCCAGATAAGCCACCACCAAAAGCGCGAATTGCGACCATGCGGCGGGGCTGAGCAACCAGCCGAGCGCGAGGTCCTTGCCCTGTTCGGCATAATCCAGAAGCGTTTGCACAAAGGGGGGGAGGTCTGCAGTATCAAATTCAAACATGGCGGCTCACTTGCTATCGGAGCCTTTCCCATATCAACTTGACCACGCCGGGCAAAGCCGAAGACGCAGAATGCGCGGCTAGGGACGCAGAAACTTGGAATTTCCCGCCGAAGTCCCGCGCGATGTTCCAACGGTAATGCGCTTGACCACCGCCGGTTTTACAACCGTCTGGGGCGCACCGAGCGCGATTTGTCTCTTGAGCGCCTCTACCCGATCCGTCAGAGCCATGCCGAAGCCCAGAGATTTTCCCTCACGCTGTCCAATCGAAGACACCACAGACACGATTGCAGGGCGCACACCGTCATAGGCAAACACCGGCGCGCCGGAGGAGCCATAGGTGATGTCGCAATCAAATGTGTAGATGTCTTGGGCAAAGTCCAGAACATGACAAGTGCGCTGGATCGACAGAACGGAATTCCGTCCTCTCCCGTAAGAGGCCACCATCAACTCGCCATTGGGTTTCGAGCTTCGATGCACAGCAAAGGGTGCGGCTTGGGCGCGGGCAATGGGCGAGGCCAGCTTGATCAGCGCCACATCGCGACGGATCTGCGCAGGCCCGCGTTTTGCCGTCATGTCATATCCCGGCGTGACCGCCACGGCGATGCCTCGCGAGGCCGCGACATAGTCGCCATGCCGCAGACCGGCTCGAAACAGGATATTCTCCGGCGCAACCGGCGTGTTGTCGTCACCCACAACACAATGCGCCGCGGTTAACACCAGATCGGAAGCAATAAGCGCGCCGGTGCAAGTGCCCTTGCCCGCCATATCCAGACGTCCGACGCCCTCCCAACCGATCAACTCGGCGCGACGATCCGCACTGTCCAGTTCGGACGGCAGGCTGTCGGCGGCATGAGATGGCAGGGAAAACGCACAGCACGCGAGCACAACATTTGCAAGAAATCTGAACAGCATGACAAACCCATGAAAGAAAGTTCCACACTGTATAACGCTTAAATCTGGCAAGAGTTTGGCTCATAAAAGACAGGGAACCAGCCTCCCCTTTCGCCAGCAAGGGCGCCGCTAAAGAACCGCGCTTTCTTTCAGAACTTTCGCCTCAAAACTTTTCACCGCTCTGCGCGCCATAGTCCCATAGCCCGAAAAACTCTGTTTCAGTTCCGGAAAAATCGCATAAATTTCATTGCGTTCCGCGCGTGTCAAAGCACGATCCGCCATATCTCCGGGGTGAAAACTCTCTGTTGCAATCCCTTCCGAAAATACCAACTCATGCTGACTGAACAGCAGGTGATAATATGTGACGAACCCGCCCTCTCTCAAACACACCGACGTCCCATCCACAAGGAATTTGGCTGCCACAAGCATTTCTTGCGTTCCGAACAAAAGCTGGGCTTGGGGGCTGCGATGCAACACGCGATGCTGTTGTGACAGTATGAGTTTACGATCATTCCCCAACACCCCCGCAGCGATCTCTACAGGAGCAAACACACCTTCGGCCGCAACACTCGCATGACCGACCCAGCGCACCGGTTGCGCCCCGTGATCTTGCGTTGACACCAGATCTCCGGCCATGATGTCTTCGATCGGCACCCACCCAAAGGGCGTCCGGATTTTCGTGCCTTTGGCAAAACAGACAGGCAAATCAATCTCGTTTTGGTTGGTCAGATCGAAATCCAGAATCGCATTCCGCTCAATTATCGAGACAAGGCGATCCACTCCCCAAAAGCGCAACGCAGGAATATCAAGGGCTTCGGACAAGAGCCCGTCCAGCAACGCAGCCGGCTCTCCATCCGTGTATTCAATATAGGTCGCGCCATTGACCTCCCACGCATTGAACGGGACAGAGGATGAAAACGACAATGGTATTCCTAAAATCGAAACGCTGACGCTCGCCTCGCCGCTGCCGATTAACGTGGCCTCTTCGTCATTCCATGTCGCCGTTTCGGATGCGTCCCAATCCTTGTCACCATCACTATCATCCACATCAAGCGTGCCAGATGAGGGCCCCGCAAACGAACTCACCAACATCGTATCCAAGAGACCTTCTGAATTCAGAAGTGAGCCATTGTACCGATATACGGCATCAAGTGTGCGCTGCACCATTTCTGTCTCCAAAGGCCACCAATAAGACAACTTTAGAGAAAAAATACCCCCATGCAACAATACTTATGATTGTAGGCCGGATCACACCCACATATTTCGCGCGCTTACCCTAGATCAAATGTACGTTTCACGCCTCAGGACTTCAGCTTCGTGCCGCGTTTGAAGAACACCCAGTCGACAAAAACCACAGCGGCGGTCACAGCCCCCATCACCACGAGGCCCAACCACGGCGAACTGTCCGAGGTTCCGATAACCCCGTAGCGCACACCGTCGATCAGATAGAACACGGGGTTCATGTGCGTCAGCACCTTGAACCACT
The DNA here is from genome assembly GCF_018860305.1 of Celeribacter halophilus. Lineage (GTDB taxonomy): Bacteria > Pseudomonadota > Alphaproteobacteria > Rhodobacterales > Rhodobacteraceae > Celeribacter > Celeribacter halophilus_A. Next base: position 837,199 of record NZ_JAHKPE010000031.1, read on the forward strand.
GCGGCAGGGTCTCGACGGAATAGAATGTTCCCGACAGAAAGGACAAAGGCGTGATGATGAAATTCGTGATCGCAGCCATATGGTCGAACTTCTGACTGACGATACCGGCCAGAACTCCAAGTCCACCGATGAAAAGCGCGCCCAGAAGCACAAAGGCAATCGCAAAGAGCGGATGATGCAGCGGCAAGCCGACGAAAACCGCCATCACGGTCCAGATCGCCACAGCCACAACCATCCCGCGCGCAACACCGCCTGAGAGATAACCGATCACAAGCTCGGCGGGCGACAAGGGCGGCATCAGCGTGTCGACGATATTGCCCTGCACTTTCGAGATCATGATCGACGAGGATGTATTGGCAAAAGCGTTCTGGATCACCGTCATAGTCAGGATGCCCGGCGCCAGAAAATGCACAAAGGGCACGCCCATGATGTCTCCGCGCGAGGGACCGATGGCCAGGGTGAAAATCGTCAGGAACAGACCTGCCGTCACCAGAGGCGCCAGAAGAGTCTGTGTCCACACGGTCAGGAACCGGTAGATTTCACGCATCACGAGAGTGTATAGCCCGAGCCAGTTGACGCGACCGAAGCGCCGCACTCCGGGCCGGTTTTCATATTGAGCCATTTTCATCCCCTCTTCGCCTTGCTATAAAGGCTTCTGCTTCTTGTGGGAGAACTTCTCTGTTTTCCCGCACCACCGCTTGTAACCGCAAGCGTAGTGCTTAAAATAGGGGCTAGAGGAAATTCTCAAGCATGCCTTGGCAAAACAGACCGCAAATGGCCTGTGCGAGGGTGATCATGGTCCGGGGCCAGCCCGGATCAACAGACAACCGAAGGAAACACGATGTCCTGGACCGATGAGCGCGTCGAACTGTTGAAGAAAATGTGGGGCGAAGGTCAATCCGCCTCGCAAATCGCCAAAGAACTTGGCGGCGTGACGCGCAATGCGGTGATCGGCAAGGTCCACCGTCTGGGCCTGTCGAACCGTGCGGGGTCCGGCGGAGCCGCCAAACCGGCTGCGCAGCCAAAGGCCAAACCGGCGCCGAAACCCAAGGTCGAGGCCAAGCCCAAGCCCGCAGCCCAGTCTGCTCCGAAGCCCGCCGAGGCCTCGGTGCCGACGGCTCCCCGCCCGATGAGCCCCGCCCGTCGCGCGATCATTCCGGCCGGTCAGCCCCTGCCTCCGCAGCCGTCGCTCAATGAAATCCCCGCCGAAGCACTGGCGAAGGTGAGCGAAGTCGAGAAAAAGGCGAAGAAACTGTCCGTGATGGAACTCACCGAGAAGACCTGCAAATGGCCTGTCGGAGATCCTGCGACCGATGACTTCTGGTTCTGCGGTCTACCCTCGCAACCGGGCAAACCCTATTGCGAGGCCCATGTCGGCGTGGCCTTCCAGCCGATGTCGTCCCGCCGCGACCGCCGCCGCTAAGGCGCGACAACTGCACCACAAAATGACAAAAGCCGCCCCTCAAAAGCAGATGGGCGGCTTTTTCTGTCCCAAGAGGACACAGGCCTAAGCAAGCGCGACACGGACAGGATTGCGCACAGTTCCGGCGGTTTTCCGCAAGGCTCTGTTTGCCCACGCACAAAATCTGTTTAACCTTGTAGACTATGCCCACCCGCCAGCAGTCGCTAGCCTCACTCCATCTTCAACATTCATGCCAAAGAAGGCTTTGACATCATGAAACATCTTCTGCTCTCCACTGCTCTCGTTCTGGGGGCAACCGCTGCAAGTGCCGAGCCGGTCAAATATGTGCTGGACCCGTCCCATAGCCAGATCGTGTTCACCTATGAGCATCTCGGCTACTCGACCACCACCGGCATGTTCTCCGGCTTTGACGGCACAATCATGTTCGACGAGGCCGAACCTGCGAACTCTTCTGTCGAGGTCTCCTTCCCGACCGACAGCCTCTACACAGGCTGGACCGAGCGCACCGCGCATTTCCTTGGCGCGGATTTCTTTGGCGCTGAAGAAAACCCGACGATCTCGTTCAAATCCACGGCCATCAAAGTCACCGATGACGACGAGGGCGAAATCACCGGCGATCTGACCATCAACGGCATCACCAAATCCGTCGTGATCGAAGCCGAGTTGAACCAGAAGGGCGACCATCCGATGATGAACAAGCCTTGGGTCGGGTTTGAGGGCGAGTTGTCAGTGTTACGCTCCGACTTCGACATGGGGCAATTCGCGCCTTATGTCTCCGATGAAGTCGAGATCGAGATCTCGATCGAGGCCACCGTGGCCGAATAAAACCTGCACAAATCGAACAAAAGGGCCGCCGGATCACCTCCGGCGGCCTTTCTTTTTGACAATTTGCAATATTATTGGCGTGTCGCGGTCAGGCTTGTTTCAACCACCACCGCAAAGCCTACGGTGCTTTCATCCTCATAACCTGCGCCCATGTCGAAATCCCGACGATCCAGAACGGTCGAGCCCGTCATTCGTGCGCCCTCCCCCTCTATCTCCAGATTAAAGGCGAGGGTCACCGGCACCTCATGTCCCACCAGCGTGAGCATCCCCACCGACTCATGCGCCGCGTCCTCAACACGCGAAATCTCGCCCTTGAACTGCGCCGTGCTGAAATTCTCCGTGTCGAAGAACTCCGGCCCCTTGGCCTGATCCGTCACTGCGCCCAGCGTCAAAGAGGTTGTGTCGATCGTCACCGTCACCTCGCCTGTTCCACTCACCTCATCATAGGCGATGGCCGCCGACCAGTTGTCAAACCGCCCTTCGACCGCCGCGCCCATCTGCTGCACGGAAATCGTGAGACTGCCATCCTCCACACGCCAGACAGGCAGATCAGAGGCAAGCTGCGCCTGTTCAACTGGCACTGCGGCCCCCTCAGCCCTCTCGGGGACAGGGGCAACAAAAGGCACCGCCACGACAGCGACCCAGATCACCAATCCGGTCAAAGCAGGCCACAAGGCGACATGTGCCGCGTCCGGCCTGCCCGCCTCTACGCCTTTGAGCATCCGCGCCAGCACGCCATCCTTGTCGATCACCGCATGTTTCAGCGCCCCCGCCACATGCAGCGCAACCGCGACATAAATCACCCGAGCCGCAAGACCATGCACTGCTCCGGCCATATGCGCCACGCCCTCCGACTTCGGCACAAAGGGCAGCCCCTGTCCGAACGGCCAGAGGATCGGCGCGAACCCGCTTTCCGCCGCATGCATCACCCAGCCCGACAGGGGCATGACGAGAATCGCGCCGTAGAGCATCCAGTGGATCATCTCGGCCAGAAAGGTCTCCGCCTTGCGCTCCGGATGAACCGGCACCGGCTTCGGCTGGCTCACCGCCCAAACCACCCGCAGCACGGCAAGCGCGAACACGGTGATGCCGATGGTTTTGTGAACGGAATAGAGCGTTTGCAACCATCCCGCCGTGTCGGCGGTGCGGACGGTGTTCTCCCCGACCAACCCCAATACGATGTTAAAGAGAATCAAAACCGCGACGGACCAGTGGAAAAAGCGCGCAATGGCGCCATAGCGGGTGGCTGTGTTCTTGAGCATGGGGCAACCTGATTTGTGCAATATTCTTCTGTAACTTACCCGAATTTCGCGCATTCCGTATCACAAAGCCACGCACAGAGACTGTGCAGCCACACGAAAGCGTCTTTTCCGAACCCGTCTTTCGGAGTATATCGCGCCAATGAGCCAGAACCCGCCAAACCTCCGCCCCGACCTCGCGCCCCAGCCGGTTTTCAACGCCAATCCCCGTAACGACCAGCCGACCATCGGCATGGTGTCGCTCGGATGCCCCAAAGCTCTGGTGGACAGCGAACGCATCCTGACGCGCCTGCGCGCCGAGGGCTACCAGATCAGCGCCGATTACGCGGGCGCGGATGCGGTGGTGGTGAACACCTGCGGCTTTCTGGACTCAGCCAAGGCCGAGAGCCTTGAGGCCATTGGCGAAGCCTTGCAGGAAAACGGCAAGGTGATCGTCACCGGATGTCTGGGCGCGGAGCCGGATTACATCACCGGCGTCCACCCCAAGGTTCTGGCCGTCACCGGCCCGCATCAATACGAACAAGTGCTCGACGCCGTGCACGGGGCCGTGCCGCCCGCGCCGGATCCTTTCGTGGACCTCCTGCCCGCCTCCGGCGTCAAACTCACACCGCGCCATTTCAGCTACCTCAAGATTTCCGAGGGCTGCAACCACGCCTGCAAATTCTGCATCATCCCTGACATGCGGGGGAAACTGGCAAGCCGCCCCGCCCATGCGGTGCTGCGCGAGGCCGAGAAACTCGTGCAAGCCGGCGTCAAGGAATTGCTGGTGATCTCGCAGGACACCTCCGCCTACGGGCTGGACCGGCGCTACTCTACCCACGACTGGAAGGGCGAGGAGATCCGCAGCCACATCACCGATCTGTCGCGCGAGTTGGGCCGGCTGGCCCCCGCTGATGATCTCTGGGTGCGACTGCACTACGTCTACCCCTACCCCCATGTGCGTGACCTCATCCCGCTCATGGCCGACACATCAAACGCGGTGCTGCCCTATCTTGACATCCCGTTCCAGCACGCCCACCCCGCCACGCTCAAACGCATGGCGCGTCCGGCGGCCTCGGCCAAGGTGCTCGACGAGATCAAAGCATGGCGCGACATCTGCCCCGACATCACGCTGCGCTCGACCTTCATTGTCGGCTACCCCGGCGAAACGGAAGAGGAATTCCAGTATCTTCTCGACTGGATGGACGAAGCGCAACTGGATCGCGTCGGCTGCTTCCAATATGAAAACGTGGACGGCGCGCGCTCGAACGCCCTGCCCGATCACGTCCCCGCTGAACTGAAACAAGAGCGCTGGGACCGGTTCATGGAGAAAGCACAGGCGATTTCCGAAGCCAAACTGGAAGCCAAAGTCAGCACGGTGCAGCAAGTGATCGTGGACGACATCGACGAAGACGGCATCGCCACCTGCCGCACCAAGGCGGATGCGCCGGAGATCGATGGGAACCTGTTTATCGACGAGGGGACCGAAGGGCTGTCCGTTGGAGAGCTGGTGACTGTGGAAGTGGATGAGGCTGGGGAGTATGATTTGTGGGGGGTCATTCAGAAATAGGAAACATCGAGATTTCATATGCTTAAGTGGTTTGAGTTTCTTAAAAATTTTCCTTTTGGCATTTTTGTCGGCTTCATTGCCGCAATGGGATTGTTTTGGTTTCTTGAGGCCGATTTAAGCGATGATCTCACCAAATACGGTACTTACATTCTAACCGCATTGGCATCGCTTTTGGCTTCTGCTGTGGCTTTCGCGACAGTGGTCTGGAATGGAGAAAAGCAACGAGAACAGCGCCTCTTTGCCTCTCGTGCTTCTTTGCCCATGGCATTGAGTAGTTTGATTGATTTATCCAAGCGTGGCATTGATTATTCTCTGCGCGACAATGCATTTCTGAACAATCCGTCCAATGCCCGTGAAGTAGAAAAATCTCTTTTAATCCCTAGTGAGGTTATGGGCATTCTGAAAGACTGCATCGAAAATGAAAATGACCCTGAAACACAACTTTGGTTTGCGCGTCTCCTCTCATCTCATCAGGTCTATTTTGCTAGGCTAACCAGTTTGATTTCTGACAGGCACATTCTTGCGAATGATCGCTATAGAGCACAACACGCCTCTGAATGGTGCATGTTTCATGCCCTAGTCGGGCATCTTTTTGATTATGCCCGAAATGGCACGAAACCAGAAAAGCATCTAAGAGAAGGTCATGTGGACATACCTATGTACGACAAGCCCGACTCTCCTTTGTACGCTGACATTATGAAACATAATCAGATTCTAGTCCGGGATCTGGAGAGGAAAATCGCAGACAAGTCTATTTAAAGGCCCCATTGCCCTCCAATCCGCAAACAGGTTAACTCTCCCTCAAAACGGGAGGACTCCATGCTCAAAAATTACAAAGACCTGCTCGCGGCGGCCCATGAGGTGATCGAGACGATCCCGACAGAAAGCGCCATTGCCCTACTTCAAGACGACAGCATCCGCTTTGTCGATCTCAGGGACCGGCGCGAGTTGGAGCGGGAGGGGCGCATTCCCGGTGCGTTCCACTGTCCGCGCGGGATGCTGGAGTTCTGGATTGATCCTGAAAGCCCGTATTACAAACCCGTGTTCGGTGAGGACAAGAAATTCGTGTTTTATTGCGCCTCGGCGTGGCGGTCGGCTCTTGCGACCCAGACCTGTGTGCAGATGGGCTTTGCGAATGTGGCCCATGTGGCGGGCGGGTTTACAGCGTGGAAAATGCACGGCGGACCTGTCGAAGAGGTGAAATCGCACTAACTCTGTGTCATGAGCGACGCAAACCCCGCCCCAAACACCAAAGTTCTCTACAACGACCAATGTCCGGTGTGTTCCTACGAGATCACCCATTACAAAGGCTATTCGGAACGCTGCGAATTGCCGATCAGGTTTGACGATCTGAACACGGAAGCGGCGCACTGGGGAATGGATGCGGATGTGGCGGCGCGGCGGCTGTACGTCGAAAAAGACGGGCAGCTTTTGTCGGGCATGCCCGCGTTTCGGGCGCTTTGGACCGAGATGCCGCGCTATCGTTTATTGGCGCGTGTGGCGGGATGGCCCGTTGTGCGGCCTCTGTCGGAATTTGCCTATGACCGCGTGCTGGCGCCGCTCATCTATCGCTGGCACAAACGACGGCAGGCCCGAGGCGTCAGCGCTTAGCAACGCTCCAGATAATAGCGCACCGCGTCCTGCACATGGCGGAAGCGGTCGCCGCCCAAGTGTTTGCCCCCATACCAGCGTGTCACCACAACGATCTGGCCGGTCACAGAGGCGCGCTCCAGCATGCGCAAGATCACCATCCCCGCGCCGCTTTCGCCATCGTCATTCTTGAGCGGCGTCCCGTCAGGCAGTAGAACACCCCATGTGTTGTGGGTGGCTTTGGCGAATTTCTTCTTGCGGCAAAGCTCTTTGAGAAAGGCTTTCGCCTCCGCCTCCGAGCTACAAGGCCCGCCGGAGACCGCATATTTCGAGCCGCGGTCGGATATGATGCCGTCATAGGTTTGCATGGGCCGTGTATAGACCCAAAGCAGGGCGCGGAAAAATCGAAAACTCAGGCATCAAGACAAGACTGGCGCGGTTCATCTCTCACGCGCTGCTCTCTCAGCTATGCCTGTCGCGGGGTCACTCCGCCGCCAACTGGTTTTGCACGGCCCGCACATAGTTGAGTTCTTGCGTATTCAGGCAATAGTCGGGCGTCCGCTCCTGAGGCCCCTGATGGTCGAGCATCCAGAGGATACAGGCGTCATGCTTTGTGCATTCGCCGCAACGGGTCTCCATATCCGCCAGTTCCTGCGGCGAGATTTCACCGGAGGTGGCGGCACGGACCACATCGGCACCGAGCCGTTCCGCCATGCCATGCATCAGACATGCTGCGCCGGGGCGTATAAGGGTGTCTGTCATCGTGTCGTCCTCCTTGTTGCGAGAGAGCCGGCCCGAGGGCGGCCCAGTCAGGTCTCACTCCGCCGCAAGGCGGGCAAGCTCGTCTCTGTTGCGGCAAAAATCGGGCGCGCTCGGAGCCTTGTCACCCGCCTGCGCCAAGCGGTCGAGAAAGGTGACACAGGTTTCAGGCGCTGTGCAGCCCTGACAGCGATGAACGCGGTTGCGGGCCTCTGTCTCCGACGGGTCTTCGCCGCGTTGCGCGCGTTCCGTCAAGTCCACACCCAAGGCATCCGCCATGCGTTCAACGAGGCGGGCGTGGGTTTCATATGTTCCGAACTTCATCATGACAGGCTCCGATCTGCATTCCCATGTCCTGCAAAAAGCAGATCATGGCCGCAGCGGGCGCCTCTTTGATCCTGATCAAATACGACAACGGGGGCGGTTTTCGGGCTATTCAGCCCCCGCCCCCGCGCAATTTCTTGGCAGTTTGTGCAGTTTTTCTAAACCTGTCAGGCCGCGTTGCTGAAAAGGGCAGCTTCCCTGCCCCGAATCTCCGCCCGCGCCAGACGGGGCCGCGCCTCGTCTCCGAACAGTCGCAATTGCGGGAAAATGCGGAATAGCTCGTCGCGGGTGGCCTGCTCAAGCATGGAGACTGCGGTCGCGCCCGGATAGAAGCTTTCGGACACCAAGCCACAGCTGTCGAGCAACTCGTGCCGGTTGAACATCACATGTACATAGGTCACTTCGGTCATCTCGGTCTTCTGACGAATGTTCCCGCCATTGACCAACCGATGCGCAGGGACCAGCGCCTCTTCGAGACCGGCGTAAAGCTCGACAGAATGGCCCGTCACGAGCACACGATGTTGCGGAGAGACACAGATGGGCTGGCTCGGAGCATCCGCCCCCAGAGCACCTTTCTGGATTTCGATCGGAGCAAGATCAGGGGCGCGGGTCAGATCAACGCGGCTTTTCCCGACCCAACGCACAGGCTGCATCCCGTGATCAGCGGTCCAGACCAGATCGCCGTGGCTCAAGTCCTCAACGGCCCGCAAACCAGACGCCGTGCGCATCATAGTGCCCGCGACAAAGCAGAGGGCATTCGCAACGTCAGAAACTTGTAACTCCCCGTCATCTTTCCCTGTGCCCTGTGTCGCAACCTCATCATCAACGGTATATACTATGGTACTATCCGAAAGCCCGCCAAGATCAAGGATGTACCTGTTCTGAAACAGTACATGCTCATCACCGGCACCCAGATTTTGATATGCATCATTCGCAGGGTTCATATAGTTGGCAACCACGTTCCCATCAGAATCAATGAGCCGCCAGAATTGTCCATTGGTCAAAGTGTCCGAAGCGTTCTGAAAAACTTCAAGATAGTAAATATCGTCAGAGGTGCCCAGCGCCTCCACTCCGGAGACGGTCAAAACCGCGTCCTCTCCATTGCCCTGCAGAGAGGCACTCGTATAGGTGCCAATCATATCCCCAGTTATTGCGTACATGTTTTCGGTGATTTCTACAGCCATCGGACACCCTTCCTACGCTAATCGATCTACAAATTAAGGTTAACCACCGATTATCTCGCGGTTTTCAACCTAAATGTGTCAAAATAAAGGCAGAGTTTTGTCTGCATCGTGGAGCCGCCAAAAACAGCCCGCACAGGCCGCATGACATCGCGTAAACTTTCCCTCTCCAGCGCCCGAAATTCCGTGATTGGAGGGCTAAAGCACAGATTTTCGGCAAATCCACCGCACAACATATCGGTGTTATCCACCTTTTCGAATCAACCTCCGTCCACCATCCCGCACGGTCGCCCTCTCCCTCGCCAGAAACCGCCCACGTCCGTTTTACCGGCTTTGCTTTTGTCGAAACTGCGCGTAGCATCTCTCTATGTTTACCATAGAACACGAATTCGACGCGACCGTCGTCACCATCGTGGATGAGGGCGAAGCACCTCTTCAGGACGATGTCATCATCTCGGCCTTCGCGGAATGCGTCACGGTCGAGCAACACGACACGCGCACCGACCGCACCCACAAGATCACCTTCTCGCTACAACAGTTGCGCGATCTCGGCGCTGCTCTGGACTTGCCAGAGGGGGCCTACCGGCTCACCGCTCCCGACGACTAGCCATCTACGCCAAGGGCCGTCCTGCCGCGATCAATCCGCGTCCAAGCGAAACACCTTGTCCCGCGATGTCGTTCCGCGCACCAGCGTGAGCGCGGATTTCGGACGCCCCATAGCCTTGGCCAGAAGTTTGATCACATCTTTCGTGGCCTTGCCGCTTTCGGGCACGGTGGTCACATAGACCCGCACCTGCCCGTCCTCCACCACCACGACATTACGCGAGGCCTTGGGCGTCACCCGCACCGCGAGATGCCCCCCGTCCAGCGCCTGTTCCAGCGCAGCTTTCAATTCCGTCTTGTCCATGCCTCTCTTTACCATGTGAACGGTTGAATTCACCGGCAAAAATGACGACATGAAACAGGAACTGAAGATGAAAGGTCGCACATGCCTGTTCCCAACCCTGCCGCGCTCGAATTTTTCCTCACCCGCCGCTCCCGCCCCGCCAAGACGCTCGCCGCACCTGTGCCGGATCGTCAGGAATTGACAACATTGCTCACGGCGGCCGCGCGCACGCCCGATCATGGCAAGCTGGAGCCGTGGCGGTTCATCGTGCTGGAGAAAGCAGCGCTGGCGCGGTTGTCCGAACGGATCAGACCTTTGGCAGACAAGCTCGGGATCGACGCTGACAAGGTCGAGAAAGCCTATCGCCAATATGCGGATGCCGATCTGGCCGTCGCGGTGGTGTTCTCTCCGAAAGACAGCGAAAAAGTGCCCCACAGCGAACAGCTTTATTCCGCCGGTGCCGTCTGTCTCTCGCTTCTCAATGCGGCCTTGGCGGCAGGCTGGGGGGCAAACTGGCTGTCCGGCTGGGCCTCCCATGACCGGTCCTTCTGTGAAGACGGGCTTGGCCTTGCACCCCATGAGAGCATCGCGGGCTTCATCCATATCGGCACAGAAACCGTCGCCCCGCCGGAGCGCCCGCGCCCCGACCTTGAGAAGATCGTCGAATGGGTGTCCGAATAATGTTCGGAGATTTTTCCAAGGCGCTGGTGCAACTGGGCGACAGGCGGTTTCAATCCGTGCTTCTCAAAGGTCTCGGCCTGACCATCGCGCTTTTGATCGCAATCTATCTCGCCTTTGTCTGGATCATCGGGGCCTTTGTCCCCGACACCTTTTCCCTGCCGTTCATCGGTCAGGTCACATGGATCGACGACGCGCTTTCCATTGGTTCTTTCTTTCTGATGATCGGCTTGTCGGTCTTTCTGATGGTGCCGGTCGCCTCCGCCTTTACGGGGATTTTCCTCGAAGAGGTGTCCGAAGCTGTCGAAGACCGCCATTACCCCGGCCTGCCCGAAGTCCCGCGCCAGAGCATCGTTGACATAGTGGTGGACTCGCTGAGTTTTCTCGGCGTGATCATCGTCGCCAACGTGATCGCTTTGGTGCTGTATCTGGTGCTCAACGTCGCCGCGCCGCTGATTTTCTGGGCCTTGAACGGTTTTCTTCTGGGCCGTGAATATTTCCAGATGGTCGCCATACGCCGCCTTGGCCGCGAGGGCGCAAAAGCCGCCCGCAAACGTCACATGCCGGAAATCTGGCTGGCAGGGGCTTTAATGGCCATCCCGCTCACCATCCCCGTGGTGAACCTGTTGATTCCCGTGCTGGGCGCGGCCACATTCACCCATATGTTCATGCGGCTGGAAGGCGACAAGCTCCGCCAGCCCGCACTGTAAGCCCTTGCCTGCGACGGGTTAACTGTCCGCCACCGAGGGCAGTTTCGCCGTCCAGTCAAGATCGTGCCATGTGATCCAGCCCGAGGAAATGATCGCCACCAGAATGCCCCAGATCACAGTTGCGGCCACGGTGACATAGAGCGCCTTGCGCCTCGGGTTGTAATTCGCGGGCGCCCCGTCATGGGTGCCCTCGATTTTTTCGCCCATATCGCCTTGGGTTTTCAACCCGATGGGAAGGGCGATGAACATGGTCATAAACCATGTCACCGCATAGAGCACGATGGCGGAGGTGATGGCCATCTCAGACCTGTTCCAGCTCGATCAGACAACCGTTGAAATCCTTCGGATGCAGGAACAGCACCGGCTTGCCGTGAGCGCCGATTTTCGGCTCTCCCGTGCCAAGCACCCGCGCGCCTTCGGCCTTGAGCTTGTCGCGCGCAGCCAGAATGTCGTCCACCTCGTAGCAGAGGTGATGAATGCCGCCGGCCGGATTTTTGTCGAGAAAGCCCTGAATCGGAGAATTTTCTCCCAGTGGATAGAGAAGCTCGATCTTGGTGTTCGGCAGTTCAATGAACACCACCGTCACACCATGGTCCGGCTCGTCCTGCGGCGGGTTCACTTTCGCGCCCAGCGTATTGGCATATTGCGCGCTGGCGGCTTCGAGATCCGGCACAGCAATGGCGACATGGTTCAGGCGACCGATCATTATTCTCTTCCTCCATGAAAATCTCCCTGCTTATCGCCCGAGACGCGAAGGCTCGCAAGAGAGCGGGGACAAGTTAACGCTCACACGAGGGCAAGACCCGCCGAGTTAACGAGTCCTTCACCACTTATGCACTTTACTGCGAGTCGCACTGGATGGAGTTTACGAATGACCGATAGTCTCGAAGCCCTTTTGACACCAAAACCCCCGACGCCGGAACGCCCGCTGCTTGGCCTGACTGTTCTGGTGGTCGAGGACAGCCGTTTCGCCTCCGAAGCCATGCGCCTGCTCTGTTTGCGCTCCGGCGCGCGCATCCGTCGCGCTGACAGACTCCACGCGGCCCGCAAACACCTTCGGGTCTATCGGCCCAATGTGGTGATCGTCGATCTGGGCCTACCGGACGGGTCCGGTTCGGAGCTGATTGGCGAACTCGCTGCAGCGCGGCCTCGTGTCGAGGTGGTTCTGGGCATGTCCGGCGACAGCGGGGCGGAGGAACTCTCCATCGCCGCAGGCGCGGACGGGTTTATCGAGAAACCGATTTCCTCTTTGGCCGCATTCCAGCATCGCGTCATGTCCTGCCTGCCCGACGGAGCCTGTCCGCAAGGGCTGCGTGTGATCAATGACGATATGATCAACCCCGACCCCATCGCGCTTCAGGACGATTTCGTTCATATTGCCGACCTTCTGAGCACCGAGCGCGGCGACGGTATTCTCGATTATATCGCGCAGTTTCTCGCCGGTGTGGCCCGCACGGCGGGAGATGCCGAAATGGAAACCGCGGCGAACGATCTGGCAGACCATCGACAACAGGGCCTCCCCCATGAGGCCAATGTCGCCCATATTGCGGGACTGGTGCAGGCACGGATCGAACCGCGCAAAGTCGTCTGACGCGCGCCCTGCTGGCAACGCCCGACCATACAAAAAGGCGCAGGGTCTCCCCCGCGCCTTTTGGAAAGCTGTGATGAAAAACCTTAGTCTTCCTGAGGAATAACCCGCAGGTTCAATTCCCGAAGCTGCTCGTTGGTCGGTTCCGAAGGCGCGCCCATCATCAGATCTTCGGCACGCTGGTTCATCGGGAAGAGCATCACTTCGCGAATGTTGTCCTGATCGGCGAGGATCATCACCGCGCGGTCGATCCCCAAGGCGCAACCACCGTGCGGCGGAGCGCCATATTGGAACGCGTTGACCATGCCGCCAAAGCGTTTCTCGACCTCGTCCTTGCCATAACCTGCCAGTTCAAAGGCTTTGAACATGATCTCCGGCTGGTGGTTCCGGATCGCACCGGAGACAAGCTCGTAACCGTTACAGGCCAGATCATACTGCCAGCCGAGTACCTTGAGCGGATCACCTTCCAGCGCTTCCATCCCGCCTTGCGGCATGGAGAACGGGTTGTGTTCAAAGTCGATCTCGCCGGTCTCTTCGTCCTGTTCGTAGATCGGGAAATCCACGATCCATGCGAACATGAACTTGTCGCGCCAGTTCTCATCTTCCGGCGCTTTCGGGGTTTCTTCCCAGATCACGGTGCGGGCCTTGCCAGCCACACGTTCGAAGGACTTCGGCTTGCCACCAAGGAAGAAGGCCGCATCACCGACCTCCAGACCAAGCTGTTGACGGATCGCTTCCGTGCGCTCCGGCCCGATGTTCTTGGCCAGAGGTCCGGCGGCTTCCATCCCGTTGCCCTGATCGCGCCAGAAGATGTAACCCATCCCCGGCAGACCCTCTTGTTGGGCGAATTTGTTCATCCGGTCGCAGAATTTGCGCGAACCGCCTTTGGGCGCAGGAATGGCACGAATTTCGTTGCCCTCTTGCTCCAGAAGCTTGGCGAAGATCGCAAAGCCCGACCCGCGGAAATGCTCGGACACGTCCTGCATCTTGATCGGGTTTCTGAGGTCCGGCTTGTCAGTGCCATACCAAAGCGCGGCATCCTTATAGGAGATTTGCGGCCAGTCGCGGTTGGACTTGCGCCCCTTGCCGAACTTGTCGAACATATCCGCAATCACCGGCTCCATCACATCAAAGATGTCCTGTTGGGTGACAAAGGACATTTCCATGTCGAGCTGGTAAAAATCCGTCGGGCTACGGTCGGCGCGCGGGTCTTCGTCGCGGAAACAGGGCGCAACCTGAAAATATTTGTCAAAGCCCGAAACCATCAACAGCTGTTTGAACTGCTGCGGCGCTTGCGGTAGGGCGTAGAACTTGCCCGGATGCAGGCGGGAGGGCACCAGAAAGTCACGCGCACCTTCAGGGCTGGACGCGGTGATGATCGGCGTCTGGAATTCGTTGAAGCCACGGTCCCACATGCGCTGGCGCAAGTCCTGCACAACCTGAGACCGCATCACCATGTTCTTCTGCATCTGGTCGCGACGCAGATCGAGGTAACGGTATTTCAGGCGGGTTTCTTCCGGATATTCCTGATCGCCAAAAACCATGAGCGGCAATTCGGCAGCCGCCCCCAGCACTTCGAGATCACGCACGAAGACTTCGATCTCGCCCGTGGGCAGTTTCGGGTTCACCAGTTCCGGATCCCGCGCCTTCACGGTCCCGTCAATACGGATACACCACTCGGCACGCACCTTTTCCATCTCGGAAAATACAGGGCTATCCGGATCGCACAGCACTTGGGTCATGCCATAGTGATCGCGCAGATCGACGAAAAGAATGCCGCCGTGGTCGCGGATGCGGTGCACCCAGCCGGAAAGGCGAACAGTGTCGCCGACGTTGGATTGGTTCAGTTCGGCGCAGGTATGGCTGCGGTAGACATGCATGATCGGGTCCCTTTGGAGATGTGGGCAGACTTATATATCGCTCGGGCTGATACACTAGGCCCAGAGCGGAAAGTCAAGGGCCGTAAGCCCCGCGACAGGCCCCGACAGGGCATTGCACCGGAGATTGCGGGCAATATCACAGAATATCCGGCTCATGCGACGCCCTCTTTGGTGCGGCCTTGATCCTGCGACCATCCCGACGGCAACGGCCCGCAGATCGGACGCAGCAATTTCCGGCAGGTCTTTGCCATTTCCACCCTTGCACCTGCGCGAGTCATGACTATAACCCACGACAATTTGCGCGCACCTTGCTAGAGATGCGCCGAAGCTGCTCAAACATTGCCGGGGTCTGCCATGCCGAAGAGAACCGATATTTCCTCCATCATGATCATTGGTGCGGGGCCGATTATCATCGGGCAAGCCTGTGAATTCGATTACTCCGGGGCGCAGGCCTGTAAAGCGCTGAAAGAGGAAGGATACCGGGTCATTCTGGTGAACTCCAATCCGGCGACGATCATGACCGATCCGGGCATGGCGGATGCGACCTATATCGAACCGATCACACCAGAGGTTGTTGCCAAGATCATCGAAAAAGAGCGCCCTGACGCGCTTTTGCCGACCATGGGGGGACAGACGGGTCTGAACACCTCGCTGGCTCTGGCCGACATGGGCGTGCTCGACAAATTCAACGTCGAACTGATCGGCGCAAAACGCGAAGCCATTGAAATGGCAGAAGATCGCAAGCTCTTCCGCGAAGCGATGGACCGTCTGGGCATCGAAAACCCCAAGGCCGACATCGTCGCCGCTCCGAAAAAAGAAGACGGTCGCTACGACATCTCTGCCGGTATGAAAATCGCTATGGAGGCGCTTGAACATATCGGCCTTCCCGCGATCATCCGCCCCGCGTTCACCTTGGGCGGCACCGGCGGCGGCGTGGCCTATAACCGCGATGACTACGAGAAAATCTGTCGCTCCGGTCTCGAAGCTTCCCCGATGGCGCAGATTCTCGTGGATGAGTCGCTTCTCGGCTGGAAAGAATACGAAATGGAAGTGGTGCGCGACACTGCCGACAACGCCATCATCGTCTGTTCCATTGAAAACGTCGATCCGATGGGCGTGCACACCGGCGACTCGGTCACTGTGGCGCCCGCGCTCACGCTCACCGATAAAGAATACCAGTTGATGCGCACCCACTCGATCAACGTGCTGCGCGAGATCGGCGTGGAAACGGGGGGCTCCAACGTGCAATGGGCGGTGAACCCCGCTGATGGCCGCATGGTCGTGATCGAGATGAACCCGCGCGTGTCGCGCTCCTCGGCACTGGCGTCCAAAGCCACCGGTTTCCCGATTGCGAAAATCGCAGCGAAACTGGCCGTGGGCTATACGCTCGACGAGCTGGACAATGACATCACCAAGGTGACGCCCGCCTCATTCGAGCCGACCATCGATTATGTCGTCACGAAAATCCCGAAATTCGCATTCGAAAAATTCCCCGGCTCCGAGCCGAACCTGACCACCGCGATGAAATCCGTGGGCGAGGTCATGGCGATTGGTCGGACCTTCCACGAATCGATGCAAAAGGCGCTGGCTTCGATGGAATCGGGCCTCACCGGCTTTGACGAAATCGACCTGCCGGATATGCCGAAGGCCTCCGAAATCGTCGAAGCCGATGGCAATGGCACCACCCTGCCCCGCATTCTTCTGGGGGCCGATGAGGCCGCGCAACAAAAGATCGACAAGAGCGTCACCCGCGAACTTGCGAAAGCCACGCCGGACCGTCTGCGTGTCATCGCGCAGGCCATGCGGTTCGGCTTCACCGATGAAGAAATTCAGGACATCAACAGTTTCGACCCGTGGTTCCTCGCCCGCGTGCGCGAAATTCTTGTGGCCGAGGCCGAAGTCAAACGCGACGGTCTTCCGGTCACCGAAGAAGGACTGCGCAAGCTCAAGATGATGGGCTTCACAGATGCGCGTCTGGCCAAGCTCACAGGTCGCGACGAGGCCAACGTGCGCCGTGCGCGTCGCAACCTTGGCGTCAATGCCGTGTTCAAACGCATCGACACCTGCGCCGCCGAGTTCGAAGCGCAAACCCCCTATATGTATTCCACCTACGAAGCCCCGATGATGGGTGAGGTGGAATGCGAAGCGCGTCCCTCGGATCGCAAGAAAGTCGTCATTCTGGGCGGCGGTCCCAACCGGATCGGCCAAGGGATCGAGTTCGACTATTGCTGCTGTCATGCCTGTTTCTCCCTGACTGAACAGGGCTACGAAACCATCATGATCAACTGCAACCCCGAGACCGTATCCACCGATTACGACACATCGGACCGGTTGTATTTCGAGCCGCTGACCTTTGAACACGTCATGGAAATCCTGCGTGTCGAACAGGACAACGGCACGTTGCACGGTGTGATCGTCCAGTTCGGCGGGCAGACCCCGCTCAAACTCGCCAATGCGCTGGAAGCCGAAGGCATTCCGATCCTTGGCACCTCGCCCGATGCGATTGATCTGGCCGAAGACCGCGAGCGTTTCCAAGACCTCGTCAACCGGCTCGACTTGAAACAACCGACCAACGGCTTGGCCTCCACCGATGCGGAAGCCATTGAGATCGCGGCGGGGATCGGCTTCCCGCTGGTCATTCGCCCGTCCTATGTTCTGGGCGGTCGCGCAATGGAAATCGTCCGCGACATGGAACAGCTCAAACGCTACATCTCCTCGGCTGTGGTCGTCTCCGGCGACAGTCCGGTTTTGCTGGACCACTACCTGTCCGGCGCAACCGAGATCGACGTGGATGCGCTTTGCGACGGTGAAACCGTCCATGTCGCAGGCATCATGCAGCACATCGAGGAAGCAGGCGTGCACTCCGGCGACTCCGCCTGTTCCCTGCCGCCCTACTCGCTCAAGCCCGAGATTATCGAAGAGTTGAAACGTCAGACCGTCGCGCTGGCGCTCGAATTGAACGTCGTCGGCCTGATGAACGTGCAATTCGCGGTGAAGGACGATGTGATCTATCTCATCGAAGTGAACCCGCGCGCCTCGCGGACCGTGCCTTTCGTTGCAAAAGCGGTCAACAGCCCGATCGCCTCCATCGCCGCGCGCGTCATGGCCGGTGAGAAACTCGGCACCTTCGATCTGGTCGCGCCTGAGGGCACAGGCCGGTTTGCAGTGAAAGAAGCCGTGCTGCCCTTCGCACGCTTCCCCGGCGTGGACACGATCCTCGGGCCAGAAATGCGTTCGACCGGTGAGGTCATGGGGTCAGACAAGACCTTTGCACGGGCCTTCCTGAAGGCACAAATGGGCGCGGGCACAGACCTGCCAACCGAGGGCAAGGTGTTCCTCTCGGTGAAAAACTACGACAAGAAGCCGAAAATGGTCGAGGCGATGCAAACGCTTGTCGATCTCGGCTTTGAAATCGTCGCGACCCGAGGCACCGCAAAATTCCTCAAGGAAAACGGCATCGAAAGCCAGATCGTGAACAAGGTTTACGAAGGCCGCCCGAACATTGTCGACATGATGAAGAACGGTGAAATCGCGCTGGTCCTGAATACGACCGAGGGCAACCAAGCCGTTGAAGACTCGCGTGAAATCCGCTCTGTCGCGCTTTACGACAAGATCCCCTACTTCACCACCGCCGCCGCCTCCCACGCCGCCGCTATGGCGATCAAGGCACGGCTTGAAGGCGAGATCGAAGTGTTGAGCTTGCAGGACGCGTAAGGCCCTTCATCTGCTAAAATCCATCAGAACGCCCCGCCACTCGCGGGGCGTTTTCTTTTGCAATGCAGCGATAATTCTTGACTTCTGCCCCGCTCTCCCCCACTTAACACATATCTTCACCCCCATGCTGCCGCGTGAGCAGCCGCGTTATGACGCTTCGGGTGGCGATGATCGGGCGCATTGCCCAAAGGTTCCCAACATCACGCAAGGGGTCCGGCGGAAAGACGGGGCAAGCATATGGCGCGCTCCGGTGACCTTTTCCGCGACCAACCAAGTACCCGCAAAAGCGGGTACGTCTAGCGTGTGGGTTTCCCACCAAAGGACATATATGACTGATTTTTCCATGCTCGGCCTCAAGCCGAAGCTTCTCGACGTGCTCAAAGAAATTGGCATCGAGACCCCGACCCCCATTCAGGCCCGCGCCATTCCCGAAGTGATGAACGGTCGCGACGTGATGGGGTTGGCCCAGACCGGCACCGGCAAGACGCTGGCATTCGGCCTTCCGCTCATGCATATGGCACTGACCGATGGCACGAAACCCTCGCCGAAGACCGTACGGGCGCTGATTCTCGCACCTACACGCGAACTGGTGAACCAGATCGCCGACGGCCTGTTCCCCTTCATCAAAGGGTCGCACCTCAAGCTCAACCGTGTGGTCGGCGGCGTGTCGATCAATGCCCAGATCAACCGTCTGGACCGTGGCACGGATATTCTTGTCGCCACGCCGGGCCGCCTCATGGACCTGATCGACCGTAAGGCCGTGCGCCTGAACGAGACCTCTTTTCTGGTGCTCGACGAGGCCGACCAGATGCTCGACATGGGCTTCATCCATGCGCTGCGCAAACTGGTGCCGATGCTGGCGCAAGAGCGTCAGACCATGCTGTTCTCGGCCACCATGTCGAAACAGATGAGCGAGATTGCCCAAAGCTATCTGACCTCGCCTGTGCGGATCGAAGTTTCCCCTCCGGGTAAGGCCGCCGACAAAATCGACCAAGAGGTCCATTTCATCCCGCAGCCCGACAAGTTCGACAAACTCAAAGAGTTGCTGGCCACACACAAAGACGAGCTGGCGCTGGTGTTCTCGCGGACCAAACATGGGGCCGAACGGATGTCGAAACAGCTGCAAGCCGCAGGTTTCGCCGCAGGATCCATCCACGGCAACAAATCCCAAGGCCAACGCGAGCGCACCTTGAAAGAAGCCAAATCGGGCAAGATCACTGTGCTGGTCGCCACGGATGTGGCCGCACGCGGGATCGACATTCCGGCGGTGCGTCACGTCTATAACTACGAATTGCCGAATGTGCCGGAGAATTTCGTGCACCGGATCGGTCGGACGGCGCGTGCCGGTCGGGATGGCAAGGCCATCGCCTTCTGCTCGCCCACCGAGCTGGACGATTTCCGTGCAATTGAAAAAGTGATGAAAATCCGCATTCCGATTGCGACGCCTGCTTCTTGGGCCGCTGACGGGATGAAAGCCGAGCCGAAACCCAAACCCCAAGGCGGACGTCGCCGCGGTGGTGGCGGAGGCGGCGGTCCGCGTGGTGCCAATTCAGGCAACAAACCGCGCGGTGCCAAACAAGGCGGCCGTCCCGGAGCGCCCAAAGCCGGAAAAAGCGCCGGCGGGCACCAGCAGCGTCAAAAGCGGCGCGGATAAAACCATAAAGGCGGCTCCCAAGGCCGCCTTTTCTACATCTGCAAGAAGGGTATAGACGCGTCAGGTGGCTTCGTGTTCGAGATGCAGCTTCATGCTCATCAAGACCTGCTGAAGCTCCAAAGTCTCACGCAGCAGGCGTTTGGCTTCGTTAAACGTGATGATACCATCTTCGATCGCATCGGAATATTCCGCCATCAACATGGCGAAGCGCTGCGACAGGGCCACAACATCCGTGTTCACGCCGCCTTGTTTCGGAGTCGCATTGCGCGCCGCATCATAGGACAGCGCAATCCCCTTCAGCTCGGCTAGCGCGGATGTCACATGCGGATAACCCGCCGCCGCCTCCAGCTGGGCCACGGCATCAACCGGCATAAAGCGATCAGAATGCTCTTCGGCGGTGGAATAATAGCGGCCTAAAGTTGCCTTGGACTTTCCGGTCAAAGCACAGGCGGCCTCAAGCCCCACATCCTTAACCAAAGCCTCGGTGTGTTTTTTCAAATAGTTTCCTGCAGCATTCATGATGCGTGTCCTTACCCCTTACAACGCTCCCCACATGGGGAATTCCCAGCGTCATTTCCCATTAATTTCCCGATTTTTGCATGACATACAAGTATATACCTGCTGTTGCGGGCATTAGAGAGTATTCGATGCTGTAAAGCACCGGATCGGGTGGGAGCGTTTTCTACGAGGAATCAGGTTCTGAGGTCTGTCCCGGCACCCTCATCCCCTTTGCTTTTCGGCAAACGCCGGACATGTTTACGAGTTATTTCTCAGGCTCCCACCCGTCAGTTTTCCGCACGGCCCCCACGACTTAGCATATGTTCAAAACTCTGTGAGCTCAGACGTAAACTCGGCTTGATCCCGACCTGCACAATCTGGCACAGAGCGGTTTATGGCAAAACTCTATTTTCAATACTCGACCATGAACGCAGGAAAATCCACCCTGTTGCTTCAGGCCTCTTACAACTACCGAGAACGCGGTATGGAGACCTATCTCATCACCGCGAATCTGGATGATCGCGCAGGAGAGGGCCGGATCGCCAGCCGGATTGGCATTGGCGACAATGCGGAAACCTTTGACGAGCAAGAAGATATGTTTGCCAAGATCGAGGCCCGCCTCGCTCAGGGGCCGGTGGCCTGTATCTTTATTGATGAAGCCCAGTTTCTGACCCGCGATCAGGTCTGGCAACTGGCCCGCGTGGTGGATGATCTGAAAGTGCCGGTGATGGCCTATGGTCTGCGCGTGGATTTTCAGGGCAACCTTTTCCCCGGCTCTGCGGCGCTTCTCGCGCTGGCCGACGAGATGCGCGAAGTGCGCACGATTTGCCATTGCGGGAAAAAGGCGACCATGGTGGTGCGCATGTCGGATACAGGCGAGGTTCTGACCGAAGGCGCACAGGTCGCAATTGGCGGCAACGAGCGCTATGTGTCGCTCTGCCGCAAACACTGGCGCGAGGCGATGGGCGAGTAGACCCGCATCACTCCAATGCTGACGGGCGCGGCACCACCCCTTTTCACCTCACATTGTCACATTGCATAAAGGTTAATCAGTTTAAGGTTAACGCAAAATGAAAGCGTGACGTCGTGGCAAGACGTGCCACAGACGCAGCTTTGCGCAATCCGTGAAAACATTTCGCAAAACGCCTGAGCCTCATGCTCTTTGCACAGGCGCTAGTGCAGCCGCCCGCCATCCGGCACCGGCAACCCCGGCTGCGCCAGAACCACAGCACCATCCTGATCTGGAAAGCCCAGCACCAGAACCTCCGACATAAACCGCCCGATCTGACGCGGTGGGAAATTCACCACGGCCATGACCTGCTGCCCGACCAAGGTTTCCGGCGTGTAATGAACGGTGATTTGTGCAGAAGATTTCTTTTCGCCAATCTCGGCACCGAAATCGATCCAGAGTTTGATCGCAGGCTTCCGCGCTTCCGGATAAAGCTCCGCGCGGACAATCGTGCCCACGCGAATATCGACCTTCAAAAAGTCGTCAAAACTGATCTCGTCAGCCATTCGCCAATTCCTCGTCACGTTCAATCGCGGCTTCAACCGCGCGTTCCATCAGAACCGGAAAGCCGTTTTCCTCATCCATCAACACACGCAATGCCTCGGCGGTCACACCCCCGGGCGAGGTCACATTGATACGCAGTTGTGCCGGACTTTCATCCGAAACCTCCGCCAGATGCCCTGCGCCAGCCACGGTCGCCTTGGCAAGTTGCAGAGCCATATCAGCAGGAAGACCCGATTTCTCACCGGCAGCGGCCATCACCTCAATCAGGTGAAACACATAGGCCGGACCACAACCGGAAATCGCCATGAGCGGACGGATTTGCGCCTCACTCTCAAGACGCACCACCTGCCCCACGGCTTGCAACAGGCTGTCAGCAAGATCGATATCCGCCTTCGAGGCTTTCGCATTGCCCACAATCCCCGTGATCCCGCGCCCGACGGCGGCAGGCGTGTTGGGCATGGCGCGCACAATCGGAGTTTCTGCGCCCAGAATCTCTTCATAAGTCGCAATGGTGATCCCTGCAGCCACGGTGAGAAAGACGGTCGACCCGTTGCCCAGTTTTTGTAGCGCAGGCAGCGCGTCCCCCATCATCTGTGGCTTCACGGCGAGCAGCACAATCGCCGGATTTTCCGGCAGATCGGCATTCAGATGCACGCCGGTTGATTTCAACCAGTCGGAAGGGTGCGGGTCGAGCACAGTGACCGACGCAGGCGGCAGACCGCCATCGAGCCAGCCTTTGAGCATCGCAGAGCCCATTTTGCCACAGCCCAAGAGCACCAGCCCGCGTGTTTTGAGATCGTCCATGATCTGCACCTTTCATAGAAATGGAAATGCCCTCTGCGGGCGTCAGAGGGCACTTTACCAATCATATGTGCAGGCGCAATGCAGGGAACGCCTGCATTTCTGCAAAGCACTCAGGCGCGACCGTAAGCCTCGCGGATCGCCACATCCATCGCCTCTTCGGGGCTCTGGTCGGACCATGCGGTCAGCTGGAAGGCGGGATAAAAGCGCTCTGCGGCGCCGACTGCGGCACCGATCAAACGATCCACCTGCTCGGCACCGGCCACCTGCCCGCCGGAGAGGACAAGACCGTAGCGATAGACCATAAGCTGTTGCTCCGGCCAGAAGGTAAAGGCACCGGTCCAGATCTGGTCATTGGCGCGGTTGAGTACCTCATAGATCTGCTGCAACTTGTCTTGCGGCGGCTCCATTTCAAAAGTGCAGATCAGGCGCAGGGTCTCGTCATAGTCGGACCACGCCAGAGTGATCGAATAGGTGCGCCATTGCCCCTCGACCGCCATGGCAATCTGGTCGTCAGCAACACGGTCGAACTCCCAGTCATTGTGTTCGCACAGGTGCTCACACAGATCGATCGGGTGAATCTCGGTAGAAAAGCTCTGCTCAATAAGCGACATACACGGGCCTCATCTGTTGTGCGTCTCGTGGTGCCTGTAACATCCTCTGCGTGACGTCACGGTGGCGGCCACTAAAACTTGGTGCCTGCTCAAGGATCGGCGTGTATCTCGCCTTCCCTTACTAGATATGGTGTGATGAAACCGTTGAATCTGTAAAGCGAAATATTCGTGTTATCCCCATTAATCGACTTTGATCCACAGGTTTGCGGGCTTTTCCCCCGCCACCAAAGCCCCCTGTGGACAATAAAAAAGCTCCCCGCGGGGAGCTTTTAAGCATGTCGGACATGATCCGGAAGATCAGGCCTTTTTCTTGCGTTCCAGAAGGTCGAGGCGCTTTTTCAACTCTTCGTTCTCTTCACGCGCCTTTTGCGCCATAACGCGCACCGCGTCGAATTCCTCGCGTGTGACAAAGTCCCGATCCGCCAGCCAGCGGTCCATAAGGCTTTTCACCGCAGTTTCCGCCTCGTCCTTGGCACCTTGAGCCACTCCCATGGCGTTGGTCATAAGCTGCGAGATGTCGTCAAGAATCTTGTTGCGGGTTTGCATGTCTGCCTCCGGCGGCGCATTCGTGAATATCTGTGATCTATATGGGGCGCGCGGCGACAAATCGCAAGGTTGACTTCCCAGCTTCTCTGACGACAGTTGCGGCCATGTTGACACAGATGCCTGCCGTATTGAATTTCCCCGACCTCTCGCCCGTGATCTTCGAGATCAACCTCGGGCCGATCCACTTTGCCCTGCACTGGTATGCGCTGGCCTATATCGGCGGCTTCCTCATCGGGTGGTTCCTGATCCTGCGTGCGCTCAAGGCTACACGGCTCTGGCGCGAAAACACACCGCCGCTGGACAAGACCGAGTTCGAAGACCTGCTCACATGGCTGATCTTAGGCGTAATCTTCGGCGGGCGGCTCGGCTATGTTCTGTTCTACAAACCCGCCTATTACCTCGCTCACCCCATTGAAATTCCGATGGTCTGGCAAGGCGGCATGGCCTTTCACGGCGGGTTTCTCGGCGTTGTGATCGCGGCCCTTCTCTGGGGGCGCAAACACCACAAGCCGCTTTTGTCTTTGGGCGATCTGCTGGCAATGGCCACGCCGACAGGGCTACTGCTCGGGCGGGTTGCGAATTTCGTCAATGCCGAGCTTTGGGGCAAACCTTGGGATGGCCCTTGGGCTGTGATCTTTCCCGGCATCGAGGCGCAAGCCTGCCAGAATGTCGGCCCTTTGTGCGCGCGCCATCCCTCCCAACTCTATGAGGCAGGGATGGAAGGGCTGCTTCTCGGCAGCCTGATCCTCGCGCTGGTCTGGTTCGGCGGCGCACTCAAACGTCCCGGCTTCATCATGGGGCTGTTCTTTGCAGGCTACGGCGTGTCGCGCTTTGTCGTCGAAATCTTCCGTCAGGCCGATGCGCAATTCATCACCGAGGCCAATCCCAGCGGGGCGGTCTTTCTCGGGATGCAAATGGGGCAACTCCTGTCCCTGCCGATGATCCTGATCGGGCTGTTTTTCATGCTGCGAGCCAAACGCACATGACAGCACTTGCGCATATTCTCGCCCGACGCATCGCGCAGACCGGACCGATCTCGCTGGCCGATTACATGGCCGAATGTCTACTGCATCCCGAACACGGCTATTACACCACGCGCGACCCTCTTGGGGCTGCGGGGGATTTCACCACCGCGCCGGAAATCAGCCAGATGTTCGGAGAGCTTCTGGGCCTCTGCCTCGCGCAAAACTGGCTGGACCAAGGTGCGCCCGCGCCCTTTGTTCTGGCGGAACTTGGTCCCGGACGCGGGACATTGATGGCCGACATTCTGCGTGCAACCAAAGCCGTCCCCGAACTGCATCGCGCCATGCAAGTGCATCTGGTCGAGGCCTCTCCGACGCTGCGCAAGCGGCAAAAAGACAGGCTCTCAGGCTATGAGGTGACATGGTGTGACAGCATCTCCGATCTACCCGACGCGCCTTTGTGGCTGATCGCCAACGAATTTTTCGACGCGCTGCCGATCCGGCAATTCACCCGCAAGGGCTCCGGATGGGCGGAAACACAGGTGGGTCTCAAAGACGGCAAACTTGCACTTGGACTGTCCGCGCCCGCTCCGCTCGCAAGCCTCTCCTCGCGCCTGACGGATACCAAAGAGGGGGACGTGGTCGAAATCTGCCCCGCCGCCGCGCCGATCATCGCGGAGATGTCGCAGCGCATCACGGCCCATGGCGGGGCGGCCATTCTCATCGACTATGGCGACTGGCACTCTCTGGGAGATACGTTTCAAGCACTTGAAGCGCATCAGATGGTTGATCCTCTGGCCCGCCCCGGTCAGGCCGATCTCACCGCACATGTGGATTTCAAGGCACTGGCCGACGCGGCACGCGCTGCAAACGCCGTCACCTCACGGATAATCCCGCAGGGGATGCTTCTGGCGCGGCTCGGGATCAGCCAGCGCGCCGAATCGCTCGCCACAAAGTTGAGCGGAAAGGCTCTTGAAACCCACACCCGCGCATTTGAACGGTTGACCTCGCCCGAAGAAATGGGAACCCTTTTCAAAGCGCTGGCCATTGCCCCCAGTACCAACTTGATACCTTCAGGATTTGACCCAGAATTCAGCGCGGGAACAAACACATGAGCCTAGAGATCATCACTTCGGACGCGCTGAAAGATGTGCAACACGGTTTTTTCACCCGCAAGGGCGGCGCTTCCTCCGGCGTTTTTGACGGGCTGAATTGCGGATTCGGCTCGTCCGATCAGGCCGATGTGGTCAAAATCAACCGCGCCCGCGCCGCTCAGGCGCTTGGCCTCTCGGCTGGGGATCTCTGCTCCGCCCATCAGGTCCATTCCGCCGATGTGGTGCGCGTCACCGGCCCGCAAGACAGCACGCCGCCCACATGCGATGCGCTGGTGACGGACCAGCCCGACCTTGCTCTGGTCATTCTGACCGCCGACTGCCAGCCTGTGCTCTTTGCCGATGCAAAGGCCGGTGTGATCGGTGCGGCTCATGCCGGATGGAAAGGCGCGATTGGCGGCATTCTGGAAGCCACACTCGACGAGATGGAAGCCCTTGGCGCAAGCCGCGAGAATATCACCGCGATCATCGGCCCCTCGATTTCGCAACGTGCATATGAGGTGGGGCCGGAATTCCTTGACGTTTTTCTGGCAGACAGCCCCGACAATGCCCGCTTCTTTGCCAATGGCGAGGGCGACCGCTATCAGTTCGACCTTCCGGCTTTCGGTCTGCACCGTTTGCGCCAAGCGGGCGTCGGACATGCCGAGTGGACACGGCATTGCACCTATTCGGACCCCGCGCGTTTCTATTCCTACCGCCGCTCCGTTCATCGCAAAGAGGCCGATTACGGACGACTCATCTCCATGATCCGGCTGTAAGCCCGTCAGGCCTGAGATTTGATTTCAGGCAGCATTGGGGCGAGCACCTGCCCCAATCTCGCCAGAAAATCTCGCCAAGGCCACGGCGAGACATAAAGGCGATGGGAAATTAACCTTAATTTTCTGAACGTTGCGAAATTTGACCACAAGGACAAATTTCATCCTCCGAGACACGGAAATCTCCCCATTCCCACACACTGAACGCCTCACTTTCGCCGAAGCCGGAAGGCATAGTGGTCCCAAGATCGAAACAAGTGTCCGAGGGGGACCGCCATGAAAAACCGTCGCTGGATGAAATCCATGATCGCCGAAGCCAAGAAGACCGAGACGGACATGCCGTGGACCCGTGGTGCCCGCCGCGCGGCGTTCATCGCCAAGAAATCCGGCACAGTCCAACTGCGCACCGCCGCCTGACGATTCGCCCCTGACGCGATGGCAGGGCGCACCTCTGGGTCAGTGCCTTCTGAGCGGCAGCTTTCATCTCAATAGAGAAACAAAGCACACGTCAGATGACGGACTGGTTCCAGAACCACCCATAATTCAATATAGGCTTTGACAATCCACCTCATTTTCTGTGATCGTTTACCCACTGTATTCGGTGGGGGCCGACACAGTAACGAGGCCACTTATGTCGCAGCCCCTTTCCGGTTCGCAGCCCCGCACAAACGGTTTGAAACAGCCGATGCACAGGGGCGTTCTGCAAGAGAAACCCTCTCAAACCGCATGGACCGTCCGCCGCAACCGTTTTGCCGAGCGGCCCAACTATGCGCAGCGCCGCTATGATGTGCTCTGGCTGGCGAAGAACGGCGACATTTGTGACAGCACCATAAGCGCCCCTGCCCTGCCCCAGTTTGAATCCGCGTTCAACGCTTTCGCGCGCGGCGCATTGCTTCCGACGCCCCAAGGGCCTGTCGCGATTGAAGACCTCTTGCCCGGTGACGAGGTGGAAACCATCGACAACGGTGTGCAGCGCGTCGAATGGATCGGCTCAATGACACTGGACCCGAAAGGCACACGCGCCGCGAATGCCAAGCCCGAGCGCCTCTACCGGATCATGGCGGACAGCTTCGGACTGGGCCGCCCTGCGCCGGACCTGATGCTCGGCACAGGCGCGCGGTATCTGTTGCGCGCCGACGCGCTCAAAACCACCTATGGCACATCACAGGCTCTGGCCCCTGTGTCCGGACTTGTCGACGGAAACTCCGTGATCGAAGTCACCCCGATTTCCTCGGTGCGCAGTTATCATATCGGACTTGCACGCCACAGTCTGTTGCGCGTCAACGGCGTGGAACTGGAAAGCTACCATCCGGGCATCACCGCCGCCGGTCAGCTCTATGGCGATTTGCGCGGGCGCTTCATGGCGCTGTTCCCGCATCTCGAAACGCTGGGGGATTTCGGGGCGCTTGCGCAGCTTCGCCTGTCGCCCACGGATGTTCTCGAACTCACACGGCGCTAAAACCACACCTCGGCCGACACGTCCCTCCACCGGCCAAACACAAACGGCTCGCCAGAAGGCGGGCCGTTTTCGGTTTCTCACTAAATGAAAGTGGTTCAGGCGCTCTGCGTCAAACGGTCTTCAAGCACATCAAAGGGCACGCCGGGCTCATCCTTCGCCCCGCGAATGACCAGCGACGTTTTAACACTTGCGACATTCTCGGTGGAGAGCAGTTGCCCCGTCAGAAAGCTCTGGAAGGTCGACAGGTCGGGCGCCACACATTTGAGGATGAAATCCACCTCGCCATTGAGCATGTGACACTCGCGCACAAGCGGCCACTCCTGACATTTCGCCTCGAATTTCGACAGATCGGTTTCGGCCTGACTTTGCAATCCGACCATGGCAAAGACCTGCACCTCGAAGTCGAGCGCACGGGCATCAACCACGGCGTGATAGCCCTTGATATAACCGCTTTCTTCCAAAGTCCGCACACGACGCAAACATGGCGGCGCGGAAATCCCCACGCGTTTGGCCAGTTCCACATTGGTCATCCGACCGTCCGCCTGCAATTCTGCGAGAATCTTGCGGTCAATTTCATCAAGTCTGTGAGAAGGCATCTGTTTTCCCGAAGCCGTTAGCGGTAAAATTCCATGTAACTGCGCAAAAAGGCTCTTGCGCGCAACATTCTTTCTCATTTTAGCAAGAAAGTTTCAAGAGCATTCCGCGCACTCTCTACGCACCTTGCGCATACCTGCCCATTTTTTCACCTCGGCTGTGCGCCAGACAGGGTTTGATATGCGTGGGCGGGCTGTCTATATCCAAGTCAACAGCAAAGACAACATGTAAAGAATGAGGTCCCGACATGGCGGACACGAAACACACGAAAGTTCTCATCATCGGCTCCGGCCCGGCCGGCTACACAGCGGGGATTTATGCCTCGCGCGCGATGCTGTCCCCGATTCTCGTGCAAGGCATGGAACCGGGCGGGCAGTTGACCACCACGACAGAGGTTGAAAACTTCCCCGGCTTCACCGAGGTGCAAGGCCCCGAGTTGATGGTGAAGATGCAGGAACATGCCGAAGCGATGGGCACGGAGATTGTCTCCGACTTGATCGTCGAGCTTGACACCGACAGCCGCCCCTTCGTGGCCAAAGGCGACAGCGGCACGATCTACACGGCGGATGCGGTGATCCTCGCCACCGGTGCGCGGGCGAAATGGCTCGGGCTGGAAACGGAAGAAGCGTTCAAAGGCTTTGGCGTCTCCGCCTGTGCGACCTGCGACGGGTTCTTCTATCGCGGTCAGGAAATCGTCGTCGTGGGCGGCGGGAATACTGCCGTTGAAGAAGCGCTTTTCCTCACCAATTTCGCCTCCAAAGTGACACTCATCCACCGTCGCAACGAATTGCGGGCGGAGAAAATCCTGATCGACCGGCTGATGAAAAACGAAAAGATCCATCCGCTATGGGATCACGAACTGGTCGAGGTTTACGGCGACGAAGCCCCGATGAAAGGGGTCAACGGCGTGAAGGCGAAAAACGTCAAAACCGGCGAGATCACAGACATTCCTGCCAAAGGTGTCTTCATCGCCATCGGCCACGCCCCTGCCAACGAATTGGTGAAGGATAAGCTGGAGATGCACAACGGCGGATATGTCTCCGTCAAACCGGGCACGACAGAAACCTCCATCCCCGGCATTTTCGCTGCGGGCGACTTGACCGACCACAAATATCGCCAAGCGGTCACCTCAGCCGGCATGGGCTGTATGGCGGCCTTGGATGCCGAACACTGGCTGGCCGCACAAGAGTAAACAAAATGCAAAAAGCCCCGAACTGTCGGGGCTTTTTCATCTCATATGATACTCACATCAAACCGGCTCGGTGTCCCGAGCCTGCCTCCACAGAAAATGCTAGTGGACATTCACCGGCGCGAAATCATGTTCGCGCGCGAGCGCAAAGGCCAAGGGCCGGTTCGCCACAAGTGCCAGTTGCGTGCCCTCTGCATCGTTGAGCGAGTAGATTTTCTCAAGCCCTTCAGCCTGTGCTTGCACTTCTTTCGGCAGATCGGACACGGCGATGGGACGCACATAAGCGATTCTGACCGTTTGAGCATCGTCTGAAAAGGGCGCTTTCGGATAACGCGTATTCATGACTTATCCCTTCCTGATTTGAATGGTTTGCACGACGGTTTCCGGCTCCGCCCTTGTCAGGTCGATATGCAGCAACCCGTTTTCCATGGACGCGCCATGTACTTCGACCCCGTCGGCCAGCACAAAAGAGCGCTGGAATTGCCGTCCGGCGATACCGCGATGCAGGAACACGCGCTCCTCAGTGTCCTCGGGAAGACGTCCGCGCACGACCAGTTGACGGTCTTCGAGCGTGATCGCGAGATCGGCCTCGGAAAATCCGGCCACGGCCAGAGTGATCCGGTATTCGTTCGCGGAAGATTGCTCGATATTATATGGGGGATAGCCGCCGGCGTCTGATTTCGCCGTGCGCTCTACCAAACGCTCCAACTGGTCAAAGCCCAGCAGAAACGGATGGGCCCCAAAGCTCACTTTCGTCATCACCACGTCCTTTCTCAGAAGCGACTGTGCCTGTTTCACGGGTCCCGAATGCGGCAACCCTTCTGTAGAAAATATGGGAAGTTTGACGCGAAGCTTCAAGAGCCTCTCAGAACGCTTTGAGTTTTGCGCATTTGGGGCTAAACTCAGGGAAGCTGTCGCCGAAACAACATATAGAGACAACGCGATGAACGTGTCCAACCGGATGAATCACCTGGAAGTGCTCAAGGTCAAACTGGAGATGCTCAAACGCGAGCACAGCGATCTTGATGCTGCGATCGACGCCATGCAGGAGACCGGACATCTTGATGCGTTGCGATTACAGCGAATGAAAAAGCAGAAACTGGCCATCAAAGACCGGATTGCGGTCATAGAAGACCAGATCACCCCTGATATTATCGCCTAAACATTGCGAAACCCCGGGCATCGGCTATAAGTCGGCAAAGCGACATTTTCCCGGGAGATAGGCCATATGAACGTCGAGGTCGGCATCATCATGGGCAGCCAGTCGGACTGGCCCACCATGAAACGCGCAGCAGAAATTCTGGATGAACTGGGCGTGGCCTATGAGGCGAAAATCGTCTCCGCCCATCGCACTCCGGACCGTCTGTGGAGCTATGGCAAGGAGGCCGCAGGACGCGGGCTCAAGGTCATCATCGCAGGCGCAGGTGGTGCCGCGCATCTTCCGGGGATGATGTCCTCAAAGACCCGTGTGCCCGTGATTGGCGTTCCGGTCCAGACCCGCGCCCTGTCCGGTGTCGACAGCCTTTATTCCATTGTGCAAATGCCCAAAGGCTTTCCGGTCGCCACAATGGCGATTGGCGAAGCGGGCGCCGCCAATGCCGGTCTGATGGCCGCTGGCATCCTTGCCACCTCTGATCCGGCCCTTGCCGAACGGCTCGACGCATGGCGCGAAGCCCTTTCTGCCTCTATTCCGGATGAGCCGACAGATGACTGATATTCTTCCTTCCGGCGCGACCATTGGTATTCTGGGCGGCGGTCAGCTTGGCCGGATGCTCTCCGTCGCGGCCTCTCGCCTCGGGTTCAAGACCCATATTTTCGAGCCGGGGGCCAACCCGCCCGCAGGTCATGTGGCCGAGCTTGTGACCACCGCCGCCTATGAGGACGAGGCCGCGTTGCGCGCCTTTGCCGAAAGCGTTGATGTGGTGACCTATGAATTCGAAAATGTGCCGACCTCGGCGCTTGACCTCATCGAATCCATCGTGCCCATCCGTCCGAACCGGCGCGCGCTGGCCGTGTCGCAGGACCGCGTGACAGAAAAAACGTTTCTTGCAGAACTGGGCCTTCAGGTCGCCCCCTTCGCACCGGTCGAGACCGCAGCGGAACTGGACGCCGCGCTGGCAGAGATCGGCACACCGGCGATCCTCAAGACCCGCCGCTTCGGCTATGATGGCAAGGGACAGGCCCGCATCATGGCACCGGACGACGCAGAGCAGGCGTTCGCCGACATGGCCGGTGCCCCCGCCATTCTCGAAGGCTTCGTGGATTTCAGCCACGAGGTCTCGGTGATTGCCGCACGCGGCCAGGCAGGGGACATCTCCTGTTTCGACCCAGGCGAAAACGTGCACAAATCCGGCATTTTGCACACCACCACCGTCCCTGCCCGCCTCAGCCCCGCGCAGCGCACCGATGCCGTTCTTCTGGCCGCCAAGATATTGAACGCGCTGGATTATGTCGGCGTGATGGGGGTCGAGCTCTTTGTCACGTCTGGCGGTTTGGTGGTCAACGAAATCGCGCCCCGCGTGCACAATTCCGGCCACTGGACGCAAAACGGCTGTGTGATCGACCAATTCGAACAGCACATCCGCGCTGTGGTCGGCTGGCCCTTGGGGGACGGCAAACGGCATTCAAATGTCGAAATGCTGAACCTGATTGGCGACGATGTGGAGCGGATACCGGAGTTCGCGAAAGACGGCTCCGTTGCCATCCACCTCTATGGCAAGGCCGATGTGAAACCCGGTCGCAAGATGGGGCACGTCAACAAAATCACGGGCGCGGCATAAGCCGCGACCGCCTCACACGACCGCCTCACGAGGGAGATTGTTCCTCGATGAATGTCGCATAGGCGTCGGGATAAACCAGCTTGTGCGATGACATCCCTGTTCCCGGCGCAATCGGATAAAGCAAGGTATGCTCCGGCATAACCGTTGTTTCGAGATTGGACGCGGCCAGCTGGGAAAATCCGACTCGCGAGAAATAGTTGGGATCGCCCACAACGACGACCGCCTTGGCCCCTTCACGCTTGGCATGGTTCATGCCGCGTGTAACCAATTCCCGCCCCATGCCGCGCTTGTGATAGCTGGGTGAGACGGCAAGGATCGACAAGGTCCACCAATCCTCCGGCTCCACCATACGCGCACAGCAGATATAGCCGACTATCGTCCCGTCTTCACAGGCGACACGCTCCATCGCAACCGCATCCTCGTCTCGGAGGCATTTAGCCAGCCGGAACATCTCCGAATTTCCGAAGGTGCTGTCCAAGAGGACTGAAATGGCGAGGTCGTCATCGGGGGTCAGGGCTCTTAATTGCATTGTCTCACTCTTCGACGTGGCTACGACTTACCTTGCAGGAGTATAAATTCTTCGCAAGTGCGAAATGCTGCCAACAGAGACGAAAAAGGCAATACAGATTTTTAGTCCTATTCCTGAGCGTGTTAGGCCGCTTTTGCAGCCTTAAAGAAACACACACCGTCAAGTCCAAAGGAAAAGGGCCGCCCGAAGGCGACCCTTTAACTGTGAGCCGATTGGCTTGATCACATCTCTTGCGAGATGCTTACATCATGCCGCCCATGCCGCCCATGCCGCCCATGTCGGGCATGCCGCCACCGGCAGCGCCGTCTTTGGACGGTTTGTCAGCAACCATAGCTTCGGTCGTGATCAGCAGACCTGCGATGGATGCAGCGTCTTCCAGAGCCGTGCGGGTCACTTTGGCCGGATCGATCACACCGAAAGCGAACATGTCGCCATATTCTTCGGTTTGAGCGTTGAAGCCAAAGGCCAGATCGTCGGACTCGCGGATTTTGCCAGCCACAACAGCGCCGTCGACGCCTGCGTTTTCAGCGATCTGACGCAGCGGAGCTTCGATGGCTTTCATCACGATGTGAATGCCTGCGTCTTGGTCAGCGTTGGCACCTTTAAGATCGGCAAGACCTTTACCAGCTTGAACCAGAGCAACACCGCCGCCCACAACGATGCCTTCTTGAACAGCAGCGCGGGTAGCGTTGAGAGCATCGTCCACACGGTCTTTGCGCTCTTTCACTTCCACTTCGGTCAGACCACCAACGCGGATCACGGCAACGCCACCTGCCAGTTTGGCAACGCGTTCTTGCAGTTTTTCACGGTCGTAGTCAGATGTGGTTTCTTCGATCTGGGTGCGGATCTGAGCCACGCGAGCTTCGATTTCCGCTTTCTCGCCAGCACCGTCGACGATGGTGGTTTCGTCTTTGGAGATGGTGATTTTCTTGGCGGAGCCGAGCATGTCCATAGTGACATTTTCGAGCTTCATGCCGAGATCTTCGGAGATCACCTGACCGCCGGTGAGGATCGCGATGTCTTGCAGCATGGCTTTACGACGATCGCCGAAGCCCGGTGCTTTGACAGCTGCGATTTTCAGACCGCCGCGCAGTTTGTTGACCACGAGGGTTGCCAGTGCTTCGCCTTCAACATCTTCAGCGATGATGAGAAGCGGTTTTTGCGACTGGATAACTTGCTCGAGAAGCGGAACCATCGGCTGAAGCGAGGAGAGCTTTTTCTCGTGAAGAAGCACAATGCAGTCTTCGAGTTCTGCAAGCATCTTATCCGGGTTGGTCACGAAATACGGAGACAGGTAGCCACGGTCGAACTGCATGCCTTCGACCACGGTGGTCTCGGTTTCCATGCCTTTGTTTTCTTCGACAGTGATCACGCCGTCGTTGCCGACTTTCTGCATCGCGTCAGCAATCTGACGACCGATTTCAGCTTCGCCGTTGGCGGAGATGGTGCCAACTTGAGCCACTTCGGCAGAGTCGTTCACAGGACGGGATGCCGCTTTGATCGCTTCCACGACATTCGCAGTCGCAAGGTCGATCCCGCGTTTCAGATCCATCGGGTTCAGACCGGCAGCAACCTGCTTGAGGCCTTCTTTGATGATGGACTGTGCCAGAACGGTGGCGGTGGTGGTGCCGTCGCCAGCTTCGTCATTGGTGCGGGAAGCAACTTCCTTCACCATTTGCGCGCCCATGTTTTCGAACTTGTCTTCGAGCTCGATCTCTTTGGCCACGGACACACCGTCTTTGGTGATGCGCGGTGCGCCGAAGGATTTGTCGAGAACCACGTTGCGGCCTTTCGGGCCGAGGGTCACCTTCACTGCGTCGGCGAGGATGTTCACGCCTTTGAGCATGCGATTGCGTGCGTCGACGTCAAACTTGACTTCTTTAGCCATTGTTCACTCCGTAAAATAATATTGAGGGGTCGGTCTCAGGCGATCAGGAGATGATGCCGAGGATGTCCGACTCTTTCATGATGAGAAGCTCTTTGCCGTCCACGGTCACTTCCGTGCCGGACCACTTGCCAAAGAGAACAACGTCGCCTTCTTTCACGGAAGGTGCGATCAGCTCGCCGCTGTCTTTGCGGGCACCTTCGCCAACGGCGACGATTTTGCCTTCGGCAGGCTTTTCTTTCGCGCTATCGGGGATGATGAGACCGCCAGCGGTCTTTTCGTCGCTCTCAACACGTTCGACCAGAACACGGTCGTGCAGCGGTTTGAATGCCATCTTCGAGGCTCCTTCGCTCAAAGTTTCAGTTTCGGGCCCCACACCACATTGCATGGCGGAGGGTGGTAAAATCAGTCGTTAGCACTCACCTCGGGCGAGTGACAACGATGCATAGTTAGGAAGGAGCTTGATGTGAGTCAATGGGGAAGGCGGAAGAAAGTCCGCGCTTCAAAGCAATGGGGCGAAAGCCGGCTGAAAACGGCCTGACACGGGCCGCTCGGGACGAAATATCAAAGACAGAAAGCAAGGCCGGACAATCGCCCGACCTGCCTGCCTTTCGCGAAATAACAGGCGTTACTCCGCCGCGATACGCGCTTCCGTCGTCGGATCAAAGGCAACGGCCTTTTCCATATTGATGGCAAAGTCAAAAGGCTGCCCCGCATGCACATCCGTGTCCGCACGCAGCCGTGCGATTACGTCCTTGCCGCTAAATGTGGTGGTCACAAACGTGTCCGACCCCGCAGGCTCCGTCACCTCGACCATATTGTGCAGCACCTCGATATTCGCGGATGTCCTGTCCGCCCCATCCATGTCCGTGATGGCCTCGGGCCGCAGTCCCAGAAGAATATCCCTGCCCTCCCATTCGGCCAGATTGGTCTGGCTGAATTTCAAGGACACGCTCTCGCCCTTCGCATCGATCAGCTCGGCATGGGGCAGACCGTCGCGCAGCACCACTTTGGCCGGAACGATATTCATCGCGGGGCTGCCCATGAAGGTCGCCACAAAGATATTGGCTGGCGTGTCGTAAATCTCTTTCGGCGTGCCAAGCTGCTGGACATATCCGCCATTCATCACCGCAATGCGGGTGGAAAGCGTCAGCGCCTCGATCTGGTCGTGGGTCACATAGACGATGGTGGTTTTGAGCTTCGCATGAAGTTTCTTGATCTCCGTGCGCATGTCGACACGCAGTTTGGCATCCAGATTCGACAGCGGCTCGTCAAACAAAAAGACATCCGGCTCACGGACAAGCGCGCGACCCATCGCGACCCGCTGGCGCTGACCGCCGGACAATTGCCCCGGTTTGCGGTCCAGAAGATTGTCGATCTGCAACAGCTTGGCCACATCACGCAGCGCCCGCTCGCGCTCCGGCTTGGGCACACCGTGCATCTCAAGGCCGAAGGTCATGTTCTGACCAACCGTCATATTCGGATAGAGCGCATAGCTTTGGAACACCATCGCGATATTGCGTTTGGACGGATGCACCCCGTTGACGACGCGGCCATTGATCGAAATGTCGCCGCTCGTGATGTCCTCAAGCCCTGCAATCATGTTGAGCAAGGTTGACTTGCCACAGCCCGAAGGCCCGACCAGCACGAGGAATTCCCCCTCCTCCGCGCTGATGTCCACTTTATGCAAAACCTCGACCGAGCCGTAAGATTTTGTGACGTTCTTGATGTCGAGAAAACCCATTTTCTTAACCTTTGACTGAGCCTGCCATCAAGCCGCGGACAAAATACCGGCCAGCGACGATGTAAACGAGAAGCGTGGGAAGAGCGGCAAAGATCGCGGCAGCGAAATGCACGTTATATTCTTTGACGCCTTGTGAAGATTGAACGAGGTTGTTGAGCGCCACCGTGACCGGCTGCGATGTGCCGCCGAAAGAGGAGCCGAACAGGAAGTCGTTCCAGATGTTGGTGAACAGCCAGATGACCGAGACCACAGTGATCGGACCGGAAACCGGCAGCAGGATGCGCCAGAAAATCCGGAAGAACCCCGCCCCGTCAATCATCGCGGCCCGCACCAGTTCGGTCGGAAAGGCGGCATAGTAGTTCCGGTAATAGAGCGTCGAAAACCCGATCCCGTAGACCACATGCACCAAGATCAGTCCGGGGATTGAACCCGCAAGGCCCAGCTTGCCAAGAACCGCCGCCATAGGGATCAGCACGATCTGGAACGGAATAAAGCAGGAAAACAGCATCAGCCCGAACAGGATCGTATCCCCACGAAACCGCCATTTGGTCAGCACATAGCCGTTGAGCGCGCCCAGAACGGTCGTGATCGCCACCGCAGGCACAACCATCAGGAGGGAGTTGATGAAATACGGGCGCAACCCTGTCGGCTCGACCCCGATCTGGGCGGTGGACCATGCCTTGAACCATGGCTCGATCGTCCATTTCTGCGGCAGTGCCAGCATGTTGCCGCCGGTAATCTCGTCGAGCGGCTTGACCGAATTGGTGAGCATCACGAACAGCGGCAAAAGGTAGAAAAGCGCAAAGAGCAGCAACACCAGATAGATGAGCACACGGTAGACACGCCCCGTTTTGACGGCATTTTCCTGAGCAGCGGCGGACATCAGCGCTTCTCCTTCAGTTCGGAATAGAGATAGGGCATCATGATCGCCGCAATCGTCATCAACATGATGACCGCACTGGCGGCCCCGGTTCCCATCTGGTTCCGCGTGAATGTGTAGGAATACATGAACGTCGCAGGAAGCTCTGTCGCACGTCCCGGACCGCCCCCTGTCAATGCAATCACAAGGTCATAGGATTTGACCGCAAGATGCGACAGGATCACAAAGGCGGACAGAAAGGCCGGTCGCAAAAGCGGGATCACAATACGCCGATAAAGGTTCCAATTCGACGCCCCGTCGATCTGTGCGGCTTTGAGGATTTCATTGTCGATGCCGCGCAATCCGGCAAGGAACATCGCCATGACAAAACCACTCGTCTGCCACACAGCGGCAAGAACAACGGTATAAATGGCAAAATTCCGGTCCTTGATCCAACGGAATTCAAAGCTCTCCCAACCCCACATATGCATGGTGTTTTCCAGCCCGATACCGGGGTCGAGAAACCACTTCCATGCGGTGCCCGTCACGATGAACGACAGCGCCATCGGATAAAGGTAAATCGGACGCAACATCCCTTCGCCACGGATTTTCTGATCCAGAAAAATCGCCAGCATCAGGCCGATGCCGATGCAAATCACGATATAGAGCGAGGAGAAAACGGCGAGATTCTTGATGGCAACCCACCACGCCCGCAGCCCCCAAAGGCGCTCGTAATTGGCAAACCCCACAAAATCCGTGTTGGGCAGCATCCGCGAGTTGGTGAAACTCAGATACACGGTGAAGAGAATGAAGCCGTAAACAAACACAAAGGTCAGCGCGAGGGATGGCGAAAGCACCAGCTTTGGTATCCAGTTCTGCAACCGGCTTTTTAGATCCTGATCCGTCACTCGAAATTTCCCCGTTCATGAGCATGGGATGAGAGGTGAACGCCCCGTGGCATCCGGCAAACACAGAGTGGCCTGCCGGAAAAATGCGCGGACAGATCGCCCGCGCATCAGAAGGTTACAGGGTAGATTCGACAGCGTTGACCAATTCTTCGGCCGCTGTTTGCGCATCGAACTCACCGTTGAAATGCGCTGTGACAACATCATAGATCGCGTTTTTCACAGCCGCCGGAACAGAGTGGCCATGCGCCATCGAGCCAAAGAGACGCCCGTTGGCCGACGCATCGGCCAGATCCGCCATGCCTTTTTTTCCGCAATCGTCAAAGTCGGTGTTCGGCACATCCGTCCGCGCCGGAACAGAGCCCTTCACGACATTGAAAGCCGACTGGAACACAGGGTCCATCACCGCTTTTGCCATCGCATATTGCGCCGTGGTGTTCTCACCCACATCAAACATCACGAACTGGTCGGAGTTGAATGTGACCGCCCCTTGCGTGCCCGGGAAACGGATACAGACAAAATCCTCGCCCGGCACCTGATCGGCCCGCAGGAATTCGCCCTTGGCCCAGTCGCCCATCATCTGCGCGCCGGCCTCACCGTTGATGACCATTGCAGAGGCAAGGTTCCAGTCGCGGCCCGAAAAATTATCGTCCACATAGCTGCGCAGGACCGCCATACGTTCGAAGGCTTCCACCATCATGTCGCCGCCCAGCGCGTCCGGATCGAGGTCAATCAACGCGGATTTGTAGAACTCGTCACCCAGCCCGAGCACAACCGCATCGAACAAGGTCGCGTCCTGCCACGCCTGACCACCATGCGCCAGAGGCGTCACGCCGTTGGCTTTCATCGCATCAAGCACCGCGATGAACTCTTCCCAGCTTGTCGGCTCGCCCAGACCCGTGGCGTCCAGAAC
The DNA here is from genome assembly GCF_018860305.1 of Celeribacter halophilus. Classification (GTDB taxonomy): domain Bacteria; phylum Pseudomonadota; class Alphaproteobacteria; order Rhodobacterales; family Rhodobacteraceae; genus Celeribacter; species Celeribacter halophilus_A. The sequence goes on from NZ_JAHKPE010000031.1 coordinate 876,877, forward strand.
GGATTTGTTCATCCAGACCCAGTTGGTCGAATGCACGTTCACAGGAGCCGCGATCCAGTTGCCGTCATATTTGGAGAAAAACTGGAGCGCCTCCGGCACAACCGCATTCCAACCTTCAGCTTCGGCAACCTCGTTCAGATTGCCCAACACGCCCTCGGCGGCCCAGTCCTTGATATCGAAACCGAGCATCTGAACGGCTGTCGGGGCATCTCCTGCGGTGACACGCGCACGCAGGGTGGTCATAGCCGCCTCCCCACCGCCACCGGCCACAGGCATATCGACCCAGCCGAAACCCTGCGCCGCCAGATCCTCTTTCAGAACGTTAAGCGCAGCCGCTTCGCCGCCGCTGGTCCACCAATGCAGAACCTCAACATCTTCTGCTGAAGCTGCGCCCGCAAGCACAACACCAACGGCAGCTGTCGCCATAAGTTTCGTAAGTTTCATAGAATCCTCCCAAAATTCACTATAAAATTTATAACGTTTAACTACGCCGGTCTGTCAAGAAGTATGTTTAGCTTTATTTTTACCAAAAATCATTTTATTTCAGTTGAATATAACTTCATGTCAGAATGTATCCGGAAAAATACAGTTGATTATGGGGCTTATAACGTATCAAATCACGTGACCGAAACGAGGACGCAACCCGTGCTGAAGCCACCCAAAAACAGACGCCCGACACAGCGGAGCATTGCCCAGAAACTCGGTCTTTCTGTTGCAACCGTATCGCGTGCGCTCTCCGGTGACCCTCTGATTGCGCTGGAGACCCGCAAGCTCGTGGCCGACACCGCCAATGCCTTGGGCTATGTGCCGGATCGGGCTGCGCAACGGCTGCGCACGGGGCGCACGAATGTCATCAGTCTGGTCCTGCCCGCCCACGAAGAAATCCTTGGCTTTGGCAACTCTCTGGTCCGTGGCATTTTCACCGCGCTTGGTCATTCACACTACCACCTCGTCGTGATGCCCACATTCGACACCGAAGCTGCTGACGCGACCGTGCGGCGGATCGTTCAGAACGGCTTGGCCGATGGCATCCTTTTGTCCCGGACCGAGCCGAATGACATCCGGATCAGGTATCTGATCGAAAACGACTTTCCGTTTGTCTCCCATGGCCGCACGGAGCTTGCGACTCCGCATCCGTTCGTTGACTTCGACAATTACGGCTTCGCCTATCAATCCGTTCACAGGCTCGTCGCAGCGGGAGCGGACAAGCTGATGATCCTGTTGCCGCAAGAGCATCTGACCTTTCACCACCACCTCAAACAGGGCTTTATGGCCGCCGTGCGTGAAACCGGCGTGTCCTATGAAAACATCTCTTCGGTCACTCTCGACAGCCCGCCCGAAGACATCGCCGCCGCCATCAAGACCCGTTTTGCCGAAAGTGCCCCGCCCGACGGGCTGATCCTGCCCGGCGACACCTCCGCGCTCGCAACGCTGGCAGCACTTGACGACATCGGTCTCAAACCCGGCAAGGACGTTTTCATCACGACCAAGCAAACCTCCGGTGCCTTCGATTTCGTCCGACCCAAAATCCCCAGCGTCTTCGAAGATATTGCCGCCGCAGGCGAATTGATGGCCGCCTATCTCGTTCAGCGCCTCGAAGGGGCGAAGGCCGAAGATCTTCAATTTGTCCAGACAATCGAGAAGGGACCACAAGATGAGTGATACCATTGCGCATGAAGCCTCTGTCATCGGCCCTGCTGATCCTGCCGCATTCTGGATCGACACGCCGGAGCACCGCCACGGGCTACGTGCGGATGCCGGACGCCAGTTGGACTTTTTCCGCAACAGCTTTCGCCCCGAGGGCGGGTTCTATCAACTGGACGCAAATGGCGCACCGCTTCGCGATCTGCCGCAGGAGCTTTTCGCCACCACGCGCATGGTGCATTCCTATGCGCTCGGCGCGCTGTTCGGCTTTGACGATTGCGAAGGGATGATCGATCACGGGCTGAAGTTCATCACAGAGGCCCATCGCGATCCGGTGCATGGCGGCTACCTGTGGTCGCTGCGCAATGACAAAATCTGCAACGATCAAAAGCTCGCCTATGGTCATGCCTTTGTCCTTCTGGCCGCTGCCAGCGCCATGCAGGCCGGACACCCCGACGCGCGACCGCTTCTGGACGACATCACCTCTGTGCTGCTGGAGCGGTTCTGGGAGGATGACGCCGGTCTCTTTGCAGATGAAGCCAATCGGGACTGGACACCCTTCTCGACCTACCGCGGCTTCAACGCCAATATGCACGCCACCGAAGCGCTTCTGACCGCGTTCGAGGCGACCGGAGACAGGCTCTATCTGGATGTGGCGGGCAGGATTCTGGATTTCTTTGTCCGCCGGAAAGCCGCCGCAAACAATTTCCGCATCCCCGAACATTACACGAAAGACTGGGCGGTGGATCACAGCTATTCCGGCGACCCGATGTTCCGGCCCTCAGGCACAACACCAGGTCATTCCTTTGAACTGGCGCGACTGCTGCTACAATACTGGGACCTGTCGGGCCGCAAGGATGACGACGCTCCGGCTATGGCGCGCAGCTTGGTGGAGCGCGCTCTGGCGGATGGGTGGAACACCTCCTCCGGCGGGATCATCTACACCGTCGACTTCAACGGTAAGCCCAGCGTGACCGCGCGCTACTGGTGGCCCGTGGCCGAAGCCATCGGGGTCTTTGCCGCGCTCATCAAACTCGAACACCGTGCCTCCGACGAAGACTGGTATCGCCGCCTCTGGTCATTTGCGGAGACCTCCTTCATCGACCGCAAGACGGGCGGCTGGTATCCGGAGATCGACGCAAACGGCGCACATACAGACCACCAGTTCATCGGCAAGCCTGACATCTATCACGCCCTGCAAGCCGACCTGTTCCCCCTGTCGCCGAAACTGTCCAATATCATGCAGACGGGTGACTAACTCTCCGGCAGGGCGGCATAAATGCCGATTTCCACCTTCTCGAACCATCCGTAATGGTTGTCGCGCATGAGGCGGGTGGCGTTTGCCACGCCCGTTTCCTGCGCCACGACCGCGCCTTTCGACGGGCCATGCGCGCGCAGATAGGCGCGGCATTTCTCCGCATCCTGCCGGTAGGCCGTCACCCGCCCTCCGGCCCTTGAACCACCAAGGTTCGGATCCCCTTCGCGCCTGTGAAATTCGGCCAGAAGTTTCTCGGTCTTGGCCTTGTTCTTGCGCGGAGTAAACGGGCGCGGGTCGTGATGCACCTGCACCGTGCCCTCCGCCATATTGACCGACAGCACCCCCAGCCCCAACCGCTTGCAAAGCCCGAGGTTGCCCTTGAACATCCGCCACGCAGCCTTGCCCTTCCAGCGCGGCACGGCGAGATAGACATGATCGGACATGGCCTGACGTGTGACACCTTGTTGCAAGAGTTGAAGCGTGAACCCCGTTTTCAACTCCACGATCACCGGCACCCCGTCTTTCACCGCCACCACATCGGCATCGCGCACCTCCGCTTTCACGTCGAAACCCAAGGCCTCGAAATGCGCTTTGACGGGAAGATAGAGGTCGGTTTCGCGGATCGGTTTCATAACACCTGTGATACAGGCAAGCCGTGAGCGCTCGCAAGGCGTGACAAGCCATGCCGCACTGCCTATAAGGCCCGCAAAACGATCATTCTCGAAGGACATATCCCATATGACCACGCTAGTTTTCGGCCATAAATCCCCCGACACCGATTCCACCGGCTCCCCGCTCATCTGGGCATGGTATCTCAACGAGGTCAAAGGCGTTGACGCCAAAGCCGTGCTGCTGGGCGAACCGAACACCGAAGCCGCCTTCGTGATCGAGAAATGGGGTTTTGAGAAACCCGAGATCATTTCCGAAGTCGCCGAGGATCAGGATGTCGTCATCGTCGACACCAACAACCCTGCGGAACTGCCCGAAGCGATCAACTCCGCCAATGTGACCGCGATCATCGACCACCACAAGCTGGTCGGCGGGCTGGAGACCAAAGGCCCGATCGACATCACCATCCGCCCGCTGGCCTGCACAGCCACCATCATGTATGACCTGATGGGCGAAGATGCCGACAAAATGCCCGACAATATCAAGGGCGCGATGCTGTCCTGCATCCTCTCGGACACTCTGGAATTCCGCTCGCCAACCACCACAGATGTGGACAAGGCGCTGGCCGAGAAACTGGCCGCCGAGCTGAACCTTGATCTGGGCCAATATGCCGCCGAGATGTTCGAAGCCAAATCCGACATTTCCGCTTTCTCTGACGCCGAGCTGATCCGCATGGACAGCAAGGAATACGAAATCGACGGCACCAAATTCCGCATTTCCGTGCTTGAGACCACAGCGCCGAAACTGGTGCTCGACCGTCAGGCGTCGCTTATGGAGAGTTTCAAAGCTGTCGAAGCCGAAGACGGTGTCGATCAGGTTCTGCTGTTCGTCGTGGACATCCTGAACGAGGAAGCCACTTTCTTCATCCCGAACAATCTGTGCAAAACCGTGGCCGAGAAATCCTTTGGTGTCACGGTCGAGGGCGACAGGGTGGTTCTGCCGGGAGTCATGTCCCGCAAGAAACAGATCATCCCGAACCTGAAAGTCTGACGACCTTCCGCTCAGGATATGTTTTCAAGGGGTGCGGATTTCGCGCCCCTTTTCTTTGGAGATTCCATGCTCAATACAGATGCGCTCAAAACCCCCGACTTCATGCGCGAGATGAAACGCGGCGAGGAGCCCGCCGTCTCTGCCCTGCTCGATGCGGCCTTCGGGCAAAAAGACGAGGCGCAGCTTGTCGAGACCCTGCGCAAATCCCGCGCCATTGCGGGGGAGATGGTCCTGCCAATGGGGGGCGAGGTGATCGGCTATGCCGCACTGTCCAAAATGGTTTCCCCCAAAGGCTGGCTCTGCCTTGCGCCGGTCGCCATCCGTCCGGACCTGCAAGCGCGGGGCTTCGGGCGACGACTGGTTGGCATGATCAGCCAGTGGGCCGAGATGTCCGGTCAGACCGTGGTCGTTCTGGGCGATCCGGCGTTTTACACCCGCTGCGGCTTTTCCCCTGTCGCAGAGGATTTCACCTCTCCCTACCCGCTGGATCACACGCTGGTTGCAGGACCGGCCAAAGGCAAAATCCGCACATTGGCCTATCCGAAAGCTTTCGGCTGACGGCGACAAGTCCCTACCAGAAAGACTGCGGATCAATGTCGATCTGGAGCCGGACCGTGTTGGGCAGTTTCACCTGCGCGACCCAGTCGGACAGGGCCGCCTGTAGCGGTGCGCCTTTCTCCGCCTTGACCAGAAGCCGGATGCGATGCCGCCCGCGCACCCGAGCAATCGGCGCAGGCGCAGGGCCGAACAATTGCGCCCCGACGCGCTGCAAGGGGCCAGCCACCCGCGCAAGATGGTTGGCGACATCCGTCACCACAGCGAGATCAGGCCCCGACAGGATGATCCCCGCCATGCGGCCGTAAGGAGGCACCCCCGCCATTTTCCGCTCGGCGGCCTCGGCACGCCAGAACCCTTCCTCGTCACCCGCCAGAATGGCGCGGATCACCGGATGTTCGGGTTGATAGGTCTGCAACAGAGCCACACCTTTTTTCGCCGCGCGACCGGCGCGACCGGCCACCTGACGCATCAACTGGAAAGTCCGCTCCGCCGCGCGAAGATCGGAGCCTTGCAGCCCCAGATCGGCGTCGATCACCCCCACCAGGGTGAGGTTCGGAAAATTGTGCCCTTTGGCGACAAGCTGCGTGCCGATGATGATGTCCGTGTCGCCCTCCGCGATCTGGTGGATCTGCTCTTTCAAGGCCCGCGCAGAGGCAAACAGGTCCGAGGACAGGACGGCACATTTCGCCTCGGGGAACCGCTCCGCCACCTCTTCGGCCAGACGCTCCACACCGGGGCCGACAGGAGCCAGACGCCCCTCGACCCCACATGAGGGACAGGCCTCCGGCATCGGCTTGGTCTCGCCGCATTGGTGGCACATCAGACGTTTGAGAAAGCGGTGTTCGACCATCCGCGCATCGCAATGGTCACAGGTGATCTGATACCCGCAGGCCCGACAGATTGTGACAGGCGCAAAGCCGCGCCGGTTCAGGAACAACAGGCTCTGCTCACCCAGCCCCATCCGTTTCTTCACAGCCGCCGCAAGCGCGTCCGAAATGAACCGGGTCGAGGGCATCTTCTCGCCACGCAGATCGAGTGCATACATATCGGGCATCACTGCAGGCCCGTAACGGCTCTCCAAATCAAGGCGCTTGTATTTGCCCGCCTCGACATTGGCCCAGCTTTCCAGAGACGGCGTGGCCGAGGCCAGCACAACAGAGGCGGAACACAGGGAGGCACGCAGCACCGCCATGTCGCGGGCATTATACAGCACCCCGTCCTCTTGCTTGTAGGAGGTGTCATGTTCCTCATCGACCACGATCAGGCCGAGGTTGCGAAACGGCAGGAAAAGCGCGGATCGCGCCCCAATGACCACCTGCGCCCCGCCTTCGCCTACCATCTTCCAGACGCGGCGGCGTTCGGTCATCGTGACGCCGGAATGCCATTCGGCAGGGCGCGCGCCGAAGCGTTCTTCGAAACGGGTGAGAAACTCCGCGGTAAGCGCGATCTCCGGCAAGAGCACCAAGGCCTGACGCCCGTGTTTGAGACATTCCGCCACCGCTTCGAGATAAACTTCCGTCTTGCCCGAACCGGTCACACCTTTCAAAAGCGTAGTGGAATAGCGCTCGGAGGCCACCGCCTCGCGCAGGGCTTTCGCAGCTTCGGTCTGCGCCTCGGTGAGCGCCTTTCCCGGCGCATCCGCATCAAGGGGGCGATAGGGCAAATCGCGCGGCGTGTCCTCTTCAATGATGACGCCGGAGGGCAAAAGCCCCTTCACCACCGAAGATGTCACCCCCGCAAGATCGGCCAGTTCCTTGAGCGTGAACGACAGCCCGCCATATTCCTCCAAGGCATCAAGCACCTTTTGGCGCGCTTCGGTTTCCCGCGGCGGGCGCCCTTCGCCACGCCGGTAGACCTTGCGCATCCCCGGCGGGTTCATCAGCCCCGGCGCACGGGTTGCAAGCCGCAGCATGGCCGGCATGGGTGTCAGCGTATAGGCCGCCACTTTCTCCAGAAACAGCCGCATCTCCTCGCGCATAGGGACAAGATCAAGCACCGTGGAAATCGCACGCGCTTTCGACAGGTCGAACCCGCCAAGTCCGTCACCCCAGACACAGCCCAGCACCTTGCGCGGGCCAAGCGGCACTTCGACAAAAGCCCCGCGCGCAACCCCACCTGCGGGCGCTTTGTAATCCAGCGTCCGGTCGAGCGGCTCACAGGTCAGCACGGCGACCAATCTGCCTTCGGGGTAAAACTCTGCCTCGTCCATGATGCTGTGATAGGGCTTTTGCGCGAAGCAAACCAGACCCCCTTTCTATAGGCGCTCACATGGATTAAGACTCCGCAGGAACGCAGGCGAAAGGAGAAGCGCCCATGAAATTCTTTGTCGATACCGCTGATGTCGAGGCAATCCGTGAGTTGAACGATCTGGGGTTTGTTGACGGGGTCACCACCAACCCGTCGCTGATCAAGAAATCCGGTCGTGATATTCTCGAAGTGACCAAGGAAATCTGTGACATCGTCGGCGGTCCGGTTTCCGCCGAGGTTGTGGCTCTGGACTATGACAGCATGGTTGCAGAAGGCCGCAAACTGGCCAAGATCGCCTCCAACGTCGTGATCAAACTGCCGCTGACCCTCGACGGTCTCAAGGCCTGCAAAACACTTTCCGGCGAAGGTCACAAGATCAACGTCACGCTGTGTTTCTCGGCCAATCAGGCGCTTCTGGCGGCCAAAGCCGGTGCGACCTATATCTCGCCCTTCATCGGTCGTCTTGATGACATCAACATCGACGGGCTGGAACTGATCGAAGACATCCGCACGATCTATGACAACTACGGTTTCGAAACCGAAATCCTCGCCGCCTCCATCCGCACCGCGAACCACATGTCCGAATGTGCCAAGATCGGTGCAGACGTGGCCACCGCGCCGCCTGCCGTCATCAAAGCCATGGCCAACCATGTGCTGACGGACAAAGGTCTGGCGCAATTCGTGAAAGACGCCGAAGACGCCGGAATCAAAATCGTCTGATCGACGCTTATTCAGACTTACGGAAAATCCCCCGCGCCTCTGGTTCGGGGGATTTTTCATGCGCCGCCGTGATTTCGCCTGTGCTGCGCAGAAAGCCTCACAAATATTTGCACCTGCCGCCCGTTTTCGGGCATAGTGGGATCAACGACCGGAAAACCGGCGGATCGAGTAAAGTATGAGGCCTCATGAGCACCCAACTCCCCCGGGCGATATCGCCCTTGGCAGAAGACCTGCGTGAAAAGATCATCTCCGATCCGGGTATGGTTCTGGACGATCAGGACGTCATGCGCGCGCTGATCGCCGCCAATGAACGCAACACCGGTGTTGCCGCCGCCAATGTCGTCGATCTGCGTGGTCTGGCGATGGAACGGCTTGAAGACCGGCTGGACCGGCTCGAAGACACGCACCGAAGCGTGATCGCCGCCGCCTACGAGAACCTCGCGGGCACCAACCAGATTCACCGCGCCGTGTTGCAGCTTCTGGAACCGACCGAATTCACCGAATTTCTCACCGCGCTCTCCGGCGACATCGCGCAAACCCTGCGCCTGGATGCGGTCCGGCTCTTGCTGGAAACCAAGGTCGAGGACGAAGACCCCGCGCTCAAAAAGCTGGGCGATGTGCTGATCACCGCAGAGCCGGGGTTCATCGAGACCTATATCACCGCAGGTCGCAATATTCCCGCGCGTCCGATCACCCTGCGTCAGGTCGCTCCCGAAACCAACGTGCTCTACGGCGACACGGAAAACTTCATCCATTCCGAAGCCCTTATGCAGCTTGATTTCGGCCCCGGCCGCCTGCCCGGCCTTCTGGTCTTCGGCTCGGAAGACCCGCATATGTTCCGCCCGACTCAGGGCACGGATTTGCTCCAGTTCTTCTCCGGCGTGTTCGAAAAAATGATGCGTCGCTGGTTGGGATGAGCCTCAAACTCACAGACGGGATGCGCGACACACTGGCGCAATGGCTTGACCACGAGCGCGCGCTCAAATCCGCCTCGGAAAACACGATCACCGCCTATGGCCACGACGTGTCCGGCTGGTTGAGCTTTCTGGCCGAGCACGAAGGAGGCGGCTTTGGCCCCGCAGCGATTGCCCGCGTCCGTCTGAGCGACATGCGCTCATGGATGGCGCATGAGCGTGGTCGGGGCGTTGCACCGCGTTCGCTGGCGCGCGCCCTGTCGGCGGTCAAGACCTTCACCCGCTGGCTGGCCGAACGCGACGGGTTTGACGCCACCGCCATTCTCGCCACCCGCTCCCCGAAGTTTCAAAAGAAACTGCCGCGCCCGCTCTCGCCCGATGCCGCGAAAGAAATGCTCTCCACCGTTGAGTTGCAAGACGGAGAACCGTGGATCGCCGCGCGCAATGTGGCGGTTGTCACGCTGCTCTACGGCTGTGGCTTGCGGATTTCGGAGGCCCTGTCGCTGACGGGATCGGATGTGCCTCTGGGCGAGGTGATCCGGATTGTGGGCAAGGGCAACAAGGAGCGCATCGTGCCGGTGCTGCCCGCCGCACGTCAGGCTGTTGCGGAATATGTCCGGCTCTGCCCCTATGACCTGCTCCCTGAAACCCCCTTGTTCCGCGGGGCACGAGGCGGAGCGCTCAATCCGCGCCTGATCTCGAAAGTGACCGAGGCCGCGCGGATGCAGCTTGGCCTGCCCTCCTCCGTTACCCCGCACGCGATGCGCCACAGCTTTGCGACACATCTATTGAATGCCGGCGGTGATCTGCGTGCGATTCAGGAATTGCTGGGTCATGCCTCCCTGTCCACGACCCAAGCCTATACGGCAGTGGACAATGCGCGCCTGTTGCAAGTCTACGAGGCCGCCCATCCCCGCGCAAAATAAACCGGCGCAGTCTCGCCCGTTTTGACGATTTCTTCACGCCCTGTCCTTAGTCTCCCTCCACATGTGGGAAACCGGACTCACGATGGGGATGTTTCATGGGGAATGAAGAAAAGGCAACAAAGCCTCCTCTGCGAGAGGTGGCCAGCATCACACGCGTCACACAAGAGGACTTTCTGGCGCAACTGGCGCAGGCGCTTGCGCTTTATGACCACGACGGGGATGGGCTGTTGACCGAGGAAGAATGGCAATGGGTGCAAGATGCCTTGAATGACACAGGAGCCTGACGTGCTTCGGCCTGATGCGCTTTCGGCCTGACGGGCTTTACTTGTGGCGCCAGACGGAAAAAGGGCGACACAACGTGCCGCCCCCTCGAAATCAGTCTCGGCCTAATATCAGCCCAGCGCCTCGTCACAGCGGGCACAGACCCCTGCGTGGCTATGGGTGCCGACATCGGGCAGGATTTTCCAGCAGCGCTGGCACTTCTCGCCCTCGGCCTTCTCGAACACCACGCCGATGCCCTCGACCTCGCCATCCAGACGGAAAGCCTCGTTCGGCGTCGGATCATCGGTGAGCGTGATCGCGGAGGTGATGCAAAGATCATCGAAATCGACCGTCTTGAGCGCCGTCAGAAGCGCTGCGTCCTCGACATGCACCACCGGAGCCGCCTCAAGAGACGCCCCGATCACCTTGTCGCGGCGCTGCACTTCGAGAGCGGCAGTCACGACGCGGCGGGCCTTGCGGATACCGGCCCATTTCTCCGCCAGATCGCCATCAAGCCAACCCGGTGCAGGAGCCGGGAAATCGACCAGATGAACCGAACTATCATCACCGGGGAAACGCTCAAGCCAGACTTCTTCCATGGTGAAGGTCAGGATCGGCGCGAGCCAAGTGGTCAGGCGATGGAACAGGATGTCGAGAACCGTGCGGGCCGCGCGGCGGCGCTCTGTGTCGCCATCGCAATAGAGCACGTCCTTGCGGATGTCGAAATAGAAGGCCGACAGATCGACAGTCGCGAAATTGAACACCGCCTGCCAGACGCCCGAGAAATCGAAATTCTCGTAGCCTTCGCGCACTGTGGTGTCGAGTTCCGCCAGACGATGCAGCACCCAGCGTTCCAGTTCCGGCATCTGCGCGGGATCGACCCGATCCGCCTCGGAAAAGTCCGCGAGCGAGCCAAGCATAAACCGCATGGTGTTGCGCAGGCGACGGTAGCTGTCCGCCACGCCCTTGAGGATTTCCGGCCCGATCCGCTGATCGGCAGTGTAATCGGTCTGCGCCACCCACAAGCGCAGAATATCCGCGCCGTATTGTTTGACGATCTGCTCCGGCACGATGGTGTTGCCCAAAGACTTGGACATCTTCATGCCCTTCTCGTCGAGGGTAAACCCGTGCGTCACAACATTCCTATACGGCGCACGCCCCTTGGTGCCACATGCCTGCAACAGCGAGGAATGGAACCAGCCGCGATGCTGGTCTGTGCCTTCGAGATAGACATCGGCGATGCCATCCGGCGTTCCATCTTCACGGTCGCGCAGCACAAAGGCATGAGTTGAACCGGAATCGAACCACACGTCCAGAACGTCGAACACCTGCTCATAGTCGTCAGGGTTCACAATGCCGCCCAGAACTTTTGCCTTGAACCCGTCCTCATACCAGACATCCGCGCCGTTTTCCTCGAACGCGGCAGAGATGCGCTGGTTGACCTCGTCATTGCGCAGCAGGAAATCATCATCCGTGGGCAGCGCGCCTTTCTTGGTGAAACAGGTGAGCGGCACACCCCACGCCCGTTGACGCGACAGCACCCAATCAGGGCGGCTTTCGATCATCGAATAAAGCCGGTTGCGTCCGGTTTGCGGCGTCCATTTCACCAGCTCGTCAATCGAGCGCAGCGCCCGTTCACGGATGCTGTCGCCATAGGTGCCCATGCCATCGTCGAGCTTCTTGTCAACTGAAGCAAACCACTGCGGCGTGTTGCGGAAGATCACCGGCGCTTTCGAGCGCCACGAATGCGGATAGGAGTGGGTCACACGGCCACGCGCAATGATCCCGCCCGCTTCCACGAGCTTGGCGATCACGGCGGTGTTGGCCTTGCCCTCTTTGCCCTTGCGATCGATGACAGTGAGCCCCGCGAAGAACGGCACATGGGGCAGGAATTCGCTTTCCTCACCCACGTTATGCGTCATCCGGTCGAGCCAGTTGCGCTTGACGAAACATTCGTAGTCGTCGGCCCCGTGGCTGGGCGCGGTGTGGACAAAGCCCGTCCCCGCATCATCGGTGACGTGGTCGCCGTCAATCATGGGCACATCATAGTCCCAGAAGCCATCCGCACCGTCGAGACCGGCAAACGGATGGGCAAGGATCAGAGAGCCAAGCTCGTCCGCAGTGACATCGCGCACGCGGGTGAACTCGGTGACGCGGGATTTGGACAAAGCGTCCTCGGCCAGCGTATCGGCAAAGACATAAAGATCGCCCGCCTTGGTCCAGCTTTCCTCTTCGGTCGCGTCCACACGATAGAGCCCGTAGGCAATCTTCGGATTATAGGCGACGGCCTTGTTCGACGGGATCGTCCAAGGCGTCGTGGTCCAGATCACGATCCGCGCCTGCAACAACTCCGTGTCCATGCAGGCGCCGGTGTTGTCAAAGTCATCGGCAGAGCGCACAGCAAAGGGCACCCAGATCGTGTGCGACTTGTGGTCGTGATATTCGATCTCGGCTTCCGCCAGCGCGGTTTTCTCAACCGGAGACCACATCACGGGTTTGGAGCCTTGATACAGCGTGCCATTCATCAGGAATTTCATGAATTCCTCGGCGATCACGGCTTCGGCGTGATAATTCATAGTCAGATAGGGATCGTCCCATGTGCCATAAACACCAAGACGTTTGAATTCCTCGCGCTGGATATTCACCCATTCATCGGCAAAGGCACGGCATTCGCGGCGGAAATCAATAACCGGCACGTCGTCCTTATTCTTGCCCTTCTTGCGGTATTGCTCTTCGATCTTCCACTCGATCGGCAGGCCGTGACAATCCCAACCCGGCACATAGCGCGCGTCAAAACCCATCATCTGATGGCTGCGCGTGATGATGTCCTTGATCGTCTTGTTCAGGGCGTGGCCGATGTGCAAATGCCCGTTGGCATAGGGCGGGCCATCGTGCAGCACAAAGGACGGACGCCCGTCCGCCTTACCCTTTTCGCGGAGTTTCTCGTAAACACCAATCTTGGCCCAACGCTCCAGCCAGCCGGGTTCGCGTTTCGGCAGGCCCGCACGCATCGGGAAGTCGGTTTTCGGCAGATTAAGCGTTTCTTTATAATCGGGTGTGGTCGTCTCGGAACACATGTCGGTTCGGTCCTTGAGGGAGGTGTGGGGATATTCGAAGTCGGCGCGGGTCTCCATACGCCTTGTCCCGGCGGCTCGCGGGGCCCAAGAGTGGGTCAGAGCGCCGGGCTGATAATTCGTATAATAATCGCCACAAAATTCATACGCGCCTTATAGGACGCAGCAGACGGGCGGTAAACCCGTCTTGACGCCGCCGCGATATGAAAAAGGGACGCCCGAAGGCATCCCTTGCTCATAAGCTCTCTGGCGGGCTGGATGGCTGGATGGCTGCGTGGCTGGCGGGGTTCCTCGCTGGGGCCCTTTCAGGCATCTCTGGCTCGGTTGCCTTGCGTGCTACGGCGCTGTCTTGCCGGCTGGATCGCTTGAATGACATGACATCGCAAATCGTCTTGATCACAATGCCAACCCCGCTTGGGGATCAAAATCTTGGCTCTATCGCGGAAGTGGCTCGGAGAATGGCTGCCTGTCAGGTGGCTTTTCGTCCTCGCTGATCCTCATATAGGCAGGCCAAACGCGGGATGCAAGAATTTTTTTCAACAAAATCAAATAGTTGACTAATTTACTCGGCAATAAAAACACTCAGGAATAGCGCGACATCACGGCGCTGGCGGAAAAAATCCATTCCGAATATAGCTTTATGCAAAGGAGCCCCCGATGACAGAGACCCGTTCCGCCCTGCCGCCGAAATTCGACCTCAGCCATGCCGACATGGATCGCGTGATCAAACGCTTCTACGCGGCGGTGCGACAGCATCCCGAACTGGGGCCTGTCTTTGGCGCCCATGTCGAAAACTGGCCGGAGCATGAAGAAAAGATCGGACGGTTCTGGCGCAATGCGATTCTGCATGAACGGAATTATGACGGCTTCCCGCAGCGCGTGCATCTGATGGCGCCGGAGGTGAAGGAGCATCACTTTGCCATATGGCTCGCGCTGTTTGACGAGACCCTGAATGCAGAGCTTGATGCCGAAACTGCCGCCAAATGGTCCGCGATTGCCCACCGGATCGGGCGGGCCTTTCGTATGGGGATCGTCCAGCGCGACCAGCCCAAAGACGCACCGCCGAAGCTGTTCTGAGCCTACCCGGCGCTCTTCTCCGCACCCTTGTCGAACAATCCGGTCAACGCACGTTTCACCGTGCCGGAGACAGACGGTTTTGACAGTTTCATAAAGGGCAGCGGACGGCAGACCTCAATCGCAGCCACGCCGACACGCGCGGTCAGGGCACCGTTGACAACGCCCTCCCCGAACCGGCGCGAAATCTTCGCCATGACACCGCCACCCGCCATCGTGCCGATGAGATCATCGCCCACGGCCACAGCGCCCGTGGCCACCAGATGCGTCAGCACAGAGCGCGTCACCCGCCACGATCCCAGCGTGCCGGAGCGCCCGCCGTAAATCTCCGCAATCCGCCGGATCATCCGCAGATTCGCGGTCAGCGCTGCAAAGACATCGGCCAAGGCCAGGGGCACAAGTGCGGTCACGGTCGCCACTTGGCGCGCGGCGGCTTCCACCTCGCGACGGGCCGCGGCATCAAGCGGGGCGAGCAATTCTGCCTCGGCCAGTCCCAGCACACCATCCGCATCGAACAATTCGCCCTGACGCTCCGCAAACCGCTCACGCCCCCAAGACAGCTCGTCACGATGGGCATAGAGCGCCACGAGCTTGTCACTCACCCTGCGCGCCGCCTTGAGATCACCCTGCCCCCCCGCATCGGTCGCCGCCGTTTGCAGGCTGTCGATCCGCTTCAGACGGGCAAAGGCCGAAAGCTCCTTCAGCGCAATCGCTGCCAGAACCACCAGAAACGCGCCGGTCAGCCCTAAGGCGACATAGCCCAGAACCTGATTGCGCGCGATGAGACCCGCGATAAAGTCATAGGCCGCAAGCGACAGGACAAAGGTGAACAGCGCCGCAAACAGCCGCCAGAACCACCGCGCCAACGTCGAAGGCTTGCGCGCCGCCAGAACCGCTACCCGCTCCATCGCCGCAGGACGGGCCAGAGGAGCAAGGTCGGGCACAGGCTCGGCGGTGGACGGATTCACCGTCGCCTCGTCTTCCAGCTCAATCAGAACAGGACCACGCTTTTCGGGCGGATGCTCACTCATAGCTTGTCTCCGATCAGGAATTCTGCGGCGCGGTCAAGCCGGATATGGGGCGGCCCTTCACCGGGGCGCAGGGTCAGCCGCGC
Source organism: Celeribacter halophilus (assembly GCF_018860305.1). GTDB lineage: Bacteria > Pseudomonadota > Alphaproteobacteria > Rhodobacterales > Rhodobacteraceae > Celeribacter > Celeribacter halophilus_A. The sequence continues at coordinate 892,326 of NZ_JAHKPE010000031.1, forward strand.
AGGGCGGAATTTCATGATTTCATATTGCCCGTCGAGCCATTTCTCCGCGCCATTGCGAGCCGGTGACAGGATATGCGCCGGATCTTGCGGCAATTCGCCGGGATAAAAAGCCGCCCGCTTGCCGCCCTCAGTAGTGCCGCGTACGACATCAAGGCTCTGGCCCTCGTGCTCCATCGTCTCCTCCACCGTTGCACGCAGGGCGGCCATCGACATGGCCTGCGTTCCCGCCCCCGCAAAATCGGCACGATCACGCGCCTCGCGCACCAAAGCCTCCATGATCGCGGTCAGGCGCGGGTGCTGGCTGTGGTGGATATGGTCGGCTTTCGTGGCGGCAAAGAGAATTTTCTCCACCTTGTGCTGTCCAAGCAGGGACATGATCCGCCCCACCCGACCCGGACGGAACGCGGCGAGAATATCGGCCATCGTGCGGCGCAAATCCTCGACCGCTTTCGGGCCGGAATGAATCGCGCCCAGCGCATCGACCAGAACAATCTGGCGATCAATGCGGGAGAAATGGTCGCGGAAGAACGGTTTGACCACTTCGCGTTTGTAGGCCTCATAGCGGCGCTCGAATTCGCGCTTGAGCGACCCGCGCGGCGCGTCCCCCTCCGGCAGGGGCGCGAAGGTGAGCACCGGAGAGCCCTCAAGCTCGCCCGGCAACAGGAACCGGCCCGGCGTGCAATCCGAGTAGCCCGCTTCCCGCGCCGCTTTGAGATAGGTGGTGAAGCTCTCCGCCAGAGCCTTGGCCGCAGGCTCGTCCTGTTTGGCGGTCGGGTCGCTGGCCTCAAGTGCCGCCACAAAAGCCGCCCCTTCGACACGATCCCGCGCCGCGGCTAGCGCCTCTGCCGACCATTCCGCATAGGACTTTTCCATAAGCCCCAGATCCAGCAGCCATTCACCGGGGTAATCGACAATATCGAGATGCACGGTGCGCGGTCCTGTGAGACCGCCCAAAAGACCGGCGGGACGGACCTTGAACGACAGGCGCAACTCGGAGACGGCACGGGTGCTGTCCGGCCAATGCGGCTCCGGCGCGGTGAGCGCCGAGAGATGCGTTTCATAGTCGAAACGCGGCACCGTATCGTCGGGCTGCGGTTGCAGATAGGCGGCACTGATCGCACTGGCAGGGCCAAACTGCGCCATACGCCCGCGATCCAGAAGATTGGCCACCAAAGAGGTGATGAAAACCGTCTTGCCCGCACGCGACAGCCCCGTAACTCCCAGCCGGATAACCGGCTCGAACAGGGCTTCGTGAACGCCATCCTGCACGGTCTCTACGCCGCGAAAAATCCGGTCTGCTATGTCGTTGAGGATCACGCCCGTTGCCTTTTTTCAGATGTTTACAGCTTCAACATAGGCATTCACGCCGCGGCATGTAAGGGAGAAAGACTGGACGCCCTCCCCTCTCTCGGCTATTGCCGCCCCATGCCCAGATATGCCCTGAAAATCGAATATCACGGCGCGCCTTTCGCCGGATGGCAGCGCCAGAAAGAACATCCCTCCGTCCAGCAGGCGGTGGAAGAGGCCTTGCGCAAACTCGAACCCGACTGTCCGGGGATCGGCGCGGCGGGCCGCACGGATGCAGGCGTCCATGCCACCGCACAGGTTGCGCATTGCGATATGGTAAAAGACTGGGATCCGTTCCGTCTCAGCGAGGCACTGAACCATCACCTCAAACCCAACCCCGTGGCCATTATGGAAGCCGCGCGGGTGGATGAGAACTGGCACGCGCGGTTCTCGGCCCGCGAACGGCGCTATATGTTCCGGCTGATTTCGCGGCGCGCGCCCTTGGTGCATGAGGCGGGGCTGGCGTGGCGCGTCAATCACCCGCTGGATCGCGATGCGATGCAGGAGGGGGCCGACCGGCTTGTGGGTCTGCACGATTTCACCACCTTCCGCTCGACCATGTGTCAGGCCGACAGCCCCGTGAAAACCCTCGACGAGGCACGAGTGGAGGTCATGGACATCCCCTACGGGCAGGAATTCCGCTTTTACTTTCGGGCGCGGTCTTTCCTGCACAATCAGGTGCGCAGCTTTGTCGGCACGCTGGAACGTGTCGGCGCGGGAACATGGACGCCCGATGATGTGACACAGGCGCTGGAGGCCTGCGACCGTGCGGCCTGTGGTCCGGTATGCCCGCCCGAGGGGCTTTATCTTGTGGGCGTCGGCTATCCGGATGATCCGTTCAAAGCCTGAGTGTTTCGCGCATTGAGGGCGGGGCCTTCAAGCCGTTGTTCCGAAACATATCAAATCTCGCGAACCTCCCCAAAGCGGCCCAAGCCTCGCCCCAATTCAGCCCGATTCTCCTGACAGAACTTCCTGTGCAAGCTACGGGAGAACCAGCATGTCTCTGTTCGATGTCACCTTTGATCAACTGGCCATGGCCATCATGACCACCATCGCGATCCGCGAGGCGATGATCGTGACCCTGCCCGATCATATCGCCGGTCCGGGCGGTTGGCTGATTGACACGGCAGTTGGCGACCGAGTCTGAAAGCACGCCCGCACAGGCCGTCCATCTCTCGCGAAAAGCAGCCAATTTCACCGAAACTGTTTCGACTGCCCAAAAATAAAGCAGGTTTCAAAGCGCTTTCGCTCTTTCCTTAAAATTTGCACAAGAAAGCTTCGTTTTCCCCGAAACCTGCATTGAACCTGTGCAGAGGGTCTGTTCTATCCCGAAGAAAAGACAACCACGAAGGGGACGCCGATGGCCAAACCATCTTCGCAAATCAGCACACGGCTGCGCGCGCTGATCGAACAGATTTATCCGGAGCTGGACAGCAAGCAGCTTGCCGAACAAATCGTGGATGCATTCTGGCCCGAAGGAACGAAACCGCGCTCCCGCACCCGCGCACCGGGCAACAGTCTCTGGAACGAGACCGACACGCTGGTCATCACCTACGGCAATTCCCTTGTGGACGGTCAGCACAAGCCGCTGGACCTGTTGCGCGATTTTCTCAATCGCTATCTCAAGGGCGTGGTGCATGGTGTGCATATCCTGCCCTTCTTTCCCTTCACCTCCGACGACGGTTTCGCGGTCACGGATTACCGTCAAGTGAACAGCCAGCTTGGCGAATGGGCCGACATCGAGCGCATCGGAAGCGAATTCCGCCTGATGTCCGATCTGGTGCTGAACCACGTCTCTTCCATGTCCACATGGTTCTCCGAATACCGTCAGGGCCATGCCCCCTATGACAAGTTCTTTGTCGAGGTTGATCCCGACACCGATGTCAGTCAGGTCGTGCGCCCGCGCACCTCGCCCCTGCTGCGCGAGGTGAACACGGTCAACGGGCCGAAACATGTCTGGTGCACCTTCAGCCATGACCAGGTCGACGTGGATTTCCACAATCCCGAAGTCCTGCTGGAATTCCTGCGGATCATGCGCCTGCATATCGACAAGGGCGTGCGCATTGTGCGGCTTGATGCTGTGGCCTTCATCTGGAAAGAGCTTGGCACATCCTGCATCCACCTGCCCCAGACCCATGCCATCGTGCGCCTGATGAGGCTGTTGTGCGACTATGCCGAAGAACGTGTGGTGCTTCTGACCGAGACCAATGTGCCCAATGCGGAAAACCTGAGCTATTTCGGCAACCGCAACGAAGCGCATATGATCTACAACTTCTCGCTGCCGCCGCTGCTGCTGCATGCGCTTCTGTCGGGAAGCTCCACCTATCTCAACCAGTGGCTCATGCGGATGCCGCCTGCGCAACTGGGCTGCGCCTATCTCAACTTTGCCGCCTCTCATGACGGGATCGGTGTGCGCGGGGCTGAAGGGCTTCTGGCGCCCGAAGAACTGGGCGAAGTGATCCAGTGCGTGCGCGACTTTGGCGGGCTTGTCTCCATGCGCGCACTGCCGGATGGCTCGGAAAAACCCTACGAGCTCAACATCACCTATTTCGATGCGCTCAAAGGCACGATCAAAGGGGGCGAGGACGATCATCAAGTCGCGCGCTTCCTGTGTTCCCAGACCATCGTCATGTCGCTCGAAGGGGTGCCTGCCTTCTACATCCACTCGCTTCTCGCCACCCATAACGATCACGCGGGCGTCGAGAAAACCGGTGTCAAACGTGCCATCAACCGGCATCGCTGGGACTATCCGGAACTGCGCAAACTGCTCGACGACCCCGAAAGCGAAAATGCTCAGGTTCTGGCGGAAATGAAGCGCCGGATCTCCATTCGCATCGCGCAAAAAGCATTCCACCCGAATGCCACCCAGTTCACCATGCAACTGGGCGAAGAGATTTTCGGTATCTGGCGGCAGTCTCCCGCCCGCGATCAGTCGATTTTCGCGATCCATAACGTCACCGACAAAGAGGTCGAAGTGCCGCATATTGCGATCAACCTGATCGAAGGCGAAAACTGGTATGACCTGTTGACGGGGAAAAAGATCGACCTGTCCAATCCGAACATCACCTTTGCCCCCTATCAGTGCCGCTGGATTTCCAACCGACTCTGACAGCGGGTAGGCATCAACATCCTGGCAAAACAGGGCGCTCCGATCGGGCGCCCTATTTGTTCTCAGTGATTGACCTCACATCTCCGGCGCAGTAGGCCCAGTGATCAAAGTTTCACGACCCGCGATTAAAGACCCGAGATTTCAAATGCCCCTTACGCTTGATGCCCTGATTGAACAGTTGAAAACAGGTGCCGCGACCAACGAAATTTACGGTGTCTCCGCCCCCTCCTCACGCAGCCGCGCAACGGTCGAGAAAGTTCTCGAAGAAGCCGTCGAAGTGCTCGCAAGCGACGGGGTGAGCGGGCTGAGCTTTCGCGCACTGGCGCGGCGCTGTGATATGCGGCTGAGCAATCTGCAATATTACTTCACCACGCAGGACGATCTCCTGACCGCGCTGACACGTTATGCGCTGGCCGAACGGTTCGAGGAATTGCGCCGGAAAGGCACGCTCAAAATGCCCGACCCGCGCGAGAGGTTTCATGCCTATCTGACCTTCCGCATGGACCGCGCCGCCGATCCCCGAGCGCGGCTGATCACCACCGCCCTCAAGGATCTGGCGCAGCGCCACGACGGACCGGCCCGCCATTTCGCCGCGACCTGCCGGTTCCACAACGCCGTGCTCGAAGACATGATCACAGAGTTCGCCCCCGATCTGGAGGAGGCAGAAATCGCCCGAAAGGCCGCGATGATCGCCGCACTTCTGGACAGTCTCGGGCCGGTTGGCGGGCGTCTCTATGAACCGCCCGCAGGTCTGCGCCGCGCGGTTCTGGAACAGGCGCATCGCTTGGCGGGGCTGTAACCCGCTCAGGTGCTGATCTTCATCAACCCCATTCCCGCCACGATCAAAGCCGCCGCCGCAATGCGCGACAGGTTCAGCGCCTCACCATGCAGGATGATTCCGGCGATAAACGCCCCGATGGCACCGATGCCGACCCAGACCATATAGGACGTGCCCAACGGCAGGCTCTTCATCGCAACCGAGAGCAGACCGAAAGAGGCGAGCATGGCGACCACCGTCAGCACACTCGGCCAGAACACGGAAAACCCGTTGGAGGACTTCATGGCGGTGGCCCAAACCACCTCCAGAAGCCCCGCGATTGTCAGCAGAACCCACGCCATATCTATGCGTCCGGGAAAATGCCGGGCGATGTTGGCGCGCCGTCATCGAATTGCGAGAGATAGGTCACGATGGTCTCCTGATTGACTGCAAAGCCTTTGTAATCCGCCAGATCAGGGTCAATGTCGCGCAGCACACGGTGCAGGCGGCGACCCCATTTGGGAACACTAGCAAGGTCTTCGAGATTGGCAAGATAGCAGCGGATCGGAAAAGCCAGCGCATTGGAGCGCGGCAGGCGGAAAAAGGTCTGCAACTCAACGCGCAGGAATTGTTTCTGCCCGACATTCTCCGGCGTGATGGTGCGCTTCTCCGGCCCCCATTTGTGGTAGTTCTCGGGGCTTGTGTCGAGACGCGGGTTCACGGTCATGGTCCAGTTCAGGCGGCGGTAGTGCTGCCCCTGCCCCACGGCCAGCAGGAATTTCAGCGCCTTGTCGAACACGCCCATCTTGCGTGCTTTCGGCACGGGCGCGTGCCATTCGAAAAAGTTCATCCCCACATCGAAATCCAGCGACCAGTCCGCCTGAGATGTCACCATCCCTGCATCCATCCAGAGGTTTCCGTCCCGCTCATGCAAAAGCGCGAAATCGCCCTGAGTCTGGCGGGTGATATATTCCATCGGCCCACACGGCAGCGTGGTCGGGTCGAGGAAGGTGAATTTCTTTTCGATCCCGAGCGGCTTGTTGATCCAGTGCCAGTCATTGCCATCACGGTGCAGCGTGAACAGGTCCGGATAGTCGCGCGCCTTCGACACCATGATGAGTTCGAGCAAATCCCAGCCCGCAAGCTCCATATGCGGCAGGGACTGACAGCGCAGCGGGTCTTCCGCCAGCGTGATCTCGCGGTCCTTCATCTCCGCCACATAGTGCTCGTCCACATCGAATTTGAATTCGAACGGCGTGCCTTTCGGCCCACCCGGATGCTGTTCGATGTTGACCGAATACATGTAGCTGTCCTGATCGAACGGGAACGGAAAGCGGCGGATGGCTTCGGGGGAATTGTGATAGGTGTAATCACCCCGAAAGGTTTCGTCATTGAAGTGCATGGTCATAGGTCCGTCTCCTCACAGGTCCAGTTCAAGCCGCGTGCCTTTGAAACGCGACATGCAGGGCATGATGTCTTGTTGTGCGGCACGCTCGTCTTCCGAGAGCCAGTGATCATTGTGCAAAATGCGCCCGTCGCAGGCCGTCACCTTGGTCTGACAGCGCCCGCAGGCTCCGCCACGGCAGGAATACTCCACCTCCACCTTGGCCTCTTCCAGCGCCTCAAGAAGGCTTTGATCGGCTTTCACCGTGATGCTCTGGCCGGTGGATTTCACGACGACATCAAAGGGTTCCCCCGGCGGTGGGGCCGAGAAGGCTTCCGAATGCACCGCCGTTTCGGGCCAGTTCAGACGCGCCGCCTGATCGGCCACAGCCTCAATTAGCCCTTCGGGGCCGCAGGTGTAGACATGGGTGCCCAGCGGTTGCCCGTCGAGAATAGCACCCAGATCCATCCGCGCGCCTTCATCCGAGATATGCACATGGATATGCGCCGACTCGGGCAGAAGCTTCAGACCCGCTGCCTCGTCCCGCGTGCGCGCGGCGTAATGCAGTTCGTAGGGTTTCTGCTCCATGTCGAGTTGCTTGAGTTGCGACAGAAACGGCGTGATGCCGATGCCGCCGCCGATCAACACATGTTTGCGCGCGCGCAGATCAAGCTGGAACAGGTTTGATGGCGTAGAAACGGTGATTTCATCACCTTCCGACACTTTCGTATGCATATAGAGCGAACCGCCCCGCCCCTGATCCTCACGCCGCACGGCGATCTCATAGGCCGACCCGTCATAGGGATCGGAAATCAGGGAATAGGAATTGCGGCGGATGATATCGCCTTCCGGCATCTCCACCGTGATATGCGCCCCGCCCGAGAATACCGGCAGCGTCGCCCCTGTCGGGTCTTCAAAGCGGAAGCGTTTGACCAGCGGCGAAAGCGTTTCGACTTCGGTGACTTTCAACGCAAGCTTCATGGGCGGATCTCCACGGTTTCAGGCACCACACCCGGCGTTTCCGCATCGACGCAAACCCCTTGGAACACGCCCAGACGGCGGGAGAAATGGTCCCGCACGAAAAGCGTCAGCCCGCAGTGGCTACAGGTAAAGGGATCGGTCGTCACATCCTCGGTGATGCCCTTGCAATGCACACATTGCATCCGGCGCGCGATAGGGCCGCGATGTTCGCTCTGGATGACATCAAGCGGCAGACCTTGGGCGAAAGCGATGGCACTGACATGGCCGATCAGCCCTTCGGAGCCGGCCAGATAAAGCTGCGTGCCCATGCGCGCCTCGCCCAGAAGCTGCGTGATGACAGGTGTGGCGGCGTCAAAATCCGGTGCTTCATGCACGGCAGCGGGGGCGGGAGTGCGCAGCACATCCACGCCACATCCGATCAACACCACATAGGCATGGTCCATGACGGAGGCATCAGAGGCGGCCAGATCGGCAAGCGCACCCGCGCCCGCCTCATCCGCGACCATGATCGCGGGGGCCGCGCCTTGCGAGACAAGCCCCGTATAGGTCGGCCTGCTCGGGATTGAAGGGGTAAATTCAGTGTTCGGCATTGCGTGTTTCCAGCGAAATCCTGTTGGTCTCAGGAGGCGGGCACCGACCTGTGCCCGCCTCATAAGTCTTTGTGCGTTATGAGGGTTAGCCCTTGGCGGTGCGTCGCTTCTTGTCGACGTCATAGAAGGGCATCGGATGTGCCACGGCCTTGATCTCGCCATCGGGGTTCTTCACGGTCAGTTCCGTGCCCTCCACGGCGCAATCAACCGGCATACGGGCAATGCCCACGTTGTGCTCGTTCAAAGGCGAATACATGCCGATGGTCACAACACCCACCTCTTTGCCATCCTTGAGCAAAGGCGCGCCTTCGGCGGCGGGCTCTGTGCCTTCGAGTTTCACACCGTAGATTTTGAAACGCTCCTTGCCTTTCAAACGGTAATGCTCCTCGGCACCACGGAAACCGGTCTTGCCTTTGGATACGGTGAAATCGAGACCCAGTTCCCAAAGCGTGTCGCCGGGGCCTTCGTTCTCGAACGGATACATTTCCGAATTGTCATAGGGGAAGAACAGAAGATAGCTCTCCGCACGCAGCCAGTCGAGCGTGGTGAAGCGCGTCGGGATGATGCCCATCGCCTCGCCTTCCGCAACGATTGTGTCCCAGATTTCCACGGCATCCTGACGGCGGCAGAAAATCTCGTAGCCGCGCTCACCTGTGTAGCCCGTGCGGGAAATCATCACCGGCTTGCCAAAGAGCGTCGTCTGGATATGGCTGAAATAGACCACGTCACGGATGCCCGGCACATGCTTTTCCAGATAGTCCACGGCCAGCGGCCCTTGCAGAGAAATGTCATGCAGGTCATCGTCAAAGATCACCGCAACATTGCGGCCGGCGGCATATTTGGTCATCTGCTCGTGACCCGCGCCGGAACCATGCACAACCATGAAATTCTGCGGCCCGAGGCGGTAGATCACACAGTCGTCCACGAACTTGCCAGCGTCATTGAGCATGGTGGCATAGGTCGAACGGCCGGGTTTCAGCTTTTCGATATTACGGGTCGTAGCCTTGTCGAGCACATATTGCGCATGAGGGCCGACGACATAGACTTTCTTCAGCCCCGAGACATCCATGACACCCGCCTTGGTGCGGATCGCCAGATATTCCTCCGTCTGATCCTTGTCATAGCTCCAGGCCGTGCCCATACCGCTCCAGTCCTCCAGATCAGAGCCAAGCGCGCGGTGCCGGTCTGCCAGAGCGGAAAATCTCCATGATGTGATCATTGTCTTGTCCTTAGGGTCGTATTCTTTTGCGTTTTAGGAAAACCGGCGGCGGGGGCGCCGCCGGTTCAGGGAAAGGGGTAAACCCCTATCTCGTGAGATCAGTCTTTCTTCTCGGTCGCCTTGTAGGCGTGCTCTTCATGTTTCCAGCCAAACACGATCGCGGTGACGACCATGGCCAGAACCAGCAGGAGCCAGAGACCTTCGACGGAACCGTAGCCAGCGTAGATCGCGCCGGTGATGCCGTCCCAGGATGTTGCGTCAAATGGAGCTTCCATATTGATAGTCCTTTCCTTTTCGAGGGATCACTCAGCCGGGCTGACCGAGGGATGAAGGGATTCGGGATAGGCATCGGCAGGCACTTTGACCGCGTCGAGACCCATGATCTCTGCTTCTTTCGGGACGCGAAGCTGTCCGGTGACTTTCAGCAGGTAAGAGACCACATAGCCCGGAACAAAGCCCAGAAGACCCATCGTGATGGCACCGACAAGCTGGCCGAGGAAAGAGGTCTCGATGACATCTTCACCGAACAGCGCCGGATAACCTTGGGCCGCGATACCCACCGAGATGAGACCCCACATGCCGAGGAACCCGTGCACAGCAAAGGCACCAACCGCATCATCGACGCCACGACGCTCGATGAAAGAGGCCACATAGGGCATCATGCAGGCCCCGATAAAGCCGATGGCAAAGGCCATGGGCGGATACCAGAGATCCAGACCGGCAGCAGCCGAGATGATCCCGCCCAGAGCGCCGGACATCATCCAGAACGGATCGCGTGTCACCATCCATGCGCCGATGATACCGCCTGCAAAGGCCATCAACGTGTTGAAGGTCATGCCGGAGATCGTCATGGGCGTGCCGTAGATCGTGGCTTCGATCTCGTTACCCCAGGACCAGGCTTCACCCGGAACAATCACACAGCCCATGAGAAAGCCCCAGAAACCGGCGATGATCAGCATCAGACCGATGAGCGTCATCGGCATGGAGTGACCCGGAATGTTGTTGGCCGAGCCGTCCGCGTTGAACTTGCCGATCCGCGGCCCGAGATTGATGAGCACACCAAGGGTAAAGAAACCCGCGATCATATGCACAACACCTGCGGCACCGAAGTCATGATAGCCGAACTTGGTAACCAGCCAGCCATCTGCATGCCAGCCCCATGCGCCTGCCAGAATCCAGACGAAAGAGCCAAGAACAATGGCCAGAACAACAAAGCCCGTGAGCTTGATCCTCTCGATCACACCGCCTGACATGATAGAGGCCGTGGTCGCCGCGAACAGCACGAAGGCCCCCCAGAACACGCCGGATGCGCGGTCATCGAGGTTCGGGCCCATATACTGGCTCCACGGCAGAGCAACGTCATTGGCATAGGCCAGACCGGAGATGCCCATGGCCCCTTCGGACAGCGTCAGACCTGTCGGGAAGGCCCAGTAAATCCACCAGCCGATAAAGTAGAAGAAAGGCACGATCATCGCGAAGGCGAGGATGTTCTTGATGCCCGAGGCCAACGCGTTCTTCGAGCGCGATGCCCCCATTTCATATGCGAGGAACCCGGCATGGATCAGCACCATGAGCGGGATCGTCAGATAGTAGAAAGTCTCGGAAAATGTACCGTTTGTCGCGGCGTGATTCCCCTGTAGCTCCGCAACCGCGGCAGCCAAGGATGCAAGATCCTGTTCCAAGTCGTTCTCCCTGTCCTGTGAACGTGACCTAAATTCCAAGCCAGATTTGGTTTATACCAATTGTGCGAACTGGCTCACTCAGTGCCTTTCATGAGGGGGTGCGGATCACCACCGGTCAAACTTTTTTCCTGTCAGGAATTTAGCTTCACCCTGCGGACGCCACTTTTTAGGTCAAACGACCACTACATGATCGCCCCATGATGAAATTATAAGCGACGCGCGAACCCCGAAAACCTGAGAAACACAGCGATGACAGGGCACATTCACGCTGGATATGGTGCCGCACAGCCCCCGCGCCTCCGTTTAGACAGATTCGCGGCGAGGTCTTGGACCTGAAAACTGGATCATGTGAGAGACGTAGGGCGCAAGAGACAGTCCGGAAATTGGCCCAACCAATTTGCCCTGCGAAGGTCAGTCTTCCTGAAGCAACAGGCGCTGGTCTTCAATCAACGCGAGTTTCATGAACTCGGAAGCCTCCTCAATGTCCCGCGCCGCGATGGCGTTGAACAGCCCGTTATAGCCGCGCTGGTATATCTCGATCCGCGCAGGCGTCAGGTGGCGGCGATACATGGCCGCACGAAACGATTGCCGCCGCGCGTCCAGCACCAGATTGTAGCACGCAATCAAAAGCGGATTGCCCGTGCCCTCCGCAATCAGCCGGTGGAACTCTTCTTCCAGCGTGACAAAGGCGGTCGCATCCGCCTGCACCGCTTCCATCTTCGAGAGCACGACAGAGAGCGCCTCGATCTGTTTCGGCGACATGTTGACGATGGCCAACCGCACCATTTCAGGCTCTAAAATCCCGCGCATCACCTGCAATTGCAGCGGCCCCGTCTCCGAGGCCACAGGCGATAGCGCCGCCCCTGCCCCGTCCGGATTATAGGTCACGAAAGAGCCCGACCCTGCCCGCCGCCGGATCATCCCGCGCGTTTCCAACTGGTCCAGCGCCTCGCGCACGGTATTGCGTGCCACGCCAAGCTCCTGCGCCAGCTGACGCTCGGAGGGGAGCCGTTCTTCGGTAGCATATTCCTGCGTCACGATCCGCGTGGTCAGCGTCTCGATCACATATTTCACGGTCGCACCGGGAAGCGAGGTCGGAGAAGGAGGCAGGGAAGCGTTGGGCAAGGGATTAATCCTGTGAGGTCTCCGCCTATTAGACCAATTTTGGAGAATTGGTCCAGAGCGATGCGGTCACAGACGCAAAAGAGGCGCGGAAAAACCACGCCTCTTGGGAATATTGGTGTTTGGAAGGCTTTATCCGGCCTTCGCTGGTCTACGAGGACGTTTACCCTGCGCCCGCAAGTGTGCGGCGGCAAGACCCAGCCCTCGCAAGTGTGCTCGGGCGTTCGAACCTTTCAAAGGTCCACTGGACCTTTAAATCCGGCAAAGCCGGACCGGTTCTCACCCCATTCTTTCCGAGCTATAGCTGCCCGGCGATGCCTGGAAGACCACCGTCTTGTTGCCGTTCAGGAACACGCGGTGATTGGCGTGGGCGTGGATGGCGCGGGCAAGCACCTGACTTTCCACGTCACGACCCAGAGAGACGTAATCTTCCGGACTTTGCGCATGGGTGACGCGGACGGTGTCCTGTTCGATGATCGGACCCTCATCCAGATCGGCGGTCACATAGTGAGAGGTTGCCCCGATCAGCTTCACGCCTCGCGCATAGGCCTGTTTGTAGGGGTTCGCGCCTTTGAACGAGGGCAGGAACGAGTGGTGGATGTTGATGATCCGACCCGACATTTTCTGGCACATCTCGTCCGACAGGATCTGCATGTAGCGCGCCAGAACGATCAGCTCGGCACCTGAATCCTCGACCACTTTCATGATCGCGGCTTCGGCTTCGGGCTTGTTCTCCTTGGTCACTTTGATGCAGTGGAAGGGGATGTCGTTATTCACCACAACCTTCTGATAATCCATGTGATTCGAGATCACCGCCACGATCTCGACCGGCAGCGCACCAATGCGCACACGGTAGAGCAGGTCGTTCAGACAATGGCCGAAACGCGAGACCATGATGACCACTTTCATCTTCACGCTCTCGTCGTGGAAGGCGTAGGTCATGCCGAAGTCTTTGGCGATGGGGGCGAAAGCGTCTTCAAGCGCAGCCTGATCCGCGTTTTCCTGCGACTCAAAGCTGATCCGCATGAAAAAATGGCCCGTGTCCGAGTCGTCGAACTGCGAACTGTCGGTGATGTTACACCCGTGCTCCGCGAGGAAGGTGGCGATGGCGGCGACGATCCCGCGCTGGGTCGCGCAGGTCACGGTGAGGCAATATTTCGTCATCTTGTTCTCCAGATGCAAGGCGCTCCCCTGAAGCGCGCCCTCGATGTTGGTATTGTTTTCTAGTGTTTTTATCGTTGATTAAGCGGTGAGCCCTTCGGGCTCGGGAAGACCGTTGGCGCGGCAGGCTGCCGTCACCGTATTGGCCAGAAGACAGGCAATGGTCATCGGACCGACACCACCGGGCACCGGCGTGATCGCACCGGCAACCTCCTTGGCGCTGTCAAATTCGACATCCCCCACGAGTTTGGTTTTCACGGTGCCATCCTCGCGCAGACCTTTTTCCGGCGCGTCGATCCGGTTGATACCCACGTCGATCACGGTCGCGCCGGGCTTGACCCAGTCGCCAGTGACCATCTCGGGGCGCCCCACGGCGGCAACCAGAATATCGGCGCGGCGGCAGACCTCTTCGATGTCCTTGGTGCGCGAATGCGCGATGGTCACGGTGCAGCTGTCCCGCAGCAACAATTGTGCCATCGGTTTGCCGACAATGTTCGAGCGCCCCACAACCACGGCATTGAGACCGGAGAGGCTGCCGAGGTGATCGCGCAGCATCATGAGACAGCCCAGCGGCGTGCAAGGCACCATGCTTTTCTGCCCCGTCGCCAGCAGACCGACATTGGAGATATGGAACCCGTCCACATCTTTTTCAGGCGCGATGGCATTGATCACCAGATCACTGTCGAGATGGTCCGGCAAAGGCAGTTGCACGAGGATGCCATGCACTTCAGGATCGGCATTCAGTTGTTCGATAAGTGCAAGAAGATCGGCTTCTGACGTCTCTGCGGGCAGTTTATGCTCGTAAGAGTTCATGCCACATTCCACGGTCTGCTTGCCCTTGTTGCGCACATAGACCTGACTTGCAGGGTCTTCCCCCACCAGCACCACGGCCAGTCCGGGGGTGATCCCGTGAACCTCTTTCAGACGCGCCACATGGGCGGCAACCTTTTCGCGAACGGTGGCGGCAAAGGCCTTCCCGTCAATGATTTGTGCAGTCATGCTTTTCTCCAACTCAATCTTCAAGGCGGCGCGCAGCCACGGCCAAGGCATGCCACAGCGACCCCGCCAATGTGCGCATCCCGATCACGGCCAGCCGGTCGTCGGCGCGGCGTATCAGAAAGACCGTCATATGTTCCAGCCCCGTGCGTGTGGTCTGCCCCGCGCCCAAGGCCTTCGGGTCGATGTTGACGAGCTTGCGCATCAGCGCCTCGATCGGAGCGGGCCCGTGTGCTGAGGTGATTTCAAAGGCGGTGAACCCGTCGGTCTGTTCCGTCACAGTGGCGTCAGAGGCTTCGGCCCTGACAGCTGCGGCGAAATCAGTCGCGCCCTGCCCCTGTCCTTCGATCATCCACTGGTCACGTCCGGTCCAGAAAGCGCCATAGCTGCCTTTCGATACGGCCTGCCCCACATCGGGCAGCGTCAAACCAAAAGGCTGCGGCGCGCTCTGGCCCTTGCGCAAGGCCAGCGAGGCCAGACCAAGCTCCGAATCTTCCTTAATCGTCAGACCGCCAAAGGTCTCGATACGGGCCACCGTGCCGCCAAGCGCACAGATCGGGGTTAAATCAGTCACAAGATCAATCACGGAGACGTCCTCCTTCGGGATCAACAAAATGGGCAGAGACCACCTCGACCTTCACGGCCTGCCCTTCGAGCGGGTTGGCCGCGACCAGCACTTCGCCCAGACGCGTATCGCCATTCTCAAGGAAGCCGAGCGCGATATAGCTTTCCAGATGCGGCGAGTAGCACGACGAGGTGAGCCAACCCTGATCGGTGTCCATCGTCTGCGCCGCCCCTTCTGTGAAGAGATGCGAACCGGCCATGGCCTGTGTCTGCGGCTCCACGGATTTGAAGCCCACAAGCCGCCGCGTGTCCGCCGCAAGGCCCTCGCGCCGCGACATCACCGCGCCGATACTGTCTTTCTTGGCGGAAACCATCTTGCCCAGACCCAACATCTGCGCCGTGGTCTGGCCGTTGAGTTCGGCCCCTGCCGCGTGGCCCTTCTCGATCCGCAGCACGCCCAGCGCCTCCGTCCCGTAAGGGGTCACGCCCAGATCCGCGCCCTTCTCCATCAGCCGCTCCATCAGCGCCTGACCAAAACGGGCAGGCACGGCGATCTCATAGGCCAGTTCACCGGAAAACGAGATACGGAACAGTCGCGCCCGCAACCCGCCGCAGATGGTCAACTCGGCACAGCCCATAAAGGGGAAGGCCTCGTTCGACATATCGAACCCGTCCACGAGCCGCGACAGAAGTTCGCGCGACTTCGGACCGGCCACGGCAATCTGCGCCCATGCGTCGGTGGTGGAGATCAACTGCACGTCAAGCTCCGGCCAGAGGCATTGACGGGCAAATTCCATCTGGCGATAGACCAGACCCGCATTGGCAGTGGTCGTCGTGACCACATAGTGATCCTCACCCAGCCGCGCACAGGTGCCATCGTCATAGGCGTGACCGTCCTCGCGCAGCATGAGGCCATAGCGAACCTTGCCGACTTTCAGCGTGCCCATCATGTTGGCATAGATACGGTTGAGAAACTCGCCCGCGTCCGCGCCCTGCACATCGACCTTGCCCAGTGTGGTCACATCGCACAACCCCACACCGGAGCGCACGGCCAGCACTTCGCGGTCCACGGTCTCGCGCCATGTGGTCTCGCCTTTTTGCGGGAAATATTGTGCCCGCATCCATTGGCCCACTTCGACAAATTCAGCGCCCTGCGCCTCGGCCCAATAATGCGTCGGTGTCAGACGGCGCGGGCGGAAGAGAGGCCCCGTATCACCGCCGCCCAACACCGACAGGGAAACCCCCGTGTAAGGCGGACGAAAGATCGTCGTGCCTGTCTCGGGGATGGATTTGCCGGTCAGTTCGGCCATCACCGCCAGCGCGGAAATGTTCGAGGTCTTGCCCTGATCCGTGGCCATACCCAGCGTGGTCCAGCGTTTCAGATGCTCGACCGGCTTCATATTTTCCTTATGCGCCAGCGCGATGTCCTTCACGGTCACATCGTTCTGGAAATCCACCCATGCCCTTTTTCTCGTGGCCCGCTTTGTCCCCGGAACATGCCAGAAGGCCGCCTGTTCCGCAGAGGCATTTTCAGCTTTCGGCAGGGGAAGCTCGGCGGCTGTGATCTCCAGCTCGGCCAAAGCCCTGATTGCCGCAGCCATACCGTCCTGCAACGCCTCGGCCGTGCCGCCCTTGCCCGCTGCCGCACCGGCAGGGATGAGACCTTTCGGCCCGTCGGGGCTTGGCACAAAGGCCAGAAGCCGCTCGTCCCAGACCGGACGCCCGCGATGATGGGACGACAGATGCACATTCGGGTTCCAGCCGCCAGCCACACCCAGAGCGCCCACGGAATGCCATTGCGACTGGCCGCCACGGGTGATCTCGATAGCGCTCAGGCCCAGACGCCCCTTGGTGCCTGTGACCGTCGCCCCTGCGAACAGCTCGTAATCGCCAAAGGCTTTGGCGTCCGCGCGGGCATCAATCACGCCCAGCACCTTCGCGCCTTTGGCCATCAGGTCCATCGCCGTGCGGTGCCCGTCATCGCCATTGGTGAAAATCGCAATCGCGTCACTGCCTTGTTTGACCGGACTGGCCGCCCAGCGGTTCGCATAGGCCCGCATCGCACCGGCCAGCATCACGCCGGGGCGGTCATTGTCGGCAAAGGGAATATGCCGCTCTGTGGCCCCTGCCGCCAGCACGGTCCGTTTCGCGGTGATCCGCCACAGGGTCTGGCGCACATTGTCGCCCGGTGTGGGCAGGTGATCCGACACCCGCTCCACCGCGCCGAAAATGCCGTGATCATAGACGCCGAACACCGTGGTGCGGGTCATGATGCGCACATTGGGCAGGCTCTCAAGCTCGGCCTTCACCGCCGCAATCCATGCAGTGGCCTCCGCCTCGTCCAGCAGGTCGCTTTCCATCAAAAGCCGCCCGCCAAGCGCGAAATCCTCATCGGCGAGAACGACCTCGGCCCCTGCGCGACCCGCGGTCAGCGCCGCCGACAACCCCGCAGCCCCGCCGCCTACGACCAGGAGATCGCAATGCAGGAAACCTTTGTCGTAATCATCGGGATCGGGCAGCATCGACAGCGACCCAAGCCCCGCCGCCTTGCGGATCGCAGGCTCGTAGAGCTTTTCCCAGAAGGCTTTCGGCCACATGAAGGTCTTGTAATAGAACCCCGCCGCAAAGAAAGGCGAGAGCACGTCATTAACCGCCAGAAGGTCGCGCTCCAGCGGCCCCATATGGTTTTGCGAGCGCGCCGTGAGACCGTCGAAAAGCTCGGTCACTGTGGCCCGTGTGTTCGGCTCCTGCCGCGCGCCGGTGCGCAATTCGACCATAGCGTTGGGCTCTTCGGACCCTGCGGCAAACACCCCGCGCGGGCGGTGGTATTTGAAACTGCGCCCCATAAGCTGCACGCCATTGGCCAGCAGGGCCGAGGCCAGCGTGTCGCCCTCGAAACCTTTGAAGGATTTGCCGTTGAAGGTGAAATTCAGCGGTTTGGACCGGTCAACGAGACCACCTGTGAGACGGGTCATTTGGCAGCTCCTTTCACATCGGAGGCAAGTTCGGCACCGAGGATTTCATGGGTCGTGGTGTCGCGCGTGACGACAAGCCAGCTCCGGTCGCCCTGCTCGTGGAACCACAGTTCACGATGCACGCCCGCCGGATTGTCCCGCAGGAAAACATAGTCGCAAAACACCGCTTCGGCGTCAGGGGTGGCAGGATCGGGCCGGTTCATCAGCGCCGCGTCGCCCAGATAGGTAAATTCCTGACTGTCGCGCAGGCCGAGAAGGGGATGAGGGATCAACATAGCTCTCTACCTCAGTGCAAATTGGGTTGGGCGCCAACGCCCTTTTCGTCAATGACATAACCGCGGTTGAAGCGATCCATGCGGAAGGCGGTCGCGGTCTCGTGCGGGGTGTCTGTCGCCAGCAAATGCGCAAAGGCATAGCCGGAGGCCGGCGTGGCCTTGAACCCGCCGTAACACCAGCCCGCGTTGAGATAGAGCCCGTCGATATGGGTCTTGTCGATGATCGGAGAGCCGTCCATGGACATATCCAGCAGACCGCCCCAACCGCGCAATAGTCGCGCGCGCCCGATCATCGGCATGAGCGCCATGCCGCCTTCGACCACATCCTCGACCACCGGCAGATTGCCGCGCTGTGCGTAGGAATTGTAGCCGTCAATATCGCCACCGAATACAAGCCCGCCCTTGTCGGACTGGCTGACATAGAAATGCCCCGCGCCAAAGGTGATGACGCCCGGAATAGTGGGTTTCAGCCCTTCGGTGACAAAGGCCTGTAGCACATGGCTTTCAATCGGCAGGCGCATCCCCGCCTTGGCCATGACACGGCTTGAAGAGCCCGCGACAGAGACGCCGACCTTTTTCGCCCCGATAAAGCCGCGCGAGGTTTCCAGCCCGAGCACACGCCCGTCTTCGATCTTGAAGCCGGTGACTTCGCAATTCTGGATAATGTCCACGCCGCGCATATCCGCGCCACGCGCATAGCCCCAGACCACACCATCGTGCCGCGCCGTGCCCGCACGGGTCTGCATCAGCCCGCCCTTGATCGGGAACCGCGCATTGTCGAAATTCAGGAAGGGCACCATGTCCTTGAGCTGTTCCCGGCTCAACAGCCGCGCACCTGCGTCCGAGATCATCATCGCATTGCCACGACGGCGGAAGGCATCGCGCTGCCCGTCCGAATGGATCAGGTTGATAATGCTCCGCTGGGACACCATCGAGTTGAAATTCGTGTCCTGTTCCAGATTTTCCCAGAGCTTCATCGAGAACTCGTAGAAGGGCTGGTTGCCCGGCAACAGGTAGTTGGAGCGGATGATCGTTGTGTTCCGACCCGCATTGCCGGACCCGATCCAGCCCTTTTCCAACACGGCGATGTTCAGTTTGCCAAAGGTCTTGGCAAGGTAATAGGCCGCCGCAAGCCCATGTCCGCCGCCGCCGACAATCACGATGTCATAGGCGGGTTTCGGCTCCGGATTGCGCCACAGAGGCGTCCAACCCTTATGCCCGGTCAGGGCCTCTTTCACGACTTTGAAACCTGAGAATTTCATAGATGCGCTCCTTCATCACACCTTTGTTCTAGCGGTGATTTTGGCGCTGTTCTTCCATCATAAGGTCATATAGTTTCTTTATCAGGACATGATGTCCAAAAACCTGCCGGAGTGTGCCCATGCGCCGAATCGCCTTTCTCCTGCTCGACGGATATGCGCTTCTGTCGACCGCCTCGGCCCTCGAACCGCTGCGCGCGGCGAACCTGTTTTCGCCCACCCTGCGCTATGACATCACCCTGCTCTCCGCCACCGGCACAGAGGCCCGATCCTCCGTCGGGGCCAGCTTCCAGACGCGCCCGTTTCAGGATGCGATGCCGCTGTATGATGTGCTGTTCGTGGTCGCGGGCGGCACGCCTGCGCGCATCACCGACCCCGCTCTTTTCGCGTGGCTCAGACAGGCCGACCGCAACGGCGTGGCGCTTGGCGGCATCTCCGGCGGGGCGGTGGTTCTGGCCAAAGCGGGGCTGCTGGAGAACCGGCGGTTCACCGTCCACTGGCACCATTACGACGATTTCGAGACCCTGCCCGGCGACTGGCTTTTGGAGCGCAAGCTCTTTGTCATCGACCGCGACCGTTACACCTGCGCGGGGGGATCAGCGCCCTTGGACATGATGCATGCCATCATCGCACGCGACCACGGCACGGGGTTTGCGCAGAAGATTTCCGACTGGTTCATCCAGACCGAGGTCCGCGCCGCCGAAGCGCCCCAGCGCAGTTCCTTTGCCGCACGCTATGGCCCCCTGCCCGACGGGGTCGCCGCGGCCTTGGAATTGATGCAATCGCATATCGCCGATCCTCTGGGACAGGACCAGATCGCCGCGCTCTCCGGCCTCTCCACCCGCCAGTTGCAACGCCAGTTCCGCGAGACCACGGGCCGTTCGGTGATGGAGGAATACCGCCGCATCCGTCTGGAAACCGGCAAGGAACTGATCGAGACGACCCGCATCCCTCTGGCCGAAATCGCGCAGATGGCGGGGTTTTCCTCTCAGGCGCATTTCTCGGATGCCTTCCGCAAAGCCTTCGGCATGGCCCCCTCAGCCTTACGCAAAAAAGAAGGCCCGGCGTAAACCGGGCCCTCAGGGACAGTGAAGGCGGGGAAACCCTCACTCAGGGAATTTCGCACTCAGATGTCGAGCGTGTTATCTTTCTCCCACCGCGAGAAATGCGACACGAAAGCATTCCATTCCTGATGCTTCATCTTGATGAAAGAGGCCGAGAAATCGTCGCCCAGCATGGATTTCAACTCAGGGTCGGCATCATAGGCACGGATCGCATCGAGCATGTTGAGCGGCAGTTTCGGCGCGCCTTCGATCTTGTGACCTTCGGCATACATATCAATGTCATAGCGCGGGCCCGGATCTGCTTTGGAGCGGATACCCGACAGACCGGCGGCGATGATGACCGCTTGCAACAGATAGGGGTTCACCGCCCCGTCCGGCAGGCGCAATTCAAAGCGGCCCGGCCCCGGAACGCGCACCATGTGTGTGCGGTTGTTGCCCGTCCACGTCACCGTGTTCGGCGCCCAAGTGGCCCCCGACATGGTGCGCGGCGCGTTGATGCGCTTGTAGGAGTTCACCGTCGGGTTGGTGATCGCCGCCAGAGCTTCGGCATGTTTCATGATGCCGCCAAGGAAGAACCCGCCCTGTTCGGACAGACCCACCTCACCGATCTGGCCACCGGCATTGCCGGCAAAGGCGTTGGTCTTGCCGTCGAGATCCCACACCGAGATATGCGCGTGACAGCCGTTGCCGGTCAGACCCTCGATGGGTTTGGGCATAAAGGTCGCGCGCAGCCCGTGTTTCTCGGCCACGGATTTGACCATGAATTTGAAGAAGGAATGGCGGTCCGCTGTCACCAGCGCATCGTCGAATTCCCAGTTCATCTCGAACTGGCCGTTCGCATCCTCGTGGTCGTTCTGATACGGGCCCCAGCCCAGCTCCAGCATGTAATCGCAAATCTCGGCAATCACATCATAGCGGCGCATCACCGCCTGCTGGTCGTAACAGGGCTTTTCCGCCGTATCGAACGGGTCGGAGATTTTCTCTCCGTCCGGCGTCAGCAAAAAGAATTCCGCTTCGATCCCCGTCTTGACGCGCAGGCCGGTCTCGGCGGCTTCCTTGACCAGTTTCTTGAGCACATTGCGCGGGGCCTGCTCGACGGGCTGGCCTTCCATCACACAGTCGGCGGGCACCCATGCCACATCGCGTTTCCACGGCAGTTGAATCACCGCGTCAGGGTCCGGCACGGCCAGCATATCGGGGTGCGCAGGCGTCAGGTCCAGCCATGTGGCAAAGCCCGCAAAGCCCGCGCCGTCTTCTTCCATATCCGCAATCGCTTGCGCAGGCACCAGCTTGGCACGCTGCCCGCCGAAGAGATCGGTGTAGGACACCATAAAATATTTTACGCCTTTTTCCTCGGCGAATTTTGCAAGTTTGCTCATCTTTTAATCCCTGTTGTCTGTCTTTTACGAAAGAAGGGCCCGAAGGCCCCTCTAGATCAAAAGCCCGGCTTGCCCGGATACCAGTTGGTGCCCGCGAGCGGCACCTGTGCCATAGCCGCCGCTTCCATCGTCAGGGCGCAGAGGTCTTCCGGCTCGAGGTTGTGGACGTGATTGTGACCACAGGCGCGCGCTAGGGTTTGGCACTCCAGTGTCATCACGTTGAGGTAGTTGCGCAGCTTGCGGCCCGCCACTTCCGGATCGAGACGTTTCATGAGTTCCACATCCTGCGTGGTGATCCCCGCCGGATCGCGGCCTTCGTGCCAGTCGTCATAGGCGCCCGCCGTGGTGCCCAGCTTGTTATACTCGGCCTCCCATTTCGGGTCGTTGTCGCCCAGCGCCACCAGAGCCGCCGTGCCGATGGCCACAGCATCCGCACCCAGCGCAAGCGCCTTGGCCACATCCGCCCCGTTGCGGATGCCGCCGGAGACGACAAGCTGCACTTCGCGGTGCAGGCCCAGATCCTGAAGCGCCTGAACCGCCGGACGGATACAGGCCAGTGTCGGCTGGCCGACATGTTCGATGAACACGTCCTGCGTGGCCGCGGTGCCGCCTTGCATCCCGTCGAGGACGATCACATCCGCCCCCGCCTTACAGGCAAGCGCCACGTCATAATAGGGCCGTGCGCCACCGATCTTGATGTAGATCGGTTTTTCCCAGTTGGTGATCTCGCGGATTTCGAGGATTTTGATTTCCAGATCATCCGGTCCGGTCCAGTCGGGGTGGCGACAGGCAGAGCGCTGGTCGATCCCCACCGGAAGGTTGCGCATACCCGCGACCCGTTCGGTGATTTTCTGGCCCAGAAGCATCCCGCCACCGCCGGGTTTCGCGCCCTGGCCAACCACGATTTCAATCGCATCCGCACGGCGCAGATCGTCGGGGTTCATCCCGTAGCGCGACGGCAGGTATTGGTAGACGAGTTTCTCGGAATGGCCGCGTTCCTCTTCGGTCATGCCGCCGTCACCCGTGGTCGTGGAGGTGCCCGCCATCGTCGCACCGCGGCCAAGGGCCTCTTTGGCGTGACCGGAAAGCGCCCCGAAGGACATGCCCGCAATGGTGATCGGGATTTTCAGCTCGATGGGCTTTTTCGCGAATCGGGTGCCCAGCAGAACGGAGGTGTCACATTTCTCGCGATAGCCTTCGAGCGGATAGCGCGACATGGACGCGCCCAGAAACAGAAGGTCGTCGAAATGGGGCACGCGGCGTTTCGCGCCACCCCCGCGAATGTCGTAGATGCCGGTGTCGGCCGCACGACGGATTTCCGAGTTGACGGAGTTGGAGAAGGTCCAGCTCTGACGCGGTTCGGTTTGTGGTGTCTTGTCCATCTCGCGCTCCTCAGTATTCGTCGGCGTGATCAATGTTGAAATTGTAGAGCTTGCGGGCAGAACCGTAGCGCGTGAACTCTTCGGGCTTGGCGTCGGCTCCGGCCTTTTCGAGAAGCTCCTTGAGGATCTCGATATGCTCGGGGCGCATCTCTTTCTTGATGCAGTCGGCACCCAGAGATTTCACATTGCCGCGCACAAAGAGGCGTGCCTCATAGAGACTGTCGCCCAGCGCATCACCGGCATCGCCCAGCACAACCAGATTGCCCGATTGCGCCATGAAGGCGGACATGTGGCCGATGTTGCCATGCACGACAATGTCGATGCCTTTCATCGAGATGCCACAGCGCGAGGAGGCATTGCCCTTGATGTTCAAAAGCCCGCCATGACCGGTCGCGCCCGCATATTGCGAGGCATCGCCTTCGATCGTGACGACACCGGACATCATGTTTTCGGCAACACCCGGACCGGCGGAGCCTTCGACGGTGACGGTGGCGTCCTTGTTCATACCGGCGCAGTAGTAGCCGGTGGAGCCCTTGATCGTCACATCGAGCGGACCGTCAAGACCGCAGGCCATCGCATGGGAGCCGCGCGGGTTGATGATTTCAAACGCTGCATTGGCCTGTGCCTTGGCGGCGGCCTGAAGCGTGGTGTTGACCTCACGGAGTTCCATGGCGGTCATATCGAGCACTGTTTTATCAAGTGTCGTGGTCATTGGATCATCGCTCCCAGAAATAGACAGTTGCGGGTTCCGGTTCCCAGACGCGGGCTGCTTCGATGCCCGGAAGGTCTGCGAAGGCCCGGTATTCGGAGGCAAAGGCGACATAGTCGTCGGTCTCGGCCATCACGGCGGGTTTGCAGGCAATCGGGTCGCGCACGACGCCAAAGCCGTTCTTGGTGCCCGTCACAAAGGTGAAGAACCCGTCGAGATCCTTGATCGTGCCTTCAAGCGCTTCGCCCAGAGAGGCCCCTTCGGCAATGCGCGAGGAGATATAGGCCGCGCCCACTTCGGTGTCGTTCTCGGAGCGGGTGAACACGCCTTTCTTGGCGAGTTTGCGGCGCATCTGGTTGTGGTTCGACAGCGAGCCGTTGTGCACGAGGCACTGGTCGTCGGCGGTGGAGAACGGGTGCGCCCCCATCGTGGTCACAGCGGATTCGGTCGCCATACGGGTGTGGCCGATGCCGTGGGAGCCGCCCATGTCGCGCAGGCCGAAACGGGCCGCCACGTCTTTGGGAAGGCCGACTTCCTTGTAGATTTCCATAGTCGCGCCGGAGCCCATGATCCGCAGGCCCTTCTCTTCGAGATAGGCGATGGCCTCTTGCTCGACCGCCTCAGGC
Organism: Celeribacter halophilus; assembly: GCF_018860305.1. Taxonomy (GTDB): domain Bacteria; phylum Pseudomonadota; class Alphaproteobacteria; order Rhodobacterales; family Rhodobacteraceae; genus Celeribacter; species Celeribacter halophilus_A. The sequence continues at coordinate 916,907 of NZ_JAHKPE010000031.1, forward strand.
AGGGTCAGAACCGCGTGGGTATCGACCACCTTGATCGTCACCGGCGCATCGACGGCGGCACATACGGCGGCATCGAGATCGGCGAAGGCCGCGTCGGGCGTATCCGACTGGACCGTGATTTTCACCATACCGTCCGCTTCTTCACCATAGATCGCGATCCCTGCACTGTCGGGGCCGCGGTCGGTCATGGTGATAAGCATATCGGTCAGCATATCGCCCAGCTGGGGGCGCAGTTCATCCTTTTTCAGGAAGAGGCCAACAATGCCACACATAGGTTCCTCCATAGTGGGTGTGTTCAGCGGCGTCTTGCGCCGTCACAACCTCACTAGTGGGAAACCTAATTTCCTTTCAAGAAAGTTTTTATCCTATTTGGAAAAAGTTCTTACCCTCAGGAAACCTGCCTGCTTTTTACTCAGACTCGCGGAGCAAAGCGGCGATTCGCCCCAAAATTAGGCGAAATGAAAAGATCGCCGCACCTCAACGCGCCTGCGGATAGGTGATGATCGACAGGTATTTCGCCGGAAGCTCGACAATCACCTCCGGCCCGTGCGGCGCATCCGAATCGAACAACAGCGAATCCCCAGGCTCCAACTCGTAAATCTGTTCGCCGTGGCGGTAGTTCACCCGCCCCTCCAGCATATAGAGCATCTCGATCCCCTCATGCTGGAACGCCGGAAACCGGTCCGACGTGCTGTCGAGCGTGATCAGATAGGGCTCCACCACAACGCCGGAATTGTTGGACCCGATATGACCCAGAAGGCTGTATTGATGCCCCGCGCGTGTGCCTGCGCGTTCGATCTCAACCCCCTCGCCCGCTTTCACATGCATACAGCCGCGCTCTTCCTCATAGCCGGAGAACAGCTGCACCAACGGCACGCGCAACGCATGGGCCAGCGCGGAGATGGTATTGAGCGAGGGCGAGATCACCCCGTTCTCGATCTTGGACAACATCCCCACAGACAGCCCCGTCTGCGCGGCCAGATCGGCCCCCGTGAGCCTCTGGCGCTTGCGCAACTCGCGCACCTGCCGCCCGATGGCCACTTCCAGATTCTTCTCCCGCTGCTCTTTCACCGCATGGGGGTTCTGGCGCAAAGCTGTATCTTCCTGTTTCAAACCTGTCTCTCCTGTCACACTCATTCTCTCTTACTCATTCACGCGCCAAGGCGCGGGCCAGATCGGGCGTGTCGCGCTGGTGCCAAAGCTGGCCAAGTGCGCCAAGCTCCGTCATCAGCCGTGCACCATGCGCCTCCAGCCAGCCCAGCACGGAGCCGAACTCCTGTATCCGCGCCTTGCCATCGCGGATCGCCACCACCGGCCAGTCCCCGACCAAGGCATTGTCGATCCCGTAGACATCCATGCCCCACCAAGTCGCCAGACCAAAGGCATGGGGCATCCGCCGCCCGCGCTTCAACGCCGCCAGCACGGAGACCGAGGTCAGGCTGTCCGCCGTCTCCACCGCCTCATGCCACAGATCAAGGATCGAGGCATATTCCCAGCTGACCGCCGTCCAGTGACCGGGGAAACGCTCTGTGTAACGGTCATAAAAGGCTTTCGGGCGGTGAAAGAAGAACCCCGTATCCGCAAGTTCGGGATCGTCGAAATCGGGAAACTGGAAAGTGAACCGCTCCATGAACTCCGGCGAGGTTCTGGCGATCAACTGCTGGTAGTTGTCACAGGTGCAGGCCAGAATTTCCCCCGCAAATCCGGCCTCGAACGCCGCCACGGTCATCTCTTCGATCATCTGCGGGTTGGACGAACACCAGCACAGCACATCGGGCGAGACCGACATCATCTCCGCCACAATCGCGGCGGGATCGGCGCCGCCCACGTCATAGAGCACTTCCTTGACCACCTCGCGCGCGGCCACATCAAAGGCGGCGCGATAGGTGGCCAGAGAGGGCAGACCCAAAAGGTCGGTCTGTGAACACAGGGCCACGCGTCGGGCCTCGGGCCGGTTGCGCGCAAGCCAGTCCACGCCTGTGACATTGAAGAACGGATGCACCTCGGCAGGGGCGATGAGATAGGGAAAGTCCGGCGAAAGATCGGAGGGCAAGAGCGTCGCCGTGAGAATCCGCCGCTGCATCAGATACGGCAGGGCCAGCCGCATGTCGCTGCCGCCCAGTGTCAGCACCAGCCGCACGCGCTGGGTCTCGACCATCTGACGCGCCGCCTCCAGCGTGGCCTCCGGCCCCTCGCCACTGTCACAGACCGTCAGTTCCACAAGATGCCGCCGCCCGCCAATCATCATGCCGCCATGAGCATTGATCCAGTCGACCCAAAGCTCGCAGCCCTCGACACCGGGCCGGCCCCAGAACTCTTCGCCGCCTGACATGGGCACAAGCGCACCGATGCGGACAGGGGCGCGATCCTGCACGCTCAAACGCGGCAGGGAGCCTGCAACGGCCAGTCTTTGCGCCAGCGATCCGCTGCTCATAATTTCACCTCGCGCCCAAAAATAGGTCAAAAGACCCAGATAGTTTCCGAATAACATATTCCTCTAAGGAAAATTCATTGACCAGCAGAAAATTTTTGGACCAAACCGGAGTTAATCCAAAAGAACCAATTCAAATCATTGGTCCATACCAGAACACAACGCACAGATACCAACATCCAACGGGAGTTTTATCATGACCAAACGAGTCGCTGTCATCGGCGCAGGCCCCTCCGGTCTCGCACAACTGCGCGCCTTCCAGTCCGCCGCGCAAAAAGGCGCCGAGATTCCGGAAATCGTCTGCTTCGAGAAACAATCAAACTGGGGCGGGCTCTGGAACTACACATGGCGCACCGGCGTAGACGAGAATGGCGAGCCTGTGCATTGCTCGATGTATCGCTACCTCTGGTCCAACGGCCCGAAAGAGGGTCTGGAATTTGCGGATTATTCCTTTGAGGAACATTTCGGCAAACAGATCGCCTCCTACCCGCCGCGCGCTGTGCTGTTCGACTATATCGAAGGCCGCGTGAAGAAAGCCGATGTGCGCAAGTGGATCCGTTTCTCCTCCGTGATTCGCTGGGTCGAATATGACGCCGAGAAGGGCGATTTCGAGATCACCGTTCACGACATGGAAAACGACCGCGTCTACAAGGAACGCTTCGACAATGTGATCGTGGCCTCCGGTCACTTCTCCTCCCCGAACGTGCCGGAATATCCGGGATTTGCCCAGTTCAACGGCCGGATCATCCACGCCCATGACTTCCGCGATGCACGCGAGTTTTCCGGCAAGGATGTGCTGGTGGTCGGGGCCTCCTATTCCGCCGAAGACATCGGCTCGCAATGCTGGAAATACGGCGCCAAGTCGATCACAAGCTGCTACCGCTCCGCGCCGATGGGCTTCAAATGGCCGGACAACTGGGAAGAGAAACCGGCGCTGGAAAAGGTCGAGGGCAAGACGGTCTATTTCAAGGACGGCACCACCAAAGATGTCGATGCCATCATCCTGTGCACCGGCTACAAACACTACTTCCCCTTCCTGCCCGACGATCTGCGCCTGAAAACAGCCAATGTTCTGGCCACGGCGGATCTCTACAAGGGGGTGGTCTACAATCCGAACCCGAAGATGTTCTATCTCGGCATGCAGGACCAGTGGTATACGTTCAACATGTTCGACGCGCAGGCGTGGTATGTGCGTGACATCATTCTGGGCCGGATCGACCTGCCCGATGCCGCGACAATGGCCGCAGATGTCGAGGCGCGTGTGGCCGCAGAGGCCAAGAACGAGACCGACAACGACTGCATCGCTTACCAAGGCGAATATGTCAAAGAACTGATCGCGGATACGGATTATCCGAGCTTCGATGTCGACGCGGCCAACGAGGCGTTCTTCCAATGGAAAAAGCACAAGAAGCAAGGCATCATGACCTTCCGCAACAATGCCTATGTCTCCCCGATCACGGGCACGCTGGCCCCCGCGCACCACACCCCGTGGAAAGATGCGCTCGATGACAGCATGGAAGCCTATTTGCAGAACTGATCCAACGCGTGCCCCCCATCGGGGGCGCGTCCCTCTCCCCTGATCCGGGGGCTTGCGACCTTGCACCCCCGGATTTTTTTATGACCGATGGAGATCCAATTGATCCTCGATCCTTCCGGCCTTCCCTTCCGTGCGGGCCCTCCGCACCCCTCACAGCCCCGCCGCGCCTCGGCCTACAGCCTTGCGCCCGACGAGGAACGTCACACCGTTCAGGGCGGCGGTGCCACGCTCGTGGAACTCAAGACCGGTGACCGGATCACCATCACCAACACAGAGGGCGGGCAGCGCTGCGAATTGCTGGCCGCCCATACCGACGGGCGCGTGGATGCCGGCGTGCTCGGCTGGGCGGCGGATGCCACGGGCGAGGCCCTGCGCGCCACCGTGAACAGCCCCCTGCCCGGCATGGCCCGCCTGCGCCTCGGCCTTGCCAAACGCCGGATCGCGCTTGCAGGCGCTGGCAGCATCGGCCTGTTCTCCGCCACCAGTGCCGCAGGCGAAGGCGTCAGCTTCACCGCACAGGCCGCAGGCTGGCTGCTCGTCACCGCCCCCGCACCAGAACCGGATTTCGAGGCCCAGACCACCGCCACGCCGCTCACGGTCACACTCACCCGCGCAGAGCCGCGCATGGCAGGCAGCTTTGCCCTGCCCGATCCGCTGGCCGACACGCTGCAAGACATCCGCATCAGCTCCGCCACGGCACAGGCCTACACGGTCAAAAAGGGCGAATTCATCCAGATCATGGATGTCGATGGCCGCCAATGCACCGATTTCCAGTGTTTCGACGCGCGCAAGGTGGACAAGGGCATGTTCCTCCCGCTCGACGTCACCACCACCCGCACCATTCAGGGCCACGCCTACCCGATGCCCGGCCTGCATGCGAAATATTTCGACCATGACCAGACCGCGCTCGTCGAAGTGGTGCAGGACACCTGCGGACGCCACGATGCCTTCGGACTGGCCTGCAACGCCAAATATTACGACGATCTGGGCTATCCGGGGCACGCGAATTGCTCCGACAATTTCAACGGCGTGCTCGATCCCTACGGCATCCCCGCCCGTGCCGGATGGATGGCGGCGAATTTCTTTTTCAACACCGGCGTGGACGAACATGGCGTGATGCTGGCCGACGAGCCGTGGTCGCGGCCCGGCGACTATGTCCTGCTGCGCGCGCTGACCGATCTCATCTGCGTGTCCTCCTCCTGCCCCGATGACACTTCGGCGGCCAACGGCTGGCACCTCACCGACATCCATGTGCGCACCTATGGCGCTCAAGAACGCTTTTCCCGCGCCACTGCATGGCGCCCGACCCCTGACGAGGATCCGATCATGACGCGTGAAAGCGCCTTTTATGACAGCTTCAAAACCATGACCCGCGACTTTTCCGACTATAACGGGTTCTGGCTGCCAAATTCCTTCCCCGAATGTGACGCGATCGAAAGCTACTGGGCCTGCCGCGAAGGCGCGGTGGTCATGGACCTCTCGGCCCTGCGCAAATTCGAAGTCACAGGCCCCGATGCCGAAGCCCTGATGAACTGGGTGCTGACCCGCAATGTCGAGAAACTCGCCATCGGTCAGGTGGTCTATTCCGCCATGTGCTACCCGCACGGCGGCATGATCGACGACGGCACTTTGTTCCGTCTGGGAGAGCATAACTTCCGCTGGATCGGCGGCTCCGACGAGGGCGGCGTGTGGATGCGCGAAGAGGCCAAGCGTCTCGGCCTCAACGTCATGATCCGCTCCTCCACCGACCAGATGCACAACCTCGCGGTGCAAGGCCCGAAATCGCGCGATCTGATCTGCGAGCTTTTCTGGACCGCACCGCACCAACCCGCGCTCAACGAGATGGGCTGGTTCCGCTTCACCCCCGCCCGCCTTGGCGATGATCAGGGCATCCCCGTCGTGATCTCGCGCACCGGCTACACGGGCGAGTTGGGCTACGAGATTTTCTGCCACCCGAAACATGGCGCGGAGATTTTCAAAGCCGTCTGGGAGGCAGGCCAGAAGGTCGGCATGAAACCGATGGGGCTGGAGGCGCTGGACCTCGTGCGGATCGAAGCGGGGCTGGTCTTTGCGGGCTATGACTTCTCCGACCAGACCGACCCGTTCGAAGCCGGTGTCGGCTTTACCGTGCCGCTGAAATCCAAGACCGCCGATTTCGTCGGGCGCGAGGCGCTGTTGCGGCGCAAGGAAACGCCCTCACGCAAATTCGTCGGGCTTGAGATCGACGGGCAAAATGCCGTGGCGCACGGGGATTGCATCCGCATCGGACGCGCACAGGTGGGCGAGATCTGCTCCGCCATGCGCAGCCCGCGCACCGGCCAGTGGATCGCATTGGCACGCATCGACGTGGCCCATGCGGAGATCGGCACCCATGTCGAGGTCGGCCAGCTGGACGGACACCTCAAACGCTACTCCGCCCGCGTCGCGCCCTTCCCGCATTACGATCCGAAAAAGGAACGCCCGCGCTCCTGAGACCTTCGCCGTCTCTGCAAACCGAAGACCGAGATGGGCTGCGTTCTGCTGACGCGGTCCTCTTGCGTCACGCCCCCTCTTGGCGCGGCCTGTCGGGGAGGGTAAGACGGTCTTCCCGACAGGAGGACCAAATTTGAGCACCGCCACAGATCCGCAAACCGCCGCCCGCATTTCCCGCACCATCGCCACAGATATCGCGGCCTCGCAAAGTCAGGTCAGCGCCGCCATCGGGCTTCTGGACGGGGGTGCGACCGTGCCCTTCATCGCGCGTTACCGCAAAGAGGTGACGGGCGGTCTCGACGACACACAACTGCGGCTTCTGAACGACCGGCTGTCCTATCTGCGCGAACTGGAATCGCGGCGGGTGACGATTCTCAAATCCATCGACGAGCAGGGCAAGCTGACCGACGATCTAAAACGCGCCATTGCCAGGGCGGACAGCAAATCCACGCTCGAAGACATCTACCTGCCCTACAAACCGAAACGCCGCACCAAGGCGATGATCGCGCGTGAAAACGGACTGGAGCCGCTGTTGCAGGCGATCAAAGCCCAGCGCAGCGCAGCGCCGGAAGTTCTGGCCGAGGGGTTTGTCACGGAGGCCGTGCCCACCGTCAAAGACGCGCTCAACGGTGCGCGCGACATTGCCACCGAGGAACTCTCTGAGAGTGCCGAGCTTCTGGGCAAGCTGCGCGACTTCATGCGGCGCGAGGCGCGTGTGACCGCCAAGGTGATCGAGGGCAAGGAACAGGCCGGCGCGAAGTTTTCCGACTATTTCGACCATTCGGAGAAATGGTCCGAGATTGCCTCCCACCGCGCTCTGGCGATTTTGCGCGCGGCCAAGGAAGAGATCGTCTCGATGGAGATTGCGCCGGAGCCGGAAGAAGGCGCGGATCGGGCGATTGCCATGATTGCCGCCTATCTCGGCGCGGGCACGGACCAGCCCGGCGATCTCTGGCTGCGCACCGTGGCACGCTGGGCGTGGCGGGTGAAATTCTCCATCTCCTTACACATTGATCTTCTGGGCGAATTGCGCCAGCGCGCCCATGAGGATGCAATCACCGTGTTCTCGCGCAATCTCAAAGACCTGCTACTGGCCGCCCCTGCGGGGGCCAAGGCCACACTCGGTCTCGATCCGGGAATTCGCACAGGCGTGAAAGCGGCGGTGGTGGATGCCACCGGCAAGCTGCTGGAGACCGCAACGCTCTACCCGTTCCAGCCGAAGATGGACCTGCGCGGGGCGGAGGCGAAGATCATTGATCTGGTGACCCGCCACGGTGTCGAGTTGATCGCCATCGGCAACGGCACCGCCAGCCGCGAGACCGAGAAACTTGTGGGCGAGACGCTCAAGCTCCTGCCCCAAGGCATCAATGCGCCCACCAAGGTGGTCGTCTCCGAAGCCGGTGCCTCGGTCTATTCCGCCTCGGAACTGGCCGCCGCCGAATTTCCCGATCTCGACGTGTCCCTGCGCGGCGCGGTCTCCATCGCGCGGCGATTGCAGGACCCGCTGGCGGAACTGGTGAAGATCACGCCGGAGAGCATCGGTGTCGGCCAGTATCAGCATGACGTGGACCAGCGCCGCCTGTCGCAGGCGCTCGAAGCCGTGGTCGAGGATGCGGTGAACGCCGTGGGGGTGGATTTGAACATGGCCTCCGCCCCGCTGCTCGCCCACGTCGCAGGTCTCGGGCCGTCGCTTGCGCAATCCATCGTGACCCATCGCGACAGTCACGGCGCGTTCCCCTCCCGCAAAGCCCTGTTGAAAGTCTCCGGCCTCGGCCCGAAAGCCTTTGAACAATGTGCGGGCTTTCTGCGCATCCGCGACGGGGACGAGCCGCTCGATGCCTCCTCCGTCCACCCCGAAGCCTATGACGTGGCCCGCAAGATCGTCAAAGCCTGTGGCCGCGACATGCGCGACATCATGGGCAGCCCCTCCGCGCTCAAGGGCCTGCGCCCCGAAGATTTCGTCACCGACGCCTTCGGCCTGCCCACCGTACGCGACATTTTCGCGGAGCTTGAAAAACCGGGCCGTGACCCGCGTCCGGAATTCAAAACCGCCACCTTCACCGACGGGGTCGAGGAAATCAAAGACCTCAAACCCGGCATGCGCCTTGAAGGCACGGTAACCAATGTCGCCGCCTTCGGGGCCTTTGTGGACATCGGCGTGCATCAGGACGGGCTTGTCCATGTCAGCCAGCTGGCCGACCGTTTCGTCAAAGACCCGCATGAAGTCGTCAAGGCGGGCGACATCGTCTCCGTGCGCGTCACCGAAGTGGACATCGCGCGCAAGCGCATCGGCCTGTCCATGCGCAAGGACGGCACAAAACCCGACCGTGGCGAACGCCCGACACAGGGCAAGCCCCAAGGCAAAACCGGCCAGCCCCGCAAGGACGCCACTCCCGCACGCGGCTCCAAATCCAAACCCGCAAAACCCCGCAACGCCTCCCAAGGCAACAGCACCGGCGCACTGGGGGCCGCACTCATGGATGCCATGAAGAAAAACCGCTGATCCCCCGCGCAGGCGTGCCCCTGCCGCGACGTGACGCCACAGAACAGCCCGCGACAGGCCGGAGAATCTTGACTTCTCCGGCCATTTCGCTTTCCTGCGCCCTGTTCAAGTTTCGGTGATCTCGCCGATGAAAAGGGAACACGGGATGGTCCACCGCCACAGATGCAGGATCAAAGCCGTGGCTGCCCCCGCAACTGTGAACGGTGAGCGACGCCTCTCATACCACTGGGATACCCCCGGGAAGGTGGGCGACCGCTGCGATCCGTGAGCCAGGAGACCTGCTTGAATGTTCACCCTTTTCCGGGCGCGAGGGGTGCCACGGAAGCGGTAGACCCGCAGCGGTGACGCTCTCACTGTCTGCGGAGATTTCCTCCCGGACGCGTTCACATCCACGGGGCAAACGCCCCCCCGCTCAAGGATCGAAATCATGCGTACCCGCCCCACATCGCGCCTCCTGCGCCTCACCACAGCCGCCCTCGCCCTGACCACCTCCCCCCTGCTCGCACAAGACACCGGCGAGATTTACCTGCTGGATGAAATCATCGTGTCGGGAAGCCTCATCCCCGTCGCCAAAAGCGAAACCGGCGCGACGGTGGAAACGGTGGGAGAAGACTCCCTATCGACACCAAGCAAGACCGTTGCCGATATTCTCGATACCTTGCCCGGCATCTCTGTCAGCAAGAATGGCGGTATTGGCGCCTCAGCCACCCTGCGCATCCGCGGTCTCGGATCGGAATATATTGGTGTCCGTCTCAACGGCATCGACATCACCGACCCTTCCGCCCCACAGTCTGCCTATGACTTTGGCGGGCTACGCTCCTACGGCATTGCCTCCGCCGAAGTGGTCAAAGGCTCGCAATCCGCGCTCTACGGCTCCGAAGCCATTGCCGGCCTTGTAGAGATGAACACCACACCACAAACCCCCGGCCTTTCAGCAACGCTCGAAGCCGGCAGCTACGACACATATTCCGCCGGCGTGACCAATATGGTCGAGAGCGAGAAGGGGCATATCGCCTTCAGCCTCTCGCATTTCAAAACCGACGGGTTTTCATCCTCGTCCAGCAATGACGAAGATGACGGGTTTGAGGAAACCTTCCTGACCTTCGGCCTTGAACATGACATCAATGACAGCTTGACGCTCGGCCTGACGGGGTTCTACCGCGACAGCGACCTTGAGTATGATACGGATTGGGACATTGATGCGACCGCCACCCGCGAACAAAAAGGGGTGCGAACATATGCCCAGTTCGAAACAGCGCAAATCTCGCACGAATTGAGCGCCTCTTTCTTTCAATCCGACCGCACCTACGGCTCCGGCTCCTCCAGCTATTACTATTCGAGCGAGCGCAAAGAAGTCAGCTATCTTGGATCAACGGACCTTTCGGCCAGCACGACTCTAACATTCGGCGCGGAATATCTCGAAGAATCTTATGACGGCACCTATGGAAACGGCATTGATCGCAACACAGCCCTCAAGGGCGAGTTTCTCTTTGAACCGATGGCAGGGCTGAACCTGTCTGCCGCATTGCGCTATGATGATCACTCCGATCTCGGCGAGAATATTTCGGGCCGTCTTGCCGCCGCTTGGGAGGTTGCACCCGACTGGACCCTCCGCGCGGTGTTGGGCACCGGCTTCCGCGCACCATCCCTCTCCGAGCGTTTCGGCTACGGCGGAGATCCCGATTTCAAAGAAGAGACCAGCCGCAGCGCAGAACTGAGTGTCGAGCGCCGGTTTATGGGTGATGATTTTGTGAAGGCGACGCTGTTCTATACGGAAATCGATGACAAGATTAACTACAACTACGACACTTGGGCATACGAACAAATCGGCGGCACCACCACGTCGCAAGGCGTCGAGCTGTCCGGTCAGTATCGCCTGTCCCAACGCGTCACCCTGTTCGGCAGCTATACCTATACAGATTCAGAAAACGACGGCGCGCGTGCCACGCGGGTTCCGCGCCATGATGTCGTGGCGGGTTTGGACACGACGCTCTCGGATCGCCTGTCCGGCACGTTCAGCGTGCAACACGTCGCCGATCTTCTCGACACATCAACACGTCTCGACGACTACACCCTCTTCAACGCGAGCCTGTCTTACGATCTGACCGACACGGTTCAACTCTATCTGCGGGCCGACAATCTCACCGATGAAGATTACGAGACGGCCTCCGGCTACAACACACCGGGGCGCTCGGCCTATCTCGGTCTCAAAGCGTCGTTCTGAGTGCGAAACTCGGGTGTCATATCCCTCGCAGCCACCCTCGCTCTGTCGGGGGCGGCGGCTTGTGCCGATGCCACGCCGCAACGTGTCGTGTCGATCAATCTGTGCACCGACCAACTTGCCATGATGATCGCCGCGCCGGAGCAGTTGGTGTCGGTCACCACTATGGCCCGAGACCCGCGCGCTTCGGTCATGGCGGAGCAGGCCCGCGCCTATCCGACGAACAACGGGCTGGCCGAAGAGATTTACCTGCTGGACCCCGATCTGGTTCTGGCCGGACAGTTCACCGCGCGGGCCACCGTTTCGATGATGCGCCGCCTCGGGGTGGAGGTTGTCGAATTCGCCCCTGCGCAGTCTCTGGAGGATGTCTCCGCCAATATGGTGAAGATGGGAGAGGCGCTGGGACGTGCGGATGTGGCACGCGAGATGGCGGACGATTTTGCCCGACACTTGTCCGACATAAATCCGACGCAAGGCCGACGTCCCACAGCGGCCACTTACGCGGTCAACGGCTACACCTCCGGCGCGCAGAGCCTGTCGGGCGAGATCATCGACACGGCCGGATTTGCCACGCTTGCCGCGCAGCTCGGCCTGCCTGCGGGCGGCTTCGTGCCGCTTGAGGCGCTGGTCATGGCGGACCCCGATCTGGTGATTTCCGGAGCCGACTATCCGGGCACCGCCCGCGCCGAGGAGGTGCTCTCGCACCCGGCATTGACCCGTCTCACGGGCGGGCATATGCCCATGCAGGACAAGGACTGGATTTGCGGTTTACCCTCTGTGCTGGACGCCATCGGAGAGTTGCGTGCAGAGCGGGAAAAACTGGAGCAGGATGAATGACTTACCCGAGGCTTCTTGCCGTTCTGACCGTGTTGGTTGCTGGGCTATTTATGGCCTCTTTGCTGGTCGGTGTGGCGGATGTGTCCGTGATGGACAGCCTTGCCGCGCTGTTTGGCGGCGGTGAGGGGCCGCTGCCGATCGTGATGCGCGAGATCCGTCTGCCGCGGGCCATTCTGGGCGTGATGGTGGGGGTGAGCCTCGGCCTGTCGGGGGCCGCGATGCAGGGCTATCTACGCAATCCTCTGGCCGAACCGGGCGTGATCGGCATTTCCGCCTCCGCCGCGCTGGGCGCCGTGATCGCGCTCCAGAGCGGTCTGGCCGCGCTCTTCGCACTGGCTCTCCCCCTCGCCGCCCTGACCGGCGCCGCCCTCTGCGTCCTCCTCATCCTCCTGCTCGCCGGCTCCGGCGGCACCCTCTCCCTGATCCTCGCGGGAATCGCCGTGTCCGCCCTGTCCTCGGCCCTCACCGCGCTGGTGCTCAACCTTTCGCCAAACCCTTTTGCTGCCAATGAAATTGTCTTCTGGATGATGGGATCGCTCGCGGATCGTTCGTTCCTACACGTCTGGACGGCCCTGCCTGTGATGCTGGTCGGATGGGCCTTGCTCGCCTTCACTGGACGCGGCATCGACCGGTTGACTTTGGGCGAAGAAGCCGCCGCCACAATGGGTATCAATCTCAAGCGTTTGCGCCTGATCCTCGTCGGCGGCGTGGCGGCCTCCGTTGGTGCGGCCACGGCCGTTGCAGGCGCCGTCGGCTTTGTCGGGCTGGTCGTGCCCCATGTGCTACGCCCGCTGGTCGGCGCCCGCCCTGCCCGCCTCCTGCTCACCTCTGCATTGGGCGGAGCGGCTCTGGTCTTAACCGCAGACATTGCCGTGCGGCTGATCCTGCCCGGACGCGACCTCAAACTGGGCGTGTTGATGGCACTGGTCGGTGCGCCGGTGTTCTTCCATCTGATCTGGCGGATGCGGGGGCGCTCATGAGCTTGCTCACCACCTACAACCTGACCGTCAGACATGGCGCGCGCGTCACGCTCGATCATGCGTCTCTAACAGTCGAACCGGGCGAATTTGTGGGTCTCATCGGACCGAATGGCGCAGGCAAATCCACGCTGCTCCGCGCCGCTCTCGGCCTCATTGCCGCAGAGGGTGACAGCTCGCTCGCCAAGCTTTCCCCCGCCCAAAGAGCCAAGGCAGTCGCATGGTTGCCCCAAGCCCGCGAGATCGCATGGCCGGTGCGGGTCGCGCATCTTGTTTCTCTGGCGCAAAACGAACGCGAAGACGCGCCCGAAGTCCTTGCAGCATTGGCGCGCATGGACCTGACAGCCCTCGCGGATCGCAAAGCCACAGGGCTCTCGGGCGGCGAACAGGCCCGTGTGCTGATTGCCCGCGCGCTGGCACAGGACACGCCGCTTTTGCTGGCCGACGAACCGACAGCGGGCCTTGATCCGGCGCATCAGATCGCCTGTATGGAGACATTTTCCGGCATCGCCAAGGATGGTCGCGCGGTTGTCGCGTCGCTTCATGATCTGGGGCTGGCCGCCCGTCATTGCACGCGCCTTGTGGTGATCCACGCGGGCCGGATCGTCGCGGACGGCCCCCCGCGTCATGTCCTGACCGAAGCGCTCCTGTCCGAGGTCTTTTCAATCCGCTGCTATATCTCGGACGCCGCCGAAGGGCTTGTGGTGCAACCCCTCGGCCATATCACGCAGGGCAGCGCATGACCCCGCCCCTGCTGCATCCCCGTCTTGAGCCCCCTTGGCTCGTCGCCGAACTGGGCGCCTCCCTGCGCGTGCTGAGCTTTGCCCCCTATCGCTCCGGTTTCGTCATGGCCGACAGGATCGTCTGGCGCGAATTGCGCAATGCCGACCTGCCCGTGGACCTTGCCGTTTCCGACTGGGTCACGGCGGAGATGACCGAGGCAGGACATACAGAAGCGGTGGGTATGCTCACCTCCCGCGATGTCACGAAATTCCAGCGCAAAGAGACGCGTGTCGAAGGTGCCCGCGTGGCCGCCATCGCCACGGTCGGGCTGGGCAACGCCGAACGCATCGGCACCCGCACGCCCCGCGACTGGTCCTTTGAACGCTACGGGACCATCAACATCGCAGTGCAGATTACCGAAGGGCTGACCGAAGCGGCCCAGATCGAAGCCCTGAGCATCGCAACACAGGCCCGCACAGCCGCCGTGGTGGACGCCGGATTGCGGTTGCCTCACGGCCCCGTCACAGGCACCGGCACAGATTGCATCGCCATCGCCGCCCCCAAAGGCGACACAGCCTATGCAGGGCTTCACACAGCTTTGGGAGAAGCCATAGGAGCCGCAGTCTACCAGACTGTCGCCGAAGGGGCCGCCGTGTGGATCAAGGAAAACCCGGAAATGATGCGTAACGTATTCGGCGCATGATGACGTCCGCGAAAGGGGGCTCCGCGTAGATTCGGAGCGCTGTGTCAGAAGGATCGCAGAACGAACGAGACGAACCATCATGAACCGCCTCGCAGATGGGTGGTGTTCCCCGTCTTTCCAATCACATTTTTGTAGGGCGAACAGCTTTCAAACCACCACAACATTTCGTGGACATTGGCTTCATATTATTGGCGTCAGGTTTGGTCACTTCCTGTAAAACGAGGATCGAAAATGACCATCCACACAATCGCACTTGTTCTTGGAATCATCGGCATAAGTTGTTTGGCCGGATGCTTTCCGCCATTTGTTGCCCCTGTTGCAGCTCCGCCCCCTGCCGCTTCTGCGGTCGTGGTGGTTCCTGCGCCGTAATCCGACCCCATCACTCCATGCGCTCGAGAGAGGGCGGGTTGCCGCAATCCGCCCCATCAAACAAGAAACCACCGCGTCGCGCTGGTATAATGGTTTCGGCTGACATAGGTTTCCACTGCGCACAGAGAGGCTTTGGAGGCAAGACGTATCGGAGGAATTGTGCTCACTGTGCCACAGCTGACCGAACTCTGTGCGAGAACATATCCTCTGCACTCTCTTTGCACATTTCTCTGGAAACGCATCGGTATGATCAAGTTCGAAAACTCTCTAACCCTGCGTATTTTCACGGCCATTGCCGCCACGGCGATCCTGATGATTGTCGTCATGGCCCTAACCGCCACCTTGTCGATCCGCAAAGGCTTTGCCACGCATCTTTTGCGCACGGAATTGTCCCGTATGACACCACTTCGCAAGACACTTGCGGAAGTTTACGCCCAAAACGACGGAGTTTGGCCCTCCTTCGGTCCGCCAGAAATCTGGACGGAGTTTCTCATGGAGGAACTTTCCGGAAGAGGGAACAAAGCTCCACTTCCTCCCTTTATGTCCGGACAGAGACCGCCGCCAAACGAGCCGCCTCACGGTGGCCCCATGCCGGATCAGGTCGGAGTTGACCCACGTTCAACGGACGCTATAGCGCAGAATGAATTTCCACCAATTGACGAGAGCACCCTTAGCGGTCCGCCCCATGCGCGCCTTGTGCTCTATGATGCAGACGGCACCCTGATTGCAGGGGCGCGTTCCGACAACGAGCTTTTCGAGCGCAGCCCGATCTGTCTCGACAACGCGTGCGACACACAACCTGTTATCGGCTATCTCGGCCTGAGCGCCCCGATCAATGCCATCACGGCAACCGATCAGTTTTTCCTTTCCCGACAGTATTTCTCTCTCGGCGTGACGGCCCTTGTGGCCTTGATCCTGTCCGGTCTGGTCGCATTCCCTGTCACACGCCGCATTCTGGGGCCGATCAAATCACTGGAGACAGGCGCCAAACGACTGGCCAACGGTGCCTATGACTCGCGCATTCCACCTCACGGAAATGATGAGCTCGGGCAGTTGATCTCCCATTACAACGTCTTGGCGGAAACGCTGGAACGCAAAACACAAGCCGAACGGACATGGATTTCCAACACCAGCCATGAATTGCAGACCCCGATCGCCGTGCTCGGCGCCCAGATTGAAGCCATTCAAGACGGCATTCGCCAGCCGGACGAAAAGACGCTCTCGGAAATGCACGCAACCCTTGCACGGCTATCGCAGCTTGTCTCAGATCTGAAAATTCTGAGCTTTGCCAATGAGGGCGAACTGATCACCCACACGCAACGATTGAACCTCGCAGACCTCATCTCGGAACATCTGACCACCTTACAGCCGCTGTTTGAACGGAGCGGAATATCGGTGGAGACGAGCTTGCCCGAGGCGGCATATATCGAGGGCGATCCGCATCGTATGTCACAGGTGATCGAGAACATCTTGCAAAACACCCTGCGCTATACTGATGCGCCGGGGCGGTTGAAACTGTCCCTGCACTCTGAAAAAGACAGACTGATCTGCCTGTTTGAGGACAGCGCACCTGCGCCTGAAGCCGAGCAAATCCCGCACCTTTTTGACCGGTTCTATCGCGCCGAGTCTTCGCGCGCACGCGCGCTTGGAGGATCAGGGCTTGGCCTGTCGATCACTCAGGCGATTGTTGTCGCGCACAATGGAACCATTCACGCAGAGACATCCGGTCTGGGTGGCTTGCGTATTGTCATCACTTTTCCGGAGCTTTCTTCATGACCTCCCCTCGCATTCTCATTGTCGAAGATGAAATTGCCCTTGCGGAAATTGTTCGCGACTACCTTCTCGCCGATGGTATGGCGGTAGATCATCTGCCGGACGGTGGAGAAGCAGTCGCACAGATTTGTTCCGGCAACTATGATCTGGTCATTCTGGACCTCATGCTTCCCAAAGTAGACGGATTGACCATTTGCCGCGAAGTGCGAGCCTGCAATACAACCCCGATCATCATGACCACCGCCAAGGTCGAAGAAATCGATCGCCTGCTGGGCCTTGAGCTTGGTGCGGACGATTATCTGTGCAAACCGTATTCCCCAAGAGAACTTGTCGCACGTACTCGTGCCGTTCTGCGCAGATCTCAAACACCCCAAACGCCGCAAGCAGTCAGTGATAGTGACAAGGGGTTGTTCGTCGATCATGACCGGTGGCGTGTAACCTTGGATGGTCAGAACCTTGATCTGACACGGCGGGAATTCAAAATCCTGGCCACTCTTCATGCCCATCCAGGAAGGGTCTATTCCCGCGACCAACTTCTAGCTCTGGCTTTTCCCGATGATGCGGATGTCTATGATCGCACCGTCGACAGCCACATCCGCAACATCCGCCGCAAATGCGAGGCGGTTTCAGACTGGAATCCGGTGCGGTCCGTCTATGGTGTCGGATATGCGTTTGAAGACTAAGGGTTAGGGCCGCAACCATGCCTCATATTCATGCCAAATGGCTTTAGCACCCTTCTTGTAAATTCCGTTGCGCGCTTGTGTTTTTCCACCAACAAAGCGTGTTTTTTCTCAATCTGCATCAAAACTGCAAATTTGCTGCAATTTTACTGCGCATAGAGGGCGCATACCGGATGCATCGAAACAGAATGCACAACGAGAGGCACAAATGAACACGCAGACCTTCCTTCTCACCGCAACTTTGGCTCTGACCAACGGCCTTACGGCCCAAGCTGAAACACGCACCATGGATTTTGCCAGCACAGCCGACGGCTATCTGATCCTTGCGCAATCCTCGGGTGGACAGCAACAACGCCCGCCGAGCGAAGCGATGGATGCCTGTTCCGGCAAGTCTTCGGGTGCCTCCTGCAGCTTCTCGGGCCGCGATGGAGAATCCATGTCCGGCACCTGTAGCTCGCCTGATTCAAACGCCCCTTTGGCTTGCACTCCCGAAGGCGGACCGCGCAGCTAACGCCGCCCCGAAAGGACCCATATATGCCGACCCAGTTTTCCGTCCTCTCGCTCTTGCGACATGGCACAATCGCTTTGATGGTGCCTTCAGCGGCGATGGCCCACACAGACCTCTCACGGTTTGAAGACAATATCTTCATCAGCGCCCCTGAAGTCGTGTCGTGTACGCTTGAGGACGGGACCGCAGCCTCCTGCTATAAAATCACCGTCAACTATCTGCCGGAAGGACTGGATATCGGTCCCTTTTGTCCGGTCACAATCGACGATGAAGGCGGTCTTTGGGATTGGGACGGTGCAAATGCCAAGCTCTACCGGATCGACAAAGACTTCCTGACCATGCTTGACGAACTGGGCTATCGCTTTTTTGACGAGGACGGCAATGTCTACATCGTAGACAATGCCAATACCCGTCCCGAAGCCGATCATGCCTGTATCAATGTGACGGCAGATCCCGATGTCACCGTGACGATGCTTCTGCCCATCGATCCGAAAATGGCCGAAGACCCCGAAGAGATTGGCACCGTGGGTAAAGTTGGTGTTGCATTGGACGGTGTTCCCGTCTTTGCCGATGCGCCCAGTGTGCTGGACACAGGTCATATGCCTGCGCTTGATCTGTGCGGCGGCCATATTGATCCCGGCGGCTGGTATCATTGGCATGCAACAGCCACGGATGTGGAGACCGTATTCGAAACCGAAGGCGTAGATGCCCACTGTCACCTTGAACAGGATAAAACAGCACAGTTCGGCTACGCTTTTGACGGCTATCCCATGTTCGGCAGCGATGAAGAAGATGGCTCCAAACCGGAAGACCTCGACACATGCAATGGTCATGTCGGGGAAACCTCACTTGGTATCACCTATCACTATCACGCTTCCGAAGACTTCCCGAACCTGCCTCCCTGTCTGGTGGGTGTGCAGGCACAGGACAACTTCACCACCACAGCGTCCGTCGGCATCGGCGCCCCGCGCGGCGAGGATATGGGACATGCGGCAGGTCACGAAGGCACCATTGGCGCTGGTCACATGAACACCCCGCCGGGATTTGATGAAGCGGCCGGAAAACTCGGCGTTACCGCGACAGAACTTTTGCAGGCGCTCATATCGTCCGGTCAGGATCGTCCTGATCTTGCGGTGGCGGCTGAGACACTGGGTGTCAGCGAGGATGCTTTGACCGAAGCCCTCCCCCAACCTCCGCGCCAATAGGGCCGGACAAGAATACGGTAGATCAAGGGTTCACCCCCCCCGAAACCTTTGATTTGCCGTTTGCGGCGGGCGCTATCCATCCCGGATGCCCGCCGCAACCATGTTTAAACCATCTCTCTTGATCCGGCTCTGGTTTTCAGCCCCTTAGCCATTCAGGATGCCTTAGGCGTTGATGGCAAGCATATTCATAGTCAATTCCGAAACGTCAGGCTGCCTTGATCTATCACAGTGCCTTCAATGGCCGTCATCATTGCCGCCCAATCAACGGCGATACTGTCGTGATCGGGCAAGGTGTCTGGTGCTGCATCAAGTGCGTAGAGTGTGATCGTGTATTCATGCACCGCCGCGCCGGGAGAACACGGTGGGGTGTAACCTGTGAAGTTGCCATCCTTGTCAGAACCTTCATCGCCAATTGATGCGGGATTGCCTTTCGGGATCGCTTGCGTGTCGGCGGGGATGTTCCAAAGAAGCCAGTATTGACTGGGGGCGTCGCGCCCTTCGGCGGTTCCGCGTGGATAGTGGTGCATGATGAGTGCCAGACTTTTGGTCCCCGCAGGAAGACCGGTCCATTCAAGGGGCGGCGACAGACCTTCACCGCCATCTCGGGTGCATTTCAGATCGGCGGGAAGACGGCCGCCATCCTCAAGCGCCGGGCTTGTCAGTGTAAAGGCCGTTCCTGCTGTTGCACATCCTGCGATACCGTTCATCATTGAGAGAAGAGCCATGCCGATTGCGAGCTTGAATGGCTGTCTCAACGGCAGAACTCCCCGGTTTTGATTTCGCCACCATTGGTCACGGTCTTGGTTTCGAAATTGTAACAGTTCTCGGTATCAGACGGGCTGTAACGAATGTAGTAATCCTCGCCCTGATAGCTGTAATCCATACTGCGGCTGCCGTCCTCTTCCTGCGTGAAGATCAGGTTCTCGACGCCACCAGCGGGAGGACGTCCGGGCTCTGTCCCTTGCCCTGTGGCTGCATCGACCAAAGGCGCCGTGCGCGGCAGATCACGCAAATCCTCGACCTCTCCCATCAGGCATTGCACGATATAGGGGGCGTCCTCGGAGGTATGGTAACGATAGCCGAAGGTTTCGTCCGTCTGGCCGTTGCAGACATCCAGCATCCCCTCGACAATCGGCGTGCCGTCGGGATTGTTGTCGCCATAGATCGGGAAGCCGTCGAAGGCCCAGCCGATGATCGCATCATCCCCTGCGTTTTCCATGTCAGCGATCATGCAGACGGGTTTCATGTGGTAGTGATAATCATCGCCGCGCCCCGCGTGACCACCACAGGCATCAAGCTGTTGTGTCTGATAGGTGTCGTGCTGGGTCTGGTAGTGATAGAGATCTTCCTGTGTCATCTCACCGCCGCCGGTATAGTCGAAGATCGGCACGCCATTGACCGCCACGCCAAGAGCCGCGTCACGGGTTTGCGGTGTGTCGCCCAGCGCCGGCTCCAGCGGGATCGGCGCATCATACTGTTTGGCGGGCACGGGGATTTGTTCGTTCGTGCCGACGATGCCGGTCATCATCTCGTGATCGGGATAGGTGTCTGACGAAATGATCGCCTTTCCATCCTCGCATGTGACTGTCACCTTGTCGGAAAAGCCCGCCTCTGCGACCGAGGTTTTCACCGCCTCGCAACGGGCCTCTGCATCGAGAGTTTGATCGCTACGCACATGATCCTCATGCGCTTGCAACGGCGCGGCGAAGGCCGAGACCGAACCGAAGAGCACTGCAAGGGTGCCAAGTTTGCGGGTGGCGGAAGTAACGGAGGTGGGCAATGTCATGGGGTTCTCTTTCAAATAACGTCCGGTGGGATGGCTGCCCCCAAAGGGGCAGTCCGCTTTTTCGCAAGACGATCGGTTCCGTTTATTCCACGGTCAGACGGCACAGGATCGTGTTGTCCGTTTTCAGGTCCGGACCCCAGATCAGCTTGGCCGATGGATCCCAGTCGATCAGGTCGTAACCTTCTTTCGGGCTGACCTCGCGAGCGCTGTGTTCGGTGGCCGCAGTCCATCCGGATGCGTCGAAATCCGCTGCATCCCAGCCTTCGGGCTCTTCCGTGATCTCGAACGCACAGGCACCTTCCCCCGCTACGGGATCGCTTTCGTCAGCACAGGCCGGATCAAGGGGAGCCTTATGTATGACAAGGCATTGCCACTCTGAATCCGTCACCGCGACAAGCCCGCCATCGGCATCATGAATCTGTGCGATTGCACCGCCATCGCCCATCTGTTGGCGACGCGTGCCGATATATTCGAGACCGGTGTCGTTTTCCTTGAAATCCTTCATCGTCAGGCCGATCACGAAGGGGCGCTCTGCCTCGAAGGTAAAGCTTTCTGCATTGAACGAGCGCTCGGTCGTGATCGGAACGCTGTCCTCCGCCACCTGCACGCCATCGACGCTCATGGAGAACCAGTTGTCGACCCAGACGTCAGCGGCGAAAGTGTCGGCATGAGCTGCGCTGGCGAGCGCCGTGCAAGCGGTCAGGAGTGCAAGTTTCAAGTGCATGATCAATTTCCTTGTTTTCGGGCGCAAAGCCTCGTCTGATTCCATACATAGCCCCACGACTTTGCTGAGGGCTGAAGGGAAGATTACAAATTTGTAAGGTATTTGCGTTTTGTTCCTTTGGCTATTCACGACTATGAACGGGGGGAAGACATGACAGAATACCGCCGGTGAACAGGCGTTTTTCCGCATAGGTATCAACGCGTAAAGATAAGGCTGCACATGAAGATCCTCCTATTGGAAGATGATCCCGAAATCGGCGAATGGGTGCGCGACGGGTTGAGCCGGTCCGGCCATGTGATCGACTGGTTGCTGGATGGACGAGAGGCTCTGGTTGCAGCAACGCGTTCCGATTATGATTTGTTGATCCTAGATCGCATGACACCCGGTCTAGACGGACTGTCCCTGCTGCGCGCCATTCGTGCGGCCAAGAACAATGTACCGGTCCTGCTTTTGACGGCACTTGGGGATGTTGATGACAGGGTCGAAGGTCTACACGCCGGCGCGGATGATTATTTGCCCAAACCTTTTGCATTTACCGAGCTTGATGCCCGTGTCGCCGCTTTAGGGCGGCGTCATGTCGATTTGTCCAACGCGGACGAAACCACACTTGTTGCGGGCGACATCCGGCTTGATCTGTTGAAGCAACGTTGTGTGCGGCAAGGCAAGCCGGTCGATCTGAACCCGAAGGAATTTCGTCTGTTGGAAACGTTTGTGCGTTCAAACGGGCGTGTGCTCACGCGCACCATGCTGTTGGAAAAGGTCTGGGACATGAATTTCGATCCGACCACCAGTGTCGTCGAAACCCATGTGAGCCGCTTGCGCGCCAAGATCGAGAAGCCCTTTGGCGACATCGTCATCAGGACCAGACGCGGGGCGGGCTATGTCTTTGAACCGGTTTCCTGATCTGGCCGCGATCTCGCGCATGTCGGCCATGCGGCAGGCTATTACAATCACGATTACCTTTCTCCTGATCCTCGTGGTGGCAGGAGCGATAGCCATCTCTGCTTTTGAACGCGAGACGCAAAGACGGATCGAGGATGAACTCCAGATCCGTTTTGCCGAAGTTCGCACCGATATCGAACGTCTCGGGTTCGATCCGGCCCGCTATCCTGACGCCAAGAACGAACGCATCGAATATTTCCCCGGACGCGGGGATATCGCGGAGGGAATTCACAATTCTCTGGAACTTGACTGGCGTTTCTGGCAGCGCGGGCAATCCGCGTCACCGCAGGTAGGCGAGCTTGACGGATATGAGGACTGGATTTATCTGGCCGGTCCGGTGAGAGGCGGGCAGTTGATCGTGGCCACGGACTTGCGCCGTCAGGACGATTTCCTGCAAATCATGCTGGAAACCATGGGGCTTGTCGGGCTTGGGGCGGCGTTCTCCGCCCTTTGTCTGGGCCTTTACTTGGGAGCGCGGACACAGCGCCGGATCAACGCGATATCCGGTGCTCTTGGCAGCTTCGGCACTGGTGATCTTTCAGCGCGCGTAGGAGGCTCCACACGCCACGATGACCTTGGTGATCTGTCGCGGCAGCTGGATGCAACACTCGATCAACTTGACGCACTTATCCGGCAGTCGCGGGACTTTGCCAGCAATATCGCCCATGATCTCAAGACCCCGCTGGCGCGTCTGCGCATCCGTCTGGATCAAGCTTTGATGGCGAGCGAAGATGGTGGCAATAGCACAACGTCTATTGAAGCCGCCGTGGCGCAGGCAGAACAGATTACTGCAATCTTTGATGCTTTCCTGCGCATCGCCAAGCTTGAAACAGGCACGGCGCGCGCCTCTTTTGCGCCAGTGGATTTGGGGCAGGTCGCGGAAGATATGTTCGAGACCTATCGCTATGTGGTCGAGGACTCCGGGCGGAGTTTGATGCTGGACAAAACCGACCCCGTCGTCGTGTCGGGAGATCGCGTCCTGTTGATGCAGGCGATCGCCAACTTGCTGGAAAACGCGATCCGCCATACCCCCAAGGGCACGCGGATCTGGATTTTGGCCCATGGTCGACAGATTGGTGTGGCAGATGACGGGCCGGGCATCCCGCCTGAAGAATTCGGCCATGTCACACAACCTCTCTACCGCTTGGAACGCAGCCGAACCACCGAAGGCGTGGGGCTGGGGCTTTCGCTCGTCAAAACCATCGCAAATCTTCATGGCGCGGAGTTGTTGTTCTCGGAAAACCCTCAGTTGCCGTTAAAGGCAGGGCTCTATGTGCAGATTGAAATGCCGTGGCCAGTCGAGTGATATTTGTCGGTATGGGAGCAAATACTATCCAGATCAACAAACCGATCAATCGAGTGCAGCAGGTGGTCTTGTGGGACGTGACCCAAGAGCGAGAACCTGTAGCACACTGCGCCCCTTCACGTCCTAGAGCGCAGAGCAATATCCTCGAACATTAGATTAAATGACATCTATGCTCTGGGAGGTCCGCAGAACCCGCATACCGAGCACATTGTGCGCTTCATCAGGACCCCAATCAGCTTAAAACTTGAGGTAGTGAAACACCTAAGCCAAAATTACTTTTGTCACAAACCTGACGAGCATGTCGTTTTCATGAGAATTTTAACAAGAATGTCGAATGCCGCGCATTTCCGACTCTTGGCCGCGAATTTTCTGAATCTTTTCAGTGGGCCGCGCCAAGCAATTCCGACCCAATTGCCAAGCATTTCTGACCCAACCGGACCTTCTGCACCAAGGCGCAAGAAGGATCGCTATGTACAGGGGAGCGTTCGTGGTTCCAGAGCAGTCTGCCATCACGTCTCCTGACGCTTCCGGCCCAGAGCATGCGTAATTGGGCTGC
>NZ_JAHKPE010000015.1:0-75870 GCF_018860305.1 Celeribacter halophilus
TTTCTCGATGAAACCAAGCCAGCGAACCGTTTTGCCCGCGCCAGAGAAGCTCAGTCTGCGGCCTTGCTTGAGGACTATGCCGAGATGATCGGCGATCTTATTGAGGAATTAGGAGAAGCCCGCGTGGCTGACATCGCCAAACGGATGGGGGTGTCACAGCCTACCGCGACGAAATCCGTTGCACGGCTGAAGCGCGAAGGTCTCGCCACATCACGCCCGTATAGGGGTATATTCCTGACCGAAGAAGGGACGGCCTTGGCGACTCGTGTTCGCGCACGGCACAGGACAGTTGTCGAATTCCTGATCAAAATGGGGGTTCCCAAAGACATCGCGGAATTGGATGCCGAAGGTATAGAGCATCATGTTTCTCAGGTTACACTGACCGTGTTCGAAAAAGTCGTCGCGGGCAATAAAGGTGACTGACTGGAAGGTTCGCGTTCGGCAACGGACCTTCTCTCCAGCGAGCCTGAATGTCCGTTGTGGGCCGTTCGCGTCATTCGACATAGGCGGCGGATTGCGGACATTCGCTGCGGTTCGCTCCAAAGTCTGTTATGCGGATATCATAGGATCGCCACGACCAGTTCAATTGGACGAGGTCGGAGCCGTTAGCTCATTGCTTGGAATATCTGACGGCTGACGAAGCACCCAGCGTCTTACGTTGTCGCGTATCAACATTTCCCGGCGTTTGATGAAGTCCTTATCGTGCAGATCAATGTCGAAGGTGATCCCGAAAGTGTATTGAGTGGCAACTGTGAACCAGCACTGAGATGCCACGACCGTATAAAGCTCAACCGGATTGAGGTTTTCTCGGAACAGCTTTTCGGAGATGCCTGTTTCGGCAATTTTTTTGTACGTGCTTACGAGGGCGGGTACCAAAAGTTGTTCTGAACCGATGAGTTTCAGGTGTTCCCCTCGCTTCAGGTTCTCAATGCCGACGAGGACGAGAAAGTCCGGATTTTCAATATAGTAGTTCAGGGTGAAAGAAATTAGTTTGTCCAGTGCCTCAAGCGGGTCACTAGGCAAGGACAGTTCGGCCTCAGCTGTGCGCATATGTTGATAGGCACGTTGAAGTACCCGTCTATAGAGGTTTTCTCGATCTGAAAAATGGCGATAGACGAGAGATTTATTTAATCCGGCTTCTTTGGCAATCGCTTCCATGCGCGTGCCTTCAAGGCCATTTTGTACAAATTGATTGTGAGCGGCCTGAAGGATGCGCTGACGTGTGGCTTCGCTGCGAACCTCATGCGGTTTGGGCGCGCGTCCTATTGAGTTCACTGGGCTCTCCATCACATTCCCCATAAAGTCGCTTATCTTTTGGTCAGGCTATGCGTTTCAAGGGAGGCTCAGCAATGAATTTTCTTTCAGGAAGAAAATTTTGTTGACAGGAAACCTTCTCGCCTCGAATGATAACTGCAACGTTATCGTTACAGGAAGAATCGATGAAAACCAACAGGAACTTTCGGGTGGCATCTGATGTGGGAGGAACCTTTACAGACAGTATCGCATATGATGCGGAAACGCGCGTCATTACGGTATCCAAGGTTTCCACAACTCCCGAAAACCGCGCGAAGGGTACTGCAGAAGGTCTGCGAAAAGCGCTGGCACTACAAGGCGCAACAGGTGCCGATGTGTCCTATGTTGGTCATGGAATGACAACTGCGACGAATGCGGTCATTCAAAGAAATGGCGCGAAGACAGCCTTTCTGACCAACAAAGGGTTCCGCGACCTGTTGGAAATCGGTCGTCAAAACAGACCGACACTCTTTGATATTTCTGTTGTGCGCCCTGAACCGCTTGTGCCGCGGGAATTGAGTTTTACCGCTGAAGGGCGGCTGGACCATACCGGAGCGGAACTCATTCCTTTGAACGAAGGTGAAGTGCGCGATGCGGCACGTCAAATGGCGGCGGCAGGGGTGGAAGCTGTCGGAATACTCTTCCTTCATTCATACACGAATCCGGCGCATGAACGCCGCGCGAGCGATATTCTGAAAGAAGAGCTGCCCGGTGTGGCGATTTGTGCTTCGACAGACATCAATTCAGAATTTCGGGAATATGAGAGAGCTAGCACAACTGTCCTCAATGCCTATCTCAGACCTGTCATGGAGACTTACTTGCAGTCCCTATCCGGCATTTTGCAAGATGCGGAGGAGGGGCTTGGACTATCAGAAGATCGTCCTGTGATGGTCATGGATGCGGCGGGGGGGCTGATGCAGCTCGACAGTGCGCGCGAAAAACCTGTCCATACCGTCCTGTCAGGCCCTGCTGGTGGAGTTGTGGCCGCGGCCTATGTCGCGGATGCGGCAGGTATTCCCGACATTATCACGATGGATATCGGGGGAACTTCAACCGACATCAGCTTGATCCGGAACGGGCAGCCGGAGATCACACGCTCGGCGTCTCTCGAAACGGTGCCGATCCAGTTGCCGGTCATTGATATCAACGCAATCGGCGCGGGTGGCGGGTCGATCGCCTGGATTGATGAAGGTGGCGCGCTTCGGGTCGGCCCGATGAGTGCAGAGGCTGTTCCGGGGCCAGTCTGTTACGGGCGGGGTGGGGATCGTCCGACCGTGACGGATGCAAACATTGTCTTGGGCCGGTTTGACGGCAAGTCTCGTCTCGGCGGCTCTATGGAGCTTGATGCGAAGTCAGCCGCCCGCGTCATTGAACGTGATATTGCGGTGCCGTTGGGATTGAGCATTGAAGAAGCGGCCGCGGGTATTCTGCGGGTGGCCCATGCAAATATGGTGCGCGGAATCCGTGTTGTCTCTGTCGAACGGGGCTACGATCCACGGGATTTTGCGCTCGTGCCCTTCGGCGGGGCAGGGCCTATGCACGGTAGCCCCGTTGCACGTGATTTGAAAATGCCGAAGGTCATGGTGCCTCCGACTCCCGGTATTCTCTGTGCGATGGGGCAACTGATTTCGGATTTGCGTCATGATCTTGTCGAAACCCACATTTCTCTCTTTGAGGAATTGGGAGAGCGTGGGGCCAAAATTTTGATCGACCGGCTTTCTGCGCGGGCAGAGTCCTATTTGATTGCCGATGGTGTGCCGGAAGACCGGCGTGCTTTCGAGATCAAGATTGATCTTCGATATGAAGGTCAGAGCTTTGCGCTTCCTGTGCCAACCAATCCCGCAGAGACTGGATGGTGGGATGCATTGCCCTCCGCGTTTAACGATGCGCATATGGCGCGTTTCGGTCATGCCGACCCGACTGCGCCGCTTGAAGTTGTCGGAGTGAATGTCACGGGCATCGGCAAAATCGAAAAACCCCAATTGCCCGAAGTCGAGGCGGGTGAAAAGACCCCACCTCAAAACGCTCTTCGTGGGCAAAGGAAAATCTATTTCGAACCGGGAGACAGTGGAGACAAAGGCGCTTGGCACCCGTCCCAGATATGGGCGCGCGACAGCCTTCTGGCGGGGAACGTGATCACGGGGCCGGCAGCCATCGAAGAAGTGTCATCAACCACCATCCTGTATCCGGGCGACCGCGCATTGGTTCTCGCGACGGGCAGCGTAATCGTGGAGGTCGCGCAATGAAAACTTTCGATCCGATCCGTATGGAAGTTCTGCGCAACGCATTGGAGGCGACGGCGCAGGAAATGGGAGCGGTGCTCAAGCACACGGCCTTTTCTCCGAACATCAAGGAACGCATGGACGCGTCCTGTGCTATTTTTACAGCGGATGCAGAGCTTGTTGCGCAGGCCGAACATGTTCCGGTTCACCTCGGTTCCATGCTGCGCGCGGTCAAGCCGACACTGGATCGCACCGGACCGCTGGAAGACGGCGATGTTGTGATCGTCAATGATCCCTATGTGGCTGGAGCCCACCTACCGGACATCACGCTGATTGCGCCGGTTTTTATCAAGAATGAACGGGTCGCCTATGTTGCTTCTCGGGCGCACCATTCCGATGTGGGTGGTATGGAACCCGGCTCTATGCCGGGAAGTTCGAAAGAGATTTTTCAAGAGGGCATTCTCATCCCTCCCGTGAAACTCTACCGTGCCGGAGTGCTTCAGACGGACATCATGGATATGGTTCTGAGCAATGTTCGCACGCCGGAAGAGCGCCGTGGCGATTTGAATGCACAGCTGGCCGCTTTGCGTATCGGTGAACGTCGGATGGAGGATTTGGCAGATCGCTTTGACGCGGAAGTTCTCAAGGAAGGCCTCGCGGCAATCCTCGATTATACCGAACGTCGAATGCGTGCCCGAATGGCGGAACTTCCCAAAGGCGTCTGGTATGCAGAAGACTGTCTGGACAATGACGGCTCTTCGGATGATC
This sequence comes from Celeribacter halophilus, assembly GCF_018860305.1. Taxonomy (GTDB): domain Bacteria; phylum Pseudomonadota; class Alphaproteobacteria; order Rhodobacterales; family Rhodobacteraceae; genus Celeribacter; species Celeribacter halophilus_A. The sequence goes on from NZ_JAHKPE010000015.1 coordinate 4,284, forward strand.
CGGTGTGGATCCGTCTGAAAATCGAAATTGAAGAGGACCGGATTGCATTTGACTTCACGGGTACGTCGCCACAAGTGCGGGGCAACGTAAACGCCGTCGCGCCGATGTGCTGGTCGTCGATTTTCTATTCCCTGAAACTTCTAACTGATGCGAGCCTGCCGCCGAACTCTGGTGTTCTACGCCCTGTGTCTGTTCACATCCCGAAAGGCTGTTTTCTTGATGCGCAGCGTCCGGCGGCGGTGTGTGCGGGCAATACCGAGACCACACAGCGTCTTGCAGATACGATCCTCAAAGGCTTTGCCCAGATTGCTCCGGATCGCATTGCCGCGGCCTCGAATGGCACGATGAACCTGATCGGTATCGGTGGGGTCGATCCGCGAAACGGTCGGCCTTACACCTATATCGAGACCTCTGGCGGCGGGCAGGGGGGGCGGCCTATGGGGCCAGGCATGTCCGGCGTTCATGCCAATATGTCGAACACGCTCAACACGCCGATCGAGTCTCTCGAGATCAGCTATCCGCTGCGCTGCATCCGATATGAGCTGCGTGAAGGATCAGGAGGCGTCGGGCAGCACTCCGGTGGAGAAGGCATGGTTCGCGCGATCGAAGTTGTCGACCATGAAGCGCGTGTGTCTTTGCAAACCGACCGTCGTCGCTTTGCGCCCTATGGGCTTCACGGCGGCGCTGATGGCCTGCCAGGGCGCAACTGGAGAATTGTGGCAGATGGTAAACATACAGAGCAACCCGCGAAAGGGTCAGTTACGCTGAGCCATGGTGAGGCTGTTGTTCTTGAGACCCCTGGTGGCGGCGGATGGGGCCAACCACCCGCGCACGAGAACGCCGAAGGATAAAGACACAACAAAGGCAGAGACGGGAAAACCGTCCCGACACTTCAAACGTATCTGAAAAGGACCAACAGGAATGAAAATGGAAATGTTTGTGAAATGCGCAAACCGCACACTTCTGGCTGCTACTGCTGTGCTGGCTCTGGGAACCGGTTTTGCTTCAGCCGAAACGTGGCGATTTGCGACCAAAATGCCGGCGGACAGCCCCGAAGGTCTTGTCTTTCAGTATTTCGCCGATCGCGTAGGGGAATACAGCGAAGGAGACCTCACAGTGCAGGTCTATCCGTCCGAACAGCTTGGCAAAGAAGACGCCATTCTCGAGCAACTCGAACTCGGAACCGTGAACCTTTACGCCGAAGATGCCTTTTTCTTGCAAAAATGGGTTCCTGAAATCAAATGGATCGCACCGCACTTCCTGTTCCAGTCACGGGAAGAATGGGTCGAATTCACCAATTCCGATCTTGTTGCCGGTTGGTTTGCGAAAGCAGAAGACGCAGCTGGCGTCCGTGCGCTTGGTGACCCAATGGCCGTAGTGCGCGGTCCGTACCGTGTCCTGATTTCCAAAGAGCCTATAGAAAGCTATGAGGATATCGCGGGTATCAAGTTGCGGATGTATCCTGATGAGTTGGCGATTTCTGTATGGAAAAGCCTTGGCGCTGATCTTCAGATGCTTGCATGGACGGAGACCTACCAAGCGCTTCAAACCGGTGTGGCCGAAGCTGTGACAAGCCCTGCTGCGCTGGTTCAGGCTATGAAGTTCTATGAACAGGCTCCGTATATTACCCGTACCAATGAATACTGGCAGGGTTTGCCATTTATGATGAATGCTGCGGCGTTCGACGGGTTGCCTGAAAAGGACCAAGCCGCACTTCTCAAAGCTCATGAAGAGGCCGGTGCTTATTCGGTAGAGCTGATGGCGCAAAATTCAAACGAGATGCGTGCCATCCTAGAAGAGCAGGGTGTGACCTTTACGGATATGCCGCTTGAGCCATTGTTTGAACATATGGCTGACTGGTATCGCGAACTGGATGCGCAAGGCGAATTGCCCGAGGGTTTTCTTGATGATGCTCTGGCCAAACGCGCTGAGTAAGTCTGGAAAATAAGATGAAAAATGCAGTTTCATCCCGACGTGGGCCTCCTTGGTTTCGCTTGGTAGATCGTGTGCTTGAAGCGGTTGCAGAGGTCTTTCAGATCGTTGCCGAGTGTTTTCTTGCGATCATGCTGGTGATCAACTTCCTGAACATCGTTCTGCGAAATCTCGGCTTCCCAAGTCTTTTGTGGGTCTCGCCTTGGACACAGCTCCTTATGGTTTGGGCCGTTTTTCTGGCCTTTTACGTCATGTACCGGCGACATCTGGACATTGTCTTGATGATTGTTATGGGGCGTTTCGGGCACATCGGGGTGAAACTGTCCCGCATCTTAACAGCAATTGCGGGCCTCGTGGTCGTCGGTGTTCTACTGGCTGAGGTCCCGCAAATTCTTTCACGTCAAAGAGGTGCGATGGATCTCATCGGTTTGACGCGTTTCTGGCTGTCAGTTCCACTCATCGCTTCGGCCTTGATGCTGTTCGTGCATTTTCTGTTTGATCTGATCGCGCTCTTGGCGGGCTGGGCAGATGATGAAACTCCCGGAGATGAAGAGGCCATGTCATGGTAGCGGTTACGATTTTCGGTCTGTTTCTGCTCCTGATGCTGCTTGGAGTTCCGGTTGTTGTTGCGCTTGCAGCAGGAACGCTGGCTGGCTTCTGGCAAATTGGCCTCGCTGACAATCTGCGGGTGCTCTACACTTTCCCGCTCAATATCCTTGAGGGCGTCAACTCTCCGACTCTTACGGCTGTTCCGTTTTTTATATTGGCCGGGCACTTGATGACCGCCATTGGTTTGACCGAGCGGATTTTTACTCTCGCGAACAGTCTGGTCGGGCACCTTCGTGCGGGTTTGGCGCAGGTCAATGTTGTCTGCTCGCTTCTCTTTGGCGGGGTGACAGGCTCTGCGATTGCTGATGTGGCAGGCATTGGTAATCTGGTGATCAGCCAGATGGAAAAGCATGGCTATCCGCGGGCGTTCTCAGCGGCGCTTACTTGTGCGAGTTCGGTGATCGGCCCGACAATGTGGCCTTCTGTCCCGCTCTTGATATACGCTTTCGGCGCGCAGGTGTCCGTTGAACGGATGTTCCTTGCGGGCATAGGGCCGGGGATTATCCTTGTGATCGTTCTTATGCTCTACAACCGCTATATTGCGACACGGTTTGACGTTCCGCTTACTCCACGACCCAAGATGAAAGTGTTGGCGCGCGAGTTTTCCAGATCGGGCTGGGCGCTCCTTGCTCCGATGATCATTATCGGATCTGTGACATCCGGCATTGCAACGCCAGTCGAGGCCGGTGTGATCGCTTGTGCTTATACGCTTGTGCTCGGATTTGCCTACCGAACCCTGTCTTTCCAGAGGTTAAGAGGAGCTATCGGGGAAACGATTATTCTGTTCGGTTCGATCCTGATGATTATCGGCGTCAGCCACGCGATGGGGTTTGTCCTGACATATGATCAGGTCCCGCAAAGGATCGCGGCAGGTGTGTTGGGCGTCACGGAAAACAAATATGTTTTCTTGTTCCTTGTGATTTTGTTCTTCCTCGCCCTTGGCATGATCCTCGAAAATATTCCGGCAATGATCATTCTGATCCCGATCATGATGCCACTGGTCGACCATTTTGGCATCGACCGTGTCCACTTCGGGTTGATCATGGTCTACGGCCTTCTGATCGGCATTGTGACGCCGCCGGTCGGGGTTGCCCTGTTTATCGTCACGCGGATCGCTGACATCTCTTTCGAGCGGGTTTGCTGGGCGGCTGTGCCGTTCCTGCTGCCTCTGATCCTCGTGCTCTTCATCATCACATACGCTCCGGAGGTCGTGCTTTTCCTCCCGGACGTCATATTGGGGAAGTAATCCAATGACCGACAAACTACGTATCGCTGCCGACATTGGCGGCACCTTCACCGATGTCGCGCTGATCCGTGCGGATCGAACAATTGCCACGCGAAAGGTCTCGTCCACTCCCGAAGATTATGCACGCGGAGTCGCCGAGGGTATTCTGGAACTTGTAGAGGTCGAGGGACTAAAACCTGATGAAATTGGTGAAGTCATGCACGCTTGTACTGTGGCCACCAATGCCATTCTTGAGGGCAAAGGCGCACGAACAGCGCTTATTACAACCGAAGGATTTCGGGACGTGCTCGAAATGCGCCGCATACGCGTGCCTCGTCTTTATGATCCGCTCTATGAAAAACCACCAGCGCTCAGTCCCCGGAAATGGCGGTTCGAAGTGGAAGAACGGCTTGATCACAAAGGCAATGTGCTGACCCCGCTTGATGAGGCTTCTGTTCTAAAGGCTATCGAAAAAATCAAAGCCGCGAATGTCGAAGCTGTGGCCGTTTGCCTTCTGCATTCCTACGCAAACCCGGAACACGAGCTCCGCATCGGAGAACTGCTCAAGGAACATCTTCCGGATGTTTTCATCTCGTTGTCGGTGGATGTTTTGCCCGAAATTCGTGAATACGAGCGGACCTCGACCTCGGTTATCAATTCATTTGTCGGCCCGCCGGTAAAAAACTATCTGGAGTCTCTGCGTGACCGCCTCGCGGCAGCGGGGCTGCCGTCAAAATTCTTTATGATGCATTCGGCGGGCGGGATTGTGGATAGCCGCACGGTCATCGCAAAGCCTGCACAGATTGTCGAATGTGGCCCCGCAGCCGGTGTGATTGGTGCGCGTGCGGTCATGCTGGAGGCAGGTTTTACCGATGCGATTGCCTTTGATATGGGCGGCACGACTGCGAAAGCTTCTTTGATCGAAGGCGGGCAACTCATGCGCGCTGATGATTATGAAGTAGGGGGCGGGATTTCCCTGTCGTCCAAACTGGCCAAAGGGGGCGGGTATGCGCTGAAACTGCCGGTAATCGACATTTCCGAAGTCGGCGCGGGCGGTGGTTCTATTGTATGGCGCGACCGCGCAGGTGCGTTGAAAGTTGGCCCGCAAAGCGCCGGAGCACGACCCGGTCCGGCGTGCTACGGAATTGGTGGAACCGAACCGACTGTGACTGATGCAAACATGGTGCTCGGCTTTCTAAATCCCGAGGCATTGGCGGGAGGGGCCGTTCCCGTGAACCCGGAATTGAGCCGCGAAGCCCTCACCCGTGTTGTGGCTGATCCCATGGGGATCGAGCTTGATCGGGCGGCTTTCGGGGTTCACGAGCTTGTTTCGACGGTTATGACGCGTGCTGTAAAATCCGTGACGACCTTTCGCGGTCGGGATCCGCGCGATTTTTCAATGATCGCCTTTGGTGGCAACGGGGGCATCCATTCGGTTTCTTTGGCCCGCTCTCTTGGAGTGTCTAAGGTGATTGTTCCGCCGGGGGCTGGTGTGCTTTCTGCGTTGGGCTTGCTCTATGCTGATATCGAAACCTCGGCCTCTATGGCCTTGCTGAAACAGATTGATAACGTGGACCCTGCCGTTGTATCTAAAGGTTTCGCCGACTTGGCGACCCGCGTTTCCAATGAACTGGCCCGTTCGCTCAATGAGGTCGAACTGATTTACGAGGCAGATTTCCGTTATCGCGGGCAAGCCTTCGAACTCACCCTTCCCTTTGAGCAGGGTTTGTCCCTTACCGAGCAAAATGCTCTTCAGACGCGCGTGGCTTTTGATGAGGCGCATGAAAAGACGTATGGGTATCGTCTGGCCGGGACGGCCGTCGAGATTGTCAGCCTACGTGCAACCGCGCGTGTCCGCAAAGGGGCCGGTAGCCTTCCCGAATACCGCAGCCGAAAACCTGCACCAGAACGTATCCGCAGCGTCTATTTCGGGCCGGATTGGGGTCGCGTAGAGACGGCTGTTATTGATCGTGCCGCATTGTTGTCCGGCCCGCGCTCCGGTCCTGCGATCATCGAGGAATACGAAGGGACGACAATCGTTCCGCCCGACTGTTCCGCCCAAATTGATGCAAAGGGCAATATCATCGTCACTTTGCCAGTGTCGGCAACGACGAAAACTCTGGAGGCCGCAGAATGAGCAAGATCGATCCAATTCGCCTCGAAGTCATGAAGAATGCTTTTGACGCAATCGCAGATGAGATGGCGCTCATGTTGATGCGTGCTGCATATTCTCCGATCGTTCGGGACAGTATGGACTACTCCACAGCAATCTGTGATGCGCAAGGCCAGACACTTGCGCAGGGGGTAACGACCCCGATGCATTTGGGCAGTTTCTATGACGCGATGCAGCATCTGATGACGCGTTACGAGGGTGATATCCATCCGGGAGACGTTTTTATCGGAAATGACCCTTACGCCGCCGCTGGACAGCATTTGCCCGATATCTATATTGTAGAGCCGATCTTCTTTGAGGGCCGTCTTGTGGCGTGGACCACGACTCTCGCACACCACGCCGACGTTGGCGGTATTGTGCCCGGATCGAATGCTTTGGGTGCGGTGGAAATCTATCAGGAAGGTCTCCGGCTCCCGTTCTTGAAGCTCTACAATCAAGGTGAAATGAATACTGCGATCTGGGAGATCCTCGCGCTGAATGTGCGTGTGCCGGAGATGGTGCAAGGCGATCTTCGGGCGCAAATGGCGGCGAGCAAGGCTGGCCGGAAGTCCTTTGGCGAACTTGTTGCCCGCTATGGTATTGATGAAGTGCTCGCCTGCGCAGAAGAGTTGCATGATTACGCTGAGCGCCTTGGGCGCGCCGAAATCCGTGATCTGCCAAATGGGGAATACCATTTCACAGATCATATTGACGGACTGGGAGAGACACCTGAACCGATTGTAATTCAAATCGCGCTCACCATTCACGACGATACAATCTCTGTCGATTTTGCCGGCTCTTCGCCGCAGGTTAAGGGAGGTGTCAATACGCCGCTGCCGTTCACAAAGGCATCGGTCTATACAGCCCTGCGGTCGATTATGCTTTCGGACATTCCGAACTGCCACGGGTTTGAGCGTGTTGTAACCGTCACAGCGCCCAAGGGAACAGTTGTCAATTCTGTTCATCCAGCTCCCTGCGGTGCGCGGGGGATTACGGGCTACAGAGTCATCGACGGTATGTTCGGCGCATTGGCTCAGGTCGTGCCGGACAGGGTCACGGCTGATGGTATGGGCGGGTCAACCGTGCCGACCTTTGCCGGCTGGCACGACGGTCAGGCCTTTGTCTTTACAGAAACCGTTATGGGAACCTGGGGCGCAAGTTCTGCGCATGACGGGCAGGTTGGTGTGCCGCATATGGGGGCCAATCAGGCCAATGTTCCCATCGAGATGATCGAGGCATCTTATCCATTACGTGTCAAACGCTACGGGATTATGCCCGATACGGGAGGAAGTGGACGCTATCGCGGTGGGAATGCCTTCATTCGGGAATACGAGTACCTTGGTGAGGAAGAGGGGCTGATGTCTCTGCGATCCGATAAACGTGATTTTCTGCCGCATGGTCTGGAGGGCGGATCCGAGGGAACAGGTCCGGTCAACCTTCTGATACAAGATGGCAAAGAAACCCAGTTGCCGGTTCTCGTGACAGAGCCTTATGCCTTAAAGAAGGGCGATGTTTTCCGTCACATTTCACCCTCCGGCGGTGGATTTGGACCTGCCTCTGAAAGGTCTCTAGCGGAGGTGGCGGCTGATGTTGAGGCTGGTTTGATTTCTGCGGCAACAGCCATGCGCGACTATGGTTTGCCGGTTTGACCGGCGAACTGAAACTGGTCAGTGGGATTGATCACAATGAAACGTATCGGCTTTACCGGTGACCTATAGATTCGACTATTTTACAGTCGTTGTCATTTGTCCTTAAATCGAAATTTGTGTCTCCGCATATCGCAGCCCTCCATGCGAGGTTCACTTCTCTAACGGTTGTCGTGGCGGAGCCCCCGTATGCCAAAACTCTCGGCAAAAGCACTCGACCATTGTATTTGAAGCACTAGCGAATAAGGTCTCGTTCATGGCAGTTTTCACGGTAGCTCACAGGATGTTCAAGATTATGGGCACGGAGGAACACGGCCTAGCCGAGACAGGTGAAATGGCGGCCTTGAGAATCTGTGATTCCGACAGTGCTGCGGCAAGAGAAAAGCCGATGCCCTTTGATCAAAACAAGGCGGCGGTCGGGATTGGGATGCCATCAGTATCTTTGAGCATAAAGCCCACTTTCTGATTGGCGCCCAATCCGTTGATCGCCATTCTCGCCCGTGAGTTTTGGAAGCTTCGCAGGGCAAGGACTGACAAACGTGTCTAGTGGTTGTGACGTGGTAATTTGCGTGAGAGTTGTCTGAATTCTTCTGCCCCGCGAATGGTGGCACCATCTTGCATCTGGGTTACGGTCTCGCGGTAAATCTTTTGCCATGGCGTAGCCGAGGGAGGGATTTCGGGGAGCCCTTCGGATTTTCTCCGTGCGATTTCCTCCGCATCCACCAGCATATCACAGCGTCCTTGCTCAAGGTTGATGCGGATACGGTCTCTTGTCCGTAGCCATGCCAACCCGCCGCCCGCCGCGCTTTCGGGGGACGCGTTCAGGATCGAAGGGCTGTCTGCAGTGCCGGACTGCCGTCCATCTCCGATGGTTGGCAGCGAGGTGATTCCGCGTTTGAGCAATCGGTCTGGTGGTTGCATATTGACCACTTCTGCAGAGCCCGGCCAGCCAAGAGGCCCCGCGCCTCGGATCACCAGAATAGAGTTCTCGTCGATCTCCAGTGCAGGATCGTTGATCCGTGTGTGATAGTCCTCGGAACCGTCAAAGACAAAGGCGGTGCCCTCGAAGATGCCTTCGGATCCGGGCGTGGACAGATACCGGGTGCGGAATTCGTCCGAGATCACACTGGTTTTCATGATTGCGAAGTCAAAGAGGTTTCCGGACAGCACAAAGAAACCCGCACGTTCCATCATCGGATCGGAGTAGGTGCGAATGACCTCGCGGTCGGGGCTTTCGCGCCCGTCGAGGTTTTCGGCCATTGTAGCTCCGCTGACAGTAGCGCAGCTGCCATCAAGCTTTCCTGCTTGCAGAAGTTCCCACATAATCGCCGGAACACCGCCGGCTCTGTGGAACCTTTCCCCCAGATATTTCCCCGCAGGCTGCACGTTGGCCAAAAGCGGAATGTCATAGCCATGGGCTTGCCAATCCTCGGGTGTGAGATCCACTCCTGCATGCTTGGCCATTGCCATGATATGTGGCTGTGCATTGGTCGAGCCGCCAATCGCTGCGTTGACGCGGATCGCATTTAGGAAGGCGTCGCGTGTCATAATATCGGAGGGACGGAGGTCTTCAAGCACCAGTTCCACAGCTCGTTTTCCGGTCCGATAAGCCATTTGCCCGCGTTCGCGATATGCTGCGGGGATGGCGGCGCATCCGGTCAGCGACATGCCAAGTGCCTCTGCAATCGCGTTCATCGTGGAGGCCGTACCCATCGTGTTGCAATGCCCGACTGAAGGGGCGCTATCAAGGGCGGTCTCCAAGAATTCGTCACGCGTGATTTCGCCCGCAGCGTATTTCCTGCGCGACCTCCAGATTACAGTGCCGGATCCCACCAAATCACCTTCGTGCCACCCGTCGAGCATCGGCCCGCCTGACAAAACAATCGCAGGCAGGTCGACCGTGGCGGCTGCCATCAACGCCGATGGAGTTGTTTTGTCACAACCTGTGGTCAAGACGACGCCGTCGAAAGGATAACCATATAGCAATTCGACGAGCCCCAGATAGGCCAGATTGCGATCAAGCGCTGCAGTTGGGCGTTTGCAATTTTCAAACAGCGTATGGGTCGGAAATTCGATGGGAATTCCGCCTGCATCGCGGATGCCATCCCGCACCCGTTTGGCAAGGTCCAGATGGTGACGATTACAGGGGTTTAAATCGCTTCCCGATTGCGCGATGCCGATGATGGGCCGTCCTGCGCGCAATTCTTCGGGGGTGGTGCCGTAATTCATGAACCGTTCCAGATAGAGAGCGGTCATATCGGCGTGGTCGGGATTGTCGAACCAGTCCTGCGAGCGCAGGCGGCGTTTGGGTGTGGTGTCGGTCATGCTCTGTCCTCGGTGGTGGCTGTGCCTGCTTGGGGTGAGTTTAGCTGTTCAATATGCAGCAACAAGCCGCTGTGATCGGTTTCACCATGTCCCCCGGCCACAAAATCAGAAAAAGCATCGCGAACATCTTGCGACAAAGGTAGTGTCAAGCCCTGTGCCTGCGCTAGGTCCATCACTGCATCCAGGTCTTTTAGCTGTAAACGCGAGGGGCCTCCGGGGACAAAGTTGCGTTGAACCATCCGTGCTCCGTGCAACTCCAGAATCCGGCTTTCGGCAAACCCGCCGCGGATCGCATCACGAAATTTGCCCCGATCCGCGCCGCCGGCTTCGACTAGCATCATGGCTTCGGCCAATGCGCCGATGGTGATTGCAACGATTTGTTGATTGGCCAGTTTACACACCTGGCCCGCTCCAGATGGGCCCACATGCGTCAGTCGACCCAGAGAATCCATTACAGGCGCGATTTGTGCAATGGTTTCCGGCGTGCCTCCTGCCATAAGTGCAAGTGTGCCTTCGGTTGCGCCCACCACTCCGCCGGAAACGGGGCAGTCCACATGCCGCACGTTGAAATTGTCCAACCGGCATGCATGGTCGCGTGCAACATCAGGGGCGATAGACGAGCAATCTACCACTACGGCTCCGTTTTTTAGCGCTTCTGCAGTGCCTTGGGTAAAGAGCACATTCTCGACGGCTGCTCCGTCCGTGAGCATGGTAAAGACAATATCGGCATTGGCGACTGCCTGTGCTGGTGAGGTGGCGACAGTGGCGCCGTCGGCCTGGAGTGCTTGTGCCTTGGAGGTGTCGCGGTTCCAGACTGTAACACGATGACCGGCCGTGATTAGACGACGAGCCATTGGAGCTCCCATGAGTCCGGTCCCTAGAAAAACGATATGAGGGGTCATTGCACACCCTCCAATTCATCCTCAATGTGAGCTCGGATGATCTCTTCGAAATTGCTTTCGGCGTGGAAGCCGAGCGATTTGGCGCGTGTGGCTTCAAATCCGGGTGCCCAGCCCTCGCACATAGCGATGATAGTGGGATCCGGTTCGCGCCGGATTAGCCGGACCGCACTGTCGCCGGCAACACGACGAAGAGCCTCGATCTGTTCTCCGACAGTAGCGGAAACACCGGGCATCGAGAGGTTGCGCCTTGGGCCGATAGCATCGGTGTCCATCGTTGCTGCATGGATCATGAAGCCGACAGCCGAGCGTGGTGAGGCGTGCCAATGACGGATTGTGTCTGGAACGGGCAGGATAGCTTCTTGCCCGACCAGAGGTTCGCGCAGAATATTAGAAAAGAACCCTGATGCAGCCTTGTTGGGCTTGCCTGGGCGAATGCAAATCGTGGGGAGGCGGATGCCCACCCCATCAAAGATTCCGCGCCGAGTGTAATCCGCCAGCAAGAGTTCACAGATCGCTTTTTGTGTGCCGTAGCTCGTAAGCGGTGTTGTGTGGAAGTCATCAGGGATCGGATATGGCAAGGGTGCGCCGACCACGGCAATGGAAGAGGCAAACACTACCCGTGGCCGATAGCTTCGAGTGTCATGTTGCGTTCGAATAGCGTCAAAGAGAGCGCGTGTTCCGTCAAGGTTGATGCGGTATCCTTTGTCAAAATCCGCTTCCGCTTCGCCAGACACAATGGCGGCCAGGTGGAAGATGACATCAGGTCGACTTTCCACCAGGGCTGGTGCTGTGGCGGGATCTGACAGATCGGCCTGGCGGCAGGTTATAACCGCACCGGTGCTTTGAGGTGTCTCGGGGGTGATGACATCTACCAGGTCAATTGAACTTATGGGCTTGTCGGCCAGACGGCCTGTTTCCAGTAGATGTTGAGTGAGTTTGCGCCCGATCATTCCGGCAGCGCCAATTATTAGAATGTGCATGTGTTCCTCCGCATATCATCGGACCGATCTCCCCGCCGATCCCAACTTGTAATGTTGTCGGACAACATGATAGGAAAGACAAGAGAAGATTTGCCTGAAAGGGCCTGGTTTTGCGGAGGGACGGCGATGGACGCCATAAAAGGGCATGAAGATAAGAGTGAGACGCGTGCAGAGTTTGTGCAGGCGTTGGAGGCTCGTCTGGGATGTGAGATTGTCGTCACCGGCACTGATGTTGCCGTCTATTGTCGTGACTGGCACGGCGATATCCAGTCCGATGCTGTGGCCGTACTGCGCCCGCGCAGCACGGCGGAGGTGCAGGATTGCGTACGTGCTGCGATTGATCTCGGCCTGCAAGTTGTCCCACAGGGCGGCAATACCGGATTGGTGCTGGGCGCAGTGCCCGATGCGCCCGACCGTCAGGTGGTTGTGTCTTTAGAGCGGATGACAAAAATTCGCAGCCTTGATGCCGATAACTTTTCAGCGGTGGTTGAGGCAGGGATCGTGTTAGAAGATTTGAAAGAGAAGGTAGCGCAGGAGGGGCTTTATTTCCCGCTGGCATTGGGTGCGCAGGGCAGTTGCCGTCTGGGAGGCAATGTGGCCACCAATGCGGGTGGGGTGAATGTTTTGCGCTATGGAATGACGCGCGAGTTGTTGCTTGGGCTGGAGGTTGTGCTTCCTGATGGCAGCTTGTTCGAGGGACTGAATTGTTTGCGGAAGGACAATAGGGGTATTGATCTTAAACAACTTTTCATTGGGTCAGAAGGCACTCTTGGTATTATTACTGCTGTGTCGGTCAAGCTCTTGCCTGCGCCGGAGCAGGTGGCAACAGCTCTTCTAGCGCTTGGGTCTCTGGAAGATGCAATTACGCTCTATCGCCGAGCGCGGCGGCAATGTTGTGATCTGATGTCGGCCTTTGAGTTTATGCCGCCTATAGCCTTTGAATTAGCGAAAGAGGGTATGCCGGACCTCGTTCTGCCAATGCAGGCAGAATATCCCGCTTATGTCTTGATGGAGCTTTCCGGTTCCGGATTGGTCGATATAGACGACTTGATGGTCCGCTTCGTCGAGTTTGCCTTTGAGGAAGGGTTAGCCCTCGATGGGGTGATCGCGACGTCGCAGGCGCAGGCGCGTAATTTGTGGCTGATCCGCGAGGGTATGAACGAAGGGCAGGCCAAGCGTGGGAAGCATTTGCGTACCGATATTTCCGTACCCCTATCGCGGATGGCCGAGTTCGTTTCGGAGGTAGAGGCAAAAATTGGGACTGAAATGCCAGATGCAATCTGCGTGTCTTATGGTCATGTGGGCGATGGGAATGTGCATTTGAACGTATTGCCAGGGAGCCGCGGAGATGTGGATGAGCAAATCTACTGCGCCAAACAGATCGCCAATGAGGTTTTGGACCGCTATAACGGTTCAATAAGCGCAGAGCACGGGATCGGGCGTCTAAAAAAAGACGATTTCAGTCAAAGACTTACCGATGTTCACCGCCGATTGCTGGAGTCTGTCCGTAGCGCGATTGATCCGGCGTTGACGATGAATAGAGGGTGCCAGATCGACCTGTGACGGGAGTGGTCTGCTTGTCAGGCAAGGGGAAATTTAATGGACAATGAATTTGGACAAATCAAACGTGTTGCGCATCTTCCGACGCGAATTGCGTCGGAGTTTGCCAAGCGAATTTATGATGGCTCTCTCAAAGCCGGAGAGAAATTACCGACTGAACACGCTTTGTCCAAAAGTTTCGGGGTCAGCCGTACCGTTGTGCGTGAAGCCATAGCTCAACTCAAAAGTGAAGGACTAGTGGAAACTCGGCAGGGTGTAGGGGCGTTTGTTATGAAGCGCCCAGATCGTCAGATTCAGTTGGATGACGCTAAGTCTATGGATAAAAATGATTTTCAATCACTCTATCAACTGCGGATTCCGTTGGAGATGGAGGCTGCAGCTCTTGCGGCAGTCCATCACACTGAGGAACACATGGCGGCGCTCAGTGCTGCGCTTGTGCGGATATGCAACACAGAGGATTGGGGAAACTCCGGGGTTGCAGCGGATCTCGATTTTCACCGTATTATCGCGGAATCTACCGGAAATGACTATTTTTCACAGTTCGTCGGCGCGATATCGGATCGAATCAGCCATGTGATTGTGATCGCGCGCACAGAGGGCCAACTGGAGGATGTGATTTCTCGCACGGTTGAGGAGCACACGGCTATTCGAGACGCGATCCGCACAAAGGATCCGGTCATGGCGCGTGCAGCAATGCGGCGTCATTTGATTGGTTCAGCCCTCAGGATTGGGTTAAGTATCGAATTTTATTCATAAAATATAAATTTAAGTTTTTTTTATACATTGCCAGATTAGGGCTTGCGCCGCAGACACTCATGCTATTGTAATGTTGTCAGACAACAGGTGTCTTGCAGAGCGTATGGAGGCGCTCTGCCAATTCAAGGGAGGGTCTCAATTGGCTTTAGCGGATAAGTTGAAGGCTGATCATATCTTGCCGGCTGATCATCATCAGGCTGCACTCGTCGGTCGTGTCTGGTCGGAGGAGCAGGGCGGTCCTTGCGTAGTCACGCTGCGTAATGCTCTGGTTTTCGATTTGACGGCTATCGCCGCAACCATGTCAGGGCTTCTAGAGCGCGACGATCTCTTTCGTATATTGGAGCGTGACGACCTACCTTGTCTGGGAGGACTTGATGAGTTCCTCGATGGGACTTCAGGGCGTCTTCTGGCGCCTGTGGATTTACAAGCCCTGAAGGCTGCGGGCGTGACGTTTGCGGAAAGTATGTTGGAGCGTGTGATTGAAGAGCAGGCAAGAGGCGATGCTGCTCGTGCGCAGGAAATCCGTGGACGTCTAGCACCTGTCATCGGGGAGAACCTACGTGATATCAAGGCGGGCTCCGCCAAGGCGGCGCAAGTCAAGACGTTGCTACAAGATATGGGTCTGTGGTCTCAATATCTCGAGGTCGGTATCGGACCGGATGCCGAGATTTTTACAAAGTCACAACCCATGTCCGCAGTAGGATGCGGTGAGCGCGTGGGTATCCACTCAATGTCCCATTGGAACAATCCGGAGCCTGAAGTTGTATTGGTTTTGCGCGCGGACGGAAGCATTGTTGGCGCGTCTCTCGGCAATGATGTCAATCTGCGTGATGTAGAAGGGCGTTCGGCGCTGCTTCTAGGAAAAGCAAAAGACAACAATGCCTCTTGTGCTCTCGGGCCGTTTATCCGCCTTTTTGATGATACGTTCGCGTTCGACGATCTTGATAAGGTTGTTGTGTCGCTTTCCGTTGAAGGTGAAGACGGGTTCACAATGACGGGCGAAAGTCCGATGCAGGCAATCTCGCGCAGCCCTACTGATCTTGTCGGACAAATGCGCAACCGCTCTCACCAGTACCCAGACGGCGCTGTATTGTTCCTTGGCACAATGTTTGCGCCAACTAAGGACCGCCACGGTGTTGGGCAAGGGTTTACGCATGAAACGGGAGACCGCGTCGAGATCTCGGCTCCGTCTCTGGGATGTTTGGTGAACAGTGTAGATTACAGCGATGCCTGTCCGGAATGGTCGTTTGGCACAGTGGCCCTGTTCCGCAACCTGTTCTCCCGAGGTCTCGGGGAGAAGGTGTGATCATGGCCCGTATAATTGATCTTTTCTACCGTCTTCTTGATCTGGTGATGATCCTGCTTCTAGCGGGAATGGCCGTGATGGTTTTTCTGAATGTGGTTCTGCGCTACGGCCTAAACTCCGGCATTCCTGTCTCGGAAGAACTATCGAGATTCTTTTTTGTCTGGCTGACCTTTATCGGTGCCGTCGTGGCCCATCGGCACAATATGCATATGGGAATGGAAACCTTTGTCGCAGCACTTGGACGACGTGGGCGGATGCTGATGATGGGGGTTTCTGACCTTCTGATCCTCGGTTGTTCTTGGGTGCTGTTTCTCGGTACATGGAAGCAGCTTCCGATCAACGCCAGCATGACCGCGCCTGTTTCGGGGCTTTCTATGGCATGGGTCTACGGAACCGGGATGTTCACTGCGGTGATGATTGCACTGATTACAGCGACGCGTTTCCTGCGGTTGGTTACAGGGCGGATTACCGAAGATGAAATTGCTGCCTTTGCCGGCGAACGTCATCAATTTGACGAGACGCCTGCCTCCGGCAGAGAAGGAGGGGCACAATGACTCTTGTTGTATTTATCGTATCTCTGATCGGGGCGATGATGACAGGTGTGCCGGTCGCCTTTGCGCTGATTCTCTGTGGCGTTTCTCTCATGAGCTACATGGGTATGTTCAACACTCAGATCATCGCACAGAACATGATGATCGGAGCGGATACCTTTACTCTTCTGGCTATTCCCTTCTTCATTCTGGCTGGGGAATTAATGAATGCGGGCGGCCTTTCAAAACGCATTATT
The DNA here is from genome assembly GCF_018860305.1 of Celeribacter halophilus. Taxonomy (GTDB): domain Bacteria; phylum Pseudomonadota; class Alphaproteobacteria; order Rhodobacterales; family Rhodobacteraceae; genus Celeribacter; species Celeribacter halophilus_A. Next base: position 20,464 of record NZ_JAHKPE010000015.1, read on the forward strand.
GACTTTTCGATCGCCTGTGTAGGTCATATCCGGGGCGGTCTGGGGATTGTGGCGATCTTTGCCGCAGTAATCCTCGCCAGCATCTCGGGTTCTGCAGCAGCGGATAGTGCTGCACTGGCGGCGATATTGCTGCCGATGATGGCGAAGGCGGGATATCATTTGCCACGCTCTGCAGGTCTGATTGCGGCGGGAGGCGTGATTGCACCTGTAATTCCACCATCAATGGCTTTTATTATCCTCGGTGTTGCAGGGAATATATCGATCTCCAAACTGTTCATGGCAGGGATCGTGCCGGGTGTCCTGATGGGGGTCGTTCTGATCGCGACATGGATCATCGTCGCCCGCAACGACGATGTGGCGACCTTGCCTAAAGCGAACTGGGAAGAACGCGTTCATACTGGTGGTCGGGCGATCTGGGCATTGGGAATGCCGGTGATTATCCTTGGTGGGATCAAGTTCGGAATTGTAACGCCGACAGAAGCTGCTGTCATCGCCGCCTTTTATGCTTTGTTTGTAGGTACTTGTGTTTATCGCGAACTGAAATTGAGAGATTTGTCACAGGTTCTATTGAATGCCGGGCGCACAACGGCGGCGGTCATGTTCCTTGTCTGTGCTGCGCTTGTGTCGGCCTGGCTGATTACTGCCGCCAATATCCCGGCTGAGATTTCAGGCTATATCGAGCCCCTGATTGATCGTCCAATCCTGTTGATGTTGGCCATTATGGCATTGGTTCTTGTCGTCGGCACAGCGTTGGATCTCACGCCGACCATCTTGATCCTTACGCCGGTTTTGTTGCCGATTATCAAGGAAGCTGGCATCGATCCCGTCTATTTTGGGGTCATGTTTATCATGAATTGCTGCATCGGCCTACTGACGCCGCCGGTCGGTGTGGTGCTCAACGTGGTCAGTGGGGTGGGGAGGTTACCCCTTGGCCGCGTAATCGTTGGTGTTTGGCCGTTCCTGTTGGCACAGATCCTTGTCATCCTGACTTTGGTTCTGTTCCCGCAGATCGTCATTGTGCCAGCAAATTGGTTCTACTGAACCTTGCTACACCTTCAAACTATGAAACTTTTTCACTTGATGATGGGAGGATCTCATGAAAAATTCCAAACTGAAAGCTGCCCTTATGGCCACGGTCGTCTGCGCAGTGGCAAACCCTGCTCTTGCTGATTTCAAAGACCGGAACTTCCGTGTCTCTAACGGGGTGGCCGAAGACCATCCGGTTCATAACGGAATGGATGCCATGCAGGCCTGTCTTGATGACCGGACTGGCGGAAAGATGAAGATGACAGGATTCTGGGGCGGCGCACTTGGCGGCGACCTTCAAGCTACGCAAGCCCTGCGCTCGGGCGTACAGGAAGCGGTGGTGACATCATCTTCGCCGCTCGTCGGGATTGAGCCGGCGCTTGGTGTGTTCGACTTGCCGTTTCTCTTCCGCTCGAACGAAGAGGCCTATGCTGTTATGGATGGCGAATTCGGAGATTTCATTAACGAAAAGCTGGAAAAAGTCGGTTTGGTCAATCTGGCCTATTGGGAGAACGGTTTCCGCAATGTGTCGAACTCCAAACGTCCGATCACCAAGTGGGAGGATTTCGAGGGACTGAAGATGCGTGTTATGCAGAACAACATTTTCCTCGACACATTCTCGAACTTCGAGGCCAATGCGACGCCCATGTCATTCGGGGAAGTTTTCTCGGCGCTGGAGACTAAGGCGATCGATGCACAGGAAAACCCCTATGTTACGATCGACACCTCTAAATTCTATGAGGTCCAGAGCTACATCAGCGAAACCAAGCATAGTTACACTCCGTTCCTATTCCTGTTCTCGAAGGCGATCTTCGACACCTACTCTCCTGAAGAACAAGCTGCTTTGCGTGATTGTGCTGCGGTGGGTCGTGATGTGGAACGCGAAGTGATCCAAACGCTGAATCAGGAATCTCTTGCCAAGATGGAGGAGGAGGGGCTTCAGTTCAATGTCGTCTCCGCCGAAGAACTTGAACGGATGCTGGAAAAATCTCAGCCGGTTTATGACAAGCACAAGACCGAGATCGGTGCTGATGTGGTCGAAATGGTCCAGAGTACTCTGACCGAGATGCGCAGTAATTAAGCGCATCTTTATTGTCTCTAAGGACTCCGCCAGACAAGGGCGGGGTCCGGTTTAGATTATGCACGGGAGACTGTGCCGGTGAAACGTTAGAACCACCCTGAAGAGTTGCAGGCGGAGTTGGTGCTTCGGGTTTCGTTTCCTGCCCGCGTTATCAACGGACAAATTCTGTAGGTCAACGGTGGTCTGCCTGCTGCCTTTCAACCTGTTTATTCAAGGAGCTTGGACATGCCCGCCCCTCACAATCTTTTCAAGGCCGCCTTGGCCGAACGTCGTTTGCAGATCGGTCTTTGGCAGGATCTGGCCAGCCCTTATTGCACGGAGCTTTGTGCAAATGCGGGCTATGACTGGCTGTTGATTGACGGTGAACATGGTCCGAATGACTTGGTGACCATATCAGGACAAATCGCTGCTCTCCGTGGGAGCCGATCTCACGCTATTGTCCGCCCGCCTGTGGGAGAAGCTTGGATTATCAAACAGATTCTTGATGCAGGTGCGCAAACTATTTTGGTGCCCATGGTCGAAACCGCAGAGCAGGCGCAGGCATTGGTACGGGCAATGCGCTACCCGCCGCATGGTATTCGCGGTGTGGGAGCGGTGGTGGGACGTGCCTCCGATTTCGGTCGGATATCCGATTACACGCTCACAGCAGATGCAGAAACCTGCCTTCTGGTTCAGGTTGAAACGACCAAAGGGCTGGAAAACCTTGACGAAATCGCCTCGGTGGATGGTGTGGACGGTGTCTTTATTGGTCCAGCCGATCTGGCCGCCAGCCTCGGCCACCTGGATAATCCCGCCCACCCTCATGTGCAGGATGTGATCGAGGACATGATCGCTCGCATCATTCGCCACGGAAAAGCCGCAGGTATTCTGATAGGCGATTTGGCGTTGTCTAAACATTATGCTGAGTTAGGTGCAACTTTTGTTGCCATTGGTCATGACGTTGGACTTTTGGCGCTCGGAGCATCGAAGTTGTTGGAGGACTTCCATGCAACCGCTCCTGCTCGCGCGACGGACAAGACGAAGGTCTACTGAACGAAGAGCAGGTAGCCGTCTGGACGACTTCCTACTGGTCCGTTTTGTCGCCATGCACGGCCATCAAAAATCAGGTCAATTACAAGGATGTATTTGAAATGCCCGTCTATCTGAGCCAGCTTAAATCTGGCGGTGTCGTTATTCGTGACGAGAATACCGACGTTTCAAACGCGCGGCTGATTGCTCAAGCCACGACATATGATCTGGCACAAGAGGCCATCGCGCGTGCGCTACCATTGTCACAGGTTTTGCCATCAGGCGGAGAAACTGTCGATCTGGCTCTCCTCGCCAGTCAGGGACATCTTGATGTGCCGATGCGCCATCCCGAGCCCGCACGTATGTATCTATGTGGTACAGGGTTGACTCATACAGGATCGGCTTCGACACGCAATTCCATGCATGCGAAATCCGAAGGCCATGTGTCGGATTCAATGAAGATGTTCCAGCTTGGATTGGAAGGTGGAAAACCCAACCGAGGAACCGTCGGGGCACAGCCAGAGTGGTTTTACAAAGGGCCGGGCAGTGAGGCAGTGGCTCATGGTGACCCGCTGATCTCGCCGGATTTTGCTCTGGATGGTGGGGAAGAGCCTGAAATAGCGGGTTTCTATTTGATCGGTCTCGATGGCACGCCGTGCCGCGTGGGGTTTGCCCTTGCGAATGAATTTTCCGATCATGTGACGGAGAAGCTCAACTACCTCTATCTGGCACATTCCAAACTGCGACCGGCAGCTTTCGGACCTGAAATGCGGCTGGGTGCTTTGCCTCGCCATATCGAAGGGCGTTCACGCATATTGCGTGGGGATAAGGTTCTCTTTGATCAACCCTTTTTGTCGGGTGAAGACAATATGTCCCACACAATTTCCAATCTGGAGCACCATCATTTCAAATACGCTCCTTTCAGGAGGTCAGGCGATCTGCATGTGCATATGTTCGGCACTGCAACCCTTTCTTTCGGGTCTGGCATCAAGACACAACCGGGTGATGTGTTTGAAATTTCGGCGCCTGAATTTGGTCAGGCCCTGAGCAATCCGTTGGCTCAGGCGCCAGAGCAGGGTCTGATCGACGTGAAGTCATTGTGAAGGAGAGGCAGGTCATGACAGCAAGTACTTTCACTCCCGCACCTTGGCCGCGCAAGCTTCGGTCACAAGAATGGTACGGAGGCAATTCGCGTGACACGATCTATCATCGTGGCTGGCTCAAAAATCAAGGCTATCCGCACGATCTCTTTGATGGACGTCCCATCATTGGAATCATGAACACCTGGTCGGATCTGACACCCTGCAACGGGCATTTGCGCGACCTTGCCGAAAAGGTGAAGGCGGGCATCTGGGAGGCAGGTGGTTTTCCTGTAGAGGTACCGGTTTTTTCTGCGTCCGAGAATACCTTTCGTCCGTCGGCGATGATGTTTCGCAACCTCGCCGCCTTATCGATTGAGGAAACAATTCGCGGTCAACCGATTGACGGCTGCGTCTTGATGGTGGGCTGCGATAAGACCACGCCATCGTTGCTGATGGCGGCTGCAAGCTGTGATGTTCCTTCGATTGTGGTCACAGGTGGGCCGATGCTGAACGGGTCTTTTCGCGGCGAACGTGTGGGATCCGGCACGCATCTTTGGAAATTTTCCGAGGATGTGAAGGCAGGGAAGATGACACAAGAGGAATTTCTGGAGGCGGAGCAGTCCATGTCGCGCTCAACCGGCACCTGCAACACGATGGGTACGGCTTCGACGATGGCTTCAATGGCAGAGGCACTCGGTATGGCGCTCTCTGGAAATGCTGCAATCCCTGCGGTCGACAGCCGACGTCGTGTGATGGCCCAGATGTCGGGGCGCCGGATCGTGCAGATGGTCAAGGATGATCTCAAACCTTCGGATATTATGACAAAGCAGGCTTTCGAGAACGCGATCCGCACGAACGGTGCCATTGGCGGTTCGACCAATGCGGTGGTGCATCTTCTGGCCATTGCGGGGCGGGTAGGTGTTGATCTGACGCTTGATGATTGGGACCGTTGTGGACGGGATGTGGCGACCATCGTGAACCTGATGCCCTCCGGTGAATATTTGATGGAGGAGTTCTTCTATGCCGGAGGTCTGCCCGTAGTGATTAAAAATTTAGGGGAATGTGGCCAGTTACACAAGGATGCCTTGACCGTTTCGGGGCAGACTATCTGGGATGAGGTGCGTGATGTGCGCAACTGGAACGAGGATGTGATCCGTCCTGTAGACCATGCATTGACCGAGCAAGGAGGAATTGCAGTGCTGCGCGGGAACTTGGCTCCCAATGGGGCTGTTCTCAAACCCTCCGCAGCCAGCGCGCATCTTTTGACCCACCGTGGTCGCGCCATCGTATTCGAGGATATTGACGACTATAAGACTCGCATTAATGACGAGACGCTAGATATCGATGAAACCTGCATTATGGTTCTGAAGAACTGCGGTCCTAAAGGTTATCCTGGCATGGCAGAGGTCGGCAATATGGGTTTGCCGCCCAAAGTGTTGCGGAAGGGGGTGACTGATATGGTGCGAATTTCAGACGCGAGAATGTCCGGCACGGCCTATGGCACAGTGGTATTGCATACCGCGCCCGAAGCTGCAGCGGGCGGTCCTCTGGGGGTGGTGCAATCCGGCGATATGATTGAACTGGATGTGCCTAATCGCCGCTTGCATCTTGATATTTCTGATGCCGAGCTAAAAGCACGTCTGGCGGCATGGAAACCGCGCCACGAGATTGTGACCAGTGGCTACGCCTATCTGCATCAAAATCATGTAGGTGGAGCGGATACCGGAGCGGATCTGGATTTCTTGAAGGGCTGCAGGGGCAATGCCGTTGGCAAGGACAGTCACTGACTGAGGCACTTCCTCGGAATCTTAATCCCGAACATCAGCGGACTTCTGCGCTGGAAGTGTGAGTGAGTTTGCTGCTTTGAATAACTGCTATGACGGAAGGTTTCGGATCCGGAGCCTTCCGATTATTCCCGAAATAATGAAAGGATACGTAATGATGTTCACCCCGCATGGAAAACATCTGATTGCAGGAGAATGGGTTGAAACAGATGCAAAGTTTGTAAATGAACCAGCCCATGGAGCGCCTTCGAGTTTCTCAATGGGAACGGTTGATCTGGTGGACCGCGCGGCGCATGCCGCCGAAGATGCTTTTTGGTCTTACGGCTATGCCTCACGCAAAGATCGAGCCGCATTTCTTGAAGCTATTGCTGACGAAATCGAAGCCCGCGCTGACGAAATCACCGATATAGGTTGTCGCGAAACAGGGCTGCCGGAAGCGCGGTTGAATGGGGAGCGGAGTCGCACAGTTGCACAGTTACGCTTGTTTGCTCAAACCATCCTTAAAGGCGACTATTTGGATGTGCGCCATGATGAAGCCTTGCTCGACCGGCAGCCAATGCCGCGTCCTGATTTGCGGATGATGCAACGACCGATCGGGCCGGTGGCTGTGTTTGGCGCTTCAAATTTTCCGTTGGCTTTTTCTGTTGCGGGCGGGGATACAGCAGCGGCGCTTGCTGCGGGCTGTCCCGTTATTGTCAAGGGGCACTCCTCCCACCCCGGCACCGGCGAAATCGTTGCCGAAGCTATCTATGCAGCCATCCAGCGCACCGATCAGCATAAAGGTGTGTTCTCGATGGTGCAGGGTGGCAAGCGAGAGGTGGGCACTGCGCTTGTGCAGCATCCTATCATTAAGGCCGTGGGGTTCACGGGAAGCCTTGGCGGGGGGCGTGCTTTGTTCGACCTGTGCGCAGCACGTTCAGAGCCGATTCCGTTCTTTGGTGAGCTAGGATCAGTGAACCCGATGTTTTTGCTGCCGCATGCCCTTGCCTCTCGTGCTGCCGATTTAGGGAAGGGGTGGGCCGCATCCATGACTGGCTCAGTGGGTCAGCTTTGCACCAATCCCGGCATCGCAGTTGTTCCGACAGGAAGCGATGGAGATGCATTTGTTGCTGCCACTGCCGGCGCACTCAAGGAAATTGCGCCGCAACTCATGTTGACATCGGGTATGGCTGAAGCCTATCGCGCGGGCAAAGAACGGTTCGAGAACCGGAATTCGGTCACTCCCGTTTACACCAGTGAGTCCGAGGGCCGTCAGGCGAGCCCGAACCTCTACGAAGTGACCGCAGACGCGTTTCTTGAAGACCATGCTTTGACTGAAGAAGTCTTCGGTCCGCTCAGTCTAGTGGTGCGTGTTGCAGATGGGGCCGCGCTGCCGGAACTGGCGCGGGGATTCGAGGGTCAACTGACTGCCACAGTGCATATGGACGAGGGTGACACCGATCTTGCGTGTGACCTTTTGCCCGTACTGGAGCGCAAGGCTGGACGTGTCTTGTTCAACGGTTTCCCGACCGGTGTTGAGGTCGTCGATAGCATGGTGCATGGCGGACCCTATCCGGCATCGACGAATTTCGGGGCGACTTCGGTTGGAACCATGGCGATCCGGCGCTTTTTGCGTCCGGTCTGTTATCAGAATCTGCCCGCAGTAGTGCGTCCAGAAGATCTAGGCTGAAGCACGTATGCGATGAAGACTATCTGTCTCGGTTCTGTGAAAATGGCTCTCCTGTCTTAACCGGTACAGATTGGGAGTGTTGCTTACGGTTAAAATGCGAGCAACACTCCAAAAGGTTTTTGGGGGGCATCACTTCAGATAAGGTGAGCTAGGAAGGGGTGAACTGTTGCTATCTGAGGTGCCCCTCATTTCCTTGACACCTGCCTTGTTCATTTTCCTTTGTTTGATTTCATAGTCAACTGGCGACAGCATTCCGTTGTTAGTGTGCTTGCGTGTCGGGTTGTAAAAAATCTCGATGTAGTCGAATACGTCCTGCCTTGCGGCGTTGCGTGTGAGGTATGTCCTCCGCCGAATACGTTCGCGCTTCAAGAATTGAAAGAAGCTCTCCGCGACGGCACTCGACCATTGCTCTTAAACCAATGGCGAAAAAGGTTTCGTTCATTGCAATTTCTACGACGGCTCGCCGGGCGGTTTGATTGCTCGACCTATCATTACAAATCCCGCCGTACCGATCCGACCGCGTTGAAAACGCGCAGTAAGGAGATTTGCGAGTCACGCGTGGGATACTGATAAGCGTAGAAAATTCGTGGTGCCTTAAACGGGCCGAGACGTAAGCGTATTTGTGCTTAAATTTAGAAAACAAGCATATATATTCATGTTTTGCAATTACTTAGCATAAACTTTAAAGCTTAGATTTTTGATTAAAGTCAAGGCGTCTGTGACCGGACGGGCGCACACCCGCGGGCATGACACGTTTTGCACCCCTTGTGATGATCGCGATTCTCGCGCTGAGCCTGACGGCTTCGGCGGGGATGTCGGGGATTCTCAAAACCGCGCACGGGATTGCGCGGGCGGGACAGACGAACATTGTCATCTGTGGGCAGAACGGCACCGAAACGATCACGTTGAATGCTTCTGGTGAACCCGTTTCCCCGAAAGACACACAAGAATGCGCACATTGCGCGGATTGTTCCCTCGTGCCGATGGCTGCGCTGTCCGCGCAGACCTTCAATTGTCCGTCGGCGACGCAGGGGGAACGCGTTCAACTCACACTGAACACTTTGCCGGAGCGCAGCAAGCGCATCTGGCAACCGTCCCGTGGACCTCCCAGCCAGAGCAAGGTTTGACACATGCCCCGTTTTTACAAATCTTTTTTGATGTCCCTGAACAGGCTGATCTGCCTGCTTTCTGCACTGGTTTTCTCCGCCTTCGTGACCATAGGTGACGCCGCGGCCCAAACCGCCCAACCCGTTCTCACCGGATTCCTGCAAAGTGAGACCCCCTCCGATATCGTCGAGGGGGCCGATGCGTTTGGCCCCATCCGCGACGATGTTCCTGTCGCACCCGTGTTGGCCGGAGATACCCGGCTGGGCTGGGTGTTCATCACCTCGGATTTCGTTGGTACAACGGGATATTCGGGCAAGCCGATCCACACGATGGTGGCTGTTGACGACAACGCGCGCGTGCTGGGTATCAAGCTTGTAAAGCACTCCGAACCAATCGTTCTGATTGGTATTCCCGACACAAAAATCAAATCCATGGTGGCCGATTACAAGGGTGTGAACCTTGTCGAAGAGGCGGCTTCCGGTGGCGAAAGTCATGATCTCAACATCATTTCCGGGGCAACCGTGACGGTGATGGTGATTGATGACAGCATTATCCGGTCCGGTATCAAGGTTGCCCGTGCGCTGGGCCTTGGCGGCCTGCAACAGGTCGAAGATACAGGGCCGAAATTTGCCATCAATCCAGAGGCCAAAGCGCCGGAAAGCTGGATGGAGATGGAGGGCGACGGCACGGTGCGCTGGCTGTCCCTTGATGTTGGCCAGATCAACGCCGCGTTCGCCGAAATGGATGATCCGCGGGCGGCCAAACGTGCATTGACCGAAGCGCCGGAGACGGTGTTCATCGACATGCAAATGGCGCTGGTCTCGGTACCGGGGATTGGCAAGGCCATTCTGGGCGAGGCGGAAAACAGCAACCTTCAGGACTGGCTCGAAGAGGGTGAACACGCGATCGCAGTGACCGGGCGTGGGCTTTATTCCTTCAAGGGATCGGGCTATGTGCGCGGCGGGATTTTTGACCGGATTGTGCTTATTCAAGACGATGTGTCGGTTCGGTTTCGCGACCGTGGGCATCGCCGCATGGGCAGCATCGCGGCGGCGGATGCGCCGGAATTTACAGAGCGCGATCTGTTCAAAATACCCGCCGATGTTGGCTTCGACCCGACCAAACCGTTCCGCTTGCAGCTTTTGGTGCAGCGTGAAGTGGCGGCGATTGAAAAGGTCTTTACCACCTTTGACTTGGGGTATCAGTTGCCCACGACATATCTGACACCGATTGCCGCATCCCAACCTGTTGCCGTCGCTGCAGAGAATTCAACCGAGGCGCAGGCTCAGGCCGCACTCTGGAAGCGGATTTGGCAGGACAAAACCCCGCAGATTATAGTTGTTGGCGCCATGTTGTCTGTTCTGACGCTGGCATTTTTCTTCCAGATGCAACTGACGCGCTCGGCGCGGGTGACGTTCTGGTTCCGCATGGCCTTTCTGAGTGTGACACTCGTTTGCCTCGGCTGGATGTGGAACGCCCAGCTTTCGGTGGTGAACCTCATGGCGCTGTTCGGCGCATTGATGACGGAGTTCAGCTGGCAAGCGTTTCTGCTTGATCCGCTGACTTTCATCCTGTGGTTCTCGGTGGCAGCTGCGCTGTTATTCTGGGGGCGTGGAGCCTATTGCGGCTGGCTGTGTCCCTTCGGGGCCTTGCAGGAGATCACCAACCAAATTGCGCGCAAGATCGGCATTCCGCAATGGACCCTGCCTTGGGGGCTGCATGAGCGGCTCTGGGCGGTCAAATACATGATCTTCCTCGGGCTGTTCGGGGTGTCGCTTTACTCCATCGAGCAGGCCGAACATCTGGCCGAGGTAGAGCCGTTCAAAACCGCGATTATTCTTAAATTCATGCGGGCATGGCCTTTCGTGGCCTATGTCGCGGCTCTCCTGATCGCGGGGCTTTTTGTGGAACGGTTCTATTGCCGTTACCTGTGCCCGCTGGGAGCGGCTCTGGCAATCCCAGCACGGCTGCGCATGTTTGACTGGCTCAAACGCTACAAGGAATGCGGAAGCCCCTGCCAGACCTGCGCGCATCAATGTCCGGTGCAGGCGATTCATCCAACCGGTGAGATCAACCCGAACGAATGCGTCAACTGTATGCATTGTCAGGTGCTCTATCAGTCCAAAGATTTTTGCCCCGTCGTGATCAAGAAAGAGAAACGGCGCGCGAAAGTGAGTTCACCCGATCTGTCGGCACTCAAAACTGCCGGGATCGAAAATCATCCCAACATCCGCACTTAGGGAAAGGAAACACCATGTCTAAATCGGAGAATAAAGGTCTCAGCCGTCGCGGCTTCATGGGCGCGACAGCTACGGGGGCAGCTTTTATCGGAGGAACAGGGGGCAGGCTGGGCCTGCTGGCTGGCGGGGCAGCGGTTGCGACGGCTGCGGGTACGGGCAGCGCGATGGCGCAGGCCACGGATCACCTCAGCCCGGTTCCCGGTGAACTGGACGAGTATTACGGTTTCTGGTCTTCGGGTCAGACCGGCGAATTGCGCATTCTCGGCTTTCCGTCGATGCGCGAATTGATGCGGGTGCCGGTATTCAACCGCTGCTCCGCAACGGGCTGGGGCCAGACCAACGAGAGCCTCAAAGTCCTCACCGAGAACATGCTGCCCGAGACCAAGGAGTATCTGGCGGCGCAGGGCAAGAAGGTCCACGACAACGGCGATTTGCACCACCCGCATATGTCCTTCACCGATGGCACCTATGACGGACGTTTCATCTTCGTGAACGACAAGGCCAACACGCGCGTGGCCCGTATCCGTTGTGATGTGATGAAAACAGACAAGATCATCGACATCCCGAACGCCAAAGCGATCCACGGTCTGCGTCCGCAGAAATTCCCGCGCACGGGCTATGTCTTTGCCAATGGCGAGGACGAGACACCCATGGTCAATGACGGGTCGGTGCTCGACGAGCCCGAAAAGTATGTGAACTTCTTCACCGCGATTGACGGTGACACGATGGAGATCTCCTGGCAGGTGATGGTGTCGGGCAACCTCGACAACACGGATTGCGACTATCAGGGCAAATACGCATTCTCGACCTCCTACAACTCGGAAATGGGGATGACCCTGCCGGAGATGATGGAAGCCGAGCGTGACCACGTCGTTGTCTTCAATATTGCCGAGATCGAAGCAGGGATTGCTGCAGGTGACTATATCGAGCTGAACGGCGTGAAGGTCATTGACGGGCGCAAGGGACAGAACAAGAAATACACCCGCTACATTCCTGTGCCCAACAGCCCGCACGGCATCAACACCGCGCCTGACATGAAACACGTTGTGGTTGCGGGCAAACTGTCACCCACCTGCACCGTGCTGGACGTGACCAAACTGGATGCGTTGTTTGACGCCGATGCCGACCCGCGTTCTGCTGTGGTGGCGGAACCCGAACTGGGCCTTGGCCCGCTTCATACCGCATTCGACGGCAAGGGGTTTGCCTATACGACGTTGTTCCTCGACAGCCAGATCGTGAAGTGGGACATCGCTAAGGCGGTGGAAGCCTATGCTGGCGTGGAGGTGGACCCGATCGTGTCGAAGGTTGATGTTCACTACCAACCCGGACACAACCACACCACCATGGGCGAGACTAAGGAGGCGGATGGCAAATGGCTGATCTCGCTGAACAAGTTCTCCAAGGATCGTTTCATCAATGTCGGCCCGCTCAAGCCAGAAAACGAGCAGATCATCGACATTTCGACCGACAACATGAAGGTCGTGCATGACGGGCCAACCTTTGCTGAGCCGCATGACGTAATTTTGGTGCGGCGTGATATCGTCAATCCGGTTGATGTCTGGGACCGTAACGACCCGATGTTTGCCGATGCGCGCGCGCAGGCCGAGATCGACGGTGTCGACATTGATGACTGGCAGGACACGGTCATCCGCGACGGCAACAAGGTTCGAGTCTGGATGTCCAGCCAGGCGCCGGAGTTCAGCCTGTCGAGCTTTACCGTCAAGGAGGGCGACGAGGTGACGGTTTATGTCACCAACCTCGATGACATCGACGATTTGACCCACGGCTTTACCCTTGGCAACCACGGCGTCGCGATGGAAGTCGCACCGCAGGCCACGGCTTCGGTGACCTTCACCGCCGCGAAACCGGGTGTCTACTGGTATTATTGCCAGTGGTTCTGTCACGCGCTGCACATGGAGATGCGCGGGCGGATGTTTGTGGAGCCTGCATGATGATCCGTCCCGTTGCCTGCCTTCTTGCCGCCTTGTGTTTCGCCGCCCCCGTGGCTGCGGAGCGTATCGAGGTGCGGGCAGGTGACGGGGCGCTTGCCTCTGCCGTGGCGAATGCTGCGGCAGGGGACGAGATCGTGCTTTCGGCGGGGCGATACGTCGGCCCGCTGGTCATCGAAACCCCTTTGCGCCTGACGGGTGCGAAGGGGGCTGTGATCGACGGTGCAGGGGCTGGCTCCGTCATCACGATCGATGTTGCGGATGTTACAGTGACAGGGCTGACGGTCACGGGATCGGGGCACTCGCACGACACGATTGATGCGGGCATCAAGCTGACGAAGAAGGCCACCCGTGCCCGCGTGATCGACAACGACATTCGCGGCAACCTTGTGGGGGTCGATATTCACGGCGCGCGCGACGCGCTGGTGAAGGGCAACCGCATCGAGGGGCTGCGGCTGGCGCGGATGAATGATCGCGGCAATGGGGTCTATGTGTGGAATGCACCCGGCTCGGTGGTGGAGGACAACGAAATCCGCTACGGGCGCGACGGGATTTTCTCCAACACCTCGCGCGACAATACCTATCGCGGCAACTTGTTTCGCGACCTGCGTTTTGCGATTCATTACATGTACACCAATGACAGCCTGATCGAGGGCAATATCTCCATCGGTAACCATCTCGGCTTTGCGATGATGTATTCCGACAGGATCGTGGCGCGGGAGAATATCTCGATCAACGACCGTGATCACGGGGTAATGCTGAACTTCACCAACCAGTCGGACATCTTCGCCAATATCGTGACGGGCGGAACGGAGAAATGCGTTTTTGTCTATAACGCGCACCGCAATCTTCTGGCCGAGAACATATTTGAGGGCTGCGATATCGGGGTGCATTTCACTGCTGGATCGGAGCGCAATACGATTACCGGAAATGCCTTTATCGGCAACCGGACACAGGTGAAATACGTTGGCTCCCGCGATGTCGAGTGGTCCTATGAGGGGCGTGGCAATTTCTGGTCGGATCATGTTGTTTTCGACCTTGATGGCGATGCCCGCGCTGACAGCCCCTATCGCCCGAATGACTTGATGGATCACATCCTGTGGTCGCAACCGGCGGCAAAGCTTTTGCTTGGCACCCCCGCTGTGCAGCTTGTGCGTTGGTCGCAGGCCCAATTCCCCGCCACACAGATCGGTGGTGTGGTGGACAGTCACCCTTTGACACAGGCGCCGGTTCCCGACGTGCCAGCGCCATATGAAACCCTAGCCCAAGCCACGCCGCTTTGGGCCAAAGGAGGTCGCGATGACGATTTTGACCCTCTCGCATCTCACTAAACGCTATGACAAGGCCGTCTCCGGAACTGCTGCACTAGACGATGTGTCCCTGAGCATTGCTGCGGGTGAACGCGTGGCTCTTTTGGGTCATAACGGTGCGGGCAAATCGACCCTGATGAAATGTGTGCTCGGGCTCATTCCGACAAGCGCAGGTGCGATTTCCATTGCCGGACATGCGCCGGGCTCTGCTGTGGCGCGGGCGCTGGTGTCTTACCTGCCCGAAAGTGCCGCGTTTCATCCGGCGCTTACGGGACGCGAACAGATCCGCCATTATTTGCGTCTGCGTGGAGGGCAGGTCAGGGATGCGGATGCGCTTCTGGATCGTGTCGGATTGTTGGAGGCGGCCGGACGCCGCATAGGCACCTATTCCAAAGGCATGCGCCAGCGTGTCGGACTGGCACAAGCGCTCATCGCCACGCCACGCCTTATGGTACTCGACGAGCCGACCTCCGGCCTCGACCCGATCTCGCGTCGGGAGTTCTATGACATTCTTGATGATCTGGCGGGGCAAGGCACGGCGATCCTGTTGTCTTCGCATGCGCTTTCGGAAGTGGAGGCACGGACCGACCGCATTGTGATCCTGTCCAAAGGGCAACAGGTGGCAGAGGGCAGCCTTGCCGACCTGCGGCGCAGAGCGGCACTACCGCTTACGGTGTCGATGGTGCCGCAGTCAGGTCAGGAGGAGGCGCTTGTTGCGGCTTTCCCCGAAGCTGCGATGCACCATGGCGCTCTGAGTTTTACCTGTGAGGCGGATGAAAAATCCAAGGTCCTCGCCCGTCTTGCAGCAAACAGAGATCAGGTTGCCGATTTCGATATTCAACCGCCATCTCTTGATGACATCTACGCCCATATCAGTCGGAGGGCCGCATGATGTTTGGTCGTATCCTGAGTACTGCTCGCATCGAATTTGCCATTGCGCTGCGCAACCGCTGGGTTGCGGTCGGTGTGGTGCTTATGGTGCTGTTCTCACTGGTCCTGTCGCTTGCGGGCACTGGCAGCGCCGGAGCGCTGGCCGTTGATACCCTGTCGGTCACCGTAGCCAGCCTGACTTCGCTTTCGGTCTATCTTGTGCCGCTCATCGCCCTGTTGATTTCATTTGACGCCATTGCCGGAGAGGTCGAACGCGGCACCTTGCCGCTATATTTGACCTATCCGCTGAGCCGTTCGGAACTGCTTTTGGGCAAACTTGCCGCACAACTGGGTGTGGTCGCCATCGCGGTGCTCTCGGGTTATGGTATTGCGGCGGCCTATGCCTTTGGCACCTCAGGGAACGAGGCCCTTTCTGGGCTGCCGGCCTTGTGGCGGCTGATCTGGACCTCGGTGCTTTTGGGGGCGGCGTTTCTCTCTCTCGGACATATGATGTCAGCACTGGCGCGGCGACCATCAGGGGCTGCGGCTCTGGTGATCGGGCTCTGGCTCATTGCCATCGTGCTCTATGACTTGGGACTTCTGGCCGCCATTGTCGCCGATGATGGTGGGGCGTTTACCACCGATGTTTTCCCATGGGCGCTTGTGATCAATCCCGCCGATGCGTTCCGCATTTATAATCTTGCCGCCTCGGAAGCGGTTGGTGCTGTCTCCGGGCTTGCAGGGGCCGCGTCGAGTATTGCGGTCTGGAAACCTCTTGCATCGCTCTGGCTCTGGCCGGTGCTGGCCGCAGGAGCCGCCCGCATTGCCTTTGGAAGGGTTATCCCATGAAAACCAGTTCGAAAATCCGCCAATCATTTTGCCTTCCGTTCTGTGTCGCTGTCTTTGCGGCTATGGCGCTTGGGGGGTGCAAGGAAGAACACATTGCGCGTCCTGATCCTGTCGACATGACGCCGGAGGCCGTGGGGTTTTATTGCCAGATGAACCTGCTCGAACATGACGGTCCGAAAGCGCAAATTCATCTTGATGGTATGCCTGCCCCGCTGTTTTTCAGTCAGGTGCGCGATGCGGTTGCATATTTGCATATGCCCGAACAAAGCCATGCGGTTGTCGCCACCTATGTTCAGGACATGAGCGGTGCGCGTTGGGATGCGCCGGGTTCCTGGGTCGAGGTGGATGCACCGCTCTATGTCATCGGTTCGGATGCGCTTGGCGGGATGAAAGCACCGGAATTTGTGCCTTTCACAAACCCGGACGCTGCCGAAGCATTTGTGCGTGAACATGGCGGACGGATTGAACGGTTTTCCGAGATCACTGCCGAAGAGGCTCTCGTCGATGCGTCTGAGGCCACAGAAAGCGGGCAGGAAGAAGACATCGGTGCGCGGCTTGAGGCGCTATCGTCACAGAAAGGATTTTGAACCATGCAAGAGACACAGCAGATTACTCGCAGACGCTTTCTCACTATTGCTGCGGCCTCATGTCTGGGTGCGGCGGGGGGGCTGCCGACATCTGTGGCATCGGCCGCGCATTGGCGTGGCGTCGCGCTTGGCGCGGATGCCCAGATCATTCTCGATCATCCTGATGCTACGCGTCTTATTGCGATGGCGCGTGTCGAAATTCGTAGGCTCGAAGCGGTGTTCAGCCTGTATGATGCAAATTCCGAACTGTCGCGGCTCAACCGTGCAGGGCATCTGGAGGCGCCGGCTTTTGAATTGCTTGATTGCCTCGCTTTGTGCCGTCAGGTGCATCTTGCCACTGAAGGGCGTTTCGACCCGACGGTTCAGCCGCTTTGGCAGGTCTTGGCCGAGGCAGCGGTGCAGGGGCATGTCCCCGTAGCGGGCGCGCTTGCCGCGGCTCGCTCGGCGATCGGGTTTGATCGTGTGATGTTTGAAGCGGGGATCGTGCGTCTCGGGCAAGGACAACGGCTGACGCTGAATGGTATCGCGCAGGGGTATGTCGCGGATCGTATCGCGGAGTTGCTCGGTCGTGAAGGCATCGAAGATGTGCTGATCGACACGGGTGAGATCGTAGCGCTTGGCTCTGCGCCTCAGCATGATGGCTGGCCTGTAACGATTGCGGGGGAGAGCGTCCAAAGGCATCTGCGCAATCGGGCTTTGGCGACATCAGCGTATCAGGGCACGGAAATACGGGACGGCGAGGGCCATATCCTCGATCCGCGCCACGGAAATCTGGTGCAGGCGGCGGCGCAAGTCTCGGTCAGCGCGCCCACTGCGGCTATGGCGGATGGGCTTTCGACCGGTCTGGTTCTGACGACATCTCAAGCCGAAGCCGAGCAACTCTTGAGGAATGCCAAGGAGGCGCGCCTTGAGAGTTTTATGCTTTGAACAAAGCGAAATTTAGCCGAGTGAAACGGTGACACGCTCATGCGAATTCTGAGTGTCGCGCTTGTCGTCTTGCCGCTGATGGCCTCCTCTGCCTATCTGGCTTCGGTCATGGGTTGATAGACCGGCGATGAAAAGCAAGTGGAATAGGCTGCTTTCGGGCACCCGTTTTGTATCTTACGTTTCATCGGCTTCTCCCAGAAGGATTTGTACCGGAGCCCATTGTTAAGTTTGGGGCATTCCTCCAATAAAATGAAAGAATTATTCGGTCTGTCTGATGCGGCTGGAAACCTTCTCGCGCCGGCATGATCTGCTCTCCTTGATTTTGGTTAAGACGCTTGTGGCTTGGATTTGTGAAAGTCTTTTTGATTTGCAAAAATAGGATCACGGTGATGAAACGATTTTTCTCACTGATACTGGGCGAAGGGTTTCGCGTTTTTTTTCTCGGTGCGGTGTTCTTCGCTCTTTTCTCTCTTTCCCTCTGGCTTGCGGCTTATTTTGGTGGGTTAGATATCACACCCGAACGTATTAGCCCGAGTGATTGGCATGCTCATGAACTGGTATTTGGTTATGGCGGCGCGACTTTGGCCGGGTTCTTTTTAACCGCAGTTCCAAACTGGACAGGGGCCAAGGCCGCTCGCCATTTCTATATCGGTGCGGCAGCGTTGATTTGGCTTCTTGCCCGTGTAGCAATCCTTTATATCGACAATCTCCCTCTTGCCGGGGTCGCAGTAGTCGAACTGCTTTTTGCGCCCTTTCTCGGAGCCAAGATCGCCACTCAGTTGGTTCGCAAGCCCAAGCCACAGAACTTGGTTTTTTTGATCTTTCTCACATTTTTCTGGGTTGGCGATTGTTTGGTGCTGCTTGACTGGGGGGGACACATCACGGGGCGCGCAGGCATTGGTCTTAGGGTTGGTTTGCTTTCTTTGGCTGCCATGATCCTAGTCTTGGGAGGAAGGGTTACACCAGCCTTCACGCGCAATGCCATGCATAGAGCAGGGATTGAGGTCGCAGAGCTCGCTGATCCTGCAGTGTTTACTCCGGTTGCTCTGGTTTTGGCGATTGCCCTGCCGGTAGTGCAGCTCCTTTATCCTGATACGCTGCTATCCGGCATAATCACTCTTATCGTGGGATTGTTTGCGCTGATCAGAGTCGCAAAATGGCAGAACCGGTTTCAATGGTCCCAGCCTATTCTATGGACACTGCATCTATCCTACGGAACTGTCGGGGTCGGTCTCGTGCTTTGGGGACTTGCAATGGTCGGTTTCGGAAGCGAGGTCGCTGGACTGCACTTTTTGGCCGTTGGCGGCGTTGGAGGCATGACGGTTTCGGTGATGTCACGCGCATCTCTCGGGCATTCCGGACGACCTTTGGTGGCCCCTTCTGCCATGGTGATCGCGTATGTTTTGCTGCCTGTCGCTGCCCTGATGCGATGGCTTGGTGGAATGAACCTTTGGGGCCTGTATACGCCGCTGGTGTTTTTGTCCGGTCTGGTTTGGTGTTTTGCCTTTGCATTGGTCGCAGGAGTGTTTTGGCCCATCTTGACCCATTCTCGTGCGCCACGTCCGTCTGTTACCTCTCCGCCAACATAGCGCAGCCCCACACAGGACGGTTGGCGTTCGTGAATAGTAAAGTGAACCTGTCAAGCTGTCCGAATTTATAACAAACGTCGCGCAGCCACCGGAGGAATGACGGTTAAGGTCAGCCTGTGATTTATTAATTTAGCTGCTTTTGACCTGATGGGTAAACATTTTAACGTGTCCATGAAGATGCAGGGTCTTCTTCAACATAATTGCGGAGAGCGTTGACGCTTTTGATCTCAGCAGTGTTCTGCTTCACGTGAACACCGTGTTCTTTTAGTTTTGCAAATGCACGCGACAGACTTTCCGGTTTCATGCCAAGACGTCCTGCGATCAGCGTTTTGTCATAGGGCAGAATGACTTGGCATGGCCCGTCTGAACCTTGACAAAGCTCCAGTAGGAATTCTGCGACTCTTTGCGGGGCTGTGCGGGATTTGAGCTGTTCGACCTGAGATACCAAGTTGTGGAGATGCGCATACGTGGCGGTCAGCATGGAGATTGCAATCTTTGGATTGCTTTCGAGCATTTGGATCAGCGTGACAGCATTGATGGCGATCAGTTCACATTCTGTTACGGCTTCCGCTGATACAGGATATCGTGCGGAGCGCAGTGCGACTGCCTCACCAAAGGAATGTCCTTTTGTGAACGTGCCTACGACCGCTTCGGTGCCGTTGGCGGCGATCCGGTACAATTTTATCCAACCGTTTACCACGATATAGATCGCCTCCGCCGGGTCATCCTGAATGAAAATCGTTTCACCTCGCGTGTGGCGGGTAACACGAGCACTCTCTAGCAACGGCTTAACTAGTTCTGTCGGAGCATTTTGAAATAACAGTGATGCTTTCGCGATCTGTGTAATATCCCGACGCATGGTGGAGCCTTTGGCATATGCAATGTGACGCTTTTCTCGCTGTGACCCTAGTGAGGGTTTATATGGATGACAACTGATGAAAGATGTTGTTTGCGGTGATTTGACAATCGTCAATGTCAGTTGTTCCACTATATGTGCCTCTGGCTTTGCCAAGAGATTTTTCTATTTGTGATGATACTTGGCTGTGTGGTCGGCTGCGGTATGCCTGGGTAAAGTTTTTGGCGTAATAGAGGATAATAAGATGAGTGGATGGGGCAGTTTTATTTTGGCCGCTGCGGCATTCTTTCTGAGCCACACCATTCCGGTTCGCTCATCTGCTAAGCCGTGGATTGTGGCTCGTATCGGAGCAAAAGGCTTTGGTCTTATCTATTCGATTCTGTCTCTTGTGATCTTTGTATGGTTGATTGTGGCTGCCAATCGTGCGCCCTATGTGCCGCTCTGGGAAAAGGCGGCTTGGATGCCGTATGTTACGATCTCCATCATGTTTGTGGTTTGTTTAATGCTGTCCTTTAGCATAGCCCGTCCAAATCCGTTTTCCTTCGGCGGGGCACGCAACGAAAGTTTTGAGCCAGCGCATCCAGGGATCGTACGGCTGACCCGTCATCCACTCTTGGTTGCGCTTGCGCTTTGGTCTTTTGCGCATCTTTTGCCAAATGGTGATTTATCTCATGTTATTCTGTTTGCCGCATTCGGTATCTTCGCCTTGCTCGGATGTAAAATGATCAACCAGAGAACCCGCCGGAAGATGAGTGAGGTGGACAAAGATTATGATGCGCTTTGGGTTGCAACGCGTGCAGGCTCACTCTTGTCAGGATGCGAAAACAGCGCTTCAGTTTTTTTGCGTTTATTGGGGGGATTAGGGCTCTATGTGCTGCTGTTGAGTTTACATGGTCCCGTCATCGGTGTGTATGTCTGGCCATAACTTTCTGGCATCATGGTATAAGTGATTTTTCTGATGAATGTCGGCTTTAGCTAGGTTTGAGATCGGACCCCGCACCCGCAGCTAAGGTCCGATTTCCGCCCATGGTGTTGATCGACGCGAACGGCCCGGAGTCGACATTGACCAAACCTTGCGTCGTCGCACCGCAGTTTCCCCGAAGCGGGCATTGGAACAGTTGTGCAACATTTTGCCCGGTTCGATGTCGGCAATGCGGACAAAGTGTGCTTTCGCTGCAGGTATTCCAGCGGCTGCTTGCGGATTACTCTGTCGACACTTTACTTGCTAATTTTCATTTCCCTTCTTAGGCTCAACCGGGTTGGGGCGCGCTATTGGCGTAGGTTGGCGCGCGCGGATACAGACTCGCATATAATATTATCCGCTAGGCACTAAACTGTGATTGGATATTAACGTGGCAAACGAAACTCATGAACATGATAAAAGTACAATCGTCATTGAAGTGCCCGAAGCCGTAGGTGTGTTTGAGACCTTTGATAGCTTTCAAAAAGCGTTCTACGACCTGCGTATGGTTGGCTTTAGTCGCTATGACTTGAGCGTTCTGGGCAATGACCACGCCTTGCAGGAAAAATTTGGCTCTGCTTATCTTAGCGCTAAAGACATGGAAGACGACCCGCATGTACCTCGCGCGGCCTTCGTTTCAGAAGAAGGTATCGGTGAGTTGGAGGGCGTGATTATCGGTGGCGCGTTCTTTATCCCATCTTAAATAGCGACGGCGGCGGCAGGAGTGACTGCTACGGCCACTGCGGCTGCTGTTGCGATTGTGGGTTTGCCTGCTGCGGCAATTGGGGTGCTCTTGGCGCGAAGGGTTCACCAACATCATAAAGACTATTACGCGGACCAGATTGCGAAAGGTGGCATTCTACTGTGGGTGCGCGTTTCAGACAAAAAACGCGAAAAGCTTGCAGTCGACATTCTTAAAGGTCATTCAGGAAAAGACGTCCATGTCCATGACTGGAGTATTTGAGGTTATGAAAACCACTCACCACGCGCATGGTGTCTACACTGAAAAGAGAAGATAAGGACGATGATTGGGTGCAGCCAGTCGGCGCGTCAATCGCGTTGACCTGACGCAGTATTGCCAATGATGCTGGTGTGTTGGAAGGAACTGCCATTCACTGCATGGCAAAATATCTGCAAATTGGGCTCAAACTGGACTTGCGGCGCTGCGTCCCGCAAATCTTGACCTTGCGGGCTTCGGCGCGACCAACCGGATGACCGGTCCCAGCCCTCCCAAGACATTCATGCCGGGCGCAGCATGACGAAGGGCATACACTGGAAGGGCGGTTTGCAGACATTCACTGCAGGTGCGCATTATTGGTTTTCATAGTGAAAAGCCGACATCCCCCCCCTGCCTGTGCGGTAGCTCTTGCCGCGCCACGCACTAAGGGTTGTAATGCGCAAGGACGCGATCTTTGCAAAGCCTCGGCCTTCACTCGGAACATAAGGCACGCACGGTCCTGTGCTGCCGTTCGTAAATTGCGCAGCAAAAGTCTCCTTACAGCCCCAATCAATCAATACTGGACGCACAAAGAACCTCCGCGTCTTTACCATCCGTTATGAAATCTTTAAAATTAAACTGGGTCTTATCGAGGGATATGGGACATAGAATTTCGTAACGTTTTTCTTTGGCGTTAAGACAAAAACAACAGAAATGACCTCTTGGGTAGTCTGGTATTGGCAAGAGAGTGTCGATCTTGCTCGTAGGACGCCAGAGGGCAAAGTGCCGGTGAGGATGAACCTGACGCGACCCGGCTTCCCTTATGATGTCCGATGTCTTATATCTAGAGAAGGCTAATAAATCTGAGCAGCACTGCCTATGACTACCTTTCCCGACGGTCCCTCGCTTGCGGCGCCCACGCGCCCACTTTACTATGTACTCTCCGCAGGTCGCACGGGCACGATGTTTCTGGAAACTCTCATCCGGCGGCACTGTCCGGATGTGCATGTTGAGCACGAACCTTCGCCCAGCCGGAGTTTGATGATACTCGGAAACATACGCAATGATTGCGGCCTGTTCGGCGCAAGGACCCGCCGCCTCTCCCGCTCTCATCAAGAGACCTTCCATGGCCGCGATGGACAATGCATCGAGGTCAATCCCTTCCTCTGCGCGGTGACTGACCTGCTGCCTCTCTCCACCCGGCCTTTGCGCATCGTTCATGTGGTTCGCGAGCCCGGGGCATGGGCGCAGTCGATGACCACGTTCAAGGCCTCGTCTCGCTATCGTCATGTGATCGACTACGTACCTTTTTCTAAACCATTTCCCGCGCCACGCCCTGACGGCTGGCCCAAGCTCACTCCCTTCGAAAAAAGTCTGCACCAATGGATCTGGTGCAACAACCGCATCGCCGCGCTGGCGGGTGAGGCCGAGGAGTATGTGCAGGTCCGTAGTGAAGATATTTTCTCAAGCGACAGGACCGTGCGAAACGCGACGCTCACGCGGATTTTCAGGGTGCTGGATCTGCCGATTCAGGCTGAGACATTGGCCACGGACGAGTTCAGTCAACGAGTGAACCCCGCCCCCGCCGGGACGAACCTGCGCGACGCGGCGGTCGAACGGGCAATTTGTGGTCATGCTGCCACCGAATTCGGCTATGATATCTAGGCGCAGCCTCATTGCCATCGCCATTAGTCTGGCGTTGCTAATCCTGATGCTCTGGGTTGCCGATATCGGTAGTATTGATCTTGCTGTTGTCCGCCCCTTTTTGCTGCTTCCCGCTCTCACCGCGTATCTGGTTGTGCTTGTTCTGCGTGGTGCTCTGTATTGCCAGTTGGCTGGTTCAGGAGAGTCGGGGCTTCGGCGGTGGGTGAAACTGGCGGGGCGTCACCAGTTTGTCTTTATCCTTGCGCCCTCGGGTGTCGGAGACTTGGTCTTTCCTCTGCTAGCGGGCCGCATGGTGGGACTCGCCGTTGCCCCCGCCGTTACGCTAATCGCCGTCGCGCGGCTGCGCGATGTATGTGCCGTTCTGGGCCTGGGTTGTGCCGGTCTGGCCGCTACCGGACATATGCCGTTGCTTTGCGGCGCGGCAGCGATCGCATGTTTCGCGGCGCTCTATTTCATTGATATCACCCTCAGCCTTGCGGGACGGCTGATTCACCGTTTACGCAACTTACCAGAAACTGACATTGCCACGCCGGCAAACCGAGCGCCTGCAGCCGCTCTCACGCTGGCGCTGTGGCTGGCGGCATCCCTCGGGGTGGCGGCGGGTTTTGCCGCCGCAGGGCGCCCGCTTTCGCTGTTCGAGGCTTGGGTCATGCTTGCCGGACTTAACGTGGCCGGTGCCTTGGCGCTATCGCTCGCCGGACTTGGTGTTGCCGAGGCGGGTGCAGCAGGGGTTCTTGTCTTTCTCGGGCTGCCGCTGACCGAGGCGGTGGCGAATGCCTTAGTCGCTCGCCCGATCCTGCTTTTATGCAACGTCGCCGCGAGCGGACTAGTAGAAGGTTTCTCGCGGATAACCCGCATGGCGCGCTGATTGCTCAATATCTACACCCACCACCTGAGGAACTTCAGGCACTGCTGGTGCTGGGATTGGCTGTGCTCGCAACACCCGCACGCGGGCGATATGCTGATGCACTGCTGGACGCTGCGAGGCGCTTACGTCATGACTGAGGAAACTTAACAGCATCTGCACCCCCAGTAGTACCGGGAAGGCACTCAGCATGACAGTGCCCGCCGTCGCCGGGGCGCCGCTTCGCGCACTTTCAAGCCACTGGCTCACGCCATAGATGCCACCGAAGGCACACAACAAACTTCCCATAAGAAGCATCAGCGAGGCGGTCGAGAAACCGCGCAGGAAGTAGTTGTAAAACACCCGCGTAATAAGGTTGCGCGCGTGCAGCCCGGGAAATTTCAGCAGTGCCTCCAACTCGCTGAGCCCGCTTTTTTCGTCGCCGTAAACCGCCTCCATGGGAACATCGTGTACCGCCGCGCCCACCGTGCCCAGACGGAACAGAAGGTCACTCTCGAAAAAGTAACGCTTGTGCAGCTTTTCCAGTGGTAGGATCGCCGCAACATCCGCATGGATCGCGGTAAAGCCGTTGGTCGGGTCGAACAGGTGCCATAGGCCGGAGGAGAGTTTACTCATGAACGATAACCCGGCATTTCCAACAAGCCGTAATGTCGGCATTTTTTGCACGCTGGAAATATCGAAGAACCGGTTGCCTTTCACGTAATCCGCCTCGCCACGTAAGATCGGATCGATCAACGCTGGTATAAGCCTTGGATCCATCTGTCCGTCGCTGTCCAGTTTAACGATCAACTTGGCGCCCCCTTCGATGGCCGCGCGGTATCCGGTTACCGTGGCGGCGCCCACCCCCTCGTTAATCTCGTGGGTCAGTACTTGCACACGCGAATCCTTGACGGCTAGATCGGACAGTACCTCGGCAAGGTTGTCGGGGCTGGCATCGTTGACGCAGTAAATCCGCCCGACTCCCTCGGGCACCTCGGCGACAACTGCGCCGATGCTCCCCGCAGCTTTGTAACAGGGGATCACTACGGCGGTATTGGAAAGCGGCGAGTTTTGCATGGGTCAGGACTCCTTCAAGAGTTTGAACGCCCGTATGCCTGGCGCACATGTGTTGATTTCATAATAATTTGACCAAATCCTGGCAAAATCCGGGTCCTCGGTGTAAAATTTGATAAAATCTGTTGGCAGGGTGCCAATGGCATGTCGCGTAGTGCGGTTATCCACGAAGACGAGAGAAGGGCGCTGCCCCATATCCTTTAGTGCAGCAGCCCGTTCGGCGGCCTCTGCCAGCGCCAGCACGCGGGTAGCTTGCGGCTGCAGGTCACCCGCAGCCCTCAGCCGCACGATGGCGGGCAGGGGCAGGCGGCTATTCGTGGTCGCCACCCAGCGGCGCTGACTATAGTTCGCGACCGGAAAGCCTGGGTATGGATGCGTTGAGAATGCCATAAAACTAGCATTTTTGGGTACATGCAGCTTCACCATATCGACAAGGCAGGCCGTCGTCCTGCCATAGGCTCCGCCTGCCATGCGGTTGCCAAGCGCTGCGGTGCTCTGAAGCGTCATCAACAACAGCCCGCCCGCAAGGGCGCCCGTGGCAACAGCCCTAAAACGCCGCAGCGGCGAGGCTAGCACACTTAATGCAAGCGACATCAGGGTCAGCGCAACGACTGGATATATGTGATAGGTATAGCCTTTGGCCTGTGCTAGCGCCGCCACAAGGAATCCCAAGGCGGCCAACGCGGTGATCATTGCCGCAGGCGCCTCTTTGTTTTTCCAACCGACAATCAGCGCCGTGAAACAAAGGATGATCGGGAAGGACTGGCTGAATATTTCCTGCGTGAGTGAATGACTGAACCCCCAGTAGATCTGCGAGATCAGCGGCACGACTTCGGTCAGGTAGGGTCTGGCAAAGGCCCATGTTGCGGCCAGATAGAACACACCAGTAAGCACAATTGCCGCGCTTTCGAGACTCAGTACCTGACGCAAACTGCGGCAACGAAACGCCACAAAAAGCCCCGCCAACACGGGCACTGCAAGAAAATGTGGCTTGAGGCAAATCGCGATACCCGCCGCAGTTCCCGCAACCAACGCACCAGCCCAGCTTGGGGCGATGCCCTCAACGCGGCGCGCCATTATTAGCAACCATGGCAGGCAAAGTGAGAGTGCCAGGTGCTCGCGCTGTCCGAAGTCGCGGTTGACGCCTAGCGTCAGTATTAGCGCCAAGCCAATCAACAGCCCGGCCCGTTTCCGGGGGTGCATACCGCTAGTCGACAGTATCCGGTCGCTCGCGGCAAGGCTGATAGTCAAGATCATCAACACCACCGCTCGAAAAGAGTTGATCGGATCGGTCTCCAACAATCGCGCCAGCCAGACCACCGGTACGTTGATCCACCAGATCAGTGGTGGGTTTGCCGCAATGATCTCACTTCCGAATGTGCCGCCGTCCAGCAAGCGCTCGGCAGAGTACAGCACCCAAGCCACGTCGTGGTTAAGATAGGTCATCGACTGGATCAATCCGCCGAAAAACAGCACAACAAGCGCCGTCATCATTGCAGCAAGTGGCAGTCCTTCGGCACTTTCGCCGTTAGACTGAGTTTGAATTGCACGCAATATCTTCCGCATGGCTTCCGTCACTTGGCTACCCGTCCTCATTGCTTCCAAACTGGAAGCTAACTAAGGCCAAAATTAGCCGTGCACCGGTCCATTGTTTGGCAAGGTGTTGCCGAAATTCTTACCGTTGTAGTTACCTCTCAGACACTTCAGATGATGGCTGATGAAATTCCGGGAGCGGCCCTGATGGGAGGGACCTCTGCCTATTGCGCACATGTCCTGACGACATAATAAATTCACACGTCAGCATGCAGCCCCCAACAAGACCCACCAGATCCCTCGGCGCACCCACAATACTATTCGCATTTTGCGGCCAAGCCCTCAGCGGAGCAACGCTTCACTAAGGAGTTTGATCGCTAAGTTACTCCGATGCCATCGCACAGAGGTTGTGCTCAAATGGTTTCGCCGGAGAAAAGCGCCGTTTTTTGAAGTCCTCAAAAGTGGTTAACGGCTTGGCGCTTCGAAAGCTCACTGCGTCTGCATTGCAGACCTTTGGCAAACAACAATCCTGCAAAATGGATCGAACGTCTGCTTCGGGGAAGCTGCAATGCAGTGTTCGGGCATCTGGCCAACGTCGGCTCAGGGCCGTTCGCGTCGATCAACATTAGTCGGCGGAGAGCAGTCATTCGCTGCAATTTCCACGAATGACTGCTTTTTTGGACTTGCATTGACAACTCAAAACGAGATTTCGAGTGCCGCAGTTGTGATGAGTTTCCTGACTTACGCCGGCTGACGTGTCGCCGCGATAGTGATGTCGCGGATGTTCACACCTTGTGGCTGTGCATACATAAACATTGCCGCCCGGGCGATATCGTCCGCCACCAGTACTCCCCCCATTGAGGTTTTCCAGTCCTCATAGCCGTCGACAATATCCTTGTCGGTGGTGTGGCTCAGTAGCTCGGTTTCCACGGCGCCCGGATAGATCGCCATCACGCGCACGCCGCTGTCGGCAACTTCTTCGCGTAGGTTCTCTGTAATCCCTGTGACGGCAAATTTGCTGCCCGTATAGGCGGCGTGGTTGGGAAAAGTTTTCTTGCCTGCGACAGAACTGACGTTCAAAATTGTCCCGCCGTTGCGCGCTTTCATGCCGCGCAAGACCGCTTGCGTCGCACCGAGCAACGCAAGTACGTTCACATTGAACATGCGCTGCCATTCTGTAGGGTCTTGTACATCCAGCGCCCCGAGAAGCATGACGCCCGCGTTGTTCACCAAGAGATCAACAGGACCATAAGCGACCTCCGCCTCGTCGATGGCAGCGGACAAGGCAGCTGTGTCGGTCACATCGACAGAGCGGCATATCGTGTTCGGCAAGCCGAGCGCCTCAAGGCGATCTGCGCGACGCGCGAGGAGCAACAGGGGATGCCCTGCGTCAGACAAGTGCCGCGCAATTGCTGCCCCGATGCCCGAAGAAGCTCCGGTGATGACGGCGAGTGGTTTGGTGGTCTGCGTCACTGTTTTGACCCTTTCAATCTTGGTATTTGATGGGCTTTAGATGGGGGAGATCGATCGGTCAGGGAATGAAGGAACCTATTGAAGACTTGCACAATCCTATCGCATTGCGGGTTGCGACTGGCGCAGATCGCCGCTTATGTACTATTTTCGTGTCGCGCCACTAACGGAGACCAGCCATGGACTTGTTTGAAGAGCTGAAAGAACGGCACGGGTTTGAAGCCGGTGCAGGTTTTGTCAAAACCGCGCTGTCGGGAGTGCGCTTCTTTTGGTCTACCGAGACGGTCGCGCGCGCACCACTGATCTACAACGCCGGTTTAGTGCTGATCTTGCAGGGAAATAAAATTGGTTATCTGGGTGACCGAGTTTTCCACTACAACCCTGATCATTACCTTGTGCTGTCCGTGCCGCTACCCTTCGACTGCGAGACGCATGCGACACCTGATGACCCTATGTTGGGCCTGTTTGTTGATATCGAACGTGCAGATTTGATCGCGTTCTTGAAGTTGATGGAGCTGGATGGCCCCGTCTCCCGCACGGCGACGTCGCTGGGCGTAGCGCCCGCTGAGCTGCACGGCGATATGCGCGATGCGGTCCATCGTTTGATGCGCGCGCTGTGCTCAGATGCGGCCAGTCAGGCACTCGGGGCTGGTATCCTGCGTGAGATCCTTTTCCACGCGATCGAAGGCCCACATGGCCCCTCCCTCCGCGCGCTGGCACAAGGGGACACACATCATAGCCGTGTTTCTCAAAGTATTATTACGATCCGCGAAAACTATGCTGACCCGCTCAAAGTCGAGGTCTTGGCCCGCGATGCAGGGATGAGCGTGCCGGTGTTTCATCGCGCATTCAAGGCCATCACCGGAACGTCTCCGCTACAATATCTGAAAGCCACCCGATTAGGTCGCGCCAAAGGTTTCATTCTCGCCGAAGGCCTGCCCGCAAACGAAGCCGCCCGCCGTGTCGGCTATGACAACCCCTCTCATTTCAGCCGTGAGTTCAAGAAGCACTTCGGCGTAAGCCCAAGAGATGCCCGCAGCGCAGGCTACATGCCCATCGACATTTGAGTACATATTCAGCGGAAATGCTGCGGAGCAGCCATTCGGGTGAGAAATATCCAACGGCAGGTCAGGGCCGGTCGTGTTTATTTCACTAAGACTGATCCCCTGTTCTTACTTTCATGTATAATCTGAATCATGGCCACCTTCGAATCCCATTTCCCCCCAATGCCTTCCCGCACCCATGAGGCTTGCGGTCCCTCGGCGCATGTCTTTGCTTATGCCTTTGCGGGGCAAGTGTCGCGTGCCAAGGGAAACTCGGTGCTTTGGGTGCGTGAGGCGTGGAATTCCGTGCAATTGAACCCGCTAGGGTTTGAGACCTATCTCGATCCGCAACAGCTTTTGGTTGCGCAGGCGCCGAGCCATATTGATGTTCTGGCTTCGGCGGAAGAGGTGTTGCGCTCGGGGCGCGTTGCCTTGGTGGTCATGGAATTGAGCCAATCCGTTGGCCTGACCGAAGGGCGGCGATTGCAGCTTGCTGCGCAGCAGGGCGGGTCGATGGGGCTTTGCATTCTGCCCGAGGGCATGGGCAGCAATGCCGCGCAAACCCGTTGGCGTTGCACGCCCGTTTTCGATCCGCAGGAACAGGCGGACTCGACTCTGCAAAAATGGGAAATTATAAAGAACAAATCAGGAACACTAAGAGAGTGGTATGTGAAGTGGGATGCGCAAACGCGTCGTATCAATGTGGTTTCCACGACTGCCCAGCGATAGGGTTCTACGCGCACGTGCGCAGGTCGCGGCCAACGACAACCGCCCCTTTGTGCTCACCCGCCACGAGAAAAACACCGACCGTATCTATTGCCTGAACCGCGCCGCCGAGGCGCAGGGGTTGCATCGCGGTATGGGGGTCTCTGATGCGCGGGCCTATTGTCCCGACCTGCAAAGCCAGCCTGCCGACCCGCGCGCCGATGCACGGTTTTTGCAGATGCTCGCGCGGTGGAGCAAGCGGTATTGCCCTTGGGTGGGGCTTGATGGTGCGGACGGGGTGATGCTCAATATTGCGGGATCGGCGCATCTGTTCGGGGGCGAGGCGGCGATGCTTGACGACATGCGCCACCGT
The DNA here is from genome assembly GCF_018860305.1 of Celeribacter halophilus. Lineage (GTDB taxonomy): Bacteria > Pseudomonadota > Alphaproteobacteria > Rhodobacterales > Rhodobacteraceae > Celeribacter > Celeribacter halophilus_A. Next base: position 51,003 of record NZ_JAHKPE010000015.1, read on the forward strand.
CTTGCCCGCGGGGGGCTGAACGTGCGTATCGCGGCAGCGGACACACGCGGGGCGGCGTGGGCGCTGACCCGTTACGGGCGCTCCGCCCAAGACGACATTCGCACGCTGCCCGTTGCTGCCCTGCGCCTTGAGGCCAAGACGGATACCGCGTTGCAGCGTTTGGGCCTGCGCAAGATCTCCGACCTTCTCGACTTGCCCCGCGCCACGATTGCGCGTCGTTTCGGTCCTGATGTGCTGTTGCGTCTGGATCAGGCTATGGGGGCGCAGGATGAGGTCATCACGCCCTTGGGCGAGGCTCCGCACTACGGGGCCCGCATCACCTTGCCCGAGCCGATCGGACTGGCGGCAGATGTGATGGCGGGCACGGAGCGCCTTTTGCGGCGGCTGTGCGACAAGCTCAAAGAGCAGGATATGGGGGCGCGTCGGTTGCAACTCACCCTGCGCCGTGTGGATCAGGGCGCACAACAGGTCGAGTTGCGTCTGGCCGCGCCCATGCGCGATGCCGCGCGGATTTTGCCATTGTTCGAACGCGGGGTGTCTGCGGTGGATGCGGGGTTCGGCATTGATCAGCTTCGCCTTGAAGCCACGCAGGTGGAGCCTCTCCTACCCGTGCAAATTACGACAACCACGGCGGCACGTCCCGATGGTCTGGATGACCTGATCACGCGGCTTGGCAATCGCATCGGGCTTGAGAACGTCCAGCGGTTTTTGCCCGCGGACAGCCATATTCCCGAACGCAGTTTCCAGATCGTCCCCGCCGCCTATAGCACGGTGCAGGGCGCATGGTCGCGCCATCGGCCGCGCCCGTTGAAACTCTTTCCCCCCGAACCGATAGCCGGCACGGGCGCCCGCCCGCCCGCGCGGTTCCGCTGGCGGCGCATGGCACTTACAACGGGGCGCAGCACAGGGCCCGAACGCATCGCGCCGGAGTGGTGGCTGCCTGACGAGGCGTGGCGCTCTGGTGTGCGCGATTACTGGCATGTCGAGACGCGGGAGGGGCGGCGGTTGTGGCTGTTCTACACGCCGCAAAGCCCCGCGTGGTTTGTGCATGGGGAATTCGCATGACCGTCCGAAACCCCTCCCTGGACCCCGGATATGCGGAACTGTGCTGCACATCCAATTTCACCTTCCTGCGCGGCGCGTCGCATCCGGAGGAGTTGATCTCTCGCGCCGTCGATCTCGGCCTGACTGCCATCGCGATCACGGACCACAACTCGCTGGCGGGGGTGGTGCGGGCCTATTCCGCGCTCAAGGAATTGCGCCGCGAACACGGGGACGCCGCCCGTCTCCCCAAGCTCATCATCGGGGCGCGGCTGGTCTTGCGTGATAGCGACATTCACTGGCTGGCCCTGCCGCATGATCGTGCCGCCTATGCGCGGCTGACGCGGTTGCTCACGCTTGGCAAACGGCGTGCGCCCAAGGGAGCCTGTCACCTCGACCTGCGTGATATTGTGCAGGGAGGGGCGGGGATGAGCCTTATTGCCCTGCCGCAATCGGACTTGCACGACAGCGCAGAGGAGATCGCCACGCTTAGAAAGCACTTCCCGACAGATGTGTTTATCGGCGCGGCCCCGCGCTATGACGGCAGCGACCAGCAGTATTTCGACGCTGTTGCGCGGCTTGCGCATCGCACCGCCGCGCCGATGGTGGCGGTCGGGGATGTGTTGATGCATCACGGGTCGCGCCGGCAGCTGGCCGATGTTCTGACCTGTATGCGCGAGGGCATCACGATTGACGAGATCGGCACCCGCGCGTTGTTGAATGCCGAGCGCCGTCTCAAGGGCGCGGCTGATATGGCGCGGCTCTTTGCGCGTCATCCCGCCGCCCTGCGCCGCACGGTGGAGATCGCGGCGCGGTCGAGTTTCTGCCTGTCCGAGTTGAGCTATGACTATCCAGATGAGGTCGCGGAAGGTGAGCCGCCGCAGGAGCGTTTGGCCCGCCTCGCCGCCGAAGGGCTGAAAACCCGCTATCCTGATGGTGCGCCCGAAACCGCCATCGCGCAGATGGAGAAGGAGCTGGCGCTGGTGAAATCGCTTGGTTTTCCCGCCTATTTCCTCACCGTCCATGACATTGTGCAATTCGCCCGTTCCCAAGGCATCCTGTGTCAGGGGCGCGGTTCGGCGGCCAATTCGATCCTGTGCTATCTGCTCGGCATCACCGATGTCAGCCCCGAGACCATCACTATGGTTGTCGAGCGGTTCGTCTCCGAGCATCGCGGCGAGCCGCCCGATATTGATGTGGATTTCGAGCATGAACGCCGCGAGGAGGTCATCCAGCACATTTATGCCAAATACGGGCGTCACCGCGCGGGGCTATGCGCCACGGTGATCCATTTCCGCTCGCGGGCAGCCATTGCGGAGGTGGGCAAGGTTATGGGCCTGTCCAAGGATGTCACGGCCAACCTGTCAGGGCAGATTTGGGGATCGGGCAATGGCGGTGCGGACCCTGAGAGGGTCAAGGAGTTGGGCCTTGATATGAGCGACCCGCGCCTTGCGCTGACCATCAAGCTCATCGGGGAGATCATCGGGTTTCCGCGCCACCTCAGCCAGCATGTCGGTGGATTTGTCATCACCAAGGGGCGGTTGGACGAACTCTGTCCGATTGAAAATGCGACGATGGAGGACCGCACGATCATCGAGTGGGACAAGGACGACATTGACGCGCTCGGTATTCTCAAGGTCGACATTCTCAGTCTCGGAATGCTCACTTGCATCCGCAAGAGTTTCGATCTGATCGCGCAGCATGGCGGCCTGAACTATAGCATCGCCACCGTCCCGCAAGCCGATGCGCCAACCTTTGATATGCTCTGTGCGGCGGATGCCATTGGCGTGTTTCAGGTTGAAAGCCGCGCGCAGTTGAACTTCCTGCCGCGTATGAAGCCGCGCCGTTTTTACGATCTGGTGATCGAGGTCGCCATCGTGCGTCCCGGTCCGATTCAGGGGGGCATGGTGCATCCCTATATCAACCGGCGGCAGGGCAGGGAGCCTGTCACCTTTCCCTCCGATGCGCTCGAAAAGGTGCTGGGCAAGACCCTCGGCGTGCCGTTGTTTCAAGAGCAGGCGATGCAGATTGCCGTGGTCGCGGCGGGGTTTTCGCCCTCCGAGGCGGACAAGCTGCGCCGGTCTATGGCGACGTTTCGGCGGATGGGCACTATTGGTCAGCTGCGTGACAAATTCATCAATGGCATGTTGGAGCGCGGCTACGATCTGGCCTTTGCGGAAAGCTGTTTTTCGCAGATTGAGGGCTTTGGCGAATACGGGTTTCCCGAAAGCCATGCTGCCGCCTTTGCCATGCTCGCCTATGTTTCCGCATGGCTGAAATGCCACCACCCCGCCGCCTTTGCCTGTGCCTTGCTCAACTCCCAGCCGATGGGATTTTACGCCCCCGCCCAGATTGTCCGCGACGCGCGTGAGCATCACGTCGAGGTGCGCCCGATCTGTGTCAATGCCAGCGCGTGGGACAATACCTTGGAGAAGCGGGCGGACGGGTCACTGGCGCTCAGGCTCGGGTTTCGACAGATCAAGGGATTTCGCGAGGAGGATGCCGCATGGATCGTGGCGGCGCGAGGCAACGGCTATCCCGACCCCGAGGCGCTGTGGCTGCGGGCGAGGATCGGGCCTGCGACCCTTGAGCGGCTGGCCGAAGCTGATGCGTTTTCGGGTCTGGGTATGGGGCGGCGCGATGCGCTTTGGGCGGTGAAGGCGATCAGTGGTCCCAAGCCGCTGCCGCTGTTCAATGACCCGATTGAGGGGGAGGGGATACGCGAACCTGCCGTGACCCTGCCCGTGATGCATCTGGGCGAGGAGGTGGTCGAGGATTATGTTGCCATGCGCCTGTCGCTCAAGGCGCACCCGATGGAGTTGCTACGCCCCGAGATGGACGGGCTGACGCCCCATGCGGCGCTCCCCGATGTGCCTCTTGGTCCCGTTGCAGGGCGAGCCATTTCGGTCTGTGGTCTGGTGATCACGCGGCAACGGCCCGGCACCGCGTCTGGCGTGGTGTTTCTGACGCTGGAGGACGAGACGGGGGTTGCGAATGTGGTGGTCTGGCAGGCGGTCTACAAAAAGTTCCGTCGCGCGGTGATGGGCGGGCGGTTGCTGCGCGTCACGGGTGTGGTGCAGCGCGAAGGCATCGTGGTGCATCTCATTGCGCAGCATATCGAGGACGTCTCGCACCGTCTCAGCACCCTTGGCCATCCGATGGACAGCGCCGTTGGTGTGACCGAGCCACAAGCCGACGACGCTCCCCGCCCGCGCCCCCAACCTCGCGCCATGCACCCGCGCGATCAGGCGAAGCAGTTGTTTCCAAGTCGGGATTTTCATTAGGATAGTCGCTACGGGCGGATTGCGGTCGTTCGCTGCGTAAAGACCTCGGTATGATATGATGTATCAAAAGCAGACATCACCAATCAAACAACGAGACCACTTTTTGACGGGCGGCTATTGGCGTTGACGCATTGCCATAGTGTGCGAAAATGCATCGGCCAATGCGCGGACGCGGCGGGGTTGCGCCCTGCCGGGCGGGAACATCATCTGCAGCGGGGTCGGCGGCGCGGCATAGTCCTCCAGCAACGCGACCAAGCGGCCCGCCGCAATATCGGGCGCGACATCCAGTTCGGATTTGAGGATGATCCCGTGTCCCTCAATCGCCCATTGCCGCACCAAGGCCCCATCGTTGACGGTCTTGTTCCCCCGCACCGTCACCGTTTGTGGTTTTGTGTCGGGGCCGAAGCGCCAGACATTATCCAAAGTCATCCCGAGCCGCATGATCAGGCAGTTGTGCTGGGTCAGGTCTTCGGGCGTTTGAGGTGCGCCGTGTTCCGCAAGGTAAGCGGGGGCGGCACAGACGATGCGGCGGAAACGGCCAAGGCTGCGTGTGCGCAGGGTGCTATCCGTTATGACACCATAACGTAGCGCCAGATCGACACCTTGCCCGACGATATCAACATAGCCGTCGGAGAGGAGAAGCTCGACGGAGATTGCTGGGTTTTCGGCGGTAAAATCCGCGACCACATCAGAAACAATCGAGCGACCAAGGTCGATCGGCGCGCTGACACGGATCGGGCCGGAGAGCGTTTCGGCCCCGTGCCGGATACGCGCTTCCAGTTCCTCGACTTCGCCCAGAACCACCTTGGCCCCGCTGAGCAGCGTGCGTCCCTCATCGGTCAGGCTAAGCGAACGCGTGGTGCGGTTGATGTCGCTGCACCAAACCTGATTATGTCGCGTGATTGCCAGCTTTCTCAGCAGGTACGGGTAAATGCGGTGCTGTGGATGCTTCTTGCTGGTGTTTGGCCCCTTGTATACGGCCTGCAATCCCATAATGCCCATCAGACGACGCACACGATGCCGCCCAGCCGAGAACCCAGATTGGGGAAGGTAAGCTGCAATCTGGCGGCTGCCCACTGCCCGGCAGTGCATCTTTACATGCACGAGAGGGGAAGAACGGGTGTTTCGTGAAGACCCGATCGATCTCATTCATCAGCTTTAGCGTTTCAGCGTTCATACCAACTGGCGTGTAATACAACGATGACCGGCTGATCTTCAGCAACTTGCATTGGCGCGTCAGGCTGAGCTGACGTATTCTTCTTGCGGATCATAAAGCGTTTCTCAAAAAACTTGAGGCACTCAATTTTTGAGAAACGCAGCAACATCAAAGAAGTGTGGGAACGTTTTTCGCTCAATCTGATTCAGATTAAACGAAAACCGCTTTATCGCGACGTTCAGACGGGCTCATCGCTTCAGCCCTTGTGACAAAGCTAGGGGGACCGTGGCCTGAAGGGCCGCGCAAGCCCCCGTACCGTTCTCCACCGCAAGCTGGCCGATATTGGCGTGCAGATCTTTGATCTCGCCGTCCTTGTTCTCAGCCTTCTTGGTTTTGTCCGAAAACACCCCGGACATGCCATCAATCGCCTGCCGTTTCCATGTGCTCACCTGTGTCGGGTGAAGCTGGTGCTTGGCTGCAATCTCCTGGACTGCCTTGTCGCCACGTAGTGCCTCAAGCGCCACAGCAGCCTTAAACTTGCCTGAAAAATTCCGTCGCTTCGTCATTCTCGTATCCATTCATTCGTGTTGGATACACCTTAGCACGCTGTCCAATTTTGCCGGACCAATTCAAGAGATGCGTGACGATTTTGTGAAACAAGATACATCATCATCCCATGAAAATATTTGGAGTTAGGGCATCTGATAAAAAGTTTAGGTTTTCGCGCAGGGTCTCGCGGCTCGACGGTCCACCGAGAGAAATGCGCAGCTGTTCGCGAGGGTCGCCAAGTACAGTGAACGCATCCGAGGGCATCAGCCCGATCGGCCTGCGGGCCATTCGTGCGACCACATCAGCGCGGCTGACTCCGTCAGGAAGGTCTAGCCAGATGTTGAAGGCGTTCTCAGTGCCGCGATAATCAACGTTTGTTAGTATCTCGGCAACAAGCGCTTGCCGTGCGGCGCTTTCGGCTCGGACGAACCTACGGATGCTGTCAGCCGTTCCATCCTCTATCCATTGGGTGACTAGCGCCATCGACAGCGGCGAGGGCATAACGCACATGGCCCGAATGGATTGAGCCAGATGACGTGCGCATCGCGGTGATGGCGCAATGGTAAACGCCAGCCGCAAACCTGCACCGATGCATTTGGCCAAGCCGCCGATATGCCACGTCAAGTTTGGCGCAGACAGTGCTATGGGGGCAGGGGCTTTGGTCGGGATGAAACCATAGGCATCGTCTTCAATCAACGTCAGGTCGTGTCGGCGAAGTATCTGCGCGATAGCCAGCCGTCGGTCCTCGGGTATGGTCAGTGTGGTAGGGTTTTGCAGCGTCGGATTCAGGTATAAGGCCTTGGGGCCATGTTCTAGGATCGCAGCCTCTAGCGCTTCTGGTAAAATGCCATCTTTGTCCATCTCAACGCCGACGAGGTTTAGTCTAAAGCGCCCGGCGACGTTGCGAAACCCGGGGTAGGTGATCGCTTCGCACAGCACCGTGTCGCCCGGCCGCGTGATGATCGATAGGATGGCTGCCATCGTCGCGTGTGCGCCCGGGGTTACGGCTACGCGTTCCAGTGCGGGCACCATTCCGCGCATGCTAAGCCAGCTGGACGCCGCCACGCGGTCGCGTTCCGAGCCGGTGGCACTTTGGTATCGAAGAAGACCAATCAAGTTTGCAGAAACATAGCCTACCCCTTCTTGCATGCGGCGTCGTAATTCGGGGTCTTGCGGTTCAGGCGGCATGTTCATGGCCAGATCAGCTTCGCCTACGCGCGAAGGGTCGGGGCGGTCAGTGACCACGCGGCCTTTGACAAAGGTGCCCCGTCCAACGTGGCTTTCGACATGGCCACGGGCTTGCGCCTCGGCGTACGCGCGAGAAACTGTCGTGAAATCAATTCCCAGTTTCGCAGCAAGCTGACGCTGCGGGGGCAGGCGCACGCCATCGTTCAGTCGGCCGGTGCGGATGTCCTCGGCAATGGCATCTGCAATCGCCTTGTAGCGCGGCTTGCCGGCGTCGAGTGTGTCAGGAATCCAATCAATCATTTCTCTACCCTTTGGTTTCAGAGCTTATACGACATGAAATGCAACAATTGAAGTTGATTGTATGTATTTACTAGAATCAAAGAGAACATGATGTCGGGGAGATTTGGATGTTTCGTCTTATAATTGCGCAATCAGGTCCATTTGCGTCGATATTTTGTGCAAATTTTTCGACATGCTGCGTAAGGATTGATATATATTGTATGTAGATTGCACTGCTTATTGATGCAGTCAATTTTATAGGACCATCACTGTGTTCATCAAAACAAGGAGCGCATGATGCCTGAAGTCACTAAAGAAGCACATAAAGACGGAGATTTCTTCGTAAACTACGAAGAGAAGGTTTTCGAAGATGTTAAGGCCGATGAAGGGGAGAAGGCGCTTGTTACCTTTCATACAGTGGCCTTTGAGGGGTCCATTGGACTCGTCAATATTCTGAACGCCATCCGCCTCAACCGTAAAGGCTATGAGACATCGATCTTGCTGTACGGTCCTGGTGTCACATTGGGCATCCAGCGCGGATTTCCAACACTTGGCGACGAAGCTTTCCCCGGGCACCAAAACTTTGCCGTCAATCTCAATAAGTTCATGGGCGAGGGTGGCAAGGTCTACGCATGCCGTTTTGCTTTGCAGGCTCTTTACGGGCATGGCGAGCCGTCACTTCTACCCGGTATCATTCCGATCGCACCGCAAGATGTGCTCGACTGCATCCTTCTACACAAAAAGGCCGATGCGGTGATCCTCGACACCTGGACCGTTTGATTCAACCTGATCGGGGGCGCCGTTTGCCCCCGGTTGCCGGTCTTCTCTCTCGGATCGGCTCCAATTCTGAATAGAGGCATTCCCATGCGAACCGATATCATACGCGCAGCCGCGGTGCAGATCGCTCCTGACCTTTCCGGGCGTGCCGGAACGATTGAACGCGTGCTCAACGCGATTTCTGAAGCCGCAGACAAGGGTGCAGAATTTATCGTCTTTCCTGAAACATTCGTGCCGTATTATCCTTATTTCAGCTTTGTGTTGCCTCCCGTGCAGCAGGGCGCGCCGCATCTTGATTTGATGAAAGAAGCGGTTGTCGTTCCTTCGCCGGAGATGCAGGCGGTGGCCGATGCCTGCGCCAAGCGTGATGTCGTGGTGGTGCTGGGGGTGAACGAACGTGACCACGGTTCACTCTATAATGCGCAACTGATTTTTGACGCGAATGGCACGCTCGCGTTGAAGCGGCGCAAGATTACGCCAACCTATCACGAACGTATGGTCTGGGGGCAGGGCGATGGTTCAGGGTTGAAAGTGGTCGAGACCAAGGTAGGCCGCGTCGGCGCACTGGCCTGTTGGGAGCACTACAACCCGCTTGCCCGCTACGCGTTGATGACCCAGCACGAGGAAATCCACGCGGGGCAGTATCCCGGATCGCTGGTGGGTGACATTTTTCGCGATCAGATAGAGGTTACGATGCGTCATCACGCGCTGGAATCCGGCTGTTTTGTCGTCAATTCGACGGGCTGGTTAACCGAAGATCAAATTGCACAAATTCATCCAGATCCGAAGTTGCAAAAGGCCATGCGCAGCGGCTGTATGACGTGCATCATTTCGCCCGAAGGCCGCCATTTGGCAGAGCCCCTGACATCTGGCGAGGGCATCCTGATCGCAGATCTCGACATGAGGCTTATCGCAAAGCGCAAGCGCATGATGGACAGCGTCGGACATTACGCACGTCCCGAATTGTTGTCGCTAAACCACGATGCGCGAGAGGCGATGACACGCCACGCCACCGAACCCGCAAACGAACCGCAGGAGAATTGCCAAGATGCTTGATCACGCAGAACTTATCAACGAATTGCAAACCCACGGCATGCGCCTTGTAGATCCGCGGGCGGGCCAAGAGAGTAGGCGCGGCGGCGCAGGGCCATCGGATCATAAGGCCATCTCTATCGGTGAGCGCACGGTAATGATCCCTGTCCACACCGCGCCCAGCTTTGATAGCCCCTATCTGGTCGAAGCCCCAGATGCGACAGGAGAGGCCCGCGTGACCCGAGATGGCGACGAGGTGGCGATGGTCCGCTTTCCAACGGCTGCCAAATTCTATCAACATAAAACGGCGAATGGCATTCCCTACAGTCACATCGCTGCTTTGCATTCCAAGGATGTGCTGGCCACAACGGTGCTGCAAACCTGCATTCGCTACGAGAGCCGCAAAAAGACCTGCCAGTTCTGCTCGATTGGCCAAAGCTTAGCCGCAGGACGCACTATTGCGCACAAAACGCCGCAGCAACTGGCCGAAGTGGCAAAGGCCGCTGTTGAATTGGATGGCGTGACCCACATGGTGTTGACCACTGGCACCCCCGCAGGCAAGGACCGCGGAGCCAAGGTGCTTTGCGAAAGCGCCGAGGCGATCAAGGCTGCTGTGGATCTGCCGCTTCAGGGCCAGTGCGAGCCGCCAGTGGATGATATCTGGCACCAGCACATGTTCGATGCGGGCATCGATACTTTGGGCATGCATCTTGAGGCGGTCACGCCAGAAGTGCGCCAGCGGATCATGCCGGGCAAGGCCACGGTGCCGCTTGAGAAATACTTCTCCAGCTTCGAGGCGGCTGTAAAGGTCTTCGGGCGCGGACAGGTGTCGACCTATATTCTTGCGGGGCTTGGCGACACGCGCGAGGCTATCCTTGAAATGGGCGAGAAACTTTGCGCTATGGGGGTCTATCCCTTTGTGGTGCCCTTTGTGCCGATCTCTGGCACGCCGCTTGAGAGCCATCCAGCCCCGAGTTCGAAATTCATGGCATCAATCCTGCAGCCGCTTGGCCAGATGGTCGTCCGCGCCGGTATCCGGTCGGCGGACATGAAGGCCGGCTGCGGCAAATGCGGGGCCTGTTCGGCCTTGTCGAGCTATGAAAAGCTGAAAGTTCCGGCGCGGAGGGTGCCAGCATGATCGAGCTTGAACAGCGCCATTTTCATTGCCCCGGATACTATATTCGCGCCGCATCCAAGCGTTTTGAAGCCGAGGGCGCCGCAAATCTGCGCCGCCGCGTCTTTGTCCAAGAGCAAAGCATTTTCCATAAACATGATCGTGATGACATTGATTTGATCGCAACCCATCTGGTGGCACTTTCCACCTACGCACATGAGGCGGATCAGGTGGTGGGCACCGTGCGCATCCATGAGGAGGCGCCGCGCCTCTGGTGGGGATCGCGGCTGGCCGTCGATAGCGATTTCCGTGCAGTCGGTCGTTTGGGGGCAGAGCTGATCCGCCTCGCGGTGGGTTCTGCAAATGCCCGTGGATGCGACAGGTTTCTGGCACATGTGCAAATGCAGAATGTTATACTTTTCAAACGGTTGCACTGGAGCCCTCTCGAAGAAGTGACAATCCACGGAACGCCGCACATGCGCATGGAGGCACAGCTTGACCGCTATCCGCCCTGCGCCGATCCGGTCGCAGGTTGGTATCATCGTCCCCGTATCCACGAGCCGCACCGATGACTGAGAACATTCTTGGAATAAACGCGCTCACCCTTGAAGAAATGGCAGGGCGCTTGCGTTCGCATCCGTCGATCCGCTCGAAACTTGGCATTGCCTCGGCTACGAAAGCGCTTGGGCTCACCGCGCTCAGCGATGGCCGCCCCGGTGATGATGCAGCAGCACTGCCTTGTGATGGTGGATATGATCTACTGGCAGGAGAGGGTTTCATCCCGGCCTTTATCGAGGATGATCCTTGGTTTGCTGGCTGGTGTGCCGTGATGGTCAACTTGTCGGACATTGCCGCAATGGGTGGGCGCAGCACTGCTGTGATTGACCAAGTCTGGGCGCCGAGCGCAAAGGCTGCTGCTCCCTTGTTGCAGGGGTTATGCGATGCCTCAGCCGCTTACGGTGTGCCACTTGTCGGCGGGCATACGAACCTGTCTGCGCAGACCCTTGGTCTTGCCGCGTCGGTGTTTGGTAAGGCGCAGCGCTTGATTACCAGTTTTGATGCTGCGCCCGGAGATCTGTTGATTGCCGCAATCGACCGGCGTGGCAATTATCGGAACTTTGACAATTTCTGCGCGGCACTTGATGCCCCCGATGGACGGTTGCGCGGTGACCTTATGCTGCTACCCGCGTTGGCCGAAGATGCATTGGTTTTGGCGGGCAAAGACATCAGCCAAGGCGGCCTCATCGGCACAGCGTTGATGCTGGCAGAGTGTTCGAGCGTGGGTATCGATATAAACCTGTCGGAGATAAATCCACCAAATGGAATTGAGGTCGAGCGCTGGCTGCGCAGCTTCCCAAGCTTCGGCTTTCTGTTGTCAGTCGCGCCTGAAAATGCCCAAGCCGTTTGCAAACGCTTTGCGACCCGAGGGATTGATGCCCGCGCAATCGGGCGCATCACCGACGGCTCCGCTGTAACGTTTCGCAGTGGCGCTGACAGCGCCGTCTTCTGGGACCATGCCCAAACCCCCTATCTCGATCTTGGAGCCAACCATGCCTGAAACATATTGGACTGTCCGCTGGCCTGACGGCTCAGAAGAAAAACTTTACTCGCCCTCAAGCGTCATTGCCGAGCTTTTCGAACCCGGACTTCGTTACTCGGTTCCAGACTTCTTGCAGCGTGCCCGCATCGCGATGGAACGCGCATCAAATCGTGTAGAGCGAAAATACGGCTTTGCATGTAGCGCGGCGATGGATCAGCTCGATCGGATCGAGGCGAAGGCTGCAACCTTTACAGAGCAGACAGATGCAGAAATTGCTTGCCTGCAGATTTCCCAATGAGGATGAAAACGATGACAGAGTGTCAGACCAACCATACCCCAGTTGTAATCGTCGGTGGCGGGCAGGCAGGGCTTTCAACTGCATATTGCCTCAAGAAAAAGGGGATCGAAAGCATCATTTTTGAACGGTATGAGAAGTTCCATTCATGGCGCAATAATCGCTGGGACAGTTTTTGCTTGGTCACGCCGAACTGGCAATGTCGGCTTCCCGATTTTCACTATGATCGCGAATATGGCGGCACCGATCCCGACGGCTTTATGCTGAAGGACGAGATTGTCGATTACGTTGATGCTTTTGCCGAGATGTCGCAGCCAGATCTGCGCGAGAATGTTGAAGTAACGCGTGTCGCGCCGCGCAAGGGGGGTGGTTTTAAGGTTGAGACATCAATCGGGGCATGGACGTGCGAACATGTGGTGATTGCCACCGGTGGCTACGACACGCCGATTGAGCCGCCTTTTGCCGCGAACCTCGACCCTGAGGTATTTCAGATGCATTCGGTCGACTACCGCAACGTCGATCAGTTTCCCGTCGGTGGCGTGCTGGTCGTGGGTACCGGACAATCGGGTGTTCAGCTGATGGAGGATTTCGTCCGCGCGGGGCGCGATGTTCATCTTGCGGTCGGTCCTGCGCCGCGCAGTCCACGTAAATATCGCGGACGCGACGCAACGGACTGGCTGAACGATGCGGGGCACTATGGGATCACGATCGCCGAGCATCCTGATCCGTTAAAGGCGATGAGGCAGACCAACCACTATATGTCTGGCCGCGATGGCGGCAAAGAGATCGACCTGCGCCGTTTCCATGTCGACCACGGGGTCGAGCTATACGGATCGCTTGCGGACATGAATGGTTCCAAGGTGAATTTCATGCCTGATCTGGCCACAAATCTGGACGATGCCGACCGGTCCTATATGGGCATTCGCAACCAAATTGACGCATATATCGCGCGCGAAGGAATTGACGCACCTGAGGAGCCGCCCTTTGAAAAGGTCTGGGAGCCAACCACGGAGCGCACGGAGATTGATCTCTCCAAGGAGGGTATCACTTCTGTCCTTTGGGCGATTGGGTTTCGGCCGAATTATTCGTGGATTGAGGCGGATGTATTCGACGCTCGCGGCAAGCCGGTTTTCGATCGAGGCGTGACTGCGCAAAAGGGGCTCAGCTTCATTGGTCTTGGTTGGCTGAACACATGGGGGTCAGGGCGCTTTTTAGGGATAGAGGAAGACAGCCGTTACCTTGCCGAACAAATTGCGACCCAACTGGGTGCTGTGACCAAACAAGTGTGCCATGCTTGACGCGCATTCCCAGAGCGTTAGCCCCGCGAGCGTGCGGCAGCAGATCCTTGGAATGCAGCAACTCTGCCCCCACGGCTTGTCCGAACAGTGGCTGCTTGGCGCCTGCGGCGATATCCATTGGCAACTGCTTGCCAGATCGCTTGGACAAGAAGGGCTGCGGTTTAAAGCCGCTGATGGACGCCCTCTGTACGCTGCTTTCTGCGCAACGCGGTTAGAGTTGACCCTGTCCGCCAGCCTTTTGGGCGAAGAGGTTACAATCCATTCGAACATCGCAGCGGCCTCTGGCCCGAAGGTCGGTTCTCGGCACGTGTTTCGCCATCAGGGAGGGGTAATTGGGTCTTTGCTGATGCTGTCGACCTTCGTTGCGCATGACGAGACGGGTTCCAATCGGCGTATCGTGCGGGCTCTACCGTCCAAGTCCTGCACATTGCCTGCGGCGGATCCCGACTTGATGTCACTTGACCGACGAGCCCGGAACACCTCGCGCGGGCTTCGCGGGCAGTCCATGCAGCTTGCCAATGGCGCACGCATCGAACCCAGCTATTCGCTAGACTTTAATGCGGTTGGATTGCTTTATTTCCCAAGTTTCAGCCGTATTGCTGAAAGTGTCGCACAGTGCCCAAAGCCTCTCATGATGCGCGAGGTTGTATATCTCGGCAATCTGGACGCTGGCGAGGCGCTGTATGTACAGCGCAGCGGAGCGGAGACGCTCATAGCAGCGGGTGATGGCCGGATTCTCGCGCAGGTGAACGAAAAACGGTCGTTCTAGGCGGCATGAAATGGGCCGTATCCGGTCTGGTCCTGTCAAGGTTTTATGCCGCTCCTTTGGTCGTATTCACTGCAACAATGGAGATGAACTATACGCCGCACAGCAGGGCTATACCTTGGATCACGATGGAAGGGTTGAGCGCGCAATCCCTCTCCTCAAATTGGCTCTTTCTGATTGCTTTTACCTCGACTTGATCGACCCTAAGATCAGCATTGTGGTCGTCTCTGATACACAAGGAATATTCTTAAGTTTACTCAAGACAAAATCACGAAGGCCATCGACGCTATCGGTCTGGACCGTCAGTAGATAATCCACGTTTCCAGTCACCAACAAACATTCAGTAATCTCTGGAATTTGATTGACGGCATCTGTGAAGGCATCAATGTCTTCGGGCTTCTGCCCTGCCAAGCGAATGCTGACTTGCACTGTAATCCCTTCACGCTGATTGGACAGGTCAATCTTTGCCCCGTAGCCGGTGATAATACCGCTTTGCTCAAGGCGGCGGACACGGCGACTGCAGGGCGTGGGTGAAAGACCAACCTTTTGGGCAAGCTCCAGATTGGAGATGCGGCCATCGACCTGCAAGACGGACAGAATCTTATGATCGGTAGCATCAAGATCTCGAAAGGCCATATTCTCTAATTAGTCCACGAATTGAGTGAGTTTCTCTAAGCATTAGTGGTATCTTTTAGTGATTTTGCAAGCACTCTCCGTCGAAACTGACTTACGCTTGATTCAAAGGGTCGTTCAACAGACAGCCATATATAGCTTGAAGGAGACAGCATTTGCCAAACGCAATCATGATCCGTGACTATGGAGCCTCTGATGCTTTGAGTCTTGAGGAACTTGATCTGGCGGAGCTTGGTCCAGACGAAATACGCCTCCGGCAAACCGCTGTGGGCGTCAACTACCACGATATTTATGTGCGTTCCGGTCTCTACAACACTTTGGCTTTGCCGGGCATTCCTGGCTGTGAGGCGGCAGGCGTTGTGGAAAGCGTTGGGGCGGACGTGACTGGCCTAAAGCCCGGTGATCGGGTGGGCTATGTGACCGGGACCTACGGCGCTTATGCATCGCACCGGAATTTGACGGCGCATTTGGCGGTTCATATCCCCGACGACGTGACAGATGAAACCGTCGCCTCAAACCTTCTACGGGCTATGACCGTTGAGATGCTCACCAGTCAGGTGGTTCATCAGATCAAGCCCGGAATGACTGTTCTGGTCCATGCCGCGGCGGGTGGTGTGGGTCGGATGTTGTGTCAGACGCTTTCAAGCATGGGTGCCACAGTCATCGGCACGGTTGGATCTACACAAAAGGCTGACATTGCGATCGCGAATGGATGTGCCCACGCTGTGCTGTACCGCGAAGAGGACTTTACGACCTCAGTGGTAGAAATCACCGACGGTTCGGGTGTCGATGTAGTCTACGACTCCGTTGGTGCGGATACATTTTCCGGGTCGATTGAGGCGCTTGCAATGTGTGGTCATCTAGTGAATTTTGGCCAATCTTCTGGTCCTGTTGATCCTTTAGAAATGGCGACACTTGCCGCCAAATCACTGACCGTCTCGCGCCCCATTTTGTTCCATTACCTGCGCGATCCCGAGCAATATCAAGCAATGGCCAGCAAGGTTATGCAGGGTTTTCAATCTGGCGCCCTCAAAGCTGCCACACCGACCCCCATACCACTGCAAAACGCGAGCCGCGCCCATGATATATTGGAAAGCATGACCGGCGGCGGATCGCTGGTGCTGATCCCATAACGCCCGATTAAGGAGATATCTAAGTGACTGAGAAAACCATATGGACTTACTGGCGCGGTGACTGGCATCAAGGCGATACACGTATCCTTGGTGCGAACTCCCACGCCACATGGCTTGGGTCCGCCGTATTCGACGGTGCGCGTCTGTTTGATGGGGTGACCCCCGATCTTGATAAACACTCTGCCCGCATCAATGCCTCTGCCAAGGCTCTGGGGTTGAAGCCGACGTATACGGGCGAGGAAATTGCAGGGCTAACGATGGATGGCCTCGAGAAGTTTGAACCTGGTACGGACGTCTATATCCGGCCAATGTATTGGGCTGAGGATAGCGATGTCGGCGTTTTGCCGCCTGACCCTGAGAGTACGGATTTTGCTCTGTGCCTAGAAGAAATGCCGATGGCCTCACCGAACGGATTTACCGCGACCGTGACGAGGTTCCGGCGTCCAACGCTTGAGGTGATGCCGGTGAACGCCAAGGCTGCGTGCCTCTATGCAAACAACGCCCGCATGGTGCGCGAGGCCCAATCGCGAGGTTTCCAGAATGCGCTCGTTTGCGATGCCAATGGCAATGTAGCCGAACTGGCTACATCCAACATATTTATGGTGCGCGGTGGCGAAGTCTTTACTCCAGCACCAAACGGGACCTTCCTCAACGGTATCACTCGCCAAAGAGTCATCGGCTTACTGCGCGAGGCTGGCGTGATTGTGCATGAGGTCACTCTGACCGTAGATGATTTTCACGAAGCGGAAGAGATTTTTTCCAGCGGAAATATCTCCAAGGTCGTGCCCGTCATTGGCTTCGAAGGTCGAGAACTCAGCGTTGGCGCAATCGCCCAAAAAGCCCGTCAGCTGTATTGGGATTGGGCACTAGCCGGGGAAGCCGCATAATGGGAACGACACATCTTTTCACAGACGCCGACGTGGAAGCCAACCCTGAGGTCAAAGCTGTTTTCGAAGATATCCGCGCAACGCGTGGCTCAGACTTTGTAAACAACATTTGGCGGGCGTTGGCGGCCGACCCTAAGGGACTGAAACGCACGTGGGAGAATGTAAAATCCTTGATGGCCGCACCCGGTGCCTTGGACCCCAAAACGCGCGAAATGATCTACATCGCGGTCTCGATTGCCAACGGGTGCAGCTATTGCGTTCATTCGCACACGGCTGCGGCCAAGGCCAAGGGTATGTCAGAGGATGAACACGGCGAGTTGATGCAGATTGTGGCCTTGGCGGCCTCAACCAACCATTTGGTGACCGCACTGCAAGTGCCGATCGATCCGGAATTCGAAGTCAAATAAAATTACAAAACCAACAGGAGAGAACCTATGTGTGATGTATGTGTAATGAATGCGGTAAAGGACAAAATGTTGTCGCGCCGCAACTTCTTTAAGGCCGGCGCTGCTGGTGCGGTTGCTGCGGCAACGACAAGTGCTTTGGGCACACCGGCATTGGCTGCAGGTCACGGTATGGTCGAAGATATGACACACACCCTGCACGAAGATTTTCCAACATTTTTTGGTGAATCTCAGTTCAGCCGAGAGCAGCTGTTTAACTATGGAGAGCACGGCTTTAATCTGAATCAATTTACGATCAACGAACATACCGGCACCCATATTGATGCACCGCTGCATTTTTCCGAAGACGGCATGTCTGTTGATGAGATCCCAGTGTCGTCTTTGATCGCCCCCCTCTGCGTCATCGACATTGCAGCACGGGCAGCTGAGGACGCAGATACGCAGGTCACGCCTAATGATCTTCAGGCATGGATCAATGCGAATGGACCCATCCCAGACGGCGCATGTGTCGCCATGTACTCAGGATGGGCCTCAAAGGTTGATACGGACGGTTTTCGCAATTTTGACGGCGAAGCGCAGCACTATCCAGGTTTCCATATCGAGGCGACGCAGATGTTGCTCGAAACAGGGGCGGGGTCTATTGCTGTTGATACGCTGTCGCTCGACCACGGAATTTCGCCCGATTTTGCAACGCACTACGCGTGGTTGCCTGAGGGACGGTTTGGTATCGAAGGCCTAGCCAATCTCGATCGCGTTCCAGCAGCTGGGGCCACATTGGTCATAGGTGCGCCAAAACATCGCGGCGGCACAGGCGGCCCGGCGCGTATTTTCGCGATGGTGTAATGGGTCTTGGTATACGCGGTGATCGCCGCGTATAGCCTTTTGATTGAGAGCGGGCTGGGTCTGGCTCATATCATATTCAAATTATGCCGCTTACAATTTCGCCTTCAGATTTGGTCTTAATGTCGAAGCCGCGCAGAATTATTAAATTTGCGCGGCGACATTGGACAAGACCGGAAAGCGATCGCTTGGAAATATGCAGTTGCCACTACCACGTTGGCGGATGATCTGTATTCTAAAGGCCTGCTACACAAAAATCCTGTTCCTAAACCGAGTGCCAATGCGGTATTTGTCCGATGATCAAGAAACTCCCCCTGACAGCTGAGCCGCATGAACGCGAAACGTTCGGCCAAATCCTGATGCGGCAGGGGGAAACTGCACCCACACCTGAAAACAAATAATAAAATAAAAACCTTAATATTTATCCGGAGGCTCTTTGCACAAACCCCTTGACAGGGGGTGTGCATGAAAACCGCCAATTCGTGCAAACTTATCGATTCGTCGGAATGTTAAGGATAATAAAGTCATTTAAAAACCACTATTTAGAAGGCAACCCAATTTCAGCGCGAGCATATGCATGCACGCCTGACACATAAGCATGCATAGCTAAGGCAAAAAAAGGGGCTCGCGAAGCGAGCCCGATGCATATGGTATTTTCAGGTGTCATCTCTATTCGATATCCAGCATCTTCAGGAGCTTTGCGCGATCAAGCATGTCACGGTAATCCGGAGCCGTAAAAGGGGACAGGCCTTCCGGCGAGTTATTGTCAAATCTGGTGTCCAAGGATTTTTCATGCGGCGGCCTGATCCTGGTTTGATGGCTTGATGCCGTTTACGAAATCGACGCCTTGTATGACGTCGGCGAGATGGGCAAAGCCGCGCAGCTTGCGCCAACTTTTCTCGGCGCTTTGGCCGAGTTTGAACGTAACCGGCTCATTGGCACCGCCTTCTCGGTGATTGGATGAGATCTTAAGCTCTGTCGTTATGGACGTCGTTTGATGCGGAGCAAGATATGCGTCATGAAGTTATTGTCGGCGTCGAGCGCAGAAGGCGCTGGCGAGATGATGAGAAGCAGGCGATCCTTGAAGAGGTTGGCGTGAATGGAGCGACCGTCACTGATGTGGCCCGTCGTCATGACATCACACGCCAGCATATCTACCAGTGGCGCCGGGCGCTGCGACGCAAGGGGCATGGAGCAGGTTCCGACAGGACGGTCTTTCTCCCGTTGCCTCCTCTGACAAGCGACGAGGCCCCTGACGAGCCGGTAGCGACACCAGCACCCGAGGTTGACATCTTCTTGAGGAATGGCCGCCGGTTACGCTGCGCACGGGATTTGCCGACGGCCAGCCTTCACCATCTCATTCGAGCGCTGGAGACGGTATGATTGGTCCCGGAACAGGTGTGCGCGTGTATCTGGCCTGCGGTGTTACGGATATGCGCAAAGGGATCGCTGGCTTGTCAGCTATGGCGCAAGATGTGTTGCGGCAGAAGCCGGCCGGCGGTGCTGTGTTTGCATTCCGTGGACGACGTGGTGACCGGATCAAACTTCTCTATTGATGGTGTGGATACCTCACCCCACGACGGCATCGCAATGTGCTACTATGGTGATGTTCAAAAAGCACCAGAATGGAGGAGGTATCCATGAAAGAGGTTACAATAATCGGTATCGACTTGGCAAAATCAACTTTCCAAATTCACGGAGCATCGGCATCCGGCGAACCGGTCTTTCGCAAGAAATTATCGCGGGCTCAGGTTTTGAAGTTTCTGGGCGCCATGCCCTCATGCGTTGTTGCGATGGAGGCTTGTGCATCATCACATTACTGGGGACGCGAGATCAGCAAATTGGGTCATGAGGTCCGACTGATCCCGCCAATTTACGTGAAGCCGTTCGTTAAACGGCAAAAAAATGATGCCAACGATGCCGAGGCGATCGTTGAAGCTGCGATGCGTCCTACTATGCGGTTTGTGCCGGTAAAAACCGCCGAACAACAATCCCAGTCGATGGTGTTTAAAACGCGCGATCTGTTGGTGCGTCAGCGCAACTCGATAGTTAATGCCTTACGCGGGCACCTTATGGAATACGGGATCACAGCTCCAAGTGGCCGAAGGAACGTAAGTAAACTGGTAGAACAGATAGAAGCGCCCGAGAGCGGGTTGCCTGTGCTAGTAATCGAATGCTGTCAAATGCAACTTGATCAGATTGGCAGACTGAACGAAAAGATCGCGGAAATAGAGCGGAATCTTCGAGACGATGCGAAGTCAGACCCGGAAACGGTTCGGCTGCAAACAGCACCCGGGGTGGGGCCTGTGACAGCGATGGCACTCAAAGCTTTTGCACCTGATTTTGAAAGCTTCAAGCAAGGGCGCGATTTTGCAGCTTGGCTTGGGTTGGTGCCCGTCCAGAGGTCGACTGGGGGCAGGCAAATTCTTGGGAGGACCTCCAAGATGGGACAGCGTGATATCCGTCGATTGTTGATTATCGGCGCTATGGGCAGAGTCCGCTGGGCTTTGAAAAACGGTGCGCCTGAAGGATCGTGGCTGAAACAGATGCTTGAACGCAAACCACGTATGTTGGTCGCTATTGCCCTCGCGAACAAAACCGCACGTGCCATATGGGCGATGATGACTCGAAATGAAGATTACAGAGATCCCTGCGCCGCATAGTCAGCGACTAAGGGTAAGTATGTGAGAAGGACCTTGAGACAGTAAGGATAAATGATCGACCAGATCGAGGTTGGGAAAACCAGGCCGTCCCAGAGAGCTCCGAGCTCGCTCTATTGATATGGACCCGACCTTCGCATCGCCATACCGGCCCGCGGCATGTTGAACGCCGCACACGAGAGGCCTGACACATGACCGTACCCGATCACATGTCCTAACCGATTGAGAAAACTCTTGCATAAACCGAGGTATCCACACATGGGATGGTCAGGGGTTTTGCCTCTACTACAAAGTGTTGGAGCGTGGCCGCTTCCCTTGGCCAAACGCCGAAGATGGCGCGTTGCGACTGACCTCCGCGCAGCTTGCAATGCTCTGGGAGGGCATCGATTGGCGACGTCCAAACTGGGGTGCGCCACCTGCCCGGGTCGGGTGAATTTGTTGCGGTTTTAGCGTAATTTATATGGAGGTTTAGCCTGATTTTTGGTAGTCAGGTGCATGTCGAAACCTGTCGAAAACCTGCCCGATGATCCCGCCGTTTTGAAGGCGATGATTGCTCTTTTGCAGGCAGAAACGACAAGATGGCGACCTCGTTGCGCGTTCACGATCAACTGGTCCAAGCGTTGCGATTGCGGATCGCCAAGCTGCAGAAACTGGCGTTCGGCAAGTCTTCAGAAAAGGTTGAACGTGAGATCGAGCAGCTGGAACTGGCGCTCGAGGATCTCTTCATTGCAATGGCTGAGGACGACGATCAGCCCATTGACGAAGGGCTAGACGAGCCTGACGTTGAGGACGTCTCGCCGGAGCCCAAGCGGCGGCGTCGTCCGCGTGTCTCGGCTGAGACACCCCGTGAGCGCCGCGAACTCGATCCCGGTTCCTGTTGCCCGGATTGTGGTGGTGACCTGCGCGTCGTGGGGGAAGATGTCAGCGAACTTCTCGATATGATTGCCGCGCAAATGAAGGTGATCCAAATCGCCAGGATCAAGAAGTCCTGCCGTTGCTGCGAGCGTATGGTGCAAGAGCCGGCCCCAAGCCGTCCGATCCCGGGGAGCATGGCCGGGCCGAACCTGCTGGCCCACGTTCTGGTCTCGAAGTTCGATGACCACCTTCCGCTCTATCGCCAGCACGAGATCTTTGCCCGTATGGGGGCAGACATTCCGGAGAGCACGCTTGTCGGCTGGTGTGGGCGCGCCATGCGCACCCTTCAGCCGCTGATCGAGTTGATCGAAGCTGATGTGATGGGCAGTGACCTGTTGCATGCGGATGATACGCCGATCCGCGTGCTGGATCGCTCGAAGAAAGACAAAGGACTTGGGAAAGGCGTGAAGAAAGGCCGGATTTGGACCTATGTCCGGGATCAAAGGCCTTGGGTCGGAGCGTCTCCGCCTGCCGCATCCTATGCCTTCGCTCCGGACTGGAAAGAAGAGCACGTCCATAAGGATCTCTCCGGAACCCGGGGCATCCTTCAGGCCGACGGCTATAAAGGCTATGCCAAACTGTATGAGCCGGAAGCTGACGGTTCAAAACGCCTGCGCGAGGCGGCGTGCTGGGCGCACTGGCGCCGGGACTTCCATGATGAATGGCAGAAAACCAAATCTGCAATTTCCCGCGAAGCCATTGACCGGATTGGCAAGATCTATGACATCGAGCGCGAGATCAACGGGCGGCCCGCAGATGTCCGCCATGCCGCGCGCCAAACACATAGCGCGCCACAGGTCGAAGCCTTCTTCACCTGGTCCGAACAGCAACTCTTGCGTCTTCCTGGCAAAAGCAATCTCGCAAAAGCATTCCGTTATGGCCTGTCTCGCCGGGATGCGTTCTGCCTGTTCCTGACGGATGGTCGTGTGGCTATAGACAACAATCCAGCCGAACGCGCCCTGCGCCCGATTGGCATTGGCAGGAAAAACTGGCTATTCGCCGGAGCCGACACGGGCGCGGAGACCCTCGCGCGGGCCATGACCATCATTGAAACCGCCAAGCTGAATGACCTCGACCCACAAGCCTATCTGGCCGACATCCTCGACCGTATCCACGATCACAAGATCAACCGGCTTGAAGAGTTGCTGCCGTGGAATTGGGAACCGCTCAGCCCAAGCGTTGACACGCAAGCCGCATAATCCGCGGTATCAATGAGCTTGCAGTTACCCACAAGTGTGGTGTGGCGAATTGATTCACCCCACAGACTTGGTCTTGCCCGAGAGTAACCGATCATGATTCGTCATATGGCATCAAATGATTGAGGTGCGGGCATGGAGCAGAATTGGGTGGAAACGGAAACCGCGGGGTGTGATTTGGGTGACAGTCGGCTGAACCGGCGGCTAGGTGCCATGCTTCAGGCTCTCGGGGAGCGGCCGGGAAAATCGCTACCCACGGCGTTCCAGGACTGGTCGAACACCAAGGCAGCCTACCGTTTCTTTTCCAACGGGAACGTTAGCGAAGACAAGATCCTTGAGGGCCATTTCGCTGCCTCCGCCCTGCGTATTAAAGCGACTGAGGGTCCAATCCTGATCTTGCAAGACACCACGGAGTTTTCTTTCAAGCGCAGCGCACCGGAGAAGATTGGGTTTACCGGAACATCATGCGGTCGCAAGATGGCAGATGGACGTCATCAGAGCCACACCATTTGCGGCATGCGGTTGCATGTGAGCCTTGCTGTCACGTCGGCAGGCCTTCCGCTCGGACTAACCGCGGCAAAATTCTGGTCGCGTGATAAATTCAAAGGTACGAGGGCGATTAAACGCAAAATCAATCCGACCCGAGTGCCGATCGAACAA
Organism: Celeribacter halophilus; assembly: GCF_018860305.1. GTDB lineage: Bacteria > Pseudomonadota > Alphaproteobacteria > Rhodobacterales > Rhodobacteraceae > Celeribacter > Celeribacter halophilus_A. The sequence goes on from NZ_JAHKPE010000015.1 coordinate 74,650, forward strand.
AAGGAAAGTATGCGCTGGCTCGACAATCTGCGCTTGTCCACCGAGTTGGCAGGTGCGCCGGAACGCTGTGTGCATGTCGGTGACCGGGAAAGCGATATCTACGAACTCTACTGCCTAGCCCAGGACCTTGGGACCAACTTTCTGGTGCGCAGTTGTGTTGATCGCTTGGCGGAAGATGGCGACACGACAATTGCAAAGGTGATGACGCAGGTGCAATCCAGCGGAACCCACGAGGTCCGGTTCCGCGACGCGCAGGGTAAGGATCATTGCGCCGTGCTGTCGGTCCGGTATGCCACGATGACGGTCCGGCCGCCGATCGGAAAGCAGCGGAAATACCAGCATCAGAGCCTTCAGATCATCCATGCCGAGGAGCTTGATCCTCCGGAAGACAGGTTGCCTGTCTTCTGGAAGCTGATCACGAATCTACCGGTGGAGACCCACGCGGACGCTGTCCACAAGCTCGAATGGTACGCGTTGCGCTGGAAGATCGAGACCTTCTTCCGAACCCTGAAAACGGGGTGTCGGATCGAAGAGCTGCGCTTGGCCACGGCTGATCGCTTGGCCAACTGCATCGCGCTCTGCTGCGTCGTGGCCTGGCGTGTGTCATGGATGACAATGTTCAGCCGTGAGGTGCCAGCCGCAAACCCTGCTGCGGTCTTCACGGATGACGAGCGCCACCTGCTCGAACACGCAACGCCGCACAGAAAGCGCATGGCACCACATGACCTGGAGTTCTATGTCAAAGCCGTCACGCACCTCGGAGGCTATCTCGACCGCGCCTCAGATCCGCCACCGGGAACAACCGTCATATGGCGCGGTCTCGCCCGGCTCGCCGATCTTGTTGAGGGGGTCCGCATTGTGGGACGTTAACCACCGAGAACTTGTGGGTAACTGCAAGGCCAATGAGGCGGTTACGTTTGAACATCATATGCAGCATGCCGTCTCTGCTGAGGCAGCCCTTGGTCCGTTTGGTCCGGTGCCGGATTGTGGCGAAAGCGCTTTCGATCGGGTTTGATGTGCGGATGCTCTGCCAGTGTTGGGCGGGGAAGTCATAGAAGCTCAACAACTCGTCACGATCCCGCATCAGGCATTCGGTGGCCTTTGGGTATTTCGCGTCGAAGGTTTCAATGAACAAATCGAATGATGCATGCGCGTCCTCACGGGTTTCCGCCTGCCAAATGTCATGTAGCATCTTTCGGGCTTTTGGCTGGGTTCGCTTGG
>NZ_JAHKPE010000019.1:0-615272 GCF_018860305.1 Celeribacter halophilus
ACGAAGAGCTTCTCGAACTCGTTGAAATGGAAGTTCGTGAACTTCTGTCCGAATACGACTTCCCGGGCGACGATATTCCGATCATCGCAGGGTCCGCTCTGGCCGCTATGGAAGGCCGCGATCCTGAAATCGGCGAGAACAAGATCCGCGAACTGATGGAAGCTGTCGACGCTTACATCCCCGAGCCCGAGCGTGCGATTGACCAGCCGTTCCTGATGCCGATCGAGGACGTGTTCTCGATTTCCGGTCGCGGGACTGTTGTGACCGGTCGTGTCGAGCGCGGTGTGATCAACGTGGGTGACGAGATCGAAATCGTTGGTATCAAAGACACCACGAAAACCACCTGTACCGGCGTTGAAATGTTCCGCAAACTGCTTGACCGCGGTGAAGCAGGCGACAACATCGGCGCGCTTCTGCGTGGTGTGGACCGTGAAGGTGTTGAGCGCGGTCAGGTTCTGTGTAAGCCGGGCTCCGTGAACCCGCACACCAAGTTCGAATCCGAGGTCTACATCCTGACCAAGGAAGAGGGTGGCCGTCACACGCCGTTCTTCGCGAACTATCGTCCGCAGTTCTACTTCCGGACCACCGACGTGACCGGCACCGTTGAGCTTCCGGAAGGTACGGAAATGGTTATGCCCGGTGACAACCTGAAATTCGCGGTTGAGCTGATTGCTCCGATCGCTATGGAAGAAGGTCTCCGCTTCGCTATCCGCGAAGGCGGCCGCACCGTTGGTTCGGGCGTTGTGTCCAAAATCATCGAATAATCAGCCTCGCTGATTAAGAGACGGAAGGGCCTCACGAAAGTGGGGCCCTTTTTGTTGGCAATCCATCTTGGGACGAAGGTCTGTGAACTGAAACATCTTCGTGGATGTGCCGGTTTAAAACGTGCGAGTTGCACAAACACTCTTGCCACATCCTCCAATCCCATCTATATCGCGCGAATTCGTCGCGAGGCGAGTGTTGGTGTAGGGATTCGGTATAGGTCTTTGACCTTGGGTCAACCGCACCAAAAGGTTCGACGAGGGTGTGCGATGCGCGTGCATCTTCCTCTCAACCTCAATAAGCCTAAGAAAGGCAATGCAATGCAAAGCCAGAACATCCGTATTCGGCTGAAGGCATTTGATTTCCGCGTGCTCGACGCGTCGACACAGGAAATCGTCAACACGGCAAAGCGCACTGGCGCTCAGGTCCGTGGCCCGATCCCGCTGCCGAACAAGATTGAGAAGTTTACGGTTCTCCGTGGTCCTCACATCGATAAGAAATCCCGCGATCAGTTCGAGATCCGTACGCACAAGCGTCTTCTCGACATCGTTGACCCGACCCCCCAGACCGTGGACGCGCTGATGAAGCTCGACCTCGCCGCTGGTGTGGATGTCGAGATCAAAGTCTAAGGGGGGGCAATAGATATGTTGCGCTCTGGCGTTATCGCGAAGAAGGTCGGCATGACCCGCCTCTTCATGGAAGACGGGAAGCAGATTCCCGTGACCGTTCTTCAACTCGAAAACTTGCAAGTGGTTGCCCAACGTACCACCGAGAAAGACGGCTATACCGCTGTTCAGCTCGGCGCGGGCAACGCAAAAGCAAAACGCACCTCGCAAGCCATGCGCGGTCACTTCGCTGCGGCCAATGTCGCACCGAAGCGCAAAGTGGCTGAATTCCGCGTGGACGAAGACAAGCTGATCGAAGTGGGCGCGGAAATCTCCGCTGACCACTACCTCGAAGGTCAGTATGTTGACGTTTCCGGCACATCTATCGGTAAAGGTTTTGCCGGTGCCATGAAACGCCACAACTTCGGCGGTTTGCGTGCAACGCACGGTGTGTCCATCTCCCACCGTTCCCACGGTTCCACCGGTCAGTGTCAAGACCCGGGTCGTGTGTTCAAAGGGAAAAAGATGGCCGGTCACATGGGTGCTGCCCGTGTTACCACCCAAAACCTTCAGGTTGTCCGTACGGATGCCGACCGTGGCTTGATCATGGTCAAAGGCGCTGTTCCGGGCTCCAAAGGCGGCTGGGTCACCATCAAAGACGCTGTGAAGAAAGCGGCTCCTGCCGATCTTCCCCTTCCGGCCGCTCTGAAATCCGCTGCCACCGAAGCAACTGCGGCACCTGCCGAAGAAGCTCCGGCAGAAGGAGGTGAAGCATGACTTTCAACGTGATCAAACTGGACCTCGACGAGGCTCTTTTCGGTCTTGAGCCGCGTGCAGACATCCTGCACCGTGTGGTTCGCTGGCAGCGTAACAACGCGCAGCAAGGCACGCACAAGGTCAAGACCCGCTCGGAAGTGTCCTACTCCACCAAAAAGATCTATCGCCAAAAAGGCACCGGCGGCGCACGCCACGGTTCCCGCAAGGCACCGATCTTCCGTAAAGGTGGTATCTACAAAGGCCCGACCCCGCGTTCCCATGGCCACGAGCTGACGAAGAAATTCCGCAAGCTTGGTCTGAAGCACGCACTCTCCGCGAAAGCGGCCTCTGGCAATCTCGTGGTTGTGGAAGATGCGAAACTCGCAGAAGCCAAAACCGCATTGCTGGCGAAAGCTGTCAAAGAGCAGGGCTGGAAGCGCGTTCTGGTGATCGATGGTGCTGACGTTGATGCGAACTTCAAAGCTGCGGCTGCGAACCTCGCCAACGTTGACGTGCTGCCGACCATTGGCGCCAACGTCTATGACATCCTGAAACGTGACACGCTCGTGATCACCAAAGCAGGGGTCGAAGCTCTGGAGGCTCGCCTGAAATGACCAACAAAGCTGAACTCTACGACGTGATCCGCAAGCCGATCATCACCGAGAAAGCCACGCTGGCTTCTGAAAACGGTGCTGTGGTTTTTGAAGTCGCCATCGACTCCAACAAGCCGCAGATCAAAAAAGCGATTGAAGAGCTTTTTGGTGTGAAGGTGAAAGCGGTCAACACGGTTGTCACCAAAGGTAAGACCAAGCGTTTCCGCGGTCAGCCCGGCAAGCGTAAAGACGTCAAGAAAGCCTACGTCACGCTCGAAGAAGGTAACTCGATCGACGTGACCACCGGTCTCTGAGACTCTCGGAACTGGTAGAGATGAAGAAGCCCTCCACGAAAGTGGGGGGCTTTCGTTTGTTGGAAGTTTCTGCGGCCATATTGAGGGAACTTGTCTGGTGCGCAGGTCGTTTCTACGGCCTGTCTGGCGATCTGTTGTAGGTACATCATAGGGAAAGCGCGCTTCGCACTTGTGCGCATATCTTCACCGCGAAAGTCACCCATAGTGGATTATTTCCTCTCCGCTATAGACTCCACTCCCAACTCCCCCTATACACCGCCCATCTCACGGCCCCGGATTCGTTCTTGGGGCCCGTGATTTGTGTGGGACGAGGGTCACCAAGCCCCCGGCCTTAGACGAAAACGGGTCGTAGCGAACCGCTACATCACATGACCCAAAGCAAACGGAAGACAGAAACTATGGCACTTAAGTCGTACAAACCGACGACGCCTGGCCAACGTGGGTTGGTTCTGATCGACCGTTCGGAGCTTTGGAAAGGGCGTCCGGTCAAATCTCTCACCGAGGGTTTGACCAAGAATGGCGGCCGGAACAACACCGGACGGATCACGATGCGTCGCAAAGGCGGCGGGGCAAAACGTCTCTATCGTGTTGTCGATTTCAAACGGAACAAGTTTGACGTCGCAGCGACCGTGGAACGGATCGAATATGACCCGAACCGCACCGCGTTTATCGCGCTTATCAAATATGAAGACGGCGAACAGGCTTACATCCTGGCTCCGCAGCGTCTGGCAGTTGGCGACAAGGTTGTTGCTTCTTCCAAGGCTGACGTGAAGCCCGGCAACGCTATGCCGTTCTCCGGTCTGCCGATTGGTACCATCGTGCACAACGTCGAGCTCAAGCCCGGCAAAGGCGGCCAGATCGCCCGTGCAGCAGGGACCTACGCCCAATTCGTTGGTCGTGACGGTGGCTACGCCCAGATCCGCCTTTCTTCTGGCGAACTGCGCCTCGTGCGTCAGGAATGCATGTGCACCGTTGGTGCCGTGTCCAACCCTGACAACTCCAACCAGAACTTCGGTAAAGCCGGTCGTAACCGCCACAAGGGCATCCGCCCCTCCGTGCGTGGTGTTGTTATGAACCCGATCGATCACCCCCACGGTGGTGGTGAAGGCCGGACCTCTGGTGGTCGTCACCCGGTTACGCCCTGGGGCAAGCCGACCAAAGGCGCAAAAACGCGCAACAAGAACAAGGCGTCCAGCAAGCTTATTATCCGCTCGCGTCACGCCAAGAAGAAGGGTCGCTAAGATATGGCACGTTCTGTCTGGAAAGGCCCGTTTGTGGACGCATACGTCCTCAAGAAGGCCGAAAAAGCTCGCGAGAGCGGTCGCAACGAGGTCATCAAGATCTGGTCCCGCCGCTCCACCATCCTGCCGCAGTTCGTTGGTCTCACCTTTGGTGTGTACAACGGTCACAAGCATATCCCCGTCAACGTCTCGGAAGACATGATCGGTCAGAAGTTCGGTGAATATGCACCGACTCGGACCTACTACGGTCACGCCGCAGACAAGAAAGCGAAACGGAAGTAAGTCATGGGTAAGGTAGCAAATCCCCGTCGCGTGGCTGACAACGAAGCAATGGCGAAAACCAAAATGCTTCGCGTTTCGCCGCAGAAACTGAACCTCGTGGCTCAGATGATCCGTGGTAAGAAAGTGGACAAGGCCCTTACGGACCTCACTTTCTCCAACAAACGTATCGCTGCAGACGTCAAGAAATGTCTGCAAAGTGCGATTGCCAATGCCGAGAACAACCACGGTCTCGACGTCGATGAACTCATCGTCGCCGAAGCTTGGGTTGGCAAAAACCTCACCATGAAGCGCGGTCGCCCGCGTGCCCGTGGTCGTTTTGGCAAGATCATGAAGCCGTTCGCGGAAATCACCATCAAGGTGCGTCAAGTTGAGGAGCAAAACTAATGGGTCATAAGGTTAACCCGATTGGCATGCGTCTCCAGGTCAACCGCACCTGGGATAGCCGCTGGTACGCCGACAGCAAGGATTACGGTGATCTTCTTCTCGAAGACATCAAGATCCGTGATTTCATCAAGGAAGAATGCAAGCAAGCCGGCATCAGCCGTGTGATCATCGAGCGCCCGCACAAGAAGTGCCGCGTTACGATCCACACTGCACGTCCGGGTGTCATCATCGGCAAGAAAGGCGCAGACATCGAAACCCTGCGCAAGAAAATCGCCACGATGACCGACTCCGAGCTGCACCTCAACATCGTTGAAGTGCGCAAGCCGGAGCTTGACGCCCAACTCGTTGCCGAGTCCATCGCGCAGCAGCTTGAGCGCCGTGTGTCCTTCCGTCGTGCCATGAAACGCTCCGTGCAAAACGCCATGCGTATGGGTGCCCTTGGCATCCGCGTGAACGTTGCCGGTCGTCTCGGTGGTGCCGAAATCGCGCGTACCGAATGGTATCGCGAAGGCCGTGTGCCGCTTCACACCCTGCGGGCTGATATCGATTACGCCCACTCGGAAGCGACAACCGCCTACGGCATCATTGGCATCAAATGCTGGATCTTCAAAGGCGAGATCATGGAACACGATCCGCAGGCTCGTGACCGTCGCGCCGAAGAAGCTCAAGCTGGTCCGGCGCCTCGCGGCGACCGCGGCCGTCGCTAAGGAGATCTGAGACATGCTTCAGCCAAAGCGTACAAAATTCCGCAAAATGCACAAAGGCCGTATTCACGGTCAGGCAAAAGGTGGTTCCGATCTGACTTTCGGCACATTCGGCCTCAAAGCCGTTGAGCCCGAGCGTATCACTGCGCGTCAGATCGAAGCTGCACGTCGTGCCATGACGCGTCACATGAAGCGTCAGGGCCGTGTCTGGATCCGCATTTTCCCCGACACCCCTGTGACCGCGAAACCGGTCGAGGTGCGTATGGGTAAAGGTAAAGGCTCTGTTGACCGTTGGGTCTGCAAAGTCAAACCGGGCCGCGTGATGTTCGAACTCGACGGTGTTTCGGAAGATGTTGCTCGTGAGGCTCTGCGCCTTGCTGCAATGAAACTTCCGATCAAAACCCGCACCGTGGTTCGCGAAGACTGGTAAGACGTGCTTTCCGCGAGAGTGGAGTGTCACGGGTCTTTCTTGCTTTTCTTTGAAAGGCGATGAAAAAAACACCAGAGCAAATATAGAAACCCCCGCCAAGCAGTTGGTGGGGGTTTTTCTTTCTGCATATGCAAAGAGAGCCGGTTCAGGGCTTTAAGCTGCCCGCCCACTCCACTATCTCTACGGCGAACTGACCCATAGAGGCCAAGATGCGCACACAGATTTCCGATTTCCTTGACCGTCCCGTGACGCGTCACTTCATTATGGGAGTGATCCTGTTCAACGCTGTGATCCTCGGCCTTGAAACTTCCGGCAAGGTCATGGCGCGGGCAGGGTGGTTGATCGAGACGCTCGACATGATTTGCCTGAGCATCTTTGTTCTGGAGCTGCTCGCCAAAATCTATGCGCAGGGGCCACGGTTTTTCCGCGACGGCTGGAACCTCTTTGACTTTGCCATTGTGGGGATTTCGCTCTCGCCGGTGGGGGAGGGGCTCTCCGTGCTCCGTGCCCTGCGTATCTTGCGGCTTTTGCGCGTGGTCTCGGTTCTGCCGAGCCTGCGTCGGGTGGTCGAAGCCTTCATCCTCGCGCTGCCTGGCATGGCCTCTGTCTTTCTGTTGACGGGGATTATCTTTTACATCGGCTCGGTGATCGCAACGAAACTCTACGGCCCGACCTTCCCCGAATGGTTCGGAACGCTGGGCGCGTCCCTCTACACGCTCTTTCAGGTTATGACGTTGGAAAGCTGGTCGATGGGGATCGTGCGTCCGGTGATGGAGGTCCATCCGCAATCATGGCTGTTCTTTGTGCCCTTCATCCTGATTACGGCCTTCGCAGTGATGAACCTTGTTGTCGGTCTTATCGTCTCGACCATGCAGGATGCCCATGCCGAAGAAGAAAACGCCGCCACGGGGGATTACCGTGACGACGTGTTGGCGCGTTTGGAGCGGATCGAGCGGGCTTTGGAGCGGCGTTGAGACCGTTCCGGCCCGTGATTGCGGGCCGTTACTCGCCCCACTTGTAGTTAAAGCTGACCGAGACCCGATCGAATTCGGACTGGTTCATCATGACCTCGTGGCGCAGCCAGCTTTCCCACAGCAGGATGTCCCCCGCTTCTGGTGCCACATAGATGAAGTTCTGCATCTCGCGGCGCGCGTCCTTGATGCGGGCAGGCGCGGCCATCATCATGGCGTGGCGCGGATCTTCGAGGCGCAGGCTGGAGGCCCCGTCCGGCATGGCCACATAGGTTGTGCCGGAGATCACGGAATGGGGGTGGATATGGGCGGAGTGATAGCCGCCTTCGGGCAGGATGTTGATCCAGAGATCTTCGAGCACCAGCTTGCGCCCGCCCAGATCGAACTGCAAATCCTCGGCGAATTTGGCGACGTGCTGGTCGAGGCTTTCAACGATGTCCTTGAAGATCGGAAAGCGCCACGGCAGGTCGGTGAGTGAAGCGTAGGAGGTGTAACCGGGATAGCCCTTGTCCTCGCACCATTTCTGGCCGGCCTCGTCATCTTCGGCAATGGCATAGCAGCTGTCGAACAACTCGTCCTGATCGACCTCGGGGGAGAATTCACCGAGTTTGGCTTTGTAAAGACGGGTGACGAAAAGGGATTCGATATCGGCCATGTTGCTCTCCGCTGAATAAGGGGGAGGCACTGGAGTGCCCTTTTGCCACATCGCATGTGCGCAGAAAAAGCGCAATCTCGGGATGAAATTTTCACTCGCAGCCCCATGTATAAAGTAAATGAACAGGAGGCCACACCATGACCAATGAAACCACGCTGAAGAACCTCAACACCGCACTCCAGATGGAGTTGAGCGCCGCGCACCAGTATCAGTTGCACGCCCATGTGCTTGACGACTGGGGGCTGGACAAGCTGGCCGACCAGATGCGCGAGGAGTTTGAGGAAGAGACCGGTCACTCGAACTTGTTCCTTGAGCGGATGTTCGAGTTGGGCGGAGAGCCGGAAATGGCATTTGCCACCACGCCGAAAGTCGCCAAGTCGCTGCAAGACATGTTCAACATGGATCTCGCTGACGAGAAAGAGGCCACCGAATTCTACACCAAGGCGGCGAAAGCGGCTTATGAGGCGGGTGATCTCAAGACGAAGAGATTGTTCGAGACCATCGCGATTGACGAGGTGGGGCATCAGAACTGGCTGGAATTGCAACTGAGTCTGATCGAACGGATCGGGGAACAGAATTACGCTTCGAAATATGTCTCTGCCGGTGAGGCGGAAGAGGAATAAGCGCACGCCTTCTGGTTTGATCGCCCTTTGATACATTGTGAGACCCCGTGCCTTGGCGCGGGGTTTTGCTGATAAAGATGTGATGCGGTATAGGGTGCTGGTATGTTAAGGTGAGGTCATGAAATATATTGCTGTTATTCTCCTCGCTGCTTCTCCGCTTGCCGCCGACCCTCCCGTGATTGAAGAGGTCAACGTCACTCGTTCGGGAGAGGCGTGGCGCTTTGATGTCACGCTCTCGCATCCCGATACGGGGTGGGACCATTATGCCGATGGATGGCGGGTGCTGGATATGGACGGGACCGAACTGGGCCACCGTGTCCTCGCTCATCCGCATGTCCATGAGCAGCCCTTCACACGATCCTTGTCCGGTGTGGACATTCCCGACGGCGTGACCGAAGTGCAGATCGAGGCCCGCGATACGCTTGAGGGCTGGGCGGGGACATATTATCCGGTGCAATTGCCGAATTAACCGGTGTTTGCACGGGCGCGGGCATTCTGGCCCTTGCCAGCACGGCAATACCCCCTTATAGGAACGCATCTCGCAGATTCCCCGTCAGGGGATTCGTGTGCTTTGACATAACCCACCGGACTGAATGTCACCCCTAAAAAGGGCGCATTCCGGTGCTAACAGGAACCAAGGAGAGGCGAATTATGAACGCCCAAGAACTGCGTGCCAAAACGCCGGACGAGCTCAAGACCGAGCTTGCCAACCTGAAGAAAGAATCCTTCAACCTGCGCTTTCAGCAGGCCACGGGTCAGCTCGAAAATACCGCTCAGATCCGCAAAGCGCGCCGTGCGGCCGCTCGTGTGAAAACCATTCTGAACGAAAAAGCTGCATCTGCAGCCGAATAAGGAGCGACACCTATGCCGAAGCGTATTCTTTCCGGGGTCGTAACCTCGAACCAAAACGAACAAACTGTTACCGTGTCTGTTGAACGTCGTTTCAAACACCCGGTTCTGAAAAAGACCATCCGTAAGTCCAAGAAATACCGGGCTCACGATGAGAACAACCAATTCAACGTCGGTGACACCGTCCGCATCGTGGAATGTGCTCCGAAGTCGAAAACCAAGCGTTGGGAAGTGCTCGTTTAATCTGTGATTGAACAAGCCTCCTCCCAGCTTAATCGAAACCCTGGGGATCACGATCGCTGCAGGTCGCCCCAAAGGTCGGGAGAAACCGAATGATCCAGATGCAGACCAATCTGGATGTAGCTGACAACAGCGGCGCTCGCCGTGTTCAGTGCATCAAGGTCCTCGGCGGTTCACACCGTCGTTATGCCTCCGTGGGCGACATCATTGTGGTGTCGGTCAAGGAAGCAATTCCGCGTGGCCGTGTGAAAAAAGGGGACGTCCGCAAGGCCGTCGTCGTTCGCACCGCCAAAGAAGTCCGTCGTGAAGACGGGACAGCGATCCGTTTTGATCGCAACGCGGCCGTTATCCTCAACAACAACAACGAGCCGGTCGGTACCCGTATCTTCGGGCCGGTGGTTCGTGAGCTTCGCGCGAAGAACTTCATGAAGATCATCTCGCTCGCTCCGGAGGTGCTCTAATGGCTGCTAAGTTGAAAAAAGGCGACAAGGTCGTCGTGCTTGCCGGCAAAGACAAAGGCAAACAGGGTGAAATCACCACTGTGCTGCCCGCCAAAGGCAAAGCCATTGTGGAAGGCGTGAACATCGCCATCCGTCACGTGCGTGCAACGCAGGGCGATCAGGGTGGCCGCAAGCCGGTAGCTCTTCCGATCGATCTGTCGAACCTCGCGCTTCTCGACGCCAACGGCAAAGCCACCCGCGTCGGCTTCAAATTCGAAGGCGACAAAAAGGTGCGTTACGCCAAAACTACGGGAGACGTGATCTGATGCTCGATACCACCGATTACACCCCGCGTCTGAAGGCCGCATACAAGGACAGCATTCGTGCCGCTCTCAAAGAAGAGTTCGGTTACAAAAACGACATGCAGATCCCGCGTCTGGACAAAATCGTTCTCAACATCGGTTGCGGTGCTGAAGCTGTGCGTGATTCCAAAAAAGCGAAATCCGCTCAGGAAGATCTCTCGGCCATCGCCGGTCAAAAGGCACTCACCACGAAAGCCAAGAAATCCATCGCTGGTTTCCGCGTTCGTGAAGATATGCCGCTTGGCGCGAAAGTCACTCTTCGTGGCGACCGTATGTATGAATTCCTCGACCGTCTGATCACGATCGCTATGCCCCGCATCCGCGACTTCCGCGGTGTTTCCGGCAAATCTTTCGACGGCCGTGGCAACTACGCCATGGGCATCAAAGAGCATATCGTGTTCCCCGAGATCAACTTCGACCAAGTGGACGAAGTCTGGGGTATGGACATTGTCATCGCCACAACGGCGAAAACCGATGCTGAAGCAAAGAGCCTGTTGAAAGCTTTCAACATGCCTTTCAACAGCTGATCGCGCGAGGAGTTTAGAGAACATGGCTAAGAAATCCATGATCGCCCGTGAGCGCAAGCGCGAGAAGCTGGTGGCCAAATACGCCGCCAAGCGCGCTGCTCTCAAAGAGATCATCTATGATCAAGAGAAGCCGATGGAAGAGCGTTTCCGCGCTTCCCTGAAGCTTGCTGAACTGCCGCGCAACAGCTCGGCTACACGTCTTCACAACCGTTGTCAGCTGACCGGTCGTCCTCACGCTTACTACCGTAAGCTGAAGGTCTCCCGGATCATGCTGCGGGAACTTGGCTCCTTCGGCCAGATCCCCGGTCTGGTGAAATCGAGCTGGTAAGGGAGCACAGATAATGAACGATCCTATCGGCGATATGCTCACCCGTATCCGCAACGCTCAAATGCGTGGCAAATCCACTGTCTCTACCCCGGCTTCCAAGCTGCGGGCATGGGTCCTGGATGTGCTGCTCGATGAGGGTTACATCCGCGGTTACGAAAAAGGCACCGATTCCAAAGGCCATCCGAGCCTTGAAATCAGCCTCAAATACTTCGAAGGCACTCCGGTCATTCGCGAATTGCAACGGGTCTCCAAACCTGGCCGTCGCGTATACCTCGGTGTCAAGGACATCCCGTCGGTCCGTCAGGGCCTCGGTGTGTCGATTGTCTCCACCCCGAAAGGTGTGATGTCGGACGCAAACGCTCGTGCCAACAATGTTGGTGGCGAAGTGCTTTGCACCGTCTTCTAAGGAGGTCTTTCGATGTCTCGTATTGGTAAACGACCGGTCGACCTGCCCAGCGGCGTAACTGCTTCTGTGTCCGGCCAGACCATCGAAGTGAAGGGCCCGAAAGGCTCTCACTCCTTCACCGCCTCGGACGATGTGACCCTCGCTGTCGAAGACAACGTGATCACCGTCACTCCGCGTGGCAAATCCAAGCGTGCCCGCCAGCAATGGGGCATGTCCCGCACTATGATCGGTAACATGGTTACCGGCGTGACCGACGGCTTCAAGAAAGAGCTGGAGATCAACGGTGTTGGTTATCGTGCCCAGATGCAGGGCAACACGCTTAAACTCAACCTGGGTTACTCCCACGAGGTGAACTTCGAGGTTCCCGCAGGCGTCACTGTGACAGCTGCGAAACCGACCGAGATCACTGTCGAGGGCACCGACCCGCAACTCGTCGGCCAAGTCGCGGCAAACATCCGCGAATGGCGCAAGCCCGAGCCCTACAAAGGCAAAGGTATCAAATACAAAGACGAGTATATCTTCCGCAAGGAAGGCAAGAAGAAGTAAGGACGCTCATCATGGCAAACAGCAAACGTACCCTGTTTCTGAAACGCCGCTTGCGCGTTCGGAACAAGCTTCGCAAGAACAATGTCGGCAAGCTTCGCCTGTCGATCCATCGTTCGAACAAGAACATCAGCGCTCAGCTGATCGACGACGTTCAGGGCAAAACCATCGCCGCCGCCTCCACTCTGGAGAAGGATTTCGGCATGGTTGGCAAGAACAACGTCGAAGCCGCGACCAAAATTGGCGCAGCGATTGCAGAGCGCGCGAAGAAAGCCGGTGTCGAAGAATGTTACTTCGACCGTGGTGGCTTCCTCTTCCACGGCAAGGTGAAGGCTCTCGCCGACGCTGCCCGTGAAGGTGGTCTGAAGTTCTAAGACTTGAGGAAGGGGGCCGGAAGGTCCCCTTCCCGATGATCCGGGACTGTCCTTTCGGGCGGCCACTTGGATCGAGTTAAACGGCGCCCCCACATGGGCCATGCGCCACCTGTTCAAAGGAAAGTTCTATGGCAGAACGTGATAACCGTCGGGGTCGCGATCGCGACGAAAACCCGGAATTCTCTGATCGTCTGGTCGCGATCAACCGTGTGTCCAAAACCGTAAAAGGTGGTAAGCGCTTCGGCTTTGCTGCTCTCGTGGTTGTGGGCGACCAAAAAGGCCGCGTCGGCTTCGGTAAAGGTAAAGCGAAAGAGGTCCCTGAGGCCATTCGTAAAGCCACCGAACAAGCCAAGCGCCAGATGATCCGCGTTGCTCTCAAAGAGGGCCGCACCCTGCACCACGACGTCGAAGGTCGTCACGGTGCCGGTAAAGTCGTCATGCGCACCGCACCGCAAGGTACTGGTATCATCGCCGGTGGTCCGATGCGTGCTGTGTTCGAAATGCTTGGTGTTCAGGACGTGGTTGCCAAATCTATTGGCTCGCAAAACCCGTATAACATGATCCGCGCAACGCTGGACGGTCTCAAGAAAGAGGCTTCCCCGCGTACCGTGGCTCAGCGCCGTGGCAAAAAAGTCGCCGAAATCCTCAAAAAGGATGAACCGGCCACTGAAACCGCTGACGCGTAAGGAGACTGAGACATGGCTAAAACCATCGTTGTGAAACAGATCGGCTCCCCGATCCGTCGCCCGGCCAAACAGCGCCAGACCCTTATCGGTCTCGGCCTGAACAAGATGCACAAAACCCGTGAGCTGGAAGATACGCCTTCCATCCGCGGCATGGTTGCATCCATCCCGCACCTCGTCGAAATCGTCGAGGAACGCGGCTGAGCGCAGCCCACGTTTATCGTGAGTTTACAATTTGAAACGCCCCGCCGGAGACAGCGGGGCGTTTTCTTTTGTCGTTTGGTTTCTGTGTGTTGACGGACGTTTCGGCAGGGTGAATTGCACATCTGGAAAGCAGTTAGGTTCAAAAAAAGAGCAGTTTTAAAACTGCATGCATTTTGTGCATACCGGAGTCTCGCAAACTGGGGGATGTCATAGGGGCTGGTCCCCACTACATGAGCCTCACTCCTAAAGAGAACCCAGAAACACAGATTCGCGGGGCATGGGGCCCCGAGACAAAGGAACATAAAATGGCACATTACACCGATATCTCCCGCACTGCTGGCACCGGCCTCATTTCCGTTGTGCGCAACATGTTTGAAGGCATCCGTCTGAGCTTTGCCCGTCAACGTGCGTTCACGACCACCTACAACCAGCTTGATGCGCTTTCGGATCACGAACTGGCAGACATCGGTCTTTCCCGCGGTGACATTCTCGACATCGCACGCGAAACCGCAGCGCGCATCTGAGCCTGCGACCAGACACGTACAAGTGACAGAGGATCCGACCATGCCACGCGCCGCCGCCTTCCCGCTCTTTCCGCGCCCCTTCGCAGCACTCTCCCGCGCATTGAAAGCTCTGAGTGCCCATGAGCCGGTGCCTTGCTGGACCGAGTATCTGCGCAGCACGCGCAATTGAAGCGGACCGCGAGCCGAGCGCTCGGATTCTCTGGACATGACACACACCCCGCAGGAGACTGCGGGGTGTTTTGTTTGTAGGGAAAGAGGGGAGGGCCTCGACTTTGATCGGGGCCGAAATGTTGGTTCAGGTTAAAGAGACACCTTCGCCCAAACGCAATCATGATCGGCCAAAGGGCGACCGTTCTTGTCGATGGAGGAGAGCACGCCTTTATCGAGGCACTGCATGTCACGCGCGGCGATCCAGTCGAGCTTCATCTCGCGATCAGGATGCGGGGTGATGAGAGATGGGCGCGTGGTCATGCCCTCTGCGGTGAAGCTCCAGTCATATCCGCGGCTCTCGCCCTGTGCGAACAGCGTTTCATCTCGGTGATCGAAATCGGGCGGGATATGGTTGCCGGTATTGAGATCCCCGCCGATCAACACAGGCATATCGGGCGCGAAATCGTCCAGCGCGTCGAGGAGGATCTCGAACTGCCTATGACGATGCGCCGGATTGGCATTGCTTTCCAGATGGGTCGAGACCACGCAGATGTCTCCCTGCGTCGAGGGCAGGACAGCGGCAATCGCCATGCGTCCGCCAAGGCGGGGTTGGTCAGGGTCGGCGGCGCCGTTGTCCGAGGCGAACCAATGACCATGATCGTCGAGACGGATCAGCGTCACCTTGTCGAGCGGCACGTTCGAGAGCACCGCATTGCCGTGCCATCCCAGCGCGTTGAAATCATCCGTGCAATAGGCGCGTTCAGTCGGGCCGCCCAGATCCATCTCGAAAAACTCGACACCGTAGGCGTAACGCATCCCGAGCGCTCCGGCGACCTCTTCAGTGGTGTGGCGCTGGCCGGTGCGGGCCATGCCGTGATCGACCTCGGAGAGCAGCACCACATCAGCGGAGAGTTGCGCGAGGTGCTCTGCGCTGTCTTGCGGGAACAGGCAGCGTTCGACATTCCATGCGGCGACGGTGAACTCGGATGGCAGGCTGTCCTGTGAGGCTGCACCGCCAAGCTGCACCGCGTTCATCGCGAGAACATCGGCCATCATGGCGCGATGGGCCTCTGCCGTGCGAGGCGCGGACAGGAGGGCCTTGCGTTGGGAGGCGGTGACCTTGGGCAACGTGTCGAGAAGCGAGATCATGAGGCGACACTTTCGGTCTGTGTGCGCGGCTGTGTGGCCATCTGCGCGTCCATGCGTTTGCCGGTCTCGGGATGGAACAGGCGCAGGCGGTCGGGATGACAGGACAGGCGCAGTGGGCCTGTGTGTGCTTTGATCTCTTTGGTCAGGTGCACCGTCAGGCTCTGACCGTCGACCATGCCATGCAAAAGGCGATGCGCACCCAGTTCTTCGACCAGTTCGACCTCCATATGCAGCGGGCCGTCGGGGTCAATGACGAGGTCTTCCGGTCGCACGCCCATCGTGACTGGTCCACGATGATCCGCGTGCACAGGCAGGGAGAGACCCGCGAAGCTCAAATGCCCGCTGTCCAGTTCGCCTGCCACAAGGTTCATCGGCGGCGCGCCCATGAAAGAGGCCACAAAGGTCGAGGCGGGATTGTGGTAGATTTCCGCAGGCGTGCCGATCTGTTCGATCTTGCCGCTGTTGAGCACGATGATCCGGTCTGCCATGGTCATGGCTTCGACCTGATCGTGGGTGACGTAGACCGAGGTCACACCCAGACGCCGTTGCAAGGCTTTGATCTCGATCCGCATCTGGTTGCGCAGTTTGGCATCAAGGTTCGACAGCGGCTCGTCAAAGAGAAACAGCGCCGGATCGCGCACAATGGCGCGGCCCATTGCGACACGTTGGCGCTGGCCACCGGATAGTTGCGCGGGTTTGCGGTCGAGATATTCGGTGAGGTTGAGCATCTTTGCCGCCTCATCGACCTTTTGCGCGATGATGTCTTTGGGCGTTTTTCGGTTCTTGAGGCCGTAGGCGATGTTTTTGCGCACGGTCATATGCGGGTAGAGCGCGTAGTTCTGGAACACCATTGCAATGTCCCGATCCGCCGGATCAAGCGTGTTGACCACACGATCCCCGATCGAGAGCGCCCCGTCGGTGATGTCTTCCAACCCTGCGATCATGCGCAAGAGCGTGGACTTGCCACAGCCGGAGGGGCCGACAAGCACCACAAATTCGCCATCGGGAATGTTGAAAGAGGCGGGAGAGACGGCCTCGACGCCATTGGGGTAGATTTTGCGGACAGAGTCCAACGTAACCTGAGCCATTGATTTAGTCCTTATTTGTCGGATTCCGTGAGGCCCTTGACGAACCAGCTCTGGAAAAAGATGACGACAGCCACGGGCGGGATCACGGAGATGATCGCCAGAACGTTCGCGCGTCCGTATTGCGGGATTTCATTGCCTTCGAGCACCTGAACGATCTGCTTGATGCCGCGCACCAGCGTGTACATGTCCTCTTCGGTGGTGATCATCGTGGGCCAGAGATACTGGTTCCAGCCATAGACAAACATGATGATGAACATCGCCGCGATCATGGTTTGCGAGAGCGGCACGAGAATATCGATGAAGAATTTCACCGGCCCCGCGCCGTCGATGCGGGCGGCTTCTACAAGCTCTTCGGGCACGGAGCGGAAGAACTGGCGGAAAAAGAAGGTTGCGGTGGCCGATGCGATTAGCGGGACGATTAACCCCGTGTAGGTGTTGAGCAGGCCGAGTTTCTGGGTGATTTCGTAAGACGGCAGAATGCGGACCTCAAGCGGCAGCAAAAGCGTCGTGAAGATCAGCCAGAAGGCCAGTGTCGCAAAGCGCAGACGGAAATAGACAATCGCATAGGCGGCCATCATGCCAATGACGATCTTGCCAAAGGCAAAGCCGAGCCCGAGGATCAGAGAGTTCTTGAGCATCGACAGGCCGGTGTTGGCCCCTGAAAAGCCTGATGCTTCGAACATCGCCTTGCGGAAATTGTCGTCAAGCTGGTCGCCGAAATAGAGCCCCGGCCCGTTCTTCATCGTTTCGAGGTCCGGGGTGGAGGCGGTTTGTAGCAATACCAGAAGCGGCAGAAGCATAAAGAGCGAGCCGGCAATCAGGATGGCGTGGTCGGCTATGAGCGACCAGCGGATGCGGCGGCGGGTTGGGGCCGGAACGGCCACGGAAGAGGTGATATCAGCCATTGTCCTGCCTCATGTATAATGGATGCGTCGTTCGACCATGCGGAACTGGAACACGGTCAGAGCCAGAACCAGCACCATCAGGATCACGGATTGCGCCGAAGAGCCGCCGAGATCATTGCCGCGGAACCCGTCGACATAGACCTTGTAGACGAGGGTCATCGGATTGTTGCTCGGCTCGCCGCGCACGACCGTGTCGATCACGCCGAAAGTGTCAAAGAGCGCATAGGTGATGTTGATGATCAAAAGGAAAAATCCGGTCGGCGCGAGCAGCGGAAAGGTCACGTCCCAGAACCGGCCGGAGGCGGAGCGGTTGTCGATCAACGCGGCCTCGCGCACGGCTTTCGGGATGGCCTGAAGCCCCGAGAGGAAAAAGATGAAATTTACCGGCACTTGTTTCCAGATCGAGATCATGATCATGGCAAAGGCGGTGTCGGAGTAGTCCGCCCCCATCTCGAACTCCCAACCAAAATGGCCGAACAGCTCCATGAGTGGCCCCCAGCGCTGGTTGAACAGGAGAAGCCCCATGAACCCCGCCACGGGAGGCGCCACCGCGTAGACCCACATCAGAAGCGTGCGATAGGTCTTGGCCCCGCGCAGCACGTTGTCGGCCTTGACCGCGAGCAAAAGCGCCAGCGCCAGCGAGAAGAACGTGACCAGAACGGTGAACAGCACGGTGAAATTGGCGACCTTGAGATATTCGGAGGAATCGAACAGCGAGGTGTAATTTTCCAGCCCCACAAAGGTCTGGCCGAACCCGAAGGGGTCTTGCAGGAAAAAGGAGGATTTCAGTGCATAGACAGCGGGCCAATAGAAGAAAACGGCGATGATCGTCAGCTGGGGTACCAGCAGCAGGATCGGCAGCCAGCGCGAGTCGAAACCGGCACGTTTCATGGGGGAACCTTTCTGGAAAGCCGACGGCCGCAAAACTGCGGCCGCCGGATGTGTCGTTGAAAAGGGGGTTAGCCTTGTGTTTTGGCGAAGCGGGCGAGAAGGGCGTTGCCTTCTTTCTCGATGGTCGCCAGAGCGTCTTCGACGGTGGTTTCGCCGGACAGGACACGGGACAATTCGCGGTTTTCCACGTCACGGATCTGAACGTAGAAGCCCATGCGATAGCCTTTGGTGTTGTCGCCAGTTTGCAGCATCAACTGTTTCGGGCCGGTTTCGGCGGCGGGAAAACGGTCGTAGTGACCATCGGCCTTGGCCAGCTCATAAGCCGCGGTCGTCACCGGAACGTAACCGGTTTCCTTGTGCCACATATATTGGACTTCTGCCGAGGTCAGGTAGCGGAAGAATTCGGCCGTGGCCTTGTTCTCTTCTGCGGATTTGCCAGCCATAGCGAAGAGCGATGCGCCACCGATGAAGGTCTGGTAGCCCTCCGGCGTGATGCTTTCCCAATAGGGCAGGTAGGTGGAGGCCCATTCGAACGGCAGGTCTTTGGCAGTCAGACCACCGAAGTCACCCGAAGAACCGATATACATGGCGGCATTGCCGGCTTCGAACTGCGCCTGATTGTCGGACCAGCCGGTGCCGAAAAAGCCGAAATAGCCGTCGTCGAGCCATTCCTTGACCTTGGTGAAGTGCATTTTCATCTCATCGGAGTTGATAAGAATCTCGGTGCCTTCTGCGCCGTCATAGCCGTTGTTGTTGGTTGCGAACGGCAGGTTGTGGCGGGAGTGGAAGTTCTCCACCATTTCCCAAGGCAGGTGCGTCTGCACGAGCGGGATGTAACCGGCGTCTTTGAGTTTCGGCGCGATGGCTTCGAACTCTTCATAGGTGCGCGGCGCTTCGACACCGGCTTTTTCCAGAGCGTCGGCGTTGTAATACATCACCGGCGAGGAGGAGTTGAACGGCATGCCGATCATCTTGCCATCGGTGTCCGCGTAGAAATAGCGCACGCCCGCAATGTAGTCTTCGATGTCGAAATCGACGCCATTCTCTGAGAGCAGATCCTGCACCGGAACAGTGGCACCCTTGGCCCCGATCACAGTGGCAGAGCCCGCATCGAACACTTGCATGATGTTCGGCTGTTCACCGGCACGGAAAGCGGCGATGCCGGAGGTCAGGGTTTCTTCGTAGGAGCCTTTGAACACAGGCGTGATTTTGTATTCGTCTTGGGAGGCGTTGAAACCTTCGGCGATTTTGTTGACGGTTTCGCCGAGGTTGCCGCCCATAGCGTGCCACCATGTGATTTCGGTTTCCGCAAAAGCGGCACCGCCCAAAAGGGCGAAAGCCGTTGCGGCGGCTGTGAATTTGGTCGTGTTCATCACACTGTCTCCGGTTTGAGCCCGCGTCGGGGCTTATTCATCCGTTTCGCGCCACACCCGTTGGGCGGCGCTCCGATCCTTCCCCCTTCAGGAGAGACACAGAGCCAACAGCCCGAAAAACCTCCGGCCTGCATGGCTTTGCACAGGTGTTCGCCTACGCGCGTTTTGTGATGGTTCTGTGAACCTTTTTTATCGGTATTGAAAAATTTGCCTGCTGCGGAACCGCGATAGGCTGGCGAATGCGCGCGATTGTGAAAGCGCTTTGGAGCAAAATGCTTCCGCATCGAAACTGATCATATGGCTCTGAAACTGCACGGGGTTTCAGCACAGCCCCGATTTCCGATGGTTCACCTATAGGTTGTGGAATGGGAGAGACGGCGGGGATGTATCGTGGAAGGACCGGTTGATCGGTCTGCGGATCAGCGGGCCGGAGGAGGGCGCAGACACTGCATTTGAAAGACGACATATGATACAGATATTGAATTACAGAGACTTTATATCAGGTAAGAACCCTGACGGATTTGCCGCAGAACTCGGGTCGGCTTGTCGTCGGGAAGGTGTCTGCCTTCTGTCGGACCATGGTATCCCCCGCGGGCTGCTTCGGGATGTGCTGGGTGAGGCCAATGCCTTTTTCGCGCTGCCCGAGGCGGAGAAGGCCCCGCTGGACATTCGTCATTCGAATTGCAATCGCGGTTGGGCCGGTCCGGGCGTCGAGCGCGCAGGCGGTCAGGGCGGTGTTCCTCTGCGCAAGGAGAGCTTCAGCATCGGCCTAGACCTGCGTCCCGACGATCCGCGTGTTCTGGCCGGAGAGCCGTTCCGTGCGCCGAACCTCTGGCCCGAAGACGAGCTGTTCCGCGATGTGATGCGCGACTACTATAAGGAAATGCTGGGCCTCGGACGCGGCCTCATGCGGGCGGTGGAGCGTGACCTTGATATGCCGCAAGGGTTTTTCCAGCCGCATTTTTCCGAACCGATGGCAACTCTGCGCCTGTCTCATACGCCAAGTGACCCCGCCGCGCCGGATCAGCCCTTGTCCGAAGTGCCGCAATTCGACTACGGCGCTTTGACCATCGTGCTGACCGATGGCGTGGGCGGGATTCAGTTTCGCAGCCGTTCGGGTGAGTGGCAGGATATTCCGGAAGAACCCGACACAGTGATGGTGATGGTCGGAGAGGTGCTTATGCGCTGGACCAACGGTCTCTACCGCGCTGCGCCGCACCGGCTCTTGCCGCCCGCCGAACCGCGCACATTGGCGGCATTCTACCTCGACCCGAACCCCGATAGCGTGGTTGCGCCTCTGCCCAACATGACGGGCCAGCAATACCCGCCCGTGCGGGCGGCGGACTACCTGCGGGCGCGGCTTGATGACACATATGCCTGAAACACCGCAGGCAAGGCCCGCGCGAAAATCTTGTCTCTGGACAGGGGCCTCGGGCCTGCTCTAAGCCTCATCATATGAGTGCAACAACAGAACATTCTGACACGACCCACTGGGATGACGAGTGGGATGACGAACTGGACGCTGTGGGGCTGATCTGTCCCCTGCCGGTGCTCAAGGCGCGCAAACGCCTTTTGGCGATGGAGACAGGGCAGGTCTTGCGGCTACTGGCGTCAGACCCCGCCGCCGTGATCGACGTGCCGCATTTCTGTCAGGAGGCGGGCCATCACTACCTGTCGATGCAAGACGACGGTGAGACGCAAGCCTATCTGATCAAACGCGGCTGAGCAGGGACTCGGCTTGGGTGAGTTCTTCGGGCGTGTTGATGTTGAAGAACGGATCATTGGCCCCATCTGCCGCAAAGACCACAGGGATCACGCCCTTGCCCTCGGCAAATTGCCGCATCCGGCGCTGGTGCCGTTGAAGCGCGATCCGCAGATCATGACGCAAAGCCACAGGCCAAAGCCCGAAGGTCGGGTGCCAGTGGGTCTCTCCGGCCTCTTCTGTGACGGCCATGCCAAAGCCTTCGGGCTGGGAGACGGCATGGAGCCGCGCGACCAGATCGGTCGGGAAGAACGGCGTATCTGTCGCCACGGTCACAATGGCACTGAACCCCTTCATCGCGGCCCAGTCGAGACCCGCCAGCACACCGGCCAGCGGCCCTTGGGCCTCGGCGCGGCCATCGGGCAGGATCGGGTAGCCGAATTCGGCGTAGCGTTTCGGGTCGCCATTGGCGCTGATGGCCAGCGTGGCGCATTGCGGGGCGAGCCGGTCGATGATCCGCTCGATCAGGCGCGTGCCGCCCAACTCCATGAGACCCTTGTCGATCCCGCCAAGTCGCTCCGCCTGACCTCCGGCGAGAATGACGCCGGGTATTGCTCCGGGAACCTGTGCCATATTGTCTGCTCCCTCTATGAGCTTTCCCTTGGTGGTTCCATTTTGTATGGCTGGACGCAGCCAAATCAAGGGGCAATGCGATGCTTGCATATGTTATGACAGAGGGGCGGGGCGAAACGGACACCTTGCTCACGGCGTTTTCCGAGCGGTTGCTGGCCCAAGGATACCGTGTGACCGGTGCGGTCCAGATCAACACCGACCAACCCGATCTTCCCAAATGTCGCATGGATTTGAAACTTTTGCCCACGGGAAAACTGGTGCCGATTTCGCAAAGCCTCGGGGCCTTGTCGAAAGGCTGCCGCCTTGATCCGGCGGGGCTGGAGCAAGCGGTGCTTCATACAGAACAAGGGCTGGAGGCGGGGGCCGATCTGGTCGTCATCAACAAATTCGGCAAGCAGGAGGTCGAAGGCCGCGGGTTTCGCAGCCTGATCGGAGAGGCCCTGTCGCGGGGCGTTCCGGTTATCGTGGGCGTCAATGCCAAGAATATCGCGGGTTTCGAGGCTTTCGCAGGAGAGTTTGCACAGGCGCTGTCGCCGGAGGTTGAGGCCTTGATCCGATGGTTTGAGGGCAATTTGTGATCTGCCTGCAAGTTGGGCGGCGAGGGTTAAAAAACGAGCACTGTTGAGGCGGCCCTTCGGGCAGTGTCGGGGAATCGTTTCCTTTGCCTAGGGCATCGCGCGTATCGCGGTGCGCTTCGATATTTGATCATTTCCGAAGTGACGGGGTGCATACTCCGGTTGGGTTTCTAGTGTCGCCGGTTTTTCGACAGGCGCGCTTTTGATCTTTTTGCATAGAAACGCATAAATTTTGAGCTACTGCATGTATCTTCAGCAGATTTTTCCGAACGAGCGTGGAAAACACCTTTGCCAGCGCAGCAATTCACGCGAAATATAAGTTATCGCAAGGCAGAGATGCCGCGATACAGAACATTTCCCCGAAGATCGGGGATTCTGAATATGTCCCATTGATCGGGGCACAGAGCAAAGCCGCTCGATACACCGCTCTTCTCCTCCCAGGCGGTCTATCGGCGGCTTTTTTCGTGTTTGTTTCCCATCGACATGGCTTTGATGGCCACGGCCTTGCAGGCGGGGACGAATTGTGGCTCTTGTCGTTCGGAAATCGCGGCGTTGATCTCGCGCGTTGCCGCAAAACAAGCCGCAGAGTGAGGGGCGTGACACCCGATGAGCATTGCAGAATTTGTCCGTCTTCTTGGCCGCGGGCCGGGGCGTTCGCGGTCTTTGACACAAGACGAGGCCCATGAGGCCATGGCCCGCGTGCTGCGCGGGGAAGCGGCCCCCGAGAGCATTGGTGCGATGCTTATGCTCATGCGGATGAAGGGCGAAGTGCCTGAGGAACTGGCGGGGTTTACCGCTGCGTTTCGCGATGTGCTGACCGCTGTGCCGACCCCTGATCTCGATTGGCCGTCCTATGCCGCCGGACGGACCCGTGGCCTGCCGTGGTTCCTGTTGTCCGCGCGTCTGGTGGCGCGTGGGGGGCATAAGGTCTTGCTGCATGGCTGGAACGGTTTGGGGCAGAGCGGGCATCTGGTGCGCAAGGGCCTGTCGGATGCCGGTATCACCCGTTGCGCGGGGCCGGATGAGGCGGCGGAGGTTCTGGCGCGGGACAATATTGCTTACCTGCCTCTGGAAGGTTTCTCGCCCGCTCTTTTGCGCTTGTTGCAACTGCGCGCGGATTTCGGGCTGCGGTCCTGTCTCAACACCGTGGCGCGGATGCTCAACCCCGGTGGGGCAGGGGCTTCGGTCCAAGGTGTGTTCCATCCGCCCTATCGAGAGTTGCAGGCCGATGCTTCGCATCTTCTGGGGCTGAAAGCCATGTCTGTCATTAAGGGCGGTGGCGGTGAGTTCGAGCGCAATCCCACGAAAGATATTCAGGTGTTCGGCCTGAGAGACGGAAAACCGTGGGAGATGCTTTTGCCGCCGAGCCTTGAGGACACGCGCAAGCTCAATGATGGCGAAACCGATGTGTCGCGGCTCTCCGCGCTTTGGCGGGGTGATCTGGATGATCCGTTTGCCGAGGCGATTGTGCTGGCGACAGCGGCGCTGGCGTTGGACACCTTGGGCGTCGAAAACGCCGAAGCGCGCGCGGCGGAGCTTTGGCAGACACGCCATATCTAGTGATCGACCTCCATTTTACCACGAAATCCGACCTGCTTTGTCATGACTTGGCCCGATTCTCGCCACTTTGCGGTAGGAGACTGACCCCAGACCCCGCAAGAAGAAGGAGGCCGGAGATTGGATATCTTGGCAAAAGGACAAGCGCTCTATCAGGACTGGACTTCCGGCCTGACTGCGGCGGATAATGTGACGCTTCTGGCCATTGGTTTCGGCCTCATGATCTTCGCCGTGGCCGCCTTGTTGTGGCAGCGCAGCCGTGAGAAGGGCGATGCCAATAATGTGCGGGTCTCGGAATATGCCGAGTCGGTGAGAGCCGTTCCGGGCGAACGTCATGTCGTGGCTAAGCAAAAAGGCGATGCCTTCCTGCGCCGCATTGACCAGTTGGCCTGATTGACGGAGGTGAGCTGGCAAGTCTTTGTTAAGATATTTGTGCGAGAGTCACTTTATGTTCAAAATGGTTTTCAGCGCAGTACTGTGTGCCGGTCTCACTCTAGGCTTTATTCTGGCGAAACCGGAGAGGTTTCGCCGTAGCTCTCAAAGTGAATTGGCGGCACAGCGTTTAACCGCAGAGGCGATCACGGTGATTCGGATCGACTAGGACGCCGGATCGATTAGGGCAGGTGTCGCTTTAAGGCGGCTAGAGACGCCTTAAAGTCTTTTGTGACAGGCTTTGAAGTTCGGCATCCTTTAGATGTCGACCTCGACTCCCGGCAAATTCAATTCTTTCAGCAATTCGCGCACTTCCTGACGTGCGGCCACGTTGGAAATATTCAGCGCGGATTTGACGCCGACATCTTTTAGATCAAGAAGCGTCAGCCCGCGCGGGAAAAGTTCGCGGAAGATCACGCGCTCGGAAAAGCCCGGAGCAACACGAAAGCCGATGCGCTTGGACAGTTCTTCCAAAGCGGCCCCGATTTTTTTCTTGTTGTGCATCGCCTGTGCGCCAAGACGGTTGCGCAGCACGACCCAGTCAATCGGCTTCAATCCGGCCTGCGCTCGCAACTGCCGTGCGTTCCAGACCATTTCGGAATAAACCGACGGGCCGAGAATTTTATTGGTATCCGGATCAACGCGGGCCAGAAGGTCAAAGTCGATGAAACTGTCGTTCATCGGTGTGATCAGCGTGTCCGCAAGCGTGTGGGCCACTTGCGACAGGCGGGTGTGCGAACCGGGGCAGTCGATCAGGATGAAGTCGCAGCTGTCTTCCAGACCGGCCACCGCCATCGACAAGCGGCGGTCATAGATATTCTCGCCCTCGGCCAGATCGGAGGCTTCGACCTGCGGCAGGTCGCGATATTCCGGCGTGGCCAGTTCGATCCCTTCGCGCAGGCAATAGCTCAGGCGGTTTTCCAGATAGCGTGCAAAGGTCTTTTGGCGCAGGTCCAGATCCAGCGCACCAACCCGATGCCCGAGGCGCGACAGCGCCGTTGCCACATGCATGGAGACGGTGGATTTCCCCGCTCCGCCTTTTTCGTTCCCGACAATGATAATATGCGCCACGTCCCGACTTCCCGTTTCTTGCCGCGCTTATCTGCGCGTTTGTAAACCGTTTGTTTCTGTATGCCGTTGATCGCGGTCCCTGTGCAAGAGGGTTCGCGCCATGAAAGTGTTTCACGAAATGCCCGATGGGGAAATTTTCGGGAAATCCCGTATAACCTATTGATGAAGCGCGAATATCGCAATCGTCTTGTGTGGCAGACCTGCCGCGAATGGCGCGTAGGCAAGGGGGCTTTGGGGGCGGAATGTTCGGCGGCAGGCAAAGAAAAAGGCCCGCATTGCTGCGGGCCTTTTCAAACATGCACTGTAAGTCGGGCTTAGAAGCCGAGGCCAGCGTATTTGTTTTTGAACTTGGACACACGACCGCCAGCATCCATGAGGCGGGAGTTGCCACCGGTCCATGCCGGGTGTGCGGACGGATCGATGTCGAGCGCCAGCGTGTCGCCTTCTGCACCCCAAGTGGAGCGCATTTTGACGATCGTACCATCGGTCATTTTGACGTCGATGAAGTGGTAATCGGGATGGATATCGTTTTTCATCGGTGCGATCCTCAGGCTTCGAGCGGCTTGTAGTTGGTGACTTCCGCGATACGTGCGGATTTGCCGCGACGCGAACGCAGGTAATAGAGCTTGGAACGACGGACTTTACCGCGACGCACAACCTCAATCGAGTCAATGTTGGTGGAGTAGAGCGGGAACACACGTTCCACACCTTCACCAAAAGAAATCTTGCGAACCGTGAAGGAACCGGCAATGCCTTTGCCGTTCTTACGGGAGATGCAGACACCTTCGTAATTCTGCACACGGGTGCGAGTGCCTTCGGTCACTTTGTAACCGACGCGAATGGTGTCACCGGCTTTGAAATCCGGGATAGTCTTGCCGAGAGCTTCGATTTGCTCGGCTTCAAGCTGGGCGATAAGATCCATCGCTTAAACTCCAATTTGCTCGTGGTTTTGTCCACGAAGGTTTCAACTGCCCCAGAGCTCCGCGTCTTCGATCGGGTCCGCATTGATCCCGTTTGGGTGCGCCCGCCGGAGGGTTCAGGTCGTCTTTGCTTTGAACATTCTGCCTTGGCTCTGTTGGACGGAGAAGAAGCCGTCCGGCGAATAGCAAAAAGGTCTGTGCGTCGAATCCCGATGCCAGACGGGCGGTGTATAAGCTGCACACCGGTTTCGATCAAGAGGGATCGGCCTTTATTTCTTGGCTTTCTGCGCCTTTTGGGCGGCCTGATAGGCGTCCCACATGTCCGGTCTGCGCTCTTGGGTGATCTTCTCCGCCATTTTCTGACGCCATTCGGCAATCTTGCCGTGGTGGCCGGACATCAGAACCTCCGGAATCGGCAGGCCGCGCCATTCGGCGGGGCGGGTGAATTGCGGATGTTCCAACAGACCGTTGGCGTGGCTCTCGTCCTCGATGCTTTCGGCATTTCCCAAGACACCGGGCAGGAGACGCACAGTGGCGTCGATCATGGCTTGCGCGGCAATCTCGCCGCCTGTGAGGACGAAATCGCCCAGAGAGACCTCTTCGATCCCGTAGTGAAAGAGAACGCGGTCATCCACGCCTTCAAACCGGCCACAGATCATCGTGATCCCGCGGGCCTTGGACCAGCGTTTCGCGGTCGCCTGATCAAAGCGTTTGCCGCGCGGGCTGAGGTAGACCAGCGGCCATTGGGCGCGGTCTTCTGGGGCGCCGTTCATTGCAAAGTCGATGGCATTGCCCATCACATCGGGGCGGATCACCATGCCTGCACCGCCGCCTGCCGGTGTGTCGTCAACATTGCGGTGCTTGCCTTCGCCAAATTCACGCAGCCGGATTTTCTCCAACTGCCATTTGCCGTCCTGAAGCGCCTTGCCCGTCAGGCTTTCGCCCAGAACACCGGGGAAGGCTTCGGGAAAGAGAGTGATGACCTTGGCCTTCCAGACCCCCGCGAGGTCGGGGGTGTTGGTCATCAACTCGCTGGGTTTGAGCGTCGGGCGCACGGCCAGACGGCCATGGGATTTCGGGGCATTGTCCGTCATGTCACTCACTCGAAAAGCCCTTCGGGCGGGTCCGCGATGATGCGGCCCGAAGCGAGATCAACGGTGGGCACATTGGCCATGGTAAAGGGCAGCAGGACCGAGGCCTTGAGGTTCGGCCCGTGCACTTCCAACAAATCGCCCGCGCCGTGGTTGAGGACGTTGCGCACCTGTCCCAATTCCGTGCCGCCCGTGTCGAGCACCGTCAGTCCGATCAGGTCTGCGTGGTAATACTCGTCGTCGGGAAGGGAGGGCAGGGTGTCACGTTCGGCGAAAAGCGTCACGCCTTTGAGCGCGTCGGCCTCTTCCTTGCTCTCGATACCCTTGATCTGTCCGGCGAACCCGTTCTTGATCGCGCGGGTGAGGGTCAGGTCGAAGGTTCTCGTCCCGTCCTCGGAGGTCAGGGGCGCATAGTCGGCAATGGCCTCCGGCTCGGCGCAAAAGCTTTTGATCCGCACTTCGCCATGGACGCCATAAGCCCCCGCGATGGCTCCGACGATGATCCGCGTGTCAGTCATGCTTTGCTCTCTGTTTGTTGCCGAAAAATCTTAGATCGTTTCGGAGGAAGTTTGAAGCTCTGGCGTGTGCGCCGCTGCCTAGCGGTCCAGAATGTCGAGGGTTGCGTCGCGGGTCTCATATCCTTGGGTCTGCAACTCCGGCTCGCTCGCGTCGTGGTCGGGGTAGCCGACACACAGATAGCCCACCAACGCCCAAGAGGGAGGCAGGTCGAGATCGGTCTTCAACTGCGCCTGATCCATACGCGAGACCCAGCCCATGCCGATTCCTTCGGCGCGCAGGGCGAGCCAGAATTGCATGATGGCGGTGGCCACCGAGTATTCGAGCACTTGCGGAATAGGCGAGAGGTCCAGCGGATGGTCCTGTGAGGCGGAAGGGTCACTCAGGACGGCATATTGCACCGGCGCGTCCTCAAGCCCTTTGAGCTTTTGTGCGGCGAAGCTCTGGGCCGCTTCACCGTCCTGACCGGACAGGGCGGAGGTGTTGAATGTCTTGAAATTCCCGATCACAGCGGCGCGGGCCGCCTCGCTTTTGACCGCGACGAGACGCCAGGGCTGGGTCAGGCTCACGGAGGGCGCGAGGGTGAAGGCCTTGAGGCAGCGCTCCAGCGCCTGCGGGTTCACGGCGATGGGCTGGAACTTCCGCACATCACGACGCCAGCGCATAAGTTCGGTAAAATCATTACGAAAAGCGGTCGAAAACTGCCCGAATGCAGCGAGTTTTGTCATGTCTGTTTTCCAGTGTTGGCTCAGAAATGAAGCGCCATAATGGCTCTGTCGGGATCAAGTCTGATAGTGTGCAATCCCGCTGTCCAGCGGAAAGCCCTGTTTTTGCCCATATTTGTAGAGCAAAGGGAAAAGGCGCAGGTGTTGGACACCTGCGCCTGAAAAAGCACGAAGCTCGCAAGGGATACCCCTTTGAAGACTTACTCTTCTGCGGCTTCTTCAGCCGGAGCAGCAGCAGCTTCAGCGGCGGCAGCGGCTTTGGCAGCTTTCTCTTCAGCGCGGTCCTGAGCTTTTTTGCCCGGGACGGCTTTTTTCGGGTTGTTGCGTTCTTTTTTCTCAAGAACACCAGCAGCTTCGAGCATGCGGGACACGCGGTCGGTCGGCTGTGCGCCCTGGCCGAGCCAGTATTGCACGCGCTCCAGATCCATTTTCACGCGATCTTCGCTGTCTTTCGGCAGAAGCGGGTTGTAGGTGCCCAGTTTCTCGATGAAGCGGCCGTCACGCGGCATGCGCGAATCGGAAGCCACGATGCTGTAGAACGGGCGTTTTTTGGAACCGCCGCGGGCGAGACGAATTTTCATAGCCATGATGTGTTTCTCCTAAGTCTGACTATTGAGCCAAGGTCTTGTAAGTCCTTAGCAATCTTGGTGTTTTTCGTGATGGTGGATGACTTCCTGAATGATGAATTTCAGGAACTCTTTTGCGAATTCCGGATCGAGGTCCGCGCGTTTTGCGAGGTCTTCGAGACGGGCAATCTGTTTTTCCTCACGCGCCGGATCGGACGGCGGAAGGTTGTGTTCGGCCTTGAGTTTCCCCACGGCCTGCGTGTGTTTGAACCGCTCGCCAAGGGTATAGACGAGGATCGCGTCGAGCCGGTCGATGCTCTCGCGATGCTCTTTGAGCACTTCTGCGGCGCGTTTCTGGGTCTCGTTCATTGCAGCGATCTCCCTGCAAAATATCCTGTCGGCATCGCGTCGGACAAGCGTCGGACTTCTGTCGGGCATGCGGGGCGGAACATACGGGTCATGCGTAGGCCTCCATACCACCGTCTTGCAGGACGTCGATTGTGGGGTGACGGTAGACAACGGTTTGCGCAAGGCTCTCGCCATCAGGGCGCAGGGCGGTGTCGTCGCGCACGGCGCCGAGCCGTTCGGCCAGAGCGATGGAGCGGGCGTTCTTAGGGTCGATATAGGACACAAGCGTGTCGCGCCCCATCTCGACATAGGCGTAATCGCGGGCGGCCATCGCGGCCTCTGCGGCAAAGCCGTGCCCTTCGGCCTCGGAGGTGAGCATCCAGCCCAGTTCCAACTCGGGGAAATGGTCCGGCTTCAACAGCGCGACCTGCCCGATGAACTTTCCGTCCTCAAGCCGGTCCACCGCCCAAGCGCCATGACCGAACAGCTGCCATTGCGCCACATCGGAGCAAAAGCTGAACCACGCCTGACGACGCTGCAACTGTCCCATGTAGCTGGCGCGATCCGAGGAGAAGACATCGGCATAGGCATCGAAATCGTCGATCCTGTGCGCGCGCAATCTCAGGCGCTGGGTTTCTATGGTGGGGGCGAGGGTCATGTTTATTTCTTTTTCCCGAAGCCCGAGAGACCCGGCGGCAAAGCGCCACCCAGACCCGGCAGGCCACCCATGCCTTTGGGCATCGCGCCGCCCAGAGCTTTGGTCGCTTCGGCCATCTTGGACGGATCCATGTCCTCAAGCCCTTGCGGGCCGCCTTTGCCCATCATGCCTTTGAGCGCCTGTTTGAACATGCCGCCCTTCATCTTGCTCATCTTCTTCATCGCATCCGACATCTGGCGGTGCATTTTGATGAGCTGGTTCAATTCGGAGACCTCAAGACCCGCACCTTTGGCGATCCGCTTCTTGCGCGAGGCTTGCAGAATCTGCGGATTGGCACGCTCTTTCTTGGTCATCGAGTTGATGAGCGCGATCTGGCGTTTGAACACGCTGTCGTCGAATCCGCTTTGCTTGATCTGGGCGGCGGCTTTTTTCATGCCCGGCATCATGCCCATGATGCTTTCCATGCCGCCCATTTTCTGCATCTGCTCAAGCTGCATCTTCATGTCGTTCATGTTGAAGCGACCTTTGGCAAAGCGCCGCGCCATCTTTTCGGCCTGTTCGGCCTCGATGGTGTCCTGCGCTTTTTCCACGAGTGCGACAATGTCGCCCATGCCAAGGATGCGGCCCGCAACGCGGTCGGGATGGAACTCTTCGAGCGCGTCCATCTTTTCGCCCAGACCGACGAATTTGATCGGCTTGCCGGTGACCGCACGCATGGAGAGCGCCGCACCGCCGCGACCGTCCCCGTCCATACGGGTCAGCACAACGCCGGAAATGCCGATGCGCCCGTCGAAATTCTCTGCCGTATGCACAGCATCCTGACCGGTCAGGCCATCGACCACCAGAAGCGTCTCACGCGGGGAGGTGATCGCTTTGACTTCCTCGACCTCGGCCATAAGCGTGTCATCGATGGACAGGCGGCCCGCCGTGTCGAGCATATAGACATCATAGCCCGCCATAGAGGCCTGTTGCTTGGCGCGTTTGGCGATATCTGCAGGGCTTTGACCCGGCACGATGGGCAGGGTGTCGACGCCGATCTGTTCGCCCAGCACCTTGAGCTGGTCCATAGCCGCCGGACGGTAAACGTCGAGCGAGGCCATGAGCACGCGCTTGCCGTGCTTTTCCTTCAGGCGCTTGGCGAGTTTCGCCGTGGTGGTGGTTTTACCGCCACCTTGCAGACCGACCATGAGAATCGGTGCGGGCGGGTTGTCCACCTTGAGCGTGCCGATGTCGGCTTCGTCACCTTGCAGCACATGCACCAGTTCGTCATGCACGATCTTGACGACCTGCTGACCGGGTGTGACGGATTTGGTGACGGCCTGTCCGGTGGCTTTTTCCGTGACGGCTTTGACGAAGTCACGCGCGACGGGCAGCGACACGTCCGCTTCCAGCAGGGCGACACGGACTTCGCGCAGCGCGGTTTTTACATCGTCTTCAGACAGGGCACCTTGTTTGGTGAGCTTGTCGAAGACGCCGGAGAGGCGATCAGACAGATTTTCAAACATGGGCCGTTCTCCTGTTTGCGCCCTGTGGAATGACCCGTTCAAAGGGTGTCCGGCGGGCAGGGGCCGTTGACGATATACTTCATCTGGGGACGAAGCGGCGAATGTGAACCCCGTTCAATGCACCTTGGCCCCCGTGGGCGTATAACGCTGACGGGGGGCGATCCTGGCATATAGCCTGAGGACCGGAAGATGCACACTTCCGGGAAATTTGATCCGCTCTCTACGCGCGTGTCCGCAGTGAGTCAAGTCAAAGCGCCTGATAGAGCACGCGGTGAGTGTGTGGCGCGGATGGGTGTGTGTCAGGGAGACGGGCGCGGCAATTGCTCTGGAATGTCCGGTCTTGCGCGCTAGACTTGTGGCAAGGCCCGCTCGGGAGGATATACTATAGATGCAAGACTTACAGAACACCGCGTCGGAGCAGGGCCATGTGACCTGTGGCGTGCTTTATGTTGCGAGCGGGGCGGATTATGTCGATCTGGCGATCCAGTCGGCGCGGTCCCTGCGCGAGCACGAGCCGGAGATCGCGATTGATCTGGTGACCGACCTGCCGGAGAACCTGCCCGCCGGTCTCTTTGATCGGGTCACGGCACGATATGACATGCACGAGCGCGAAAAGCTGCGTGCCATGCCTGTGTCGCGTTTCGAGCGCACTTTATATGTCGACAGCGATACGCTCTTTGTGGCGCCTCTGGGGGATCTCTTTGACATTCTCGACCGGTTCGACTGTGCGCTCTGTCATGATGTGCGCCGTGACTGGTCGCTGATCCGGCAGGGGCGGGACCATGCAACGCCCTATGCGTTCCCGCAGCACAATTCCGGCGTTTTTCTCTACCGGCGCAGCCCTGTGATGCTGGCGTTTCTCAAGGAGTGGGCCGAGAGGTTCTTTGCCGATGACACTGTGTTGCGCGACCAGATCATCCTCAAGGACATGCTCTGGGAAAGTGATCTGCGCTATTATGTGTTGCCGCCGGAGTTCAACCTGCGCCGTGTGACGGTGCTTGATGCGTGGGAGCCTCTGGATGCGGTGCCGACCATTGTGCATTCGCACCGGTTTCAGGACCACATGCGCGGGCGCGGGGCACGGATTGCGACGCTGGAGGCTTTGCTGGAGGCCGAACGTGCGGCGTTGAAGGTGGAGTGGCGCGGCGATCTGCCGGAGGCGGCGGAGCGTTGGGCGGAATTAAGAAACCCGCAACGCGCAAAATAGCTTGCAATTTCCAACAGACAGCGGGATGATCCGTGCAAACTGTTCTTTTGCGCACATGAGGTCGCCAATGTCCGTCGAAAACTGGGATGAGTTCCGCACTGCCTTTCAGGTTGCCAAAATGGGCACCGTGTCCGGCGCGGCTCAGGCGCTGGGCGTGCACCACGCCACGGTGATCCGCCATATTGATGCGCTGGAATCCCGTTTGGGGGTCAAGCTCTTCCAACGCCACGCGCGCGGCTACACACCGACCGAGGCGGGGCTGGACGTGTTGAAAGTCGCGCAAACCACCGATGATCAACTGTCGCAGCTTGTCTCGCGCATCAAGGGGCGCGGCGAAGAGGTTGCGGGCGAGTTGGTCGTCACCTCGCTGCCGGGGATGGGGCCGCTTCTGGCACCGGTTCTGGCCGAGTTCCAACGCGAGCATCCGGCGCTGTCCGTGCGCTATCTCACGGGCGAGCGGGTGTTCCGGCTGGAATATGGCGAGGCTCATGTCGCCATTCGCGCAGGTCGCCCGCCGCAAGAGCCGGACAATGTGGTGCAGCCCTTCTACAGTCAGGACATAGGGCTCTATGCCCACCAGCGCTATTTCGACACCTATGGCGAGCCGCAGGGTGAAGGAGACGCGCTGGCGAAGGAATTGCGCTTTATCTCGATGGACGACAGCCATTCGCGCGCGCCTTTCGTGATCTGGATCAACGAGAATGTGCCGGCAAGCAACGTGGTCTTCCGCACTTCCGACATGGGCGCGATGAACGACGCCATCAACGCGGGCGCAGGTGTCGGGTTCATGCCGACATGGATGGCGCATGGCCGCGAGAATATCAGGGAAATCCTGCCGGCGAGACCGGAATGGGGCAGCCAGAACTGGATTGTCACCCATGTCGACCTGCACCGGACTCCGAAGGTGCAGGCCTTTCTCACCTTCCTCAAAGCGCGCGCCAAGGAGTGGCCCGGCGCGAAGTAACCTCCCGCACCAAAGAGTGTCGCCTGACGGAATTTGCGCCCGACATGTGCGCAAGCGGACAATGGACCTGTGCTCGCGCTGCCGTTAAAGCGTCTTTCGATTGTCCCGTGCTGCAAGGTTTCGGGGCCTGTGCCATGCAACATATTGATGTCGCGGCCTTTCACGTCCGACCGGTCTTCCGGTCCGGTTTGAGATCCTTTAGATGGCACAAGATTTTAGAAATGTCTTGAGAGGGAGTTTTGCCCGTGCCCCATATTGCAGCAGCCAAAGACCGCCGGAACGGCCATCTGGCGATGTTGACCTTTTCCTGTCTTGTTGCCGGGTCTTTCTCCCTCGGCGCAATGGCGGCCAATGAAATCACGCCTCTGGCGCTCAACGGCGTGCGCTTTGTCGCGGCGGCGATTTTTGTGGGCATCATGGCGATGGCCACGGGCGGCATCCCGCGTGCCTCGCTGCGCCAGCCGTGGCGCTACGCCATTCTGGGCGGCATCTTCGCGCTCTATTTCGTGATGATGTTTGTCGGCCTGAAAACCGCCGAACCGGTCTCTGCCTCTGCCGTCTTTACCCTGACACCGCTTCTTGCGGCGGGGTTCGGCTATCTGATCATGCGCCAGATCACCACGCGTCGCATCGCCCTTGCGCTGGCAACCGGCGCGGTGGGCGCGCTTTGGGTGATCTTTCGCGGCGATATTCACGCTTTTCTGGCCTTTCACATCGGACGCGGGGAAGCGCTCTATTTCATCGGCGTAGTGGCCCATGCGCTCTACACGCCGCTGGTGCCGCGGCTGCATCGGGGCGAACGCACGCTGGTGTTCACCTTTTTCATCCTGTCCGCCGCCTCGCTTGCGATCCTGTTGCTGGGCTGGCGGGATGTGGTCGAGACCGACTGGGCCCATCTTCCGGCCATCGTCTGGATCGCGCTGGGCTATATTACCGTCTTTGCCACCACCACCTCGGCAACGCTTCTGGCCTATGCCTCTGTGCGGCTGGCGGCGGCCAAGGTCATGGCCTACACCTATCTCGTGCCCTCATGGGTGATCATCTGGGAAATCCTTCTGGGCCACGGCACGCCGCCTGCGCTGGTCTTCGGCGGGATCGGCCTGACGGTTCTGGCGCTCTATCTTCTGTTGAAGCACGAAGCCTGACGCTAAGCCTGATACAGGGTCAGGCGCGGGGCAGACGCGGGCGCACCAGAGGTTACGCCCCGTCTGACAGTTCGCGTTCCAGAAACCGTTCCAGCCCGTCGAGATCAATCTCCTCGAACTGGCCAAACCCCTGC
Source organism: Celeribacter halophilus (assembly GCF_018860305.1). Lineage (GTDB taxonomy): Bacteria > Pseudomonadota > Alphaproteobacteria > Rhodobacterales > Rhodobacteraceae > Celeribacter > Celeribacter halophilus_A. Next base: position 35,106 of record NZ_JAHKPE010000019.1, read on the forward strand.
ATCCAGACCGACGCGGCGCGCATGGCGTCCGGCTCCAGCTTGCACCATTTCACCCGCCCGCGCTTTTCCTGCGCGATCAGTCCGGCGCGGGTCAGAATGGAGAGGTGTTTGGAGATCGCGGCTAAAGACATCTCGAAAGGCTCGGCCACATCCGTGACCGCCATGTCATCTTCCAGCAGCATCATCAGGATCGCCCGACGGGTCGGGTCGCCGAGGGCTGCGAAGATGAGGTCGAGATCATGTGCCATGTGTTTGCGATAGGAGGAAGCGCGGCTTTGGTCAACCATCTGGTTGAATAACGAAAGCGAGAGCATTTTGCGCTAACGGGGATGCCTTGCGGGGCAGGGCGGTTTTCTGATGGTTGAAATGCTCAATAAAAACAACGTCATATGTCGCACGCCAAGGCTTCAATTCCACATTGACTCTAAACGCCCTCCCGCATAGCTTGCCCGCAAATGACCGCAGGGGGCTTTTCATATGTCCGAACCGCATGATCCCAAGCGTTTGCACGCTTTGGAAGAGCGGCTCGCGAAGATGAAAGAGGCGCAGAAGCCGAAAACCTCCCGCGGGGAAGAGCACTTTTCCCAAGCCAATATGGCATGGCGGATGGTGACGGAACTAGTGGCCGGTCTGTTGATCGGTTTTGGCATGGGGTTCGGCTTGGACAAGCTGTTGGGGACTTCCCCGCTTTTCCTCGTGCTGTTTATCGGATTTGGTCTCGCGGCCGGCGTCAAAACCATGATGCGCACGGCGAAAGAGATCGAGAGGGGCCAGATCGCCGAACAGGCGGCGGCCAATGAGACGAACGCGGGGACACCCGCACCTGATGAGAGGGATTGAACGTGGCGACTGAAGCACATGGTTCCGAGAGCAGCCTTGTTTTCCACCCGATGGACCAGTTCAAGGTCACGCCGCTCTTTGGCGACGGTCCGGTGCACTGGTACACGATCACCAATGTGACGCTCTGGATGGCGCTCGCCGTTGTCGGTGTGATCCTGCTTCTGGTTGTCGGTTCGCGCAGCCGTTCCATCGTGCCGACCAAGGGCCAGTCTGTTGCAGAGCTGACCTACGGTTTCGTTTACAAGATGATCGAGGATGTGACCGGCAAGGATGCCGTGAAATACTTCCCCTATGTGATGACGTTGTTCATCTTCATCGTGTTCTCGAACATGCTGGGCCTTCTGCCGCTGTCGTTTACCACCACATCGCACATCGCGGTGACCGGTGTGCTGGCGCTTCTGGTGTTTGTCTTTGTGACGGTTCTGGGCTTTGTCAAAAACGGCTCGAAATTCCTCGCCCTGTTCTGGGTCAGCTCCGCACCGATGGCCGTGCGTCCGCTTCTTGCCGTGATCGAGCTGATTTCCTACTTCGTGCGTCCGGTCAGCCACTCCATTCGTCTGGCGGGCAACATGATGGCCGGTCACGCCGTGATCAAGGTTTTCGCAGGGTTTGCTGCCATTGCGGCGATCTCTCCGGTGTCCATTCTGGCGATCACCGCCATGTATGGTCTCGAAATTCTCGTGGCCTTCATTCAGGCCTACGTCTTCACCATTCTGACCTGTGTCTATCTGAAAGACGCGCTGCATCCGGTCCACTAAGGCCCGCAGTAAACAGGTTCGAAATCCTATCCAGCCAATTCCAACGTAAGGAGATACCACAATGGAAGGCAATATCGCAGAACTCGGCAAATACATCGGTGTTGGTCTGACCGCTATCGGCATGGGCGGCGCAGCAATGGGTGTGGGCAACGTAGCAGGTAACTACCTCTCCGGCGCTCTTCGCAACCCGTCCGCCGCAGCTTCGCAAACCGCGACGCTCTTCATCGGCATGGCCTTCGCAGAAGCTCTGGGGATCTTCTCGTTCCTCGTCGCTCTGCTTCTGATGTTCGCCGTCTGATCCGACGCTCCATCCTTACGGCAGGGTGGGACTTCCATAGTCCCACCCTCGCGTAACATCAGGAGTCTTGTTCTCCCGTCATTTCGGGGGATTTCGGTCAGAACCAGGAGGTTAAGATGGCAACAGATACGCATGGGGCCGAAACCCACGCTGCAGATGCCGCACATGCTGCCGCTGAGGCAGGGATGCCGCAGCTGGACTTTGCGACATTCCCCAACCAGATTTTCTGGCTTCTCGTCACGCTTGTCGTGATCTATTTCGTGCTGTCCAAGATCGCACTGCCGCGCATCTCTTCGGTGCTCGCCGAGCGTTCCGGCACGATCATGAATGATATTTCCGCCGCCGAAGAGCTCAAGCTCAAGGCAAAAGAAGCGGAAGAGGCATATAACGCTGCTCTGGCAGAGGCGAAAGCCAAGGCCCAGCAGATCGCGGGCGAAGCCCGTGCGGCCATTCAGGCCGATCTTGACGCAGCGACCGCCAAGGCCGATGCCCAGATCGCCGCGAAAGCCGCTGAATCTGAAAAAGCGATTGCCGCAATCCGCGACGGTGCCATGGACAGCGTGAAAGACGTTGCCAAGGAAACCGCCAAGGAACTCGTCGCCGCCATGGGCAGCACTGCCGATGGTCGCACGATCAACGCGGCAGTCACCGCACGGTTGAAAGGCTAAGGACATGAAAAAACTTTCCCTCCTTCTCGCTCTCACCGTCGCAAGCCCGGCCTTTGCCGCGTCCGGCCCGTTCTTTTCGCTCAAGAACACCAACTTCGTTGTGCTTCTGGGCTTTCTGGTCTTCATCGGTATCCTGATCTGGAAAAAGGTTCCGGCGATGATCGGCGGTATGCTCGACCAGCGCGCCGAAGGCATCAAAGCCGAACTGGACGAAGCCCGCACCCTGCGCGAAGAGGCACAGTCGATCCTCGCATCCTACGAGCGCAAACAGCGCGAAGTGCAGGAACAAGCCGACGCCATCGTGGCTCAGGCGAAGAAAGATTCCGAAGCGGCCGCTGCGAAAGCGAAAGAGGATCTGAAATCCTCCATCGCCCGTCGCGTTGCTGCCGCCGAAGAGCAAATTAGCGCTGCCGAAGCTGCCGCCATCCGCGAAGTGCGCGACACGGCTGTGGACGTGGCCATTGCGGCGGCCTCCGACGTGATCGCGAAGAAAATGTCTGCGGCGGAAGCCAATGATCTGATCGACAACGCGATTGCCGATGTGAGCGCCAAGCTGCACTAAGACGTTCTGATCTTCTGACCGGATCGGATCGACCCTGATCAAGACAAGCCCCGCCCTTTCCGGCGGGGCTTTTTCATGGGCAATTATCAGGGAAAATGGTTAGCTGCGCGCCTGCTCGTGTTTGAATCTGAGCTTGGCGACTTCTTCGTTGTGCTCGAACTTCTGCTGATCCAGCAAAGCCTCTTCAACATAATCGAGATGCCGCGTGACAGCGGCGCGGGCGGCCTCCGGATCACGGGTCTGGAGCGCATCGTTAATGGCCCTGTGCTGGTCCAGAAGCTGCGCGCGGTTGGTGCGCTGTTTGAACATCACGGAGCGGTTGTAGAACACCCCTTCACGCAAAAGATCGAACATCGAACGCATCATGTGCAGCATGATCACGTTATGCGAGGCTTCAATGATCGAGAGGTGGAACTCCGCGTCCAGTCGCGCCTCCTCCGTGGGATTGCGCTTGGGATGAGCGGCTTCCATCTTTTCGAAAATTGTTTGGATGACCTTCAGATCGGTGTCGGAGGCCATCCGCGCCGCACGCTCTGCCGCGAGCCCCTCCATATCGCGGCGAAAGGCGATATAGTCGAACACCGCCTCGGTATGCGCCCCGAAGAGCCGCACAAGCGCGGGAGAGAAGGCGGAGCCCAGAACATCGGCCACGAAGATGCCCGCGCTCGCACGGGTCTCCAGAAGCCCCTTTTCAGTCAAGTCCGCCACAGCCTCGCGCACAGAGGGGCGAGACACGCCCAGCCGTTCGGAGAGATCGCGCTCGGACGGGAGCCGCTCTCCGGGCCGCAAAATCCCGCGCAGAATAAGAAGCTCGATCTGTTTTGCGACAGAGGAGCTGAGTTTTTCGGCGTTGATTTTCTGAAATGGCATAGCAACCCCTGAATTTGATTGGTCAGATTATATGACCATTATCGTGGTGGAGCTATGAAAAAAGGCCGGAACATTGTCCGGCCTTTTGAATGGTCTGAAACGCGGATCAGGCCGAAGTCGGCGTGATGATGATTTCCACGCGACGGTTTTGGGCGCGGCCCTCTGCGGTCAGGTTGGTGGCGACCGGTTGATCCTCGCCACGGCCAAAGGCATGCACGCGACCTGTGGAGACGCCATTGGCGGTCAGGATGGTCGCAACAGCCGAGGCGCGGCGGGTGGAGAGCTCTTGGTTATAAGAGGCGCTGCCGGTGTTGTCGGTGTGGCCGATGACTTGCACGGTGGTGTTCGGATAGTCCTGCAAGTTGTAGGCCAGCGTGCGCAGATCGGATTGCAGCGAGGGCACGACCACGGCGCTGTCCGTGGCGAACAGGATGTCTTGCGGCATGGTCACGATCAGTTGCGAACCGGTGTTGACGATTTGCACGTCGTCATTGCCGAGGTCCTGACGCAGATCGGCGGCCTGTTTGTCAAGCTGCTGACCGATGGCACCGCCCACAGCCCCGCCGATCATCGCGCCCACGGCGACTTTGGCGAGTTTGTCATTGCTGCCGGATGTGGCGGCGGCGGTGATCCCGCCCAGAGCGGCACCGAGTGCAACGCCCTGAGTGGCTTTGGAATTGGTGTCGTAAGTGTCCATACAGGCGCTCAGTCCGAAAGACGCGACCAGCGGGATGGCGATAAATAGCGGGGATTTCATTTGGATCCTCCTTGAAAAACTGCTCTTGACGCCGATTTTACCGTTCTATGACGCCACTCGCACGATGGATTTGCGGTGTTCACGAAAATGTGGCGGGTTTTCGCTCAGATGTGTTGTTCTTCGGCCTGTGCGGTTTCATAGGCCAGCAGCGCGCGCTTGACCGGAAGGCCCCAATGGTAGCCGCCCAAGGCCCCTGTTTTGCGCAGCACGCGGTGGCAGGGGATCAGCCAGCTGACCGGATTGCGCCCGACCGCAGTGCCCACGGCGCGCACGGCTTTGGGGCTGCCGATGCGGCGGGCGATATCGGAATAGGTGGTGACCTGCCCAGACGGAATGGCGAGAAGTGCTTCCCAGACCTTGATCTGGAACGGGGCACCCAAGAGGTGCAGCTTCATCTCGCCGCCACCAATCGCAGCCTCGACATAGGGGCGGACCTGTTCGGGCGCGTGTATGAAGTCGGCTTTGGGCCAACGGCTTGCGAGATCGTCATAGGCGGCCTGTTTGCTACATTCGGAGGCAAAGGCCATTGCGCAGAGCCCGCGTGGCGTGGCCATGGCGAGGCTCGGACCGAAGGGCGTGTCGAACCAGCCGTAGGAGATCGAAAGCCCGTCGCCTTTGCGGGCGAATTCGCCGGGGGTCATGGCCTCCCAGCGCACAAAGAGATCATGCAGCCGCCCCGTGCCGGACAGGCCCGTGGCCTCGGTCGTGTCGAGCAGCGTGTGGTTCTGGTCAATCAATGCCTTGGCATGGCCGAGGGTCAGATATTGCTGGAAGCGTTTCGGGGAGACACCGGCCCATTGGCTGAAGGTCTTTTGCAAATGGAACGGTGACATGCCCAGTTCATCGGCCAGCGCATCCAGTGGCAGGGGCAGGGCGGCCTTGTCCAGAATCTCGATGGCGCGGCGGATCACCTGATAATGATAGCGGTCTTCGTCCTGCGCCGGAGATGCGGCTGGAAGCGCGTCTTGGGGGTTTGGCACGGGGTTTGGCACAGGCTTGCTCCGGTGAAACGAGATTGGTTGTGAAAAGCCTAGCCTTTGCGGCGGGATTTGCCGACCCGAAACTTGCGCCTAATCCCCGCGCCCGCACCTCTCAAAGCCTTGGATACGGTTCCGTGGCGGCCATTCCCATCAAACGGCTTGCCCAGACGGTTCTGACAAGGCATTAGACGCCCCATGGTCCAGCAACTCGATTACCAAACGATCCGCGAGATATTCACCCGTTTTCAGGCGGCAGAGCCCGAGCCCAAAGGGGAGCTCGAGCATACGAACGCCTATACCCTGCTCGTGGCGGTCGCCCTGTCCGCGCAAGCGACGGATAAAGGGGTGAACAAAGCCACCAAAGAGCTGTTCAAAATCGCCGACACGCCGCAGAAGATGCTTGATCTGGGCGAAGAGGGGCTGATCGAACATATCAAAACCATCGGGCTGTATCGCAACAAGGCGAAAAACGTCATCAAGATGAGCCGGATTCTCGTTGAGGAATACGGCGGCGAAGTGCCCTCGTCGCGGGCCGCTCTGGAAAGCCTTCCGGGCGTTGGCCGCAAAACCGCCAATGTGGTGCTCAATATGTGGTGGCATGTGCCGACACAGGCCGTAGACACGCATATCTTCCGCTTCGGCAACCGCTCCGGCGTGGCTGTGGGCAAGGATGTCGTCGCGGTTGAACGCGCCATCGAAGACAATATCCCCGCCGAATTCCAACAACACGCGCATCACTGGATGATCCTGCACGGACGTTATGTCTGTAAGGCGCGTAAACCTTTGTGCAGCACGTGTCTGATCCGCGACCTCTGCATGTATGAGGAGAAAAACCTTGACTAAAACCTATCAGGTTGTCGGCATCGGCAACGCAATCGTCGATGTGATTACACAGGCGGATGACAGTTTCCTCGAACTCATGGGGATCGAGAAAGGCATCATGCAACTGGTGGAGCGCGAGCGCGGCGAATTGCTCTACAGCTCCATGACCAACCGCGTTCAGACGCCGGGCGGCTCTGTGGCCAACACGCTGGCAGGACTTGGCGGGCTGGGGCTAAAAACCGGCTTTATCGGGCGCGTCCACGACGATGCGTTGGGGCGCTTCTACGCAGCCGAAATGGAAGCCGACGGCACCGCCTTCGTCAACCGCCCCGTGCCGGGCGGCGAGCTTCCCACCTCGCGCTCGATGATCTTCGTCTCGCCGGACGGGGAGCGCTCGATGAACACCTATCTGGGCATCTCATCGGAAATCTCCGCCGATGATGTCGCTCAATCTGTGGCCGCCGACACGGAGATCATGTTCCTCGAAGGCTATCTCTACGACAAACCCCAAGGCAAACACGCGTTCAATCAGGCCGCGAAACTGACCAAAGCCGCAGGCGGAAAGGTCGGCATTTCGCTCTCCGATCCGTTCTGTGTGGACCGCCACCGCGACGACTTCCGCAAATTCGTCAAAGAGCTGGATTTCGTGATCGGCAACGAACACGAATGGGAAAGCCTCTACCAAAGCGACCTGTCCAGTGCTCTGGAAACCGCCGCCTCCGAATCCGGCCTCGTGGTCTGCACGCGCTCAGGCTCGGATGTGGTGCTGGTGCAGGGCGAGGAAGAAGCGGTGGTGCCGGTCAAACGGGTGCAGCCCGTGGACACGACCGGCGCAGGAGACCAGTTCGCGGCAGGCTTTCTCTACGGCTATGCGACGGGGCAGAGCCTCGCGACCTGTGGCCGGATGGGTTGTATCGCCGCAGGTGAGGTGATCTCCCACATCGGGCCGCGTCCGGAAACGGATATGAAACAGCTTTTCCGCAAAGAAGGGCTGATCTGATTTCGGCTTTCTGATGGCTTTAAATACTCGGACGGCGCGGGAATTTCCCGCGCCGTTTTCTTTTGAGTATTTCCGGCAGCAAAGGAGACGCCACGCACGGCGCTAGTGCGCCTCGGCCCAGTTGTCGCCAATGCCCGCGTCCACTTCGATGGGGACATCGAGCTTCACCGCCGGATCGGAGGCGGTTTCCATCACATCCTTGACCACTTCGATCACCTGATCGCAGGCATCCTCGTCCACCTCGAAGATCAATTCGTCATGCACCTGCAACAGCATGGTGGCGGGGAGGTCCTTGATCGCTTCGGGCATACGGATCATGGCGCGGCGGATGATGTCGGCGGCGGAGCCCTGAATCGGGGCGTTGATCGCCTGACGTTTGGCAAAGCCCGCCTGCGGTCCTTTGGCGCCGATTTCCGGTGTATGGATTTTGCGGCCGAACAGGGTCTCGACATATTTATGCTCTTTGGCGAAGGCGACCGTGTCATCCATATAGGTGCGGATGCCGGGGAAGCGTTCGAAATAGCGGTCGATAAAGCCCTGTGCCTCCTTGCGCGGGATACGCAGGTTGCGGGCGAGACCGAAGCCGGAGATGCCGTAGATCACGCCGAAGTTGATGGCCTTGGCCTGACGGCGCACCATCGGGTCCATGCCTTCGATCGGGACATTGAACATCTCGGAGGCGGTCATGGCGTGAATGTCCAGCCCGTCGCGGAAGGCCTGTTTGAGGCTTTCGATATTTGCGACATGGGCGAGGATGCGCAGCTCGATCTGGGAATAGTCGAGCGAGATCAGCTTTTTGCCTTTCGGCGCGATAAAGGCCTCGCGGATGCGGCGGCCCTCTTCCGAGCGCACGGGGATGTTTTGCAGGTTGGGATCGGATGAGGCCAGTCGCCCCGTCACGGCACCGGTTTGCACATAGGATGTATGCACGCGGCCTGTTTCGGGATGGATGAAGGTCTGAAGCGCGTCCGTATAGGTCGATTTGAGTTTCGACAGTTGCCGCCAGTCCAGAACGCGCGCGGGCAGGTCGTGTTCGGTGGCGAGGTCTTCGAGCACATCTGCAGGGGTGGAATATTTGCCGGTCTTGCCCTTCTTGCCGCCCTCAAGCCCCATTTTCTCGAACAGGATTTCGCCGAGCTGCGCGGGGCTGCCGACGTTGAAGCTTTCGCCTGCAAGTTCGTGAATCTCGGCTTCCAGCCCCGCCATTTTCTGGGCAAAGGCATTGGACATGCGCGAGAGCACATCGCGGTCCACGAGGATGCCGGCCATTTCCATTTGTGCCAGCACGGGCGAGAGCGGGCGCTCCAGCGTTTCATAGACCGTGGTGACTTTCTCCGCGTGAAGCCGCGGTTTGAGCACCTGCCACAGCCGCAGCGTGATATCGGCGTCCTCGGCGGCATATTCGACGGCTTTTCCGATCTCGACCTTGTCAAAGGTGATCGCGGATTTGCCGCTGCCCAGAAGCTCTTTGGTCGGGATCGGGGTATGGTTCAGATAGCGTTCAGAGAGCGCATCCATGCCGTGATTGTGGAGCCCCGCGTTGAGCGCATAGGACAACAGCATCGTGTCGTCATAGGGCGCGACGCGGACGCCGTGACGGGCAAAGATCTTGGCGTCATACTTCATGTTCTGGCCGATCTTGAGAATGCTCTCATCCTCAAGCATCGGTTTGAGCGCATCGAGCACCATGTTTTTCGACAGTTGCCCGTCTACAAGGTTCGAGCCGCCAAAGAGATCATCCTCGCCCAGCGTGTGACCGACGGGGATATAGCATGCCTCGCCCGGCTCGACGCAAAGCGACACGCCGACCAGATCGGCCTGCATCTCGTCAAGGCCCGTGGTTTCTGTGTCCACGGCGACATAGCCGCGCGCATAGATGGCGTCGATCCACCGCTCCAGCGCGCCCATTGTGGTGACTTTTTCGTAAGACGAGGTGTCAAAGGGCTTGGCCTCGGGCGCGGCAGGTGCATCCGGTGAGGATGCGGCAGAGGGGGCAGGGGCGTCGGGAATGGCCGGTGCCTCGACGCCAAACCGTTCGGCGACGCGTTTGACAATGGTGCGGAATTCCATCTCGGAGAGGAAGGCCAGAAGTTTCTCCGTATCCGGTTCCTTGACCTCAAGGCTGTCGAGGGTGAAATCCAGTTCCATGTCGCAGTCCAGCTTGACCAGATCGCGGGAGATGCGGATCAGCTCGGCATTTTCGATCAGGGTCTGGCGGCGTTTGGGCTGTTTGATCTCTTCGGCCCGCGCCAGAAGCGTTTCGAGATCGCCGTATTCGTTGATCAGAAGGGCGGCGGTCTTGATCCCGATGCCGGGCGCGCCGGGGACGTTATCGACCGAGTCGCCGGCAAGCGCCTGCACATCGACGACGCGCTCCGGTCCGACGCCGAATTTCTCCTCGACCCCTTCGCGGTCGATGCGTTTGTTCTTCATCGGGTCCAGCATCTCGACCCCGCCTCCGACAAGCTGCATCAGATCCTTGTCCGAGGAAATGATCGTCACGCGCCCGCCTGCATCACGCGCCTGATGGGACAGGGTGCCGATGATGTCGTCGGCTTCGAAGCCCTCGATCTCGATACAGGCGACATTGAAGGCGCGGGTGGCCTCGCGCGTCAGCGGGAACTGCGGCACGAGGTCTTCGGGCGCGGGCGGGCGGTTGGCCTTGTAGGCGGAATAGAGATCGTTGCGGAAGGTCTTGCCGGAATAGTCGAAAATCACCGCGGCGTGAGTCGGAGCATCCGAGCCGGTGTTGGCCTCGATATAGCGGTAGAGCATATTGCAAAACCCGCTGACCGCCCCGATCGGCAGCCCGTCCGATTTGCGGGTGAGCGGCGGAAGCGCGTGGTAGGCGCGGAAAATAAAGGCCGATCCGTCGATGAGGTGAAGGTGGCTGCCTTTTCCGAATGTCATGCGCGTCTTTCCCTGTGCTCAAAAGTTGCGCCTTGATAACACGGAATGACGCGACATCTGCAAGCCGGTATTGCGCAAGACCCGCACGGGCAGATCGGGTCAGGCCATAAAACGTGTCACAAAGGGCAGTGAAGAGGCCGCCCCCGCCTGTGCAGGAGCTTGCGCGGCAGGCCCGTGCGCCTCAGGCGTCCTGCAGCTTGCTGCTTTCGTGGACGAATTTCTTGTCGCAATAGGGGCATTCCACATAGCCGGTGTCATGCGGGATCACGAGCCAGACACGCGGGTGGCCAAGCGCACCCTCGCCGCCATCGCAAGCCACTTTCCATTTGGAGACCACTTCCGTTTCCGGCGCTTCAATCGTCATGTCGTGTCCTTTTCGCTGTCTGGCGTCAGCCGCATGAGGGGGCTGTGCGGGTCTGTGCAAAGGGCTTGGCGGTTGGTGCGGTTGCCGCAGCCATACAGACCGCCTAAGTCAGGGGCATATGATAGCGATCCGTGCGGCACGGACAAGAGGCAACCGCCCGCAGAACTGACGTGCGGACAGAAGGAGCGAGACCGATGAGCAACGCACTTGAGATCGAAGCCCTGCGCAAGACCTATGCAGGCGGGGCCGGACAGCCCCCGAAAGAGGCGCTCAAAGGTGTCGATCTGGCGATTCCGCAGGGGTCGATCTTCGGCCTTCTGGGACCGAATGGCGCAGGCAAATCCACCTTGATCAACATTCTTGCGGGGCTGGTCATCAAAACCTCCGGCAAGGTGCGGATCTGGGGATTCGATCAGGACGTGAACCCGCGCCAATCCCGCGCCGCCATCGGGGTCATGCCGCAGGAGCTGAACCTCGATCCCTTCTTTACCCCGCGCGGCGCGCTGGAAGTGCAAGCGGGCCTCTACGGCGTGCCGAAACGCGACCGGCGCACCGACGAAATCCTTGAGCTCATCGGACTGTCCGACAAGGCCGACGCCTATGCGCGCACACTGTCGGGCGGGATGCGGCGGCGGCTTTTGCTGGGTAAGGCGCTGGTGCACAATCCGCAAATCCTCGTTCTGGACGAACCGACCGCAGGCGTCGATATCGAGCTGCGCCAGATGCTCTGGACCAATGTTCGAAAACTCAACGAGGAGCGCGGCATGACCATCATCCTCACCACGCATTACCTCGAAGAAGCGCAGGAAATGTGCGACGAGATCGCCATCATCAATCACGGCGAATTGATCAAACAGGACACGACCAAGAATCTCTTGGGGCTGATGGATGCCAAGACGCTGGTGATCGAACCCGAAGGCGGCGCGCCGGAGAGTTTCGCTCTGCCCGAAGGTGTCAAAATGGGCCGCCGCCGCGACGGGGCGCTGGTCTTCGATTTCTCGCGCGGGCAAGCCTCGGTCGGGGCCATTCTGGATGCGGTCAAAGACGCTGGTATCACCATCGGAGACGTGCGCACGATGGAGCCGGATCTGGAAGATGTCTTTGTCGAACTGACTTCGGGAAAATGACCCACGCGCGGGTGCGGGCTTTCTGATGGTCTAAATACTCAATAAAAACCCCGCCTCAAAGCGGGGTTTTGTCAATTACGGATATGTTTTCTCACTTGCAGGTCAGCGGCCCGCAGGGCTCTCCGCCCAGAAGATGCACATGGAAATGCGGCACTTCCTGATGGGAATCCGCGCCGGAATTGGTGATCAGGCGAAAACCCTGTCCCCCCGCAGATTCCGCCACGCCCAGCTGTTCCGCGACCTTGGCGACAGAGCGGAAAAAGTCGAGCTGTTCGACGTCAGAGGCGGCTTGCACGAAATGGTCGTAACAGCGGTAAGGCCCTTTCGGGATCACCAGAATATGTACCTTTTTCTGCGGCGTGATGTCGGGGAAGGCCAGCGTGTGCTCGCTCTCGAACACCGGCGTCGAGGGGATCTCGCCGCGCAGGATTTTGGCAAAGACGTTCTGGTCATCATAGGCGTAGGGCATGGGGGCCTCCCTCAGTCGGAAAACAGGTAATGCATCGAGACAATCTCGCGCGCTTTATCTTCGGGGATGCCGAGGAAACGTGCAAGGGGCCGCGCATTTTCCTCCGGCGTGTTGCTTTGTGAAATCCGATTGTAATTCTCGAACTCGGCGTCGCGGATACGGTCGCTCTCATCGGTCATATCCGAGCGGATGGTCGGTAAAAGCCGCTCGATCGCCTCCTCCGGTGTCTGGTCTCCGGCCAGCCCCGTGCGCTTGGCATGTCCGGCGAGATAGTCGTCGGTGAATTCGCACTCGATTTCCAGCAGCCGCGAACTGGAGCGGTCGGCGTAGAAATCCTGAATCAGGTCGATGCCTGTAGGGTCGAGACAGATGACCATGCGATTCGTGTCTAAATAGTCGAACAGCATCCGCACCCATGCGCGTCTGTGCCGCGTCCGTTTTTCAAGGCTTTTCTCGATCCCGCCGAGGTCGGGCAGGGCGCTGCCTTCCTCGTTAAACAGGTATTCGAGACAGGGAATATCGGTCTTGGTTTTGATCTCGGCCACAAGCCGTTTGGCGACGTGCCATTTCTTGCACACGATGATCAGAAGCTCGCGGTTGCGGCCAAGGGAGCTTTCGGTCTCCCAGAACCGCTGTGCAAACCGCCGCCCGTTCCGGCCCCGATTGGTGAGGAACTGGAACAGCGAGCGCCCTTCGTTCGAGATCTGGAACTTGACGCCGGTGGCGGCATAGAGATCACCGAGGCGTTTTTTCAGTTCCTTGGCCTCGGGGGAGATTTTGCGGGCAAAGAGATAGTCCTGCGACAGGAGCAGGTCGTAGTGGTCGTTATAGAACACCACGGGCATGCCGTAATCGGTGAACATCAGGAAGGTCTGCGTGCGGGTGCGGATTTCCTTTTCGGGCACCAGATGGCGCACGACGGTCTGGAAAAACGTCTCGTCGGGAATCCATGTGGTGCGGAAGAATCGCATCACATCCTTGCGCTGGCGGGTGAAGTCGAGAATCCATTCGATGGTCCGCCTGCGCAGGCACCACCATTGCGACCCGATCATGATTTGCAGGTCTTCGGGAATTTCGCGCCGCAACCCGAGGCGTTGTTGCAGTTTCAGGCTTTCATAGAACAGCCACTTGTTGTTGCGTTCGTTGAACCAGTGCCGGTAGATCAGCCGCTCTTCCTTGATGCCGGTCTTGATCCAGTCGCTCTCGAAGAAGTCGAAGCTTTCGATAAAGTCCACATCCTCGCGGTCGAGGTAATCATGCATGTATTCGGCGGTCTTGATCGACATACAATCGCCGGAGAGCATGTAAAAATGCGTCGCGCGCGGGAAATCCCGCTCTGCGGCCTCAATGGCGTAAAGCGTGGCCTGCACAAGGCTCCACTCGCCCCAGCCGCATTTGATGCGCTTGGTGGCAAAGGTGACATTGGGGTTGTTTTCGAGCCCCTTCCGGATCGCCTCGAAGGTCTCTTTGCCGCCGCTGGCATCGAAGTGGATCGAGATATAATCCCCCGCACGGGTGAGGCGGCGGGCCTGATCAATGATCGCCTCGGGGTCTTTATGGCACAACAAGATAAAGGCAATTCGCGCCATATTGGAAACCGTAACCTGTTTTTTGCTTCATTGTCCGCTTACAAGCGTAACCAATCATTGAATAATCAAGGGGAATTTGCTTTTAAAGCAAAAAGGGTCACTTTGCATGTGACAAAGAGGAGTAGTGGTAATTATGGGCTTTCCCGGAACCTGGATGACTGAAAGCGAGAGTGTTGTTTATCGCGTCGTCCCCAAATGTGCCTGTTCGACGATCGGGCAGATCATGTTCTATTCGGATCACGGCGAGTTTTTCGACGGTGACATTCATGACAGCAAGGATCGCATGCACAAATGGGCGCAGGAGGAAAGCCAACCCCTGATCGAAGCCAATGTGCAGGCGCATAAAAGCTATGCTTTCACCTGTGTGCGCAATCCCTACACCCGTGTTTTGTCGAGCTTTTTTGACAAAATTTGCGGCATCCAGCGCAATGGCCGCCGCTATCGTGGCAATCTTGTTCCGCAGCTGATCCAGAAATACGGGATTGAAGTGGGCGGGCCTGATGGCAAGCAGGAGTTCGACCAGATCGCGAGTTTCCGCCGGTTCCTTTTGTTCGTGCGCGACACCATCCGCTGGCGCCGCCCGATGGACCCCGACATCCACTGGTCGGCCATGTCCGGCCATGTCTCCACCTTCATTGTGAATGGCGGGAGATATGACAAGATTTTCTTTACGGAGAAATTCAACGAGGGGATGCAGGACGTGCTCGACCATATCGACGCGCCGCACAAGGTTGATCTGAGCGCGATTCCGCGGTTCAACGAATCCGAGGGGCACGGGCCGAAGCGGCTGCATCCGGTCGAGGACTATTTCGACGACCTCTCGATGCATTTGATGTGGGAAATCTACAAGCGCGATTTCCAGCTCTTCAAATACGACTTTGAAAATCCGGGCAACAAGATGCCTTTGGGCGAGGTTGATCTCGACGAGGTTCACGCCAAACTGGGCGACTGACCTTTTTCACTTACCAGAAAACACAAAAATGCCGCCGGGAGGGGACTCCGGCGGCATTTCTGATTTCCATCCGCCCTGAGCGCCTTGGCTCAGAGCGGACGGGACCACCTGTTATTGGTAGTTGTTGATGCTTTTGTCGGCGAGGGTTGCGCCGTTGGAGCCGACGAGGACGAACTCAAGGTTGGATTGAGCAGCGCCTGCGTCGAGGCTCACTTTCACATCGGTGTTCGCGCCGGCGTTGACGTCGGTCGAGCCGAGCAGAGCCACACGTTCGCCACCATGGACGGAGTAAACTTCCAGAGTTGCCGGAGCTTCGGCCCGCACGAGCTCAACATTGGCGACGGTTTTGGTGGAGGACTGGTTGCCCGGGATGATGTAGTTGGGGCCTGCAACAGCGGCAGTGCCTGCAACAGCAACGATAGCGGCGGCGGTCAGTGTTTTGAGGGAGAATGTCATGGTTGTGGTCCTTTTCATTTCATTTCTAGTTGTGGGGGACGCTGTCTGTTCGTTTTTGCGTCTCTCGATGGAATAATATTTAGGCTTGTGTCATGCTTGTGTAAAGTCGAACAAATTTACCATTTTTATCCAGATCAATGTGCATATATGCAGATCACATTTCGGCGATTGTCGCGGGATTTTTTGTGATTCCGTGAAACATTGTGCGAATTCGCCTTATTTGGAGCAAATAACTGTGCTTTTTCTAATTGTGTGCATATGCGCACCAAATATTGCGGATTTTTGGGATATTTTAACACTTTGATTTATTTCTGTGCGCAGGCGCTCGAAACGCGCTTAAAAACCATACAGAACATAGGCGGGTTCGCCCGCAACAGGGCGCGAAGGGGCGCATCAATGCCATCCGAACGCAGGCCCGCCAGACAGAGTTTCAGGCCAAGCCGCCCATTATACGCGGCTGCGTCAATTTTCCGCTGGTGCTCTGATATGCGAGGCGCATTATGGGATTATGGCTCATGATCATCACCCCCACCATCACCACCATATTGACCCCGAAGCCGGAGATGCCCGCGTCGCCGGAGCCATTGCGGTCAACCTTTTCCTGACGATCGCGCAGATTGTCGGCGGCGTGATCTCCGGCTCTATGGCGCTGATCGCGGATGCAATTCACAACCTGTCGGACGCGCTCTCACTGGTCATCGCCTTCGGGGCGCGCAAGATCGCCCGAAAGCCGCGTGACGGGGGGATGACCTTTGGCTATGGCCGCGCCGAAGTGGTTGCGGCGATGGTCAACTACACCACGTTGATCGTGATCTCCGTCTATCTCTTCGCCGAAGGCGTGTCCCGCCTGTTCAATCCGCCCGAGATCGCGGGCTGGACTGTGGTGATTATCGCAGTCATTGCCCTGAGTGTTGATCTGGTAACGGCGCTCCTGACCTACACCCTGTCAAAAGACAGCCTGAACATCCGCGCGGCTTTCCTGCATAACCTTGCGGATGCGGGCACGTCGGTGGCGGTGATCTTTGGCGGGGTGGTCATTCTCTTGTGGGACTGGCGCCTGATCGACCCGCTGCTGACCATTGCGATCTCGCTCTATATCCTTTGGCAGGCGTTGCGCGAATTGCGCCCTGTGATCCGCATCCTGATGCTGGGCGCGCCGGAGGGGACCAAGGCCGGAGATATTGCCGCAGCACTTGAAGGGATCGAGGGAGTCGAAAATGTGCATCACATCCACCTGTGGCAAATCGACGAGCATCGCAACTCGGTCGAGGCCCATGTGGTGATTTCCGGTGAGGCGGCCCCTGTGTTGGTGGAGGTGAAAGCCCTGCTGCGCGACCGTTTCGCCATCGCTCATTCCACCCTTGAGGTCGAAGCACCGGGGGCTGGATGTGCGGGGGATGCTGATCCGGCGATGCTCGCTGGTGAATAGTGGCTTCAGGGCAGTCTAACGACCGCGAAAATCGTTGAACCAGTCCAGCCCGTCTTTCGTGCGCGCCTTCGGCATGTATTCCGCCGAGATCCAGCCTGTATAGCCGCTCTCGTCTACGCGGCGGAAGAATTCCGGATAATCAATAAGACCCTGCACCGGCTCATGGCGCTCCGGCGCACCTGCGATCTGGATGTGTCGCACATAGGGGGCATAGCGCGTCCAAGCGGCCAGAGCGTCGCCGGTGATGATCTGGGCATGATAGGCGTCGAATTGCAGCCCCAGATTCGGCGCATCCACCGAGTCGAGCACCTCGACGGCCAGATCGAAATCATCAAGGAAATAGTCCGGCATGTCCTGTCCGTTGATCGGCTCGATGGTGAGGCTCATCTCGGGCGCTTCTTTCGCGGCCCATGCCAGATTGCGCGTGTAGGTCTCGTGTGCGGCTTCGCCCTTGGCCTTTCCCGCCATGATATGCATGTGCTGCGCGCCCAGAAACTGCGCATAGCGCAGCGCCCGTTTGAAGTCGCGCCGGAATCGCTCCTCAAGCTCCGGCACAGCGGCAAAGCCGCGCTGCCCGCCGGTGTAATTCGGGGGCGGCACATTGATGAGCACCATGTCGAGCCCCAGATCCGCCATGCGCTGCGCCACCTCGGAGGCGGGTTCGTCATAGGGGAACAGCACTTCCACAGCCGTAAAACCGCAGGCTTTCGCCTCCGCAAACCGCTCAAGGAGCGGATATTCTTTGAACAGAAAGGACAGGTTCGCGGCAAATCTGGGCATGATGTCCTTTCGCAAATCCGTGGCTCGGATGGTCTTGTCGGGATGTTAGGCGAGGTCCGCCGCCTTGGCAATTTCGAAGAACACCCCCGCAGACCAGACGCCGAACAGCGCCTCTCCGTCGATCTCTTCGGTCACCGCGTGATCGACGAGGCGGAAAAAGCTCTTGCGGTCTATAAGTGCCTCAAGCCCCGCCCGCACCTCGACATAGGGGGCAGGTTCGCCGTCGCGGGTCTCGACGCGAATCGGGTGCTCTGCATCGGCGGTCACCTGATCGCCTACGGAGGTGTGGAAGGTCAGCCGCTGGTCCTTGCCTTCGCCTTCAATGTCGAAATCCACCGCCAGAAACGGCGCATCATCCACGGTGATGCCGACTTTCTCCACGGGGGTCACAAGGAAATACTTGTCGCCCTCGCGTTTGAGCACGGTCGAGAACAGCCGCACCAAGGGCGCACGGCCAATCGGCGTGCCCAGATAGAACCACGTCCCGTCCCGCGCAATGCGCATGTCGAGATCGCCGCAAAACGGTGGATTCCACTTGTCCACCGGCGGTAATCCGCGCCCTTTTGCGGCTTTCACGGCGCTGGCGATGCTTTCTGCAGAAACTGCCATGGAAAAATCTCCTTCTGACCCTTTTGTCATTTGTGCTTTGCATGCGACACGGGTCTAATAGTGCCATGGTTCGACCCGAGGAGTAAGACATGACCGACACCGACCTCGCAACCGAGATCGAAATGCTGGGCGCCAAACTTGGCGAAGCGAAAGCCTCCATCACCCGCCGCTTTGTCGGTCAGGAGGCTGTGGTCGATCTGGTTCTGTCCTCCATGCTCTGCGGAGGACATGCGCTTTTGCTGGGCCTTCCGGGGCTGGGCAAGACGCGGCTGGTCGACACGCTGTCCACCGTGATGGGTCTCAATGGCGCGCGGGTGCAGTTCACGCCCGATCTGATGCCCGCCGATATTCTGGGCTCCGAAGTGCTGGAAACCGCCACGGACGGATCGCGGGCCTTCCGCTTTATCAAGGGGCCGGTGTTTTGCCAGTTGCTTCTGGCCGATGAAATCAACCGCGCCAGCCCGCGCACCCAGTCCGCGCTCTTGCAGGCGATGCAGGAGAAAACCGTCACCATCGCAGGCCAGCCGCATGAGTTGGACGCACCGTTTCATGTTCTGGCGACGCAGAACCCGTTGGAGCAGGAGGGCACCTATCCGTTGCCCGAGGCCCAGCTTGACCGCTTTCTGATGCAGGTCGATGTGGACTATCCCGACCGCGACACGGAGCGCGACATTCTTCTGGCCACCACAGGGGCGCAGGAGGACGAGGCGCATCAGGTGTTCACCGCCGAAGAACTGATCCATGCCCAGAAATTGTTGCGCAAGATGCCCGTAGGCGAGCAGGTGGTGGAGATGATTCTCGACCTCGTGCGGGCCTGTCGTCCGCATGAACCCGAAGCTGGCGAGGCGGTGAATGCCGCTGTCGCATGGGGGCCGGGTCCGCGTGCGGCTCAGGCTTTGATGCTCACAACCCGCGCCCGTGCGCTTCTTGACGGGCGTCTTGCGCCCGGTCCCGAAGATGTGCTGGCGATGGCGCGTCCCGTTCTTATTCACCGCATGGCGCTGACATTTGCGGCACGGGCGCGTGGGGACGATCTTGGCGCGATCATTGCCGATGTGGCCGAAACCTCCCTGAAAGTCCGGTCTGCCGCGTGACCCAACCCCGCTCCACCTCCGGCCTGAATACTGGCCCGAATACTCGTCCGAACACCGGCCTGCGCGCCCGCGCCGAAACGCTCAGTTCCCCCTTGCCGCCGTTGCAGGCACGGGCGGAGCAGTTGGCGCGTACGCTTTTGATGGGCGGGCACGGGCGGCGGCAATCGGGCATGGGCGATGAATTCTGGCAATACCGCCCCGCGCAGGCGGGTGATCCGGGCCGTGCTATCGACTGGCGCCGGTCGGGACGGTCCGACGGGCATTTCGTGCGCGAAAAGGAATGGCAGGCGGCGCAATCCGTGCATCTCTGGGTCGATCTGTCGGCCTCGATGGGCTTTGCCTCGGACACGGCCCTGCCGCAGAAATCAGGCCGCGCGGCCTTGCTCGCTATGGCGCTGTCGATTCTGTTGATGAAAGGCGGGGAGCGCGTGGCGCTGGCCTCTTTGGGCACGCCGCCGCGTATCGGGGCCTTGCAACTCCGGCGCATTGCCGAAGGCCTGTCGCAAACGGCGAGCGAGGATTATGGCGCACCGGATGCCGCGCTGTTCCTGCCACATGCCCGCGCGGTCTTCCTCTCCGATTTTCTCGGTCCCGTTGACGCAGTTGAACAGGCCGTTGCCGCCGCCTCTGATCGCGGCATCTCCGGTCTGCTCTACCAGATTCTCGATCCCGCCGAAGAGGCATTTCCCTATCGCGGGCGCACGGTGTTCACCTCCATGACCGGCGCGCTCCGGCATGAGACCCTGCGTGCCACCGATCTGAAAGCCCGCTATCTGGAGCGGCTGGCCGAACGCAAGGACCGGTTGCGCGAGATCGCCCGTCACGCGGGCTGGCGTTTTGCCACGCATCACACGGATCACAGCGAACTGTCCGCGCTGTTGTGGCTATACGAAGCCTTGGAGGGGCCGCGCTGATGTGGGTTCTGGGTCCGATCGGGTTTACCGCGCCTTGGGTGTTGCTGGGCTTTCTGGTCCTGCCGCTGCTCTGGCTCTTGCTGCGTGCCGTGCCGCCCGCACCGGTCAAGCGCCGCTTCCCCGGTGTCGCGCTGTTGCTGGGTCTCAAGGATGAAGAGGTCGAGGCGGATCGCACCCCGTGGTGGCTTTTGCTGTTGCGGATGCTGGCCGTGGCCGCGCTGGTCGTGGCCTTTGCGGGCCCTGTGCTCAACCCGCGTGTGGAGCGCGGCGGATCGACCGACCCGCTGCTGGTGCTGATGGACGCAAGCTGGGCCTCCGCACCGGATTGGTCCGTGCGTATGGGGCGGGTGTCGCAGGCGCTTGACGAGGCCGAAGCGGACGGGCGCGTGGTCTGTCTCCTGCCTGCCACGGCGCTTCCGGCGGAGGGCTGCGCCTTTCTTGCCCCTGCGGACTGGCGCTCGCGTCTGGCGGGGCTTTCGCCTGCGGGGTTTGCCCCTGACATGGACGCTTTGAGCGGTGTGGTCTCCGCCTTGCCGCAGGACGTGGAAACGCTCTGGATCTCCGATGGTCTGGCCCGCGAGGGCCGTGCGGAGGTTCTTGCGGATTTGCAGGGTTTGGGGCCGGTCTCCGTCTTTGAAACCGCGCGGCCCGTGATGGCGCTGGGCCCGTTGAGCCTGACCGAAGAGGGGGTGTCCGTGCCGGTTCTGCGTGCTGATGCCTCGGATGAGGCTTTGGTGACGCTTCTGGCGCATGGTCCCGATCCGGCCGGAGTGCCGCGTGTGCTGGACCGTCAGGATGTTGTGTTGCCTGCCGGTGCCGCCTCGGTGCCCGTCGTTTTTGACCTGCCGCCGGAACTGCGGGCCCGTGTGACACGGTTCGAGATCGAAGGCCTGCGCTCGGCAGGGGCGAAACGGCTCACCGATGACAGTCTCAAACGCCGCGAAGTCGGTCTCGTCGTGGTGCGCGAAGGCGGCGAGGGGCTTCAGCTTCTGTCGCAACTCCATTACCTGCGGGCGGCGCTGGCGGGCAAGGCGGATGTGCTCGAAGGGGCGCTGCCCGATCTGGTTCTGGCCAATCCCGATGTGATCATCCTCGCCGATGTGGCGCGGCTTTCCGGTGGCGAAGTGGCCGATCTTCTCGATTGGGTGAATGAGGGCGGGATGCTGCTGCGGTTTGCAGGGCCCAATCTCGCCGCCTCCGATGTGGCGCGGGAGGGGGATGATCCCCTGATGCCCGTGCGATTGCGCGCCGGCGGGCGCACATTGGGCGGTGCGATGAGTTGGGGCGAGCCGAAGCGCCTGCGCCCCTTTGCCGAGACCTCGCCTTTTTACGGTCTGCCCGTGCCCGAAGATGTCGAAATCTCCGCGCAGGTCATGGCACAGCCCGACCCCGACCTCGCCAGCCGCGTGATCGCCACGCTGGAAGACGGCACGCCCTTGGTCACGCGCAAGGCGGTGGGGCAGGGACAGGTGGTCCTGTTCCATGTCACGGCCAATGCCGAATGGTCCACCCTGCCATTGTCGGGGCTGTTTGTCTCCATGCTCGACCGTCTGGCGGTGACATCGCGTGCGGCGATTCTCGATGCGGAGGATCTTGTCGGGCAGAGTTTGCAGCCGTTGCGGGTGATGGACGGGTTCGGACGGTTTGAAGACGCTGGAAACCTTTTGCCTGTGGCGGGCGAAGAGTTTGTGTCGGCGCGGGCCTCAAACGCCACCCCGCCGGGCCTGTATCAGGGGCGCGACAGTCTGCGCGCGCTCAATGTGTTGGCCGAGGGAGAGGCGCTTTCGCCCATGCGCTGGCCCGCCGATGTGGTGGTCTCCGGTGTCGAGCGCCGTGGCGAGCGTGTTTTGACACCGTTGCTCTTGCTGGCGGCGCTGGCGATTCTGGCGGCCGATCTGATTGCCTCGCTCTGGTTGTCGGGGCGTCTGTTTGGCGCGCGGGTTCTGTCCTCTGTGCTGGCGGCTGTGTTTGCAACCACTCTGGCCACGCCTCAGGCCCGTGCGCAGGAGGTGCCGGACGATTTCGCGTTGCGGGCCGCGTCGGAACTGGTGCTGGCCTATGTCCGCACCGGCAATGCCGAGTTGGACCGGATGTCCGAAGCGGGGCTTGCGGGCATTTCCAATGTGTTGACCATGCGCACCTCGGTGGAGCCTGCCGCGCCCATAGGTGTGGATCTGGAGACCGACCCGCTGGGCTTTTTCCCCATGCTCTACTGGCCGGTGACTCCGGAGCAACCCATGCCTTCCGCCGCCGCCTATACCAAGCTCAACGCCTATCTGCGCACCGGCGGCGTGATCCTCTTTGACACGCGGGATGCCGATATTGCGGGCTTTGGCGCGGCCACGCCCAATGGCACCAAGCTGCAGTCCCTTGCCAGCCCGCTCGATATTCCCGCGCTTGAGCCGATCCCCGAAGATCACGTTCTCAACCGTGCCTTCTATCTCCTGCGGGAGTTTCCGGGCCGTCATGCCGAGGGCACGATCTGGGTCGAGGCCGCTCCGGAGGGCGAATTGGCCGACGGCATGCCGTTTCGCAACCTCAACGACAATGTCACCCCCGTGATCGTCGGCGGTGGCGACTGGGCCGCAGCTTGGGCGATGGATGACAGCGGCGCGCCGATGGTGCCCGTGGGGCGCGGATTTTCCGGCGAGCATCAGCGTGAACTGTCCTATCGCTTCGGCGTCAATCTGGTGATCTATGTGCTGACCGGCAATTACAAATCCGATCAGGTCCATGTTCCCGCACTTCTCGACAGGTTGGGCCAATGATCCGCGATATCGTCTTTTCCCCGCTCGTTCCGCTGCCGGTTCTTATCAGTCTGGCCGGTCTCGTCACCGCTCTGGTGATCTTCGCGGCATGGCGCGGCCTGTCGGGCTGGGCGCTGCGGGCTATGGCGGCGCTGGGCATTGTGGCTGCGCTGTCCGGACCGTCGCTCAAAGAAGAAACCCGCGAGCCGCTCTCGGACATTGTCTTCCTCGTCATCGACGAAAGCGCCTCCCAAGACCTCGCGGACCGCCCCGCACAGATCATGCAGGCCCGCGCTGCGCTGGAGGCACGGATCTCCGCCCTGCCCAATGTGGAACTGCGCGAGATCACCTTGGCGGATGCGCCGGACAATCAAGGCACGCTGTTGATGACCGCCCTGAGCGAAGCCATGGCCGACGAGCCGCGCGGGCGTCTGGCGGGGGCGGTCCTGCTCTCCGACGGACAGCTTCACGATGTTGATCTGGCCCCCGACTTCCCCGCGCCCGTGCATCTCATGCTGACCGGCACGCCGGAGGACTGGGACCGCCGCCTTGTGATCGAGAGCGCACCAAGCTTTGCCATCATGGGCGAGGAGGTGACGCTCAAACTCCGCGTCGAGGATCAGGGCGCGGCCCCCGAAGACGCGACCACCAGCCCGATCCTGATTTCAATCGACGGCGACGCGCCGATGCGGTTCACCATTCCGGTCGGGCGCTCTATTGACCTGCCGTTAATCCTGCCGCACGGGGGGATGAACGTGATCCAGTTCACTCTGCCCGAAGCCGAAGGCGAACTGACCACGCGCAACAACTCCGCGATGGTGCAGATCAACGGCGTGCGCGACCGCCTGCGTGTGCTTCTGGTCTCCGGCGAGCCGCATAATGGCGAGCGCACATGGCGCAACCTGCTGAAATCCGATCCAAGCGTCGATCTCGTGCATTTCACCATTTTGCGCCCGCCCTCGAAACAGGACGGCGTGCCGGTCACGGAACTTTCGCTTATTGCCTTCCCGACCCGTGAATTGTTCATGGAAAAGGTCGATGATTTCGACCTGATCATTTTCGACCGCTACAAGCTGCGCGGCATCCTGCCTGCCTCCTATCTCGACAATATCGCACGTTATGTCGAACAAGGCGGCGCGGTGCTGTTCGCCGCAGGGCCGGATTTCGCCTCCGCAGACAGTCTCTATCGCTCGCCTCTGGCGCGGATCATTCCGGCCACGCCCACAGGACGGGTGATCGAAGCCCCTTACCGCCCGCGTCTCACCGATCTGGGCGCGCGCCATCCGGTGACAGAGGGGCTGGGCGGCCTGCAATTTGCCGATGACGAACCCGCATGGGGGCGTTGGTTCCGGCAGGTGGAGCTTGAACCGGAAGAACAGGCGGAAACCGTGATGTCGGGGATCGACGGGCGGCCCTTGCTGGTGCTGGACCGCGTGGGCGAGGGGCGTGTCGCCGTGCTTGGCTCCGATCATGCGTGGCTCTGGACACGCGGTGTCGAGGGCGGCGGGCCGCAGCTTGAGCTGCTGCGCCGTTTAGCGCACTGGATGATGAAAGAGCCGGAACTGGAAGAAGAGGCGCTCACCGCCACCGCCGAGGGCAACACGCTCACCATCACACGGCGCAGCCTCACCGAGGGCGCGCGTTCCGTGACGGTCGAGGCGCCCGATGGCACCGTCACCGAAGTGCCGATGGAAGAGGTCGCCCCCGGTCGCCATATGGCCGAGGTCACGGGCGGGGAGATGGGGCTGTATCGCCTGTCCGAAGGGGATCAGACTGCGGTCATGGTGCTTGGCCCCTCCGCGCCGCGCGAATTCGAGGAAACCATTGCCACGGGGGACAAACTGTCGCCGGTGATCAAGGCGCGGTCCGGCGGTATCTTTACGCTCTCTGACGGTGTGCCGCGTCTGCGTCTGGTCGAGGAGGGACGCGTTGCGGCAGGGCGCGGCTGGTTCGGTATCACCCCGCGCGAGGCCTATGTGACCCAATCCACCCGCCTCACAGCCCTCTTGCCCGGCTGGCTCTGGCTGGTGCTGCTGGCGGGGCTCTCCGTGGCGGCGTGGCTGCGCGAAGGGCGGCGGTGAGGGGGTGTCGCCCGTCACCTGACGCTTGTTGCCGAACTCGCTCCGAACACTTTCAAATGACGCTCGCGCCACTCTTGCGCCACCGGTTTCACAGCACGCGAAAAGCGCCGGACATGCGGGGGCCGGTGTTGGTGTCGGCGCGGATGTTGGACGTGTGAATGTCTGGAAGGCCCCTTCGGACAGTGTCCTGCGGGTGCGGGCCTGTCGCGGGCCTTCCGCAATCAACCGATCTCTCAAGCCGATTGCGAAAGGCATTTGCGTCAGAGGGCTTTCGCTTGGGCGAAAGACACAAGGCGTCGGGAGTTTTCGTCCCACAGATGCAGCCGGACGCTGTGAAAGCTCTGGCGGATCGTCATGCGGTTGCTTTCGGCCAGTTCCTTGTGATCGCGCAACACTTCGGGCAGGCGATAGAACGGGATGCGGCTATACAGGTGGTGCACATGATGCACCCCGATATTGGCGCTCACCCATTGCAGCACCGGCGGCAGCACATAGTAGGAACTGCCCTTGAGCGCGGAGTCATGCAACTGCCAGTCTTCTTCGCTGTCCCAATGTGTCGTCTCGAACTGGTGCTGGACATAGAACAGCCAGACCCCCGCCGTGGCCGCCAGCAATGTGGTGGGCAGGAAGATCAGCAGCACAGGGGCCAGCCCGCCAAAATACCAAACCAGCGCCACCCACAGGACAAGGGCGATATTCGTGCCCATTGCGCTGATCCAGTATTTGACGCTGCCCATCAGGCCCAGAGGCAGTCTGTTTTGCAGGATGAACAGATAGCCCGGTCCCAGACAGAACAGCACAACAGGGTTGCGATACAGGCGGTAGAGCAATTTCTTGTGCGGCTTGAGGGCGCGGTATTCGGCCAGCGTCAGGGTCTGGATGTCACCCACGCCACGGCGTCCGAGGTTGCCCGCCGAACTGTGGTGGATGGAATGTGAGCGCCGCCACACGTCATAGGGCGTCAGGGTGAGAACCCCGATCGTGCGCCCGATCCAGTCACTCAGGGTCCGGTTGCGAAAGAGTGAACCG
Organism: Celeribacter halophilus; assembly: GCF_018860305.1. GTDB lineage: Bacteria > Pseudomonadota > Alphaproteobacteria > Rhodobacterales > Rhodobacteraceae > Celeribacter > Celeribacter halophilus_A. The sequence goes on from NZ_JAHKPE010000019.1 coordinate 61,211, forward strand.
TGACCGCAGTCATGCTGGATGGCAAACAGGCGCAGCAGGAAGCCCGCGTTGAGCAGGGAAAGTGTGAAGGTCAGCCAGTAGCTGATCGACATGGACCACCATGCGAGGGCCCAGAGGATGAGGAATGGCCCCACGGTGACCGCAAGCTCGAAGGAGCTGCGGATCGGATCGGGATCACGGTATTTCGCGAGAACTCTGGCCCATTTTTTAGCGGAATGGGCTTCGCTGCGCTGACTTGCAGCTTCGATTTGATCAAACATCAGCTACTGTCATCTCTGGCGCCGGGTTTGTCAACGTAGAAACGGGGTGGAGCAGGGGATGATGTCGTTTTCCGTTGCGTCGTGAGCGAGGGGGCAGGGAAGGTGTTGCGCATGTGTGAGGTGGTTGGTCGCAGATAGGGCTACAGGCGCTTTGCCTGACAGGTATCCGACAAGAATCCGACGTTTTGCCGACAGGGGAAGTCGGGGCGCTCCGGTCCGGTTCGTGAGCCGGTCCGGCTGTGCGCTGGGTGTGGTTTGCTGGGGGGGGGTTAGACTTCGTCGCTGAGCAGGATTTCACGCGAGGTCGAGGCAAATTCCCGCCGCAGCATGATGAAGATCACCAAGGTGCCGCCAAGCAAAAGCCCCTCCGGTCCCAACAGCCACGACAGCGCGCCCAAAGCGAAATAAATCCCGCGAATTCCGGCATTAAAGGCGCGGGCCGCGGTGATGTTGAGTTCGCCGGCCTTGCGTGCACGGGGAAGCGCTTGGGGGTCGGATTCATCATTGCTGACAGAGGCCATCACCACGCCGCAATATCCGAAGAGACGGTTTGACCAGATGAATTTCAGGAAGGCGTTTGTGATAAAGAACAGCGCCAGAAGGATTTTCACCTCCCATATGATTGCAGGCGCATCCAGCGCCAGATCCCGCGCCACGCCGCTCAACCGCTCCGCATTGGAAATCGCCGCCAGCCCACCACCAATCGCGATCAGGCAGGCCGAAGCGAGAAAGGATGTGCCCTCCCGCAGTGTTGCAAGCACGGTGGCATCAAAGATGCGGGGTTTGCGGGTGATCATATGGACCATCCACTCGCGTCGGTAGTCAGCGACAAGCACGGAGGTTGAAATCCGCTTTTTCGGCGGATTCTCGATCACATAGCCCAGAATGCCCCACGCCGAGAGCAGGTAGATTACGGCGAGGCCGTCGAGCACGGTGAAATATCGAAGCTGATCAAAGAGTTCCATGTGTGCAGCATTACGCAAGAGCATCGCTCTTGTCACATCTAAAAATTGGTTATAAAACCTGACCAATAGGAGAGGAGCCCCCATGGATATGCCAGCCCCGAATTCGGGCATACAAGCCCGAAAGCCGGAGATTGCACGCCGTCTCCGTGCTGTGCTCCCGCCGGATGCGGTGATTGAAGCACAGGAAGAATTAAGAGCCTATGAATGCGACGCGCTGACGGCCTACCGCTGTCCGCCGCTTCTGGCCGTTTTGCCGGAGACGACAGAGCAGGTCGCGCAGATTATGGCCATCTGTCATGACATCGGTGTGCCTGTGGTGCCGCGTGGCGCGGGGACTTCTCTGGCGGGCGGGGCCTTGCCCACGGAGGATGCGGTGATTCTCGGCGTGGCGCGGCTGCGTGATGTTCTGGAGATCAACACGGACGACCGCTATATCCGCGTGCAAACAGGCATGACCAACCTTGCCGTGAGTGCGGCTGTCGAGGATGAGGGCTTTTTCTACGCTCCCGATCCGTCCAGCCAGCTGGCCTGCGCGATTGCGGGCAATATCGCGATGAATTCCGGCGGCGCGCATTGTCTCAAATACGGGGTGACGACGAATAACCTTCTGGGCGTGACGATGGTCATGGCCGATGGGGACATTGTCGAAATCGGTGGCGCGGAGATGGAGGCCGCCGGACTTGATATTCTGGGGTTGATCTGCGGGTCCGAAGGGCAGTTGGGGATCGTGACAGAGGCGACCCTGCGTATTCTGCCAAAACCCGAAGGGGCGCGGCCTGTGCTCTTGGGTTTTGACAGCAACGAAGTGGCAGGGGCCTGTGTGGCCGACATCATCCGTTCCGGTCTGATCCCCGTGGCAATCGAATTCATGGACCGCCCCATCATCCGCGCAACCGAAGAGTTTTCGGGCGCGGGCTATCCCGATTGCGAGGCGCTTTTGATTGTCGAAGTAGAAGGCTCCGCACATGAAATCGATGACCAGCTTGCCCGCATTGTCGAGATTGCGAAACGGCATGATCCGGTCACGATCCGCGAAAGCGAAAGCGCGGAAGAAAGCGCCCGCATCTGGCTTGGTCGCAAATCGGCCTTTGGTGCGATGGGGCAACGCGGTGACTATATCTGCCTCGACGGCACGATTCCGGTGGGCGAATTGCCCTCCGTGCTGACGCGTATCGCGGAAATGGGTGCGCAATACGGCCATATGGTTGGCAATGTGTTCCACGCAGGCGACGGGAATATGCACCCTTTGATCCTGTATAATGCCAATGAGCCGGGACAGCTGGAAAGCGCGGAACATCTTGGTGCGGAGATTTTGAAACTTTGCGTCGATGCTGGCGGCTGTCTGACAGGAGAGCATGGTGTCGGAGTCGAGAAACGCGAGTTGATGACGCATCAGTTCGCCCCTGTTGATCTGGAAGCGCAGATGGATGTCAAAGATGTGTTCGATCCGGCATGGCTTATGAACCCCGCAAAGGTCTTTCCGCTCGCGGTCAGCGCATCGCGGAGGGCGGCAGAATGAGTGTTTCGGCAGCAAAGGAAACAGGCGCACCGCAAAGCGAGGCGGAGCTGTGCGATGTGATCCGTGGGGGCGGGCCATTTGTGATCGAAGGCGGCGGCACGCGGCGTATCGGACTGGCGCAGGGAGAGGCGCTCTCGACACGGGCGCTGACAGGGGTGAGCCTTTATGAGCCGGGCGCGCTGACGCTTGTGGTCAAAGCGGGCACGCGCCTGTCGGAGATCGCGGCGCTGCTGGCGTCTGAAAACCAGCGGCTTGCGTTTGAAGTGCCGGATATGCGCGACTTGCTCGGGCGTGATGGTGAAAGCACCATCGGCGGTGTCGTGGCTGCGAATGCCTCGGGGCCGCGACGGGTGGCGCTCGGGGCCTGTCGCGATTTTTGCCTCGGTGTGCGCTATGTCGACGGGCGCGGGCAGGTGGTGAAGAACGGCGGGCGGGTGATGAAGAACGTCACCGGGCTGGATCTGGTGAAGCTGATGGCGGGGAGCCACGGGACGCTGGGTGTGATCACCGAAGTGAGCCTCAAGGTGCAGCCCTTGCCGGAGACGGTGGTGACGTTGAAAGTGCCGCAATGTGAGGCTTTGGACGCGGTCGGGATCATGTCCGACATTCTGGGTCAGCCCTTTGATCTGACGGGGACTGCGTGGTCGGGTTCAACTGTGTTCTTGCGTCTGGAAGGTATCGAAACCGCGCTCAAATACCGGATCGGCCGGATCAGGGCGCGTTTGGGTCGGGACGTGGAAGAGCTGTGGGGCGCGGCGCTCAGTGACCCGATCTGGCAGGCGCTTCGCGATGTGGAGCGGTTTCATGATCGTGCGGGGGATGTGTGGCAACTGTCCGTGAGGCCGTCTGATGCGGTGGCGCTGGTGGAGGCAATCTGTCCCGAAGATGTGATCTATGATTGGGGTGGCAACCGGCTTTGGCTGTTGACCGCAGAGGGCACGGATGTGCGGGCCAAGATGCACAGAGGGCATGCCACGCTGGTCCGCGCCAGTGATGGGACCAAAGCGCGGCTCGGCGTGTTCCACCCACAAAGCGCGGCGATTGAGCGGGTCAGTGCGGGGCTTCGGCACAAATTCGACCCTGAAGGCAAATTCAACCGTGGGATGATGGGCTGATGGAGGTTATTGTGGTTTTGTTCGTTATCCCCGTGGTCACGCTGGTCGGATTGGCGATCTTGCCTGCGGGGCGGCCTGCGCTTGTCGGGCACATCGCAGTGGCATCGGTCGCGGCATTGGCGGCGATGACTTTCCTGCCTTTGAGTGCGTCGAACGGTCCTGACGACTGGTTCCACGGGATTGAATTGGTGCCTATTTTTTCGGCCGGGATCAGCGTCGTGCTCGTTGGGATCGCTCAATGGTGGCGGTGGCATCGTATCCGCAAGGGGAAGGAAACCTATTATCTTGCGGCTCTCCTACTGTGCCTGTCCCCCATTCTTGTAATTGCCGCGCAGATGTAAGGGACGGACGATGCAAACAAATTTCACAGCCGAACAGCTCACCGATCCCGGTATCCAGCGCGCCAATGAAATCCTGCGGGCCTGTGTCCATTGCGGGTTCTGCACAGCGACCTGTCCGACCTATGCGGTGCTGGGCGATGAATTGGACAGCCCGCGCGGACGGATCTATCTCATCAAGGATATGCTGGAAAACGACCGGCCTGCTGACGAGAAAACCGTCAAACATCTGGACCGTTGCCTGTCCTGTCTCGCTTGTATGACCACATGTCCGTCGGGCGTTCATTATATGCATCTGATCGACCATGCGCGGGTGCATGTGGAAAAGACCTACAAACGGCCCCTGACGGATCGGCTGCTGCGCTGGGTTCTGGCGAAAATCCTGCCTTATCCCTCGCGCTTCCGGATGGCTTTGCGCGGTGCCAAACTTGCGCGGCCCTTCCGCCATTTGATGCCTGATCCGCGGCTCAAGGCCATGCTGGATATGGCCCCCAAACATCTCCCGCCCGTTTCGCGCAATGATGATGCACAGGTGTTTCCGGCACAGGGCGCGCGCCGGATGCGTGTGGCTTTGATGACGGGCTGCGCGCAAAAGGCGCTTGATACGGACATAAACGACGCAACCATCCGGTTGCTCAGGCGGATGGGATGCGAGGTCGTGGTTGCTCAGGGCGCGGGGTGTTGCGGTGCGCTGACACATCACATGGGCAAGGAGGCCGAGGCGCACGGGACTGCGGAAAAGAACATTCACGCATGGATGCGGGAAATCTCGGGTGAGGGGCTGGATGCGATTGTGATCAACACGTCGGGCTGCGGCACGACCGTGAAGGATTACGGCCATATGTTCCGCAATACGGAACTGGCGGGAGAGGCGGCGCAGGTGGCTGCGCTGGCGAAGGACATCTCCGAAGTGCTCATGCAGCTCGACCTGCCGGAGGGGCAACAGGACCTCAAAGTGGCCTATCACGCCGCCTGTTCGCTGCAACACGGTCAACAGATCAAGAGCCACCCGAAGACATTGTTGAAGCGAGTCGGATTCGAGGTGGTCGAGCCGCGTGACAGCCATCTGTGCTGCGGTTCTGCGGGCACTTACAACCTGTTACAGCCTGAATTGTCAAAAAAATTGAAAGAGCGGAAAATAAAATCGCTCTCGGCGAAGACCCCAGATGTGGTGGCTGCGGGCAATATCGGCTGCATGATGCAGATCGGATCGGGCATGGACGTGCCGGTTGTGCATACGGTCGAGCTTCTCGATTGGGCAACAGGTGGCCCAAAACCGCCCAAATTGTTCTCGAATCGGTCATAATGGTGCCTTGAACGCCCTCTAGCGATTAGGGGGAACCGGACTAGAGGGCTGTTATGAAGAAAATTCTGACCATCTTTTTCATCTTCCTGATGGCAGGTCAGGCGCATGCGGATAGCAAGCTCAAGACCTTTCGCACGGGTGATGACAGCAAGGGGTGGGAAGCCGTCGGACGTCTCGATTTTGACGGGCGCAGCTTTTGCACCGGTGCCCTGATCACCGAAACGCTGGTCCTCACGGCGGCGCATTGCATGTATGATATTGACGATCATACGCCGCACAGGCCGAAAGACATCACCTTCAAGGCCGGATGGCGCAATGGTCAGGCGCAGGCTTACCGTGCCGCCAAAGCAATCTATGTGCATCCGGGGTTTGCGCTCAATTCCGGTGACTTGCATGACCGTCTGGTGAATGACGTGGCGCTTGTCGAACTGGATCGCCCTGTGCGCAATAGCTCCGTGCGGCCGTTCTCGGTCTCCGCGCGCCCTGAAAAGGGGCAGGCCGTGGGGGTCGTCTCTTATGCCCATGATCGCGCGGAAAGCCCGTCCTTGCAGGAGCTCTGTCATGTGGTGGCCCGTCAAGGCGGGGTGCTGGTGACCTCTTGCGAGGTGGATTTCGGATCATCCGGCGCGCCGATCTTTGACATGACTGGCGCAACGCCTCGGATCGTCTCTGTTGTCTCGGCCAAAGCGAAATTCCGTGGCGATCGTGTGTCTGTCGGCACCTCTTTGGATGGTGCCCTGTCCGACCTTTTGCAAATGGCATCGGCTGGGCGCAGCACGTTCAAAAAGGCCAGCACAGAGCCGCTTCCCGAGTTGACCCATACAGAATATGTGGTGGGAATTTCCGGTCAGTAAGCGGCCCTCACCCTCTTGAAATCGCATGGCTTGATCCCCAGATTCTTGATGTCGGATGCCTCAATAGGGTTCGGCAACTCGCCTGTCCGATGATCGGAAGGCACCAAACTGGAATCGCTCAATGGAGGATACCCATGCGTAATTTTGATATGACACCGCTTTACCGTGCCACCGTCGGCTTCGACCAAATCGCCGACCTGATGGACCGTGTGCTGACCCAAGACGTCAGCCAGCCCAGCTACCCGCCCTACAATATCGAAAAGACCGCTGAGGACGCTTGGCGCATTTCGCTTGCCGTGGCGGGGTTCTCGACCGAGGACATTGCCATCGAGCAACGTGAAAATGCTCTGGTGATTTCCGCGCGTCGTGCCGAAAGCGAGGAAGATAAGGGCAAAACCTATCTCCATCGCGGCATCGCCACCCGCGCCTTCGAGCGCCGGTTCACATTGGCCGAACATGTGAAGGTCACGGGCGCAAGCCATGAAAATGGCATGTTGCACATTGATCTGAAACGCGAAGTGCCCGAAGCACTCAAACCGCGCCAGATCGCGATTGCCGGACCGAAAACGGTCGAAACAAAGGTGATCGAAAAAGACGCCGAGGCCTGATCCGGTCCCGTTTCCTTCGTGGGAAAAATACGCATTCAAACGCCCGCCGTTTGGCGGGCGTTGTCGTTTCCGTTGTGTAAAAATGCGGTTTTGTGAAAGGAAATATCGCGAGAATATGGGGTCTGCGTCATTTTCGTAAAGGGGGGTGTGCTTTACATCATATGTCAGTCGCATTGACATAAATGCTCAAAAGCGCGAGATCGGGGCGCTGAATGGAGAATATTATGAGTCTGTCCGAGAAACCGCTTGAGAAAACAACCGCACGCCTGACCGCACTTTTTGCCGACAGGACACAGCGCATGAAGGCGTCTGAAATCCGCGAGCTTCTCAAACTTCTGGATCAGCCGGACATTATTTCCTTTGCTGGCGGCATTCCCGATCCGGCATATTTCCCGCGTGAAGCCTTTGCCGAGGCGATGAACAAAGCGTTGAGTGAACAGGCGGCCTCTGTGGCGCTGCAATATTCCACCTCGGAAGGTTACACGCCACTGCGCGACTGGATCGTGTGCTATATGGCGCGCCATGGTGTGACCTGCACCCGTGACAACATCCTGATCACCGCAGGGTCACAGCAGGCGCTGGATTATCTCGGGAAAATCTTTCTGGACCAAGGCGATACTGCACTTGTGACCTGGCCGACCTACATGGGCGCTCTGGGCGCGTTCAATGCGTATGAGCCGCGTTATGACCGGATCGACCCGCAAACCAACCGTCCGGTCGAGGATGTGTTGGCGGATGCCAAAGCCGCAGGTGGCGCGGTCAAATTTGCCTATCTCTCGACAGATTTTGCCAATCCGACAGGGGTCACCCTGACCGAGGAACAGCGGCGCACGGTTCTGGCGCGGGCGGACGCTTTGGGCTGTGCTGTGATTGAAGACGCGGCCTATCAGGAATTGCGCTATCGTGGCGAGGAGATCAAACCGATCCTTGCGCTGGAGATCGAGGAGAAGGGCGACATTGACGCCTGTCGCACGATCTATCTCGGCTCTTTCTCGAAAACGCTGGCACCGGGGTTGCGCGTCGGCTGGGCCGTGGCGGCGAAACCTGTCATCAGCCAGTTGGTTCTGACCAAACAGGCCGCCGATCTTCAGACCGCCACCATCAACCAGATCGCGGTGAGCGAAGTGGCGCATGGGGTCTTTGACGCACATGTTGCGAAGCTGCGCGAAGTCTATGGCGCACGGTTGCAGGCGATGCTGGCCGCTCTGGAACGCCATATGCCGGAGGGGATCGCATGGACGAAACCCGATGGCGGGATGTTTGTCTGGGTGACCTTGCCGCGTGACATGGACGGGGCGGAACTGCTCAAAGAGGCGCTCAAGGCCAATGTCGCCTTTGTGCCGGGCGGGGCTTTCTATGCTGACGGGTCGAATACCAACACGCTGCGGCTCAATTTCTCCATGTCGGCTGCGTCGAAAATCGAAGAGGGTATCGCGCGGCTGGGTCAGGTCATTCGGAACCAGATGTGATCCTTGCGGGATAACGGGCCACGGCAGCGCGCCCCTGCAATCGCGTTCAGGTTCATGTGATTGTGGTGAGCGCTGGAGAGGGTCGCGATGTGGTGGTGCGCAAACCGTTCGAACCAAAAAGAGGGGCTTCATGCCCCTCTTTCTATATGTGGTTCTGTGCAGGTCTCAGTCGGGTCAGTAGCCGAACCGGCCAAGTGCGCGGTAGTCGATGGCCTCAAGCAGCGGCAGAAGCACTTCGCGCGGTCCGCCGGTTGCCTGCACCAGAATCCGGCCTTCGATCAGAGCGGAAAGATCCCCCTCGTTGTCGAGGAATTTCTCGCGCCCGACACGCACGGTCTTCATGCCCATATTGCCCGCATTCTGGATCATGCCGCCCATCATGGCGATCATTGGGCTGTCAACGAGAATGGTGAGGGTGATCTCTTCGCCTGCGTCATTGGAATACCGTTTCGCCGTAACCGTGCCGCCACCCATCATGGCATAGCCGGAGGAGGCATCTGTGTCCTCCTCTGCGGTCCAGCCCTCAGGTGCTTCCGGCAAGAAGCCTGCCAATGCGCCGGTTTGCATCTCTTGCAGCAACTGTTTGGCGTAATCCAGTTCTTCAATCGCATAGGTGACATCGCCGTCTTCGTAGGCCGTCATTGCACTTTGTAGCGTGTCAGTGATTTCGTCTGCCACTGCAGTTGAAGCGAGCAAAACCGTGAGGCTGCCGCCGAGCAAGGTTTGTATCAGTTTCATATGGATCCCCTCCGATGATGATAAGCTTATAAAATACCCTGAATTCTGTGCCGTCAGGGGGAGAAAAAAGGTTTGACCGCCAGATCGGCATTTTGCCGCGTATTGTGAGCAGAGAAGTTGGTATAAGCGCAATCAACAGGGTCGACCGGATGGGCCACCCTCACTGGCCTTGACCCTGCGTCAAATCACCTCGCGCTTTTGCGGGCGGGCGGTTAAGATGCGACGAGCCGGAACGATCCGGCGCGGCAGATGGAGTGCCATGTTGGGCTTTTTACGATTTCTTATCATAGGTTTCGTTCTCATGACGGTGCTGTACGGGCTTTTGACCGTCTATATCCGGTCGCTGACCCGAGAGCGTCTCGAGGAAGAGTGGGAAAAAGAGGGTTCCATTGGCGAGCGTGATGCCTATGTGGAGGAAGGGATCAAAGACTACGAGCGTTCCTTCCGTCCGAAACTCCTGCTTCTGGTCTATATCCTGCCGCTGATTGCGTTCTGTGCAATCTTTTACGTTACGAATTTCATGTGAGGCCACCCGATGCGCTACGTTAAATGGACCCTGATTGCCCTGATCGTGCTCTTTATCGGAGGGTTCTTTCACTACACCTTGCCACAGCATGACATCGTGCGGATCGTGAACACCTATGAAGAACGTCAGGATATTGACGGTTGGACCACGCTGTTCTGGCAAGAGGCGGGCAATGGCACCGTCAATCAGCAAAGCCGCGATGTGCAATTCATTCAGGCCGTGCGTCCGAATGGCAAAAGCATTGTCTACCGCAACGAGGACACGGGCTGGGGCTGGCCGCCGTATTTCAAATTCGACACGGCCAATCTCTATACCGAGGCCAATGACGCGATCTCGACCAAGGACAATCCCGAATGGGTGTCTGTGACCCACTATGGCTGGCGGTCGGAAATCCTGTCGATTTTCCCCAATGCTATCGCGATCAAGCCGGTGTCGGGACCGGATGCGCGGATTATCCCTTGGGTCAACATCATCATCCTGACCCTGCTCGCGGTTCTGATCCTGACGCTTTATCGCATGTGGCAGCAATTCCGCGAACGCACCATCGAGCCGCTGGTCGAGGATGTCGAAGACGTCTTGGAACTTGCCGACGAGAAAAAAGACAGCGCCGTGGACAAGGTCAAACGCTGGTTCAAACGGTAGGGCCGCACAGGCCGCGCATAGGCCGGACAGGTATGAGACAGGAAGGCCGCAGAGTGTTGCTCCGCGGCCTTTGTCTTATTCTCCGTAAGGCACCCAGATCGTCTTGACCTCGGTCGCCTGTGCCAGCCAGTCCCGCGCAGGATATTCACGGGCTTTCCCGTTGTTCACCCATGTGCGCTTCAGGTTTCCGGCGCTTTCGCGTTCGATCACGCCAGAGATGCCGGCAGAGGAAAAGCTCCACACTGCATCCACATCAAGATGTCCGGCCATGGTCTTGGCCAAGTCCCCGTGCGGGCCGGTCAGGATATTGACCACGCCTGCGGGCACATCGGATGTGTCGAGTACCTGATAGAAATCTGTCGCGGCCAGAGGGTAGGCTTCGGAAGCCACCGCGACCACACGGTTGCCCATAGCGATGGCGGGCGCGATCACGTCGATCAGCCCACCCAGAGGCCGGTCGTCACAAAACGCCCCGATCACGCCCACGGCTTCGTTCATGGCCAGAGCAACGCCGCGCATCGGCACGGGTTTCGCCGCCCCGTCGAGCTTGTCGCACCATGCGGCATAGGTGAAGAGTGTATCAATCGCCCCTGTCACTTCGGCTTGTGCCTTGGCCTCTGTGGTGCCTGTCATGTCCCGAATGCGCGTGGCAAATTCATCGGCGCGGGCGGAGAGGTTCTCCCCGACGAAATACAGAACTTGCGCGCGGTTGTGCGCGGTGGCTTTTGTCCAGCCGCCTGCCTTCTGCGCGGCTTCGACAGCGTTGCGGATGTCTTTGCGCGAGGCAATCGAACTGTGGCCCAGCAACTTGCCTTTGGGGGAGTAAACCGCCTGTGAATAACCGCTGTCAGGTCGTGCCTGCTTGCCGCCGATGTAGAGTTTCGCCGTGCGGTCCAGCCCCAAGACCTCGATGTCGTCGGGCTTCACATGCGCCTTTGCGGGCTTCACAGCCGTGGCTTTGCCCTTGGGCTTTGTGTAGGCCATGAGACCTTCCCAGCCACCTTCACGCCCGAAGCCGCTTTCGCGCACTCCGCCAAAACCCGCCGCCGCGTCGAACATGTTCGCGCCGTTGACCCAGACAACACCGGCCACCAGTTTCGGCGCAATGCCGAGCGCCAGATTGACATTCTCGGTCCAGACCGAAGCCGCCAGCCCGTAGCGCGTATTGTTCGCCACCTGAACCGCTTCCGCAGGGGTGCGGAAGGTGGTGGAGACCAGCACGGGCCCGAAGATTTCTTCCTGCATCAGCAGGGAGGACGGCGCCAGACCGGAGATCAGCGTGGGCGGGTAATAACAGCCCTCCGGCGCTTTCACCGGCTGGTGCACCGTGCCTTCGGGGCCTCCCTTGATCACAAGGCTTTGGATGCGGTCCAGTTGCACAGGATCGACAATTGCGCCCACATCAATGCATTTGTCCAGAGGGTTGCCGATGCGCAGCTTGGACATGCGCGCTACGAGGCGTTTGTGGAAATCCTCCGCAATGCCTTCCTGCACCAAAAGCCGTGATCCGGCGCAACAAACCTGACCTTGGTTGAAGAAAATCGCATCCACCAGCCCCTCGATGGCGCTGTCAATGTCGGCATCCTCGAACACGATGTAAGGCGATTTGCCGCCCAGTTCCAAGGTAAGCGACTTGCCCGATCCAGCGGTCGCCTCGCGAATGCGCCGCCCCACAGCGGTGGAGCCGGTAAAGGCGATCTTGTCCACGTCGGGATGGGTCACGATCATCTCGCCCACCGCCCCGTCGCCCGTCACGATGTTGACGACACCTTTCGGCACGCCGGCCTCCTGACAAATCTGTGCAAACAAAAGCGCGGTGAGAGAGGTGTATTCTGCAGGTTTCAGCACCACGGTGTTGCCCATAGCAATGGCTGGGGCCACCTTCCATGCCAGCATCAAAAGCGGGAAATTCCACGGGATGATCTGTCCGCAGACGCCAAGAGCCTCGCGGTCGGGCAATTCCGCATCCATAAGCTGCGCCATGCCTGCGTGGTAATAGAAATGCCGCGCCACAAGCGCCACGTCGATGTCACGGCTCTCGCGGATCGGCTTGCCATTGTCGAGTGTTTCCAGAACGGCAAAGAGGCGCGCGTGTTTTTGCACCAGACGCGCAAGCGCATAGAGCACGCGGGCGCGGGCCTTGCTGTCCTTGGTCCATTTGCCCTGCGCCTTGCGCGCAGCGGCCACAGCCGCCTCCACATCCGCCTCATTCGCCTGTGTCAGATGCGCCAGAACCTCGCTCGTGGCCGGATTCCTCGCCTCGAACACCTCGCCCGGTTCTGTCATCTTCCCGCCAATGAAATGGCCGAACCGGTCGCCATTATCCATCAGCCAACGCAGCGCCTCTGTCGCGCTTTCGGGGGCATCTCCGTAATCCATGGTCTCGAAAATCTCTTTCACGCTCATTGCGCTGCTCCCGTATCGGCTGTTGCGGGTTTTCTGATGGCAAAAATACTCATGTGTCACCCGATCGCATGGCGCCATGAGGCCGAATACTGTCCGGTGACGTGATGCTCCAACTGCCGTTCAATGTCGCCCAAGAGCGACGACGCGCCAAAGCGGAACAGATGGGGCGAGAGCCAGTGGTTGCCCAGTTCTTCCTTGATGAGGGACAGATAGACCAGAGCATCCTTGGCCTTGGAGATCCCGCCTGCGGGTTTGTAGCCCACACGGTAGCCGGTGCGGGCGTAGTAGTCGCGGATCGCGCGGATCATGACCACAGAGACGGGCAGGGTGGCGTTCACGCTTTCCTTGCCGGTGGAGGTCTTGATGAAATCCGCGCCCGCCATCATGCAGACCTGACTGGCTTTGGCGACATTGCGCAGCGATCCGAGTTCGCCCGTGGCCAGAATGGCCTTCACATGGGCCTCGCCACAGGTGGCGCGAAATTCGCGCATCTCGTCATAGAGCGCCTGCCAGTTGCCGGCGAGGACATGCCGCCGCGAGATCACGATGTCGATTTCTTTCGCGCCTGCCCTGACGCTCTCCTCGATCTCTTTGACGCGCAGGTGATAGGGCGAAAGCCCTGCCGGAAAGCCTGTCGAAACGGCGGCCACGGGAATGCTTGTGCCGTCGAGCGCCTCAACGGCGGTCTCCACCATATCGTGATAGACGCAGACCGCGCCGGTGGTGATCGGCCCCATGTCCAAGGCCTCCAGAAGATCGGCGCGCACCGGATGGGCGGCTTTGGCGCATAGCCTGCGCACGCGGCCCGCCGTGTCATCGCCTGCCAGCGTGGTGAGGTCGATCATGGTGATGGCCTTCAACAGCCACGCCGCCTGATGGTCCTTTTTCACAGACCGCCGTCCGGGCAGGGTGGCACAGCGGCGTTCGACTGCCGAGGTGTTCACCCGCTGGCCCTGAATGATGTCGAGATCAAGCGCCATCCCCGGATTGCGCGGCTCGTGGACTTGCGGCAGATGGGGTGTTGTGCTGCGTGCATCTGTGGCAGCGGCAGATATATCGGTCGTGCTCATCGAAAGCTCCGTTTTCACTTCCCTGCAAGCTGGCACGGACGGAATGATTTGGCAATCATTGACCAGATGGTCAAACGGGTTGAACCACGCCTTTTTGATGTTTCACACGATATTGTCGCGGCGTCATGCCAAAGCGGGCGCGAAACAGGCGGTGAAAATGGCTCATATTGTGGATACCGATCTCGTCTGCGATTTCGGCCAGCGTGTCCGGTGTGCCCTTGAGTTGACGTGCGGCATAGTCCATCCGCAGCGCATTGATATATTCCGAAGGGGTCTGGTCAAGGCGGGCCTGCATGATGCGCGCGACATGGGCATGGGCCTTGCCGCACAGCGCGACCAAGCCCGCAGCGCCTTCGCGAAACACGTCGGGATCTTCGGCACGCAAAAGCGCCGCGCTGAGCCAGTCCGGCAGGGCTTCGGCCTTCTCGCGGGTTTCAAGCGCCAGTTCCGCGACCAGCGGCAGCAGGAAAGCCTCCAGATAGAGCGCAGTCCTCGGCGCGGCTTCAAGGGCTTTGGCGCTGGTGGAGAGGCGGGACAGATGGCGGATGTCGCGATGCAGGCGCACTGGGGGCGTTTTGGGGCCGGAAAAATAGTGCGCCGCTTCGGGAAAACGCTCGACAAGGTCCTTGATGCGCTTGCGCCGCAGGATGATGTTTATGATATGGCTTTCGTCTCCGACGCCTTGAAGCGCATGCGGAAATCCGGGGGACAGAAAGACCAGATCGCCTTCGGACAGGGTCATGTGGCCGGCTTCGGTGATGAGCCGCGCACGCCCGTTGTGCAGCCAGAACAGTTCGTAATAATCCTGATCGTGCAGCGTTTTGGGACGCTTGCGTGTCAGAACCGTGCGAGAGAAATGGAACTGTTCTCCCTTGGCCAAAATATCGGATTGCCGCAACTCGGTGATACCCATGTCTGGGATTTAACATATATCCACGCCGGAATCGTGACATTTTCTGCGGGCGTCTCGAAAGAAATCGCCGGAAATATCGGGAATTGCCACATTTGCGCGCATTTGAAGCGGCAAGTCACGGGTGACAGGCTCGGGCAAACCGGATAGATGCAGCGCGAAGACTGCCAGTTTGAGGAATCGTCCATGTCCAGCCAGAGCTTTGATCGCGATATCAAGATCGCCCCGTCCATCCTTGCCGCCGATTTTGCGAATTTCGGTCAGGAAATCGAAGCGGTAGAGGCGCAAGGGGCCGACTGGATTCACGTCGATGTCATGGACGGGCATTTCGTGCCGAACCTGACCTTCGGACCGGCCATGTGCAAGGCAATCCGCCCGCATATCAAGACGGTCATGGATGTGCATCTGATGATCTCTCCGGTTGACCCCTATATCGAGGCTTTCGCTGAGGCCGGTGCCGACATCATCACCGCCCATGTCGAGGCTGGCCCGCATATTCACCGCACGGTTCAGGCAATCCGCGCCAACGGGGCCAAGGCCGGTGTTGCGCTCAATCCCGGCACACCTGCCGAGAGCGTGGATTATCTGCTCGATATGGTTGATCTGATCTGTGTGATGACCGTGAACCCCGGCTTTGGCGGGCAGAAGTTCATCCACTCCCAGATCGAGAAGGTCAAACAGCTGCGCGAGATGATCGGCGACCGTCCGATCCATATCGAGATCGACGGTGGTGTGGACCCGACAACCGCACCTTTGGTCGCAGCCGCCGGTGCCGATGCGCTGGTGGCCGGTTCCGCCGTGTTCAAAGGCGGTTCGGTGACAAATCCGACTCCCTATGGCGACAACATCCGCACCATTCGCGCCGCCGCCGAAGCCGCGCGCTAACAGCTTTTGCAAACCGTTTTGGGGTTTTGTCCGGCGCTGAGGCGTCGTCTCTTGGCATGGGCCGGATGCAGATTGTTGGCTGTGCGCAGAAAGTCTCTGGGCGATTTGGGATATCTTGGTCTAAGATGTGTTTCACCGAAAGGGAGGAAAACATCATGTGTCAGGTATTTGCCGGGCAGGACCCGGCGCGATATGCGTCGCGCACCCGCCGTCTGCGCCTGAACGGGCAGAGCACCAGCATCCGTCTGGAGAACGCGTTTTGGGATATTCTTGATCAGATCGCCGAGGCGGATAACGTCTCGACACCGGCTTTCATCTCGAAACTGCACTCCGAAGTGCTGGAAACGCGCGGTGAACCGGTGAACTTTACGTCCCTGTTGCGCACGGCATGTCTCATCTTTGTCGCGCAGTCGGAGGGGGCGGATCATAGAGACCAGAGTGTGGGGCTGGCGGCGGAATAGGCCGCCATCGTGAAAATTTACCGTGTAGTAAGCCCCTACTACCCATGGGGAGGCGGAACGGACCATCCTGAATTGGTAAGAAAATAGAACCGCTTCAGGAGGCCCAATTGGCCAAAACCATCCATAGCATGATCCGCGTCCTCGATGAGGCGCGTTCGGTTGATTTCTATCGCCGCGCCTTCGGCCTTGAGGTCGCAGCAAGGCTCGATTTTTCCGATTTCACGCTCGTGTATCTGAGCAATTCGGAAAGCGAGTTCGAATTGGAGCTGACCGTCAACAAAGGGCAGACCGAGCCCTATGATCTCGGTGACGGCTACGGCCATCTGGCCGTGTCGGTCGAGAATCTCGCAGAAGAACACGCGCGTCTGGAGGCTGAAGGCTTTGCGCCGCGCAAGCTGGTTGAATTCGCCCCCGATGGCGAACTCGTCGGCCGTTTTTTCTTTGTTGCCGATCCGGACGGTTACCAGATCGAAGTTCTGGAGCGTTCCGGACGTTTTAAATGACATAGACGGTGCCCGCGCGAGCGGGCGCTGTTTCACTTGGTATAGGGAGGAGACCAATGACCAAGCCAGCAATGCGGGGATTAACCCGCCGCGAGCTTCTGTCGCGCGCAAGCGCCACGGGGGCGTCATTCCTGATCGGCTCAGGATTCATTGCCGCACCAGACGCCGCATGGGCGGCGGAAACCACACATCTGGACCCAAAGGTCTTTGCGACGCTCGTCCAGATGGCACGCGATATCTATCCCCACGATCGGATCCCTGACGAGAACTATGTCATCGCCGTGAAAGGCTATGACAGTGCCGAAAATGCTGACGCAATTACCGCTGGCATCAATGCACTGAATGCGGCGGCACAGGGCAAGGGCTTTGCCTCCTATCTCGACACGGGCTGGGAAAAGGATCGGGTCGAAATCCTGCGCGGTATGGAAGAGAGCGTTTTCTTCCAGCGTATCCGTGGAGGTCTTGTGACCGGTCTTTACAACCAGAAAACGGTTTGGCCGATCTTTGGCTACGAAGGCGAAAGCTTTTCCAAAGGCGGCTACATCGACCGCGGTTTCAACGATATCAACTGGCTGTAAGGCCATAGGGGAGGAGAGAGACTATGGCTGCACCTTTTGACATGAACGACGACAGCGTGGTCGTCATTATCGGAACGGGCGCCGGTGGTGGTGTGCTGGCGAATGAACTGGCCCAGAAGGGTATCAGCGTCGTCGCACTGGAAGCTGGCGGGCGCTATATGCCGGAAGACTTCATCAATGATGAATGGGAGAGCTTCGGACAGTTGGCATGGACCGACCCGCGCACCACATCGGGCGACTGGCGCGTGGCGGATGATTTCAGCGGTTTGCCCGCATGGATCGTCAAGGCCGTCGGGGGCACGACAACACACTGGGCGGGAGCTTCGCTGCGGTTTCAGGAGCATGAGTGGAAGCCCGCGACGAATTACGGAGAGGTTCAGGGGGCGAACCTTCTGGATTGGCCGATTGACGGGGCGGAGATGGCGCCCTGGTATGACAAGGCCGAAAAGAAACTGGGCGTGACACGGACCAACGGCTGGCCGGGTCTGCCGGGCAACAACAACTACAAGGTTCTGGAAGCCGGTGCCAAGGCGCTTGGTTATGAAGAGGTTCACACCGGACGCATGGCGATCATGTCGCATGAGGATGGTGACCGGGTCATGTGCCAACAGACCGGCTTTTGCTTTCAGGGCTGTAAATGGGGTGCGAAGTGGTCGTCGGCCTATACCGACATTCCGGAAGGCGAAGCGACCGGCAATCTCGAAGTGCGCGTTCATGCCCATGTGGCGCGTATCCTGCACGATGACGAGGGCAAGGTCACCGGCGTCGAATATTATGATGCAGATGGCGCTTTGCAGCTTCAGAAGGCCCGCGTGGTCTGCGTGGCGGGCAACTCGATTGAAAGCCCGCGTCTTCTGCTGAATTCGGCCTCAAGCATGTTCCCTGACGGGCTTGCGAACTCCTCGGGTCAGGTCGGGCGCAACTATATGCGCCATTTGACAGGCTCGGTCTATGGTGTGTTCGACAAGCCTGTGCGGATGTGGCGTGGCACAACGATGGCGGGGATCGTTCAGGACGAGGCGCGCCATGACCCCGAGCGCGGTTTTGTCGGCGGCTATGAGCTGGAAACCCTGAGCCTTGGCTTGCCGTTCATGGCGGCCTTCCTTGATCCGGGCGGCTGGGGGCGCGAGTTTACCACGGCGCTGGACAGCTACGAGAACATGGCCGGCATGTGGATCGTGGGCGAGGACATGCCGCAGGAGACCAACCGTATCACATTGAATCACGACGTGACCGACCAGTTCGGCCTGCCGGTGGCCAATGTGCATTACGATAATCACCCCAATGACATCGCCATGCGTGATCATGCCTACAAACAAGGGATGGCGATCTATGATGCGGTTGGCGCAACGCGGGTTTTGCCGACGCCGCCCTATCCGTCGACGCATAACCTTGGCACCAACCGGATGTCCGAGAACCCGCGTGATGGTGTGGTCAACAAGCACGGGCAGACCCACGATATTGCCAACCTGTTCATCTCGGATGGGTCGCAATTCACCTCGGGCGCGGCGGAAAACCCGACGCTGACCATCGTGGCTTTGGCGATCCGTCAGGCGGATTTCCTCGCTTCTGAAATGTCGAAGGGTAATCTTTGATCCTTTGATTTGATCCTGTGGAATCTGAAACGCGCGCCGGTAAAACGGTGCGCGTTTTTTGTGCTGAGGGCGCGCCAGTTAGCGGTTGGGCCGTCTATGGCCAGATCCAACATCCGGATATGTGCGTAGTATTTAGGCAGATGCGATAAAACTTTGCCGTTATATCAAGGGCTTTCGCCGCATTGCAGCGAAGTCGGGTTGAAGTTTTGGCCCGACCTGCTACCTTTCTGGCAGGGTCCACGCGACGGACCCGTTCGGTCTGGCTCCGCGTTGAGCTACATATGCATGACCGACCCGCATGGCGCTGACACGAGTTGTATGTCTTTAGCCCCTTGTCGCGCGGCCTCGAAATACGAGGCGGGTGGGGCGCGCGGAACCTGAAGAGAACATATCTGAGAAAGAGCACCCAAAAGGAGCTCCCCATCAAGGATTCTATATCCCACACCCCGTCGCAGCCCTATGCCCGCGTCGCCGTTCTTGGCGCCGGAAGCTGGGGGACTGCACTCGCTTCCGTTCTTGCGCGCAATGGTCGGGAGGTGCGCCTCTGGGCGCGTCGTCCTGATCTGGCGAAACGGATCAATGAAACCCGACAGAATGCGGACTATCTGTCAGAGGTCGATCTTCCAAACGGTCTGACAGCCACGGCTGATCTGTCGGAGGCGCTTGACGGCGCAGAGGCCGTTTTGATGGTGACCCCGTCATCGACGCTACGCCCGATGTGTCAGGCAATCGCACCGCATATCCCGAAAGGCATCCCGATCGCGCTGGCCTGCAAAGGGGTCGAGCGACGCACGGGCTATCTTTTGTCCGAAGTTGTTGGCGAAGAGCTTCCCGGTCATCCGGTCGGGGCGGTCTCCGGTCCGACATTTGCGCGCGAAACCGCGCTGGATCACCCGACCGCAGCGACCGTGGCCTTTCCTTTTTCCTATGTTGACCGTCTGAATCCGGCGAAAAGTCCGGCGGCGCGGCTGGCCATGTCGCTTTCGGGCGGCGGGTTCCGGCCCTATGTCTCGGACGATCTGGTGGGCGTCGAAGTGGGCGGCGCGGTCAAGAATGTCATCGCTATCGCATGCGGCATGATGTCGGGCGCGGGCTTTGCCGAGAACACCCGCGCGGCGCTGATCACGCGCGGCACCGACGAGATGAAGCAGCTTGCGCAAGCCTTGGGCGGTTCGCGCGAAACCGTGACGGGTCTTTCGGGGGCGGGTGATTTGACGCTGACCTGTAGCTCGATCACCTCGCGCAATATGTTTCTGGGCTATCAACTCGGCCAAGGCATCCCGCGCCCCTCCTGTTTCGAGGGACGTCCTGTGGTCGTCGAGGGCGAGGTCAATGCGGTCTCTGTCACCGATCTGGCGCATCGCATCCATGTGCCCATGCCGATTTGTGAAACCGTGAATGCGGTGCTGCACAAGGGGGCCGATCTGCAAGAGGCCTTTTCCGCGCTCTGGGCCCGCCCGATCGAGGCGGAACCCAATGCGCTTGATCTGGCGCTCACCCATCCCATCCCTGACATGCCTCTGCAATTCGGAGCTGACTGACCTATGACTGTTTATGTTACACCGCGTCCGGCCATTGCCGCGCGCCGCTTTACCCTTGCGACCGATCTGGACGGGACGTTTCTTGGCGGCTCGCAAGAGGCGCGCAGGGTGCTTTACGACTGGATCGAAGCCAATCGCGACACTGTCGGGCTTATCTTTGTGACCGGACGCGATCCGGAATTCATCATGGAGATGTGCCGCGAAGAGGGGCTGCCTTGGCCCGAATATGTCGTCGGCGATGTGGGCACCACGATTGCCCATGTCCGCGACGATGGCCATGTGGAGCCGATCCCCGAGCTTGAGGCGGATATTGCCGCCTGCTGGAGTGATCGCGGCGATCTCGTCCGCGCCACGCTGGAAGGTGTTTCCGGCCTGACGCTCCAGCCCACCGCCTTTCGCTACCGCGTGAGCTACGACCTGAAGCCTGAGACCTATGACGCCGCCGCCGAGCGTCTGGTCGAAGAACTCGGGCTGGACTGGCTCATTTCCGACAACCGCTATTTCGACGTGCTGCCCAAGGGGATCTCCAAAGGCCCGTCGATCAAGCGGCTCATTTCCCATCTGGGCATTCCCGAGGCCCGCGTGTTGTGCGCGGGTGACACGATGAACGATCTGTCGATGCTGGTCTCCGGCCTCAACGCGGTCGCCGTCGGCAATTCGGAAACCGCCCTTACACAGCGTTTGCATGGCCACGAGAGCGTTTACCACGCCTGCAGTGCCGGTGCCTCCGGCATCCTTGAGGCCATCCATGCGCTTGACCTTCATGACGCCCCGAAAGGAGTCTGATATGTCGTCCAATCTTGTGATCGTCTACCACCGCCAGCCTTACGAAGAGGTCGAGGTGGATGGCAAAATCGAATATCGCGAAAACAAAAGCCCGAACGGGATCGTGCCCACGCTCAAGAGCTTCTTTGGCCGTGTCGACAAAGGCGCGTGGATCGCATGGAAACATGCCGATGATCCGGCCAACCCCGACTTCGAGCAGGTCATCGAGATTGATGACCATTACGGCAAATATACCGTCTCGCGTCTGCCTTTGACGCCGGAACAGGTGACAAGTTTTTACCATGTTTCGTCGAAAGAGGCGTTCTGGCCGATCCTGCACGGGTTCAAGGAGCGCTACAATTACGACCCTGTCGACTGGCCGACCTTCCGTGAGGTGAACTGGGCCTTTGCCGAGGCCGCCGCCGCAGAAGCCGCCGAGGGGGCTGTGGTCTGGATACATGACTACAACCTGTGGCTGGTGCCGGGCTACCTGCGCACCTTGCGGCCAGATGTGAAGATCAGCTTTTTCCACCACACGCCATTTCCGAGTGCGGATATTTTCAACGTGCTGCCTTGGCGTAAGGAGATTCTGGAAAGCCTTCTGGCCTGCGATGTCGTGGGGCTCCACATCCCGCGCTATGTGAACAATTTCGTCTCTGCGGCACGCTCGCTGCTGGAGGTCGAAACGCTCAAACGCGAGAAGGTCAAACCTGAACTGGCTTCGGAGTCTTCGGCCCTGTCGGAGCAGTCCGTGGTCACCGAGATCGGGTTCGAGGATCGCGTGGTCCGGCTTCAGGCCAGCCCCGTCGGCGTGGATGTGGAGTATATCGAGACCGTGGCAGAAAGCGATAGAACCGCCGCGAAGGTCAATGAAATCAAGGAGGAGATTGGCGGCGCCCAGTTGATCCTCTCTGTCGGGCGCACGGATTACACGAAAGGCGGGATCGAACAGCTTGAGAGCTATGAACGCCTGCTGGAAACCCGTCCGGACCTGCGCGGCAAGGTGCGGTTGATGCATGTCTCTGTGGCGGCCAACTCGGGCATGACTGCCTATGAGGAAATCCAGCGCGACCTTGAACATCTCGCGGGCAAGATCAACGGGCGCTATGGTTCGTTTGAATGGCAACCCATTGCACTGATTTCCCGCCCTGTGCCGTTCGAGGATCTCGTGGCCTATTACCGTGCGGCGGATGTGGCGTGGATCACGCCTCTGGCCGACGGGATGAACCTTGTGTGCAAGGAATACTGCGCCGCGCGCACCGATGAGGACGGGGTTCTGGTCCTGTCCGAATTTGCAGGGGCTGCGGTGGAAGTAGCCGCCGCCGTGCCGACCAATCCCTTCTCGCACAAGTCGATGGACGGGGCGATCCAGTTCGCGCTTGATCTGCCGAAAGAGGAGCGCCGCGGGCGGATGATCTCCAATCGCAAGATGGTCAAGCTGCAAGACATCCGCTATTGGGCCGAAGACCAGATGCAGGCTTTCGGCACGGGAGACATCCCTGTGGAACTGACGCCAGAGATGGCCTCGGCTTAAAGCGTAAAGACGGTTTCGGGCAGGCGCAGGATCAGGTTCGGGTCGGGAGAAATCTCGGCCCAGACCGGCCAGAGACTGTCATGCCCGACGCCGAAGAAATTGCCGCCGGTTTGCGCCAGCAGGCTGGTGATGATCTGGAAATGCAGATGCGGAGCCCAGCCGCCGTTTTCATGCCAGTCGCCCAGAGGCGCAATGCTCTGACCCGCGTCAACGGATGCGCCTTCAACGACAAGAGGTTGTCCGAGATGTCCATAGAGCGTCCAGAACGGCGTGCCGTCCTCGGTTTGATGTTTCAAAATCACCGTATGACCGTAGTCCAGCGGATCGGCATTGTATGCCACCCGATGCACGCGGCCTGATAGGGGCGCGGTGACGGGCGTGCCTGCGGGGGCGAAAATGTCGATGCCGAGATGGCGTGCGCGTGGCTCCGGCCCAGAAGCATCGCGATACTGGTCGGCCTGATACACGCGCCGCTTTTCGCCATAAAGCCCGTAGCCATAGAGCATGTCATCGCCTGTGCGCAGTGCTGCAAACCACGGATCAAATGCGGGGTCTGAAAAAGCGGGCATGCCCGCACGGTCGGAGGGCAGGGCGGTGGCGGGCGTGTCTTGTGGGTCTGGCGTCATGACGGGGGCCACAGCGGTCCGGCGCAGGTGCGACTGGATTGTGGCCGCTGTCGGGACGGGGGCATGGCCTGCGGCATGGCGGATCACGGCGGTAAGGAAGCCTGCGTCCAACTGGTCAAGCCGCGCGGCGAGGGCTGTGCTTGCCTCGGCGCGGACCTTGGGGAACAGCGCATCCGCCTCTCGATCCGAGAGCGTGCCCTCCGTCACACCCGCCAGAATGGCGTGGTGCAGGTCGTCGGCCGCGTCCAGTCCGGTGGCGAGGCTGCGGGCAAGTTCTGTCATCTGGTCTGGCGTCATGGTGGGAACTCTGATCGAAACTCTGGCGGGTGTCAGCGGATAGCCTGTCACAAACCGCGTCGAAGGCAAGAAAAAGGCCCTCGCGGGGAGGGCCTTTGATGACGTTATTTCATCGAGCCGGTATCGATAAACCGCTGGTGCCAACTCAAGGCCTCGCGCAGATCGTGCGGGGCGTGGCCGCCGAAGGAGCTTTTCTTGGCGCGTTCGTAGTAATCGCGCAGCATGTCGCGATACGCCGGATGGGCGCATTTTTCGATGATCTGTTCGGCCTTTTTTTTCGGATCCAGTCCGCGCAGGTCGGCAAGGCCCTGTTCGGTGACAATGACCTGAACGTCCTGATTGATGTGGTCCACATGGCTTGCCATCGGAACAATCGCGGAGATCGCGCCACCTTTGGCGGTCGACGGGGTCATGAAGATCGACACAGAGGCGTTGCGGGCAAAGTCGCCGGAGCCGCCGATGCCGTTCATGATGCGCGAGCCCATGACGTGAGTGGAGTTCACATTGCCGTAGATGTCCGCTTCGATCAGCCCGTTCATCGCCACACAGCCCAGACGGCGCACCAGTTCCGGATGGTTGGAGATTTCTTGCGGGCGCAGGATCAGCTTGTCACGGTAGCGATGCGCCTCGGCGTTGAATTTCTCGGCTGCTTCCGGCGAGAGCGAGAAGGCCGTGGCCGACGCCATGCGCAGCTTGCCCGCATCCAGCATGTCGAGCATGCCGTCCTGAATGACTTCTGTGAAAGCGGTCATGTTTTCAAATGGGCTGTCCAGCAGCCCTGCCAGCACGGCGTTGGTCACGTTGCCCACACCGGATTGCAGCGGCAGAAGCTCTTTCGGCATCCGGCCCATTTTCAATTCATGGGACAGGAATTCGAGCAGGTGTCCCGCAATGTCGAGCGCGGTCTTGTCCGGTTTGGCGAAAGGCGCGTTGCGGTCCGGTGTCTCGGTCTCGACAATGGCGACAATCTTGGACGGGTCCACTTTGAAATGCGGCTGGCCGATGCGGTCGTCCGCCTTGTCGAGCGGGATCGCCACTCGGTTCGGCGGTAGGGCCGTGCCATAATAGATGTCGTGCATCCCGTTGAGATGTTCGCTTTGCCAGGAGTTCAGTTCGAGGATGACCTTGTCCGCACATTCCAGCCATGTCTTGTTGTTGCCAACAGAGGAGGAAGGGATCAGATCGCCGTCCGGCGTGATGCCGGAGATTTCGATCACGGCGGTGTCGAGCTTGCCCAGAAACCCTTGCCACGCCATCGGCGCGACCTGACTCAGGTGCATGTCGAAATAGTTCATCTCGCCTGCGTTGATCTTTTCGCGGGCAATGGGATCGGAGTTGTAGGGCAGGCGGAAGTCGATGCCGTTGGCCTTTGCCAAAGCGCCGTCAAGCTCGGGGCCGGTCGATGCGCCGGACCAGATCTTGATGCGGAAATCTTCGCCTTTGGCGTGGCGGTCTTCGATTAGGGCGGCCAGTGCCAGCGGCACGGCTTTCGGATAGCCCGAACCGGTAAAGCCGCTCATGCCGACAGTCGCCCCGTTATGGACAAGGGCGGCGGCATCCTCGGCGGACATGATTTTGGATTGCAGGAAGGCGGGAACAGGACGGCGTGCAATGGTCACGAGGGAACTCTCCGGCTAGAAAATATGCGTGAGGCGCAATTCGGGAAGAGATGTCACATGTATGTCCGACCGTTTCCTCCCAAACGCCCGTTGCTTGCATCTATGCCCGATCCGGCGGGGGCTTCCAGCCCTAATTCCACCCTAGGCGACAAAGGCAACCCCGATATACATTTTGCGCACAGATTTTTGAATCAATCTTTGCAATTGCGAATTTTGTGGAAAACTTTGCAAAGCTGTTTCGCTTGCAAACTGGCCCGCGAGGGCAGCGGGCCAGTTGGATGCCGGATTTCAGGCAGATATTCAGGCGGTCAGGCCGCGGTCAATCCGCAGGAACTGCTTGACGCGCGAGGCGTCTTTGGGGCCTTTGCGGGCGCGGTCCATCTGGGTCCAGACCCGAGAGCGGCCAGCGGCGCGTTCTTGGGCGATGTAATGGACCAAACGGCTGGAACCGGCGTTGCGGTGGGATGTGTCAGCGATATGACGTGTCATAAGCTTTCCTCCTTTTCACATGAGTCACGGTTGTGCGAACAGCGGCCAAGGCCACTGCCGCGCACCCGTGGCGAAAGACTTCAGGCTTTGCAGTATAACAGATTCTCCCGAATTTTTATGGGCCCAGATCAAATTCGGTGCAATTGACGCCAGCGCCACAGGATCACGCCGCCGATCATGACAATCGCCAGAGACAGAAGAAACGGTGCGCCGGGCAGGTAATGTGCCGTGCCGGGGCGTGAGAATATGGCGAAGGTTTCGGTCATCAGGAGCGGGCTGAAGATGGTGGCCAGCGCGGCGATGGAACTGGTCACGCCCTGTAGTTCACCCTGCTGGTTGTCCGGCGTGGCGCGGCTCATCATGCCTTGCAGCGCCGGAATGGAAATGGCGGAAATGCCCGACAGGATGCTCATGATCCAGACCAGTGGCACCAAGGAGGTCAGCCCGAGGGTGAGAAACACCACGCTGTCCAGAAAGATTCCCGCCATCGCCACACGGTAGGGGCCGAAGCGGTTGACCAGAGGTCCGACCAGAAGCGCCTGCGCCAGCCCCATGCTGACGCCGAAGGTGAACAGAGTCATCCCGATGGTGGCCGTGTCAAAGCCGAAACGTTCCTCGGTGAAAAAGGCCCAGATCGCGGGGTAGACGAAATAGGCCAGCTCATAGAGGCCAAAGACGGTGAGCAGGCCGGCAAGGCCCTTGAGCTCGCCAATGGCACGGAAAGCGCCGAAGGGATTGGCCCGCCGCCATTGGAAGCTGCGGCGGTTTTCCGGCGCAAGGCTTTCGGGCATGACAATGAGGCCAAAGAGCATATTGGCACCGGCCATGGCGGCTGCGGCGAAAAACGGGGCGCGGGTGTCGACCCCTGCCAGAAATCCGCCGACCATCGGCCCGAGGGCAAAGCCCACGCCGAAAGCGGCATGGACATAGCCGAAATTGCGCGCGCGGTCTTCGGGGGCGGAGATGTCGGCCATGAAGGCCGCTGCAGTTCCGGGTGTTGCGGCGGTGATCCCCGCGACGAGCCGCCCGAGGAGCAGGAGCCAGATGGTCGGGGCCAGTGCCATCACCAGATAGTCGAGCATCATCACGCCAAGCGCGGTCAGCAGGACCGGCTTGCGCCCGAAACGGTCGGAGAGGTTGCCGACGAGCGGGCCGAAGAGGAATTGCATCACGGCAAATCCGGTCGCCAGAACCCCGCCCCAGAGGGCGGCATCGGCCAATGCTCGGCCCGTCAATTCGCGGATGAGCGAGGGCATGACCGGAAAGATAAGCCCGATCCCGATTCCGTCGATCAGAACCGTGATGGTGATAAAGAGGATGGGCAGGCGTCGGGACATGGCGTGATCCGGAATGAAGAGCCTCGCCTTTGTGACCTCATGTCACGGGTCTGTCCATCATCCATCCTGCTGTTTCGGGCGCACAAGTGGTTGCAACACATCGGCAAGGCGCTCCGGCATCGAGAAATAGGGGGAATGGCCGGATGGCAGACTGTGGACGCAGTCCTCGGGCCAGTCCGCGACCATCTTGCGTTGCTCTTCGGGCGGGATCACACGGTCGTTTTCACAGATCACATAGTGCCGTGGCAGGCTGCGGGAGGCATCGGTGATGTGCAGCGGCGTGTCTTGCGGTTTGATGGCCTGCGCGCCGAGACGGGTCTTTGCATAGTCTGCAGCCTCCGCCGGACAGTCGTGGAACAGTGCCTCCATACCTGCGGCATTGAACCGGAAGGCGCGGCCATCGTCGGTGCGTTCGATCAGCTTGAGGATCGGTTGCTCCTCTGCCGTTCTGCGCATATCGGCAAGGCTCATGCCGTCTTGAGGCACATAGGCGCAGAGATAGACGAGCGCGGCGATCTTCTCGGGGGCTTTCTCTGCCGCGGCTGCGATGGCAAAGCCGCCTGCGGAATGGCCCACCAACACGACAGGGCCGCCGTGTTTGGCAATATCGGCCAGAATGGCGTTGCGGTAGCGGTCCAGCGTGACTTCGGTGTAATCCGTCAGGCTCTCTCCGTGAGAGGGGAGGTCAAGCGCGCGGGCCTTGAGGCCACGTGCATGCAGGGCGGTCAGAAGATCACGCCAGCACCATGCCCCGTGGGCAGAGCCGTGGACCAGAAGAAAGGCAGGATCAGCCACAGCAGCCTCCATCATGGTCATGGTCATGGTCATGGTTGTGGGAATGGGAATGTGTGTGACCGGTTAAATTCGGTGCCGGATCACGCGGATCGGGATCGCGTTTGTCATGGGCAATTTCGATCAGGAAATCACTCAACAGCGCGGCATAGTCTTCTGGCGCATCAACCGGCGGGAGGTGACCGGAGCGGCGCATCAGTTCAAACCTTGAACCGGGAATGACGCCCAGAGTTTCGCGCACCAGATCGGGCGGGGTGGAACCGTCATACCCGCCCGCAATGCCCAGACAGGACAGGCGCAGGCCGGAGGTCGGTGTGTAGAAATCCGTGCCCGCAACCGCTGCCGCGCAACCCAGATAGCCTTCGAGCGGCGTCTCGGTTATGGCGCGGCCCCAGCGTTGCGCCTCTTCGGTCTTGCGAAAGGCCGGTGCGAACCAGCGTTCCAGCGTGGGGGCAACGATGGACTCCAGACCCTTTTCACGGATGTCCGCGATGCGTTTGTCCCAGACGCTGCGCACGCCGATCTTGGCCGCTGTGTTGGACAGCACCAGCGCGCGTATCTGGTCAAGGCGTTTGACCGCCAGCCCCTGCGCGATCAACCCGCCGATGGAGATGCCGACAAAGACCGCGTCTGTGACGTCCAGCGCGTCGAGAAGCTGTTCGGCGTCGCGCACCAGAGTGCCCATGGCATAGGGGCCTTCGGGGGCGTCCGAACCGCCATGTCCGCGCAGGTCATACCGGATGAGCCGAAGCCCCTCCGGCAGATGCGGCAGGACCGCGTCCCAGAGATGCAGGTTGGTCCCCAAAGCATGGGCGAAGACCACCGCAGGCGCCTCTTTCGGGCCGCTGTCCTCGACGTTGAGGGTGATGTTGGGCAGGTCTAGTCTCATGAGATGGCCTCGATGAATTTGGCGATGACGGCGTGGCTTTCCGGCTCGTCGAGAAAGGGCACATGACCGCGATCCATGACCTCGGCCGAGATCATGTCGGGACGGCGTCTTTGCATCTCTTCCATGCAGGCGCGGGTCAGAAGGTTGGAATTCTCGCCCCGCAAAAGCGCCAGAGGCAGGCCGTCGAGCGCGTCGAACAGGGGCCAGAGGTCGGGCAAATCTCCAGTGACACTCTGTGCTTCAATGGCGTCGCGCAGTTTCGGGTCGTAGCGCAGTTGCAGGCGGCGTTCACCCTCGGTCCAGATCCGGCGCGCATAGACGCGCCATTGCGCGGGGCTGACATTGGGGAACTGGGTGCCCAGAGCCTTGGGCAGTTTGTCGACGGCATCATCAAAGCTGCGGTAGGCGGAGGGGCGGCCAAGGTAATCCATGATATGCGACAGGCCTTCGGGGTCCATCTCCGGCCCGATGTCATTCAACAGCACACCCGAGAGCCGCTCTTTCGCGATCAGGGCCAGCGCCATCGCAATCAACCCGCCGCGCGAGGTGCCCAGAATGGCCGCCTTGTTGATACCGAGATGGTCGAGCAACGCCAACGCATCGGCACCCTCCTGCGGGATCGTGTAATTCATGAAATCGGGGTCATAGTCCGATGCACCACGCCCGCGACTGTCGAGGCGGATGATCTGCGCTCGGTCTGCAAATTCGAGCACGGGTTCGAAATCATCCATGTTCCGCGTGAGGCCGGCCAGACAGAGCAGAGGCGGGCCTTCGCCTTGAACGTCATAGGCGAGCCTGATCCCGTCGGTCGTGGTGAAATGCTGAACCATGGTGTTTCCTCTCACGCGCAGATTGTCATGTCCGCGCCGGAGAGAAAAGGGGCTGGCTCAGACCAGTTCGGCCAAAAGCCGGAAGCCTGCGGTGAAATGCACGGTCAGTACAAAGGCATAACACGCCATGACCAGAAGCGCCTGATTGTGCGTAAGCCGGTCCTGATCCGGACGGCGGCGGTGCAGGAGGCTTTGAAGCCCCGCAGCGGCAAGGATGGCCATAGCAAGAGACTGGTCACGCAGCGCCGCCGAGGCAAAGGCCGCCGTCATGAACAGGGTCAGAAACGTGCCGAGTTGCGGCCAGAATGCGTCTGAGATCCCGCGGATGACACGTCCGCCGCCGAAGGGCAGAAACGGGAGCAGCATGACAAAGTTGAAGGTGCCCAGCATGACCGCCGTGATGTGTAGAAAATTGGCCAGCCGCGGTGCGACAGGGGCCAGAACATGCGCCAGACCAAAGGCGATGACTACGGGCGGGATTGCGAGTGCGGGGCCGTAAAGTGCCACGAAACTTTCTTCGAGCGCATGATCAAAGGGACGATCCGAGCGGGGCGGCGCCATGAAGGGCAGGGGCACAAGCCGCACGCGGGCGACATCATGCCCGATGAGGCGAATGGCGAGGGCTGCGCCCAACTCGTGCAAGAGCACCGCCAGAACAAAGCCGAAACCGAACAGCGGCGATGTGACCGCGACGACCGCGATTGTCACCATGAAGCCGATGACCACGCTCGTCCCGTTGAACCCGCTTGCGTGAATACGGCCTTGCGAGGGGGCAGGGCTTGTCACAAGGGGCAGGGCCATGACACCCAGAGCAATGGCGAGCAAAAGTAAGGTCATAAGAGCGTTGGTTCACAGCCTTGAAGTTGCATTCTGGACTTTGATGGGACTTAAATATGGCATGAATGTGGCGCGGGCGGCGCCTGCGGCGCATCTTGGCGGGGAGCAACAAAATGTTTCCGGGTGAGCAACAAAATGGACAACAAAACGGGCAACAAATGGAACAAAAAAGACGCGCCGCTCCTGATCTGTCTTGCCCGCACCATTGTGGGCTCTACTGTTAAGGAAAAATGGCTGGAGGCCTCTCAATGAACAGCACGGTGGAAAAGCTTCGCGAAAGCTTGCGGGAATTGCAGGGGCAGCTCGAAAAAGAGGGACTGGAGGCGCGCAAACGCTTCCAATACCGGTTTTCCAACGGACGAGTGGTTTTCGAGGAAGAGGCGCGCAAACGCGGACGCAGGCTGCGGGTGCGCTGGTCGGTGTTTCTGCGTCGGGCGCGCCCTTGGGAAATTGTCACCGCGCCGGTGATTTATAGCCTGATCATCCCCTTCGTCTTGCTGGACATCTTCGTGACGATCTATCAGCGGATATGCTTTCCGGTCTATGGCATCCCGAAGGTCGACCGCAAAGGCTACATCGCGGTGGACCGGCACAAGCTCACCTATCTCAACTTCATGCAGAAACTGAACTGTCTCTATTGCGGTTATTGTAACGGGTTGCTGTCCTATGTGCGCGAGGTGGCGGGGCGCACGGAATATTACTGGTGCCCGATCAAACACGCGCGGGTCATGCCGGACCGCCACGAAAAATATCAGCATTTCCTCGAATTCGGGGATGCTGAAAGCTGGGACAAACATTTCCATACGATGAAGAAACGCGCACGGGCTTGCGAGGACTGTGACGGCTGCGGACCGGGTGGCGCGTCGTAGCGGCTGGACGTGCGAGGCGATGGCCTGAAGACTGGCGCCAAAGTGTCAGTTCTAAATACGCGAAAGCCCCGCCGGTGAGGGCAGGGCTTTGATCTCGGAGCCGCGTGAGCGACCTCACTTCGGATGAATCAGATGTTCTCGATCCGCGGCATCCCCATGATGTGATAGCCGCCATCGACGCGGATGATCTCGCCCGTGGTGAATTTGCCGCCATCCGACGCCAGATAGACCGCCGTGGCTCCGACCGCCTCCAGCGTGGCGTTGGATTGCAGCGGGGCGTTTTGTTCGGCATGTTTGTAGGTCCGGCGCGCGCCGCCAATGGCTGATCCCGCAAGCGTTTTCATCGGGCCGGGAGAGATCGCGTTCACGCGGATGCCTTCGGGGCCCAGATCATTTGCCAGATAGCGCACGGAAGATTCCAGCGCCGCTTTCGCCACGCCCATGACATTGTAATTCGGCACAACCTTGTTCGAACCTTCAAAGGTCAGCGTCAGCAAGGTGCCGCCCTCGGTCATCAGTTCGGAGGCGCGATTGGCCACGTCGATGAAGCTGTAACACGAGATGTGCAGCGAGTTCTTGAAGTTCTCCACCGAGGTGTCGCGGAAACGCCCCGTTAACTCGGCCTTGTCGGAATAGGCGATGGCGTGCACGACGAAATCGAGCTTGCCCCACTTGGCTTTGAGCGCGGCAAAAGCCTCGTCCATCTGGGCAGGGTTGGTCACGTCCACATCCACCATCGTGTCCGATCCGACGCTTTCCGCCAGCGGTTGCAGCCGCTTGCCGAAGGCCTCGCCCTGATAGGTGAATGCCAGTTCCGCACCCTCGGCGGCACAGGCTTTCGCGATGCCCCAAGCGATCGAGCGTTCATTGGCGACGCCCATAACGAGGCCGCGTTTGCCTTTGAGAAGATCTGCCATGTTTTTTATCCGTGATATTTCGACAAAAGCATCGAACCGTTGGTGCCGCCAAAGCCGAAGGAATTGGTCATGACCGTATCGAGGCCCGCATTTTCCACCAGTTTGGTTGCGACTTCGCCTTCGTGGATCGCGGGGTCGAGGGTTTCGACGTTGATCGACGGGATGATGAAGTCGTTTTCGAGCGCGAGAAGGCAGTAGACCGCCTCTTGCGCACCGGTGGCCCCTTGGGAGTGGCCGGTCATGGATTTGGTGGAGGAAATCACCGGCGTGTTGCCTTCACCGAAGACGCGGCGCACGGCTTCGACCTCGCCGACATCACCCACAGGTGTGGAGGTGCCGTGGGCGTTGATATAGCCGACCTTGCGGCCTTCTTCGAGCGACTGAAGCGCCAGACGCATCGCCCGCTCCCCGCCTTCACCGGAGGGCGCAACCATGTCGGCCCCGTCGGAGGTGGCGGCAAAGCCGGTCACTTCGGCATAAATCTTGGCGCCACGCGCCTTGGCATGTTCGAGTTCTTCGAGCACCAGAATTGCCCCGCCGCCGGAGATCACGAAACCATCGCGGTTTGCGTCAAAGGCACGCGACGCCTTGTCCGGTGTGTCGTTGAATTTCGACGACATCGCACCCATTGCGTCGAACAGACAGGACAGGGTCCAGTCCAGTTCCTCGCCACCACCTGCGAACATCACGTCCTGTTTGCCCATCATGATCTGCTCGGAGGCAGACCCGATACAATGCAGCGAGGTCGAACAGGCCGAGGTGATCGAGTAGTTGATCCCCTTGATCTGATACGCGGTGGCCAGATTGGCGGAAATCGTGGAGGCCATACATTTCGGCACGGCAAACGGCCCGACGCGCTTGGTGGACATGGTCTTGAGCACGGATTGATGCGCGGTCAGCATGGCGGAGGTGGACGGACCGCCCGAACCGGCAATCAGACCGGTGCGCGGGTTCACCACGTCACTCTCTTCGAGACCGGAATCGGCAATCGCCTGACCCATGGCAATATAGGCATAGGCAGCCCCCGGTCCCATGAACCGCAGCGCGCGTTTGTCGACATGGGACTTGATGTCAATGTCCACGGCCCCTGCAACCTGCGAGCGGAAACCGTATTCTTTCATGTCTTCATTGGCGGTGATGCCGGATTTACCTGCCTTCAGAGAGGCAAGAACTTCTTCGGCATTATTGCCGATGGAGGAGACGATCCCCAAACCTGTGACGACGACGCGACGCATTGCGTGCTCCTTCTATTGCTTGGGTTTGTTGTAAGGCAGGGGGGGAGGGGCGTGCAAGGGGGCCATTTTATGCGTGCCCCGAAGCGGTTTACTTAGTGAGTGTTTTGACGGCTTCTATGCTTAGGTAAATTCGTGATCCCCTAATCTCGACTGTGCCGCTTCCCGAGATAGAGCAGAGGTCATCATATGAAACAAAGAAGCTAGGGTAGTCGCATTTAGTCTCGATCTGCTCACGTGCGGCGCGTCCTGCATCAATGGTTACGCCAAATGGTTCACGATTCTCGTCATAAAATGTGAAACTGTCTTCACTGCTGTCATATTTAATTCGACCTGAAAAGCTGACTTCTGTTAGGTCCATTGTTTCGAGGTAATCAGAAAGTGGAATAGGGTCGGCCTGTGCTGAATACGCGTAAAAGCTAAATGCCGCGAGTATAATGGATTTTGATATAAGGTTGCCAAGTATCATATTGGACCTAATCCTTTTTCGGCTTTGTGCTGATCTATTCGTTGCCAGACACGACAATAACTTCACGTCGCCCGCCAAGGCTAAGCACGAGGCCAATAATTATTAGAATAGAGCCAATAATCAATCCGATGAATGTTGCAACTCCCGTAATCGCAACTCCTGCCATCCCGGCTCCGACTGCAGCGAGTGCTTCAGATCCTTGATCCGCAGTTCCTATCACTTCATTCGCGGCTCGTCCTGAGAGTAAGAATGTAGAAATTGGAAGCGCGAAGACAGAAGCGCCTAGGACAAGGAAGCCGCGTCCAAATGCCCTTCGAACGGTTGGCGCGAAAAGGCAAAGTAATGCGACTATCGGGATCAAGGCGAGCATAATTGCTTGAGCGATATTGTCTTGATCCGATGTAAATGCGGCAAAAGCAGGAGACAACGCTACAGCTGCGCTGATGCCGAATACTATGCCGATTATAATTTTTAAGATAAGTATTATAAAGTTCATCTCTGTGGCCTCACAAATGTAAATTGATTAAAACTAACTTTCAGCATCATTTCAAACAAAAACGGCGAGGTTTTCACCCCGCCGCTCTTCATCTGGTAATGTCGTCGTTTCTTAATTCTCCGACAACGCAACTTTCATATCTTTGACCTGATAGATGACTTCACCGTCGGCTTCGACGATCCCGTCCGCGACGCCCATGGTCAGGCGGCGGGTCTGGATCGCTTTGGTGAAATCGATCTTGTAGGTGAGCATTTTGCGATCGGGGCGGACCATGCCGGTCAGTTTCACTTCGCCAACGCCAAGTGCATAGCCGCGGCCTTTCCAGCCGCGCCAGCCGAGGTTGAAGCCGGTGAGCTGCCACAAGCCGTCAAGACCCAGACAGCCGGGCATGATCGGGTTGCCGGGGAAGTGGCATTCAAAGAACCACAGGTCGGGTGTGATGTCGAATTCAGCGATCACATGGCCTTTGCCATGTGCCCCGCCGTCGCCGGAAATCTCGGTGATGCGGTCCATCATCAGCATCGGTGGTGCCGGAAGCTGTGCATTGCCCTCACCGAACAACTCGCCTGCGGCACATTTCAAAAGGTCTTCTTTCGTGAAGCTCGTCGGATATTCGGTCATGTGGTAACGCCCTGCTTCCCATCTAACTTTTAGGTCGCACTCCCTCTATCACCCGGCACACAGCGCGTGCAAGGCGCAAGGCAGGAGAAGAAATCATGCAGTTCTTCCCGCAATATAAGGGGTTTGAACCGGCTTGTCAGGGATTTACGATTGAATTTCCCCTGCTTCCCCCCCTATATTATGCTCTGTAGCCAGGAAAATGAACGCACATGACCCAGATTGCAGACATCGAAATTCGCCGTGGAGAGGCTTGGCTGGCCGAGGGCGGCGTGCGCCCGACACGTCAGCGGGTTGCGCTTGCCAAGCTTCTGGTCGGGGACGGACAAGACCGGCATGTGACCGCCGAGAGCCTGTTCGAGGCCGCGCGCGAGGCCGGAGAAAAGGTGTCGCTGGCCACGGTTTACAACACGTTGAAAGCCTTCTGCGACGCCGGTTTGATGCAAGAGGTGACGGTCGATGGCTCGCGCAGCTATTTCGACACCAATATGGACGAGCACCCGCATTTCTTCTGGGAAGGCGCAGGGGAGCTGACCGATGCGCCCTCCAGCGAGCTGAAGATCGAGCGCCTGCCTGCCGCCCCTGAGGGGACGGAGATTGCCTCTGTCGATGTGGTGATCCGCTTACGTCCGAAGGCCAAAGCCACCCGCGACTAACACCCGATTGCCCGCGCCCGAAACTTGCGGCGCGTGTGACGGATTTTTGCGTTCACACGTTACACGGCGCGACCCGCAATCTTTGTGGGCGCCTGTCTCTGGAGGTCTCGATGGATCATCTTTTCACTGCAGAGGACGGGCTAAACCGCTGTGCGTGGTGCGCGCGCGATCCGGAATATATCCGATACCATGACGAGGAATGGGGCTATCCGGTCGCGGATGACCGCCGTTTGTTCGAGAAAATCTGTCTCGAAGGCTTCCAGTCCGGCCTGTCGTGGTGGACCATCCTGCAAAAGCGCGAAAATTTCCGTGCGGCGTTCAAGGGCTTCGATTTTCACGCGGTGGCCCTGTTCGGTCAGGCGGACATAGAGCGCCTGTTGCAAGACAAGGGCATCGTGCGCCATCGTGGCAAGATCGCCGCAACCATCAACAACGCGGCCCGTGCGCGGGAGATGGAACAGGAATTCGGCAGTCTTGCGCAGTTTTTCTGGACCTATGAAGGGCGCGAGGAGGCGCGGCATATCGAAGGCGTGCCCGCGATGACCGAAACCTCGAAACGCCTGTCGAAGGATTTGAAAAAGCGGGGCTGGAAATTCGTCGGCCCGACCACCTGTTATGCCTTTATGCAGGCGATGGGGCTGGTCAATGACCACCACCCCGATTGCGCACATCACGCCAAAGCCGAAGCGGCGCGGGCAGCGTTTGTGCCGCCATGCTGAATGCCTGTAACCTGCGTTAGTAGTCCCGTTCGAAGAACACCCCGACGCCCGTATCCCCGTCCGAGGAGGCGGAGCCTTTGAGGGTGATGTTGTCCGTGGCGTCGAAATTCAGATTGATCTCGGATTTGCCTTCATTGTCGATGGAGACATCGGTGTAGAGCGAATCCGAGATATACTTGCCGACTTTGAGGGAGCTTGCTCCTTCTTCGGTGGTTTGCAGGTCCAGATCATCCAGCCCGAAACTGTCACGGATCGAGCCGACAAGCCCGCTGCCGCCACCGGCGAGCGTGGCCACGGCATCTGCCATTTGCGCGGCTTGAAGCGCGGACATCTCGCTGAGGTCCTTGCCGAAGAGAAGCTGCGCGAGGATCTCGTCATCGGGGAGCTCCGGCGAGGAGGACAGGGTCAGTTCCGGCGCGCTGAGCGGACCTTCGGTGATCAGTTGCACAGTGAGCGTATCGGTCTCTGTTTCGGCCACAAGATAGAGGATCGGGTCGAGTTCCCCTTGCAAGGTGATGGAGCCTTCTTCCATCGTAATACGCTTGCCCAAAAGCGACAACCGCCCGCGGATCAAGGAGAATTGCCCGACAGGGATCACATCCGCCGTGGTGCCGCGCACGCGGATGCGACCGCCGAGTTCGGCATCCAAGCCCCGCCCGCGCACATAGATCTGGTTCGGCGCGGCCACCGTCACATCCAGCCCGTAGACCGCAGAAGACCCGCCGCCGCTGTCAGTTTGAATGAGACCGGCGCGATCACGGGTCTGGGTCACGCCGGAGGCGGCCCCGCGATGGAGGATGTCGGGAATGTCGCCGCCGCTGCCAAGCCCTGCAGAGGCGATGGTGATATTGGTCTCTCCAAGGGTCAAAGCGCCGGAGATATTGGCCGCACCGGTGAGCGAACCTGCGATGCTCAGGTCCCCGTCAATCGAGGTTTCATAAAGCTGCGGATCGCTGAGGCCGAGCGTGTTGAGACCCACGGTGAGATCAACGGGCAGGGCGCCGCTCAGACCGACCTGACCGGAGGCCGTAATCGAACCGCCCGTGTCGGCAGAGGCATCAAAGTCCAGTTGCGCCTGCTCGCCGTTGAGCGTGGCCACAGCGCGATTGACCGTGAGCGCCAGCCCTGCCGAGGAGATCACGATGCGCCCGCCGGGACTGACCTGCACTTGCCCGCTAACTGAGGAGAGCGCCAGAGGGCCGTTGATCCCGAGGTTGAATGTGGAGGTGCCCTGCGTGAGAGCGGCGCTGGTCAGCCGGTTGGACAGGCCCAGAGGCGCGGAGCCAGTCAGGTCGAGATGGGCCTGCGCCATGTCTTGCGCCAGCGTGCCGGACAGCGTGGCGGTCGAGCCGCCCGGACCGTTCATCACAGCGCGGGTGTTCCAAGGGCTGTCTGCCCCGCTGTGCGCCGTCTCGGCCTCCAGTGTCAAAGGCCCGCTTAGGGCGACGCCGAGGCGGGAGACATCATCAAGGCGGGCGGTCAGGTTGAGCGCCCCCGTGTCTGTCTTGAGCGCACCGTTGGCGCTGACGTCCAGAGCCGCGGTCTTGAGCGTGCTCGGGCGCAGGGTCATGCCGGTTTCGTCGCGCTTGGCGGAGAGACGGATGTCGCTGCTGCCGCCGGTGAGCGCGTCGAGCTGTTCAATGCCGGTGCGCAGATCGGTGCCTGTGGCCTCGGCCTCAATGTCGAACGTGCCGTTCAGGGGCGAAATGCTACCCTTGGCCGTGGCGCTTGTGGCCCCTGCCAGATCAAGACCGGACAAGGCGGCAAAACGGCTCAGGTCGGGCGTGTCGAGGCCGAGCGTGCCGATGAACTCAAATCCCGTGTCAAAGCCGTTGATCTGGCCGGAAGCGCTGGCGCGGGTCGCGTCGGTGCGGGCCTCAAGGCTCTGGATGAGAAAGGGTTCGCCCTCGCGCCAGTAGACTTCACCGGTGAGCGCAGGAGCATCGCCAATGGCCGCCTGCAGGGCCGGATCATCAGAGGCAAGCCCCTGAACCGTCAGGCCGAAACGGGCCTTGATCGCGCCCAGTGCGGTGCTTGTGGCTGTGCTTTGCTGGGTGATCGTCCCTTGTGCACCGATGCGGGCTGAGGCAATGGCCAGCCCGTCCTGTGTGTAGTCGCTGACATCGATATTCGCGGACCAGCTTTGCCCGCGTGTTACATCGTATTTGGCGACAATATCGGCCTGTTGCACCATGGAGCGGCTCTCGCCGAAGGGCAAAAGAACAGGGCGGTCGTCGGGGCTTTCCAGCGTGCCGGAGACGGAAAAGGCACTGGGCCAGCCATCCGCGCCGATAGTGGTGGAGCCGACCAGCGACAGGGTGCGGGTGGACAGGGCGAAGCGGTCGAGTTCAAAGCCGCCCTCGGGATAGGACACGCCTGCTGCGGTGAGCGTGGAGGAGGGGCCGAAGAATTGCGCATAGTCTGCGCTGAAGAGCGGTGTGAGATCACCGGAGAGATCGGCAGAGAACCGGCGCGGGGCGGCTGTGTCGGCGGGCGAGTCAGGATCGGCTCTGAGCGCGATCTGGCCCGTCAGGCGGTCTTCGCCATGGGTTGCCAGCGCAATGTCGGCGGTGAAATCGTCAAGCGGCCCTGCGCCTTGGGCGGTCAGGGACAGTGGCGGAGAGCCGGGCAGGTTGCCCAGCGTCGAGATCAGCCCGCCTGCGCCCTCGTTCAGCGAGATGTCGAGATCCAGTACGTCGGAGTCGTTGTCATAAGAGACCACAACGGAGAATTGCCCCTCTTTGGAGTCGATCCGTTCGATCTGAAGATTGGTTTCACCGGAGCCGTCGGCCAGTTTGGCGGAGCCGGTGAGGGAGAGTTCAACCGCCTCGCCAAGTTTCAAAACCGGTGCGCCCAGACGGACGCGTTCGGCCTCGATCGCGCCGATGTCGATGGAAACAGGCAGGTCTGGCAGGGCAAAGGGCGTGGCCTCCGGATCGGGCACGTCGATGCCCTCGTCGGTGGTCTCCGGCAGACGCTCGAATAGGATTTCTTCGGCGGCAATCCGTGTGACCTCGACCCGACCGGCCAGAAGCGCGGTGCGGCTCCAGTCCAGTTCGGCATTGCGCAGGGTGAACCAGACGCCGGTCTCGTCGGCGATGGTCAGTTCCTCCATCGTGGCGGTGGAGGAGAGCAGGCCCTTGAAGCCTTCAATGCGGATGTCGCGGCCTGCGCCGGAGAGGTTGTCTTCGAGAAACCCGACGATCATGGAGCGGTCGCGGTCGGTGTTTTCCGTGTCCTGAGCGATCAACGCGACAGGCAGCAAAAGACCGGCGGTGAGTGGAAGAACGCGTTTCATCAAAAGGCCTGCCCGATTCCGATATAGATTTGCAGCCCGTCGCCCGTGTCGCCGGAGACGGGGCCGGCGAGGTCGAGACGGATCGGGCCGAAGCCTGTGTTGTAGCGCAGGCCAAGACCGGCGCCTGCGTGCCATTCCGCATCTTCGCCGGGCAGGGCGGTGGTGCCGATCCCGCCGAGATCGTAGAACCCGACGGCGGAAATGTTGCCCTTCACTTTGGCGCGCAATTCGCCGGAGAGGCCCAGAAAACTGGACCCGCCGATCTCGTCACCGCTGCCCAGATCAACGCCCAGGGACTGATAGGGCTGCCCGCGCACAGTGCCGCCGCCGCCGGAGAAAAACAGCATATCGGTGGAGACATCGGTGTAATCCGCGCCCGAAATCGAGCCCAGTTGCACCCGTCCGGCAAGGGTAAACCGGTCATCACCGCCAAAGGAAATATAGCTCCGCCCGTCGGCGAAAATGCGGACGCCACTGGCGGCTTCGTTCAGGCTGAGAAACGGGGTGATGTCGGCTTCGAAATAGGTGCCTCTGGTCGGGTTCAGTGAATTGTCCCGCGTGTCCCGCGACCCTTCGATGGGCAGGATGATATAGGAGAAATCGCGTGAGCCGAGATCATCCTCGACCTGCGAATAGCGATAGCCGAGACCGGCGTAAAAGGTCGAATTGGGAGAGGTTTCCACATCGAACCCGAAGGTGAATTCCCCGATGTCGGAGGTGTAATCCGGCTCGTTCAGATGTTCGAGTTCTGCGGCCAGCACCAGCGTAGTCTTGCGCGTCACCGTGGCGGGGCGGCGGTAGCTTGCGGACAAGGTGGCGTCGATCTCGTTGGTGCCGCCGATGCCGGAAATCTCGGCGTCAAACCGCAGCCTGTCGGCATTGTCGGTGATGTTGCGGTGCATCCAGTAGGCGCTCAGCGTGCCGCCTTCGAGCGAGGACAGTTCCGCACCGAAACCAAGCCGGCGCGGCTTGTCATCAATCAGCGTGGCGGTGATGTCGAGGGTGCCATCGGCGTTCAACTCTTCGGCCTCACGCAGAGTGATTGAGCGGAAGGTGCCGGTTTTCTGTAAGCGATTGGTCACAAGATCAAGCTTGTCCGGATGATAGGAGGAACCGGTGGGCAGGTTGGCGATCCGTGACAGGCGGCCTTCGCGCACGGTGGTCTTTCCGGCGAATTGCAGCTTGCCGAATTTCACCGCCGGACCGGGATCAATCTCGACGTCGACATCCAGAGTTTTCTCAGGGTGATCCGCGATGATGCTCTGGTCCTTGCGCACAGCTTTTGCGTGAGATGCCTCGCGCCAGCTTTCGATGGCCGCCTCTGTCGCATCGCCGACGAGATAGGAATGCGCAACCTCGCCGCGTTTGAAATCCTCTGGCAGTTCGGTGCCACTGACCAGCGGCGCAACTGTGGTCTCGCCAAAGACAAAGCGCGGGCCGGGGGTGACTTCGATCACCACGGACTGGACTTGGGAGGGGAGGGAAATCAGGGACATGGATGCGCCTTCACGGCCATCCACCCGAATGGAAATGCGCGGCCCGTAATAGCCTTCGCGGTAGAGTGTCCCGATCAGCGTGCGGTAATCGGATTGCACCGCCGCGATGATCCCTTCGGGGGCCGTGACCTCCGTATCCGCCGCTTCAATCACGGCTGACGCCGCCCGCAACCGCTTGGCCAGATCGTCGTCGGCTGTGGTTTCGAGCCGGGCTTCAAAGGCATGCGCCGCGGAACTACAGATCGCGAGCGCAGTGGCCAATTTCATAACATTCCGCACAGTCGGCCTTTCCCTCAGACGGTTCCCCCCCGTCTTGAACACGGTCCAACTATGCGGTGTTCCACCGTGAGATTAAAGAGGATTTTCTACGACAGTTTTCTGACGCGAAATCGCAGCGGCGGTTTGTCGCTTGTCCCTGCGGGGACTGGGCCTTAAAGCCTTTCGGATAACAGTCAGGAGGACGATATGGCGCAATGTGAAATATGTGGGGCCGAAGGGGATTTGACCGAGGTGGCGGTGCAGCCGCGCACCGATGTGGTCAGCCTGTGCGGGACCTGTGCGAGCGGTCTCAAGGGCGAAGCCGTGCCCGAAGGTCATTGGGAGGCGCTGACCACCTCCATGTGGTCGGAAAATGATGCGGTCAAGGTCGTCTCGTGGCGGTTGCTCAACCGTTTCCGCGAAGAAGGCTGGGCGGCAGATGCGCTTGATATGTTGTATCTGGAGCCGGAAGTCGAAGAATGGGCCAAGGCGGCCGGTCCCGACGTGATCCATCGCGACAGTCTCGGGGCGGTTCTGAGTTCTGGCGATACGGTGGTGCTGATCAAGGATCTGCCGGTCAAAGGCGGAGGCTTTACTGCAAAACGCGGCACGGCTGTGCGGGGTATTTCGCTCGTGCAGGACAATGAAAATCACATCGAAGGTCGTGTTGAAGGCCAGCGGATCGTGATTTTGACCGAATTTGTGAAGAAGCGCTGATTTCTAAAAACTGCATTTAATGCTTTGAGAACAAACAAAAACGCCCACGAAATCGTGGGCGTTTTCTCTATCATGGCTCGACCTTGAGGCCGAAGAGCGGTTTAGACCAGCTCGAGGTTCACTGCGGACTCACGACCGTCGCGACCAGCTTCGATGTCGAAAGTAACTTTCGCGCCATCAGCAAGGCCGGTGAGGCCGGAACGCTCAACAGCGGAGATGTGAACGAACACGTCTTTGCTGCCGCCTTCAGGCTGAATGAAGCCGAAGCCTTTAGTTGAGTTGAACCATTTCACGGTGCCATTAGCCATCGTGTATCTCCTAATTTTATGCCCCTCACACTATTGCAGGGACCCGGCTAGTCAGTGGTCGATCGAAGACTGTAGCCGATGAAGGAGAACAGAAGGGTCGATAGAGGTAACGTCGCAAGAAGGCTTATCGCATGATTCCGTGCAGAAAGATAGAAGTATTTTCAGAGGGTCGGAAAATCGTCGGTTTTACGTCGGACTTCTGTCGGACCCCCGCGTGCGGCGCTCTCAGGTGATGTTAACTGCCCGATGGCAGGGTGGCCTCATACCCGAGATTGCCATGACGGAGAGGCCATGACCCGTATCCCGCCTAGACAGCCCGCGCACCAGAGCTCCCGCCCGCCGCGACTGACCAAGACCCAGCGGCTTGCCCGCGAGCGGTTGCAACGCCACGCGACAGAACTGGGGCGGCTCGACACCTATGACTGGGACGTGTCACAGATCGTGCCGGAAGCATGGGCGACGCTGGAGCAGGACATCGACGTGCGGGAGAAGAAGGTAAAGGTGACGCTGCGCCTTGACGAGAGCGTGGCGAAATTCTTTCGGGCGCAGGGGCAGGGTTATCAGGCGCGGATCAATCATGTGCTTGGCACCTATGCCCAAATGAAGATCGCGGAACTGGCGATCACCGAACGCAAAGTCGATGCGTTGCTGGCCGCACGCAAAGCGGGCCTGAGCGAGGAAGCGCAGATGGCGGCGTGGCGGGATACGGAGTGAGGGGGGCTTTTAAAGATGCTGTGGTGCAGCCGTTTGCCCCGCTCTCTGTTAGAGAAATACGCAGGGCTTTTTGAAATGCGCCGGTTGCTGGTCATTCAAAGATGCAACGCATCTTTGACGCGCCTGCCCCGCCCCCACGGGGCTGCGCGTTTCACGCTTACCCCTCGGGTCAGGCGCGGGGGTGCGGTGTTGACTTTTACACATCAACTGCAGGGGGTAGGAAAATTTGTGCAGCTGGCGATGAGTTGTTGATTTTCATCGAAGTTCCGAGAATATGGCGGTAGGCCCTTTCCACATTTTCTAAAGCTTCGGGAGCTGCGGCTAATCCCGCCAAAACTGTAGAAACTATTACTAGGGCCCCGACAATTTTTCTCCAAACAGGCGTGCCCTCGGCTAATTCTGAATTGGCTTCCGTCAAATACTCCATAAGTTTTTCCCTCTGAACGAGGTCTAGATCGGAGCTTTCGGAGATTGCTTGAATTGCAGAATCTATGAAGCGCTTCACCTCTTCAATGTCTATGCCCGATGGCTTGAAGATTTCATCATCCTCGGAAATTCTTCGCCAATAAGTTTTTGCAATACTTTGAGCTATGGGAATTATCCGATCGAGATCAACTAGCATCTGCCTTATTGGCAGTGATCCATTTTCGTCAAATGCAAATTTATTGAAATTTATCCCGATTGTTTGACCAAAAAAGGCAGCGCTCTTCGTAATCACTGAGAGGGGTGAATGCAGTGGTCTCTGATTTTTGGCTAGCTCAAAAGCCAAACTTATCTCAGTGCATCGGTTAATCAGCGGACTCGACGTTAGAATATTATTGAGCACATGCTCGTGTTCATGTGAGATAAATCTTGCGGCACGCGCCAAGGCATACAAATTTGTTTCAATTTTTTTCAGACTTTGAATGGGGGCAAGGTGATCGTTGTGGCGGAATAATACTGACAGTCCGTAAAGTCCCACCTTGGTCTCTAGGCTAAGCACTTCAAATAAAAATGACCTAATTGAAGGCAAGTCATTGTCGACAAAATTATGTATTTCGTACCAGTCCAAAATATTCTCTCATTAAATGGCGTTCATATAAAAACAAAGGCACCTTAGGCGCGTTTGTCAATCATACTAGTTGAAATCTACCGCGCCTTCTCCACGGGGCGCGAACGCGCATTTTCTTTGAAAATACGCTGCCTCGCGCGCATGCAAAAGCGCCCCGAAGGGCGCTTTTGCATGTGGTTTCACCTAAAAGATTGAAGGAAATTTCCCAGATTTTATCTGGAAAATTTCTTATACT
Organism: Celeribacter halophilus; assembly: GCF_018860305.1. Classification (GTDB taxonomy): domain Bacteria; phylum Pseudomonadota; class Alphaproteobacteria; order Rhodobacterales; family Rhodobacteraceae; genus Celeribacter; species Celeribacter halophilus_A. The sequence continues at coordinate 105,568 of NZ_JAHKPE010000019.1, forward strand.
TCAATCTTTTAGGCTCAAGCGCATCCGGTCCCAGACGCCGCTTTTTATCCTCTTCATAGGACGTAAAGTCACCTTCGAACCATTCCACATGCGCGTCACCCTCAAAGGCCAGAATATGCGTACAGATCCGGTCGAGGAAGAAACGGTCGTGGGAGATCACCACCGCACAGCCTGCAAAATCTGTCAGCGCATCTTCGAGTGCGCGTAGCGTCTCCACGTCGAGGTCGTTGGTCGGCTCATCGAGCAGCAACACGTTGCCGCCGGATTTCAGCAGTCGCGCCATGTGGACACGGTTGCGTTCACCGCCTGACAGCACGCCGACCTTCTTCTGCTGGTCGCCGCCTTTGAAGTTGAAGGTCGAGCAATAGGCCCGCCCGTTCACTTCCGCATCGCCAAGCTGGATGATCTGTTGCCCGTCGGAGATGGCTTCGAACACGGTCGCGTTGGGGTCGAGGTCGTCGCGGCTCTGGTCGACGTAGCTCAGTTTGACCGTGTCGCCATATTCCACCGTGCCCGCATCGGGGGTTTCCTGACCGGTGAGCATTTTGAACAGGGTCGATTTACCGGCACCGTTGGGGCCGATCACGCCGACGATCCCGCCCGGCGGCAGGGAGAAGGACAGGTCTTCGATCAGAAGTTTGTCGCCCATCGCTTTCTTGAGGCCTTCGACCTCGATCACCTTGGAGCCGAGACGCGGGCCGTTGGGGATGACGATCTGGGCGCGGGAGATTTTCTCGCGCTCGGATTGCGAGGCCAGTTCGTTATAGGCGTTGATCCGCGCTTTCTGTTTCGCTTGACGCGCCTTTTGCCCCTGACGCATCCATTCGAGTTCGCGTTCGAGAGTTTTCTGGCGACCCTTGTCCTCGCGGGCTTCGCGCTCAAGGCGTTTGGCCTTTTGTTCGAGCCATGAGGAATAGTTGCCCTCGTAGGGGATGCCCGCGCCACGGTCGAGTTCGAGAATCCAGCCGGTGATGTCATCGAGGAAATAGCGGTCGTGGGTGACGATCAGGATCGTGCCCTTGTAGTCGATGAGGTGCTGCTGGAGCCATGCGATGGTCTCGGCGTCGAGGTGGTTGGTCGGTTCGTCGAGGAGCAGCATGTCGGGGGCTTCGAGCAGCAGTTTGCACAGCGCGACACGGCGTTTCTCACCGCCCGAAAGCGTGGTGACATCGGCATCATCCGGCGGGCAGCGCAGGGCCTCCATCGACACGTCGATCTGGCTGTCGAGATCCCAGAGGTTCTCGGCGTCGATCTTGTCCTGAAGCTGGGCCATTTCCTCGGCGGTCTCGTCCGAGTAGTTCATCGCCAGTTCGTTGTAGCGGTCAAGGATGGCCTTTTTCTCCGCCACGCCAAGCATGACATTGCCGCGCACGTCAAGCGAGGGGTCAAGCTCGGGCTCCTGCGGAAGATACCCGACCCGCGCCCCTTCGGCGGCCCATGCCTCGCCCTGGAAGTCCTTGTCCTGACCGGCCATGATCCGCATGAGCGTGGATTTACCGGTGCCGTTGACACCGACCACACCGATCTTCACGCCGGGCAGGAAGTTGAGGCGGATGTTCTCGAACACTTTCTTGCCGCCGGGGTAGGTCTTGGACACGCCGTCCATGAAATAGACGAATTGATTGGCTGCCATTGTCGGCTCCTTGGGATCACAGGTTTGGCGGGAGGTTTAACGTGTGAGAGGGGGGGATGGGAAGGGGGTTAGGTCGGGAGTTGGAAGACGTTTACGTATTCATGCCAGATTTGCGGGATGGTTGCTTTGCTAATTTCTTGACGAATATGCGTTGTATTGTCGGAGAAATGTTTTTCTAGAAGTGCTGTTTCAGCTGAACCTCCCAAGCAGGCCATCCACGCGAATGTTGGAACCATATCGGTAGTTTGGGGGTCGAGTGGCTTGGGAAGCTGAAAGAGATGCACAGCCGTCGCGTAGTCGAATTCACCATTAAGAACCTTAGAGATGTATTTGGGATAAAAGGCAGCCAAAAATATCAGCCCGACACGAATTTCTTCACGCATTTCTCCTATTGGGTGATAGTAAGGTCGGTGCCATGCGGTAGGGGAAATGTTCAAATGACGCCCGAATTGTTGCATGCCTCTAAGGGTGACGTTTTCGTCATTGGCAGTTTGCTTGATGTATTGAACTGCAATTTGTTTTCCTTCTTCCTCGGTTATTGTTAGCTGGTCACACAGTTGATCAAAATAATTGGTTTTAAATGAGCCGTTTTGGGCCGGCTTTCCGAGCCTCATTCTCACTGTCACAAACTTCTGCAAATACAGCCCTGCATTCACACCCGCCCCATATCGCGCACGCACTGAATTTTCCAACTCCGTCAGGTTCACGCCCAAAACAAAGTGAACATTCTCGACGTTGAAGAAATGCTTGATCACTTCCAGAAGGTGCAGCGCATAGTCGGGGCGGCAGCGGTCCAGTTCGTCCACGACGATGACGAGCTTTTGATCTTTGGCGAGGTCCGACAGGTATTCGCGAAAGCCATTCATTGCCTGAGAGCGCGTTTCCTCCGCATTCCAGAATGACCCAATGGCTTTCGCTACTTCGGAATTTGCATTTTGGAGCAATTCGTCCAGAGAGCTTTCGTCTGGGTTTTCAATGTCCATAATGGCTTCGGTTGCCACTGTTCCAACAGCAAGCCGTAAAGCCGCGCGGCCCAGAATGGGGACATACTTCTTAGCCTTGCCTGAGAGGTCTTTCAGTTTGGCAATACGTTGTTGCTCCGCGTCTTCGGTTGTCTCGGGTTTCAGTTTTTCAATTCGGTCTGTGACTTCTTTGAAAATCGATACAAGCGGATCGTCCAGAAAATCGTGTTGGAACGCATCAAAATATACCGTGGTCGCGGTGCCCTTATTTTCCTTTGTATGCGCCCCCACCCAACATTTCAGAAACACCGATTTCCCAGCACCCCAAGGGGCATCGACGGCGATGACCATTGGCTCTGCGATCTTTTCGACAAGGTCGGAGAGCTTCTTGCCATCTTCCTTTCGGCCAAGATCGGCAACGCCGCGATCTGTGGCGTCAAAGCCGTCTTCGTAGAGTTCAATCTCAGGTTCCGGGATGGTCAGGCGCTGGGCGGTCATGGGAAATGCTCCGATGCTAAAATATCGAAGCCAGTCTATGAGCGCCGGTGCCGCGAGGTCCAGCCCTCCGTCTGCGGCACTGAGTGGCCCAATGCCCTAACCACCCACCCCATCCAAGCTACCGTATCGGTGGAGGTCATTCATCTGAACTGATTCCTGCAAGATGTCGATACCAGCTTCACGGTTCTCTGCCGACAAAGTGCGCTCTTGCCTGAAATGCCGGTCTGCTATTTAGTCCGTGTCCTTTCCGCAGAAACATCGACAGTCATATCGGACAGGTTGAAAATATTACCAGACGACAGTCTTGATGACGCCCTTTTCCAGCCGAAGGCAATATTTTGGAAATGTCGGCTCAATTCTGCCTTATCCTTGCCTATTTTTCCTGTTTTTTCGTGCCCAACGATAGAACTGGAGGCAGAAATCATGTCTATGCAAACAGAACATTCGCGCAGCTTTTTCTGGGCTTGGCCGCAGTGTCTTCTCAGGAACCGCCTGTTGATCTCCTGCGTACTGGTGACTGTGGTGGCGGCTACCTATGTCAGCGGGCTAATTGGCGTGCCGTTCGAGATAGGCACGTTCAACTCGCTGATGGCGCTGTTTACGGTGATGTTGCCGCTCTTCCTTATCTTGTTGTTGGTGGGGCGGTTTATGTATCTCGCCTTAGTGCTGCGCCCTGAGCGCCCGATTCACCAAATGGTCGCGGATGTGCGCCGGATCTTCTTTGATTTCGAGCGGATGAGCATCGGGATGGTGGCGCTTGTGGTCTTCATAGTTTTCATAAGGACGTTTTCATATCTCAAATATGCGATTCCCTTCGTTAACCCGTTTTCCTGGGATGTAACCTTTGCCGAATGGGATCGTATGCTGCATTTCGGCACCGATCCTTACAAGATTGTACTGGATTTGATCGGGACGCCGATGGTCGCAACCGGGGTCAATGCGGCTTATCATGGCTGGCTCTTCCTGTTGTATTTCTCAGTGATCCTGGCATGTTTTTCTAGGGAGAACCGTGCCACGCATTACCGCTACCTGACTGCCTTCGTACTGGTCTGGTTCGGGGGGGGCAACGTGGTTGCGATGCTGCTGTCCTCGGCGGGGCCGGTTTACTATGAGCGCCTTGGTTTTGGGACGGATTTCGTGGCGCTAACTGACACGCTTAAGGATTATGACGCGGTTGGCCGGATCTGGGCACTCGATGTGCATGAGATGCTTTGGGATGGCTATGTGGCAGAGGGTCGGGCGCGGGGTATTTCGGCAATGCCAAGTATGCATGTCGCATCGAGCGTGCTAATGATGCTCTATGCCTATACCTATGGCCGCTGGGCTGGGCGGATTATGGCCGTGTTTGTTGGTGTCATTATGATCGGGTCCGTTATGCTTGCATGGCATTACGCGATCGACGGATATCTCGGTGCGCTGATTTCGGTGCTTGGCTGGAAGCTCGCTGGATGGATGGTGCGCAAGGATGGTATGGCCTGAAGCCGCAACGGAGAGAATGTTGGAGGATATCGAGCTATTTTCCGGGCAGCGAGGCAAAAATGGTGAACAAGGACAACAGGCTGAGTGTGCGCCATCAATGTAAGCTGCTGACGCAAGGCGAGAGAGTGTCCGATTTTTTATGAATGAGTAATTTGGCCCATGCCTCCAATGATCAGGAGCATGATGACAATGACCATTTCTAAAAGATTTCGGAGGCATTTGCGATTTCTGTATTCGTTGCGCCTAGCCCTGCATGTATGGCAGGTTCTGATATGGTCAGGCGCTGGGCGGTCATGGGAAATGCTCCGATGCTAAAATATCGAAGCCAGTCTATGAGCGCCGGTGCCGCGAGGTCCAGCCCTCCGTCTGTGGCACTCTGTGGCCCAACGCCCCACGCCGCGCGGCCCTAACAACCCCCTCAGGCTTTCTGATGGCCAAAATACTCACATCCTCCACGCCCGCCAGTGGGGCTGCCCTTCGCAGGTTTCGCGCAGGGTTCCCATGCAAGGCAACAGACCCCCGCACTTGCTCCCGCCCGGTCGCGACAGGTTAAAGCGTTTTTCGGTTAATCTGAATCAGATTGAGCGAAAAGCGTGTCCACACTGCATTGATGTTGCTGCGCTTCTCAAAAATTGAGTGTCTCAAGGTTTTTGAGAAACGCTTTAGTGTGCGAATTCGCTTTCCTTGACGAACATGTTCGCCCAAGCGCGCTCCACCAGTTCCGGCGTCATCTGGTAGGGGATGCCTTCAAACTCGCAGATGGAGATGATCTGGTCGATGAGGAACACCGGCTGGTAGTTGGCGTAGACATTGTCGATGGTCGGGTATTTCTCTTTGAGAAGATACACCAAGGAGTCCTCGTCCAGCGGCATTTTCTTTTTGCGCGCGACCATGGCGAAGATTTTCAGGAAGCCTGCCTGATCCGGCCCGTCGATCTTGATCTTGTAGAAAATCCGGCGCAGGGCGGCGGTATCGAAGATCTTGTTCGGGTGGAAGTTGGTGGAGAAAATCACCAGCGTGTCAAAGGGCACCTCGAATTTCTCGCCCGACTGGAGCGCGAGAATATCCTTGCTTTCCTCAAGCGGCACGATCCAGCGGTTGACGAGTTTCTGCGGCGGTTCCTCCTGGCGGCCAAGGTCGTCCACGATGAAGATGCCGCCGGTGGATTTGAGCTGCAACGGAGCCTGATAGGTCCGTGCGGTCGGGTTGTAGACAAGGTCGAGCATGTCGAGCGACAGTTCACCCCCCGTCACCACCGAGGGCCGTTCGCAGCGCACATAGCGGCGGTCAAAGCGGTTCGCGGTTTTTCGCAGCGCGTTGACATCGTCTTCGGGGTCTTCGCGTTTGACGTGCATCAGCGGGTCATAGACGGTGATCACCGAGCCGTTGTATTCGATCGCCCGCGGCACATAGATCAGATCGCCAAGCGCGTCACGGATGCCGTTGGAGATAGAGGATTTCCCGTTCCCCGGCGGGCCATACATCAGGATCGAGCGTCCGGCGCCCACCGCAGGTCCAAGCTGGTCGAGCAGGTCGGGCGGCAGGATCAGGTGCCCCATCGCTCCCAGAAGTGCGTCGCGGGTCACTTTCATATTGCGCACCGACTGGCGTTTGACCTGTTCTGCATAGTCTTCCAGCGGGACGGGCATGGCGCCGTAATATTCGGACTGGCTCAAGGCATCGAGCGCGCGGGATTTGCCCGTGTCGGAGAGGCGAAAGCCCATTTCCGAACCGGCCCCTGCGTGCAGCGTGCCTGTGGCTTCGACGAGTCCCTGTTCGCGGGCCTTGTCGATCAGGTCCTGCGTGACGGAGACCGGAAGTGCGAGGGCGACGGACAGGCTGGAGACCTGTTCGAGATTGGTTCTGAACATCGTTTTCAACACGATATCGCGCATCATGACGGGGGAGAGCCCCGTGTCTTCTGCATGTTTTGGTGCAACAGGCGCGATCACGTTCGGGGTAGTGTCCATCTGTTCTGCTCTTTCTTTCCCGTATCGGCTTTTCCGGACCGGTGTCTGGTGTGCCGTATGTCCCGACGGCTTTGTGCCGTGTTTACGAATCTCCTCGGTTAAAGCGAAGAAATCCGGCAATATTTCGACATTTCCGGAGCATTATGAAGGGCGTGTGGCGCGGGCAGGGGGCCTGCGTTGCGCATGGCGCGGATCAGAGGAATGCGGCCAGCGCCAGATAGCAGACCATTGTGCCCGAAAGTGCCAGTCCCATAGGGAATTTCTTGTGCTCCCACGAAATCCAGTCGGGGGTGGCGCGCCGGATGGCGGGCACGGCGCGCGCGCCGCGGTGGGCGATGAAAGCGCCGAGCAGGAAGGCGGCAAACAGGGTCAGCACCGTTCCGAGGTCGGCAAACGGGATGAACATGGACATGGCCGCCGCGAATTTGCCGTCGCCCGCGCCGACGCCGAGATAGGCATAGGCGAAGAGGGCCACGACATACATCACTGCGGCATGGGCAAAGCCCCAGAGATATTGTTCAAAGGGCAGCAGGAACGGCCCCATGACGACATAGATCGCCGCCAGAGTGAGGACGACCATATTGGGCAGTTTCATCCGTTTCAAATCATTGAAAGCGGCGATGAAGGAGACCACCGTGACCGGCAGGAGAAACCAGAGGGCGGCGTGCGCTGGAAGGGAGATCATGACAGCTCAGCCGTTCGAGACATTCGCTTCAAGCGCGCGTAGCGAGCGCACAGCGGCTTCGAAATGTTGCGGATGGGTGTCGATGGCTTCCTTGATCAGGCCCTTGCCGATGGCGACATCGCCGGATTTCACCGCCGTCAGCCCCAGCGTATAGAGCAGCTGGGCGCGTTCGGTCTGGGTCATTTCCATGACGGGCAGATCGTAATTGCCTTGGGCACCACGGGCCAGAACGAGGTTGTTCTTGGCGGTGAACAGCGTCGGGTCATAGGTGATGGCTTTGGCAAAGAGTTTTTCGGCCTCTTTGTATTCGCCGCGTGTCATTTTCGAGTAGCCCCAGTTGTTGAGCACACCGGAGGGGCGTGTCGTCAGGCCCACGGCGGTCTGGTAGAAACTGTCGGCGTTTTTCCATTCCTGATTGCTGTCGGCAATCATCGCCTCAAGGCGGTAGCGTTTGTAGGTCTCATGGGTGGGCGGCACGCTGTCGAGCTGGGCTTCGGCCTCTTTCCATTCGCCGGTGCGGATGAGCGCATCGGCGTAGTCAACCTTGTCGTCATTGGTGGAGTCTTCGTGTTCGATCACGGATTTCCATGCTTCGACAGCGGCGTCGTTCTCGCCCGCGCGGATCAGGGATTTGGCCAGCCCGCGGCGCAGGTCGATCCGGTCGGGGTTTTCGCCCACGGATCGTGAGAAATAGGACACGGCCTCTGCCGGATCGGCGGCATTGAGCATGACATCCGAAATGCCTGTGCCGTCGATGGCATTCACCGATGTGTCGGCGCGGCGCACATCCCCGCCAAAGGGTTTCTGGCAGGCCGAAAGCGCCACCGTCCCCGCGATTGCGAGGGTGAAAATAGGAAATTTGCGCACGAAAATACTGCTCATGGTGCCTGCCACCTCTTGTCTGCTCCGGTCCGTGGGGTTGTGTTCCCCGTGGCTTTCGTGCCTTTTGGACCCTGTTGCCTCAATCTCGTTTTGTTTGCCCTGTTGTCGACCTCCGGCCCGTTTTCGGGTCTCAGGCGGTCTCAGCGTGCAAGGATAAGATATTCTCCCGTCCCGCGGCGCACCAAGGTAAAATTGCTCTCGTAGGCGTCACTATACTCAGGATTTTCCATTTTAGCGAGGGCCAAGCGCAAATTGTCACGGATTTCGGCAGATTCGCCACTGTCCAAGGCAAAGGCGGTACGGAACACCCGTTCAGCCTCGCCATATTTACCCTGTTCCATCAGCGCGACGCCAAGGTTGTTCCACGCGGGCACAAAGGTTTCGTCCAGTTCGATGGCCTGCCGCAGATCCCGTTCCGCCTGTCCCATCCGTCCGAGCCGCAGCTTGGCCGAGCCGATGGCGGACAGGGTGTCGACCGTCATGCCTTGGTGAAGGGCGGCGCGGTAATAGGCTTTGAGGGCGAGTTCATATTCACCCGCGGCCATAAGGCGGTGACCGACGGTGAGGCCGTCCACGGCTTGTTCCGTCGTATCCACGCCCACAGGCGCGTAGTCACCCGCATCGTCAAGCGGCTTGAGCCCGCCGGACTGGCAGGCGGCCAGAAGAGAGAGGAAAAGCGCGGCCCCGAAAGGCGCGCGCAAATGTCGGTGAGGCATGATGTCCCCTGTTTTGCCCTGAACCAGTTGCCCGTAAAAGGGGTCAGAAATTGGTTTCGTTAAGCAATGTATAGATGTCATAGACCGACGGGCCAATCAGAATGATCAAAAGTGGCGGCACGGTCAGCATCATTGTGGCAAGAGTCATCTTGGTCGGCAGCTTGTTGGCGGCTTCTTCGGCGCGCATCACGCGCTTGTCGCGCATCTCTGCCGCGTAAATCCGCAAAGCATCGGCAATTGACGTCCCGAACTGTTGCGACTGGATCAACACGGTGACGAAAGAGGCCACATCCGGTACGCCGCACCGCTCGGCCATGTCTTTGAGCACCACGCTCTTGTCTTTACCGGCCTTGATCTCGTGGGCGACGATTTCGAATTCGTCAGCCAGAGCCGGAAAGCCAGCCCGAATTTCGACTGCCACACGAATGATGGCCTGATCGAGCGATTGACCGGCCTCGACACATACAAGCATCAAATCGAGCGAATCGGGGAAGCCGTTGACGATCTCCTCCTTACGGGCCTCGATCCTGCGGGTCACCCAGTATTTGGGCGCCATATAGCCGATTACGCCGGGCAGGAGCACGGTCAGGATCAGAGAGCGCGTGCTCATATCCTGTTCCATTGACTTCAGCATCGCGAAAATCACCCCAAGCGCCAAAGCGCCGATCCCCATCGCAAACTGGGCAAAGTGGAACATACGCACCGCGTTTTTGGAGCGATACCCTGCCTGAATCATCTTGAGTTGGGCGGCGGAATATTCTTCCTCGTCCTGCGGCTCAAGAAACGAGGAGTATTTTTCGAGACTCGCACCTTTCTTGTTGTCATAGCGCAGTCTGGCGGGAGCTTTCCCATTGGCCGCATCCTTGCCTGACTTGATCTGGTCACGCAGGCGGTCCAGCGGGTCCTGTTTCTTTTTCAATAACACAGGCAGGGTGAAGAGAATCAGCACCGCGCCCAATGTGCCCATGAGGATCAGCGGTCCGAAAGGCCCAAGTTGATCGCCCAGAATGGCAGAAAATATCTCTTGCATCGGGAATATCCTTTCCGTCTCAGACCTTGATGTTCACAAGGTTCTTCATCACGAAGATGTTTGCAGTCAGGAAGGCGGCGACCACCAGACAGGCGGGGATGAAGGCGGGGGTGTCTTTGACTGAATCGTAGTAATCGGGTTTGATCAACGTGATCATCAGAAGTGCCAGAAGCGGGAAGCCGGAGAGAAACTTGCCGGACCATTGCGCCTCGGCGGTGATGGCTTTCACCCGACGGAAGAGTTTGAAACGCGAACGGATTACCTTCGAGAGGCCTTCGAGCACTTCGGCGAGGTTCCCGCCCGATTGCTGCTGGATGGAGACGGCGACGGCGAGGAAGCGCAAATCCTGCATGTCGAGCCGTTCGGCCATGTCTTTGAGGGCCTCACCCACTTCGCGCCCGTAGGCGCTTTCATCCGCGATCACGCCCATTTCGGTGCCCAGCGGATCGGGGACTTCCTTGGCGACGATGTTGAGCGCGTTGGAAAACGGGTGGCCGACACGCAGGCTGCGCACCATGAGTTCCACGGCGTCGGGCAGTTGCTCTTCGATCAGCGCGAGGCGTTTCTTGGCTTTGGACTGGATCCAGACATAGACCGCACCGATCCCCATGAGGACGGAAACGGCTACACGGATCGGCATCGAGGCCGACGTGCCGATGGAGAGGCCCACAAAAGCCACCATGCCCAAAAGCACCATGATCATCAGAAGCTGTTTGGGCGAGAAGGCGATATTGGCCTTTTGCGCCTTTTCGGCCAGCACGGAATAGAGCGGGATTTTCCGCGACTGGAGGTGCTGGCTCATCTCCTTGCGGAGCTGGTTGAGCACCTCTTCGCGGTTGCCCGAACCTTTTTCCAAAAGCTCGTAGCGCCGGTTGACCCGCGAATTCAGCGAGATCGACTTGCCGAATACCGTTAGGTAAATGCCCTCGACGAGGAGCAGAACGGCGACAAAAATCACGCCGTAAATGATCGGTTCCATTGAAATGATCATGGTCTTCGGGCTCCTTAGCGCGGATTGGTCGGTTCAAACAGGGATGGCGGCAGGTCATAGCCCCACATGCGGAACCGTTCGGAGAAATGGCTGCGCACACCGGTTGCGGTGAAGTGACCGATGATCTTGTTGTCGGGGGTAAGGCCCGTGCGCTGGAAACGGAACACTTCCTGCATGGAGATCACATCGCCCTCCATCCCGGTGATTTCGGTGATGGACACCATGCGGCGCGACCCGTCTTGCAGGCGCGAGGCCTGCACGATGAGGTTCACAGCCGAGGAAATTTGCGAGCGCACGGCCTTGAGCGGCATCTCGATCCCGGCCATCGCGATCATGTTTTCCAGACGCGACACACCATCGCGGGCGGAGTTGGCGTGGATCGTGGTCATGGACCCGTCGTGGCCGGTGTTCATGGCCTGCAACATGTCGATCACTTCTTCGCCACGCGTCTCGCCGACGATGATCCGGTCCGGACGCATCCGCAGTGCGTTGCGCAGACAGTCGCGCTGCGTCACGGCGCCCTTGCCCTCGACGTTGGCTGGGCGGCTTTCCATGCGGCCCACATGGGTCTGCTGGAGTTGAAGTTCCGCCGTATCCTCGATGGTCAGGATGCGTTCGGAGTTGTCGATGAAACTCGACAGGGCGTTGAGCGTGGTGGTTTTACCGGAACCTGTCCCGCCTGACACGATAACATTGAGGCGGGTGGAGACGGCGGCCTGAAGATAGGCGGCCATTTCTTCGGTAAACGCGCCGAAACGCACCAGATCGTCGACCCCGAGCTTTTCCTTTTTGAATTTCCGGATGGAGACGAGCGAGCCGTCCACGGCGACCGGCGGCACCATTGCGTTGAAACGCGAGCCGTCGGCAAGACGGGCGTCAACATAGGGGTTTGATTCGTCCACGCGACGACCCACGGCGGACACGATCTTGTCGATGATGCGCAGCAGGTGCTTTTCGTCTTTGAAGGTGATGTCGGACAGTTCGAGTTTCCCCGCGCGTTCGACGAAAATCTGTTGCGGGCCGTTCACCAGAATATCGTTGACGCTTTCATCTTGCAAAAGCGGCTCCAGCGGACCGAGACCGCGCACCTCGTCATAGAGGTTCTGGTTCAGCATGATCCGCTCTTCGCGGTTCAGGACAAGGCCCTGATCGGCGAGAAACTCGGCGGTGATATCGGAAATTTCAGCCTTGAGATCTTTTTCGGAGGCGGTTTCGAGAGCGGAAAGGTTCAAGTCCTCAAGGAGACGCTTGTGCATCTCGACCTTGATTTCACTCAGGCGTTCCTTGCGACGGCGCTCTTTGTCCACAGGCGCGGCCTGGGCCGAGCGGCGGGCCGGTTTGGGCGCGGGCGCTTTCGGCTTGGGCGGTGCCGCGCGCTTGGGTTCTTCGGGCGCGGCGCTGGTGGGTTGCGCTTTTACCGGAGCGGCCTTCTGGGTCTCGTTTTTCTTATATCTCGAAAACATTTCTGTTCTACCTCATACGGGGATGTGCCCCTTATTGTGCGGCTTCAAGCTGTTCCGTCTGACGCGCATGAATCGAGGCGGCAAGTTTGTGGATTTCCTTGCGCAACGGGTTCTTGGTTGCTTCGATTCCCAGAGGTACGCCCTGATCGCAGGCCTCGCGCACCGGACGCCCGCCGTCCGGAAACTGCACATCAATGGCAATTTCGAGATTTTCGGCCATGCGTTTGATCCGTGCCTTGGCGGACATGTCGATGCCTTTGGGCGCGAAATTCAGCAGGAAGCGCAGTTTTTCGAACGGCAGTTCCTCGGCCTTGAGCGTGTTGCGCAGGCGCAGGATGTTCTGTGCGGAGCGCAGGTCCAGTGTGATGGGCGCGAAATAGAATTCCGACGCGTTCAAAACCGTTTCTGTCCACGACACCAGAGTGGCGGGCATGTCGACGATCACATAATCGAAATGGCTGCGCGCTTTCTCCAGCAGTCGTTCCACGTCCTGCGCCTCGATGAAATCGAGCGGCAGGATTTCCGCAGGCGAGGTCAGGACCGACATTTTGTCGTTGAAATTCAACAGCGCACCTTTGAACAGGTCGTCGTCGATCTCGTCGCTCGGGGACAGCAATTCATAGACGGCTTCGCGCCGCGGCAGGTCGAGATAGGTCGACACGGACCCGAATTGCAGGTTGAAATCGATCAGAAGCACACGCGGTTGCGGGCCTTTCTTTTCGATCGTGGCCAGTTCCCATGCGAGGTTCACGGCAATGGTTGTTGCCCCCGCGCCGCCGGCCATGGACTGCACCGGCAGGATGATCCCGTTTGCACCGGACTGAAGCTGGGCCTGAGGGGCGGCGGTGGCTTCAACAAAATCGACGGCGGCCACTTTTTGCGGGGCATCCAGCCGTTCGATGGCGTCATGAAGTGCATCTTCTGGAAGCGGGTAGGGGATGAAGTCCTCGGCACCGAGTTGCAGCAACTGGTGCAAGGCCATCGGCGAGACCTCGTCGGCAATCAGGATGACTTTGACGTCTTGCGCCTTGGCTGATTTGACCAGATCGGCGATCAGGGCCAGATGGCTCTCGTCTTCGTGATCAAGGGCGATGGCGACAAACTTGAGGGCACCGCTCTCCGGCTGGCGGAAAAATTGCCGTGCGTCTTCAAAAGAGAGATCTCCCCAGGCTTCGCCCAGTTCGGTCTCCATATCTTCGATCAGAAGATCAAAATTCTGCACATCCCGACTGATCGTGCAAGCGATCAGCGGGGTCGGGTCGTCTTCCAATAGAGCTTCACTCGACATTGCTCAAAGCGTCCTTTTTACTCGAACGCCAGGCTTATGAGGAACGCGGTCTTTTAAACAAAAGACCGGCCCTTATTCCCCTGGCGCGTTCATCCGACTCGGAGGACGGATATACTGCTCCCAATGGGGATAAGGTGCCGGTCAACTAGGGCAACAATAGGGCCAAAATCGCGTAATAATTCGCTATTCCGGAACGATGTTACATCTCGTCGATAGAGCCTGTCGTTTCTATACTCGTCGTTGAGACGGCGCTTTCGACATAATCGCGGTGAATGATCTCCGCATAGCGGCTGTCCATCACCAGCTTTTCGTTTTCCACGAAACCGGAGACTTCGGTGACCGTGCGGCGGTTCTTGCGTTCCGGATGCTGGGTCACGATGAGCGGCTGGGTTTCGCCATAAGAGACCATCGCTTCGAGACGCGAGCGCGAGATGCCGTTGCGGGCAAGCTCTGAGACCACGGCTTTTGCACGACGCAGGCCAAGCGCCTTGTTATAGGCGTTGGAGCCGACGAGGTCCGTGTGCCCGTAAACGCGGAAGCGCACTTCGGGGAATTGCGCCATGAAATGCGCTTGTTTGCGGATGGCATCACGGGCGACACCGTCGAGAATGGCCGAGTTGAACTCGAAATTCACGGTGGTCGGCACCTGGGCCGCGAATCGTTCGTTCAGATCGATCACATAATTCAGCTGACCGGTCTGGACGAGCGTATTGTTCATCGTCGCATTGCCGAATGTCCCGTTGTCGAGCGTGGAGCCCGCAGGTTGTTCGGAGCAGGCGCCAAGAGCCAGGAGGGCCGTGGCCGCGAATGTCAGTTTCAAAGTCCCGCGCATGTCCTTACTCCATCACATAGCCATAGGACCCGGAGAAGTCCTGTTTCGCCACTTCTGCCGCACCACCGGATTTCGGTGCGGATGTGCCGCCCAGTGTTTTCCCGAAGAGGAACATCTCTTTTTCGCTCGGGATTTTCACACGGTCGGTCGGCAAGGAAAGCGCCAGACCATTTGTCGGGGTGACAAGGTGCGGGGTGACGATGATCACGAGCTCGGATTGGCTGCGTGTATAATCGGTGGAGCGGAACAGGGCGCCGAGAACCGGAATATCGCCCAGCCACGGAACCTGACCGATGAGATCTTCGAAATCATCTTCCAGAAGTCCGGCAATGGCAAAGCTTTGCCCGTCGCGCAGCTCCACCGTGGTGGAGGTTTCGCGGCGTTTGAACGAACTTACGGTAAAGCCGTTCGCGGTGTAGCTCACCGAGGAATCAACACCAGAGACCGCAGCGCGCATTTCAAGGTTGATCTGGTCGCCATTGATGACGCGCGGAATAAATTCAAGCTCGACACCGAACGGTTTGTATTCGATGGAGATGCCGTCGTCGTCGGACACCGGAATCGGATATTCACCACCGGCGAGGAATTTCGCCTGCTGGCCGGAGAGTGCGGTCAGATTGGGTTCGGCCAATGTGCGCGACACGCCTTTTTCTTCCATCGCTTCGAGCAGGATGGAAAGCTCGGTGTCGCCGATTGTACCGCCGATCGAGAATTGTCCCTGACCGTCGCCGCTTGCGGTGCCGCCAAGCAATGCGCTGCTGGTGGCATCGTTGCCGCCATATTCGACGCCAAGCGAGGCGGTGAGGTTTTTCGATACAGAGCGCGACATTTCGGCAAAGCGCACCTTCAGCATCACCTGCTGGGTGCCGCCGATGTTCAACAGGTTGGACACACGGCCCGGCGCATAGCGTTCGGCCAGTTCCACCGCGCGATCCATCATGGTGACGGAAGAAATCATGCCTGACAGGACAATGCCGTCATTGGCCGTGCGCACTTCGATGCTCTCGTTGGGCATGATCTGACGCAGGCGCTCTTTGAATTCGGTCAGATCCGGTGTGACCTGCACCTGCACATTGGTGATCAGCGATCCGTCAGGCGCCAGAAGCGTCATGGTCGTCATGCCGGGGGTCCGCCCGAGCACATAGATCGAGCGTTCCGACAATGTGGAAATATCCGCAATTTCGGCGTTTGCGACCGAGACTTCCGTGAAGGGTTCGTCGCTTTCGACCACCACTGCGCGGTTCATCGGCACGTTCAGCACGCCTGATGGCGAACCGGTCATAACGCGAAGTTTCTCTGCAAAAGCCCCTTGGGGTGCTGCGCTCATAACGGCAAACCCGATGAGAGCCGCCTTAAATATATTACATGCTTTCATGTGATCCTGCCTCTATTCGACCACGCCTCAAAAAAAAGGACTCTACTGGCCCAATTGCGCCGAGAATGCGTTAATTCGGTTTTTTTTGCAAGAATCAATCTCTTGGCCGCGTTTGGTGATGTGGATAAGCCACAAAGGTGCAATTTTCAGATGCTCTGACGTGAAGTCTCAGGCGAAGACATATCCTTGAATTTCCACGAAAAAGAGCGGCCCTTTCGAGCCGCCCCTTGCTGTCATGATCCTGCGTCTCAGTTGGAGCAGGGGATCTGCGTTGTGACCATATTCCCGCCTTTGCGTGTGCGGATGGTGCAGATCTCTTCACGCGGGGCTTCGACGACGGCTTGTTCTTCGATGCCCAAAAGCGTGTTTTTGTCGATTTCGACCCCGCCGACCACCGTGTCGTCATTGAGCCCCACAAGCGCCAGTGACAAGCGACCTGTGCTTTGGGCCGTGGCCAGCGCGGCGACTTCCGTCGGGTTGGCTTCAACCGTCACGGTGCGGGCGATCACGCTGGACTGGCGTTCCTCATCAGCGGACTGGTCGACGGCCACGAGAGGCATCGAGGACTGGATGAGTTTTGTTGTTTCGGTCTGCGAGCCGGACAATTTCCCCGTCCAGTAGATGTCGACCCGATCTCCGGGGCGCAACAGACCGGCCACGCCGCTGGTTACGTCCACGCGGATCGCAAAGGCGCGCATACCTTTGGACAGACGTGCCGCAACACCTGCTTTCTCGCCCGGACGGGTGAGTTTGGCGGCCATAAGCGGCTCCATCGGCTCAATCGTCCGCAATGCGGAGCGCATGACACCGGTGCCTGCGGGGTAGAGCTGTTCTTCGGTCTGGAACGGCTCTTTCGGGAAGGCGTTCACCGGCCATTTCACGATCTTCACCTTGTCCGGTGTGACCTCTTCCCCATAGGAAATCTGTTCCAGGGCCACATAAATATCTTCGGTCTGAACCGTCTGGGAGCGCAAGGCTTTCTCACGGTTCAACTCCGCCTGATAGGTCGACAAATAGCCGCGGGTCATGTGGACGGCAAACCCGGCCAGAGCGACCCCGATGACAAGGACCAATCCAAAAATAATACGCATAACTCTTCGTCCCTTTGCATGTGGGGAACATGTCCCCTCTCGCTATGTGCGGTTAACCTGTCAATGAAATGAGGCAATTCGGTGATTTTGCCGTGGCGCTCTCGTGAATTTTTGCGGTTTTGCGAACAAAGAGCAGGAAGCCGCGGGGTTGTCGTTGGTATTTTAGATGAGGTCTAAATAACGAAAAACCGCACCCTTGTATAAGGGTGCGGTTTTACATGAAATCTCATCAGCCCATTGGGCTAAGTTAGACCTGATATTAAGCTACCACGAGATAATTGTTATTCAGTGGTATATACAGTCACGTCTGTTTTTGTCAGTTCACTAGAGATGTCGCCAGCGAGGTCTTGCAAGCCGCCGGAAACAGTCGTCAGAACTGCAACGCCGAGACCCACAATAGCAGCAGTCAGCACAACCCAGTCAACAGTCACAGCACCATCTTCGTCGCGGATGAAGCTATTTGCGAATTTGAAAAGTTTCATAATTACTCTCCGTTTATATTATTCTTAATCGGTCTCACCATACACGGCCACATCAGTGGAAGTCAGGCTGCTGGAGATTTTGCCGCCGAGGCTTTGAACGCCGCCAGAAACGGTGGTCAGAACAGCAACACCAAGACCCACGATGGCAGCGGTCAGCACAACCCAGTCAACGGTCACAGCACCATCTTCGTCACGGGCGAAGTTTTTTGCGAATTTGAAAAGTTTCATAATGTATCCCTCCAAGGATCTCGTAACATTTGTTTCCACGTCTCGGCGCTTCGAGCTTCGGCGTTTCCCTTGCCGGTGTGTCTCGTTGCGCTTTCGATGAGGCTATATGGCCTTCGAACTGGGGCGAGAGTTGGGCAGCATTGGTACAATTTTGGCGTCATGAATTTTTCGCGTAAATTTTCTCTTAACACACTGCTTTTAAATAATAATAAGTTTAACCATTTTTCGACAAAAGTCTTTTTCTGCAAAAAATCCGTGAAACCTTGCATTCTATTTATTCGGAATCGGTCCAAATCCCTCGCTTAAATCGGTGATTTTTGCGAAAATGGAGCCAATCATAAAGAAGTCCGGCCCCGTGAGGCTGGAAAAGAGAGTCGTTCGAGCATGTTTTTTCCTTTCCCGATCCTGTCGCGGGTGCGAGTCGCCCGATGTTGCGCTGTAATTTGTCTGGGTCTGACGGCTGTGAGCCCGATTCAGGCCCAAGACAGCACGCAGCAGGAGGTTCAAGAGGCCGAGTCGCCACCGCCTTGGCCCGAAGTCCGCTCCAAGCGAGTCGCTGTGCCGCAAGGCGGGGCGGGGAATCTGATCTCTGTGCAAATCCGCCCCGGTGCCAAAACGGTCAAGGCCCCGCCCGCAGCCAAGCCCGAGGCTGATACCGCTCCGGCGGATCTTCTGGATTGGTATTGGGACGCTGTGCCACATGATCTGGCGGGCGCGGCGGCGTCGCGGTTCGGGGCGGCTCTGTCAGCGCTTGATCATGATCCCGGAGGTGCGGTTCCACGTCCGTCCTTCCAGCACGTCACCGATCTGGCCAATCGCTACGGAACGGCGCTTTTGCTTCATTCCATCGGGACCAAGGTCAGCCCGGCTCTGGCGCTGGCGGTGATTGCGGTCGAATCGTCCGGCGATGAGGCGGCTGTGAGCGGGGCAGGGGCGGAAGGTTTGATGCAGCTTATTCCGGCGACGGCGGAGCGTTTCGGTGTTGATGCGACGGATCCGGAACAGAACATCAAGGGCGGGATTGCCTATCTCGATTGGCTCTTGTCCGAGTTCAACGGTGATCTGGCGCTGGCGCTTGCGGGGTATAATGCGGGCGAGAATGCGGTGAAGGCCGCCGGAGGCCCGCCGCCCTATGCGGAAACGCGCGCCTATGTGCCGAAAGTGCTGGCGGCGTGGCAGGTGGCGAAACGGCTCTGTGTGACGCCGCCGGACCTGTATTCCGACGGTTGTGTGTTTGCGACCAACGCCATTCGCGCGCAGAAGTGACGCGGACCAAATCGCCCGCGTCCGGTTTCCTTTGTGCTAAAAATACTCAATCGACGATGGTCGCCTCAGTCGCCGCGCGCAGCTCGTCTTCGCTGACGCCATCGGCCAGCTCGACGATCTTCAGTCCGCCCTCGACCACATCCAGAACGCCGAGATTGGTGATGACGCGATCCACCACGCCCTGACCCGTCAGCGGCAAGGTGCATTTATGCAAGAGTTTCGAGTCGCCGTGTTTGTTGGTGTGATCCATCACCACCACCACGCGGCCCACTCCGGCGACGAGATCCATCGCGCCGCCCATGCCTTTGACGAGCTTGCCGGGGATCATCCAGTTCGCCAGATCGCCCTTTTCGTCCACTTCCATTGCGCCGAGGATCGCCATGGCGATTTTGCCGCCACGGATCATGCCAAAGGAAAAGGCGCTGTCGAAATAGGCGGTGTTGGGCAGTTCCGTGATGGTTTGCTTGCCTGCGTTGATCAGGTCGGGGTCTTCTTCGCCCTCATAGGGGAAAGGGCCCATGCCCAACATGCCGTTTTCCGATTGCAGCGTCACGGTGACGCCCTCGGGGATGAAATTCGGCACCAGTGTGGGAATGCCGATCCCGAGGTTCACATAGGTGCCGTCTTCAAGCTCTTGTGCGGCGCGTGCCGCCATCTGGTTACGATCCCAAGCCATGTTTTCTCTCCTCCATTTGCCGGTGTTGCGTCCGGCTAACCTGTCTTTTGCTGTTGCTCCGGAACGGCGGAACCGCTTTCCGGTGTCTGTCCGAGGCAGCGTTGCGCGAAGGCGCAAAACACCTGCCATCCATAATCTGCATTCATGTGCCGGTGGTCGACCTTATCAGGGGGTGCGGACTGGTCCGTGCCGGCGCGGGCAAAGCGGTCGGCGGTCATAAACTGGCCCGCACGGGTTTGTGGGGGTTGCAAAAGCACGTCCAGATCGGCCTTGTGCATTTCCTCTTCGATGATCTGCTCGTAGAGCGCCATCCACTTCGCCCCGTGTGCGCGTTTGCCGAGTGCGGCGAGGGCATATTCATGTCCGGCACCGGGACGGGTGGAGCGCGCAAGCGGGTAGGGGGCAGGCAGAAAACAGGCGCGGCTGTCCTTCCCGAACCGTTCCAGCAGGCGTTCGGCGCGTCCGGCAACGGTGCCGCGTATCATATCCGTGAGTGCTGCGCTGGAGATATAAGCACGCCCTGTGCGTTCCGGCTCTTCAAGCACATCATGGAACACCATAAGCCGCATGACATGGTTGAGCGCATAGCGTTCCCCGACATGCAGGATATGGGAGAAGGGCGCGAAATCGATTTCGCGGCGGTCCATCCACGCCAGTTGTCGCGGCATGTCTTCGGGGGCACGAAACACACCGCCTTCGTAGACCGCGCTGCTATAGACGCGGCCCGGCAGGCCGAAATAGCTTACATCCAGATCGGGGAAGCCCGCCGCGATGGCGTCGCGGGCGGTATAGAAGGCCCCTGTGTGCGAGGTGCCGATGATGAGGATTTTCTCTCTCATGAGCGTGCCGCCTCGATCAGGGCCTCTTCGCAGATCAGATCGGCCTCGTCCGTTTCGTCCCCCAACCGGTCTTGCGCTTGCTCGTCCGTTGCGGCGGCATCGGGCGCATGGGCCTGAAAGAACATCCGCATGGCGGCTGCGACACCTTCTTCGGTCACGCTGCGCAGGTTGTCCTTGTAGAACCGGGCTCCTGCTGCGGGGTTGGTGATCAGCTCGTATGAGGGGAAATAATCGACGTCTTTATATTTCGCGGCCATTTCCCCCGCCGCCCCGCGCAGCACGGCTTTGGAATAGCTGGTGGAGACCAGCACATGCTTGTCTGTCGCCGTGGCTGTGAGCGGCACGGGAGACACGGTGAGCAACATCTTGAGGTCGGGGCGCAGGGATTTGAGCCTCCTGCGCAGGGCTTCAAGGTCTTTGCGCACCTCCGGCAGGGTGAAGTTGTGAAAGCCGTAGACTTCCGGATCGAAATGACCGGCGAGCGTGCCGGGGGCGGTCGGGTAGACCGTGCCGCTTTCCTTGTGACGCCAGACCTCGGTCAGTCCGAGGGTGAAGACGAACACCTCCGCCCGTTTGACGGCGCGCAGGACGCGGCGCAGATGGACGGAACGGGCCTCCATGACATGCTCTGCGCTTTCCAGCCCGCGCGGTTCGACATTCGGGCGCTGGGCGTCGAAATACCGCCCGTCGCGGGTCCAGACCGGTTCTGCGGGGCGGATCTCTCCCAATGCCTCGCGCAAAAGCTGGAGCATCTGCCGTGCGGTGTAGATGTTGCCGTAGCGAGCCGAATAGAGCCCGTAGCCGTAACGGTTGAGCACCGCACGCGGGACCGGACCTTGCGGGGTTTCCACATCAATCACCGCCCAGTTGCGCGCCGCAAGCGCACGGTGGACATGCTGGGCGAAACAGCTTCCCGCCGTCATGATTTTGGTGTCGGGGGTAACCGGAAATTTGGGCAGATAAACCCCGTCAATCGCCAAAGGGTCAACTTCGGCGACACCGCTCCGCCAGAGGGCGGAGGCAGACAGGGTATCATAGGGACTGCCCAAACCGTGTTTTCCTTACGCTGCCGGACGCGGGCGCGTAGTGCGTTGCTCGATGCGCTTTTCGTGTTCGCCCTGAATGAGGCGATGGACATAGACGCCGGGCATATGGATGTGATCGGGGTCGAGCGAGCCTGTGGGCACGATCTCCTCGACTTCCATCACGCAGATTTTGCCACACATGGCGGCGGGCGGATTGAAGTTGCGCGCGGTCTTGCGGAAAATCGCGTTGCCGGTCTCGTCGGCCTTCCATGCTTTCACGATGGAGAGATCGGCAAAAATGCCTTCCTCCATGATATAGGTCTCTCCGTTAAACTCGCGGTGGTCCTTGCCCTCGGCAATCACGGTGCCAACGCCGGTCTTGGTGTAGAAACCGGGGATGCCCGCGCCACCTGCACGCATACGCTCGGCCAAGGTGCCCTGCGGGTTGAACTCAAGCTCCAGCTCGCCTGAAAGATACTGGCGCATGAATTCGGCATTTTCGCCCACATAGGAGGACATCATCTTTTTGATCTGGCGGGTTTCCAGAAGCTTGCCGAGGCCAAACCCGTCCACGCCCGCATTGTTCGAGGCCACGGTGAGGTCTTTGACCCCGCTTTCGACAATGGCTTCGGTCAGAAGCTCGGGGATGCCGCACAGGCCAAAACCGCCCGCAGCAATCAGCATCCCGTCCTGCAATACCCCGTCGAGGGCCTCTTTGGCCGATCCGTATACTTTATTCATGTCTCTCCTCCACGAAATCCGTTTGCCCGATTAATGGGATTATTGGGGTCCAAGTCAATTCTTTGCTGCGCCGCAACACTAGCTCTGCGCCTGTGGCGGTGCGAAATAAGAAAAGCTGTGTCCTGCTATCATAATTTATTATTTTTGTCGGACTTGATTCCGAAACAGGTCACATCATATGCAAAAGTGAGAATATGAAATGACGCGCAAAGGATATTAGACATGCAGGTTTTCCCAAGCTCCGGTGCCGCCGGAAGCCCCGATGTGGCCGCTTTCTACGAGGAGGCCAGCGGTTCCTGGCAATATATCGTCTCGGACCCCGCAACCAAATCCGCCGCCATTATCGATCCGGTGCTCGATTTTGATCCGGCCTCCGGCGCGACATGGACCGCCAGCGCCGATGAGTTGCTCGACTATGTGAAGCAAGAAGGGCTGAAGGTCGTCTGGGTGCTGGACACGCATCCCCATGCGGACCATTTTTCCTCCGCGCCTTATCTCGCGGAAAAACTCGGTGCGCCGCAGGCGATTGGCAAGAAGGTTCTCGATGTGCAGAACATCTGGGCTGACCTTTATGCCAATGACAGCCTCAAGAACCGCCCCGACTACTGGGACCGGTTGTTCGAAGCGGGTGACACGTTCGAGATCGGTAATCTGAAAGGCGAGGTGATCCTGTCCACCGGACACACGCTGGCCTCCATCACCTATGTCATAGGTGACGCGGTCTTCGCCCATGACACGTTCATGGTGCCCGACAGCGGGACCTCTCGCGCGGACTTTCCCGGCGGCTCGTCTGAAGAACTCTGGAACAGCTTGCAAACCATTTTGGCGATGCCTGACAACACGCGCATCTTTGTGGGGCATGACTACCGTAAAGGCGGGCGCGAGGAAGCCTGTATGGCCACTGTGGCGGAGCACAAAGCCTCGAATATCCATGTGAAAGACGGGATTTCGAAAGAGGAATTTATTCGGACCCGCGATGCGCGTGACGCGACCCTGCCTTTGCCGGCGCGGATGCTCTATGCGCTTCAGGTCAATATTCGGGGCGGGCGTTTGCCGGAGCCGGATGACAAGGGCAGGGCGGTGTTCTCGATTCCCGTCAACCGGTTCAAGCCGAAATTCTGAATGAATCAGGGCGCCTTTGAGGGCGCCCTTTAATCATTCTGTGGAGATTATTCGACGACATCACCATCATCACTTGAAGAGGCTGTTGCCTTCTTAGCCGCAGCTTTCTTTTTCGCCGGAGCTTTCTTGGCCGCCGGCTTTTTCTTCGGCGCGGCTTTTTTCTTGGCGGGGGCTTTCTTTTTGCCGCCCTTGGCCGCCTTCTCCGCGATCAGTTCCACGGCCTGCTCCATGGTCAGGTCTTCCGGTTTGATGTCTTTGGGCAAGGTCGCATTGACCTTTTCCCATTTCACATAGGGGCCATAGCGCCCCTCCATCACATTCACCGGCCCGCCGCCATCAGGATGCTCGCCCAGTTCTTTCAACGGCTTCGCCGCCGCCGAGCGCCCGCGTCCCGGATTGTTGCGCTTCTCGGTGATCAGTTCCACCGCGCGGTTCATACCGCATTCGAACACGTCATTCGGGTCTTTGAGGTTGGCATAGACGGGCTTGGCCTCATCGGGCAGCTGGTGCATCAGATAGGGGCCGAACCGTCCGAAATTGGCCTTGATCATGCCGCCTTCGGGATGTTCGCCGATCTCGCGGGGCAGGGACAAAAGCGTGAGCGCTTTCTCAAGGTCCATGTCGTCTTTCGACCAGCCCTTGGGCAGGGAGGCGCGTGGCGGTTTCTTGTTTTCGGGTGTCGGCTCCCCACGTTGCACATAGGGGCCGAACCGTCCGGATTTGAGCCAGATTTCGTCGCCGTTGTCCTCGCCCAGAAGACGTTCGTCCCCTTCGGCACCTTCGCCCGCAATCGGACGTGTGTAGGTGCATTCGGGATAGTTGGAACAACCGACAAACCCGCCCGTGCGCGAGGTTTTCAGATGGAGCGAGCCTTGTCCGCATTTCGGACAGACGCGCGGATCGGAGCCATCTTCGCGCGGCGGGTAAAGCTGCGGGGCGAGCGCGTCGTCGAGCTTGTCGAGCACTTCGGAGATGCGCAGGTCGGAGGTTTCCGCAATGGCCGCATGGAAGTCACGCCAGAATTTCGCCAGAACCTCTTTGTAATCGAGTTCGCCCGCTGAGATTTCGTCAAGCTCCTCTTCGAGATTCGCGGTGAATTCATAGCCCACATATTTGCGGAAGAAATTCATCAGGAAGATTGTAACGATCCGGCCCTTGTCCTCTGGAATCAGGCGGTTCTGTTCCTTGCGCACATATTCGCGGTCGACAATCGTCGTCAGCACGGAGGCATAGGTGGACGGGCGCCCGATGCCCAGTTCTTCCATGCGCTTGACCAAG
Organism: Celeribacter halophilus; assembly: GCF_018860305.1. GTDB lineage: Bacteria > Pseudomonadota > Alphaproteobacteria > Rhodobacterales > Rhodobacteraceae > Celeribacter > Celeribacter halophilus_A. Next base: position 130,120 of record NZ_JAHKPE010000019.1, read on the forward strand.
GTGGCCTCGGTGTAGCGTGGCGGCGGGTTGGTGTGGTGCTGAAGCCCCATAACGGCGTCTTCCGCGCCCAGAATCGCCTCTTTTTCGGCGGCTTGGGCCTTGAGCCCGCCCGCCACTTTTTTCAGAGCCTCGCCCTGCGTGATCTGCGGCAGGCGGCCCTCGTCGTCCTCCTCCACATCATCGCGGCCTTCGGTATAGACCGCCATGAACCCGTCAAAGACAACGACCTGACCGGTGGCACGCAGCACAACCTCATGGTCGTCAGAGGCGATGTCCACGGTGGTGCGTTCGAGTTTCGCGCCTTCCATCTGGGCGGCAATGGTGCGTTTCCAGATCAGGTCGTAGAGCTTGCGCTGGTCGGCGTCGCCCAGATTGACCTTGTCGGGGGCGGCGAACATATCCGTCGGGCGGATACATTCGTGAGCCTCTTGGGCGTTTTTGGCCTTGTTCTTATAAATCCGCGGGCTTTTGGGCACATATTGCTCGCCATAGCGCGCCTTGATTGCCTCACGGGCTTGCGCGACCGCCTCGGGGGCCATGTCGATCCCGTCGGTCCGCATATAGGTGATGAGACCTGCCTCATAGAGCCGCTGCGCCGCGTTCATCGTCTGGCGCGCGCCCATGCCGAACTTGCGGCTGGCTTCCTGTTGCAGGGTCGAGGTCATGAACGGCGCTGAAGGGTTGCGCGAGCCGGGTTTGGCTTCGACAGAGGCGACTTTGAGCGCCCGCGAACTGACCGCCTGAACGGCCATTTCGGCGCTCATCCGGTCTTTCAGATCGAATTTGTCGAGCTTCTTGCCGGAGAGCTGGGTCAGGCGCGCTTCAAAACTCTGCCCGCGCGGCGTTTCCAGAAGCGCCTTGACGGTCCAGTATTCCTGCGGGTTGAAGGCTTCGATCTCTTGTTCGCGCTCGACGATCAGGCGCAGGCAGACCGATTGCACCCGCCCTGCGGAGCGCGCGCCCGGCAATTTGCGCCACAAAACGGGGGAGAGGTTGAAGCCCACAAGATAATCAAGCGCACGGCGCGCCAGATAGGCGTCGACCAGAGGCACATCGACCTGACGCGGATGCTTCATGGCCTCCAGAATGGCGGGTTTGGTGATGGCGTTGAAGGTCACGCGTGACACAGCGGTGGATTTCTTGATCGCGCGGCGTTTGGTCAGAGCCTCCTGCAAGTGCCACGAAATCGCTTCCCCTTCGCGATCGGGGTCAGTCGCGAGGATCAGTTCGTCGTCGTCTTTGAGCGCATCGGCGATGGCTTTGACGTGTTTGCGACTGTCCGCGCCGATCTCCCATTTCATCTCGAATTCATGGTCCGGATCGACCGAGCCATCTTTCGGCGGCAGGTCGCGAACGTGGCCGTAGGAGGCCAGCACCGTGTAATCCTTGCCCAGATACTTGTTGATCGTTTTGGCCTTGGCCGGGGATTCGACAACAACAACTGGCATGGACGGTCCTTAAGATTCTCGTGTGAATGGGGCTTATGGCGGCGGAAAATGGTCTGAGCCTGTGGGGAATGTCAATGCAAAGCGTTGATTATTGTGTCGCAGCCTTCCGCTTTTCTTGTGTGTCCCGACGAAACTGTGACCTCAGGGATCGGCGCAAAGAGACGCGAGGCGGGGCTGTTACGGGCAAGGCCGGAGGCGGCTGTGACGTGGTTCCGGCACTTATCCCAGCGCAAGCATACCGCCGGGTTTGCGTGCGATCCGGCCATCGAGTTCGAGGTTGAGAATCTCCGCACTGGCACGTTCGGGGGCCACGCCAAGGTCGCGGATCAGGTCGTCCTCGGGCAGGGGAGCGCCGGACAGGCGGGAGAGAATCTCCGTATGGAGGGCGGCGTGATCGGCCAGAGTGCGGGTCTCTGCGGGAGGCGAGGGCACGGTGATGGCCTCTTGCGGGGTGGTCATGGCGGTTTGGGCCAGGGGCGAGGCTGCGGCCAGCGTGTCGATCACGTCGCGGGCGCTGCGAATGAGGGTGGCCCCATCGCGCAACAGGATGTTGCACCCCGCCGAGCGTGCATCAAACGGATGCCCCGGCACGGCCATGACCTCCCGCCCCTGATCTAGCGCATTGCCTGCGGTGAGAAGCGAGCCGGAGCGCGCGGCGGCCTCCACGACGATGGTGGCGCGGGCCAGACCGGAGACGATCCGGTTGCGCATCGGAAAGTGGCGGGCAAAGGGTTTCATGCCGAACGGCTGCTCGGACAACAGCAAGCCCGACTCGGCAATGTTGTGATAAAGCGCGGTGTTTTCTGCGGGGTAGATCTGGTCCAGACCACCGGCCAGAACGGCAAGCGTGCCGGTGTCCAAGGCCGCTTCATGCGCGCTTGCGTCGATCCCGCGGGCGAGGCCGGAGGCGATGGCAAACCCTTCTGCACCAAGATCGCGGCAGAGTGTGCGCGTGAAGCGATGGCCCAGTGAGGAGGCATTGCGCGCCCCTACGATGGCCAGTGCGGGACGTTCGAGCAGGGAAAGGTCGCCCTTGACCCAGAGCGCGGGCGGCGCGTCGTCGATCTGCGCCAGAAGCGCGGGATAGTCGGGATCACCGCGCAGCAGGAGCCGCGCCCCCTGTTTGCGCCCCGCCCGCAGTTCGGCGTCGATCACGCCTTGAGGGCAGATGTGATAATCGGAAACACCGGCCTGTCGGGCGATTTCGGGCAGGGCCTCAAGGGCTGCGGCCGCATCGCCGTGTTCTTTCATCAGCCGGTAAAAGGTACTCACGCCAACGCGGCGAGAGCGCAAGAGGCGAAGCCAGATGGCCCGATCTTCCTCGGTGTGGGGTGGGGTGAGGGGGTGGTGGGAAGGGATGAAATCCAAGGAACCAACTCTCTCCGTCTCTTGCCCCTTCACATTCGCTCAAAATGGTTAATGAGCAGTTACCAAAAACAGAAAAATTTGGCCTTTTTCGCAAACAAATGAAGTTTTTTCGCTTCGGGCCGGTCATGCCAGAGACAGGACAGGCCAGAGACAGGACAGGCCAGAGACAGGACAGGCCAGAGACAGGACAGGCCAGAGACAGGGCAGGCCAGAGACAGGGCAGGCCAGAAACGGGATATGCCAAAGGCGGGCGCGAGGCCCGCCTTGGTTCGGGAGAAATCCGAAGGGAGCGCTTATGCGGCAGAACCGCCGACCGTCAGCCCGCCGATCAGCAGTGTCGGCTGGCCGACACCCACGGGCACCCATTGCCCCTGTTTGCCACAGTTCCCAACGCCGGGATCAAGCGCCATGTCATTGCCAATGGCGCGCACATGTTTCATGGCGGTGGCTCCGTCTCCGATCAACGTGGCCCCTTTGACCGGTGCGCCGATCCGGCCGTTCTCGACTCGATAGGCTTCGGTGCAGTTGAAGACGAATTTGCCGTTGGTGATGTCGACCTGACCGCCGGAGAAGCCCACGGCATAGATACCGTCTTTCATGTCGGAGATGATCTCGTCTGGAGCGGCATCTCCGCCCAGCATATAGGTGTTGGTCATCCGCGGCATCGGGGCGTGGGCGTAGCTTTCGCGCCGACCGTTGCCGGTGGGGGTGACGCCCATGAGGCGTGCGTTCTGGCGGTCCTGCATGTAGCCAACAAGAACACCGTCCTCGATGAGCGTGGTTTTCTCCGAGGGGGTGCCTTCGTCATCGACAGAGATCGACCCGCGCCGGTCGGGGATGGTGCCATCGTCCAGCACGGTGACACCCTTGGCGGCGACCTGTTGGCCCATCAGCCCTGCGAAGGCAGAGGTTTTCTTGCGGTTGAAATCGCCTTCGAGCCCGTGCCCGACTGCTTCGTGCAGCAATACGCCGGGCCAGCCCGGTCCGAGCACCACATCCATGACACCGGCGGGGGCGGGGACGGCTTCGAGGTTGACTACGGCAATGCGCAGGGCCTCGCGGGCCACACCCTGCCAGTGATCCGGTGCGATGAGACCGGTCAGGCCAAACCGTCCGCCACCGCCCGCAGAGCCGCTTTCACGACGGCCATTCTGTTCGACAATGACGGAAATGGAGAGTCGCGCCATCGGACGGATGTCGGAGGTCAGCCCGCCTTCGGGGCGCAGGATGTAGACCTCCTGATGGGAGGCGGCGAGCGAGGCGGTGACCTGCACAACACGGGCATCAAGGTCGCGCAGGTAGTCGTCGATCTCTTTGAGCGTCTCGATTTTCACATCAAAGGCGGCGCCGTCGAGCGGGTTTTCGTCGGTGTAGAGATGCACGTTGGTCAGGCGCGGGGCGTCGGCCAATGTGCCGCCGCCTTCGCCCACGGCGAGACGTGCGGTTTCGGCGGCGCGCCGGATGGCCTGTTCGGTGATCTCTGTGGAATGGGCATATCCGGTGGTTTCGCCCCGCACGGCACGTAGCCCGAACCCTTCGGACGCATCATATGATGCGGTGCGAATGCGGCCATCATCAAGGACCAGACCTTCGGAGGTGCGCCGTTCGAGAAAAAGCTCGCCATCATCGGCCCCCGCGACGGCCTCACGGAGAATCGCAAGGGAGTTTTCAAGTTCGATCGCATTTGTAAATGGGTCAAAACGGCTCGAAGTCATGGATTTTCTCCCTTTAGACTTGATCTAGATCAAAAAAACAGCTGAATGCGGATAGGAATTCTTGTCCCGTCACGCCTAATATGGTCTTTGATAGGGCAGACTCAAACGAAAACGCACCCGGAATACCGGGGCAGCCGTCGGGGAAACAACCCTGATTGCAACCTAGGGAAGAGACAATGCGCACAAAATCTTTTGGGTCCGCTGCGGCGGCCGCTCTTTTTGCAACGCTGACCACGACCGGTATGGCGACCGGGGCATGGGCCCAGGATGGTGAACTTCTGGGCGCGCCCGTGTCGGGCAAGACAGGGTTCCAGCCTGCCGCGACGGAACTGGCCCGTGATCTGCAATCGCTTGATCATATGCTTCTGGTGGTCATTGCCCTGATCGTCGGGTTCGTCTGTGCGCTGATCCTCTGGGTGATCGTGCGCTACAACCGCAAGGTCAACAAAACGCCGGCGAGCTTTACCCACCACACGCCGATCGAGGTGGCCTGGACCATCGTGCCGATCCTGATTCTCGTAGTCATTGGCGCGTTTTCCCTTCCGGTGCTGTTCAAACAGCAGGAAATTCCGGAGGGCGACATCTATATCAAGGTGACGGGCTACCAATGGTATTGGGGCTATGAATATGTGGACGAAGACATTGCCTTCGACAGCTATCTTCTGGGTCACCCTGCCAATATGACGGATGAGGATTACGACGCCGGTGCGCGCAACTATGTGCTGAACGATGCGATGCGCGACAAGCTGGTGCGGGCGGGTTATTCCGAGGACCAGTTCCTGTTGGCCACCGATACCAAGGTTGTTGTGCCTGTGGGTAAGACAATCGTGATGGGCGTGACTGGTGCGGATGTGATCCACAGCTGGACAATCCCTGCCTTTGGCGTGAAACAGGATGCCGTTCCGGGCCGTGTGGCCGAGCTTTGGTTCAAGGCCGAGAAAACCGGCACCTTCTTTGGCCAGTGTTCCGAACTTTGCGGCAAGGACCACGCCTATATGCCGATTACGGTGCAGGTGGTGGAGCAGGACGAATATGACGCTTGGCTGGCTGAGGCCAAAGAGCTTTACGCCGCCAATGACGCCGCTCCGAGCACAATCAAACTGGCATCTGCCAACTGAGATTTCCGGTGAGGGCGGATCAACCGCCCCGCCATATACAAGAACAAGACCCACGCACGAAAGCGCCCCCCAAAAGAGGTCAAAGCCCGTCGGGGGGCATCTTCACAACTGGCAAAACGCACTGGACAATATGCGATGACTGACGCGACGATCATTTTGGACGACAAACACGAGGCGGAATTCGGCGACTATTTCGCGCTGCTCAAGCCGCGTGTGATGTCTCTGGTCGTGTTCACGGCTTTTGCCGGTCTCATCGTGGCTCCGGGCGGGATTCACCCGTTTCTGGGCTTTTTCGCAATTCTGTGCATTGCGATCGGCGGCGGAGCCTCCGGTGCGCTGAACATGTGGTATGACAGCGACATCGATATGGTGATGAAACGCACCAAGTCGCGCCCGATTCCGGCGGGAAAAGTTACGCGCGAAGAGGCGCTGGGCCTTGGCCTGACGCTTTCGGCCTTTTCGGTCGTCATGCTGTATCTTGCGACAAACTGGGTCGCAGCGGCGCTTTTGGCCTTCACCATCTTTTTCTATGCGGTGGTCTACACCATGTGGCTCAAACGCGCGACGCCGCAGAACATCGTGATCGGCGGGGCTTCGGGCGCATTTCCTCCGATGATCGGCTGGGCGGCGGTGACGGGGGACATCACGCTGTCTTCGGTTCTGATGTTCATGCTGGTCTTTATGTGGACGCCGCCGCATTTCTGGTCTCTGGCGCTGTTCATGAACGCGGATTACGACAAGGCGAAAGTGCCGATGCTGACCGTCACCCACGGCAAGCGTGCGACGCGCAACCATATCCTTGTCTACACCGTGCTTCTGGCAGGATTCGCCGCGGCAATGTTTGCCACGCCCTTGGCGGGGTGGAGCTATCTGGTCGTTGCCGTGGTGATGAACGCTTTGTTCCTGCGCGGGGCTGTGGTGCTCTGGCGGCGCGATGAGGTCGAGGCGGAGGCGGACGGCTACAAGGCCGAACGCGCGTTTTTCAAACTGTCGCTGGCCTATACCTTCCTGCATTTCATGGCGCTTATGGCGGACAAGGTGCTCTTTTCCTTTGGCATCGGAGGGCCGTTCTGAGATGGCAATCACCAAGCTGCATGACATTCACGCCCGCCGTCGCTCCCGCAATGTGGGGCTGGGGCTGGCTTTGGCCGCCTTTGTCGTGCTGCTGATCGGGTTGACCGTGGTCAAGGTGACCGTGCTGGATCCCTCCATCGCAACGCAGGAGACACAATACTGATGGCACTCCAAGGTCCGCAAAAGACAGTGCTGCAACTCGTGGGGGTGGTGACCCTCATGGGCGCGCTGGCGTGGGCCTCGGTGCCGTTTTACAGCTGGTTCTGTCGGGTGACGGGCTTTGGTGGTACCACGGATGTGGCAGAGACCGCCTCGGATGTCATTCTGGACGAGACCATTAAAATCCGCTTTGACGCCAACACGGATCCGTCGATGCCGTGGGAGTTCAAGCCGGTTGAAAACGTGATGGAATTGCGGATCGGGGAGACGGGGCTGGCGTTTTACGAGGCTTACAACCCGACCGATCGCGTGATCGCGGGCACGGCCTCTTACAATGTCGCGCCCTTCGAGGCGGGCAATTTCTTTACCAAGATCGACTGTTTCTGCTTTACCGAACAGATACTCAAGCCCGGTGAGCGGGTGCTGATGCCCGTGACCTTCTATGTCGATCCGGACATTACCACCGACAGGGATGCGAAATATGTGCATCGGATCACACTGTCTTATACATTTCACGAAACAGATCTGCCCGAGGATTATGCCGCGCTGGACAGCGGCAGCCCTGAGCAGACCACTGTGAACTAAGCCCGAACGGGCACTCTAAGGGAGAGGGACGCACGCAATGGCGCACGAAAAGAACCACGACTACCACATCCTTCCACCGTCGCCCTGGCCGCTGATGGGCGCAATGGCTGCCTTTGTCATGCTCTTTGGCGCGGTGATGTGGATGGCCAAGGACAACCCCTATATCTTCCTCATCGGTTTCATCGGTGTGCTCTATGTGATGTGGAGCTGGTGGGGTGAGACGATCAAGGAAAACAAGGCGGGAGATCACACGCCTGTGGTGCGGATCGGCCTGCGCTACGGTTTCATCATGTTCATCATGTCCGAGGCGATGTTCTTTGCCGCATGGTTCTGGGCGTTTTTCAAGAATGCGCTCTATCCGATGTGGAGCTATCCGGGCACGGAATATGTGAAGCCCGAGTTCATTCCGGTGGATGCCTTCCACCTGCCGCTGATGAATACGCTGATCCTGTTGCTGTCCGGCTGTGCCGTGACATGGGCTCACCATGCGCTGGTGCATGGTAATATCCGCAAGGATCTCGTCGCCGGTCTGGCGATTGGTGTGGGTTTCGGCGCGGTGTTCACACTGTTTCAGGCCTATGAATACTACGAGCTGCTTGTGCATGAAGGTTGGACCTTCGGGGGGGATTTCTTCTTTGGCTCCTTCTTTATGGCCACGGGGTTCCACGGCTTCCATGTGATCATCGGCACGATTTTCCTGACCATCTGTCTGGTTCGTGCGATGCGTGGTGACTTTACGCCGGAGGATCACATCGGGTTCGAGGCCGCCGCATGGTATTGGCACTTTGTGGATGTCGTCTGGCTGTTCCTGTTTGTGGCGGTTTACATCTGGGGCCAGTAAGCGCCCTGAGTATTTCCCGCCATCAGAAAACCGGTTAGAAGGGCGCGGGTCTCGCGCCCTTTTCCATTGGAGAGCCTTTGTGGAGAAAAGATGCACAAACGGATGATTTTCCCTATCGTGATCGGTGTCCTCGGCTGTGGCATTCTGATCTGGCTGGGCACATGGCAGCTGTCGCGTCTGGCGTGGAAAGAGGGGGTTCTGGCCGAGATCAGAGCGGAGATCCGCGCCGATCCCGTGCCGCTGCCGGCTGTGGTCGATCCGTCCATGAAATACCTGCCGGTGGTGGTGGAAGGGGAGATCGGGGATGCGGAGCTGCATGTTCTGGTCTCGCGCAAGCAGATCGGCGCGGGCTATCTGATCGTCGCGCCGCTGACCTTGGACGACGGGCGGCGAGTGTTGCTGGATCGCGGATTTGTGCCCGACGAGGCGAAAGAGACGGTGCGTCCCAAGGGGGCCGTCACTGTTATCGGCAATCTGCATTGGCCGGATGATATGAACGCCTCGACCCCTGAGCCGGACATGGCGCGCAACATCTGGTTCGGGCGGGACATTCCGGCGATGGCGGCGGCTTTGGACACAGAGCCGGTCCTGATCGTGGCACGAGAAAGCACAGGGGAGGGGATCGAACCGATGCCCGTGGGCGTCGAGGGCATCCCGAATGACCATCTCGAATATGCGATCACGTGGTTTTCGCTCTGTCTTGTCTGGTTAGGGATGACTCTTTTCCTTCTCTGGCGTATCAGGACGCGAACAATCTGACGAGCGGAGCACATGCGTTATATCTCGACCCGCGGCGATGCGCCGGTTTTGAACTTTGAAGAGGCCATGTTGACGGGCCTTGCTTCTGATGGCGGGCTCTATGTGCCCGAGACCATTCCGACCCTGAGCGAAGGCGAGATTGCCGCGCTGGCGGGGCTGTCGTATGAGGAGGCCGCCTTCAAGGTGATGAAGCCTTTCATTGGCGACACTTTCACCGATGCCGAGTTTCAGGAGATCATCGCAAAGGCCTATGCCGGCTTCAAACATGACGCCCGCGCGCCTTTGGTGCAGTTGGGGCCGAACCACTTCCTGCTTGAGCTGTTTCACGGACCGACGCTGGCGTTCAAGGATTTCGCCATGCAGCTGATCGGGCAACTGTTTCAGGCCGCACTGACGCGGCGCGGGGAGCATGTGACCATTGTCGGTGCGACTTCGGGGGATACCGGATCTGCTGCTATCGAGGCCTTCAAGGGCCTGTCGAATGTGGATGTGTTCATCCTCTTCCCGCATGGTCGCGTCTCCGATGTGCAGCGTCGCCAGATGACGACCCCGTCCGAGTCCAATGTCCACGCGCTTGCGGTTGAGGGCGACTTTGACGATTGCCAGGCAGCACTCAAGGATATGTTTGCCGATATCGACTTCCGCGATCACGTAAAACTTGCGGCGGTCAATTCGATCAACTGGGCGCGGGTGCTGGCGCAGGTGGTGTATTACTTCACCTCCGCCGTCTCTCTGGGCGCGCCGCATCGCAAGGTTTCCTTCACCGTGCCGACTGGCAATTTCGGGGACATCTTTGCGGGCTATATTGCCAAGCGCATGGGCCTTCCGATCGAGACGCTGGTGATTGCCACAAACCAGAACGACATTCTGCACCGGACGATGGAAACAGGGGCCTGCACGAAAGAAGGCGTGGTCCCCTCGATCAGCCCGTCGATGGATATTCAGGTGTCGTCGAATTTCGAACGTGCGCTTTTTGATGTCTATGACCGCGAAGGTGCGGCGATTGCGCAGCTTATGGACGAGTTCAAATCGGGCGCGTTCAAGATTTCCCAAGGGGCGATGGACCGCCTGCGGGACACGTTCCAATCGGGTCGCGCCTCCGAAGAAGAAACCACGGCCACCATTGCCGATATGCACAGACGCACGGGCGAGGTTCTCTGCCCGCATACGGCTGTGGCTGTGAAAGTGGCCGAAGAGCATTTGGGCGATGTGCCGATGATCTCGCTTTCGACCGCGCATCCGGCGAAATTCCCCGCAGCGGTCGAAGCGGCCTGTGGCATTCATCCGGACCTGCCGGAACATATGGCCGATCTGTTTGAGCGCGACGAGCGGTTCACAGTGGTGCCCAATGACCTCGATCGTCTTAAATCCCTCATTAAGGAGCGTCTCGCTTGAGTCCACGTATCCACACCCTTCCTAACGGTTTTCGGATTGTCACCGAACTTCAGCCATCGATGCAAAGCGCGTCGATCGGGGTCTGGGTGCTGGCGGGTGGGCGGCACGAGCGCATCGAACAGAACGGCATTGCGCATTTTCTCGAACATATGGCGTTCAAGGGCACCAAGCGCCGCACGCCTTTGCAAATCGCGGAAGTGCTGGAAAATGTCGGCGGTTATCTCAACGCCTATACCACGCGGGAAACCACGGCTTATTATGCGCGGGTGCTCAAAGACGATGTGTCTCTGGCGCTGGATGTGATCGGGGACATTGTTCTGAACCCGATTTTCGATCCCCATGAACTGGAAGTCGAACGCGGTGTGATCCTCTCCGAGATCGGTCAGGCGCTTGATACGCCCGATGATGTGATTTTCGACTGGCTGCAAGAGGCGACCTTCCCGAAACAGGCGCTGGGCCGCACAATCCTTGGCCCTGCTGAACGGGTGCGGAATTTTACCCGTGACGACCTCGCAGGCTTTGTGGAAGAGCATTACAGCCCCGAACGCATGGTCCTGTCAGCGGCGGGGAATATCGATCACGACCGGATCGTGGCCGAGGCCGAGGCGATCTTTGGCGACCTCAAACCGCACGGTCGCGATTATGCCGATCCGGCACGGTTCGAGGGCGGCGAGTTTCGCAAGGTCAAATCCCTGGAACAGGCGCATTTCACGCTGGCTTTTGAAGGGCCGGCCTATCGGGACGAGAATATTTATATTGCCCAGACCGCGACCACGGCTTTGGGCGGTGGTATGTCTTCGCGTCTGTTTCAGGAACTGCGCGAAAAACGCGGGCTGTGTTACACGATCTATGCGCAGTCGGGGGCCTATTCCGACACCGGTCTGACCACGATCTACGCGGGCACCTCCGGCGAGCAGATCGCGGAACTGGCCGAGGTGACGGTGGACGAGATGAAACGCGCCGCCTCCGAGATGACGATGGTCGAAGTGGATCGTGCACGGGCGCAGATCAAGGCAGGGCTGTTGATGGGGTTGGAAAGCCCGTCCTCGCGCTCCGAGCGCAACGCACGGATGCTGGGCATCTGGGGACGTATTCCGGCACTTGAGGAAACGGTCGAGCGGATCGACGCGGTCGGCCTTGAAAGTGTGCGGGAGTTTCTGGCGCAGACCGGATTGGGCAAGGCCTCCATGGCGCTCTATGGTCCGGTGAAAGCCGCGCCGGAACTTGAAGATCTGCGTGAGAGGTTTGCTGCCTGATGCTGATGCGACGGCCGAAGGTAAGGATCGAGACGGAGCGTATGACGCTGCGCCTTCCCCAGCATTCGGACTATCGCGCCTGGGCGGCCTTGCGCTCTGAAAGCATGGAGTTTCTGCAACCGTGGGAGCCCACTTGGTCTGAGGACCATCTGACCCGCAAATCATTCACCAATCGTGTGATCTGGGCCGAGCGCAGTTTCAAAAGCGATACAGGGCTTCCGGTCTTTCTGTTCCGGCGCGAGGACAATGCGCTTTTGGGCGCGTTGACGCTCGACAATATCCGCCGTGGTCCGGCGCAGGCGGGCACCATCGGCTACTGGATCGGTGCGCGTTATGCCCGCCACGGCTATATGAAAGAGGCCATCGCCGCCGTCACCCACCACGCTTTTACCCGCATGCGTCTGAGCAGGCTTGAAGCGGCGTGCTTGCCGGAAAATGTCGCCTCGCGCGGGGCGCTGGAAAAGGCCGGTTTCAAATATGAAGGCGTGGCGCAGGCCTATCTCCAGATCAACGGGCGCTGGCGCAACCATGTGCTTTATTCCGCGTTGCATCCCGACCGGCGCGGACCGACGACAATCGGTCAGGCCTAAGGTTTCGGCCTGAGATTTTGGATTGAGGCGACGGGCGCCGGAGGCTACATCTGTGACGAAGGAGCCGCCCATGATACACTCAGCCACCCCCGAGTTTCTGACCCGCCTTGAAGCGGCTTTGCCTGCCGGCACGTTGCGAGAGCGGCGTCCTGGTGAATTGGAAGACCCGCGCGGGCGTTATCAGGGCCAAGCGGCCACCATTGCCTGTCCGTCGACGGTGGAGGAGGTTTCGACCATCATGCAATTGTGCAATGCAGCCTGTGTCAGCATTGTCCCCTTGGGCGGCGGAACGGGGTTGGTGCTCGGGCAGATCGCCCATGACGGCCCTGAGCCTGTGGTGCTCTCGCTTGAGAAAATGACAAAAATCCGTGGGGTCTATCCGCAGGAGAATGTCATCGTGGCCGAAGCCGGTGCGATCCTTGCCGATGTGCAGACCGCCGCAGAGGAGCAAGACCGCCTGTTCCCGCTTTCCTTGGGGGCTGAAGGGTCTTGCCGGATCGGGGGCAACCTTTCGACCAATGCCGGCGGCTTGAATGTGCTGCGCTACGGCAATGCGCGGGAATTGTGTCTCGGGATTGAGGCTGTGCTGCCGGACGGGCAGATTTTCCACGGGTTGAAACGGCTGCGCAAGGACAACACGGGCTATGACCTCCGCAACCTTCTGATCGGGGCCGAGGGCACGCTGGGCGTGATCACGGCTGCGGCGCTGCGGCTTTTCCCGCGACCGGAGCGCACAGCGGCGGCGATTCTGATCGTGCCTTCGCCTGCGGCGGCGCTGGAGCTGTTGAACATGGCACAGGGCATCGCGGGGGAGGGGATTTCGGCTTTTGAACTGATCTCCGGCATGGGGCTGGATTTCCTGTCGGATACCATGCCCGATCTGCGCCAGCCATTCGAGAACCATCCCGAGTGGAGCGTACTGATTGATCTCGGCGTGTCAGGTGCGTCCGATCCGGAGGAGATGCTCGCCACGCTGTTCGAGCAGGGGTTCGAGGCGGGGCTGGTCTCCGACGGGGTCATCGCCCAAAGCGAAGCGCAGCGGCAGGACTTCTGGACCCTGCGCGAGACGATTCCTGAGGGGAACAAACGTGTCGGGTCGATTTCCTCTCATGACATTTCCATCCCGCTCTCGAAGATCGCGGCCTTTATCCCCGAAGGGATCAAGCGGCTTGAGGCCTTGGGCGATGTGCGGGTGAATTGTTTCGGGCATCTGGGCGATGGCAACCTGCATTACAACGTGTTTCCGGCGCGCGGGCGGGACCGGTCGGAGTACGAGAATATCCGGCTTGAGGTGAAGCGCGTGGTGCATGATCTGGTGGCGGAATATGACGGGTCGTTTTCAGCCGAACACGGGGTCGGGCGTCTCAAGTCCGAAGATCTGGAGCGCTATGGCGATCCGGCGAAACTGTCGGCGATGCGGGCGATCAAGGCGGCACTTGATCCGAATGGCATCATGAATCCGGGTGCCGTTTTGCGCCTGCGCGCAGACTGAGTATTTGGGCCATCAGAAAGCAGGGCGGTTGACCGAAAGCGCCCTGACCGGTGGCGATCAGGGCGTGAGGTGTTTGTGCTTGCTTGTGATGCCGGTGTGGCGTCAGGCACCATCGAACTGGCATAGGGCGTGAATGTCATAGCCGAGGTCTTCCAGACGTTTGCGGCCACCAAGCTCCGGCAGGTCGATGATGAAGGCGCAGCCGACAATCTCGCCGCCCAGACGTTCCACAAGTTTGATTCCCGCTTCCGCAGTGCCTCCCGTGGCCAGCAGGTCATCCACGACAAGGATTTTCTCGCCTGCGCTGATGGCGTCGTCATGCACTTCGACAACGGCCTCGCCATATTCGAGCTTGTACTCTTCCGAGATCACCGCGCCGGGCAGTTTGCCTTTTTTGCGGATGGGCACAAAGCCGATGGACAGCTGGTGCGCGATGGCACCGCCGATGATGAAACCGCGTGCCTCAAGCCCCACGACCTTGTCGATATGTTGACCGACATAGGGGGCGAGCAACTGGTCGATGGCCAGCCGCATTCCGCGCGGGTCGGCAAAGAGTGTTGTGACATCGCGGAACATGATCCCCTCATGCGGGAAGTCGACGATGGTGCGGATGTAATCCTTGACGGTTTTCATGCCTTATCCTTTCAGAACGCGGCCCGCGACGGTCGCGAGTTTTTCGATCATCTCCGGTGCGCGTTTGTCCGGCGCGGTCATGATCGCATGTTCCAGTGCGCGGTCGCAGCCATAGGGGCAGGGCGTGAAATGCGGCCCCAGTAGCCCGGGCAGCGCGGCGACAAGTGATTTTGCATGGGCGGTATTGGCTTTGAGCGTCGCGAGGATGTCGGTGATCTGCACTGCGCCGTGATCCGGATGCCAGCTGTCATAATCGGTGACCATCGCGACGGAGGCGTAACAGATCTCCGCCTCGCGGGCGAGTTTCGCCTCCGGCATATTGGTCATGCCGATGACATCGCAGCCCCAGCTTTCGCGATACATCCGGCTCTCCGCGACAGAGGAGAACTGCGGGCCTTCCATCGCCAGATAGGTGCCGCCCTTATGCACCGTGACGCCCGTTGCGCGCGCGGCCTCATAGGCAAGGCCGGAGAGCCGTTCGCAGACCGGATGGGCCACGGAGACATGCGCCACGCAGCCCGTGCCGAAAAAGGACTTTTCCCGCGCAAAGGTCCGGTCGATGAACTGGTCGATGATGACGAAATCCCCCGGAGCCATTTCTTCGCGAAATGATCCCACGGCGGAGACGGAGACAAGGTCGGTGACCCCCATCTGTTTCATCGCGTCAATATTGGCGCGGTAGTTTACCGTGGAGGGGGAATGGACATGGCCGCGCCCGTGACGCGGGAGGAAAACCATTTTGATGCCGTCCAGCCTACCGGTGAGCAAGGCATCCGAGGGTGGCCCCCAAGGCGTTGTAACCCCCTGCCAAGCGGCATCTTCCAGCCCGTCAATCTCATAGACGCCCGAGCCGCCCATCACGCCGATTACACGTTGCCTGTCTGCCATGCCTGTCTCCTTGCTGGTCGGGCCGAGTTTGCGGCGATGCAGAACAGGGTGCAAGGGGCAAAGCGCAACAGGTGAAAGCTCTTCTTGCACAGTGTATGGCGATGGGCTTTCGCAATGCGACAAAACGCGCTATGGGGGCGTCAAGGCCCCGTGAACGGGCAAAGAAACCTCAAAACACCAAGGGATGACCCCGTGATACAATCCGCACTCGCAAGTTTTGCGAAAAACCTCTCCATTTCCGGAACGACATCGACCAAGCTCACACCGACACAGGCCAAGACCGATGTCCTCTCCGGCCTTACCGTGGCTTTGGCGCTTGTGCCCGAAGCTGTTGCCTTTTCTTTCGTGGCGCAGGTCCACCCGCTGGTCGGGCTTTATGCGGCCTTCATTATGGGGCTTGTCACCGCCGTGTTCGGCGGGCGTCCGGGGATGATCTCCGGCGCGACGGGGGCGATTGCGGTCGTGTTCGTCTCTCTCGTCATCGAACATGGCGTCGAATATCTCTTTGCCACCGTGGTCCTCATGGGGATATTGCAAATCCTCGCGGGCATTTTCCGGTTGGGCAAATTCATCCGGCTTGTGCCGCATCCGGTGATGCTGGGCTTTGTAAACGGTCTGGCCATTGTGATTTTCCTTGCCCAGTTGACGCAGTTCAAAGTGCCCGGCACGGACAATTTCATGACCGGTATGCCGCTCGTGATCATGCTAGCGCTTGTCGCCTTGACGATGGCGGTGGTGTATTTCCTGCCGAAAGTGACCAATATCATCCCAGCGCCTCTGGCTGGCATCCTGATCACCGCCGTGGTTGTGATTGCCTTTGGCATCAACGTGCCGCGCGTGGGTGATATGGCGCAGATCAAAGGCGGGCTTCCGACCTTCCATATCCCCGCCGTGCCGATGTTCGAGAGCATGGATAGCTTCCTCTCCACGATGCACATCATCTTCCCCTATGCGCTGATCGCGGCGGCTGTGGGCTTGATCGAGAGCCTGTTGACGCTCAACCTCGTGGGCGAGATCAAGGGCGAGCGCGGGGGCGTGTCGCAGGAATGTCTGGCCCAAGGCGCAGGCAATGTGATCTCCGGCTTCTTCGGCTCCATGGGTGGCTGTGCGATGATCGGGCAATCTATGATCAACGTGAAATCCGGCGGGCGCACGCGGCTGGCAGGGATTGCCGCAGCGCTGTTCCTTCTGGCCTTCATCATGGTCGCCAGCCCGTTGATCGAACAAATCCCGCTCGCAGCACTTGTCGGCGTGATGTTCATGGTGGTGATCGGCACATTCGCATGGAACTCCTTCAACGTGATGCGTAAGGTGCCGCGCGTGGATGCGTTTGTCATCGTGCTGGTGACTGTTGTGACCGTCCTTGAAGACCTCGCAATCGCCGTTGTCGTGGGTGTGATCGTCTCGGCGCTGGCCTATGCGTGGCAGAACGCCTCGCGCATCCATGCCAAAACCTATGAGACACCCGAAGGCGCTAAGGTCTATCAAATTCAGGGTCCGCTGTTTTTCGGCTCCGCTGAAGGCTTCCTTGAAATGTTCGATCCCGCCAATGACCCGTCTATGGTGATCGTCGATTTCGCCGATAGCCGTGTGGCCGACCAATCGGCGCTGAATGCGATCGAAAGTCTGGCGGCGAAATACGAGGCGCGGGGCAAGGAAATCCAACTGCGCCATCTGAGCCGTGATTGTCACCGCCTCCTGTCTAAAGCGGGTCACCTGATGGTCGATAGCGATGACGATCCCGATTATCAGGTCGCCACGGATTATGTTGTGCGCACCGGTGTTCTCGGCAGCGGGCACTAGGCGAAAATGTTCGAATGAGACAAGAAAAGGGGGCCGCGCGGCCCCTTTTTACGTATCCTTTGTGCAAAAAATACTCGGTCCGGATCAGGCCTGCGGGCGTGTAAGCTCGAACACTTTGGTGATTTCGGCATAATCCCGATAGCCGAGACGCGACAACAGACGCGCCTTGACCACATCGAAGCGGCCCTCGACGATCAGATCGGGACGAATGTGGACCCCGACAACTTCGCCGAATACGGCGGTGTTCTCCGCCCCCTCAAGCTCTACGATCTGCGTGACCCTACATTCCAGAGAGGCGGGGGCATTTTCGACGCGGGAGCAGGCAATCTCGCGACAGGGCGCGCGCAAAGTGCCCGAGTGGGTGAATTCGTCTTCCTCAAAGGCCAGCGCTTCTGATGAGGCATTCATCATCGCAATTTGCTCTGCGCCGACAAGATTGACGCAGAACTCGCCGGTCTCGCGCAGGTTTTGCATCGTATCTTTCGCACCGACAGAGCCGAACATCACTTGCGGCGGCGCATAGGCGACAGCGTTGAAAAAGGAATAGGGCGCGAGATTCTCGTGCCCTAAAGCGGACCGCGTCGAAATCCAGCCGATGGGGCGGGGCGAGACAATAGCGCTGAACGGATTGTGCGGCAGGTCATGCCCGTCGCTGGGGCGATAATACATTTTCGGAACGGTCCTTTCGCGTTTCGACGCGTTGCCCCCCATTTAACGCTGTGTTAGCAGAATTTCGAGCCAAAACCGCAGCAAGCGGGCGGAGCGAAAGGGGCAGGCGTGTATCAGCTCGAGACCGAGTCACCGGATGATCTATGGGAGGTCGAAGCCCTCTATGACACCTGCTTTGCGCCGGGGCGTGAGCTTTTGTCCTCCTACCGGTTGCGCGAGGGGGTCGAGAAGGTGTCCGATCTTTGTCTGATTGCGCGTGATGAGGGCGGCGTTTTGGCCGCTGCGATCCGCTTCTGGCCCATTCGCATCGGGGAGGACAGGCATCGCGCACTTTTGCTTGGACCTATTGCGGTCCACCCGACCCGTCAGGGCGAGGGGCTGGGCGGGATGTTGATGACGGAGGCCATGGCCGAAGCCGTCAAACTCGGTTGGGAGCGGGTGATGCTGGTGGGGGATGAACCCTATTATTCCCGTTTCGGCTTTGAAAAACTCCACCATGTGGAAATGCCGCCGCCCACGAATCCGGACCGTGTGCTGGGCGTGGCCTTGCATCCCGGCGCGTGGGATGGGGTTGCGGGTCTTGTTCACAAGGACGACTGACCCCAAATAGAGGCAATGACCAAGAAATTGCCGCCTTTGAATGCTGGCCCCCATGCCGTTTTGCAAGCCCCGACGCCGGAGGCGATCCGTGCGCTTGCGCGTCGGTTGAAACGCGCCAACCATCCGGGCATGCAGATTTTGAACATGGTGGGCGGCAAGGCGGACGGATTGTTCGATAAACTGCCTGCCCCTGTGCGTGGACAGTTGGAGGCCGCGACGCTGTCGGCGCTTGAACTGGCGTTTGACGGGGCTGCGCGGGGACGGCGGACCGTGAAGGCCAACACATGGCTGTCGCGGGCTGTGACGTCGGGGCTGGGGGCGGCTGGCGGTGCCGGAGGGCTTCCGACCGCCTTGGCCGAACTTCCGGTGACCACGACCGTGCTGCTCCATGCCATTCAAGGCGTAGCCGAAGATCACGGGTTTGATCCTGCGCGTGACGATGTGCGCAAGGCCTGCATTCAGGTCTTTGCAGCCGCCGGTCCTTTGGCCGATGATGACGGGGCCGATCTCGGATTTCTGGCCGCACGGACGACGCTGACAGGGGCGACGCTGAACGGAATCATCGCTAAGGTCGCGCCGCGTCTGTCCGTGGTTCTGGGGCAAAAGCTGGCAACGCAAACCGTGCCTGTGTTGGGGGCGGTGGCGGGGGCCGCGACGAATTATGCCTACACGGCCTATTATCAGGACATGGCGCATGTGAGTTTCGCCATGTTGCGCATGGCCGAGGATAGCGACCTGCCGTTCGAGACGCTCAAGGAGATGTTGAGTGAGGAAATGGGCCGTTAACGCGCTCTCGCGTAATGCTTTGAAAGGTCGGTCCCTGCCAGACACAACCAGATGCCAGTAGCGCGCGACGTTTGCGGGCGTTTTTCGATGCGTTAACCTTAATCAGATTAACCTGAATGCGTGAGCGGCTGCGGGGAACCGAAATACGCCTCCGGCATAAACACGCGGCGGTGGCAGAAGAGAAGTCGTTTCAGAGCATGAAGCCCTGTTTGACCAGATAGGCGACAAGGTCTTCGCGCACCGATTGCGCACCGTCCGCGGCCGCCTGATCAATCACCTGCGCCACCTCATCAAGGTCAAGCCGCCGCAGCATGGCTTTCACCGGCCCGATGGAAGCCGGACGCATCGAAAGCGTGCGCACACCCATAGCGGCCAGCGCCACAGCTTCGATCGGACGCCCTGCATCCTCGCCACAAAAGGACACAGGCGTGTCGAACTGATCGCAGCGTTGCACGATCTGGCGGATGAAATTCAGGAAGGAATAGTTCAGCGTGTCATACCGGCGCCGGACCCGTTCGTTCTCCCGATCCGCGGCAAAGAAGAACTGTTTCAAATCGTTGCCGCCGATGGAAATGAAATCGGTCTGTTCAAAGAACAGATCAGGCGCGAAGGCCAAAGACGGGGTTTCAAGCATCGCGCCGACTTCAATGGAGGAGGGCGGAACATATCCGAGTTTGCGTTCGGAAATCAGCACATCGTCCAGAAGGGCCCGCGCTTCGCGAAATTCGTCGAACTGTGCCACGAAGGGGAACATGATCGTCAGAGGACGACCGGCTGCGGCGCGGGTGAGGGCTTGCAACTGCATCCGCATAACGCCGGGCTTGTCCAGCCCTACACGAATCGCCCGCCAGCCCATTGCGGGGTTCGGCTCGTCTTGCGGTTTCATGTAGGGCAGGACTTTGTCCGACCCGATGTCGAGTGTGCGAAACACCACACGTTTGCCACGCGCCGCATCCATGACGCGGGCGTAGAGCGTGGCAAGCTCGCCGCGCCGCGGCACTTTGTTGCGGATCAGAAATTGCAATTCGGTGCGAAACAGGCCCACGCCTTCCGCGCCAGAAGAGGCCAGAGAGGGCAGGTCGGCCATCAGGCCCGCGTTCATATGCATGGCGATATGCTTGCCACAGAGCGTCTCTGCAGGCAGCCCCACAAGCCCTGCATAGCGTTGTTGCGCCTCGGCCTGCATCGCGATCTTGTCCCGAAACGCGGTGGCGACGGTGTCTTCGGGTCTGAGATGCACAATGCCCTGATCGCCATCAACCAGAATCGCATTGCCGTTGAGGGCCTCGGTCGTGATGCCCTCGGCATGGATCACCAAGGGAATCGCCCAAGCGCGGGCCACCACGGCGGCATGGGAACCGACTGAGCCTTGTTCCAGCACGATGCCTTTGAGCGTTTTGCCGTAATCCAGCAATTCACCGGGGCCGATGTTGCGGGCGACAAGGATGGGGTTTTCCGGCATTTCCGCGCCGGTCTCATGGCCTTGGCCGGTGAGAATACGCAGCAGCCGGTTGGACAGATCGTCAAGATCATGGAGCCGTTCTCGCATGTAAGGGTCGGGCACCTGCGCCAGACGGGTGCGCGCCGCGCCCTGTTCTTTCTCCACGGCGGCTTCGGCCGAAAGCCCGCGCCCGATGTCCTCTTCCATCCGGCGCATCCAGCCACGGGAATTGGCAAACATCCGGTAGGCTTCGAGCACCTCGCGCTGGTCTTTCTCCGAAGGTTCGACATTGGCCAGCATACTGTCCACGGAGAGGCGCAGTTGATCGACCGCTTTGCGCAGGCGTTCGGTTTCCGCCTCGGGATCGTCTGCGACGGGGTTGGTGACGACCACACGGGGCTCGTGCAGGAAGACATTGCCCTCGGCCACGCCCTCCTGACCTGTCGCGCCGCGAAACATCACCGGATGCTGATGCAGCGCTGTCATGCCGCCTTCGTCGCTGACAAAGGCGCCCAGCTCGGTCATTTCGGCCAGCACCATCGCCACCACTTCGAGCGCATAAACCTCATCGTCGGTGAAGGCACGGGCATCTTTGGACTGGACGACCAGAACCCCCAGAATCTCTCCCAGCCGTTGAATCGGCAGGCCCAGAAAGCTGGAGAAAAGTTCTTCGCCGGTTTCGGGCATATAGCGGAAACCGCGTTCGGAGGGGGCATCGGCGGCATTGACCATCGAGCGCGTGCGGGCAACCCGACCCACAAGCCCCTCGCCAATCCGCAGCCGCGTCTGGTGGACCGCTTCGGCTTTTAGCCCTTCGGTGGCGCAAAGTTCGAGCGTGTCGGAATCGCGGAAGAGATAGATCGAGCAGACTTCTGTCTGCATACTGTCGGCGATCAGGCTGGTGATGCGGTCAAGACGTTCCTGACCTGCGCTGTCCTCGGCCAGCGTGTCCCTGAGCCGGCCCAACAGCTTCCGGCTTTCGCTCTCCATATTGTTTGGCATGTCCCCGCCGGTCCTCTTGCGCGCCTTACCTCTGGCGTCGTCTTCTTTAGAGCACAGATGTGGGTCTTGCCCAGAGAAAAACAAGCGGCATCAGAGCGATCAGCTATAATTTGCTTGGAAAAAGTGCAGAAAATTCCGAGGCTTGATGATGCAGGTGCAGAAAGAATGTGGCGCGGGTGCGGTGCCGGTTGCAAGGGTGTTTCGCGGGCGAGTGTGCCACAGGTGCCCAGTAAACGCTGTATGGTCCCGAAGTATGGTCCCGAAAATCGGAGAAACGGGAATAAGAAAAAGCCCCCGCGAGGGCGGAGGCTTTCATAAGACGGTCAAGTGTTTTCGCTACGGGATCAGCTTTTGTCGAGTTCAAAGGCGTCGTGGAGGGCCTGAACCGCAAGCTCGGTGTATTTGCGATCCACCAGCACGGAGATCTTGATTTCCGAGGTGGCGATGACCTTGATGTTGATGCCTTCGTCGGAGAGCACCTTGAACATTTTGGCTGCGACCCCCGATTGCGAGCGCATACCGATGCCGACGAGCGAAATCTTTGCCACCTCCGTGTCGGAGATCAACTCGCCAAAGTTGAACTCGCCACGGTCTCTGGCCGCATCCAGTGCGGCTTTGGCGCGGTTCACCTGATCGACAGGGCAGGAGAAGGTCATGTCGGTGCGACCTTCTTCGGAAATGTTCTGGATGATCATATCGACATTGACGCCCGCTTCGGCCAGAGGTCCGAAGATAGAGGCGGCGATGCCGGGGCGGTCCGCCACAGACAGGAGCGTCATTTTGGCTTCTTCGCGGGAGGCGGCAATGCCCGAGACAGGTTTGTTTTCCACGATATCCTCCTCGGCACAGATCAGCGTGCCGGCATTGGGGTCATATTCCTCGAAAGACGACAGCACGCGCAAGCGCACGCCGTAGCGCATGGCCAGTTCGACAGAGCGGGTCTGGAGCACCTTTGCCCCCAAAGAGGCCAGTTCCAGCATCTCTTCGAACGCGATTTTTTCCAGCTTGCTGGCCTTGCTCTCGATCCGCGGGTCGGTGGTATAGACCCCGTCCACATCGGTGTAGATGTCACAGCGGTCGGCGTCGAAGGCGGCCGCAAAAGCCACAGCGGTGGTGTCCGAGCCGCCGCGCCCCAGTGTGGTGATCCGGCCTTCGGGGGAAATGCCCTGAAAACCTGCGACCACGGCGACTTTCATGCCTTCGCCGAATTTGGCAAGGATGTTGTCGGTCGGGATCTCTTCGATCCGCGCTGCGCCGTGAGAGGAGTTGGTCTTGAGCGGCACTTGCCAGCCCTGCCAGCTGCGCGCCGGCACGTCCATTTCCTGAAGCGTCAAAGCCATGAGACCTGCGGTCACGTTCTCGCCCGAGGACACGACAGCGTCATATTCGCGCGCGTCATACATCGGTGAGGTCTCGTTGACATAGCCCACGAGCTTGTTGGTCTCGCCGGACATGGCCGAAACCACGACGATCACGTCATAGCCATTGGCCACTTCGCGACCGACGCGCTTTGCAGCGCGTTTGATCTTGTCGAGCGTGGCGACGGATGTTCCGCCGAATTTCATTACGAGAATTGGCATCTCTTGCCCTATCCCCCGTCCTCGTCAGTGGTCACGGTTCTCTAAGTGGCTTCCGGCGTGAGCGCAAGAGTGCGGCCATGGCGAATGAGTATTTTTGCCACAAAGGAGGCTCAATAAGCGTGTGGACGCCCGTCCCATGTCTCGAAACAGCCGGTTGAGGACAGCGAAAGCTCGGCGAAGCGGTCCGCCAGTCCTGTGGCGGCTTCTGTCGCGGTGATGTCCGCTGCGGCGCCGCCCATATCGGTCTGGACCCAGCCGGGGTGATAGATGCCGACGGGAATCCCGTCATTCTTCAGTTCGCTGGCAAGGTTGCGACCAAGGTTCAGCGCGGCGGCTTTCGAGGCGCGATAGATATAGGCGCCGCCCGGTGCGCGGGTGTGGGAGGCCATCTGCGACGAAATGATCGCGATCTTGCCCCGCGAGGCGCGCAGCGCGGGCAAGAACGCCTGCACCGTAAGAAAGACGCCGGTGACATTGACCGCAAATTCCTTGGCCCACATTTCGGGCGGGTAGCCTGTGTCGAGTGGCTGGCCCTTGTCGAGATAGAGGCCGGCGTTGCACACCAGCAGCCCGATGGGGCGATCTTTCAGAGAGTCGGCCAGTGCGGTGACGGAGTGCGGGTCCGTGACGTCGAGGGCATGAAGCCCGTTGCCGCCTTTGGTCGATGTGCCGATCACGTCATAGGTGCGGTCTGTGAGTTCGGAGGCAAGCGCTGCGCCGATGCCGCGCGATGCGCCTGTGATGAGGGCTGTGTCCATGTCCGGTGCCTTTGATGAGGTCAGTTCATTTTGCGTTTGGGCGCAAAGGGCAGGGGCACAACTGGCACGCCATCTTCCAGAAGGGCCTTGGCGTCATCGAGTTTGGCCTCGCCATAGATGGGCCGTGCGGGGGCCTCCCCCTCGTGAATTTTGCGGGCTTCCTTGGCAAATTCGACGCCGACGTAATCGGATTTGGCCTCGACCTCGGCACGCAGCCGCGCGATGGCTTGCTCGACCTCTTCGGGGGAGGGGCGCGGCGGCTCCATTGGTGTGGCCTGCGGCGGGGTCGATGCGGCGGGCGGAGCCTCGGGCGCGACATTGACGGGGCCTGTCTCATCTTTGCGGGCCGTGCTGACGCGCGGGGCCATCATGGCTTTGTGCACATCGGCAGAGCCGCAGACCGGACAGGACAACTGACCACCGGCACGCAGGGTCTCAAAGGCTTCGGCGGAGCGAAACCAGCTTTCGAACTGATGGTCTTCGGAGCATTTGAGCGTGTAGCGGATCATGATGCGCGCATTTCCAGGGAACAGGCTCTCTACAATAGGCATTGCCCCTGCATTTTGCAATCTCGGGGGCTGTGTTCAAATGCGCAGTCCGGCCTGCATCGGATTATTCAAAGGCGGTAGAGACGCGGATTGAAGTGGCGGATGATCTGGGCGAGTTCTGCATCTTCAACCATAGCGGCGGCTTTTTTCTGGGAAACCCATTTGCGTTTGCGCTCGGAGGCTTCCGGATATTTGTCAAACTCCCAGCGCGCCTTGAGCGGGAACACGGCCACCACGCAGGGCATCGGCATTTCGCCGTTGCGCGGATATTTCTGGTAGGAGTAGAGCCCGATGCAGATGGGCGCGGGACGGCCCTTGATCCCGGCTTCTTCCCAAGCTTCGGTGGCGGCGGCCTGCACAGGGGTTTGCCCGTCCATCGGCCAGCCTTTCGGGATGATCCAGCGTTTGCGGCGGCGTGTCTTGATCAGCAGGATTTGCAGCTTGTCCTTGCGCCAGCGCCAGACCAGTGCGCCAAACTGTGTGCGCACGCTGTCCTTGGCGTTGCGACCGAGTTTGACCGGATGTTGTCTGGGTCTCATTACTGACACCTGTTTGTCCTTTGGCTGAATGCGGAAAAGGGGCGGCATAGTGCAGAGCGCGTCCGCCTGTTTTGTCGCATCAGGCTGACAGAGGACTATCAAATCTACATGACGGCTGGAAAGAGAATTTTACACCTTCTCAACCTGACGCGGGGTCGCGGGTCAGTGTGATCTATTTTAACGCGGGCAGTTTGGTCAGGTCGGCCAGAGCGGACCAGAAGGCCTCTTGCCGGAGATGGGCTTCGCGCAGAGGGCTCAGGGCGGTGTGCGCCTTTGCTGTCATGTCTTTGGCGTGTTGCGGGTTGGACATGAGGGCGCTGGCCGCTTTGCAGAGAGCTTGCGCATCGGAGACAATGCGTGCGCCGCCGGATTGATCGAGCGCCTCATAGGCGGCAATGTGATTCGACACATGGGGGCCATGCAGGATCGCTGTGTTGAACTGGACGGGTTCATAGGGCGTGTGCCCGCCGTGATGCGTCAGGGAGCCGCCGATGAAAGACAGACCCGCAAGGTGATACCACAGCGCCATTTCGCCCAACGTATCGGCCAGATAAATCTGTGATTGCGCGGGATCGTCACCCTTGGAACGCTGCGCGAAATACAGCCCTGAACGGGTCAGTTCCGCCGCAAGGGCCTCTGCCCGCGACGGGTGACGCGGGGCAAGGATCAGGCGGGCGTCAGGGTGGACCTTTTGCAGGTCATGGAAGGCTTCCAGAACCAGACGTTCCTCGCCCGCATGGGTGGAGGCGGCGAGGAGTGTTTTGTCGCGGGGAAAAACCTGCTCAAGGGCGGCGAGTTCCGCGGCGGGCGCAGGCGCGAGGGCGACTGTGCTTTTGAGGTTCATGCGCGGCAGCAGGGCGGAGGCGGGCAGGCCGAGTTGGAGCATGCGTTGTTCCGAGGCCGTGTCTTGGGCCGCCAGTTTGGAGATCGCCGCGATGGTCGGGCGGATGATGCCGCGCAGCAGGAATTGCATTTTCTCCCATCGGCTGGCCGTGCGTTCAGACATGCGCGCACCGGCCACGACAACAGGGATGCCGCGTTGGGCCAGAAGGGTGAAGCGGTTGGGCCAGATTTCATTTTCCAAGGACACCAGCGCGACAGGCCGGATGTGCGCAAGAAAGCGTTTGAGCACAGGGCGCAAATCCATCGGAGCAAGCCGGACCTCGACACGGGGAAGGCCCCAATCCGCGACCATTGTGCGGGCGCTGACCGTGTTGACTGTGACGAGGATGTCCAGATCGTCTGCACGGGACAGAGCCTCTTCGACAAGCACACGCGCGGCGGTCATTTCTCCGTTCGAGGCGCCATGGATCCAGAGTCGCGGAGATGTGGATGTGCGCGCAGATGTCAGTCCGGCACCGAAGCGTTCGGCCAGATCGGACAAGCTCTCGCGCCCGCGTAAAACCTGTCGCAGCAGCGCAAGCGCAAACAACGGGCTCAGGATGGTCAAAAGGAAACGATAGAAAAACAAGACATGCGCCTCGCAGGTTCAGACTTGCGCATCGGCTTACGCGCTCAGCCGGTCTGTTGGCAAGAGGGGGTGGATCAAGCGGGGTTCTAGAATTGGAATTGATCTAGGTCATAGCTGTTTCTTAGAGGGATTCTAATTTCGGTCATGCGCGCGATCGACTGAATGCATCACGGGATGCTAGGGAGAAAAATATGAAACTTGCACCGCGTTTAGCATTGATGACCAGTGCTATTGTATTGGGGGCCTCTGCGGCTTCTGCAAATGAGCTCAGGGAATATGCCCTAGAGTTCTTCAAACCGCTTCCTTCAACGGTGCCTGCTGTGCAGGACAATAAAATCACCGAAGAGAAAATCGAGTTGGGCAAGGCGCTATTCTTTGATCCGCGTCTGTCGGCATCGGGCGTTTTCTCCTGCTATTCCTGTCACAACCTGACCACGGGCGGGGATGACAACATGGAAACTTCCGTTGGTCATGGCTGGCAAAAAGGCCCGCGGAACTCGCCGACCGTTTTGAACGCTGTGTTCAACGCCGCCCAGTTCTGGGACGGCCGTGCCGGAGACCTGAAAGCGCAGGCGAAAGGTCCGATTCAGGCCGGTGTCGAAATGGCCAATACGCCGGACAATGTGGTCGCGACCCTGTCGTCGATGGGGCAATATGTGGAATGGTTTGAAGAGTCTTTCCCCGATGAGGACGAACCCGTCACGTTTGACAATATGGCCAAAGCCATCGAGGCCTTCGAAGCCACGCTGTTGACCCCTTCGCCGTTTGATTCCTGGCTCAACGGGGATGACGATGCGCTTTCCACCGAAGAGCTTGCCGGTCTTGAACTGTTCATGGACAAGGGCTGTATCGCCTGTCACTCCGGTATCAACATCGGTGGCGAGGACTACTATCCCTTCGGCCTGATCGAAAAGCCCGGCTCCGATATTCTGCCTGAGGGCGACCGTGGCCGCTTTGCTGTGACAGACACTGTGGATGACGAATATGTCTTCCGCGCCGGTCCGCTGCGTAACATCGCATTGACCGCGCCTTACTTCCACTCCGGCAAGGTTTGGGATCTCAAAGTGGCTGTGCAGATCATGGCAGAAAGCCAGCTTGGTGAAGACCTGTCCGATGATGAAGCCAATAAGATTGTGGCTTTCCTCGGTTCTCTGACCGGTGAAATTCCGGAAGTCACCCTGCCTGTGCTTCCGACGGAAACGATGACCACTCCGCGTCCGGTTGCGGAAATCATGCAACACTGACTTTGGTTCTTCTGTGCCCCTTGTTCGGGGGCACAGTTCTTTGAAAGCCCTCGTATGGGCTGTGGAAGCGGAAGTTTGTCCCTACTTCTCTTGTGCGGCGTGTTCGGGGGCTTTTGCCATTGCGATGGCGCGACAGGTTTACGCGCCGCGGGGTTCATCTTTTTTGCGGTAGATGAAGGACTGCATCAGCTTCATGCCAATCCGGTCAACCAGATCGGAAAGCTGTGGGTCCCCCGCTTGCTGGTATTGGGTGCAGACATCCAGCAGCTTATCAATCAGTTCGGTCTCCCCCGTGGTTAGAGCCGCAGATACGGTCTGCGGCGACGCGCAAGGGGCGTGCAGGGAGTTGCTGATAGGCTTTTTGTACATATCCGGGGATAGCGACATCCGACCGATGTTTGCCGGCAGGACAATAGATATGTGACGTGCGATTCGGGTGGCCATGGGCTCAAACTCTTGAAGGGCCGCGATAGGGGCGGCACGGGGTAAAGGATATCAGGCGCGGACGTGATCTTAAAGGGTCAGCAGGTCCTGAATATGTGTGCGAATCTCATCGGGGTGCACGGACAGAAAGGAAAAGGCGGCGGCGCTGGGCGTGTAGCGCAGCATGTCGAGACATTCCTGAGACGCGCGTTTGAAGATGATAAGCGCCGTTGTGTCGCCTTGCGGGATAAGGCGTTGAATCTCGATGGCACTTTTAACCAGATCGCAATGTTCGGGGTTACATTCGACGACGACCAGCTTGAACCGTTCCGCATCAAAATGTGCGCTGACTTCTTCCAGAGAGCGGGCAATGCGCGGATTGAGTGATGTCTTCGTGTCGGCCATGAGACTGTCCGCTTTCGCCACGCGGCTGAGGAGGATCAGGTTGTGGCATGGCAGATTGCTGCGCTGTTCGTTCTGGCCGACCTCGGAGGAAAACCGTGTATATGGCTTGGTGTCGTTTGCGGCACGGAGGCTCCGGTTTGCACACGCTTCTTTGCCTGAGGTCCTGACAAAAGGTATGCGAAAGGCGCTCAGAACGCGGGACATATGGTGCAAAGGGGCAGGTCGCATGGAACACAACTCTCGGTAATTCATAACTGGAGAGCCCCTTATTGCGGAAGCGTGACAGCAATTTCAGAAACAAATGGTTTCAGAAGGTTGCATGAGGGCGCATTTGATTCAAAGCGCTTGCGTAACAAGATGTAACACACGGCAGGCAGACAGCATCTGAGACGCCGAATTTTCGGGTTTTGTGAAGTTTTAAAGGGAATTTTTTCTTTTCACCTATCTGAAACATGTTACCGTTCTGTCATGACAACAGATTGGTCTGGGGGGACTGCATGTTGCCGAACGGGCAAAAACAGGAAGTTTTACAGCGGGAAGTTACGCTCATTCTCGAAAGTGAGGCTTTCGCACGTTCAAAGGCGAACCGTGCATTGCTCGAATATCTGGCGAAAGAGTGTTTGGCCGGACGGGGTGACGAGATCACCGAATACGGCATTGCACACGGGCTGCTCGGAAGGGGGGATGAGTTCGATCCCTCGACTGACCCGATTGTGCGGGTCCGGATGCGGCGGCTTCGGGAGGCCATCAATGGCTATTATGCGCAACATGACGACCGCGTTGATCGCCTGAACATTCCACGGGGCAGCTACGCCCTGTCTGTGCTTCGTGTCGAGCAGCCATCGGCCCCTGCGCAACCATCGCCCCCTGCGCAACAGGCGGAAGATGCGGCGGTTGACAAGGTCGCGCGGGCTGATGGGGCGGGCGCAGACGGTCCTGCACAACCGCCTTCCGTTACGCATACCCCCGATAGGCCGAAGATGCGCAAGGTGTTTGGCCTGCGCTTTGTCCTGTTCCTGATTGTTGCCTTTGCGACGGGCGTTCTCGGGCATGGCATTTGGCATGAGGTCGTTCCGTCAAAGGTAATTGAAACGGCGGGCGCCGAGCCGGGCTATCCGGTCGTTGCCGTCGCGCCTTTCGACAATCTGACGGATCAGGCCGAGAACGACGCCTATGAAAAAGACGTGCAGCGGCAACTGGCCGGAGACCTCGAACGCTTTGGTCGCGTGAATGTGCGGGTCTTGAACGCCGACCTCAACAGCGAGCTTGAAGGGGCCGATTATGTCTTGCGCGGTTCGATCCTGAGCCTCGCGGGGCATCTTGATTTGTCCGTTGCGCTGGTTGATGTCGAGACCGGCGAGGAGTTGTTTCAAACCCGAATGTCCGATCCTGTAGACGCGCAGGGGGTTTATGCAAGCCTGCGCGCTGTGTCCCATCGGATCAGCAGCTATCTCGCGGCGCAGGGCGGTGTGATCAGCGCGCTTGGCCGTCCGGATGCGGGAGCGGCTTCGGCACCGGACAACGTCTTTTCCTGTGTTCTACAGACCGATGCGTTTCTGAACGATTATAGCCCCGAAAAGTTCCAAACGGCTTATCGGTGTTTCGCGCCTTTTTCGGATATACTGGAGACCGACGCGGTCGGCTCTACCTCCTTCGGGACTTTGATGTTGCATTTGGTCCCTGACTTTCAGTTCATGGATACGTCAGGTTTGCCCGAAGCGATGCAGTCCTCACCCGAGAAACTTACAGAATATGCGGAAGGTTTGGCGGATCGTTTCCCCGGTTCAGATGTTGTGTTCATCCTTCTGGGCGCGGTTTACAATGTTGAGGGCAAAACCGATCTCGCCATTCGTGCCTTGCGTCAGGCGGTGGAGTTGAATCCGGCCAATCCGACCGCCTATGGGGTGCTCTCCTATGCGTATTTGTCCGCAGACCGGCTGTATGATGCCCGCGATGCGGCGTTGAGGGCCATTGATCTGAGCGCCAATGCCTCGGCCTATATGTATCTGCCGGTTCTCGTGTCCGGTATCGTGCACAAGAACGCGCGCATGGTGGATATGGCCCGCAAGGGCTATGCCGATCAGGTCGGCCCCTCGCGCAATATCCTTTTGCTGGCCGCTGCATCCATGATCGGAGATCGCGACGAAGTGGAGCGTTTGCGCGCGTTGGTGGGCAGGCTGGACGATCCCTTGGCTGAAATCCGGATGTTTGTGCAGGGCGATATCGCCCTCACGGCCGTCGCTGGGTATCTTGAACGGGCGGGGCTGGATGTGCCTGTGCCGGAGTGTCTGCCTTCCGAGACGGGAAACGGTGCGTATAGTGCGCCCTGTGCGCCATGAACGGACGGATGTTTCTGGAAGATTTCTGATTAGAAAATATTATAGCAATCCATAAGTAATACAATTATTGTTTATCGACCAAACCTGTTACCTCTTTACGAGACGGAACGGGAGCAGCGCGATACAGGCCATAAGCCATATAGATCGCCGCCGCGCCCCCGCCACGAAACACGTAGCATACCGGAGGAACAGATGGACGGTAATGATCTGAAAATGTCGGGCAAATGCCCAGTCATGCATGGCAGCAACACCGAGATGGGCAAGGATGTCATGGAGTGGTGGCCGAATGCGCTCAACCTCGACATCCTGCACCAGCACGACACCAAGACGAATCCGCTCGGCAAGGATTTCAACTATCGCGAAGAAGTCAAAAAGCTCGACTTCGAAGCTTTGAAAAACGACCTGCGCGCTTTGATCAATGACAGTCAGGACTGGTGGCCCGCTGACTGGGGGAGCTACATCGGCATGATGGGGCGGGTCTCGTGGCACACCGCAGGTTCCTACCGGAACACAGATGGTCGCGGCGGCGGCAACACGGGCAACCAGCGCTTTGCGCCGCTGAACTCCTGGCCGGATAACGTCAACACCGACAAGGGCCGTCGCTTGCTCTGGCCGATCAAAAAGAAATACGGCAACAAGATCAGCTGGGCCGATCTTCTGATGCTGGCCGGAACGATTGCCTATGAGCAAGCCGGCTTGCCGGTCTATGGTTTCGCCTTTGGCCGCGAAGATATCTGGCACCCCGAAAAAGACATCTACTGGGGCGAGGAAAAAGAATGGCTCGCGCCGTCCGACACCCGCTATGGCGATGTGAAAGACGCGCATACGCTGGAAAACCCGCTGGCGGCTGTTCAGATGGGGCTGATCTATGTGAACCCTGAAGGTGTGAACGGCAAGCCCGATCCGCTCGCAACCGCGCAGCATATGCGGGAAACCTTTGCCCGTATGGGGATGAATGACGAAGAAACCGTTGCTCTGACGGCAGGCGGCCACACGGTCGGCAAATGTCACGGGAACGGCGATGTCGAAGACCTCAGCCCGGATCCCGAAACCGCTGGCCCCGAATTTCAGGGCCTCGGCTGGATGAACACCAAGGGCCGCGGCATCGGGCGTGACACAATGGTCAGTGGTCTGGAAGGCGCATGGACAACCAACCCGACGAAATGGGACAATGGTTTCTTCGAGATGCTGTTCAACCATGAGTGGGAATTGCGTAAATCCCCTGCCGGTGCATGGCAATGGGAACCGGTCGAGATCGCAGAGGCGGACAAACCCGCTGATGTCGAAGATCCGTCGATCCGTCACAACCCGATGATGACGGATGCCGATATGGCGCTGAAAATGGACCCGACCTATCGCGAAATCTCGCTGCGGTTCAAAGAGGACTTTGACGCCTTCACCGATGCCTTTGCCCGTGCATGGTTCAAACTGACCCACCGCGACATGGGCCCGAAATCGGTCTATCTCGGGCCGGATGTGCCGGAAGAAGATCTGATCTGGCAGGATCCGATCCCCGAAGGCACCACCAACTATGACATTGGTGCGCTCAAACGCAAGATCGCGGCCTCCGGCCTTTCGATCTCCGAGATGGTGTCGACCGCATGGGACAGTGCGCGGACCTTCCGCGGTTCCGACCGTCGCGGCGGTGCCAATGGGGCTCGCATTCGTCTGGCTCCGCAAAAGGACTGGGTCGGCAACGAGCCGGAACGTCTGGCGAAAGTGCTTTCCGTGCTGGAACCTCTGGCAGCAGAAGCCGGTGCCAGCGTGGCGGACACTATTGTTCTGGCCGGCAATGTCGGCGTGGAACTGGCCGCAAAAGCCGCTGGCTTTGACGTCGAAGTGCCCTTCGCGCCGGGCCGTGGTGATGCGACGCAGGAAATGACCGATGTGGAAGGTTTCGAGGTCTTGGAACCGATCCATGACGGCTACCGCAACTGGGTCAAAAAGGACTATGTGGTCTCGACCGAAGAGTTGATGCTCGACCGGACACAGCTCATGGGGCTGACCGCGCCCGAGATGACTGTTCTGGTTGGCGGGATGCGTGTTCTGGGCACCAACTATGGCGGGGCGAAACACGGGGTCTTCACCCGGCGCGAAGGCGCTTTGACCACCGATTTCTTCACGACCCTGACCGATATGGGTTACAAGTGGCTGCCGAAGGAAAACGGTCTTTACGACATCGTTGACCGCAAAACCGGCGAGACAAGCTACACAGCGACCCGTGTTGATCTGGTCTTCGGCTCGAACTCGATCCTGCGGGCCTATTCCGAGGTCTATGCGCAAGACGACAACGCGGAGAAATTCGTGAATGACTTTGTCGCAGCTTGGGTCAAGGTGATGAACGCCGACCGCTTCGATCTGTCCTGATCCGGCATTGCTCCGCTGGATCACGAGCGCCCCTGCTTTTGCGGGGGCGTTTTTTTGTGTCTCGGCCTCCAAGGTTCTCTTGTCTGGCCAGTCTTGCGATGTGTGCGTGCGAATGTTTTTGCCAATCGTGCCACTGACGGGTTTGCCTATCGTTTTGAGAGAAAGGCTTTATGATCTCTGTGAACTGCGGGGGCCTGTCAGTTGGATAAGGGAGGCAGGCAAGCTGTGACAGAGGAGGCGGCGAAGGGGCATGGTGCGAAGAAAAGGGCTTGTTGCGGCCTGTATTGCTTTGGTTGCGCTGATCTTGCTGTTTCAGGGAGCGAGCGTTTATTTCTCCACACAGGAACAAACCAAAGCGGCGGGGCGTCTGTCGCTCTATCGCTCCACGGTGATTGCCGAGTTGGAGCGGTTTTCGCATCTTCCCTATGTGCTGGCCCGCGACCCTTTCGTGCAGGCAACCGCCGAGGGCGGAGATCGCGGTGCGTTGAACATCCGTTTGCGGGGCTTTGCCGCCCAATCCGGGGTGGATGCAATCTATCTTATGACCACACAGGGGGAGACCATCTCCGCCTCGAATGCGGGCACGTCCTTGAGTTTCGTCGGGCATAACTATGCTTTTCGTCCCTATGTGCGCGATGCGCTTGAAGGGCGGCAGGGGCGCTTCTACGGGATCGGCACGACGACGGGCTTGCCGGGTTATTTCATCTCCGAACCCGTGCGCGATGCGGCGGGGCGTGTGATCGGGGTGATTGCGATCAAGCTTGACCTGACCGATCTGGAGGCCGCGTGGCGTGACGGCGGTGAACAGGTGCTGCTGGCCAATGATGAGGGTGTGGTGCTGTTGGCCTCGGATGAGGCCTGGCGCTACCGGCTCTTGCGGGTGTTGACAGATGCCGAACGCGCACGGATCGAACGCGACCGTCAGTTCAGCGGGGCGGATTTGCGGCCTCTGGACTGGGAGCTGCGCGGCGAGCGTTCCGCGCGGATCGGAGGCGTGGACGTGGTGCATATGGAAAGCTCCGATCTGCCGCATGGCTGGAGCCTGCATTATTTCGCCAGCCGTGAACGGATCGTGACCTTGAGTTGGCTGGTCACGGCGCTTGCGCTTGGCGTGGCGGCTGTGGCGGTGATCCTCTACCAACTCAAACGCACGGAGCGGATCGGTGCCGCACTCAGGCGCTCAGAAGCCGAAGAGGCGGAATTGCGTCTGGCCAACGAGCGCCTTGCCGTCGAGATCGAAGAGCGCCGCGCGGCGGAGCGGAGGCTGCAACGCACGCAAAAGGAACTGGAACGGGCGTCCCGGCTGGCCGCTCTTGGGGAGCTGTCGGCCTCGGTGACACATGAACTGGGCCAGCCCATTGCGGCGCTGAAAAACCACATCGCGGCGGCGGAGATCAGTGGTCGGTCTGACCCGACATTGCTCGCGCATCTGTCGGGTCTGACCGAGCGGATGGAAGGGCTGACACGGCAATTGCGCTTTTTTGCCCGCCCCGGACAGCGCGGGCTGGAGCCTGTCGATCTGGATGTGGCGATGGACGAGGCGCTGGCGCTGGTTGCGCCCAATCTGGAGCGCGCCCATGTGACCTTGTCGCGACGTCGCGCCGATCCGCCGGTTGTGGTGCAAGGGTCCAAGCTGAGGATCGAGCAGGTCATGACCAACCTCCTACGCAACGCGATTGATGCGATGGAGGAGGAGAGCGCTGCGCAGCTTGACGTGTCGGTGGGCACGGGGCAGGGGGACGAGGGCGCCGCGATCGGGTGGTTCGAGGTGCGCGACACCGGCCACGGGCTGGGAGCGGCCACGCTGGACGAGCTTCAGGAGCCTTTTGTCACCCGCCGCGCCTCTGGCGAGGGCATGGGGCTTGGCCTTGCGATTTCGGCCAGTATTGTGCGCGAACACGGCGGACGGCTCGTGGCGCAGAATGCAGATGAGACAAAGGACGGGGCGGGCGGCGCTGTGTTTCGGGTCGAATTGCCGCTGGTCGGGGATGACGGGGAGGACGAGATATGAAAGAGGCCGCATTGCGGGTCTTGGTGGTCGATGACGACAAGGCCATGCGCAGTTCCCTGATGGACCTTCTCAAAGCTGCAGGGCACGAGGTCGAAGCCTTGCCTCGCGCCGATCAGGTGGTGGCGAAACTGCCGGAGATGTTGCCCGATGTGATCCTGTCTGATGTGCGGATGCCGAGCATGTCGGGGCTGGACCTTCTGGCCGCATTGCCGCCGGGCTCGCCGCCGCTGGTGTTGATTTCGGCCCATGGCGATATTGCGACGGCGGTGCAGGCGATGCAGGACGGGGCCTATTCTTTTGTCGAAAAGCCCTATGAACCGCGCCGCCTTCTGACGATTCTGTCCCATGCGGGCGGGCAGCACCGGCTGCACCAGCGCACCGAGCGGCTCAAGGCACGGCTTCGCGATCTCTCGGGGCTGGACAAGCAATTTCTGGGGCAGTCGGCGGCAACGCGCGCCGTGCGTGAAGAGGTGCTGACGGTTTCTGAGAGTCCGGCCTCTGTGCTGTTGGTCGGGGAGACCGGCACAGGAAAGGATGTGATCGCCCGCGCGTTGCATGATCTCGGCCCTGACGCGGATGGCCCCTTTGTTGCGCTCAATTGTGCGACCCTGAGTGCTGAAGGCTTCGAGCGCGAGATGTTCGGCGCGGAAGGTGCGGCGCAGGGGCGGCTTGCGGCGGCGGATGGGGGCACTTTGTTTCTCGACGAGGTTTGCGCCTGTCCCTTGCCTGTGCAGGCCATGCTCTTGCGGGTGTTGGAACAGCGCGAGATCACGCCTGTCGGGGCCAGCCAGCCGCGCAAGCTGACATTTCGGGTGATCTCTGCCACCAACGAGGATCCCGAGGCCGCCGTGGAGGCGGGACAACTCCGGCGCGATGTGCTGCACCGGCTGAACACCATACGACTGGACCTGCCGACCTTGCGCGCGCGGCGGGATGATATCCTGATGCTGTTCACCCGTTTCACCGGGGAGTTTGCCCGCGTCTACGAGGTGAGCCTGCCGGATATGGGGGCGGAAGATATGGCCGCGCTGATGGGCCATGACTGGCCCGGCAATGTGCGCGAGTTGCGCAACGTGGCGGAGCGGTTTGTCCTCATGGCGCGGCGCGGTCAGGCCTCTGTCGCGGCGGCGTTGAAGGCGGATCATGCCACGCAGGTGCCCGATACGCTGCGCGAAGCGGTTGCGGCGTTCGAGCGGGAACTCATCGCGCGGGCCTTGCGTGCGCAAAGCGGGCGCATGGATGCGGTGGCCGAGGCTCTGGGGATCGGGCGACGCACGCTCAATGAGAAGATCGTGAAGCTGGGGCTCGACAAGGATGCCCTGTTGTAGGCTGCGGAAATCCGCAGGGCATGGCAGTCAGTGCGCGCAGATTCCCTCATAGCGGAATTGTGAAGATCGCCGCATACTCCCTGACAGACGGTAATTTATGTCTTGGGAGGACATCATGAACAAGTTTTTGGGACGTGCGGCTGTGGCCGCGCTTTGTGTCGGGTTTGCAGGTGAGGCGATTGCGACGGAATGGAATGTGTCGCTGTGGGGCAAACGCCGCGCTTTCACCGAGAATGTCGAAAAGCTCGCCGAGTTGGTCGCGGAAAAGACCAATGGTGAATTCACCATGAACATTTCCTATGGCGGTCTGTCGAAAAACACCGAGAACCTTGACGGTATTTCCATCGGCGCATTCGAGATGGCGCAGTTCTGTGCGGGCTATCACCCCGACAAGAACCCCTCGATCACCGTGCTGGAGCTTCCGTTTCTGGGCGTAGACAATCTCGAACTGGAACGCGACGTGGCGATGGCGGTGTACAACCATCCCGCCACGGTCAAGGATCTGGCACGCTGGAACGCCAGACTGCTGATGCCGACCCCGCTGCCGCAGTATAATCTTGCGGGTGTGGGCGATGCGCCGCATTCAATCGAAGACTTCAAAGGTCTGACCGTGCGCGCCACCGGCGGGATCGGTGCGGCCATGTCGGCTTCCGGCGCTGTGCCAACCTCCATGTCCGCCACGGAAGTGCGTCAGGCGATGGACAGCGGCGTGATCCGCGCGGCAGCTTTTGCCCCTCATGCGCATATGTCCTTCGGCACGGCGGATATCGCGACATGGTGGACCACCAACCTCAACCCCGGCGCGGTGAACTGTCCGGTCGTGGTCAATATCGACGCTTACGAGATGCTGACCGATGAAGAGCGTGAAGCTCTGGACAGCTCCGTGGACGAGGCGCTCGACTATTACATCGACTACTATAACGAGCAGACCATGGCCAAATGGGGTCCGCTGATCGAGGAAAAGGGCATCGAACAGGTGACCTTCTCGGATGAAGACCTTGAAGCTTTCAAAGCGGCCGCAGCGGCACCTGCTGCGACAGCCTGGATCACGGAGAACACCAAGCGCGGCCTGCCCGCGCAGGAGCTCTATGATCTTGTCATCGAAACAGTCGCCGCCTCGAAATAAGAGACGCGCTTGAGTGATGGCCCGTCCTGCGTGTTGCGGGGCGGGTCTTTTCGGATTTTCGGACATAAGGGGATAAAGGATGGCGGGAACGGCCACGGTCCTGACAGATGACAGCCGGCTGAGCCGGTTGGATCAGGGACTACACAAACTGGAACTGGCGCTGGCGTTCTTGAGCGGACTTACGGTCTTTGCGCTGATGCTTCTGGCGGTGTTTTCCGTCGGCGGGCGCAATTTCTTCAATCAGCCGTTGCCGGGCTATGTGGACTGGATTCAACAGGCCATGCCGCTCATCGCCTTTATGGGGATTTCCTACACCCAGCGCAACGGCGGCCATGTGCGGATGGATATGCTGGTGGGCGCGCTGAAAGGCCGACCTCTCTATATCGCTGAACTGATCACCACCTTTGCCATGTTCGTCTTCATGGTGCTGATGGTCTGGGGCACATGGGCACATTTCCAGCGCAGCTTTGATTTTTCCATGCCGATGTGGAGCCGTGACAGCTCGATGGATATCAGCCTGCCGCTCTGGCCCGCCAAGCTTCTGGCCCCTGTGGCTTTCGGGGTGCTGACGGTGCGTCTGGTGCTTCAGATCGCGGCCTATATTCGGGCGATCATTCTGGGTACAGA
The DNA here is from genome assembly GCF_018860305.1 of Celeribacter halophilus. GTDB lineage: Bacteria > Pseudomonadota > Alphaproteobacteria > Rhodobacterales > Rhodobacteraceae > Celeribacter > Celeribacter halophilus_A. The sequence goes on from NZ_JAHKPE010000019.1 coordinate 168,508, forward strand.
ACATCCGGTGGCAGTGCCGCTGGTGCTTGATATGGCCACACAGGCCGCGATGGAGGCTGAACACGTCTCCGGCAAAGACGATTGAGGGAATGGATATGGATCCTATTGAAATCGGTCTGATCGTCTCCGGCGGTCTTCTTGTTATGGTGGTTCTCGGCATGCGGGTGGCTTTTGCCGCCGGTCTTGCGGGGATGGTGGGCCTCATCTGGATTTTCTGGTCGAAGAAAGGCTACGATCCCGAGGCCTTCGGCTGGGCCTTGACGGTGGCTGCCAAGACGGCGGGGCAGGTGCCCCATTCGAAAGTGTCGTCTCAGGCGCTCTCGCTCATCCCGACATTTATCCTGATCGGTTATCTCGCTTATTACGCAGGGCTGACCAAAGCGCTGTTCACGGCGGCCAAGCGGTGGATCGCGTGGGTTCCGGGTGGTCTGGCTGTGGCGACCGTGTTTGCGACAGCGGGCTTTTCCGCCGTGTCGGGCGCGTCGATTGCGACCTCTGCCGTGTTTGCCCGTATCGCCATCCCCGAGATGATCGAAGCCGGCTATAACAAGAAATTCGCCGCAGGTGTTGTTGCCGCAGGGGGCACATTGGCCTCGCTGATCCCGCCATCGACGATCTTGGTGATCTACGCCATCATCGTGGAGCAGGACGTGGGCAAGCTCTTGCTGGCGGGCTTCCTGCCGGGCATGTTTTCTGCCTTTGTCTATGCCGCGCTGATTGTGGGTATGTCCGTGGCGATCAAGGGCTTTGGTCCGGCGGTTGGCGGCTTTACATGGAAGGAACGCTTTCAGTCCCTGCCGCCGGCTGCGCCGATCATGATCGTTGTGCTGACCATCGTGCTGTTCGTCTACAACCCGTTCGGCGGAGAGGCTTGGGGAACGCCGACCGAAGGCGGCGCGATTGGCGCTTTCGTGGTCTTCCTGATGGCGGTCTATAAAGGCATGCGTTGGGGCCAGTTCCGTGACGCGCTTTTGGAGACGGCGAAGCTTTCGGTGATGATTTTCACCATCATCTGGGGCGTATTGATCTATGTGCGGTTTCTGGGCTTTGCCGATTTGCCGGGTGCATTTGCGGACTGGCTGACCTCGCTGACCATGTCGCCCATGCTGATCCTTGTGTGCATCCTGTTGGCCTATGCCGTGCTGGGCATGTTCATGGATGCCATCGGGATGCTGCTTTTGACCTTGCCTGTGGTCTATCCGGCGGTGATGGCGCTCAATGGCGGCGAAACCGTTGCGGCGGCGGATGCGGCCTTTGGCATGTCAGGGCCGATGTGTGCGATCTGGTTCGGTATTCTTGTGGTGAAAATGGCAGAGTTCTGTCTGATCACCCCGCCGATCGGTCTCAACTGTTTCGTGGTTGCGGGCGTGCGTGACGATCTGTCCGTGCAGGATGTGTTCAAAGGCGTGACGCCGTTCTTCATCGCGGATGCGATCACCATCGCGCTTCTGGTGAGTTTCCCGATGATCGTGCTCTGGCTGCCAATGCAGGCTTGATCAGATCTCCGAACATGAAAAAGGCGGCGAGTGGAAACACTGCGCCGCCTTTTGTCGTCAGATCGTCTGGCTTTGGCGCTTGACCTGCCGCATCCGGCGCACAAAGGCCACGAGGAAAATCGCGGTCTGCAACAGCACGATGGTAGGCGCTGGGGCGCTGTCGAGCCAGAAGCTGAGGTAAACACCCGTGATCATAGCACAGAAATTGATGATCACAGCGACCACCAGCATCTTTGAGAACCGCCGGACCAGAAGAAAGGCGATTGCACCCGGTGCGATCAGAAGCGCGACGGCAAGGATGAGCCCCGTTGCGGTCAGGGTCGACACGATGGTGAGCGAGAGCACCGTTAAAAGCCCGTAGTGCAAGACCTGAACCGGCAGACCGGAGGCCCGCGCCTGCGCCGGATCGAAGGCGTGGAGCATCAGGTCTTTCCACTTGAGCAGCAAGGCGGCAGAGACAATGAGCGCGATGGAGCCCGCGGTCCAGAGGTCATGCGGCTCCACACCCAGCATATTGCCGTAGAGGATGTGGTCGAGATGGACATCCGAAGGGGTCGCCACGAACATCACGATGCCGAGGCCGAACATGCCGGAGAAGACCACCCCCATGATGGTGTCCTGTTTGATCCGGCTGTTTTCCGACAGGTAGCCGGTGGCCAGTGCGGTGACCATGCCCGCGACGAAGGCCCCGAAAATGAGCGGCAGACCGAGAATATAGGCCAGCACCACGCCGGGCAGGATTGCATGGCTGATTGCATCGCCCATGAGCGCCCAGCCCTTGAGCACCAGAAAACAGGACAGAATGGCCGTAGGCACCGCCACAATGGCCGAGATCAGAAAGGCGTTCTGCATAAAGCCGAACTGGAAGGGCATCAAAATCGTGTCGATCATTCCTGCGCTCCTTCTGTGAGAGCGGCGCGCGCCTTGGCGCGGGCGGCCAGAAGCCCGTGTTTCGGGGCCCAGACAAAGGTCACAAGGAAGATCAGCGTTTGCAGGCAGACGATGATCCCGCCGGTTGCACCGTCAAGGAAATAGCTGATGTAAGCGCCGGTGAAACTTGTCACCGTGCCGATCAGCACAGAGGTTATGATCAGGCGCGGGAAGCGGTCGCACAAGAGATAGGCCGTTGCCCCCGGTGTCACCACCATGGCGATCACGAGAAACGCCCCCACGGTCTGCATCGCCGCGACGACAGAGGCCGAGAGCAGCACAAAGAACACCGCTTTCAAAAGTCGGGGTTTGAGGCCGATGGAGCGGGCGTGGCTTTCATCGAAAAACACCACCATCAGGTCTTTCCATTTCAACAAAAGCACAACGAGTGACACGACCCCGATCAGCACCAGTTGCAGCGTGTCTTCGGGCGTGATGGCGAGAATATTGCCCATAGTGATGGTCTGGACCGAAATGGCCATCGGGTTGAGCGAGACCATGAAAAGGCCGAGGCCGAAGAAAGAGGTGAAGATCAACCCGATGATTACGTCGATCTTGAGGCCGGAGCGTTCCGAGAGAAACAGCATCGCCGCCGCCGCCAGCCCGCCCGATATGAACGCACCAAGCGCGAAGGGCAGGCCCAGCATATAGGCTCCCGCCACACCGGGCACGACCGAATGCGAGAGCGCATCGCCAATGAGCGACCAGCCCTTGAGCATCAGGTAGGAGGACAGAAAGGCACAGACCCCGCCCACAAGGGCCGAGACCCACATGGCGTTGGTCATGTAATTGTAGGAAAACGGTTCGAGTAGGACGTTCATGCATCGCCCTCCCGTGCTTTGTCGGGCGCGGTTTCGGGCTGTGGCGGTTCGCCCAGAATGTGGGTCTTGTCGCCATAATGGACCAGAGGCCGCTCGTCATCCGTGAGGATGGTGACATGGCGCGGATCGTCGTCGTCGTGAAGATCGGCCCCGCCCAGTGTGAACTGCCGCAGCACCCCGCCGAAGGCTTCTTCGAGATTGTCGCGGGTGAATGTCGTCTCTGTCGGACCATAGCCCAGAACCGTGCCTTTGATGAGCACCGTGCGGTCACAGAACTCCGGCACCGATCCGAGGTTGTGGGTGGAGACCAGCATCACGCGCCCCTCGTCCCGCAGATCCCGCAACAGGGCGATGATCTGGTCTTCGGTTTTTACATCCACGCCAGTGAACGGTTCGTCCAGAAGGATCACCTGACCCTCTTGGGCCAGTGCGCGGGCGAGGAACACGCGTTTCTTTTGCCCGCCGGACAGCTCGCCGATCTGCCTGTGCCGGAAGTCGAGCATATTGACCCGCCCCAAAGCCTCTTCGACAGCGGCATGGTCGGCCTTGGACGGGCGGCGCAGAAAGCCCATATGGCCATAGCGCCCCATCATCACCACATCCTCGACGAGGACGGGGAAGGACCAGTCAACCTCTTCGGCCTGCGGCACATAGGCCACAAGGTTCTTGCGCAGGGCGTCGTTCACGGACATGCCCAAAAGGCGGATGTCGCCTTGCGCCACGGGAACAAACCCCATGATGGCCTTGAACAGGGTGGATTTGCCGGACCCGTTGACACCGACAAGCGCGGTCACCGTGCCGCGCGGAATTTCAAAACTGGCGTGACGTAACGCGGTATGGCCGTTGCGATAGGTGACCGTGACATCTTGCGCCCAAATGCCGCCACCCGCCTCTGACTGAGGGCCTTGGGTCTGGGGCTTCGAACTGTCCTGTCTCATATGCGTCTTTCTATCTATCTGTTGGAGTGCGAGGATCGCCACAAAAGCTCTGTGACAAAAAAAACCGTGTCACGCGGACCGCACAAGCCCGCGTGACAGGATACTGTCGTATGTAAACTGCGCCTAGTTCAAGCCGGCTTCAAGCCCATTGGCCACTGTCTCCGAGGTGACGCGCAACAAATCGAGATATGTCGGCACCGGACCGTCCGGCTCGGAGAGGCTGTCGACATAAAGCACTCCGCCATATTCCGCGCCGGTTTCGCGGGCGACCTGTTCGGCAGGGGCGGTGTTGACCGTGCTTTCGCAGAACACTACGGGAATGTCATTCTCCCGCACCCCGTCAATCACGTTGCGCACCTGTTTGGGGGAGCCCATCTGGTCCGAGTTCATCGGCCAGAGGTAAAGCTCTTTCATGTCGAAATCCCGAGCCAGATAGGAAAACGCCCCCTCGCAAGTCACAAGCCAGCGCTTGTCTTCGGGCACTTCGGCAATCTCCGCCCGCAAAGGTTCCAGCGTTTCGCGCAGTTCCTCTTTGTAGGCGGCCGCATTCGCGGCGTAAACTTCCGCATTGTCGGGGTCGTGTTCGACAAAGGCTTTTTCGATATTGTCAATGTAGATCAAGGCATTGTCGAGCCCCATCCATGCGTGGGGGTTCGGTTTCCCCTCATAGGCGCCGCCCGAAATCGAGATCGGGTCAATCCCCTCGGTCAGCGTCACAGAAGGCACATTTTTCAGGTTGGACAGGAATTGTTCGAACCACAGTTCAAGGTTCAACCCGTTCCACAAGATCAAATCCGCGTCCTGCGCGCGTACAATGTCACGCGGGGTCGGCTCATAACCGTGAATCTCCGCACCCGGTTTGGTCACCGACACCACCTCTGCGGCGTCACCGGCGACATGGCGGGCCATATCGGCAAGCACGGTAAATGTCGTCACAACTTTCATCTTATCATCCGCCTGCGCGGCACCGGAAAGGGTCAGCGCGGCAATGCTGCCGAGAAATATGCTTCGCTTCAAACTCATGGGTCGTCCTTCAGGGTTATGATTGTCTCTGTTGTCATTATGTAAATGATAATCATTCTCAACTGTCAAATGAAATATTGAGAATTATTCGCAACTGGAGCCGATTGGCCGTGTGTGCTTATAAACTGTGCGGCGTCGTGGAGAGGGAGGCTATATGCGAGCAGGGTGGTTGCCGTGCGTGACGGGCAATAAGAAGAATAACAATAATTGTGCCCGAGAACGGACATGGAGCCGGAGAGGAAAGAAGATGCCATCACATTGAAAGTAAATGGAGGCGAGTACCGGAATCGAACCGGTGTACACGGATTTGCAATCCGTATATATGCATTGAATTTATTAGATTTTATTGTAAACGAACCCTTTTTGTTCTTAGTGAAACATCAAGGACTTACGGCACAAGTGTAAACCGTTTACAGCTATTTCTAGGGCAAAGAAAAACCGTTGAGGGGGCGGCCACCCACCTCAACGGCATTATCACGGTCTTCTCACAGACAACCTATTTTAAATGCACTTTTAACTCAAGCCTTTCAGGGGGGCAGGCATGAGTTGGAAGATCGCAAACCTCTGTGCCGAGAGGAAATTCGGCAGCCCCGTACGTAAGCAGATCATCATGTTCTTGGCTGATAAGGCGAGCGACGATGGATCGGGGATCTGGTGTTCGAAAGGCACCGTCCAGCGTCATACTGAACTTGGTGAGTCCACAGTCAAGCGAACTATCACTGAATTTCTGCGTGAGGGTATTCTGGTCGAGACCGGACGACGTCCCTGCAAGAACGGCTATACGGTTATCTATCGTATTGTTTTGAGCGTGGTGAGTGGTCTGGAAACGATCTTCGAGCCGGACGATGGGTCCGATTTTTATACGGGGTCCACAGCGGACGGGGTTCCGCATGACCCCGGAACGGGGTTCACAGCGGATGGGGTACGGGGTCCAGAGCGGGCCCCAAACCATCCTAAAACCATCCAGAAACCACCTACGCGCCCAGGCGCGCGCGAGGCCATTGATCCGAATTTCGAGAAAGTTTGGTGTGCTTACCCAGAGGATCGGCGGCGGGATAAGGCCACCTGCCACAAGCATTTCAAACATGCCATCGAGAAGGGGGTAACGGTGGAGGAGATCGCAAGTGCGGTCAAAGCCTATGCGGTCGAGACCGAAGGATATACGCGTTCGAAGATTTGTTTCTCCGATAACTGGTTCCGTGAGAGCCGCTGGCAGCGACATATCGGAGAAATGCGAGCGGAACTGATTGAGGTAGTGAAGCGCGAGGACGAGTATTTTCAGCAACTCGCCGGATGGGTCCGTGGGCGTTATTGGATGTGCCAGCACATCTCTCGAAGTCAGGCCGCTGAATTGCTATCGCGCGGATTGGTTTCCGAAGAAGAACTCAGTGGCGCAGAGGTGGCATTGTGATCTCGAACGCTGAACAGCCGACCCAAAGAGCAACGCTTCTCGGTTCCTGGCTTTCTGTCGTAGAGCCGAGGCCGTGCGAGAGAATGGACAAGCCCTTTCGACTCGACCTCACCAGTTCTCTCATGTGGGGTGCTGTGTGATGATCAAGCCTCAAAATTCTCATGAAGGACCATCAGTATCGCTGAACACTCGAATGAAAATTCAAACCTATCGTGTGTGTCTGTGGTTTGGCGGATTTGGACCGAGAAACGGATTCAATTGCCTGATGCGAATAGTAGTTTTGGTGATGCTGATAACCGTTCTCATTGTGTGCGTCTGGCTGATGCTTCTCTGGCGGGACATGCTGAGTTGCGGTTCCCCATCAGACCTTTGCCTTTCGCAGTCGGCGTTACCCCGTGTGCTGATTGGTGTGGGGATCGCGGGAGTGCTGTGGAGCCAGTGTGTCGCTGTACTGCTGAAGCCTTTCGCGGACACGTTGAGTATTTCCCACGAATTAACAGCACATGCGCGCCAGTCAGCGGGAACGGCGGCACTCGTGGTTGCTGACCTCTACGCGCGAGAGGGTGCAGGGGCTCAGGCCCGCTTATGGCGGGTACATTCGGTCAGCCCCTCACCACGCAAATAAGCTACTTAAGGAGAAAAGCATGAGAAACCTACTATCAGCATCTGTCGTCTTCGGATGTTTCATGGCTCATTCCGGGTTTGCTCAAGGCGTTCCCGTCATTGATGCCACAAGTCTCGCGAACCAGAAGCAGCAGTTCGCCCAAGAGATTGCCCAGCTTGTCAAAGAATATGAGCAGGCTGTTCAGCTCTATGAATCAATCAATGGCATGACCGATATGGACGATATCGTAAGCCTTTTGAACGATAGTGAAGTGAGAGAAATTCTCGGCACAGACGCCCAAGAGGTCGCAACCGCGTTTGACCTCAAACTGAATGATCTCACGGGCGACCTATCCGCAACGGCTCAAAAATTTGAAGACTTCTCCACTATGGCTGACGACGACATTTCAGCAGAGGATTTCTATGCGCAGGAAGTTGCCCGCATACGCAACAGCACCAGCCGTAAAGGCGCTGTAGCGGAACGTATTGTTGCCGTTTCTGATCAGCGCCTTGAAGGACTGGACAAGCTGCGCCAGCAAATCGGATCAGCTTCGACCCAGAAAGAAATTGACGCTCTGAACGCTCGCATCGCGGTGGAGCAAGCCATGCTTCAGAACGATGTCGTGCGCATTCAGGGTATGGCGATGCTTCAGGAGGCCCAGCTTGAAGCCGAGGAGCGACGGGCCACAGAAGCCTTACTCCAAGTCAGTGAAAAAGACATCTCAGACCTCGATACCTATTTCGGAGACTAATTCATGAAACAAATCAGCATTATATTGGCTGCTATGGTCACTCTAAGCGCCTGCAAAGACGATGTGAAATCCCCTCAGACTGTTCAGTATTACATCGAACATCCAGAAGCGCGGCAAGCGATGCTCGATGAATGTGAAGTGAAAAACGGATCGGATCTCGATGCAGACTGCATCAACGCCAGAGACGCCCTGTCACAGGCGACCAGCGCAAAGGATCTTGAAAACTTGGATAAATATTTTGGCGACACATCCAGCGAGGATTGAGCATGTGGCAAAGCATCTATAGCGGCTTCATTGACAACACGACAGAGGTAGCCGCAGAAATCGCTAGCTCAATGTCTGGAACACTAGCCGCACCGCTGTCTGCGGCCATGACCCTTTACATCATCCTCTATGGCTGGGCCGTCATGAGGGGCTCGATCCAAGAGCCTGTGATGGATTTTACATTCAGAGCCATGAAATTGCTTGTGATTTGGACCCTCGTCGTGAAAGCGGGGGACTATACTTCATGGGCCGGTAGCACGATTACCTCTGGCGTTCCTGAGTTTATTGATCAGTTGGCTGGCGGGGAGGCAGGCAATACGCTTCCTGCGGATGCCATCTTTCGCGAAACAGCTCGTATCGCCGACGAAATACAAAAGTTCTATGTTTCTCAGGGTGTGAGCGGAAAAATCACGGGCGCGCTTTACTATGCAATCATGATGGTGACTGGCGGTGTGGTCGCTGCGATTGTGTTTGCAGTTTCGCTCCTTATCACCCTGGGTTTGACCATGATGGCGGCTGTTGGTCCTTTGTTCATTGCGTTCGCGCTATTTGATTTTTCGAGAGGGTGGTTCTTTTCATGGCTGGCGCAAATCCTGAACTTCGGTGTTTTGAAGTTGTTAACCTATGTTCTGGGCCTTGTCCTGATCGCAATGCTGCAAGAGGCGATATCGGAAACCGCGACGCTATCTGCCCGGCTGAGAATGTTCTTTTTCTTTGGTATGCTGGCTGCTTCGTTTGTGATGTTCTTCTTGCTGCCGTCTATTGCCGCCGCCCTTTCTGCCGGCGCACAAGCGTCTACGGGTATGGCGCAGCGCTGGACTGAACGAAAGCTTGGCCTTCTATCCAATAAAAATGGAGGCGGGGGTCCCAGTGGAACTAGTGCAGGGAGTGCGTCGAGAAGATAGCGCTTCTGAAGTTTCATTTGTGGCTCTGTGCTGAAGGCTCGGGTCGAGAAATTCTAAATCAAATTAAAGTTCTCAGGGCAAAGGAAACGTCCATGAAAACCTTTTCTTCCACATACTTAGCCAGACATAGGCTGGAGGTATTGTCATGCGCCAGCGAAGAACCAGTCGGGATCACGCGCTATGGAGTTTTGAGCTTCGTGCTTGTGAGCGCTACCGAATATGAACGCCTGAGCGGGGTGTGTATTTTCCTGAATTTGGAGTGCAAGGAACGGAGAGAGTGACGTTGGTAGTGAGGAGGCTCTTAATTTCTACACACCTGTCATGTTGATTTCCCTTTGTTTTGTTCGATGTCAAAGTCAATAGACGACTGCATATTGTTGTTCGTGTGCTGGCGTGTTCATTGAGGCTAAAGTCGAAACCGCTTAGGTGTCTGGTGAAACAGAGGTCGGATCATGGGCCAAACACAGCTCACATAAACATAATCTTCGCAAACGATGAAAGCATCAAAATTCACGGACGCACAAAAGGTGTTCATTGTAAAACAGGGTGCGGAAGGCACGCTGATTTTGGGTTAAACTGCGAATGAACCACGTCTCCACTGGAATTAACAGAGACGTGGTATGCAAGATTGTTTGTATTTCAGTCCGCAAACCGTTCCGGTCGGAACGGTTTGAGCATAGAATGACGGATGCCCAAAGCCATTTCTTCAGCCAGAAGTTCGCCCGTTATCAGGCCGAGTGTCGCGCCGCTATGGGAAAAGGCTACAAAACATCCGGGGAGTTCTGCCAGTTCGCCGAACACCGGGTCACCGTCACTAGGGATAGGCTTCGGTCCGAAATGCACGTCAATGACGCTCAAGTCGGGTGCAGGATTGAGCACTTTGCGGGCTTCATCAATCAATTTCTCTGCTACCCAGTCCGGCAGATCATACCCCCCGTCGGCACGTTGAGTTACCTCCTCCTCGGGCCAGTCGGAGTCGAGGTAGAATGCTCCGTTTATGGTCCGACGCACTGCCACAAAAGGTGTGTTCAAGACGGCGCGGAGGGGATGATCGACGGGTTGGGTTTCGACCAGAACGGCAATTGGCGTGCCATCTCCGATTTTAATCCCATGGGTCGCAGCCATGGCGGGTACTGCGGGGCCGGTGGCCAACAGGACGACATCGCCCCCGAAATCCCGCCCATCATCGCACCGCGCTCCTGTTGCTCGCCCTTCCGTTACGACAGGCGTGGCTTTACCCGCATCCGTAATGATTTTGCCTCCAGCAGAGTTGATCTCTTCTGCGAGGATAGCGATGAGCGCGGGTAAATCGACCCAGCCTTCGTTCGGGTTCAGGATCGCCCCTGTTTTGGTGACAGCCGCACCGTTCACGCCGGGCACTTTGTGTGTAACTTCTTCGCCGGACAGCAGATGCGCTTCATAGCCAAGGTTGCGTTCATAGCGATAGACTTCGGGAATTTCATTCTTCGGCCCCTCCAAATCCCATGTGAGACCGCCTCCGAAACACAGCCAGTCGGCATCAGAATAAGTATCAGATAGAACGCGATACCGTTCCATACCTGCTTGCCGAAGTCGATGATACGGGAGGGAGCGCCGCCGTGCGGTGTTTAGCCATGCCAGCGACCTGCCGGACGCCCCATTTGCCAGAGGCCCGTCATTGATGAGGGTAACGGCTACGCCCATGCGTGTGAGTTGCGCCGCTGTCGAAACACCGAAAATGCCACCGCCGATGATAACGGCGCTGTCGATAAGTGGGGTTGGGTATGGCATGGTTAGACTCCTCTGAGGGTTTCGTTATAGTGCAAGGACTCCCAGCGACCGGTTTCGGCCGCACGAGCAAGTGTTTCAAGCGCCGCAGCATTGCGACAAATGTCAGCCGAGGAGGATGGCATTGGAGCGCCTGTCAGGACGTGATCGGCAAAACTTTCCGCCTGTGCGCGGTATTGATCCGCGGGGGCGATCGTCTCAATCTCACGCCCGCCGCCGAGCAGGTCCGCTCCCATATCGATGACCAGATGCGCGGAATGGTCCGGCGGACAATTGAACGGCGCCTCGAGGGTAATATAGCCTTCGGTTCCCAACAGGGTCAGCTGCTGTACAAGCGCCGATTGTGTCGCCACGGTGAACCCGAGGTGCCCCCCGCCCGAGAAGCGGGCCGCACCGGTGGTTAAACGATCGGTTCCGAACGCCGGATCCCGATCCATTGTGGCTGTGAGGGCTTCGGGGTCGCTGTCGAAAAAGAACCGTGCTGTATCTATCGCGTAGCACCCGATGTCATTGAGGCCGCCACCGCCGATGTCCGTTTGGTTCCGGACATTGGCTGGGTCGGTGTTGTAATAGCTGAACAGGGCCTGAATTCCGGTGAGACGCCCGATCCGTCCCGCCTGGACAAGTGCTTTCGCGCGTTTCCATTGCGGGTGGTGGCGCGTCATGTAGGCCTCGGCCACGACTTTCCCACACCGGCGCGCGGCGTCGGTCAACCGAACCGCCTCAGCGAAGGTCAGAGCAAGAGGCTTTTCGCACAACACATGTTTGCCCGCCTCAAGCGCCTTGAGCGTCATCGGCACATGCAGGTGATTAGGCAAAGGATTATAAACTGCATCGATATCTGGATCCGCGAGCAGCGCCTCGTAACTGTTATATGTGCGGCGAATATCAAAACGCTGCGCAACCTCGCTTGCCCGTGCCGCATCGCGAGAGGCGATGGCGGCGAGGGTACAGCCTTGCGCCGCCCGAAGTGCAGGCAGCATGGCTTTTCGCGCGATGCTGGCGGTGCTGAGGATTCCCCAGCGCAGGGGCACAATATCGGTATTTTGATCGGACATGTTTTAGAGAACCTCCGCAAAGAATTTCTTGAGACGGTCGGTTTGCGGTGCGTTGAACATCTCATCTGGGGTGCCGGATTCGACGATTTTCCCCTCATCCATGAACACGATCTGGTCGGCTACCTGACGAGCAAACCCCATCTCGTGCGTAACGACAACCATGGTCATTCCGCGCCGTCCCAGATCGGCCATTAGATTCAGCACACCTTTCACCAACTCGGGATCAAGGGCGCTGGTCACCTCGTCGAACAGAACCACTTCCGGGTCCATAGCCAAAGCGCGGGCAATGGCGACGCGCTGTTGCTGCCCGCCCGAAAGATTTGCAGGACGATGGTCCCCACGCCCCTGTAGACCCACATCCGCAAGCCGTGCATCGGCAATGCTACGGGCCTCGTCGCGACTCATGCCTTTGATCTTTGTGAGTGAGAGCATGATGTTCTCGCGCGCCGAATGGTCGGGAAACAGGTTGAAATGCTGGAACACCATGCCGACCCGTGCGCGAAGAGTTTCTGGCTTCATGCTGCGGATGTCGGAACCGTCTAGATAGACCTTGCCCGCATTCATTTCGACCAATCGGTTGAGGCTGCGCAACAGTGTGGATTTGCCGGAGCCCGACGGGCCGATGACGCAGGTTACGGAGCCTTTCGGAACCTCGAGATCAATACCGCGCAGGACTTCCATTTCGCCGTACTTCACTCGGAGGCCTTCGATCGACAGGCTACCGCCGTTGAAATTCGTTGCCTCCGAGGTGTTACGAGGCACGTCATTGAGTTCATCGACCTCTTCAAGCCCACTGGCAGTTTGCAGGTTCGACAGACGTTTTCCGGTGCGGAGGCGGTGATCGAAGTAGTTGACCAGATGCGTCAGCGGAACAGTGATAACAAGGTAGAAAATACCCGCCAGAAGCAAGGGGGACAGATTGCCCGTCACCACGGCGGCATCTTGGCCGACACGGAAGATCTCGCGTTCTGACGCAAGGAGGCCCAGGAAATAGATAAGGCTTGAATCTTTGACGTTGGAAATGAATTGGTTGACCAGAGCCGGGAGGACACGGCGGATGCCCTGTGGCACGACGATAAGGCGCATCCCTTGACCGTAGCTCATGGACAGCGCGCGACAGGCTTCCATTTGACCGGTCGGCACACTTTGGATGCCGGCACGGAAAATCTCGGCTATATAAGAACCCGCAATCAGACTGAGCGCAAAGATTCCAAGGGGATAAGGGGACGGCCCGAAGAGTTCGCGCCCCAATCCCGCAAAACCCTGACCGATCAAAAGGATGGTGACGATGGCGGGCAGACCACGAAAGATATCGGTGTAAACTCGTGCCGGAACGCGCAGCCATTTGGAACGCGAAATGCCCATGACGGCGAGGACGATTCCAATGAATATGCCGATGATTGTTGATGCGAATGCGAGGATCAGGGTGTTCTTGAGGCCGGTGGTGAGCATAATCGGCAAGATTTCGGCCATGGCATCCCAATCAAGGAATGTCCGGCGCAGGTTTTCTAACCACATTTGAGAGATCTCCAGAGGGTGACGCGAGGGGCATCGCCTGTATTATAGGAAGCAAAAGGGCCGCCGACGGATGCCGGCGGCCGGGACGCAAGGCAGGATCAACCGTTGGACGGCAAGTATTGTTCTGGCATAGGCGAGCCGGGGAACCATTTCTGATAGAGATCGCGCCAAGTGCCATCTTCCATCGCGGAATGCAGCGCCTCGTTCAGGGCGTCGCGCAATGTTTCATTGCCCGGTTTGACGGCAAACCCTGCGGGGGCGTTGAAAGAGGGGATATTGACCTTCAGATCTAGTCCGTAACGTTCGCCATAACTTTTTGCGGCTTCGAAATCGAGGAAGTGCGCATCAATCGTACCATTGTTGAGCGCCGCAACCCCTGTGTTGTTGTCGGGGAACTGGACGATATCCGTGTCTGTAAATGTCTTTTTTGCATAGTTTTCCTGCAACGTGCCTTGCACGACGCCCAATCGTTTCCCGGCCAAAGTGCTTACGTCTTCGGAAATTGTCTCATCGCCGGAGAGCACGGTGAGATATCCGGCAAGATAGCCGTCGGAGAAGTCGACAACCTTAGCGCGCTGTTCGGTAATCCCGATGGCCCCCGCGGCTATGTCAAAACGTCCGTTGGACACCGAAGGAAGGAGGGCTGCGAAATCCTGACCTGTGAAAAGAATCTGATCCTCTTCGAAGCCAAGACGACCAAGCACGTTTTTCAGAAATTCGACATCGAACCCCGAAAACTCACCGGCTGCGGATGTGAAAGCATAGGGTTTTGCATCTCCGAGCGTGCCAACGCTCACTGTGCCGGGCGTGATGAGATTGTAGGGGTTTTCCTCGGCCTGCGCCGCGCTTGTCATCGTTGTGGCCGCGCACAGAATGCTGGCGGCAGTTGCGGCGATTTTTGAGAGGGGAAGGGTGATCATGTGCGTTTTCTCCACTGTTGTGAGTGCCGTATTGTTTTGGCTTAAGAATTTTGGCCGTTGCGGCGTTTTGAATTTGAGACCGGTATTAATTGATGATTTTATAGATTGAGACCGGTCTCAATATGTATACTGTTTCTGAATATTTTGATTCGCGTCAACCATTTTGCTAAAGAATTTGTAAAAAGGGACATCGGAACGGTGAAAATGAGCAGCAAGAAGACGTCGATCACGGTTGCCGATGTGGCGCGCGCGGCTAAAGTGTCGAAAGCGACCGCTGCGCGGGTATTAGGTGGCTATGGCGTGGCAAGCGAAAAGACACGTAATGCGGTCACAGAGGCGGCAGAGAAACTGGGGTATCGCTCGAATGAACTGGCGCGGTCCATGAGCACCGGGCGCACAGGACTCATCGGTGTTGTGGTCGGAGACATAGAAAACGCGTTTTTCAGCCGCGCCGTGCGTGGGATTAGCGATGCTGCGAATGCGGCGGGTTTAAATCTTATCATCACGAATTCGAACGAAGACCTCGAACAGGAGCGTGAAATGGTTGCGGTTCTGATGCGACAACGCGTGGCAGGGATGATTGTCGCGCCAACTGATGTCCGTGACACGGCCCATCTGGAGGCAGCGATTTCTTCTGGTATACCTGTCGTGACCTTCGACCGTGTGGCCGATCATCTGGAAGCTGATTCTGTCTGTGGCGATGACGCCGCTGCAACGGACCGGGTAATGCGTCATCTTCATGACCTCGGACACCAGAATGTCGCCTATGTGACCGCGGTAGGATTTCAGGGTGGGCGCCTCTTTGATCTCGACGAAATTGGAATTACGGCTGTGCGCAACCGGATTCAAGCATTTCTAACGGCGTCAGAACGTGCAGAATCAGAAGACCGGATGGGTCTTGTTTTTCAAAATGTCATCGGAGAGGAAAGTGCGCAGGACATCGTTGCGACCATCCTTGCGCATGAGCCGTCGATCACAGCCGTGTTGGCTTCTGACAGTCTGATCGGTGCCTCACTTTACAAGGCTTTTAAAGAACGCGGCGTTCGTTTCCCGTCCGACCTTTCCTTTGTCTCATGGTTTGACGCGGATTGGACAAAGGTGACGACACCACAAATTTCGGTCGTGGATCAGCCAACCTACGAGTTCGGGCAGAAGGCAATGCAATGTCTCATCGGTCGGATCAATGGAGATAGATCGAATATTGAACATATGATAATCTCGACTCCCTTGATCACGCGGGGATCAATTGGGCCACGGGAAACGCGTGGCGACTGATTGTGTTGTCTCTCAGGATGAAGTGGGTCGGACTTACACGGTAGCTTTTGCCGCGCCATGCACCAAGGTCAGCAATGCGCAGATATCTGACGCCCGATTTTCGGCATATAATCTGTCTCTGACGAACTGGACAGGGGCAGATGTATCCGGGACAAAATTCCATGATTGCAAGTTAGCCTCTCGGGTTTCCCAATTGGATGAAATGGGTAGCCCACGCAGAGCAACCCGGCGATGCGATTCGCTTCAAACAATTCATCCGCAATCATGCTGGCGACACGGCCGCCCATGGACTTCCCGCCTATGATCAATGGGCCGTCGACATGGAGCGCATCGATTGCGGCCAGGTACTCTGAGTTCAGTTTTTCGGCGCGTGGCGGGGCTTCCTGGTGCCCTCAGTTCTACGTTTGGCCATGTAGGAGAATTCAAACCAAACAATTCTAAGACCCTGTTCAGCCAATGCGTCAGCAATTGCTTTCATTGTAGGTGAATCCCTCTGCGCATCGGCACTATGCGCAAACAGGATGGTTGCGCTTGCTGGTTTTGGTCTGAACTTCAAGAATTCGGTCGGCATAGGGTTTCCCATCAATGGCTCAATGAGACCAAACGGCCGGTCCGGAGTGCTCGCGACGATGGCAATTTGGGCAAAGTGCAACGGCGTTCTCAACCGTGTCAGGGCCGTCCTTTGCTAGTGGTATCTTGTGGTGCACTTCGAGATAGGGCGTCCCATCTGACAGGCGTTCAAATGGGGCTGGCGCATGACATGCTTCACAGATGCCATTAGCACGGAATAGCACCTCTGCGATAACGTCTGGGTTTCTCTTGAATATTGTTGTTGTAGCCTTTTGCTTCTCCGGCTGCTGCGGAGCTTCAGCGAGGCGCCGTCGGCGCGCTTCTGGGTCAAGTTTGATAGACTGTTGAACTTGTTCATCCAGGGATGTCTGCGCTGCAGTGGCCGCCGGAAGGGCACCCAAGCCGTTTGACCATTCGACCAGCTCGAACCATTTCGAGCCGTCATTTTCTGTATGGATAGCAAACGGGAAGAACCGGCCCCAGTAGGTGAACTTTTCCTTATCTGTATTTCGCACAAATACGAGAACTGGGCTTTGGGGATTATTGATGATCGCAGCGTTGTCTTGGTAGGTCTCTTTAAATGTCCCACTAATGGCCTTCATGAAGTATTTCAGGCGTCGGCCCCGATCGAGCCATTCATTGGGATAAGTTCCGCCGCTGAGCGTAGCCTTTATCGCAACGAACTCTGGTTTCCCGTTGTGCCGGAGTACAGGAAGAATCCCGCCACTTCTAAGGTCATAGCTACCACATATTGCGTGAATCATATGCGTTGGGTAAGTCTGACCAACTTGAAGGCCATCTGTATCGAGGCGTTCATCTAATTCATTCTGAAATTGCATCTCGAATTGAGGAATCAGTTCAGTAATTTTCTTAAGTCCTAGGCGCGATTGGTTGGAAATCACTTCCGTGTCTGGAGCTCCTTCCAGAAATTTGAGAAAGTCATACAAATTCCCCGTGTGCGTGAATACACGCGCCCAGGTTCTGTAGTTCTTTGCAATGTTTCGTACTTTATCGCCGCAATCTGGGTGCTCGATTGTTGGATCGAAGAAGACTTCGCAGACAAATTCGATGGCTTCAGAGACAGACATGAGTGACCTTTTCAAAACCCCAACACGTTTATGGTTCTGACCATGCCCTTCGGCCAGGATCAGGTAAAGTCCCGAATAAGGTCGCCTTTAAGCGCCACGCGGTACGCACCGAAGCATGGGGTCCCTTTTGAATAACTGTTGAGCCAGTGGCACTGGCGGCGACAAATTCTGTAAATCGAGGCCAGGCCCATGATGCACCGCCGTGCAAGACGCTGCTCGACAAGCTGCGGCCCGGCCAAATTGTGCTGGTGGACAAGGCATATGACGCTGACTGGATCAGAAACATGATCTGGGAGCAAGGCGCTATCGACGTGATACCTCCCAAGAGTAACCGCTAACTGCCTGCGGAATTTAATGCGGAAACTCATCGAACTCGCCAACGCCCTCATCAAAGCAAATCGAAACTGGGAGCCAAAAGGGGCTCGATCAAGACGGATACTCGTTTTGCTGCATCGTAACCTGATACGAGAAGACATCACGAAATTTCATGTCGATGATTAAACTGGCATCCGTCAGGCTGTGGATCGAATTTTATGAGTCCGCTGCCTAGTTGATGTAGTTTGCGTTGAGGTGCCCCTAAACAACGGTGTCCCAGACGCGCAAAGGCCTTGAGCAGTCAGCCCAGGCCGGTTTTCATCGACTTCTGCGCGCCAGTTGCCGCGCGGAAGTTGGGGTTTGGCTTGGCTCCAGTCGAGCCCGCCCCGTTAGACGATCTGTGCAAGGCGCAACGCTGCCGGATGACCGGCGCCTGGATCTTCATCCGAACGTTCATGTGGTCTTCTGATGTGAGTGATGTTCGCGATCAGGACCGAGCGTCGGACGCGCGAAATGGCAACCATGTCGAACAACTTTTCATCTCTGAAACGAACGAACACTGGAAACCAAACTGCGAAGGTGCCAACCTGCCGACGAATCTCGACTATAGATCAACAGATTGCCGTTTTCGGCGGAAGCAACATGAGACCTGATGATTTGCACCGATACATCACCGAACGCATGCGGATGTCGCATGTGTATCAACCGGTGATGCTGCGTGAACTGCTGAAGTCCGACGGCGAGGCGACCGTCGAACAGATCGCTAAGGCGCTGCTGTCGCACGATCGGTCACAGGTCGAGTATTATGAGATCCGAACCAAGAACATGGTCGGCAAGGTTCTCACTAACAACGGTGTTGCTGCACCGGTCAAAGATGGAAACCGCATCGTTGGGTATCGCTTGACAGGCTTCGGCGATGTGGATGCCGAAGTAAGAGACCGCCTAATTGCTGAGTGCGAAGAAAAGATCGCCGATTACATCGAGCGACGGGGCGGCAACATCTGGCAGCACCGCTTCAACGCCAAAGGTTACGTTCCTGGATCGGTTCGTTACGCGGTTTTCAAACGCGCTAAGTATCGCTGTGAACTCTGCGGCGCGTCTGCTGAGGACGTTGCTCTTCACGTGGATCACATCATCCCGCGTAACAGGGGCGGTCAGGATGACTTGAGCAACTTTCAGGCACTCTGCATTACGTGCAACACCAACAAGCGCGACCAGGACGACGCGGACTTTCGCGGAGTAGCGGATAGTTACGGTCATCGCGAAGCAGGCTGCATCTTCTGCGAGGTTCCTGCGGATCGCGTGATCGCTGAGAACGAACTTTGCTACGCGATCAGGGATGGGTTCCCGGTGACGCCGCTGCACACTCTCGTCATCCCGAAGCGGCACGTGTCCGACTATTTCGATCTGTTCCAACCCGAACTGAATGCAATCCGCCGGATGCTGGATGAGCTGCGTTCGAGTATTCAAGACGAAGAACCGAACGTTTCTGGGTTCAACGTTGGTGTGAACGCCGGGGCGTCAGCCGGACAGACGATCTTTCACTGTCATCTACATTTAATCCCTCGCCGAGACGGCGACGTCCCCAATCCTCGTGGAGGCGTTCGGGGCGTCATCCCCGCGAAGCAATCTTATTGAAGAGATATCCGTGATGGTGACCAAGGGTATTGCCAAGTTGTTGACAGCAGACTGTGCTTCCCTGTGAAAGGCGTGGATTGCGCGGTCATCTCAGCGGTGTAATCGGCCCAGAGGCTGAACGCATCGTTGCGGGCGTGGCGGTATGAGGATGCTGTGAATTGATAGCGCCGAGGGCGGAAAATGAGGTTGATCTGGTCGTGCGCGGATAGAAACCTCTGTGCCTGTCGGTGAGACTTGAACCGACCCATTATTTTCTCTCGTTTGCGGGTTGGCCGATGCGAAACTTCTATTGCGTTGTTTAGGCCTTTGTGGGCCCGGTGGTAAGCGTTCGGAGCCTGTGTTTTGATCAGCTTGATATAGCTGCGCAATTAGTCGGTTATCGAAATCTAAACCAATGGGCCGTCGTCATAGACGGTCCATTCCGGGCCTTCGCCTTGTTGTCTGTCCTGGCACGAATGTCTTGGAAGGGCTGATAGTGGTCATCAGAACAACCTCCAAGGGGCGTTTGCTACTGAAACGGGGGCCGCAGCGCCGCAAGTCCAGTTTGAGCCCAATAAGACCGATGCTGCACTCGGCATAGATGACCCCTAGTCGCGCAGAGCCGACCAAAAAGACACATCCAATATGCCGTATTAATTGCGTGCAGAATTAATTGCGTGCAGAGGAAGCCGTTAGCACACCCGACGCGACCATTGCACCTGCTCCGCATCGGTTCATGATAACAAGCGTTTTGTTGCTCTTTGCACCGCGGCGTAAGCCACTACCGGCAAAGGCACTCACAATCGCCGCTATCAAAGCAACGACACAGAATGTAGCACCCAAGATAGTAAACTGAGGTAATGTAGCCGCCGTTCCATCTACAAACTGTGGCAGGAAGGCGATATAGAAAATCAACGCCTTCGGGTTTAGGACCGCAACAAAAAAGGCGGGCCAAAAGAGGCTCTTCTGAGGTTTTGCATCATCATTTGTAGCTGATGGATCACCGGGCTTGGACATCCACAAACGCACTCCAAGAAAGATCAAATATCCCGCGCCAGCCAACTTTAGCACAGTGAATAGTTGTGCTGAGGCAAGCAAGACAGCACCAGCTCCCAACAGTGAAATTGTGATCGAGACCACCAACCCAAGTGCAAGACCAGGAAGGGCGGTGAAAGCTTTGTTCAAACCATCGGTCAAAGCGATCCCGATCATAAACAACATCGCAGGCCCCGGCACGAGCATCAATGCCGAGCTTGCCAAAACAAACGTCATCCAAATCTCGAAACTCACGTGCAGACCTTTCCATTATTGATCCGAGAACGCTGTCAGTTGACCACAATGTTGTCAATGTTGGGCGGTTGATGTGGCTCCAAGCCCCGAGTCCCACACGTCGGTAGATGAATAGCGTTTAATATCGGGAAGCTGTCGCGATCTGACGGAACCGGCCATTTGTCTGGGACGTTTCAATGACGGCAAAGTCCCGCAAAGCTGCCGTTCGCCGCGCTTTCGAACCCTGGCGGGGTCGCAAGGTCTGCTGAGCGGGACTGAGCAGCCATTCGAAATTTGAAGAGCGCTTCTCGGAATTGATCAGTCCATCATGAGGGAAGCGGAATACGAAATACGGCTCTCTCACCCCAGGTCGCTGTCAGCAGGGCGCTCTGATCCGGCGTGACGACAAGGCCGACAGGGCTTGAAAATCCGTCCGCAACAGCCCTTGAACCACCATCCATCAGGATTTCACGCACAGTCGTTCCGCCATAGTCGACAACAAAAACGCGACCGGTCTGTGTTATCGTGATTCCCGGTCCCGGAGTATTGAACGCCCCACCTGCTTCGACCCTGGTTCCATCCGGGCGCTGGATCGTGACTCCACCGCCGATATTTGAAACAACAAAGCCGCCATCAGGTGTTTGAACAGCACCTACGGGCGTGTTCAAGCCCTTGATGACAGACGTAAACGCGCCGTTCTCGACCGCCAGAATCTCATTGGTTCGTCGGTTCGCCACCATTAGCCGCCCCGCACGGTCAAAACTCAGACCTGCAGGCGTTGCCAGCCCGCTTACATAGGTTCTGCGACGGCCATCAGGCGTGAACCGCCAGATCAGATCACTCGAATAGGAGGCGACAAAGATCGTCCCGTCAGGCGCGATGGCGAGGCCGGACGGGCCCGAAAGGCCCTCTGCAAAGGTTGTGCGCGCACCATCTGGCGCAAAACGGCTGATGCGTCCCGCTCCCCACTCGGCCACGAACAGGTTTCCTCGCACGTCGAAGCCCATGCCGACGGCGGAGTTCACCTCGTCGAACAGAGGTTGTGGGGGCGCGGCGCTGACCCTGCCGGACAAGGCGCAGGGCAGCACCATCGCTTGTGCAAGAACGGTGCGGCGGTTCGGTTTCATGTCCGGCCCTCCGCCTGCGCACGCGCGGCAAACACCTCTTTCGCCGCGAACAGCCCGTTCAACGCGGCCGGAAAGCCAGCATAAACCGCCATCTGCATCAGGATTTCGGTGATCTCTTCCTGCGAAATCCCCACATTCAGGCCCGCTTCGATATGCACTTTGAGCTGTGGCTGGGCAGTTCCCATAGCGGCCAGCGCGGAGATGGTTGCAACCTCCCGGTCGCGCAGCGAAAGCCCTGGCCGGGAATAGATATCACCGAAAGGGAATTCGAACAGGTAGGTGGCGAAATCCGGTGCGATATCGGCCAACGCGTCGATCACGTTCTGTCCGGCTTGACCGTCGATGGTTTCAAGAGCACGTTGCCCGCGCTCCAATCTAGTTTCTTCGGATTTGATTTGAATTGTCATGGTTTTGCGTCCTTTTCTCGGCTTCGACATAGCTGTCGATTTTGGTGTCGAGGACGAGAAGGGAGTCTTCCAATTCAGCCAAATGCGCACGCACCCGCTCGCGATGCTGTTCTAACAACGCACGCCGCTCAGGACCAGTTTGATCTCCCTGCGCGCGAAGCTCAGCATATTGCAGCATTTTGCGTATCGGCATTCCGGTGGTTTTCAGGCGTTTGAGGAAGCCAATCCAAACGAGGACGGTTTCGTCATAATCGCGCTGTCCGCCAGTATCACGATCAGCAAAGGGCAAAAGCCCGATCCGCTCGTAGTAGCGGATCGTATGAGCCGATAGCCCCGTCCGTTTTGCGAGTTCGCTGATCTTCATGGCACTCTGATTCTCATCCAGACGCATCTAAGGATAGGGGTTTGAGCACACTCTAAGTCAAGGTCGTTTCTGACATCGCGATTGGTAGAATGGGCTCGAAGCGGACTTGCGGCGCTGCGGCACGCAAATCTTGACCTTGCGGGCTTCAGCGCGACCAACCGGATGACCGGTCCCAGCCCAGAGCAGACATGGTACAAGCTCCGAAATCACTCTATTTCTCGGAAGAACATAGAACAGAAAAGTCAAATCCAGAGGGTGGAATGTACTCCATTCCATATCTTGCGTAGATTTCGTTTATCCTTTCTAGGGTATTCGGGTAACCCAAGATTGGATTTGGTCTAACAATCATCTCTGGGAGGTATTTCTGGACAAGAATATGTCTTACTATCGAAGCCTTGGCGCCATTTTTCAAAATTTCCCCAAGAGAGCATCAGGAAAAGCGCGGGGCAGGTCACAGGCAGTTTCCGCAACGCAGATTTTGAACGAACGTGGCGGCCCGCCACACATGTGCTCGCGGTAAGGGCTAATGCAGGATAGGCTAGCCGCCGACAAGTAAATTACTTTTTGATTGTTATGCCGACAAACAAGAAAGCCGCCATGACATATTTGCCCTCTGAGCGCCACGCCCAGCTAGAAGCTGTTGCTGCGGCAGAGTGGACCTGTCGCGCTTTAGTGCCGCCCCAAGTGCTCGTTTAAGCCCGCTGGTCAGCGCGATACGCACCGCACCCTTGCGGAATTCGTCTGTCCGTTTCAGTCCCATAGTCAATCTCCTTTGTTGATGGCGTGGATGCCCCCGACCAACCGGCATCGTAATGTGCCACTGTGGTGTTTCAGAAGGCATCAACAAAGGGCTCCGAGCACGAAGAATATCTGGAGGCTGGGACCGGTCATGACCCATGCATAGGTGAAATTTTCGGAATGGGGTCAGAATTGACGGAGGCGCTGGTCATGACGCCCCACGCGGTACGACAACTACCTGCGCATTGCTGCCCTTGATGCAGGGCACGGCAAAAGCTGCCGAGCAGGCCGGAGGAACACTGATTTTTGAGAATGTGGCGGGCCGCCACACTTGTGCTCTTAGCAAGGACTAATGCAGGATAGGCTAGCCGCCGACAAATGGGACCATATTGATTATGTCGAAGGAAAAGAAGCTGCTTGTGAAAGCCTATTTCCCGCCGCATCAAGCTGACCGCTTTGCGGCCTTTTGAGCGGGGGAAGGGCTTTCAGCTTCGTTTGTTGTCCGACTATTGATTGATGATTTGCTTGGAAGAGAAGAGGTGGAGTGAATAACCCCTTCTGTATCGGAAATTTGTTATCGCTATCCCGATCCTGCGTTTTGCAAGATAGCGGATCGGGAAGGTGTAGGCCGAGAGACTTCCTGAAACGCTGATTTTTAGACAAACGTGGCGGCCCGCCACATTTGTACTCTCAACTAGGACTAATGCAGGATAGGCTAACCGCCGACAACATTAAAGGGATGACTCCAAAGTCTGTTGAGAGCCTTCTGCCATATGCAGCGGGCGCCCCAGTTGCTTTGGAAGCTCAGTTTTTAAAGCTCCGGTAGGGGCTGGAAGCCTTGGCTCCATTTTTCAAAATTCCCCCACGAGAGCATCAGGAAAAGCGCGGGGCAGATCACAGGCAGTCTCCGCAACGCAGATTTTGAACGAACGTGGCGGCCCGCCACACATGCGCTCGCGGTAAGGACTAATGCAGGATAGGCAAGCCGCCGACAATGTATTACAAATACTCTTATGACGCAAAAAACTTCCCTCGTTCAAACCCGTGTTTCTCCCGAAGTCCGTGCCAAGCTAGAAGCTGTCGCGGGGGAGGCGGGCTTAACCGTTTCCGGTTTGCTGCGACTGATGATTGATAATGTGGTGGGTGACGATACGCCCGAGCCCTTCAAGTTTCCCTCTCAGTCGCGGCGCGAAGGAAAGGTGACTGTGCGCCTGCCGTTGGGCGTCAGAGGGAAGTTGGAAGAAGAAGCGAAGGCTCAGGGGGTTCCTGTTTCAACGTGGGTGGCTACGATGTTGAAGGCTCGTTATCGACGCTCCATGCAGCCGTTACCATCTGAGCGCCGCAAGTTCATGCGAGTTTTCCGAAAAATTAGTGGTGTAGCTGTGAACGCGAACCAGATAGCGCGAGCCATGAACAAGGCCGTGTTGACCAGTTCCGAGTTTGATCTGAACGCGGCGGAATTGCGGGCGCTTTCTGACGTGCTTAAGGGGGTGCGGCGTGATGTGCGCAATGTTGCTTCGGGTGTTTACGACTATCAGGTGTTAAAGGCGGAGGATGAGTATGAGTATGAGTATGAGTGACTACAAGTCCGAGTTTAACTTTCCCATTTTTTTTGTTCTGCCGAATAACGGCGAACATTATCAGCCTATGAAACGACATTAGAAAATGGGGCAGATCATAGATTAACTGCTGAGAATGTGACACATATTGGTTGAAATACCGCAGAAAACTTCCCTTGTTCAAACCCGTGTTTCTCCTGAAGACCGTGCCAAGCTAGAAGGTGTCGCGAGGGTGGCGGGTTTGACCGTTTCCGGCGTGCTGCGGCTGGTGATTCTTAATGTGGTAGTTGACGATACGCCTGAGCCTTTCATGTTCCCTTCACAGTAGCGGCGCGAAGGAAAGGTGACTGTGCGCCTGCCGTTGAGCGCCAGAGGGAAGTTGGAAGAGGGGGCTACTCGCGCAGCGACGGACGAGAACGGGCTTGTTGCCATTTGATGCTGTGCGGCGATCCTCTGTTCAAAAAACGACAATTTGCCTGTTGTCTGTGGTTTAGAGGGAAGCCTAAGCTCGCAGAACACGCGCCGCTAAAGTACCAAGACTTAGATTGCGGGCGTTCGTCCAACGCGCAGCATCGGTCGAAATGGACTCAAAGCGGACTTGCCGCGATGCGGCACGCAAAGCTTAACCTTGCAGGCTTCGGCGCGACCAACCGCATAACTGGTCCCGGCCCCGAAGCGGACATGACCTGTGCCGCCGCAGCGTCTGAGGCATTCCGAAGTGCGGGCGGTTTGCAGACATTCTCTGCGGGTGCGCGATCATTGGTTCGTAATGTGAAAAGCCGACATTCACACCACTGCCTGCGCGGTAGCTCTTGCCGCGCCATGCACCAAGGGCAGCAATACGCAGATAGCAATCTTTGCAAAGTCTCCCGCCTGAGAGGCGTGCTGCGGTAAGGATGACCCTTAGCGGAATTTGCCATGGTCAGCCCCGATCCATTCCGCACTTTGGGCAAGGTTTGAGATGTCGTGGCACCTCGTGTCATTACAGCTCTTTTGAAAGTTTTTAGAATCTATTAAGGGGGAACTTGTTTGCTTTACTGCGCTTTAGATGCATAGCTTTACCACTACAAAAGGTATTTCAGCGAACACACTTTGATGAAATGGGTGACACCTGCTGTTTGCTTCGGCTATTTTAGAAGCGTACTTTATCCACGCTTGCGCTGTGCAACTTCCTCAGCCGAAGGCGTTGGTAGATCAAAGTAGTCAAATGTCCCAGAATAGCCGTTTCCCCCCATCCGCCCCAAAGCGTCGAGTTGCTTGTGATCGGAGTAGAAGGTGACCGGATCAATGATGTCCTGACGGATATGTGCGCGAACGATGCGCCCGAGGATGATTTCGCGAGCGGAACTGACAGCGATGCCAAGGTAGCGTTCGCATTCAAAAGCTACAGGAGCCTCCGCAATACGCGGGCATGCAACTCGGTCACCGGCAATTGCTGTTAGGCCTGCCATTTCCAACTCGTTTACTTCGGGCGCAAACCCCGCTGCCGTCGCCGACATTGCTTCTACATTGGCACGATCGACGATATTGACCGTGAAGCATTCGGTCATCCGGATATTATAAGCCGTGTCTTTAAAGCTCCGGTCTGGCTTATTTTCGACACCCAAAGCAAGAATCGGCGGATCGGCAGACAGGCAATTGAAAAAGGAGTAGGGTGCCGCATTGACCACCCCATCGGGCGAGATCGTGGTGACCCAGGCAATCGGGCGAGGCACGATGGTGCCGATCATTACCTTATAGGCCTCACGGGCAGAGAGATCAGCGAAGTCAAAAGCATGGTAGCCGTTGTGAAGAGTCATTGGGCCAGTTCCTTGCCGTAATGTGAGAGAATTGATTGGATACTATCTGGCTGGGCAGAAAGCTCGGCTCGATCGGCGACGGCGCCCAAGTGATGCTCCATGATCTCGATGGCGCGTTGGGCCTCTCCAGTGCGGATCGCATCGATGATCTGGGAATGTTCATCAACGGCGCAATCCGAGGAATGGGCGCGCGCATAGAGTGACATGATCAGCGAACACCGCAGCACGACCTCCGAGACATAGCGGGACAGCACCGGGTTACCCGTCAGATCGGCCAACAACATGTGGAACTCACCGGCCAAGCGAATCGATACTGGGCCATCTTTACCTTTCACCGCTTGTTCTTGGCGCACATGTGCTTCCAGTCGATCATAGCCGCTGACGGGCATGCGTTGGCAAAGAAGACGAATCACGTCGTTTTCCAAGCAACGCCGCACCTCAAAGACATGTTGCGCCTCATCTCTGGTGGGTTCCGCCACAAAGGCGCCGCGATTGCGACGCGTAACCACCAGCCCCTCGTGCTCAAGCCGCACCAGCGCATGGCGAACAATGGTGCGCGAGACACCAAATTGCTCACCCACTGTATCTTCGGGTAAGCGCATCCCCGGCTTCAATGCCTGCTCGATAATCGCCTTGCGCAGCAGGTCATGCACGGCGTCAGTTAGCGTCGTTTTGTTCTCAGTCATGGTCTGCTCTGCCTGTTAATTTCGCACAATGTGTATCGGATACAAATTTGTTAGTCAATTGGATACAATGCTCTTGATTTTACGTGCTTGGCGTGTCACCCAAAATATATCGTATCCAATTTTAGCCTCTCCATAAGACAATCTACGTAAAAAGGGATAAAAACATGAAGATTCGACATCTCATGCTCGCTACGGCGGCAGTTGCCGCTTTGTCAGGCGCTGCGCAGGCCGAAAATGTGCTGAAATGGGGGGCCAACCGCGACATCGGTTCACTCGACCCCTATTCCTTTGGTGACAGTTTTACGATCAACGTGCTTAACCACGTTTACGAAGGTCTCGTGCGCTACAACAAGGACCTCAAGATTGAGCCAGCACTGGCGGAAAGCTGGGAAATCCTCGACGATCAGACCACCTGGCGCTTCAAACTGCGCGAAGGCGTGACCTTTCACAATGGCAATCCTTTCACAGCTGAAGATGTCGTTGCCTCACTCACGCGGGTAAGCCAAGACACGTCGCCGCTTAAAGGAAACCTGCCGGCTTATGTTAGCTCTAAGGTGGTTGATGACCTGACAGTCGACATCACCTTGAACGGCACCTACCCGCTGTTGCTGAATGATCTGACCAACATCCATATCTTCGACAGAGAATGGATGACTGAACATGACGCTTTGATGCCCACCGATGTTGGCGCTGGCGTCGAAGGATACGCCACTTACCACGCAAATGGGACCGGCCCGTTCATTGTCGAAAGCCGCCAGCCTGATGCCAAAACTGTCTTTGTCACCAATCCCGATTGGTGGGACGAGCCGCAGCATAACCTCGACAAGATCGAACTAACGCCCGTAAACTCGGCCGCGACCCGCGTCGCGGCGCTGTTGTCGGGTGAAATCAGCTTTACCAATGACGCGCCGGTGCAGGATTTGCCGCGACTGGCCGCCGCACCGAATGTCGAGGTGCTGGAAGGCGTCGACCTGCGCACTGTAATGATCGGCTTTCCCTTCCGCGATACGCTGACCACCGGAGAGGCCAACCCCTTCAAGAAAAAATCCGTGCGCGAGGCGCTTTACAAGGCGATTGACCTTGATCTCATCCATCAAAAAGTGATGCGCGGCAAGTCGCGTACTGCTGGTGCGACCATTGCCCCCCCGATCCCGGGCTACACCGAAGCATTGGATACGGTGCCAGACTACGATCCCGACGCAGCAAAGGCACTACTGGCCGAGGCCGGCGTGCCCGAAGGGCTGGAATTCGAATTCAATTGTCTCAGCGACGGGTTGGTCAACGAAGAGCAGTTTTGCCAGGCCATCGCTTCGATGTGGTCGCGCATCGGTCTGTCCCCCAAGCTGGACGTGGCGCCACGTGCGGTGCAATCGCCCAAGCGGACCAATGGCAAGACCGACATCTATACGCTGGGCTGGGCGACGCTGCCACTGCTCGACAGTTATTCGCCGCTGTTACAGATCTTCCACTCCAAGGACGGTAATGCTGGCGTCTTCAACTGGGGCGGTTGGTCCTACCCCGAGCTGGACACTCTGATTGACGCTGCCGGGCAGGAACTCGATCTTGACGCGCGTCTGGCGCTGCAGACCGAGGCGCTGCAGATGGTCAAGGACGAGATGATCATGATTCCGCTGCATCAGCAGCCAATGGCCTGGGCCGTGACCGATGAAGTGGCCGAAATGCCGTTGTTCCCGGATGCCAAACCGCGGCTTTGGTTTGCGCGGATGGACACTGGCTCCTAACGCTCCGCGCCGGGCTGGCGACGCTTTGGTTGGCCCGGCACATTTGATCACCGCAACATCAAAATGGAAAACGGAATGATAGCCTTTCTTATTAAACGCACAGCCAATGCGGCCTTCGTCATGCTGGCGGTTGCGCTGCTGGCCTTCGTGATCTTTCGTTTCTTTGGTGATCCTGTTGAAATGATGGTGAACGAACAGGCAACGCAGCAGGACCGTATTGAATTGCGTGAACGGCTCGGCCTGAACGATAGTTTCGTGACCCAGTACACTCGTTTTGTGACCAATGCGGTGCAGGGGGATTTTGGCATATCCTATCGCAATCAGCAGGACGTTATGGTGCTGATTAAAGAGCGTTTTCCAGCAACATTCGAGCTGGTTTTGGTGGCCACGGTGATCTCGCTAGTGGTAGGCATTCCGGCTGGGGTTGTTACCGCAGTTTATCGTGACAGCCGATTGGCCAACATGTTGCAACTTGGGTCTATCGTCGGCGTGTCCTTGCCAAGTTTCGTCGTGGGCATCTTGTTGATATTGGCCTTTTCCGTTTCGCTTGGCTGGCTGCCCGCTTTTGGCCGAGGCGAGACGGTGGATATCGGCTGGTGGTCGACCGGCCTACTGACGCCTTCAGGCCGCGCCGCGCTGGTGCTGCCGGCGATATCGCTCTCGACCTTTCAGGTGACATTGGTAATGCGACTGGTGCGTGCCGAGATGCTCGAGACCCTACGCGCGGATTACATCAAGTTCGCCCGCGCCCGCGGCGTGCCGACCAGACGCGTGCAATGGCGCCACGCGCTACGCAATTGCCTGATGCCTGTAATTACCCTGACCGGCATGCAAATCGGCAACCTGATTGCCTTTGCGCTGGTCACCGAGACAGTGTTTCAGTGGCCCGGCATGGGGATGCTCTTCATCCAAGCGGTGACCTTTGTCGACCTGCCGGTGATGGCCGCTTACCTGCTGATCGTTTCCTTGATTTTCGTCGCCCTGAATACGCTGGTCGATATCACTTACGCCTGGGTCGATCCGCGTTTGCGCGACGACAGCGCCCGTGACAATGGCTGAACCGGAGACCCCCATGGACAAATTACTCCCCCAAAACCCGTCCCCCGCACTGCAACGCCCTTCACGGCTGACCCGCTTGCGCGAAAGTGACCTGTGGTTTTCCTTTTGCGCGCATCCTTCCGCGATCTTTGCCGCTTCGCTCTTGGCTTTGGTGGCACTGACTGCCTTTCTTGCCCCTTGGATCACCCCCCAGAACCCCTACGATCTAGCAGCTCTGGAACTTTGGAACTCCGAGATCCCACCGATCTGGGAGGCGGACGGCCAATGGCCCTATCTGCTGGGCACCGACACGCAGGGGCGCGACATCCTTTCGGCTGTGCTTTACGGCTCTCGCATTTCACTGATAATCGGCTTTGCATCGGTCTTGCTGGCGCTGGCAGTAGGGCTCGCACTGGGACTGATCGCTGGCTATTTCGGCGGCTGGATCGACAACGTGATCATGCGAGTAGGTGACGTGCTGTTATCGATGCCCTTCATCCTGATCGCTATCCTGATCACCGCCATTGCTACAGCTTCTTTACCGTCGGGGCTCAAGGACGTGCTGGCTGCGCCGATCCTGATTTTTGCCATCGCGGTGCCATCATGGGTGCAATATGCCCGCACGGTGCGCGCCTCCGCGATGGTGGAGGCCAAAAAAGAATATGTACAAGCGGCCAAGCTGATCCGGGTGAAATCTTGGCGCGTGATGTTGCACCACATCTTACCCAATTGCATGACGCCGATCATGGTCGCGGCCACGCTGAACTTCGGCCTTGCGATCCTGTCTGAGGCAACCTTGTCATTTCTAGGTGTCGGCATGCCCCCAGACCAGCCCTCGCTCGGCACACTCATTCGCATAGGCAATCAGTATCTGTTTTCGGGCCTATGGTGGATCGTGGTGTTCCCGTCGATCCAGCTTTGCCTGATCGTGTTGTCGGTCAACATGATCGGTGACTGGCTCCGCGATGCTCTCAACCCCAAGCTGCGGTAACAAATATGACCTACAAAACCTTAAAAAATGTTCGCCCAATGGGCGGCCCGAACACCGACCTGCATATCGCGAAGGGTGTCTTCGTGGCCGAGGCTCCCGATGAGGCCCAGGTAATTGATGGCGGCGGACGCATCGTGATACCCGGTCTGGTAGAGGCGCATACTCATCTCGACAAGTCGCTGCTTGGCCTGCCGTGGTATCGAAACGAAGTCGGCCCGCGCCTGATCGACAAGATCAACAACGAGCGCGAGGTGAAAGTCTCACTTGGCCTTGATCCGCAGATCCAGAGCGAGCGGCACGCCATTCTTGCCATGTCGCATGGCTGCACCCATATCCGCAGCCATGTAGACGTGGACACGCACCACGGGTTGGTCGGAATCGAGGGTGTCATGGCCACGCGTGAGAAGCTGGCTGGCATGGTCGACATTGAGATAGTCGCCTTCCCACAGTCCGGTATGATGACCCGCCCCGGCACTGCCGAGTTAATGAATGCAGCACTGGCTTTGGGCGCGGATTTGGTGGGTGGTATCGACCCCTGCGGGATGGAGCATGACCCCAAAGGACACCTCGACACAGTCTTCGGCCTAGCCGAGAAACATGGCAAACCCATCGACATTCACTTGCACGAACGCGACGCACTTGGCTGGTTCTCGATGGAGGAAATCATCGACCGCACTGTAGCATTGGGAATGCAAGGGAAGGTATCGATTTCCCATGCCTTCTGTCTTGGCGCGATGGAGCGCGCCTACGTGGCGGGTCTGCAGGAGAAGCTGGCTGAAAACCGCATCCATATCTTGACAACCGCGCCAGCCTCGGCGCCGGTGCCAATGGTCAAGGAGTTGAAGGCACTCGGCATTCTGACCGGCGCTGGATGTGATGGCATCCGCGATACATGGGGCCCCTATGGCAACTCAGACATGCTGGAAAAGGCGATGCAGATCGGCATGCGCAACAACCTGCGCCGTGATGACGAGGTCGAACTGGCGCTGGATATCTGCACTTTTGGTGGTGCTGCGATTATGGGAGTGGAAGCCTACGGCCTAAAGGTGGGCTGCCGAGCCGATTGCCTGTTGGTCGAAGGCGAGACACTGACCGAAGCTGTCGTAACCCACGCGCCGCGCAAACTGGTGCTTAAGGGCGGCGACGTTATCGCCCGCGACGGCACCTGCGTAATCGAGGCGCCATGATGCAGGGTAGGACGCTTCTTTCGGCGCGCTGGGTTATTGGCCACCAAGACGGGCGCCACGTGGTGCATGAAAACGGCGTGGTCGTGATCGAGGGCTCGGACGTGCTGCACGTTGGCGCAGGGTTCGACGGTACGATCGCGCGGCGGATCGACTATGGCGAGGCGGTGATATCGCCGGGCTTCATTGATCTTGATGCGTTGTCTGATCTCGACACGACGATCCTCGGTTATGACAACGGACCGGCATGGAAAAAGGGCCGGGTCTGGCCTGAAAGCTATATCAAACGCGGCCCTTATGAGATGTACTCCCCCGAAGAGCTGGCGTTTCAGAAGCACCATGCCTTTGCCCAGCTAATCCGAAACGGCATCACCACTGCACTGCCCATCGCCTCGCTGTTCTACCGCGCTTGGGGCGAAACGGTTGCGGAGTTCGAAGCCGCCGCCGCTGCCGCCGAAGCGCTTGGGTTACGCGTCTACCTTGGGCCTGCCTATCGTACTGGCGGGCAGGTGACCGATAATGCTGGAAATATCCGCGCCGTCTTTGACGAAGCACGCGGGCTTGCGGGCCTGGCAGGGGCCGCCGATTTTGCCCGGCACATTGACGGTACGGCTGGGGGGCGCATCCGCGCCATGTTCGCCCCCGACCGGATCGAGACCTGCACTCAGACGTTGCTACAACGCACCGCAGAGATTGCGACAGAGATGGGCGCACCGGTGCGCCAGCATTGTAGCCAGTCGCCAGTCGAACTGCGGCTGGTAAGCGAGCAGCACGGCTGCGCACCAATTGAATGGCTGCACCAGATCGGCGCGCTGCAGCGCAACTGGCTGTTGCCACATGGCACACAAGCCACCGTGGCAGAGTTTGACCTTATTGCAGAGACCGACGCCACGCTGGTGCATTGCCCGCTGGTTAGCGCGCGCCATGGTGGGATGCTCAATAGCTTCCCCAAGGCCCGCGCCAAAGGTATCAACATCGGCCTCGGCACCGACACCTATCCGGCCGATATGATCGTGAATATGCAGATCGGCATGATGACCGCAAGGATGGCCGAGGAGATGGAGGCGATACGTTCCGAAGATATGTTCGACGCCGCCACCCTTGGCGGCGCAGAGGCGCTGAACCGGCCCGACCTTGGCCGGCTCGCCTCCGGTGCAAAGGCAGACATCTCGGTGATTGACCTGAGCCGTACCTTGCAAACGCCAGACCCGGTGCAAACGCTGATGACCTCTGCCTGTGGCCGCGATGTGCGCGACGTCTGGATCGACGGGCTACAGGTGATGGCCGATGGCGTGATCCCAGGGATTGACGCGATCACAGACGCAGCCCGCGCTCAGGCGCAATTCAACGGGTTGATCGCCAAATACCCAGACCGGACTGCAGGCCACCCGCCGGTGACCAAAATCTTCACCCCCAGCTTTGAGAGGGCCGAGCCATGAGCGATGTCGTTCTTGACGTGCGCAACTTGCGCGTCGAATTTCCCACCCGCAAAGGCGTGTTGACCGCTGTCGATGATATTTCGCTGCAAATCCGCCGCGGCGAGATCCTCGGCGTGGTCGGTGAATCCGGTGCCGGAAAATCCATGACCGGCATGTCAATACTCGGGCTACTTGAGCCTCCGGGACGGATCGCCGCCGGCACCATCCACTTGTCGGGTAACCGTATCGACAACCTTGATGACCGGGCCATGCAAGCCGTGCGCGGTCGTCGCATTGGTGCGATTTTCCAAGACCCTCTAACCTCGCTTAACCCATTGTTTCGGGTCGGCGATCAGTTGGTAGAAACGATCCGTTTGCACACCGATCTCGACAAGCCCCGCGCTCGCGAGCGCGCCAAGGGTTTGATGCGTGAAGTCGGCATCCCCGCTGTGGAAGAGCGAATCGACAGCTACCCACACCAGTTTTCGGGCGGCATGCGCCAACGCATCGTGATCGCGTTGGCGCTTTGCGCCGAGCCCGAACTGATTGTAGCGGACGAGCCGACGACCGCGCTTGATGTGTCGATACAAGCGCAGATCACGGCGCTGCTTAAACGGCTTTGTCGCGAAAGAGGTACGGCGGTGATGCTGGTCACCCATGATATGGGCGTAATCGCCGAAACGGCCGACCGGGTTGCGGTGATGTATGCCGGACGGCTGGCGGAGGTGGGCGATGTCGATGACGTGGTGCGGCGGCCGCAGCATCCCTATACCGCCGGATTGATGGGATCGATCCCTTCGCTGCGCAAGCAAGTAGAAGAATTGCAGATGATCCCCGGCTCCATGCCGCGGCTCAATGCCATCCCGCAAGGCTGTGCCTTTAACCCGCGCTGCGCCCATGCCGGGCCGCGCTGCCGCAATGAAGTGCCGCGCATTTCCAGTGGCGAAGTGACCGGAGCTGCCTGCTGGTTGGCGCAGACCGGCACCGTAGATCAAGGAGAAGCCGCATGACCCCCCGCGCCAATGCCATCCTCGAAGTCGATGCGCTTGAACGGCGCTTCGACGTCTCTGCCCCCTGGCTCAACCGGTTGATCGAGCGCAAGCCCCGCAAGACCTTGTACGCCGTTGATGGCGTCGATTTCGTCATTCAGCGGGGCCAGACTCTGGCGCTGGTGGGAGAGTCTGGCTGTGGCAAGAGCACCATCGCCAAGCTGGTCACTGGATTGCACGCCCCCTCGGGCGGTAGCATTCGGTTTCATGGAGACCGCGACAGGTTGCAGATGATCTTTCAGGATCCCTTTGCCAGCCTCAACCCACGCTGGCGCGTCGCCCGGATCATCGCCGAACCGCTGCGCACGCTAAATCCCGAGACGTCTGCAACCGAGGTTTCAGCACGCGTTGACGAGCTTTTGCGGACCGTGGGGCTGGACCCCGCCGATGGCCTCAAATTCCCGCATGAATTTTCCGGTGGTCAGCGGCAGCGCATCTCGATCGCGCGCGCACTAGCTGGTGAGCCGGAGTTCTTGGTCTGCGACGAACCGACTTCGGCTCTTGATGTCTCGGTTCAGGCGCAGGTGCTGAACCTGATGAAACGGCTACAAAAAGAGATGGATCTGACCTATCTCTTCATCAGCCACGATCTAAGCGTCGTGCGCCACATGGCCGATGTGATCGCGGTGATGTATCTAGGCCGCATCGTGGAGATCCAGCCGACAGCTGATCTTTTTGCAAATCCGCTGCACCCCTACACTCGGCTGCTGCTAGACACGATCCCCGATCTCGAAGCGCCCAAGCGCGATCGCAGCCCGATGGGAGGCGAGGTGCCGTCGCCAGTCTCACCCCCATCGGGGTGCAGCTTTCATCCGCGTTGCCCGCTGGCATTCGAGCGCTGCAAAAACGAACGACCGCAGCGTCGCCCCGAAATTCACAACCGCCGCGTCGCCTGTTTCGCAGCTGAAGAGGAGACATCCCATGTATGAAGAACGTTTTCTGCGCCGCGCCATCGAAATTTCGGCACAGGCGATTGATACACCCGGCACGGAACCTTTTGGTGCGGTCATCGTCAAGGATGGCCAGATTGTCGGCGAAGGGATCAACCGGTCGGTGATGAACCACGATCCAACCTCGCATGGGGAAACCGAAGCGATCCGCGATGCCTGCCGCAGCCTCGAAACCGTGAATCTGCGTGGCAGTGAACTGTATTCCAGCTGCGAACCCTGCGCGCTTTGCGTGGCCGCGATGAATATCGCCGGCATCACCGCGCTCTACTACGCGGCCGATATGGCGCAGGCCGGTGATGCCATCACCGATCTGCCCGAGGCCGCCCGCTTTCCGGTTGATGTGGATCGCCTGACCCATGAATGCGGGCACGCGGTTGCAGAGCGGATCATGCCTTGCGAACAACATCTTGACGCTGAGGCCACAAAAGTCTTGTGCGATTGGGCAAACCTTGCACGGTCGCGGGCCTGAGTATGGTCTGCTTACCTAAATCCGCATACTACCACGGCAATGACCGACTTGCGCGGCGAACTGCAGGTTTGATGTGCTGCGCTGCAACGGCGGGAGGCGTGTTCAATGTCGGCTTAGGGCCGTTACTCAACGCCCCGCCCATGATTGTATCTGCTGTAAAACCTGTTGAGCAGCACAGCTTCTGGCATTCTGATCTTCAATCATTACTGCTTTAAGAAACTGTGCCCGAAGCTGAGGGCCTTTTTCTATTTTGAGCGCAACAAAGTTTAGAGCGTTCTTTAACTCATCCGTGCGCACATCCATTTCGGTGCAAGTATGACCGTAGATGAATTGCGCGAGTTGTCAGCACAAGTTTATGCTGCACGTCTGGAATTGAGTTCCTTTGCGTCGGGACATTACGAGGCCCGGGTTTTGAGGGGGAGAGATGAAGCGTAATGGAGGTTGCGGCAGAAAACGTTATACATGAGAGTAAGTCATTACCTCTTTTTCATAGGAAAAAAGGCATCTTCGGTCACGCTAGTTGTTCCCATTATCATACGGCGGAAGACTTCGCACAGACTGGTGGCAACAAGTGATCCAGAAAACGTGCAGCCTGTCAAAAATTGTGTGATTGAAATTCCTTCACTGGATGAGGGCGCCAAAACGAACCATATCGCAGAGGTGAACATGGCTATTGCTGAAATCATGCGTGCTTTTTTGAGCCATGGGAGAATCCGGCTCTCAGGGTGCGGATATTTTACCATTATGTTTCACCGTTTTTGCCTGTGAAAATCTGATGAATTTTCTTCGCTTCTTCTTCAGGGACCGCTTTGTTGTGTACTGCTTGTTCTAGGACATATGCGAAAAATTTTTGAAATTGGGGTGCAGTCATTTTAGGGTCATCGTTCATGATTTGTCTGTATACGGCATCGGCTGTACGTGTCGCTATAGTAGCAAGGTCTGCTTGATCCTGCTCTGTTCGCAGGCCGCCATTGATCAGCCAAACGAGATCTACCTCAAAAATTTCACAGAACTTTAAGACCGTGCTGAGCGAGGGTTCGCGTTTGCCGAGTTCGTACGTTTTGTACGCACGATCAGAAAGGTCGAGCATAGCTGCGACCTTTGCCTGCGAGAAACCTGTTTCATTGCGAACTAAGCGCATCCGGTCGCCAATATTGCTTTGAGGAGTTGACACGTGATCAAATGTTCCCTATGTGAACGTTAGTTACCAATTCGATGCATATCATCGGTATTTGGTATCATTCGAAGGCACTAATTTCAATGGATAAGGGAGAATGTGCTGTGACCGAAAGAGCACTTTTGACACCTCGTCAATTAGCCAAAGAGAGTGGATGGTCTGAGCGAAGAATTCGCTCGTTGATCGCGTTGAAAGAAATCAAGCATCTCAAGATAGGGAATGCGTTCTATCTCCCTGACGATGCTGTGGCTGATTACGTTCGGAGAAATATGTTTGTTCCGGAGGGGGGAGGTGCCGATGCCTCCTAGTATTGACTTGATCTCGGCTCAAGATCTGGCTGTGAAATTCGGTTTTGCAGCACCTAATGAGGCGTTCCGGGCTTTTTGTAATCGGCTTGGGGTTAGGCCTATCCGGAGGCGCCCCAATTATTATGATTTGGTGCATGTGCGTCTGCAACTTGATCGCGCACAGAGCATTTCAGTTCATGAGGGTAGGTCTGAGCAACTAGAAATGAGCCTTGTCGAGAAGAGGAGACGTCGTCTTGCGCAAATACAAACTGCCTAAAGGAGTTCATCGGGTTCGGCGTAAGCTTGTTTCCGGTGTTAAGTATCACTTTTATGCTTGGCGAGGTGGACCAAAGTTCTGGGAAGATAGTTTGGCCTTTCCAAATTGCGCCGAATTTTATCAGGCTTATAGCGAGGTGACGCAGCCTACACGCGGCGGGTCATATCTTGTGGAGAATCTGGTCGACGACTTTTTGTCCAGTGCTGCTTTACCAAAAGCTAAGCGTTCCCAGGACGATGTAAAGCTGTGGGTCAACCGTTTTCGAGATGAGTTTGGCCCAGACTCTGCTGCTATGTTCGAGGAGCGAGCGTCACGTGGGGAACTGAACGTGTGGCGCAAGAAGTGGAAACATTCTCCCAAACAACATGATATGGCTGGAGTGCATGCTGTGCGAGTATTGAACTGGGCAGTCGAAGAGGGCAAGCTTAAGGAGCATCACTGTCATAAGTTGAAAAAGCTTTATAAGCCGAACAGGAGCGAAATTGTATGGACAACCGACGATTTGAGAGCGTTTAAAGCTTGTGCCCCCAATTGGGTCTCGCGCATTCTTGTCGCTGGTTGTGAGACTGGCTTGAGGGTTTCCGACTTGGTCAAGGTGCGGCTCGATCAGTTCGAGGAGACGCCATATGGCCGGAGGCTTCTATGTAAGACCAACAAGCGTCAGCAGATGGCCTATATTCCGGTTACGGCAGCATTGGCGGAGTTGATTGAGGAGACTCCGAGAGGACAGGAGACATTACTGGTTAACAAGCGAGGTAAGCCGCTGACAGCCCGATGGGCGTCGAACCAAATTACGAAATGGCGACGTGAGGCTAAAGTTTTGCCATGGGAAGATGGTCGGGAAAAAACACTTGCGGATACGCGAGGAACGGCAGCCACACGTTTGCTAAATGCGGACCTTTCACTACGTCAAATTGCGACACTCATGGGCTGGTCGATCCGCTATGCTGCGCAAGTCATTGAGAGTTACGCGCGTGTTAGCCCTGATGAAAGTGACGAAGTTCTTGCGCGTTTGGACGCTGAGAGTGCGCGTTTGGACGCTGAGAAGGGGCGTCAGGGGACATGAAAAGTGTAAACGCAACTGTAAACGGCTGGGCCGTTACATGAAGAGGAGATGTGTAAGTGTTTGAAAATAAATGGAGGCGAGTACCGGAATCGAACCGGTGTTCACGGATTTGCAATCCGCTGCGTCACCACTCCGCCAACTCGCCTGAAATGGTGTGCCGCTATCTATACCAAGCTTGAAAGCGGCGCAACCCGCCTTTTGTGCGAATTCGCAGATGCATTGATATATTGCTCCTGCCGCAGGCTTATGGCAAAACGACGCGAGAGATGCCCTTGAACGAAAGAGTTCAGCCCATGCCAGACTTCACCCAGCTCCGCACCACAATGGTCGATACCCAGGTTCGTCCATCCGATGTGACCAAATTCCCCATTATCGAAGCCATGTTGACCGTGCCGCGCGAAAATTTCGTGCCGGAAGAAAAGCGTGCGGTGGCATATGTCGGCGATCATGTTGATCTCGGCAATGGCCGCGTCGTGCTGGATCCGAGGATTCTGGCGAAGATGCTGGATGCGCTCAACATTGAGAATGACGAGCTTGTGCTCGATCTGGGATGCGGGCTTGGCTATTCTTCGGCGGTGATCGCGCGCATGGCGCAGGCGGTTGTGGCGGTTGAGGAAGACGAGGCGCTGGCCGAAGAGGCTGCCAAGGCTCTGGTTGCCAACGGTTCGGACAATGTAGTCCTCGAAACAGGCCCGATCGCCAAGGGAGAGCCGCAGCACGGCCCCTATGATGTCGTGATCGTGCAAGGCGGTGTTGAGGAAATGCCTGAGGACATTCTGTCGCAAGTGAAGGAAAAAGGCCGCATCTGCGCTATTTTT
The DNA here is from genome assembly GCF_018860305.1 of Celeribacter halophilus. Taxonomy (GTDB): domain Bacteria; phylum Pseudomonadota; class Alphaproteobacteria; order Rhodobacterales; family Rhodobacteraceae; genus Celeribacter; species Celeribacter halophilus_A. The sequence continues at coordinate 208,194 of NZ_JAHKPE010000019.1, forward strand.
ATCGACGGAGCCCTTGGCATCGTGCGTATTGGCTACAAGATAGATGGCGAAATCACCTGGCGTATGGTGTTCAACGCGACCGCGCCAGTTCTTCCGGGATTTGAAAAACGCGCGGAATTCGCGCTGTAAGAACGCGAACGTGAGACAGGCCGGGCAGGCTCCGGCGTTCGAAGAAAACAAAGGGGCATACGGCCAATGAGCAAGAGCATATCAATCAGAAAGACGCTGTTCGCCGGTGTGGCTGCGCTGGGGATCGGTGCGGTGCCGATGGCGTCTTGGGCGGAAACGCTCGGCGATGCGCTGGCGTCCGCCTATAAGAACTCCGGCCTTCTGGAGCAGAACCGTGCGACCTTGCGGGCCACGGACGAGGGCGTGTCGCAGGCGATGGCTGCTTTGCGTCCGAGCCTGTCTTATAGCTATTCCGGTACAAAAACTTTCCGCGATGGCGATACTTATCTGGATTGGTACAATGCGCTGAGCCTTGTCGCCTCGGTGGACCTTTATACCTTCGGGCGCAATAAGCTCGCGGTTGATGTGCAAAAGGAATTCGTGCTCGCCACCCGCGCCGCTCTGGTGAATATCGAACAGACCGTTCTGGCCGATGCCGTGGATGCCTACATGGGTGTGCGCGAGGCTCAAGCGGTTCTCAACCTGCGCCAGAGTGCGGTGCGGCTGAACCAGCAAAACCTGCGTGCGGCGCAAGACCGGTTTGAAGTCGGGGAAATCACCCGCACTGAAGTGTCGCAATACGAGGCGCAACTGGCCTCTACGCGTGCCGAACTGGCTGCGGCACAAGGGGAACTGGCAGCGGCCCGTGAGACTTACAAGGTTGCGATCGGTCAGTATCCCGAAAAACTCTCCAGCCCGCCGAACATCAAACTTCCTGTGTCCGATGTGGAAGCGGCTGTGACCTTGGCCAAGCAGAAACATCCGGGCATTGTCGCCTTGCAGCATGAAGTGCGTGCCCATGATATCACGGTCGAAGTGGCCGAGCGCAGCGTTTTGCCGACAGTGGATGCTTCGATCACGCATACGCTGAATGACTCGGATGCTCTGAGCTATGATAACAATACCTCCCTGAGCGTTGGTGTGTCCGGCACGATCTATGGTGGCGGCAGCATTGCGTCTCAAGTGCGCGAAGCCATCGCGGATCGGGACGCAAGCCGCGCGGAGCTTTTGCAGACCACGCGTGAAGTCGAGCAATCCGTGCGCACCAACTGGTCCTTGCTGTCGGTCTATGCGGCGTCTGAAGAGGCCTCCAACGCCTATGTGAAAGCGCAACGAGTGGCCTATGACGGGGTGAAGGAAGAAGCCGATCTTGGTGCCGCCACCACGCTTGATGTGCTGGATGCGGAACAAGACCTTCTGGACGCGCAAGTGTCGGCCATTCAGGCGCGGATCGCCCGCGAGACTCAAGCCTTCTCCGTGCTGCAATCCATGGGGCTCTTGACTGTTGACCAGCTCAAACTGGATGTGCCGGTCTATGATCCGAGCGCCTATTACAATGCGGTAAAAAATGCGCCGACCACCTATGTCAGCCCGCAAGGCGAGAAGCTTGACCGCGTTCTCAAAGGCTTGATGAAGGACTGAGGCCCGCCCTCAGCCTGACGTCTTTGCCCCGTGGGTCGCCTTGTCGATCTGCGGGGTTTTCATTTTACATGAAACACTTTGTTGTATGTGAGGCGGAAGCTGGCTACCATCACGAGTGTTGAGGAACGCGTTTCGTGAGAGACTCGGATGACGGGTTTGCGGGAAGCGCAGAGCAAAGAATTTAGTTGGGGGCCTTTCGCAATCCACTTGGACCCAAGTTTTTCGCGAAAGGCTTTAGGGAGTCGGGATGTCTGATCCGATGACAAATCTTGATGCGGACGATGTATTGGCGTCGATCCGTCGCTTGGTGGCCGAGACCCATTCTCAGCCGCATGACCCAGTGCGCGCACGTCGCGAGCAAGCACCGCTGGCACTCAAATGGCCGCTGAACAAGGAGGCCTTGTCCGAAGAGGCCGCAGCACCAGCCCTTGAATCCGAACCCGAAGTCGAGGCGCCCGCTGCTCTTGTTCTGACCCCTGATTTTCGGGTGGAGAAACCGGAAACGGTCGCGGAAGAAGCCGAGCCGGAGGCCCCTCGTGCGGACGCCTCTCCCGTGCCACCTCTCGTGTTGTCGCCAGAACAAGCTGTGCATCTGCCGAAAGATGAGCCCGCGACGGCTGATACTGTCAGCGTTGAGTCTGTGGTTTCCGAGGAACTGCACGCCGCTGTGACCGAAGAGAGCGACGTTGCGGAGGAGGCCCCGCAGACCGGGAGCTGGAACGCGGCACTTGATGACACGCCGGACGAGGTGGCCGCCGCCCATGTGGCACGCCTGTCTCTGGAGCAGCGCATCGCCGAACTTGAAGCTGCCGTTGGCGCGCAAGCGGCCGAGTGGGAGCCGGACGGGTCGGAAGATCTGGAGGCCGAAATCCCGCGCGTCATGCCGCGTGCCTTTGCTGAAACCGGCGCCCGTGTATTCCATTTTCAGGGGATGCCCGAGGCCACGTCCGAAGAGACGCGTGAAGAGGCCGCGCAAGCCCCCTTTGATGCAGATGGAGTTGAGATGACACAGGCGCGCGACAATTCGGATCAGATTGATGATGCCGAAGTGATTGAAGAAACCTCTTTCGAGGCTGCGCAGGAGGCAGCGGCGGCTGATGTAGAGACCGACACTGTGACCGCGCATGCTGATGTGGCTGAGGCGGATGACGCCGTGCTGAGCGAGGCAACAGAGGCCGAAGGCGTGGCTCCCGACCCAGCCCCCAGCCTTGAAGAAGAACTGGCGCTCGCGGGCTATGCCGAAGAGGACATCCTCGACGAAGAGGCGCTGCGCGAGCTTGTGGCGCAAGTGATCCGCGAAGAATTGCAGGGCGAATTAGGTCAGCGCATCACGCGCAATGTCCGCCGCCTTGTGCGCCGCGAAGTGCAGCGTGCCCTGACCCTGCGTGAATTCGAGTAATCACCCTGCAGATCGGGCTGCCACAGATATGTCTGACGAGAGCGCATAGAGGCGGTCGAGGTCCAGATGGGCCGCGATATGATCCGCAAGCTGGTCCAGCGTGTCCTCAACGCTGGCCTCGAAACGTAGCGTAGAAGGCCCCGCCCCAAAGCGTGACAGATACGCGGCGCGGAAGGCATCTGCGGAGAACAACCCGTGCAGGTAACAGCCCATAATGCGCCCGTCCGGAGAGGCGGCCCCCTCAGGTCGGCCTTCGACGCTCAACCATGCCCGCGCCATATCCGGCCCTTCGGTGCGTCCGATATGGATTTCATAGGCCGTGACTGTGTGCCCCGAACCGTGATCCGTCGCCCGCACTTCCGCGAGCCTTTTGTCGCCGCCCATGACGGTTTCGACATCCAGATAGCCAAGGCCACGGTGCCGCCCCGCAGGGCCTTCGATCCCTTGCGGGTCGTCAATCCATTGGCCAAGCATCTGATACCCGCCGCAAATGCCCAGAACATGCCCGCCCCGCCGGACATGGGCGTGAAGGTCAATGTCCCATCCCTGCGCACGGAAAAAGGCCAGATCGCCAATGGTCGATTTCGTGCCGGGGATCAGCACCAGATCGGCGTCACCAGGGAGGGGCTGCCCCGGCTCGATGATTTGAACGGTTACGTCGGGTTCTGCGGCCAGAGGGTCGAGATCATCGAAATTCGCAATTCGGGAGAGTCTCGGCACGGCGATCTTGATTGCACCGGAACCACGCGAGGCGATTTCCATCACATCTTCTGCGGGTAGGAGATGTGCTTGGGAAAACCACGGCAAGGTGCCCAGATCGGCCCAACCCGTGCGTGCTTTGATCTCTTTCGAACCTTCAGTAAACAGACTTGGATCACCGCGAAACTTGTTGACCGCAAAGCCGTGAATGCGCGCGCGATCTGCAGGTGACAACACGGTGTGCGAGCCGACGATCTGGGCAATCACGCCGCCGCGGTCAATGTCCCCGACAAGGATCACAGACACATCAGCCGCTTCGGCAAAGCCCATATTGGCAATGTCGCCCTGTCGCAAATTGGTCTCCGCAGGACTGCCCGCGCCCTCGATCACCACAAGATCGGCTCGGGTCGCGAGGCGATGAAAACTTTCCAGAACTTTCGGCAGAAGGTTGGGCTTCTCGCGCCCGTAATCGCGGGCCTTCAACGTGCCCATGCGCTTGCCCTGCACCACGACCTGCGCACCTTGATCGCTTTCGGGTTTGAGCAGCACAGGGTTCATATCCGTATGCGCCGCAAGGCCACAGGCCCGCGCCTGTAGCGCCTGCGCCCGCCCGATCTCGCCACCATCTTCGGTAACTGCGGCATTGTTCGACATGTTCTGCGGCTTGAAAGGCGCAACTTTCAATCCCTGCTTGGTGAAGGCGCGGCAAATACCGGCGACCAGCATGGATTTTCCGACGTTGGACCCTGTGCCCTGTATCATGATCGCTTTGGTCATGCGCATCCTCCTGTGTGTCATGAGTATTTGAGGCACAAAGGAGAGGGAAGGGGTTTTCTGATGGCAAAAATACTCACATCGGAACGTGTCAATCCTCGCCGGGGCCTCGTCTGCGAAGATCGGGGTAGGGCGTGCCGTCGAGGTGGAAGTAGAGGTCCGCTTTTGCGGTATCTATCATGAGGTCCAGTCCGAGATAGAAAGCACGCTCCCCATCTTTGCGCGATCCGATTTCGAGCAGCACAACATCGCAACCCGTATCGTTGCGCAGGCAGTGGCCGATTTCTTCTCCCGCTTTGAAGCCCGCGCAGTCACCCGGGGCAAGGCGTTCTTCCGTCGCGCCATAGACCAGTGTGGGATGTCCGGAGATGATATAGACGAACTCGTCTTCTTTCTCGTGCCAGTGGGGCAGGGCGGAGGAACAATCCGGTGGCAGGATGGTCAGGTTCACGCCGAATTGCGTCAGCCCGGCCTGATCTCCCAGTGCCTTTTTGATGCGGTCGCGTGTGGCGGTGTGATGCGGCGGGGGATACAACGTGCCGATTTTTGCGGGGACGGTGTTTGTGTCGATCTTTTTGCTCATGCCGTATCTCCTTCACTGTGAACTGTGCTTGAGATCGTGCATTCGCGCAAAAGAAAAGACGCGCCAGCAGCTTGGCGCGTCTTGTTCAATGCATAGCAGGGGCGGGTGTTATGCCGCTTCTGCCGCTTCCTGTGCGTGACGGCGTTCGCTTTCTTCGCGCGACAGTGCGACAGAGGTACGAATACCTTTGGAGACGAATTCCATCAGGCCGTCGACAACGCGTTCACACGGGTCGATACCGGCACAGGACAAAACTTCGCGGCCATCACGAGACCGCGCCCAACGGGCGATCTGTTCCGGGCCATTGCCATATTTTTTGTCATCGGCGATCGCATCATCAAGAGCCGCCAACACAACAGCCGCAAACAGCTTGCGGGCACGTGTTCCTTGCTCATGATTAAAAGCGGTGCCGTCCACGAACTCAGCCATGGGTGATCCTTGTATTATTGCTCTTGTCTTTTCGGCGTGCGGGCCCTTATGGCAGGTTTGTAACGATTCGGATACAACGCAATCGCATACCTTTTATGCGTCTGGCGCATATCTGGGAGCGTGCGTGTCCTGCTCCCAACCGCTTCAGAGCGCCTTGCCAGCCCACACCTCTCAAGATATAGGGGTCTGGAAGACGAATTCAACCAAACGCCACGGTTTAGTAAAATGCCCAAAATCAACGGAAACGAAATCCGCCCCGGCAATGTGCTGGAGCATGACGGGGGCCTCTGGGCCGCTGTGAAAGTCGATCACGTCAAACCCGGCAAGGGGGGCGCTTTTGCTCAGGTCGAGCTGAAAAACCTGCGTGACGGCCGCAAACTCAACGAACGTTTCCGCTCTGCCGACAAGGTCGAGCGTGTGCGTCTCGAACAAAAAGACATGCAGTTTCTCTACGAGAGCGACGGCCTGTTGAACATCATGGACACGGAGACCTTCGATCAGGTCACGATTCCGGCGGATATTCTGGGCGAGCGTCGTCCTTTCCTTCAGGACGGCATGACCATCGTGGTCGAGTTCTACGAAGAAGAGGCGCTGAACGCGACCCTGCCGCAGAAGGTGATCTGCAAGATTGTGGAGACCGAGCCGGTCGTCAAAGGCCAGACGGCGGCCAACTCTTTCAAGCCTGCCGTGCTTGACAACGGTGTGCGCGTGATGGTGCCGCCGTTTGTCGGAACCGACGAGGACATCGTGGTGAACACAGAGACCATGGAATATTCCGAGCGGGCCTGATCGTCTGCCTCGGCACAGAATTTGGAAAGCCGTCCTCTAGAGGGCGGCTTTTTCTTTGCCTGCGGGCTCAGGAAGCCGCGAAGTGGATGCGGGCTTCTCCGGCGGTGAGTGGTCCTTTGGAACGATCAAACCGCAGATAGGCGATGGCCTTATCGCCTGACTGGGTGAAAAGCGTGCCTGCGGTTTTGCCGTCTTCGGTGACAATCTCGGTGCCGACGGGGGCCGTGCCTTCAATGTTCACAGTCGCCAAGCCTTTGCGCAGCTCGGTTTTGTGTTTCATCCGTGCGGTGATCTCCTGACCAACGTAGCAGCCCTTTTTGAAATCGACCCCGTGGAGGCGCTCGAATCCGGCTTCAAGGATGAAGGTGTCGGGCGTCAGTTCCACGCCGAATTCCGGCACGCAATGCGCGACACGGATCGCGTCCCAATCCGCCGCCTCGGAAGACCGCCCGTCATAAGCACGCCAGCCCATCTCCGCCGTGCGCGGGTCTTGGAACGCGCCTTCGGGAGCAGGGCCGGGTCCGCGCGAGACCGTGCGCTCCGTCAGCGCCAGCGTGACTTTCGAGCGCAGCTTATACATGGTGAGGCGTTTGAGGAGCGTTTCGGCCTGAGAGGCGGGCAGGTCCATCAGGATCACATCCCCCTCGGGGACGAGAAAGAAATCGACCATGAACTTGCCCTGCGGCGTCAGAAGCGCGGCATAGACCGCGCCCGTCTCCAGCCCTTTGACATCATTGGTGATCAACCCTTGCAGGAACTGCATCCGGTCTTCACCGGAGATTTCGATCACTTTGCGCGCATCATAGGTCATCTGAACCCTTTCCCCTTTTGTCCCCCTTCATATAGGAAGGTGAGGAGCCAAGAGAAGCTGTAAACCTGCCGGAGCCCCTATGCGCGCGCCTATTTCCGTCATCATACCGACGCTGAACACGACGCCTTTGCTGCGCGACACGATGCTGTCGCTCATGGAGGGGCTGGATGCGGGGCTTGTGCGCGAGTTGATCCTCAGCGACGGCGGCTCCACCGACGGGGTGGAAAAGATGGCGGATTTCGTGGGGGCCGAGCTTGTCACCGGTCCGGCCGGACGTGGCGGGCAGCTTGTGCGCGGGGCAGAGGTGGCACAGGGCGACTGGCTGTTGTTTCTTCATGCCGACACATGGATGCCGGAGGGATGGGCCGAAGAGACGGTGCAGCATCTCGCGCAGTCCTATGAGCGTGCTCTGGTCTATTCGCTGTCCTTCCGTGAGGCCAAGGGGATTGCGCCGAAAATCTTCGCGGGCTGGGCCAACCTGCGCACGAAGCTGTTCGGCCTGCCCTACGGCAATCAGGCCTTGCTCATCTCGCGCGAGCTTTATGACAGGATCGGGGGCTTTCCCGACATGCCCGTAATGGAGGATGTCGAGATCGCGCGGCGGCTCAGGGGCCGGATTGACCTTAGTCCTTTGTGCGTCCGAACAGACCCAGCATGTTTCCAAACATCCGGCTGGTGGCGGCAAGCAGGCCGGTCTCTTTGGCATCTTCTCCGCTTTCGCCTTGGGGGTGGCGCGGCCCGGATTTCGAAAGACTCCCGTCTATAACCGTGCGTCCGTCCGAATACTGGAGCCTGTAGAGATCGGCATAGAGACCGCCACGGGCCAGCAATTCGTCATGGGTGCCTTCGTCCACTACGCGGCCTTTGTCCATCACCACGATCTTGTCGGCGTTGCGGATGGTCGAGAGCCGGTGGGCGATGACCAGTGTCGTGCGACCTTTGGACAGGGATTCCAGCGCGTTTTGCACGATCTTTTCCGACTGCGCATCAAGGGCGGAGGTCGCCTCGTCCAGCAACAGGATCGGACGGTTGCGCAGCACGGCGCGGGCAATGGCCACACGTTGGCGCTGTCCACCCGAAAGGCCGGAGCCACGCGGGCCGACAGGGGTGTCCATCCCGTGATCAAGCGTGGAGATAAAGTCCTCGACATGGGCGGCCTTGAGCGCGGCCTTGAGTTGGGCCTCGTCCACTTCGGCCCCCATCAGGACGTTGTCGCGCAGGCTTTCGTCGAACAAAAGCGCATCTTGCGAGACCACGGAGTAGAGGCCGCGCAACTCGGCGAGCGCCAGTCGGGTCGTGGCCAGACCGCCGATTGTGATCTGTCCTTTGACGGGATCGGCCAGTCGGGTCATCAGGTGAAACAGCGTCGACTTACCCGCGCCGGAGGCCCCGACCAGAGCTGTGGTCTTGCCGGCTTCTGCGGTGAAACTCGTGCCACGCAGAACCGGCGCATCCGCATAGGCGAACTCGACATTCTCGAACCGGATGTCGGCGGAGGCCGCAGGCACGGGGAGCGGAGCGGGCTTGGCGGGGCTGGTGATGGCGGGACGTTCTGCGAAGATGGCGTAGAGCCGTTCCAGAGAGGCCCGCGCTGCCTGCCATGCGCCGGAGACGTTGCCGAGGCGGCGCAGCGGTTCAAACACAAGCGCCATCGCGGTGAAGAACGACATGAACTCCCCGACGGTCTTCGTGCCCTCGATAATCTGTTGGCCGCCATAGAGCAGCACACCGAAGAAGCCGAGACCGGCCACAAGGTCCATAAGCGCCGGAATACCGGCCTGACCGGCGACCGATTTGATCTGTTCGTCGACAAACTCGTTGATTTCCCCCTCGAACCGGTCCGCTTCGCGGCGTTCCGTGCCCGAAAGTTTGATCGTCGTGGCACCGTGGAAGATCTCGTCGAGACGGGTGGAGACGCGGGCCGAGGCTGCGCGCGCCCGTCGTGATGTGCGCCGGACGATGTTTTGCAACACATGGATCGGCAAGGCCAGAAGCGGCGCCCCTGCCACTGCGATCAGGGTCCAGCGCCAGTCCACGGAAATGGCCACGACCAGAAGCGAGACCAGCGAAACCATATCGCGCGCGGCCACAGAGAGCACTGTGGCCCAGACCGTGGCGGCGGCACTGCTGTCGCCGCGTGTGCGTTCGATCAATGTGCCCGGCGGGTTGTCCTGAAAAAAACGTCCGTCCAGTGTGAGCATATGGGCAACCAGATCGCCTTGCAGCTTGGCGGAGACCTTTTGCCCGACGCGGGACATGATCACCCTTTGCCCGAAAGACGCGATGGCGCGAAGCGAAAACACCCCGAAGACGGCCAGAGCCACCCACATGAGCGCATCGGAGTGTCCCGCAACCAGAACCTTGTCGAACATCGGCTTGATGAGATAGGACAGCGCCCCCAGCATTGCGCCTTCGAGTGACATCAGAACAAGCGCGATGATGACATAGCCCAGATGCGCCCGCAGGTAGTCGCGCCAGAGCCAGCGGATCAGCACGCGCGACTGGGTGTCGGGGATCACCTGTAGCCTGCCTGCGACGGGGGCTGAACTGTCGCCTTTGCCTTTGGCGTCTTTCTGCGGATTTGAGTTTGTCATGGGAACGACCGGAATTTTTTGAACTGACTTGCGCGCTTCTGATCATATTGGGTCTCGAACCACTCGCGGATCGGAATCGGGCCGTGGGCCTCGATATCCTGTTCATAGAGCCGCAGGATATAGTCGAGAATACCGGTCTTCGTGCTTTTGAGATGCATGAAACGCCACGAGAGCATCTTCTTGGCCTCTTTGACCGAGGCCCCTTCGCAATGCAGAAGATAGAGCGCGGAGGCCAGCCCCGCCCTGTCCGCGCCGGATTTGCAATGGATGAGGAAAGGCTTTTCAAGTGAGGCCAGAATGTCGATCAGCGCGACATAATCCTTCCCACTCAACGCCCCGCGTGCGGCGGCTTTCTTGGTCGTGACCAGTTTGATGCCATGCGCTTCACAGGCCTGCCGCTCCAATAGGGTAAAGGACACGTCCTTGTCACCGCGCAGGGAGAGGATTGTCTTGATCCCCATGTTTGCGTAGCGTTCAATCCGTTTCGGAGAGGGCTGGTTCGAGCGCCAGACACCGGGGGCGATCTCGTAGAGATTGGTCCAGAGCCCGCGCAAGAAGGCATGGTCGAACAGGTGGAAATGCCACATGGCCAGATGCCGGGTGCGCCGGGTCGAGACGTCATTGCCGAATTGGCCGACCTCTGCGCGTTCAAGTTTCTTGAACCCTTTTTTCAGCAGCTTGAACATATGGTCCATTCCCAAGGATGATCGCGTCTCTTTAGCCCTCTTTACAATACGGGGCAAGCGAGGCGGGAGAGCACGCTAGCCCCGCATCTGCGCAAGTCCGATGTGAGAGCGCGAGGAATTGACCTAGGGATGCACCGGCGTTAATCCAAGGGGCTTATGAATTTTGAGGTCTCCCATGTCACTTGCCAACGGTCGTCATTACCTAGCCATTCCCGGTCCGTCCGTGATCCCCGATCCCGTGTTGCAGGCCATGCACCGCCCCGCACCGAATATCTATACCGGTGAACTGGTGGACCTGACCCATGCGCTTGTCCCCGATCTGAAAACCATCGCGGGCACTTCCGGTCATGTCGCGCTCTATATCACCAACGGGCACGGGCTTTGGGAAGCCTCTCTCACCAATATGATCTCGCGCGGCGACAAGGTGCTTGTCTGTGTGACGGGCAATTTCGGCCATGGCTGGGCCGATGTCGCCACCCGTCTTGGCGCGAATGTCGAGATTCTCGATTTCGGCAAGCAATCTCCGGTCGATCCTGAACGCCTCGAAGCGGCGCTCAAAGCGGATCAGTCCCACGAGATCAAGGCCGTTCTGAGCGTGCATGTGGATACCGCCACCTCCGTGCGCAATGACATTGCGGCCATGCGCAAGGCGATTGATGCGGCGGAGCACCCTGCGGTGTTTGCGGTTGATTGCATTGCCTCTCTGGGTTGTGACCGGTTTGAAATGGACAAATGGGGCGTCGATGTGATGATCGCCGCGTCGCAAAAAGGTCTGATGACACCGCCGGGCATGGGCTTTGTCTGGTTCTCGGAAAAGGCCCGTCAGGCGGGGCAGGGCAATGACATGCGCACGCCCTATTGGGATTGGGAAACCCGCGCCAATCCTGTGCATCTCTATGAATATTTCGACGGCACCCCGCCGACGCACCATCTCTACGGGCTGCGTCAGGCGGTCTCGATGATTCTCGACGAGGGGCTTGAAAATGTCTGGGCCCGTCACGAAACTCTCGCGCGCGCCTATTGGGCGGCGGTGGAGGCATGGGGGCAGGGCGGCAAGCTGAGCTTCAACATTGCCGATCCGGCGCATCGTTCTCATGCGGTTACAACCCTGAGTCTCGGCGAGGGCGACGGAACGCGTCTGCGCAACTGGCTCACCGAACATATGGGAATCACCTTGGGCATTTCCTTGGGCTTCGGCGCAATCGGTTCGGTTGAGGCAGACAATTATTTCCGTATCGGTCACATGGGCCACATCAATGCGCATATGGTTCTGGGGATCATCGGAGCGATGGAGACGGCATTTGCCGCGCTGGATATTCCGCATGGCGAAGGCGGCTCTGTCGCGGCGGCGAAACTTTTGGCCTGCCGCGTGTAAGACAGCAGGCGTCTGCAAGAGACGAGCACAAAAAACAGAGAGGGGGCTTTCGGCCCCCTTTTTTTGCGCCTGACGAAATGGCTGGGATGAAATGACCGCGCTGAGTCAGCGGAGGATGGGTCGGGCCGCCCAAGGGTTCATCTTCCCCTCGCGTTAACCTTAATCAGATCAACCTTAACGCCGTGCATATGCGCCAGATCCCCGCAGAAAACGGACCGGCAAGCGAGTGTTCAGCCCAGTTCCGCCAAAGCCAGCGGCAACCGTTCCGCGAAGATTTCGATCTCTTCGGGGAGGCCGACGGAGACGCGGATACAGCGGTCCAGCGGCGCGACGCCGGGCATCCGGACAAAGATGCCATGTTTGTCGAGTGCCTTCACAAGTGCGCGGGCATAGTCCCCGTCACGGCCACAATCCATCGTCACGAAATTGGCAGAGGACGGCAGAGGCGTTAACCCCGCCTCTTGTGCGATTTGTGCAAGCCGCGCACGCCCTGCCGCGACTTTCGACAAGGTTTCCGTCAGGTAGTCCTGATCCTTGAGCGCGGCCAGAGCACCGGCCTGCGCCACGCGGTTGACGCCGAAATGGTTGCGGATCTTGTTAAATCCCGTTGCAATCTCCCGATGCGCGATGCCGTAGCCGATACGCGCGCCCGCCATGCCGTAAGCCTTTGAAAATGTGCGGAAACGGATCACGCGCTTGTCCGAAGTGTCGAGCTGCGGGCGGGTCTCGTCAGGGGCAAACTCAGTATAGGCCTCATCAAGCACCATCAAACAGCCTTCGGGCACGGCCTCAATCATGGACTGAACGGTCTTTGCCGAATGGACCGTCCCCATCGGATTGTTCGGATTGGACAAATAGACGAGCTTGGCACCGACCTCTTTCGCCTTGGCAATCAGGGCCTCGGGGTCTTCGCGGTCAGTCTTGTAGGGCACCGTATGCAACACGCCGCCAAAGCCCGCGACATGGTAGTTGAATGTCGGATAAGACCCTGCCGAGGTCACAACCGCATCGCCCGGATTCACATAAAGCCGCACCAGAACGCCAAGCAGCCCGTCAATGCCCTCTCCGACGGTGATCTCCTCCGCCTGGATGCCGTGAAGCGCCGCCAGAGCCTGTCGCAAATCGCGGTTTTCCGGCTCGCCATATTTCCAGATGCCGCCAAGACTGTCGGCCATCGCGGCCAGCGCCTTGGGCGAGGGGCCAAAGGACAGTTCGTTGGCGCCCAGACGCGCCTCAAACGCCGCGCTGCGTATCTCTTCCATCCGTTCCGGAGCCACAAAGGGCACGGTGGCGGGAAGGGACTGGGCGAGCGGGGTTTGGCGTTGGTCTGTCATGGGACGCTTCCTGCCCCAAGTTTTCGCCCTGCGCAAGCGCCGTAACGTCAGACATGACCGATTTGCACCTGCGCTGATAGGGTGGGTGCAGGAGGAGCCATTATGACCGTTACTTTAGAGATCAAAGACCACATTGCCCATCTGACACTGAACCGCCCCGACAAGATGAACGCCGTGTCCGAAGCCCTGCTGGCCGATGTTCTGGCCGCAGTCGAACAGATCGCTGCTTCCAAGGCGCGCGTCGTGCTTCTGTCCGGCGCGGGCAAGGCCTTTTGCTCCGGTCTGGATACGTCGAATTTTCAGCGTTTCCTGAGCGAAGACCTCGACGAGCTTGTGATGACCCGCACCCATGGCGACTGCAATGCGTTTCAGGCCTTCTCACTCGCGCTACATGACCTGCCCGTGCCAGTGGTGGCCGCAATTCAGGGGCCATGTTTCGGCGCTGGGATGCAACTGGCCATCGCCGCCGATATTCGGGTGGCAGGGCCCGAGGCGCAATTCTCGATCATGGAGATGAAATGGGGCCTCATTCCCGATATGGGCGGTATGGTGCTTTTCCCGCGCGTGCTGCGCTCCGACGTGCTGCGCTATCTCACCTATACCCATGAGGTTGTGCCGGCGGACAAGGCGCTGGGCTATGGTCTGGCCACGGAACTGGCCGAAGACGCCCATGCCCGCGCGCTGGAAATCGCCACCGATATTGCGGGCAAGTCCCCCTCTGCCGTCCGTGCCGCGAAACGGTTGATCGGAACGGTTGAAAGCACAACGGAGCGTGCGGATATCCTGATGGCGGAAAGCCGCGAACAGCGGGCGCTGATTGGCACAAAGGACCAGATGGAAACCGTCATGGCACGGATGCAGAAACGCGCCGCGGTGTATGACTGAGCGCGGGTTTCCTTTGCTGCCATAAATACTCAAAGCAAAAGGCCCGCATCTCTGCGGGCCTTTTCAATCTGTCTCCAAACGGGCGGAGAGAACTCAGGCGATCTCGGCCAGACGCGCAAGCGCGGCCTTGAGTTTGCCTTCTTCCTCTTCGCGGGCGGCAAGGTTTTCCTGTGCCTCGGCCACAACCTCTTCGGGCGCGGAGGCCACGAATTTCGGGTTGTTCAACCGGCCACGCAAACCGCCCAACTCTTTCGCCAGCTTGCCAAGGGCTTTCTCCAGACGGGCCTTTTCCTCGGCAATGTCGATCACACCTTCGAGCGGCAGGGCAAAGGTGCCGCCTGCAACCGAAATCGTGATCGCGCCTTTGGGCATCGGACCCTCGGAGAGGCTGTCGAGCCGCGCGAGTTTCATGATCATCGCCTCGTTATTGGCCCAAGCGGTCTTGCCCGCTTCGTCCAGTTCGACCTGCACCATCGGGATTTTCAGCCCCGCAGGCACATGCACCTCGGCGCGCGAGGAACGGATGGCTTCGATCAGGTCGATCACCCAGTTCATTTCCGCATCGGCAGCAGGGTCGATGAGATCGTCGGAAAGCTCCGGCCAGTCGGCCAGCGCCAGAAGCCCGCGTCCCGGTTTGATCGTGCCCCAAAGCTCTTCGGTGATGAAGGGCATGATCGGGTGCAGCATGACCAGCGCCTGATCCAGAACCCAGCCCATCGTCTGACGGGTCTCGGCCTTGGCCGCATCGTCGCCGTCGTAGAACAGCGGCTTCGACAGTTCCACATACCAGTCGCAGAACTTGCCCCAGACAAAGGCGTAAAGTGCATTGGCCGCGTCGTTGAACCGGTATTCCTCAAAGGCCGTATCGACCTCTTTGAGCACCTTCACGGTTTCCCCCACGATCCATTTGTTCACCGTCGCCGTGGGCGTCGGGATCACACCGGGCTCATAGGCATCGAACACTTCGTTCATCTCGGCAAAGCGCGCGGCGTTCCAGATTTTCGTGGTGAAGTTCCGGTAGCCCTTGATGCGATCCACAGAGAGTTTGAGCACACCGCCAATAGAGGCCATCGAGGCATTGGTAAACCGCAGCGCGTCGGCACCGTATTCGTCGATGATTTCCAGCGGGTCGATCACATTGCCCGTGGTTTTCGACATCTTCTTGCCCTTCTCGTCGCGGACGAGCTGGTGCAGGTAGATGGTGTGGAAGGGCACTTCATTCACGACCGCAAGTTGCATCATCATCATGCGTGCGACCCAGAAGAACAGGATGTCGAACCCTGTGACCAGAACATCGGTCGGGAAGTATTTCGACGTGCTTTCATCCCAGTTGGGCCAGCCCAGCGTGCCGATCGGCCACAGGCCCGAGGAGAACCAAGTGTCGAGCACATCGGGGTCGCGCCAGACCGGATAGACCAGTTTGGTCGGGTCTTGCGTGACGTTATATTGGGCAAGCCCTTCGGCAAAGGCTTCGATACCGGCCTGACGGTCGGCCACTTCGATCACGCGGCAATGGTTGAGCGGGGTGGGCAGGTCGGCCATTTCGGCAAAGAACTTGTCATGCACCGCGTCGAAATCCGCCGCGCAGTGATGCACGGAGCCGGCGTGCAGCATTCCGCCTTCGGTCAGAAGCCGGATCAGCTCCACCTCGTCGAGTGCGCCATCGCCCTCGTCGTCCTTGAAATTCGGCGCGGAGAGGTCAAGGCCATACCACACGGGGATCTGGTGCCCCCACCAAAGCTGACGCGAGATGCACCACGGTTCGATGTTTTCAAGCCAGTGGTAATAGGTCTTCTCGCCCGATTCCGGCATGATCTTGGTCTTGCCGGAGCGCACAGCGTCGAGCGCAGGGCCGACGACTTTTTCGGCATCCACATACCACTGGTCGGTCAGCATAGGCTCGATCACGACTTTGGAGCGGTCGCCAAAGGGCTGCATGATCGGCTTGTCTTCGACATAGGGCACGGTCTCGGTCACGTCGGACTCGTTGCCGTCCTCGTCTTTGACCTTACGCGTCACGGTGGTCATGACGGCGAGACCTTCGGCGTTGATCTCGTCGATCACGGCTTTGCGGGCCACGAAACGGTCCAGCCCGCGCAGGTGATCCGGCACGAGGTTGATCGTGTCGACTTCCTGTTCGGTAAAGGGCTTGCCCGCGAGAATTTCAGCGGCCAGAAGCGCGCTGTCTTCATAGGACAACCCGTCGCTGCGCATCGCGCCTTTGGTGTCCATCAACCGGTACATCGGCAGGCCCGCACGTTTGGCAACCTGATAGTCGTTGAAATCATGCGCGCCAGTGATCTTCACCGCACCGGAGCCGAAGTTCATATCCGGATATTCATCCGTGATGATCGGGATCAACCGGCGATGCTCTTTCGGTCCGACAGGGATTTCACAGAGCTTGCCAACGATCGGCGCATAGCGTTCGTCATCGGGATGAACCGCCACAGCCCCGTCGCCTAGCATGGTTTCAGGCCGCGTGGTGGCGATGGAGATGTAATCGCGTTCCTCTTCGAACACGACATTCCCGTCCTCGTCTTTCTCGACATAGGTGTAGGTCTCGCCACCGGCCAGCGGGTATTTGAAATGCCACATATGGCCCGCGACTTCGATATTCTCCACTTCGAGATCCGAGATCGCGGT
Organism: Celeribacter halophilus; assembly: GCF_018860305.1. Lineage (GTDB taxonomy): Bacteria > Pseudomonadota > Alphaproteobacteria > Rhodobacterales > Rhodobacteraceae > Celeribacter > Celeribacter halophilus_A. The sequence goes on from NZ_JAHKPE010000019.1 coordinate 224,785, forward strand.
TTCGAAATGCGGGTCCCAGTTCACAAGCCGCTTGCCGCGATAGATCAGACCCTTGTCATACATATCGACAAAGACCTTGATCACCGCATCATGGAAATTCGGGCTGTTCTCGTGGCCGATGCGCGGGTCTCCCGGTGCGCCGGCCATGGTGAAGGCATTGCGCGACCAGTCGCAGGAGGAGCCGAGGCGCTTGAGCTGGTTGATGATGGTGGCGCCGTATTTGCCCTTCCATTCCCAGACCTTCTCGATAAACGCCTCGCGGCCCAGTTCGGCGCGCGACGGCTGGCCGGTCTTGGCCAGTTCCTTTTCGACCATTAGCTGCGTGGCAATGCCCGCATGGTCCTGACCCGGCTGCCAGAGCGTGTCAAAGCCGCGCATCCGGTGCCAGCGCACCAGAATGTCCTGAATCGTATTGTTGAAGGCGTGGCCCACATGCAAAGCGCCGGTCACGTTGGGCGGCGGGATCATGATGGTGAAGGTCTCATCACGGCGCTTGTTGGCCCCGGCTTTGAAAGCCCCCGCCTTTTCCCAAGCCGCGTAAATCCGCGCTTCCGCCTCAGTTGCGTCGAAAGTCTTTTCCATAGCCATCTTGTGTCTCGGTCGCTTTTTTCGGTTTGGACTTGTGTAGCCTGTGCAGGGCGCGAGTTAAAGCGTTTCTGGAGAAAGCCGGAGCACTGTTTTTCGATCCGCGCGAGGCGGAGCTTGCGACATGGCGCAGCTTTCACGCTCCGCCTGTCAAAAAGCGAATGGCGACAGGGGATTGAGGCGAGCGCATGGCCTGCCGCGTTCTGTGTCGGGCCGGGGGATACGCGGCTAGATCGCGCGGTCGAACTTGGTCGAGAGGTGGATCAGGCTCTCGATGTCCTGCACGCCCGTGATTGCATTGATCTGGTCCAGCGTCCGGTCGATCTCTTCGGTGGTTTCACAAGCAATCTGCGCAATCAGGTCCACACGCCCCGTTGCGGTGGCGACCATTTCCACCTCGTGAATCGCTTTGAGCTTGCTCACCACAGAGGCCGATGTGCGCGGCTCCACCTGTATCAAGACGGTTGCCTTGATCCGGCGGGCCAGCGCCACATCGCCCAGCTTGATCGTATAGCCCGCGATAGTGCCGTTGGTCTCCATCTTTTCCAACCGCGCCTGCACGGTGGAGCGCGCCACTTTGAACCGACGCGCAAGCCGCGACACGGAGGTCGAGGAATCAGCGGCCAGCGCCATCAGAATCTTGTGGTCGAGATCGTCCATAATCCGCTCCGTGACTCTTGCCGTAGCCTTCGCCGTTGCGCCCGACATTGTCCTCTGCGCCCCCTCGCGGCGGGCCACGTCAGGGCGCACGAAAAGCCATGTGTCAATTTAACCGATTATTTCGTTAAAATGACCGGCATAATGCACGACTTTACCCTTTTTAACGGCAAAATCAACACGCATATAGCGGCTATTGATTTTCAGGATCAAAGGGCGGTCAACGCACCCGAAAAGACGGGATGACCTGCACCTGGCCTGGTTCGGATTAACCGCGTAAGCGCAATCCCAACCGGACTTCTCCCGGGCAAGATGTGGCTGCGCTCTGTTGGTAAAGGACGACACCAATGGGGCTCTCTAAAACCATCTGGGCAACGCCCAGCGACTATCTGCGCACACATGCTCCCGAGCATCCCGTGCTGTTCTTCTCTCCCTCGACGCTGCAATCCACTGCGCGCCGGTTTATCAAAGGGTTTCCGGGGCTTGTGACCTATGCGGTCAAGTCGAATCCGGACGAAGGCGTGCTGGCCAATCTCGTGGCGGCAGGCGTCAAAGGCTTTGATGTTGCCTCGCCCGTCGAGATGGACACCATCGCCCGCATCGCGCCCGGAGCGGCCATGCATTACAACAACCCCGTGCGGTCGCGCACCGAGATTCTCCATGCCGTGAAAACGGGTGTGAAATCCTATTCCGTGGACAGCCATTCCGAGCTTGTGAAACTGGGCGAACTGGTGCCCGCGGACGGGGTGGAGATTTCCGTGCGCTTCAAACTGCCCGTCGAAGGGGCCGCCTATAATTTCGGGGCCAAATTCGGCGCGACGGAGGAACTGGCCGCCGAGCTTTTGACGCTTGCCGCACAGCTTGGTTTCACGCCATCGCTGACCTTCCATCCGGGCACGCAATGCACCGATCCCCATGCGTGGGACAAATACATCCGTGCAGCCGCCGGAATCGCCCGCAAGGCCGATGTCAAAATCGCACGGCTGAATGTGGGCGGCGGCTTCCCGTCGCACCGTCTGAACGAGGAAATGCCGCAGCTTGAAACCACCTTCGATCTGATCGGGCGTGTGGCCCGGGAGGCCTTTGGCGATGACATGCCCGCGCTGGTCTGCGAGCCGGGGCGCGGCCTTGTGGCAGAAAGCTATTCGCTCGTCACCCGCGTCAAGGCGATCCGCGACGACGCCCATGTGTTCCTCAACGATGGCATCTATGGCGGCTTGTCCGAATTGCACCTCGTCGGTGTGATCGACCGCATCGCTGTGTTCGGCCCCGAAGGGATCAAACGCGAAGGCCCGACGGTCTCGCGCACGGTCTTCGGCCCGACCTGTGATAGTGTCGACAAACTGCCCTCCGATCTGGCCTTTCCGGAGACGATGGAAGAGGAAGATCATGTGATCTTCTACGGTCTCGGTGCCTATTCTCTGGCCACCGCGACCCAGTTCAACGGCTTCGGCCAGATCACCGTGGAAACCGTGCATCGCCACCTCTGAGGCGGCACATCCGAGACACGCCTGAGAGTCGTTCCTTATGCGTTGCCCCTCCTCGCGCAATCGGGGAGGGGATTTTGCGATTTTCTGTGCTAAATCTGTGGAATGGATCAGAAAACGTCATTCTTCAGCCGCCTTGGCCCGCTGTTCAAATTCCGCAAGCGGGTGCGGACCTCCGGCGGGCATCATTCGCGGGGGCCGCTCACCCATGTGATCCTGATGGACGGGACGCTGTCCTCTTTGCAGTCGGGGTTCGAGACCAATACGGGGCTGACCTACAAGCTCTGTTCTGAACGCGCGCAAGGGGCCAATATGCTGGTGCGCTACGAGGCCGGTATCCAGTGGGCCAACTGGCGCGATACGATGGATGTGATCGAGGGGCGCGGCATCAACCAACAGATCCAGCGCGTCTACGGGGCGCTGGCCTCGCGCTATCGTGCGGGCGACAGGATTTTTCTTTTCGGCTATTCGCGTGGCGCCTATGCGGTGCGCTCTCTGTCGGGGCTGATCGATATGATCGGTCTGTTGCGCCCTGAGGCTGCCACCGAGCGCAACACCCGCGTGGCCTTTCGTCATTACCAGATGGCCCCGCACAGCACCGCCGCGCAGGCGTTTTCCAAGGCCCATTGTCATGACAAGGTGGCCATCGAGTTTCTGGGCGTTTGGGATACGGTGGCGGCGGTCGGGCTGCATATGCCGCTGCTCTGGCGCTATTCTTCGGTATTTCACGAATTCCACACGTTGCGCCCTGCGCCTTGCATAAAACACGTCTACCACGCACTCGCCTATCACGAACGCCGCCGCGCCTATGCGCCTGTCATGTTCGAAACCAACCCCGACGCGCCGGATCAGGTGCTGCAACAGATGTGGTTTCCGGGCACGCATGGCGATGTGGGCGGGCAGTTGTCGGGCTACAATCCCGAGCGCCGCCTGTCCAACGCTGCGCTGGTCTGGATGCTCGACAAGGCAGAGCAGGCGGGGCTGGACCTGCCGAAGGGCTGGCGGATGCGCTATCTTGCCGATCCGCACGGCCCGTCCATCGGGCTCAATCGCGGCTGGGGCAAGTTCTTCTGGCTGCGCGAGCGGCGCGTGGTCGGGCGGGACCCGTCAGAGGTCCTGCACCCCGCGTTGAAAGCTTAGGCCACGCCGAGATTGGCACAGACCGCACGGGTCAGGGTCGGGCGGTTCAGCGTGTAGAAATGCAGGTTTTCGACCCCTTCCTTGATCAGTTTCTCGCACAGTTTGGTGCACAGATCGACCGAGAGCTTGTGGTGGTCTTGGGAATGCTCAAAGGCCGCTTCATAGCTGATCGGGATCGGCGTGCCACAGGCCGAGGCGAATCGCTGGATGCCTTTCCAGCTTGTGATCGGCAGGATGCCGGGGATGATCTCGCCCTTGATACCGGCGCGTGCGCAGCGGTCACGGAAGCGGAAGAAATTTTCCGGCTCGAAGAAAAACTGCGTGATGGCAGAATCAGCGCCCGCCTCGAATTTCTGTTTCAGCCATGTGATGTCGGAGGTCTCGTCCTCTGCATCGGGATGCGGGTCGGGATAGGCGCCAACGCGGATTTTGAAATCACCGGTCTCTTTGAGCGCCGCGATCAGTTCGACGGAATTGGCAAACCCGCCTTCTGCGGGGGTGAACTTGCCCGCGTCCTTGGGCGGGTCCCCCCGTAGCGCGACGATTTCGTTCACACCGACTTCTTTGTAACTGTTTGCAATAGCAAGTGTTTCTTCTTTCGTCGCATTCACGCAGGTCAGGTGTGCCGCGACGTTCCAGCCATATTTGCGCGTCAGCAAGGCCACCGCGTCATGGGTCAGCTCCCGCGTGGTGCCGCCCGCGCCATAGGTGACGGAGACAAACCCCGGCTGCATGTCCTGAAGCGCCTGAACCGTCTCGAACAGGCTGAAACAGGCTGCGATATTCTTCGGCGGGAAGAATTCGAAAGAGATATTGGGCGCTTTGGTCATGGTGTCGTCCTCACTGTCTGGAGCGGTCTTGTGTCACGGCTTGGCATGTGAGACAAATTCATAATTCTCAAGATAAACATGAGAGCCATTCACTATGCATCTCGAATTCCGCCATTTGCGCACGATCAAGGCCATCTATGAAGAGGGCGGGCTGGCCCGCGCCGCCGACCGTCTCAACATCACCCAATCCGCACTCAGCCATCAGGTCAAAGGGCTTGAGGCGCAAGCGGGGGTGGAGCTTTTCGTGCGCCGCTCGAAACCGCTGAAACTCTCGCCCGCAGGGATGCGGCTTCTGGCGTTGGCCGAAGATGTCCTGCCCAAGGTCGAGACGCTCGAAGACGAGTTTCGCGGCATCGAGGCGGGGACATCGGGGCGGCTGCATATCGCCATGGAATGTCACGCCTGTTTCGACTGGCTCTTTCCGGTGCTGCACCAGTTCCGCGAAGCATGGCCCGATGTGGATATCGACATTCGCCAGCGTCTGGCCTTTGGTGCGCTTCCGGCGCTCGAACGCGAGGAGGTGGATTTCGTGATCTCGTCTGACCCCGACAAGATCAACGGCGTCACCTTTGTGCCGCTGTTCAACTACGCGCCCATGTGCGCCATGTCCTCCAAATCCCCGCTGACGCAAAAGGCCTATGTCGAGGCGGAGGATTTTCGGGACCAGACCCTGATCACCTATCCGATGGAACGCACGCGGCTGGATGTGTTCAAAGACCTCCTGATCCCCGCAGGGATCGAGCCCGCGCAACAACGCAAGGTCGAACTGACGGATGTGATCCTGATGCTCGTGGCCGCCGGTCGCGGGGTGGCGGTTCTGCCCGACTGGGTGATGCGCGACATCCGCAACCTGCCGGATTACGCCGTGCGCCCGCTGACCGCGAAAGGCGTCACGCGGACCATGTATGCCGCCGTGCGGGACGCCGATCTCGACAAACCCTACATGACGCATGTGCTGAAGATCGCGAAATCCGAGGCGGTAAAGCTCCAGCGCGGCTGAGAGACAGGCGGAAAATGCGGGGCAGGGAGGTTTTCTTGCCGCGCACCCTTGGCAGGACGGGCTTGTCGGCGTATACGCGCGGTCTGAACATCTTACACATTTTACGCCCCGGAGCCTCCCATGCAAGGCAGTGCCAATCTTAACGTCATGATCAAAGCCGCGCGCGCCGCAGGCCGCTCGCTGGTGAAAGACTTCCGCGAGGTCGAGAACCTTCAGGTGTCGACGAAAGGCGCAGGGGACTTTGTCTCCAAAGCCGACATCCGCGCCGAAGAGATCATCCGCGAGGCTCTGATGGAGGCGCGCCCCAACTACGGCTGGGTTGGCGAGGAAAGCAAACCCGTCGAGGGCAAGGATCCGACGCGCCGCTGGATCGTCGATCCGCTGGATGGCACCACCAACTTCCTGCACGGTCTGCCGCATTGGGCGGTGTCCATCGCGCTGGAACATCGCAACGAAATCGTCTCCGCCGTAGTCTTTGATCCGGCCAAGGGCGAATTGTTCTGGGCCGAGAAGGGCGCAGGCGCGTGGATGAATGACATGCGTATCCGTGTTTCGGGCCGCACCAAGATGATCGAAGGCATTTTTGCCACGGGTCTGCCCTTTGGCGGTCGCGGCGATCTGCCCGACACCCTACGCGATCTGGCGCGGCTTTTGCCCGCCACCGCCGGTGTGCGTCGCTGGGGCGCGGCATCGCTTGATCTCGCCTATGTGGCCACGGGCCGCTACGACGGGTTCTGGGAACGCCGCCTCAACTCTTGGGACATGGCGGCCGGTGTGCTTCTGGTGAAAGAGGCCGGTGGGCTGGTCCAAGGGCTGAACCCCGAGGACAATCCTGTGGAAAGCGGCGAAGTGATCTGTGGCAACGAAGCCCTGTTCGACCGTTTCGCATCTGTCATCCGCGCCGCTTGAGGCGCTGATCCCGCCCTATGAGGTGGCGCTGGCGCAATGCCCAAGTGAGGCGATGGAGCGATATGAATAAAGATGCCTGTCGCTGATGCGGCGGGCATTTTTTATGGCTTGTTCTCTGATTGCGCCATGACCAAGGCCTTGTAACGCCCCCCCCTTAGCGGCGGCGTCTGCGCACCACCGGAACAGAGCTTCGGGCAAAGCGGTATTGGGCCTGCGCGTGGGTCGGATGGCCGTGGGTGCGCGCCCAATAGGCCGTGCCACCCAGTTTCTTCCACACCGGATAGGCCGCGATCACACCGGCGATAAACCCGCCGATATGCGCCAGATGGGCCACCCCGCCCGCATCTGCCGCAGATCCCATTTCCGCGAAAAGCTGCAAGCCGAACCAGACCCCCAGCATGATCCATGCGGGCATCGGGAAGACTTTGAAAAAGATGATGAAAATGAAAAGCACGTCCACGCGTGCCTTGGGAAAGAGCAACAGATAGCCGCCCATCACCCCCGCAATCGCACCGGAGGCCCCGACCATGGGAATCTGCGAGAAGGGCGCGGCGATATACTGTGCGAATCCGGCGGCCAGACCGCAGAAAAGATAGAACCCGAGATAGCGCAGATGCCCCATCTCGTCTTCGAGATTGTCCCCGAAAATCCAGAGAAACAGCATGTTCCCCGCGATATGCAACAGCCCGCCATGCATGAACATGGAAGTGAAAAACGTGTAATACCCCTCGCCATAGCTGATGCGCGCGGGCAGCAGCGCATAGTCGGAATAAATCTGCAAAAGCGCGCGGTCATCGCCATAGCTGGGCAGCATGGCCATAAAGACCGCGATGTTGAGCGCGATCAGCACATAGGTGACCAAGGCAGGTCGGCGGGAGGGATTATGGTCGCGTATCGGAAACATGCGCCCAATGTGGCGGGCATTTAGACAAGGTCAAGTCAAACTCGACTTTACACCGCCACTTTGATGGCTATTGTCTGCGCACCGCGTGCCCGCGTGGTGGAATGGTAGACACAGAGGACTTAAAATCCTTAGGCCGTAACAGGCCGTGCCGGTTCGAGTCCGGCCGCGGGTACCAGTGATTTCAAAGAGTTGATGAATGTTTTCATGGTTGGTTGGCTTGGTGTCAGAAGCCATTTTATCGCTTGGTCACACAGTCTGGTCACACAGTCGGAAAATGGGTTCACTTTTTGTGCGCCTCTTCGGACAGGATTTTGTGGCTAGCGCGCTTTCGGTAATAGGCCACCATTTCCGCGCTCTTGTTCGTCACCGCCTGAATTTGCGCGTCTGTGCAGGGCGTATTTCTTCGTTTTCGGCCCAAGTGTCTTGGGCCATTTCTGGAAGGGCGGCGTGATCTCCTCATAAGTCACTGGTTCGGTCAGTTTCTTGGCGAGGACAAACCGCTCCTGTTTGCGGACGCTCGCGAGGAAGTCGCGCAACGGTTTGGGGCAATAGACGGTGTATGTCTCGTCGCCTTTCCTGCCGGTCACGTTCAACCGTCGAATTTCTCGTAGAGAGCTTGATGTCTAGCAGAGATCATGAACTCTAACGTGTGCTTTCGTTAGGGTTCGATGAATGAAGTCATCAAAACGAACTTGGGGCCTTTGAGGAACCGAAGGGATGATTCCTCAAAGATATTTTTTCCAGTCATTTGTTTGTCCCTTGGATTAAAAAATCATATTGGGGAGCAGCATACTGAATACAGGTACATATGTTAGGATCAGCAGGGCTATTATCATCAGTACAATAGTTGGCAGGGTGGCGCGGAAGACTTCCCCTAACTTCATATTAGCCACCCCCATTGCCACAAAGAGGTTGAGGCCAACAGGTGGCGTCAGCATGCCAATAGATAGGTTGACCAGCATTATTATGCCAAAGTGTACTGGATCCACGCCGATTTGTTCTGCGATAGGCATCATGAGTGGGCCAAGAATGATAATAGCTGAAGCGCTATCAAGAAAGCAGCCTGCAACAAGCAATAGAAGGTTGAATAGGGCGGTGATGAGTATAGGGCTATCTGTGCCGTTTAGTACAAAGCCCGCTAATTGTGCTGGGGTGCCTGAGCTTGCGAGCAGCCAGGAAAAAGCAGATGCGCCGGCGGTAATCAGCAGAAGAGGCCCAGAAATCAATCCTGCATTGCGCAGAACGATCAGTGTTTCACGAGGTGAAATGCTGCGATAGATGACCGCGCCTACAAGCCAGCCATAAAGGCATGCGGCTGCGGCAGACTCCGTTGGAGTGAAAATGCCGGAATATATCCCACCTAATAGAATGACAGGTAGGCCAAGACCCCAAGCGGCTTGTTTGAAAGCAGCGATGATGCTTGAAATTGTTGGTATCGCATCTCGTGGATAGCCCTTGCGAGAAGAATACCAACTCGCATAGGCGATCAAGATGCCACCAATGAGAAGGGCGGGTAAAAGCCCTGCTGCAAAGAGTTTGCCTACAGAGGTGCCTGTCACAGAACCGTAGATGATAAGAGCGATAGAAGGAGGAACGATCGGACCAAGGGTGCCAGCTGTCGTGATAAGGCCAATCGAAAAGTACTTATCATATCCCGCCTTTACCATAGCTGGAAATAGAATAGAGCCGATGGCGATCACAGTGGCAGGGCTTGAGCCGGAGATGGATCCGAACATCAGGCAGGCCACGACAGTTGCGGCAGCTAACCCTCCAGGCAGCCAGCCCACAAGCGCGCGTGCAAGATTGATCAGTCGGTCGGACAGACCGCCAATTCGCATCAATTCCGCCGCAAGAATGAAGAACGGAATCGACATTAGCGAAAAGTTGTTCATGCCCGAAAACATGCGCATCGGCACAAGAACAGGGTCTAATCCGCCCCAAAAGTAAAAAGCAGCGGCCACAGATAGGGCAAGTGCGGCGAAGATTGGGAGGCCAAAAATGAGAAGGCCGAAGAAGACAGGAATAAGTGCGCCAACCATTTTGGGTCCTTAACTTGTTTTGATATCAACATGAGGCGGTGTGTAGGTTCGCCCGCGAATGAGTTCTTGTAAAACCAAGAGGTACCGCAATGCCATAAAGGCTCCGGAAACCGGAATGACTGCGTAGATATAGCCAACTGGGATGCGTAGGGCCGGAGAAAGCTGGCCCATACGCGAGGTGTTTATTACAAGTTTCGCCCCGTACCAAACCAAGACGGCTGCGAAAATCAAACCGAGGCAGGTCGCCCCGATCTGAAGCGGTCGGACCGCGCGCACAGGCACAAAAGCATATACTGCTTCAACACTGATATGGGAGGCATAGCGAACGCCCATACCCATTGTGAGGAAGCTCATCGTGATGAATGCATAGAGAATGATTTCCTCCGACCAATATATGGAATTGTTGAAAACGTAGCGCGCGATGACCTGTGCAATGGCGACGAGGGTCGCGGTCAGAATCAATCCCGTTACCAAAGTGTTCTCGATCAGGTCTACAACTCGATTTAACCAAGTGATCATGTCCACAACCCTCGTTTCATTTTATTCGCCGTTCGCGAGTGCAATTGCCTTGTCCATGAGGGCAGGCGTTACTTTTTCGCGGAAGTCATCGTAAATAGGCTTCGATGCTTCAACGAATGCAGCACGACCTTCAGGAGATAGCTCCTGAATTTCAATTTGACCTTCAATATTGGCGAGGATTTTGCTTTCGTCCTCTTCGGTGAAGGCGCGTGCGGCATCACGGCCCACAATCATAGCGTCCTGAACCACGGCCTGAAGATCTTCCGGAAGGCTTTCCCAAGCTTGTTTGTTCATGATTGCCGCATAGGTGTGGTAAGCATGATTGGTCAGCGTCATGTATTTCTGCACTTCGTAGAATTTCATCGACGCAATATTGGCTAGTGGGTTTTCTTGGCCTTCAATAACGCCCTGCTGCAGGCCGTTATACACCTCAACATACGCCATGGCGGTTGGGTTTGCGCCGTAGGCACGATATGTCGCCAAAATCGTTGGTGCCTGCAAGGTGCGCATCTTGATGCCTTCAAGATCAGCAGGGCCATTGATCGGACGGATGTTGTTTGTCATATGGCGGAAGCCTGCGCCCCACATTGCGATGCCGTGGAGATTGTTCGCTTCCAGTGTGCCGAGCAGCTCCTGACCGACTTCGCCGTCTAGAACGCGCTTCATTGCGGCGTCATCTTTGAGGAGGAATGGCAAATCAAAGAGGTACATCTGCTCGTTGAAGTTGGCGAGGTTGCCGGTGGGAGGAATTGCGATGTGGACGAGACCCATTTGTGTTTGTTCGATGATCTCAACGTCGCCGCCGAGCTGGGCTGCTGGGCGAATGTTGATTTCAATCCGGCCGTCAGAGTTTTTCTCTACTTCTTCTTTAAACACGACTGCAGCACGTGCATTGGGTGTATCTTCTGTTAGAACGTGAGCGAACGTAAATGTGTAGTCTGCTGCATGAGCCATGCTGCCGATAACTGTGCCCACGGCCAGGACGATTGCTTTGCTAAAGATATTCATGTTGTCTCCTTGTTGGTTTGTTTTGTGGTGGTGAGGTTAAGAGAGTGGCGCTGGGCCTAAAGCTTCTAAGCTTGTGCCAATCGTTCGTTCGAAAGACTGCGCTACGGCGAGTAGCCGCTCTTCTTGCATTGGGGGCGCAATTAGCTGCAAGCCGGTGGGAATGCCTTCTGAATCAAGTCCTGTGGGCAAGGTTACAGCACACCAGCCAAAGAGATTAACTAGCGCCGTGTTGCGGAGCGCAAGCATATTGGCGCGGCGATAAGTGTCAGGATTGGAGAGATCACTTAGTAATGGCGCAGTGATTGGAATGGTTGGCGATACCAGTACATCTACTTCATTGAATGCAACGGAAGCGAGTTGGCCGAAGTGTTTCAGATTGGCTGCACGCTGTAGGTAGTCCGCCGCAGTAATGCCATCGGCAGCTTGGACGCGAGCCATGACTGTGGGGTCAAGCCGTGCAATACGTTCGGGGAAATTGCTGTCCATGAAGGCGCGCAATTCTGGTGCGGCGAGGCCTCCTGCACGAAAAATCTCGAGCACATTCTCAGTGCAGGGAAGTGTGACGGGGTGTAGCTTTGAACCTGCCTTTTCTATGGAGATCAGAGCCTTTCGGGTGTTGTCGTCAATCGACGGTTCTATATCTTCCCAAACGGTGTTCTCGATGATGCCGATACGCAGAGTACTCAAGTCACATGCGGTTGTGATGGCTTTGGCGTGAGGATCAAGCGAGGCGAAAGCAAAAGCTAAGTCGGCTATGCTGCGTGCCAATAGGCCAGGAGTGTCGAGCGATGGAGAAAGAGGGACTATACCGTCGAGAGGCCAGCGCCCATGTGTTATTTTTAGTGCACATTGTCCTGTATACGCGGCAGGTATGCGGACTGAACCAGCAGTGTCTGTGCCAAGGGCGAGCAGTGCTGTGCCTTGTGCAAGAGAAACACCTGCACCGGCACTAGAACCACCAGGAGCACGGGGGGCATCTATTTGGGACCACGGGTTAACTGGAGTGCCTGAATGCGGATTGGTCCCTAATCCTCCAAACGCAAATTCAACAGTATGGGTTTTCCCGACGACTACTCCCAGTTGTGATTGTAGGGCGTTGATCAGGGGTCCCGCTTGTTCCCAATCCGACGAAAGTTCCGCGTCTGTACCTGCGAAGGTGGGTAAGCCAGGAACGCCATAAAGATCTTTAACGGAGACCGGAATGCCCATGAGCGGGCCGAGGTCAATATTCGTTGCGATCAATTGATCGATCGCGATCGCTTGTCTTTGCGCACGATCTCCGCACCATGTTCTGTAGGCGCCAAGCCGAGACTCGCTTTTTGCATGGCACGCAATCGAGTGACCTAAGATGTCAGCAGATCGGATTTCTCCTGTACGCAAGCCTTGGGCAATGCTGGCCAGTGATGATTTTGTGACTTCTTGTGCGTGCACATCTAAGCTCCTGGTGAGGTCAAATTCGTATTGACCATATGGAGATTAGTCCTTCGCGCTATAGATATGTTTGTGCTTTTTTGCGGCTCTGATATGCGGAAAATTTTGGCATATTTTTTAATTATTTGAAAAATATAGAAAAAATATAGCCTAAAAATGTCGCGCAGACAGGGGCGTTGCTCTTTTGACAACGCTCCCGTGACTCTTTGGCACTCCCATGGAGGTCAATAATGCCTAATTTGCAATCAACCGCTGTAGCATAGAAGAAGGAATCAACATGGCTCATCAGGTTGAAGCAAGATTGAATGAAATGGGGATTGTTTTGCCCCGTCGCCCCAAGCCCATTGGTAACTATCTACCCGGTGTCGTCGTAGGCAATATGCTCTACACTTCGGGTACATTGGGCACGAAGCCGGATGAAAATGACAACGATGTATTGCCCTATGTCGGCAAAGTTGGTTCAGATCTGAGTATCGAAGAGGGATATGCGTCGGCTAGACTCATGGCAATTAATCACCTTGCGATGATGAAGGCAGTTTTGGGCGACCTCGATCGCGTGAAGCGCATTGTCAAAATGATTGGTTATGTATCTTGTGCGCCAGGGTTTACGGAGCCTCACTTGGTACTCAACGGTGCATCGGATCTGTTTGTTGCTCTTTGGGGCGACGAGAACGGCAAGCACGCTAGGGCCGCGCTGACGCAGCATGAGCTGGGTTTGAATGCGCCGGTTGAGGCGGATATTACTATTGAACTTTACGTTTGATTCATTCTCAAACTTTGCAACATGGTGGTGTCCTGTTTTTCATATTTTGGAAAATTGGGCACCAATGATGCGGTGAATGCTCTGCAGGCCGGTGGCGGGATTTGATCTCTTCGTGCAATTGCATAGATAGATCGGTGCTCGAATTCAGGGCAATGGAGGTTGAGTGGAGTTAGTTCGCCAGCCTCAACTTCGGGTATTGCGGCTTGTAGCGGCGCATATACGATCGCATTATGGCGTATCGCGTGACGTATTAAAAAGTGCAGTTGATTGGCGACAATGATTGGCTTCGGCTCGGCGCCTATTTTTTGAAATGTTCGTTTTACCAAATGATGAATCCCGAAGCTGTCGTCAGGAAGAACACAGTCGACATCAACTAGATCAATCAATTCTAGTTTGGGGAAGCTTGCTAGAGGGTGAGACGGAGGGGCAAGGGCCAGTAAAGGCTGTCTCCATTGCCCAGCCATCTCTATGGCAGGGTGTGAGAAGTGATCGTAAACAAAGCCAATTTGACATAGGCGTTGCTCTAAAGCTTCTAAAACTCTTTCTCTGCCACAGATACGAACTTGGAACTCCACAGCAGGAAACCTTTTTCGAAATGCGCCAATTTGCTCCGAGAGAAATGGGTCGGAAATGCCTTCCACTGTTGCGATAGAAATGCGCCCTGTTTTTAACTCTTGCAAGCTTGAGATTTCACCTTTGACCAGATTGATTTGGTCGAAGATATCTGCGAAGTGCTTAGCAGCCGCTTCACCAGCCTCTGTCAGTTTCACCCCATTCGCGTGTCGTTCAATCAGTTGGCCGTCAAGTTCCCGCTCCAATTTTACTAACTGACGACTGATCGCTGATGGGGATACGTGTAGACGGTCAGCGGCCAGGCGAATTGATCCCAATCGTACAACCTCTAGAAAATACTGACAGGCTGTCAAATTAATCATTTTGTCCCGACCTTGTAGATGAAGAATAGTAGAAAGGGTATTGCGCTGCTGCAGGAAGTAAACGGTTTCACTTTTTGTGCGCCTCTTCGGACAGGATTTTGCGGCTGGCGCGCTTCCGGTAATAGGCCACCATTTCCGCGCTCTGGTTCGTCACCGCCTGAATTTGCGCGTCCGTGCAACCGGCTTCTGCGAGCCTCACGATGGCGAGTTTCCGCAAGCCGTGCAGGGTGTATTTCTTCGCTTCCGGCCCAAGTGTCTTGCGCCATTTCTGGAAGGCCGACGCGACCCCGTTATACGTCACTTGCTCGGTTAGATTCTTGGCGAGGACAAACCGCCCCTCTTTGCGGACGCCCGCGAGGAAGTCGCGCAGTGGCTTGGGGCAATAGACAGTGTATGTCTCGTCGCCCTTCTCGTCGGTCACGTCCATCCATTCGCCGTTAAACTGGCTCCATGTCATCATGATTGCCGCGCTGGGGCGTTGGCCAGTGCCGAGAATGAGTTCAGCGGCCACGCGCACACGATCCGGCGCGCTGTCCAGCTTCTCAATCATCCATGCCGGCCACGGCTCAAATTCTTTTTGCTTGCCGAACAGGTCTATGTTGGCGGCGGGGTTGTCGCCCAAAGTCCAGTCGAGCTTGTTCTTGGCGTAGTTCCAGAGCATGCGGATTGTCTGGATGTGCTTGTCGGCCTGACGCGGTTTGTCCGCCATGCTGTCATGTGCCGCGCGGATCGCGGCGCGCGTCGTCACGCGAACATCCTTCCCGCCGTTCTTCTCGTTTATGTGGTCCATAGGGAGACGGTAAAACGATTTGGTCCCGTCAGAGAGCTTGGACTGAACGCGCGGGTCAGACCGCCATGCATCAATGAGCGCGCCCCAAGTGTATTTTGAAGGCTTTTGCTGCCGTTTATGTCTGCCGGTCTCGCACTCCCAGTAAAGTCTGTCTAGTTCCTGCGCGTTGCCCTGCCAGTCCAACCGAACCGTTTTCTGTTTGACCTTTCCCGCGTCTGTCCATGTGATGCGATGATACGGTTCCCATAATCTGCCTTTCCATTTCCAGCATAAGCGTGGCTTTGTGATGCGAGGCTTTGGAGGTTTCATATCACTAACTTCTCGATTTTCGGCTGCATCAGTCTCAATCGTATAGAGTTACGCATTCATCACAATGAAATTGTCGTTTTTTGGGCGCATAGCGTTTGAGGCCGGACCTGCATCTGCAGAGAAATATAAGCGTAGGCTTTCGGTAATATTATGTGTCGCTCAGAATAGAGTGCGGCCAAGAGCTTTGATGATTCAAATTTAAAAGAAGCAACGCCAATAGAGTGTTTGGCGTGTTGTTGGCGGCGGTCATAGATTTTTAGCTGGTATGCGGTTAGAAGGGGGTGTTTGGATTGCACATTTTTGCACAGATGAATGTGCAATTTTGCCGTAACTCAAGCATGGATTCACGCGCATGCACGTGCATGCGTATGCAGGCATGTGCGTTGAATGAAAAAATCTCCAATATTCATATTTTTCATTAAAAATCAAAATACTAAGTGAGTTAATGTAAATGCATGTGCGCGCACGTGCATGCATATGCATGCAGACAGGGAAGGGAAAGGAAAGGAAAGGAAAGGAAAGGAAGGAGACTCGTCGTGACGCGTCAGCGCGGAGCGCGAAATTGCTACTTCGAAAGGTGGGGATTTAATGGATAGGGGCTAAATTGCGCAGCAATTTTGCTCAAGCTGGATTGACGGTTTGCTTGAGATATTGACCCTTAAGGGTAGGGTGCACTAGGGTAGGTGTCGCGGCGAATTTGTTGTCGAAGCAGAGGGGATTCAGATGGTCGAAGAGATTTCGCTGCGGAGAGCGTAGTCAGCGTGCTGATAATTTGCGGCACGGACACGTAGTGGTGAAACGAAGAGTGCTCAAAATGATCTGTGGGAATTAGAAGCTTTCTCCCGTACCTCTGCATTTCTGCGCGAACGCGAAGAAGATCAATTGTGAATCTTAAGTCTTTATAAGAATTTAATTATTCCCTATTTAGGCTAATTTTAGATAAATATGGGCCAGAAACTCATTTCGAAAGGTTTCGTAGGGTGGCAAGCAAGGAAGCGACTGCCAGAATTAAGATCAACCGGCTCCTAGAGCATGCAGGGTGGCGGTTTTTCGACGATAAAAACGGGCCAGCTAATGTTGTTTTGGAGCCAAACGTACAGATCACGCAGAGCGCACTGGATGAGCTTGGAAAGGACTTAGAAAAGACCTCCAATGGCTTTGTCGATTTCCTATTGTTGGACGGAGATGGCAAACCTCTCGTTGTCTTGGAGGCAAAATCTGAAGACAAGAACCCGCTTGTAGGCAAAGAGCAAGCTCGGCGTTATGCGCGATCACAAAATGCCCGATTTGTCATCCTTAGCAACGGAAACATTCACTACCTGTGGGATTTGAGGCAAGGAAATCCGATAGTGATTTCCACGTTCCCCGCGCCAGATGAGGTCGGGAATCACTATAAATTCGAACCTGATGCCGAGCGATTGGCCGGCGAACACGTTGAAGAGGACTACATTGCCCTCACGCAGATGCCCGGCTACGTTCAAGAAGCGGCTTGGCGTGTAGACGCAGAACGGGCTAGCTTCATTGAGAAGAACAAGTTGCGGTTCTTGCGGAAGTATCAGCTTGATGCTGTGCGTAGCGTGCAGGAGGCCGCAAAGAACGGCGCGACCCGGTTTCTTTTCGAAATGGCTACAGGGACAGGTAAGACCTTAACTTCTGCCGCCCTGATTAAGCTGTTTCTTAAAACCAGAAATGCCAAGCGAGTTTTGTTTCTAGTCGACCGCCTTGAATTAGAAGTGCAGGCCGATAAAGCCTTTAAGGGCTATCTGAAAAACGATTTCACATCCGTGATCTATAAGGAACAGAAAGACGACTGGCGAAAGGCGGATATCGTTGTCACGACCGTGCAGTCGCTATTGTTCAATGATAAATTCCGCCGTCATTTCGCCCCCACCGATTTTGATCTCGTGATTTCGGACGAAGCTCACCGTTCAATCGGAGGCAATGCGCGAGCCGTCTTTGAGTATTTTATCGGTTATAAGCTGGGTTTGACCGCTACCCCGCGTGACTACCTGAAAGGCAGCAAGAAAGACGGTGCAAAGCGCGATCCTCGCGAAACCGAACGGCGCATGATGCTCGACACATATCGGACGTTCGGTTGTGCATCGGGCGACCCAACCTATCGCTATTCGCTCATTGATGGGGTGCGAGACGGATTCCTGATCAATCCATACGTTGTTGATGCGCGCACGGGCGTGACGACCCAGCTTCTCTCCGATGAAGGTTTCGTAGTTGAGGC
Source organism: Celeribacter halophilus (assembly GCF_018860305.1). Classification (GTDB taxonomy): domain Bacteria; phylum Pseudomonadota; class Alphaproteobacteria; order Rhodobacterales; family Rhodobacteraceae; genus Celeribacter; species Celeribacter halophilus_A. Next base: position 242,327 of record NZ_JAHKPE010000019.1, read on the forward strand.
GGTTGATGAAGAGGGGAACGAAGCCAAGGAAGTGTTTGCGGGCAGGGACTTCGAGAAGAAGTTTTTCGCAGAAGCAACCAACCTAGCTTTCTGCAAGACGTTGTTGGAGCATGGGCTGCGCGACCCGATCTCGGGTGAGTTCGGCAAGACTATTGCCTTTGCGGTAAGCCAGAACCATGCGGCAAAAATCACCCAGGTACTAAATGATATGGCCGATCAGCTTTGGCCGGGGCGATACAACTCTGATTTCGCGATGCAGGTCACGAGTCACGTTGCAGATGCTCAACGTATGACCGTGAATTTCGCGAACAACAACCTTGGCGGGCATAGTGATTTCTTGGAGAACTATCGCACCTCCAAGGCTCGCGTTTGCGTTACCGTCGGCATGATGACCACGGGGTACGATTGTCCTGATTTATTGAACCTCGCTTTGATGCGGCCTGTGTTTTCGCCCTCTGACTTCGTTCAAATCAAAGGGCGCGGGACGCGCAAGCACAACTTCCTTGAAGAAATGTTTGATCCGGCCAAGAAAGCTGCGCTGGGCGATGTCGCGAAAGACACTTTTAGGCTTTTCGACTTCTTTGCTAATTGCGAGTACTTCGAGGAGAAGTTCAAATACGACGAGGAGTTGACGCTCCCTCCCACACCCTCAATGCCGTTATCTACCGGCGGAGCAGGTGGCGAAGGTGGCACCACGCACGGTGGGATCGGCACCTATGAGCACTTCGATCCTGATGATGTCGTATCACAGGTCGAAACGCAGATCGGTACCGAAGGGATGCGGATTGACCGCGAGTTGTTCCGCAAGTTCGAAGAGCACGCGCGAGGCGACGATACACTTTCCCAACTGGTCGAGGCGCAGAATTGGGAGGCCGCCACCCGCCACGTGATTGAAGAAATCTTCGATAAGCCAAGCGAGTACTTTAACCTTGAAAAACTGCGCCGCGCCGCAGGCGTTGATAGACGCATCTCAGTGCGTGAGTTGATTGAAAAGGCGTTCGGCTTCATTCCCAAGTTCAAGAGCAAGTCCGAGCTGATCGAGGACGAGTTCCAGAAGTTCCTGACCGACCAAAAGCCCGAAGAAGGCGACCGCATTCGCGAAATGCGCTATTTCTTCGAAGCATACATCCGCGACGCCCACGTCCGCGCCAAGATCGACGCTGGCCAGTTTGCGGACCTCAATGTAAATCCCACATTCACCACGCGCGACCTCAAGGAGGTTCCTCCAGAGTGGCGCAAACGCATTCCCGAATACATCAAGGACTACGTGTCCCTGAACCCTTTCATGTGACGAAAGCCCCCAATGCTCGACACCGAAACAAAAAGAAGAATTGATACCTGCCGCGACATCCTTGTGGGCAAGGTGCCGGACCCGAAAAGCCAAGTCGAACAAATCACTGTCGCGCTGATCTACAAGTTCATGGATGACATGGACCTTGAGGCTGAGGAGATGGGCGGCAAGCCCACCTTTTTCACCGGCGAGTATGAGAAATACCGCTGGTCCAAGCTGGTCGCCCAGGGCGTCACCGGGCAGGACATGCTCAACACCTATTCTGAAGCGCTGACCAAGATGGTTGAGAATGACGGCCTGCCCGCACTCTTCCGTCAAATCTTCCGCAACGCTTATCTGCCTTACCGTGATCCTGAAACACTCCGCTCCTTCCTGCGCGAGATCAACAGCTTCACCTATGACCACAGCGAGCGTCTGGGCGATGCCTTCGAATACCTGTTATCCGTCCTTGGCAGTCAGGGCGATGCAGGCCAATTCCGCACCCCGCGCCATATCATAGACTTCATGGTCGAGATCATCGACCCGCAGAAGAACGAGGTCATCATGGATCCTGCTTGCGGCACGGCGGGCTTCCTGATTTCGGCCTACAAGCACATCCTGAAAATGAACTCTTCTGATGTTGCAAACAGCAACGGGGTCGAGAACGCGGGCGATGCCGCCGAGCAGGCCATTGAGAACCCCAAACGGTTCAAAGGCGATCTGCTGAGCCAAGAAGACCGGCAGCGCCTTGCTCAAAACATCAAGGGCTATGACATCTCGCCCGACATGGTGCGGCTGAGCCTTGTGAACCTATATCTGCACGGTTTTGCCGATCCGAAGGTTGAGGAGTACGACACGCTCACGTCTGAGGACAAATGGACGGAAATGGCGGATGTAATCCTTGCCAACCCGCCCTTCATGTCGCCGAAAGGAGGGATCAAACCGCACACCAAGTTTCAGGTGCAGTCCAAGCGCAGCGAAGTGCTGTTTGTCGATTATATCGCCGAGCATCTGACCCCGAATGGCCGCGCTGCGATTGTCGTGCCCGAGGGGATCATTTTTCAAAGCCAGAGCGCCTATGTGGCCCTGCGCAAGATGTTGGTGAAAAACCATCTCGCCGCCGTGATTTCGTTGCCTGCGGGGGTGTTCAACCCCTATTCGGGCGTGAAGACCTCGATCTTGATACTTGACCGCTCAGTGGCAAAGGCGAGCCAGCACGTTGCCTTCTTCAAAATCGAAAATGATGGCTTTCAGCTTGGCGCACAGCGCAAGGCACAGAAGGGATCACAGCTTCCCAAGGTGAAGACAGAGCTGACCGCTTGGATGCAAGCCGCGCGGGGCGGCGCTGGCGAGGAGTTGGAGAGCGTTCTTGGGAATGCTGTTGAACGCAAGAAGGTCGCCGAAGACGGTGAGTTCAACCTGAGCGCCGAGCGCTATCAAGAAAAGGTCGTTGTTCAGCGTGCTTGGCCAATGGTTCCACTCGGTGAAATCTCAACTCGGATGAGCGGGGGCACCCCTTCGAAAGCCAATGAAAGCTATTGGCAAGGTGACATTCCGTGGGTGTCCCCAAAGGACATGAAAGCAGACGTGATCACTGATACAGCGGATCACATTTCTGCCGAGGCCGTAAGTAATAGCGCGACATCCTTAGTTCCGCCGGGCACTATCCTCTGCGTGGTGCGGTCGGGGATTTTGAAGCACTCCTTCCCCGTTGCGATTGCTGGGCGCGAAGTTGCGTTTAACCAAGACTTGGTAGCCCTGACTGCCAACGAGGATCGGCTCTTGTCGAGCTTCCTCTATTGGAACCTTAAAGGACGCAGCCAAGAAATACTGGCGAAGGGCATCAAGCCCGGTGTTACCGTACAAAGCTTTCATTCTGGGTTCTTTAAGAACTGGGAAATCCCCCTGCCACCGCTTGAGGTGCAGCGGGAGATTGTGGCCGAGATCGAGAGCTATCAGCGCGTCATCGACGGTGCCCGCGCCGTCGTCGACAACTACCGCCCCCACATCCCGATTGATCCTGAGTGGCCCATCGTAGACGTTGGTGAGGTTGGCGAGGTCAAAGGCGGCAAGAGGTTACCTAAGGGCGAAGCGTATGCAGAAGGGGTCACTAACCACCCTTACATACGAGTGTCTGATTTCGCGGACCAATCTGTACGAACTGATGATCTAAAATACATCTCCAATGAAATTTACGAACAGATTTCCCGCTATGTGATTTCGTCGAAGGACGTCTATATCTCAATCGCAGGAACCATCGGTTTGACCGGCTGCATTCCCAGTGAGTTGGATGGGGCAAACCTGACTGAAAACGCTGCCAAGATCGTTCTTGATGCCTCAGTGGTTTCAAATGAATACTTAGCAACGGCCTTGTCGACGGACGAAGCACAAGAACAGATAAAAACGCTGACCCATGCTGTCGGTGTGCCGAAACTTGCATTGGCTAGGATAAAAACAATCAAGATTCCTTTGCCGCCCATCGACATCCAAAGCCAACTGGTAGCTGACATTCGATCAGAGAGAAAAATCATTGATGGCAACCGTGACCTGATCACCCGCTTCGAAAAGAAGATCGACGCCGCCATCGCCCGTGTCTGGGGAGAGGCCAAGGCGGACGAGGGGGCAGGGGCATGATCGAAGGGGCGGAAACGATCCACGATTACCTGCCGGTTTCCTATGACACCGCCAAGGAACGCGACTATGTCCGTTTTCTCTGGGAGGCGTTCGAAACCAATGTCGAACATGACAAGTACCAGTTTGCCTTTCTCGCCTACCACATGCTTGTGATGAGCTTTGTCTATTTCAACATCTGGCAGATCAAGCTGATCCGTCCGGTGCAGTTTGAAACCGCGATGGTCGGATTTAACAAAAACATGGAAAAGGACCTGATGGCAGCAACATCGCCGTTTGTTTTTAGTGTGGTGAATGAAAGCACAGTGCTCCGCTTCCTCAAGCTAATCCAATGCGACAACGGCAAGATCGGGACCTATGCCAAGCTGGTGGGCGAGCGGAACAATACGGCCCACGCCAATGGCAACATTTTCTTCAACTCGGAAAGCGAGTTTGAACGGAAGGTGAGGGATGTCCTGCGGACCGTGGCCGAAATCCAGCGCCACAGTGAAGAGATCATCAAAGAAGGCTACCGCGACTTCCTTATCGCCTCTCAAAATGGCGAAGAACGCGAGTACGTCGATGTGGGCGAGCAGATTGCCGAAGTCCTCGTGAAGCAGCTCTACATGTCAGCAAGTGATTTGGCTTTTTGCAGAGACTACGACATCACTGAGTTGACCGAGCAGCCATGTTTTGATCAGATCGAAGCGCTGCACGCTGCGCTTGCGGAGCAATACCCGCCAGACGAGGAGGATGAAGCCGCATGACTTCGCTCTACGCCATATCAGACGGAAAGCTACGCCCTGCGGTCCGACGGGCACTCAGCAACGAAAAGCTGATCGAAGACTGGGTGGAGTCCGACCCAAGCCTTTTGGGCCTCGACGCGATGGTCATCGGGAGACAGGTACCCACAGACCACGGCAAATTCATCGACCTTCTGGCAATGGACGCCACGGGCGGTTTGATCATCATCGAGTTGAAGAAAGACCGCACCCCGCGCGAGGTTGTAGCCCAAGTGCTCGACTACGCGTCATGGGTGCGGACCTTGACTACGCCGGAGGTCTACGAGCGAGCCGAGAAGTATCTGGGCGAGCGACTTGTGACTGCTTTTCGGGAGCGTTTCGACCAGGGCATCCCCGAGCGGTTGAACGCGACGCATTCCATGCTGATTGTCGCAAGCGAGTTGGATGCCGCGTCGCGCCGTATCGTTGAATATTTGTCGGAAGAGCATGGGCTGGCGATCAACACCGCGTTCTTCAACGTGTTCGAGGCCGATGGCCGCGAATGGCTAACGACTGATTTCCTGCTCGATCAAGACGAGGTGGAAGAACGGTCAGAACGCAAGGTCCGCGCCCCGTGGTCAGGCTACTATTTCGTGAACGCAGGGCTGGGCGAGCATCGCTCGTGGGAGGACATGAAGCGCTATGGTTTCATCTCTGCCGGTGGCGGAGAGTTCTACTCCAAACGCTTGCAACAACTCAGCGTGGGCGATGAGGTCTTCGTCTATGACAAGGGAAACGGGTATATCGGCTATGGCGTGGTGACGAGCGAGGTTGTGCCAGCCGCCGAGTTTATGACCCCGGATGGCCCGCTGTTTGATCAGCCGCTGATAGAGCCACGGATGAAGCGGCCCGGCGCCGCCCCAGAAGAGGCTGAGCACGTGGTGGGTGTCGAATGGCGCAAGACCGTAGACCCCAGCCACGCCAAGCGTTTCAAAGGCGCGTTTGCGAACCAGAACATCGTTTGCAAGCTGCGCGATGAGGCAACGGTCGATTTCCTGATTGCGGAGTTCGATGTCGAACAGGGGGCATGAATTATGGCGGCGATTTCGATACGTTCTTCTTTGTCTCGTAAGCGTCAGGTCATCTAAATCGCACCGCTAGGAAAAGGACTGTGACACTTCGTGCTGACCTTGCACGTTGTGATTGGAAACACCTCAGAGGCACTGCCTTCTCGGTGATTGGATGCGATCCTTCCGCGAAACCGCGATTGAAGATCTGGGATTGGCCTATGACGCTTTGCTGATTGATAAATCACGCCTCCTCAGTGAACCCGCCGACTGACCATTGTGTGTCAATAAAATCAGAGTGGGCTGGGGTGTTCAGGGCTAAACCCAGCACGGCGGTAAGTATCGTGTATAATATTTTCATCTTATTACTAAATAATCAAAAAGGCGGGGGCGCGCTTGCCGCATCGGTTTCCATATCCAAGCACCCCCTGAGTATGCCGTATGAGCCGCTGCTTTCTTGTGCCCCCTTCATCGCAGTAGTTGCGCGGTTTTCCAAGGATTTGCTCCCAAACTGGTCTCAATAAGTTGTACGATTGTTGTTCCATGTCCATAGATTCGTTGAAGGGCACGGCAGGCTCACCACTTAATTCCGCGAACTGTTTGAAGGAACGTTTGACGTCATAGTGAGGGATGGTCTGCGCTTGTATGGCTTAGCTTGCTCTCCAGCTGAAAGCTCAAAAGTATTTCACGTGTTTGCCAGAATAAGAGTATGATTTTTCAATTGTGTAAGTTTTGACAAACCACATTTCAGACATCTAATGTATGGAGATTATCTTAGCTTATCCTTGGATGCCGATATGGTCAAAATGTTCAAATTTATCTCCTGGGCAGTTATCTTGCCGATTGTTTTAATTATAATAGTATACCTTGTAGACTCTTCCTATTTAATCGGGACCAATCCGTTTGATGCGTCTATGGCGTGGTCGATATTTGGTGGTATTGCGGGGTATGTCGGGGTGGTTTTCTCATTCTATGCTGCTTTAGGCGTTTCGCAGATTTCCAATAAGTACTTTGCCAAAAGTAGATTGCCCGATATTCATAATAAAATTCTGGGAATAACCAAACGTCTGGTGGATCATGCCGAAAGCTCCATGAGTGATCTGAGAGCTAGTCAAGTTGTTCCAGAAGTTGGCGTCGTACTGCGCTCCGTTAAAAGGGTGCAAATAAAGAACCTTCAATTGATATCCAAATCGGTTGAGTCTAAGTATAAGAAAGTAAAGATAAATATGGACGAGTTAAGCACTAAAATGACTCCTAGCACCTCGGTCAACCAAGATGATGACTTTTGGGCGTTGGTAAGTAGTTTGAGTGAATTAGCTGATGAAATCGAAACCTACCAGAAAGAAGAGGACGCGAGGATATGAGTTATTCCTCAGAACAATGGCGAGCTGCGATTTCGAAACTTCTAAAACTTACCTCCCTTCAGAAAATTTCGTGGTCCCCAACGGACCTTTTCAAGGGCGATGCGTGGACTGAGGTGGACAGATCCTTCAAAGCCGATCTTAATGATAAATCCTTTGTCGTATCAGCGACCCGCACCAAATATTACTTTGACGAGGACGAATGGGTTTGGAATGGTGGATTTGATTTAAGTATATTCGAAAATATTGCGACTGGGCAGGAGAATGAGTGCTCAAAAATCGCATCGTCACCTGATATGTCATTGATCTCGAATTTGTTCACGGCAGCAGAATCTAACTACGCATTCGCTCGTGGTGCTTTGAACGACCTTCTCAAAAAGTGATTTTGTTGGGAGGCTTTATAGATATAAATTCTTTCACTTGAATTCGCAGCGTATTTTTTGAGGGGATTACCTTTTATCTGGTTTCTATCGTTCGCAAGTGTGAAAGGTACTGGGCCTCATGTCTGGGAATTTCATTGCATGGGATTTCTGTCACTGCGTGCATTCTGCGTCTCTTGATTGCCAGGAAGGGTCCGCGAAGATGTTTCGGGTGTTCTGGTCCCATAGTCACCCTTTGTTTTTGTTATGTTCATGGGACTAAAAAATCGTAAGCCGTTGATTTTGAGCAAAACACAAATGACTTAAAATCCTTAGGCCGTAACAGGTCGTGCCGGTTCGAGTCCGGCCGCGGGTACCAGTGAACATGATCGCGCTTTCGTGGTTCCTGAAATTTCTGAAATGTTCCGAACTTGACGCTGGTCCCTTAGCCATTTTTTTGCGCTTCCACCGACAATATTTTATAGCAAGGACACGGCTTGTCCTGGCGGGGTTTTGTCAGGGGGTTGATAGAGAATGGCTGATCATTCGTGTAGCGCATGTGAGCGACAGCGGTGGGTATCTTTGCGATATTGAAGTCGAAACTATTTGATCTGTTTGAAGTAGGGGGCCGAATTCCTCCGGCCCCAACTTCGTCATTACTTTAGTCGGTCGATCAAAAGTACAAGATAGAAGATCCCACTAATGAGATCAGATACCGTGTGGATCAAGTTCCGAAAATCGCTCATTTCCAGCTCCGTCAAAACGGTTCCAGTTTTGATTGCAGCGGCGTAGCAAATCCCGTATAAATTAGGTGTGTACATTGCACTTTGCCGCTGCAATCGGCTAGTTGCGATAGTTGGGCCGCTCCATATTGGGGCGGCTTTTCTTTCGCATACAGTATTTATACGATTCTGTAGGGAATTGGCCAAGAGGGTAGCGAGCGGTAGGGGGGTAAATTTTATTCCTCGGGGCCAGAGACATTTCAGTAGGGCGGCTCTTGTGGCAAACCCGTCCAAGAGAGACGCACTGATACATGCCGGCCAGAAACGGGCGCAGGAGTTTACCTGGAAGCGTGCCGCGCAAGTCACTCTTGAGGCTATGGAAGAGGCGGAGGCCGCATTTTCCTGAAGCATGTTGTGCAAGAGGCAACATTTGCCGAATCTTTCCGGTGCTTGGTGCGCAGAATCCGTTCTGCGGCCCCGACCCCCTGTATCTGTCTTTCGCAAGCCGCCGCCATGTCCAAGACCGTTCTATTCTACATTACAGCACCCGTAGAGCGTTTCCGATCCGCCGCCGTTCAAGGCGCGGGTCAGGATCAGTGACATGGAATAGCTGATGTCGGACATGCCATCCGAACAGGCCGTCTGATCAAGCGTGCCGGAATAGCGCTGTGCGCCGAAGGTGTAGGGATAGCCGCCACCTATGGCGGGTGTCGTTTGCGTCAGCGAGGTGATCGGGTCCGCGCCGTTAATAAGCGAGGTATATTCCACCGTGCGGTCCTGAGCGACGGTCAGGGTCCAGAACGGCTCCGTCCCGCGACAGGTCAGCCCCAAGGGGAATCCGTTCACTGTCGTGGTGCCACCGCTCTCGGCAGCGCGGGTGAGGTAGCTCATGTGAACGTAACCGATCTGGCCGTTGAGCGTGATCTGTCCCCAGTCTTCGGATGCCCGTGCGTTGAGGCTGACCACCGAATTGGGGGTGAGCCCGCCGAGCCGAGCGCCAGTCGCGCTTGGCGCATCGCGGACCCAGAGCTTGTCGTTCGCTGCCACGCCCGTCACGGTAAACACCGCAGGCAGGGGGCCGCCATCGGGGGCCGTATGCGGATCAACGCCGCCGGTCGGCGCGGGTAGGGTATTGGCCGCCGTCAGATAGGCCGTGCTGACCCAACCCACATTGCCGCCGAAACCGATCATCGCCCATGTCCCGCCCTCGGCCATCTGGATGACATGCACCACGGTTTCGTTGCGCAGCGTGCCGATGGCGGCAAAGTCCGTGCCAGCACCACCGCGCACCACCAGCCCGCCGTCGGGATCGTCTGCGGCAATACCGGTGACAACATTGGCACCAATCACCGCAGGGGGCGGTGCGGAGGAGGCGAGATAGGCCGTCGAGACCCAGCCCAACTGATCGCCATACTGGATCTGCGCCCATGTCTGCGCAAAGTTCCGACCGAGCACCTCGACCATCGTATGCTCCTCCAGATCGCCAATATCGGCGCTGGCGGCGTTCGGGCCTTGGCGGACGTTCAATGTGTCGCCATCCGCAATGCCGACGACCTCCATCATCTCGGCCGAGGCCCCCAAGGCGGAGACGGTCAGACCAAGGGCGAGAAGCGACATATGCGCAGCGGGAAAGGGACGGGACATGCGGAAAACCTCGAATTGAAAAGAAAAAGGGCGACCCGCTCTGAGCGGCGGGCCGCACCCTGTCATGTTATTTGTAGCAGCTTGCCGCGATCTTCTCGGCAGGGACTTTCTCTTTGATCATCTCGATGATCTCGCCGGTTTTGCAAACCTGAACATGTTTGACGGTCTTGGCGCGTGCTGCATTTGGCTGTGCTGCGCCCTCGCCGAGTTTCATCGTTGCGGCGCGTTTCTCGATCACCTCGCCTTTGATCGGGTCGAGTTTCATGTAACCTTCCGCTCTGAGGGTTTGCACCTCAAAATCTTCTTCTGGCGTATCGGGATCGCCGAAGTGGATGTAATCCCCGCCGAGTTTTTCAGAAAGCCAGCACCCAATCGCATCGCCTGTGTCGGCATAGCACACGTCATAGGGGCGTGCCTGTGCGGACAGCGGCAGGATGAGGCCAAGCGTGGCTGCGGCGAGAAGGTTCTTTGTCGTAAAAAGGGTCATAGTGTTGTCCTTGTTGGATATATTGAGGTGGTCAAAAGCCGGTCGAGTATCAATCGCGCTTCATAGCGTCGGAAAGTGATTTGGACGGTGCGGAACCTTTTCCGTGAATGTGCAGGTCCAGCATGTAGGTGGCTTCACCAACGGGGAATTTCACCGAGATGTCGTTGACCATCTTGCACGGTCCACACCAGATATCGCTCAACGCCTTCATGCCGGAGGCCACGAACTCTCCATCCTCACCGATGTGTTTGGCGACGGTTTTCAAAACAAAGGCCGGACGATCCGCGCCCTTGAGGCCGTTGAGCATTTTGATCTCGCTGCCCGTGAGGGAATACGGATTGATCGGCTTACTGCCGGGATTTTTCTTGATGATAATATCGACGCCCGGAATCGGATCATTGCCGCCAATGGCCAGCGCGGGAGAAAGCCCCGCCATCATGCTCGTTCCGATGGCGGCTGCGCCGAGTAAAAATCTGCGTCTTGAAGTCATGAATTCATCTTTCGAATTTGGAGAGTAGAAAGGGGGGCGCGGAGGTCAAAGGGACCGCCTGCGCCTTGAGGAGCGGTTCATTCGCTAACCGCCCAATCATTTGATTTCGCTAACCGCCCAATCATTGGCCAGTCTGCCGCGCGAGGTCACGTCGGATTTCAAAACCTGCTCCCCCTGAGTTTCAGCGCGCATCTTTGTGGGGAGTTTTTCGATCGAGAGTTTGGAAATCTGCTCTTTCGAGGGGACCAGCGCCTCTTTGAAGCCGTCAATCTCGACAGGGGCCATCCCGATGTGACACCCCAACGAGCCATCCGAATGAACGCCCGTTTTACCACCCTTGCCATGACAGTCTTTGACAAACGCGTAATACTCACTCACCGACATGGAAAATGCAGGGGACATTGCACCGACGAGCGTACCAAATGCGATGGTGCCAGTCAGTGCGATCTTGCGAAAATTCGGAGTCATGATTTTATCTTTCATAAAGTTGAATTGAAGCGCCTCAAATGCGGCCACTCACTGATGACAAACCCGTGAGAGATAAGCGATATCGACCCCGTGCTATCCAATAACACAGGGCCAACACTTTGTTATTTAATGCAAATTCCGTTGAGTTTGATTTTGCATGTCTCAGTGCCATCAACGTCGTCAACGGGGGTTGAAGGCTTGATCGCAATCGGAAGGCATTTGCCGTTGATCATCGGCAGGCCATTGGTGCAACCGCATTGCGTGGCCGAGATGTTTTTGGCGTTTTCATGATCGATACAGGCGCAGATATCACCGCGTTCATAGGTCGAGCGCAGGTCACATTGCAGCGCGGGCGTGGGCGCAGGGGTTGGTGCTGGCGCAGGTGTGTCGGCGATGACCTCGACGCAGCCCTTGCCACTCACCAGTTCAAACCCTTTGACGCATTGGCAGGAGGTGTTGCTGCTGGCGAACATGTTGTCATAGCGACAGGCACAGGTTTCGCCCTGTTTCACCGTGCTCACCGCATCGCAGCGCAGGGGCGGCGCGGGCATTGCGGGCAGCGTGGCCGTGACGCAAGAGCTCGCGCCCTTGTCTTGCAGGGGCAAGCCGAGCGCCTCGAATAGCGCATCGTCAAACTCGCGGCTGTCCGGCAGGCCAAGATCGCTGCGCAGTTTGGACAGGGCGGTGTAGGTCTTTTGCCCCGGTTTGCCATCAACAGGCCCCGCGTTGAGGCCGCGATCATTCATGAGTTTCTGGATCAGGGCCACGCGTTCCGTGCGGTTGGCCGGAACCCCGACTGCCGCACAGTTCTGGAACGTGCCACCTTTGCGCAGGGCGCTGACCGTCATGCGCAGGTCGATATAGGTTGATGCTCCAGGTGCAAGGTTGAGCGCGGGATTGGAACACGACATCGCCGCGTTCACCACCGCACCACAGGTCCAGCCATTGCCCGACACCACCTGCGCCGCCACCATCCCCGGTGCGCCGCTCGTATCGGTCAGCACCAGCGGCCCGAGATAGGCCCCGTCGCCCGTATTGGTGACACGCAGGCGGAAGCCACAGTCATAGGTCTGGCTGATGCGGTCGGGATCACAGCTTCCGGTTTGTTCCTTTCCCACGGTCAATATCGGACGCGGCACATCGGGCACCGGCGTCGGTGTCTCGGGACGCACAATGTCGATGATGGGTCGTGTCGATCCAACGCTACCTGTCGCGATGACGGGGCCAACGGGGGTATCCGGTTCGGGCGTGTCGGGCACAGCGGGATCAAGGATCACACCGGTATTGCCCACCGCACTTATGGGGAAGGTGATCGGTGTGCAGACCTTTTCATCCCCGACCGGCCCCTCAGGCGCACGCATGGAGAGCGTCGGGATCGTGACCCAAGCGCAGTTCGTGATCGGCCCACCGTTGATCAACTGCCCCGCAGGACCGGAGAAGGTTGCGGTGTAAGGCTGTGTGATCGTGGCGCTGCCATCGGCTTGCAGATAGTTCAGAAGCATTCCGGTGGCGTTGTTGAACCCTGCGGGTGTGCCGGTTGATGGCCCCCAGCCGCCTGCGCCCATTGCATTGAAAGGCATCAGCGAGGTCAGCGGCGTCTGCGGACCATTTCCGCCCAATTCGTCGTAAATGTAGAATTGACGGTTGGTCGTCGTGTCGAAATTTTCGAAATGGACGTTGATCTCACATTCCGCCGTCCAGATGCCATCACTGCCCAACACGGCGGGGTCGCAGGTCTTGGTGATGTCGAGGCTTGGCTCGGGCGCAGGCGGCGGGGCGATCTCGAAACAATCGCTGGCCAGCGGTTCGCCTTCTCCGACCTCTTTGCCCAGACCGATCGAGACGCAGTTCTCCGCGCCGAACAGATCCATCGCGCCGTTCATCATCAGATCAACGGTCAGGGTCGAATGGCCCGAGGCGGGGAATTGTGCGCCGTCGATGCTGCACTCCGGTGTCGTGCCTTGGCCCGCGGGCGCATAGGGCGGGGTGGAACAGATCCACGGATCGGCGGAGGTGATGTTGAGGATCGAACCCGCACCGGAGTTCTGCCCGAAGGACAGAGCTTCCGAAAGCCACAGCGGCCCCGTGAAAGGCGCGTTGGTCGCGACCGTGAGGGTGCATTGATAGGGCTGGAACCAGACCGAGGAACCGAATGTCTGTCGCGGGCCTGCCTCTTTGCACTGTTTTGTGACATCAAAGACGGTTTCGACGGGCGGCTGCTCTACCTCGACACAGTCCGCTGCGCCGACGACCTGATCCCCGATCCGCACCTGTGCGCAGTTCTCGAAGCTCTCGTCGCCAAATTCCGAAATCGGGATCGACAGATAGGCATCAATCCGGTGGCTCGGGTTGGTGTTGAAATCGGCGGCGGCAATCGTGCAGCTTGCGCCATTGGTGTAGGGCGGCTGCTGGCAATCCCATCCGTTCGGCATGGCGGGGGTGCCTTGCATGTTCAGCATATATTGCGTCGCGGGACTGCCCGATGTGGTCGAGAACAGCTCGTCAAAGGTCAGCGGACCGGTGATCGGCGCGCCGCTGGTCTGGCTGATGTAGATCGTGCAGGCATAAAAGGCGTTCCCATCCTGCACCCCGCCCAGACGACAGGCTTTTTTCAAGGCAAATTCGGGCGGTTCGGGTGACACGGGAAGATCCAGAACCACGCAGTTGTCGGGCAGGCCTGCAATCGTATCGGCTTGCGGCGCATCCACATCGGGCGCGGCACTCCGCTGGCCAGCGGCACCGATAAAGGAGGCGGGCAGAATGTCGGTCATGGGACAGTTGACCACCTGACCCTCTGACTCGCTTGCGCTGAAATCGAAGCTGACGTTGAGGGTCGACGCGCCACCTGCGGCCAGCATATCGGCGGCGGTGAGTTCACACAGACCCGTCGATCCGGGGTTGTTGATGTTCTGATCCACACAAGACCACGGCTCGGTCGAGGTGACATTCATCATCGTGCCCGCAATCGTCGTGGTCATGGGCGGCAAGGCGCCGAACATATCAGCGGCGAAAATATAACTCCCCGTCGCAAGGTCCGTGCCCGTCACCTCGATCTGACAGTTCATTGTCATCGACCCCGATGCGTCCGCCTCAAGAGGGTCGCAGCTCTTGTCGATAGAGCTGCGCGGAATCCATTGCGCATCCACACAGTTGCCCGCAATGGGGCTGACCACGCCCGTCCCGTCGTCATAGCTGCCCTCGACGCAGTTCTGCATCGGGTAGCTGTCCTGCAATTCGGTGCTGGTGACAAAGATGGCAAAGTCGAGCGTATCGGTGCCGCTCGCATCGAAATCCGCCCCGTCGATGATGCAGGTCGCACCCGCCGTGCAGTCGAAACCACCCGAAGAGGATGTGGCGGAGACCACTTCGCTCGCGGTGGTCGAAATCGGGGTGTAGAGGTCCGTGACGCTCAAACTGCCCGCAAAAGGCGCGCTCGGCACGGTGACATCCACGGAACATTCCCACACCTGACCGACCTGCCCGTTATGTTCGGAGGAGGAGGCTGGCGTGCAGGATTTGGTGAGGGAAATATCGCTGGCCTCCAATGTGGGAATTGGCGGCGTCCAGCCTGCAGCACATTGCTCCTCAGGCACAAATTCGGCAGACATGTTATCCATTGCAACGCCATGCTGGGATATGGCGCTGAATAAATAGGTTTTGTTTGCCTCAACCGTCATCCAAATGGCTTGTGCGTGCCATCTGCCGTCGGTTGCTATCCAATTTTGTGCCCAGTTGAGTGCGGGACCGTAGGCGTTCGAATTGTTCGGTATGGTGGACTGCGACGCTTCCAAATCGCTCGGCGTAAACTCTTGGATCATCATCTGAACCATTGGTAGCAGACTTAACGAAGGAACTAGCTGGGCATTTGCAGTAGCAAACTCTGCACCGAATTTGATGCAGCCGTCTTGCTCCATATGTATCGACTGACCAAATTGCGGGGTGCCGAACCACCGCATATATTGTCCTTCGGGGGTGTTGGAAGCATCCGTTTGCGGCAGGGCTTGGATCAGCGCGTCGCCACCATACAAATTGGGCGCAGCCGTGCTTGTGGCTCCGTTCGGACCGTCAACCCGTACCAACGACGCGGGCATGGTGCCATTCATGTCGTGTGAGGCAAGCCACGGCGCAGGCAAAACCAGAAGATTGTCCCCGTAATTCGGCACGACAGGAGACTCGAAGTCTCCATTGACGATCAGGTTCTGCGCCTCCGCCATTGTGGGCACACCGCCGCCCAACACCAGTGTCATCAAAATATAGCGCAAGGAGGCAGTCGCAAAACGTCGGGCCATGGGGGTTCCTATCGTTAAAAAACGGACACCCCCGCGCGCGGGGGTAAGACTTGGGTATGTTGCAAAAAAACCGAAGCGAACTACCAAACGGGAGTTGTCGGCCAAATTGGCGAGAAAAATTTTCCAAATGGTCCAAGACCGCCTTAGAGTTGATCCAAAGACGCGTTGTCCTTTCCTCGGGCCTCCCGTTTTGAGGGGGTGACAGGCGGGCCGCTGGCAATCTCCCTTTTCTTTCTGCGGCTTCGCTGCCCTGTTCGGGGCGTCACGACGATAAGGACCGACTTTGAACACCCTTTTCCAAGAGCTTGAAGACACGTTGCATCGCGCAACCGAAGACGCCCAATATTGGGACGCAGCGCTCAAAATCGTTGTGGACATTCTGGGAGGCACAGGGGCGCTCATTCCCGCTACGGACCCGTTTTTTCGCGGCACATGGATGGCGGGCACCAAGGAGATGAAAGAGGCCTTGCCCAGCTACATCGGTGAGGGCTGGGTGCGCAACGATCCGCGCGAGGCGGTGCTGGGGCTGATGATGGAGCGCGGCTATGCCTGTGATCAGGACGTGTTTGCGGACCGTGCGGAGCGGGACATGATCCCGATCTATCGCGACTATCTCTATCCGTTGAATTTCGGGGTGCATTTCTCCATCCGTATTCTGACGCCCAACGGCTATTGGGCGATGACGGTGCATTTCGACAATGACCACCCGCCGATCAGCGCCGATGATGTGGCCAGGATCGAACGTATTCAGGCGATGTTTGCCAAGGCCACGGCGCAGGCCGACGAAACCGCCCACAAACACATCGCCGCCTTTGCGCAGTTTTTCAAAGGCACGGAGTCCGAGGTCTTTGTGCTCGATGTCGATGGCAAGGAATGTTTCAGCATCAACAGCAGCGGCAAGATCCAGACCCGCGCGCGGTTGGGGGATGTGATCCCCGATGAGATGAGCGCGCCGCTTGGTGCCGAGATTAGGGAGCTGTGTTCCAGTGATCCCGACCTGTCGATGAGCCGCGCCTATCAGTTCAATATCGCCGACAAGAGCAGCAGCGTGTTGATCATCCAGATCCCGCCGAATTTGCGGCACTTCTTCATGCATTTCAAAGTCTGCGCGATCCGCACCGAATGTAGCGACACCACCGCGCTCAAGCAAAGCTGTCTGCGCGAGACCTATGGGCTGTCTGCGGCGGAGATCACAACGGTCGAGCTTCTGGTCGCGGGCAAGACGCCCAACATGATCGCGGAATTGCTCAGCGTCAAAGCCTCCACCGTGCGCCAGAGGCTCAAGCAGATTTTCGAGAAGATGCAGGTGAACAGTCAGGTGGAGCTAATCGGGATGCATAGCCGACTGTAGGCCGTGTTTGGCTCAGGCCCGAAAAAGGTCCGACGCATGTCCGACAGAAGTCCGATGGTTTGCCGACCACAAAAAAGCCCTCCGTCTGGAGGGCTTTTTGCATTTTTCGAACATTTCGCGTTGCGGTGTCGGGCGGGGTCTAGTCGCGTTTGCCGGCGAATTTTTCCTGCCATTCCTCGCGTTGTTCATCGGCGATTTTGGCGAACAGGTTGTCCGGCACCGTAAACGTATGACCCGGTTTGAGCACATCAAGCGTCGCCGCCACATCTTCCGGCCAGTCGAGATCGGGCAGCGCCAGAGCGGTCTGCAGCTTGCCTGCTGTGTCGGGGATGAACGGGGCGGCGAGACGGGCGTAAAGCCCGATGAGGTTGAGGCCCAGACGCACTTGCGCGGCGGCTTTTTCGGGGTCTTCCTTGAAGGTGGACCAAGGGGCCGCCGATTGCAGGTATTCGTTGCCCGCCACCCAGATCGCACGGAGCGCATTGGCCCCTTTGCGCACTTCGATAGCGTCCATATGGCTTTGATATTCTTTGACCTTTTCGGTCAGATCGGCAATCAGCGCCTGCTCCTGCTCGCCATATGCGCCGCCTTCGGGCACGGCTTCGGAGAATTTGGACCGGCAGAATTTGGTGATGCGGGAAACGAAATTTCCGAGCACATCCGCGAGATCCTTGTTCACCGACTGCTGGAAGTTTTCCCATGTGAATTCGCTGTCGGAGCTTTCCGGTGCATGGGAGAGAAGCCACCAGCGCCAGTAGTCCGCTGGCAGGATCGAAAGCGCCTGATCCATGAACACACCACGCCCGCGCGAGGTGGAGAACTGCCCTCCGTCATAGTTCAGGTAGTTGAAGGATTTGATGTAGTCGACCATCTTCCACGGCTCGTTGGACCCGAGCATGGTGACAGGGAAGGACAGGGTGTGGAACGGGACGTTGTCCTTGCCCATGAATTGCACATAGCGCACATCCTCGGCACCTTTGTCCGTGCGCCACCACCGTTCCCAAGCCCCGTCCTCAAGCCCTTGTTTCGCCGCCCATTCTGCCCCGCATGCGAGGTATTCGATGGGGGCGTCGAACCAGACGTAAAAGACCTTTCCGTCCATCCCCGACCACGGTGCGCCGTCGAATTGCACGGGCACACCCCAGTTCAGATCACGGGTGATGCCGCGGTCCTGCAACCCGTCGCCATCGTTCAGCCATTTCTTGGCGATCGAGGTGGTAAGCACGGGCCAGTCGGCCTTGTTGTCAATCCAGTCGTTCAGGGCATCACGCATCTGCGACTGTTTAAGGTAAAGATGTTTCGTAACCCTTTCCTCAAGGTCCGTTGCGCCCGAGATGGTCGAATGCGGGTTGATGAGGTCGGTCGGGTCGAGCTGTTTCGTGCAGTTGTCGCACTGGTCGCCCCGCGCGCTTTCATAACCGCAGTTCGGACATGTGCCTTCGATATAGCGGTCCGGCAGGAAGCGCCCGTCGGTCTCGGAGTAGATCTGGGTTTCTTCCACAAGCTCGATCAGCCCCGCCTCATAGAGGCGCGTGGCAAGATGCTGTGTCAGCTTGTGGTTCTGAGCACTGGACGAGCGTCCGAAGTGGTCAAAGGACAGGCGGAACCCTGCGGCGATCTCGGCCTGAATATCGTGCAGTTCGGCGCAATATTCGGCGACCGGCTTGCCGGCTTTCTGGGCGGCGATCTCTGCGGGGGTGCCGTGTTCGTCGGTGGCGCAGAGGAACAGAACCTCGTCGCCACGGGCCCTGCGGTAGCGAGCGTAGAGATCGGCAGGGAGCTGTGAGCCGACAAGATTGCCGAGGTGCTTGATGCCGTTGATATAGGGCAGGGCGGAGGTGATGAGCGTGCGTGCCATGTGGGTCGTCCGGTCCGTTACATATGTCTTGTGGGCTTTCCTATCGCGCTTGGACGCAAAGAGCCAGAGCCCAGCGGCTTTCGACAAAAAAAGGCGCGCAAACCGAGGGAATGCGCGCCAAGTCCAACAGGGAGAAGGAGGCACGGGAAAGTCTCCCTTGCATCCTCATCTGCTCATTTAAACCTTGGATGCACTTTTGCGAGGCGTAATTTTGCACCATTGCTTTGCAGGAACGAACCGCTGCGGCTTTTTCGGCCCTGTGCGGGGGTGCATCGGCTTGCCCTGCGGCAGCGCGGCGCTAATGTGTGCGCAAACATCAAGATGACGAAGGACGTAACATCTATGAAAATGCGCAAAATCGGCCGTAGCGATCTTTTGGTTTCCGAGATTTGCTTGGGGTCCATGACATGGGGCACGCAAAATACAGAGGCTGAGGGCCATGCGCAGATCGACCGCGCAAAAGAGGTGGGGATCAATTTCATCGATACCGCCGAGATGTATCCGGTGAACCCCGTGCGCAAGGAGACGGCGGGCGATACCGAAGAAATAATCGGCCAGTATTTCGCCGCGCGTGGCGGGCGTGAGGATTGGGTGATCGCCAGCAAGATCGCAGGCGTCGGCAATATCAACGAAGAGGGGATTCTCGCCTCCAATCTCGAAGCGCGGCTGGACGCGAGTCTCAAGCGGCTTCAGACGGATTACATTGATCTCTACCAGTTCCACTGGCCCAACCGTGGCTCTTATGCCTTCCGCCAGAACTGGAAATTCGATCCGTCGACACAGCCCTCCAAAGCCGAGATCGAAGACAATATGCGCAGCGTGCTCGAAGTCATGGGGACGCTTCAGAAAAAGGGCAAGGTGCGCGAATTCGGCACCTCCAACGAAAGCACATGGGGCATGGCGCAATGGCTGCGTCTGGCCGAAGAGATGAACGCGCCGCGGATGCAGTCGATCCAGAACGAATACTCGCTGATGTTCCGCATGTATGACACCGATCTCGCGGAACTGGCGGTGCATGAAGATATCACGCTTCTGGCCTATTCGCCTCTGGCGGCGGGTATTCTGTCCGGCAAATACAAGGGCGGCACGGTGGTGCCCAAAGGCTCGCGAATGGATATCAACGGCAATCTGGGCGGGCGCGTGGCCGAACGCACATGGCCGGCAGAGCGGGCTTATGTGGCGCTGGCCAAGAAACACGGGCTGGACCCGACAACGATGGCGGTGGCATGGACGCTCACACGGCCTTTCGACACCATGCCGATCATCGGCGCGACATCTGTAGAGCAGCTTGAGAAATCTCTCGACGCGCGCGACGTGACCCTGTCGGAAGACCTGTTGAAAGAAATCGAAAAACTGCACAAACTCCACCCGATGCCATATTGAGGACGGGTAAGGTGAGGACAGGGTTGGGAATGCGTCGGTTTCTGTTGAGTGTGCTGGCCTGTGTCAGCCTCGCGGCCTGTCAGGGGGAAGAACAGGAGACCTCCGCCGGCTACGGGCTGGCGGGGTTTGACCCTCATGCGTCGGAGACCCAGAAAGCCGCCTGCGAAGCGCGCGGCGGGACGTTCAAGACGGGGGGGCTTGGCGGTATCATGACCTGTTTCGAGACGCCAAAGGACGCGGGCAAGCGGTGCTCCACGTCCAGCGACTGCTCAACCGGCATGTGTCTGGCGCGGTCACAGAGCTGCACGCCGGTCATGCCGCTCTTCGGGTGTAACGATGTTTTGGACGCCGAAGGGCGGAAGGTGAGCTTGTGCGTGGATTGAAAACTTTCGCAACGGATGCGGGACACAAGCTGGTTGTGAAAGGCAGTCCGCGTATCGGTGGCACCGGTGTTGCGAGACAGGTCTTCATTGCACTGGTCTCTGTCGCGGCCCTGTCAGGCTGTATGTCTACGCCACAGGCAACCGGCCCCCGCGATCCCGAAGTGTCCATGTCCTCTATCGCTGCACTTGATCCGGTCGCCTTTTCCGGCCGCTGGTATGAGGTGGCGGCCTTCGTGCCGGAGGGCAAAAGCTGCGTCATCGGGGCGGTGACATTTACAGCGCAAAAATCCGGTGATTTGATGGTCACCGAAGGGCCTTGTGCCGATGGTGAGCCGACACGCGGACTTGCGCGCAAGGTCGGGCCGGGGCGCTACGCGTTCAAAGGCGGGGAGTTCTGGGTGCTTTGGGTTGATGCCGAATACCACACGGCGGTGATCGGCTATCCCTCAGGTCAGGCCCATGTGCTGTCACGCGATTTGACCCTGCCGCCGGACCGGAAACAGGCGGTCGAAGGCATTCTGGACTGGAACGGTTATGACACCAGTCTCTTGCGTTCGGCGCGTCGCAAATAGCTCCGTCATCCCTGTCGGGACGCTGCTGCACCAAAACTGATGCCCCTGTGCGCGATTTTTGACTAGGCGGTTCAATAAAACCCGCCTATAGGCCGACTCATGACGATGGAACGCACATATTTCGAGCACGCGAAAAAGACTCTCGCCTTGGGGCTTCCCTTGGCGGGCAGTCAGATTGCGCAATTCGCGGTTCACATGACCGATGTGGTCATGATGGGCTGGTACGGGCTGGATGAACTGGCCGCTTTGGTGCTGGCCTCCGGCTTCTGGTTTATCCTGTTTATTCTGCTGGCCGGCTTTGCCTTTGCCGTGGTGCCTCTGGTGGCCACAGCCGCAGGGCAGGGGGATACGACCACGGTGCGCCGCGCCACGCGGATGGCGATCTGGCTGTCTGTGCTGGCCGCAGTCGCGATCTATCCGATCTTCGGGTTCTCCGACGATATTCTCGTGTTGTTGGGGCAGGAACCCCATATCGCCGCCCAAGCCCGCCCCTATCTGGCCGTGGCGGGGTTCGAGATGGTGCCTGCCCTGATTGTCGCGGTGTTCCGCAGCTATTTTTCCGCACTGGAACGCACGCGTGTGGTTCTGTTCGTGGTGATCGGCGCGGTGATCCTGAATTCGGGGCTGAATTACATCTTCATCTTCGGCAATTTCGGCGCGCCGGAATTGGGGGTTTTGGGCTCCGCGATTGCCTCGCTGATCGTGAGCAGCGCGATGCTTGTGGCGCTGGTGATCTATGCGGCCAAGTCCACGCCGGAAAACGATCTGTTCCGCAATCCGTTCAAACCTGACTGGGCGATGTTTGCCACCGTATTCCGCATGGGTGTGCCTATTGGCATCACGTCCCTGTCCGAAGTCGGCCTGTTCAATGCCGCCGCAATCATGATGGGCTGGATCGGCACGGAGACACTGGCCGCCCATGGCATCGTGCTCCAACTGACCGCCATCGCCTTCATGACCCAGATCGGCCTGTCACAGGCGGGCACGATTCGCGTCGGCAATGCGTTAGGGCGCGGAGACGAGGCGGACTTGCGCAAAGGCGCGCTGGTGGTGGTGGTGCTCTCGCTTTGTATGGCGGCGCTGGCCTCGGCGATCTTCCTTCTGGCGCCGGATTTTCTGATCGGGCTGTTCATCGCTCCGGACGAGCCGGCCCGCGACGAGGTGCTTGCGATTGGCGGCGTGTTGATCCTGTTCGCGGCGGGGATGCAGTTCTCTGACGGCGGGCAGGTCGTGGCCTTGTCTTTGCTCAGAGGTCTGCATGACACAGCCGTGCCGATGTGGCTCGCCGCGCTCAGCTATTGGGTGCTGGGGATGCCTGCGGGGTATATCTTCGGCTTCGTCTTTGACTGGGGCGCGCCGGGGGTCTGGATGGGCTTCCTCGTCGGATTGTCTATGGCATGGTTGACCATGAGCTACAGGTTCTGGGCGCAAAAGTCGCGGATTTCGCGTTAAGGGGTCAGCCTTTCTTCAAAATCCGGTCGGCTTTTTTCCGCACCAGAACCGTGCGCAGATCATGCATGGCCAGCAAGAGCGCATCGGTGACACTGTCCAGCTGTTCATCCGTGGCCCGCGTCTGTGCCCAATGGGCGGTCAGGTTCAGGTAGTCCACGGCGCGGTGGATGTCGTCAATGTCGCGCTGGGCCAGAACAGCCACGCGCTCCGCCATCCACTCTTCGATCACCTTCATGTCTTCGGGCGTCAGATCACGCCCGCCATGGGGTTTGACCTCGCCGTTCTTGATGTTGACCACAGCGATCTGGTCCATCTCGATCCGACGCTGGCGGTTCTCCGTGTCCACGCGGAACACAAAGGCCCCGTTCTCGCGCACACGGAAATAATATTCGGGAAGATTGACGCTCATTTCAGCCCTGCGCAGAAGGTTTGGATACGGGTGCAGGCCTCTTTGAGAGCCTCGTCCGAAGTCGCATAAGACACACGGAAGTTCGGGGACAGGCCGAAGGCTGCGCCAAAGACCACGGCGACGCCGGTTTCTTCGAGCAGGGCGGTGGCGAAATCCTCGTCCGTTGCAATTTTGGCCCCGCCTGCGGAGGTCTTGCCGAGACAGCCGGAGATGTCCGGATAGACGTAGAACGCGCCTTCCGGCGTGGGGCAGGTGATGCCTTCGGCGGCGTTAAGCATCTCCACCACCATGTTCCGGCGACGCAGGAATGCCTTGTTGTTCTCGGCAATGAACTCTTGCGGCCCGCTGAGCGCTTCGACGGCGGCATATTGCGAAATCGAACAGGGGTTGGAGGTCGATTGCGACTGCACCTTGCGCATGGCTGCGATCAACTCGACCGGACCCGCCGCATAGCCGATCCGCCAGCCGGTCATCGCATAGGCTTTCGAGACGCCGTTCACGGTCAGGGTGCGATCATAAAGCCCCGGTTCGACTTCGGCAGGGGTGCAGAACCGGAACCCGTCAAAGGCCAGATGCTCATACATATCATCCGACATTACCCATACATGCGGGTGTTGCATCAGAACATCGGTGAGCGCCTTCAACTCGTCCCAAGAATATCCCGCGCCCGTCGGGTTGGAGGGCGAGTTGAAGATGAACCATTTGGTCTTCGGCGTGATGGCGGCGTCAAGCTGCTCTGCGGTGATTTTGAAGCTGTTCTCCAGCTTGCCTTCGATCGCGACGGGCGTGCCGCCGCCGAGCAGGACCATATCGGGGTAGGACACCCAGTAGGGCGCGGGGATGATGACCTCGTCGCCCGGATTGAGCGTGGCCACCAGCGCGTTGTAGAGCACCTGTTTGCCGCCGCCGGAGACAGAGACCTGCGCGGGGGTGTAGTCCAGCCCGTTGTCGCGTTTGAACTTGGCGCAGATCGCTTCTTTCAATTCGGGGATGCCATCGACTGCGGTGTATTTCGTCTTGCCTTCTTCAATGGCGCGAATCCCTGCGGCCTTGATGTTCTCCGGCGTGTCGAAATCCGGCTCGCCTGCGCCCAGACCGATCACATCCTTGCCCGTGGCTTTCAACTCGCGAGCCTTGTTGGTCACGGCGATGGTGGGAGACGGTTTCACACGGGAGAGCGTTTCTGACAGGAAAGACATGGGAGGGCGTCCGTTTTGATTATGTTCGCCGTAGTGATAGCGTCAAAAACGGCCCCGCGCCAAGACCGCCCTTGCGATAAACCGGTGTTGGGTGCAAAAAGCACGCGATCACGAGGGAGTGCCACATGTCAGAGACCATCGAAATCCGCCGCAAGCGTCTGAAAATCCGCGCATGGCGTCGCGGGATCAAGGAGATGGACCTTTTGATCGGGGGCTATGCCGACGCGCACCTGGCGTCGATGAATGAGGCCGAGCTTGATGAGTTCGAGATGCTCATGGACGAGCATGATCAGGATTTGCTGTCCTATGCGACGGGGCTCAAACCCGTGCCCGAGGCGATCAAGCCGATGCTGGAAAAACTCATTGCCGATGCCGATCAGGCGTCTTGGGGCGTGAAGGGCTAAACCTGCGCCCGCGTTTGTGCCGGATGCTCTGCGCGGAGGTGTTGTGATCTGTTGATTGCAAAATTCCGCGCTGTTTAACCGAATTTTGGGAAATATCGGTCAATCTGTCCTCCAACTGGCCATTGGCGGAGTGACAGATGAGTATGCATTCAACATTCGTAAAACCGACGGATAGCCCCTTTATGTCTCAATATCTTGAGGCATTGTCCCTTGTTGAACGGCTGCATCGTCTGCTTCTTGATGTGATCAAAGACGAGTTCGAGCGGGTCGGCATTCTGGAAATCAACGCGGTTCAGGCGCTTTTGCTGTTCAATGTCGGCGAGAACGAGGTGACTGCGGGGGAATTGAAGTCGCGCGGCTATTATCAGGGCTCGAACGTCTCCTATAATCTCAAAAAACTCGTGGATATGGGCTATATGCACCATCAGCGCTGCGAAATTGACCGCCGGTCCGTGCGGGTCAAGCTCACGGAAAAGGGCAACCATGTGCGCAAGACCGTGGCCGACCTGTTTTCGCGCCACGCGGACGGGTTGCAGAACAAAGGGGTGATTTCCTCGGAAGGGATCGAGGATATCAACACCGCCTTGCGGCGGGTCGAACGGTATTGGGCGGACCAGATTCGTTATATTTACTGATCATATCTGGGCCGCAGTGTTGCGTGTGCCTCATTCAGGAGGACGCCGTAAAAACGCCGCCCAGTGGGCGACGCTTTTTGTTTTGGGTTCGTAGGTATACGACTGGATGCCCGCAAGCGGCCTCACCAATGGCCGGTGTTTTCCATAGAGGCCCAAGGCTCTTGCGGCGGCAGGCTGTCGCCTTTTTGCAAAAGCTCGATCGAGATATTGTCGGGCGAGCGCACAAAGGCCATATGCCCGTCACGTGGCGGGCGGTTGATCACCACGCCTGCGTCCATCAGCTTTTGACAAAGCGCATAAATGTCCTCCACCTCATAGGCCAGATGGCCGAAATGGCGACTGTCCGAAGGCAATCCCTCGTCCCCGTCCCAATTATAAGTGAGTTCCACCGGACATTCCGGCTGGCCTTCGGGCGCCATGAAAATCAGGGAAAACCGTCCGGCTTCGCTGTCGTGACGTTTGATTTCCTTGAGACCGAGCAGTTCATAGAATGCCATGGATTTTTCCAGATCCTTGACCCGAACCATCGTGTGCAGATAGCGCATGTCGCTTCCTCCTGTAGGTGTTTGCGGCAACATTAGCGCGTCTTGCGCGGAATTCTATTTTTTCCAGCTTCCGGCTTGGCGAACCCCCTTTGCGTTTGTGTGGCTGGATTCACCGATGTATGAATGGATTCTTTAAGGCTACAGCATCTTGGGGGATGTCCCGTGCAGCAATACCACGATCAGCTTAAAACCATTCTCGCTCACGGGGTCGACACCACTGACCGCACCGGCACAGGCACGCGTTCCTATTTCGGGCTACAAGCGCGCTATCCTCTGGCGGACGGGTTCCCGCTGGTGACGACGAAGAAACTGCACCTGCGCTCCATCATTCATGAGCTTTTGTGGTTCCTGTCCGGTGACACCAATATCCGCTATCTGAAAGAGAACGGCGTCTCGATTTGGGACGAGTGGGCGGATGAGAACGGCGATCTCGGGCCGGTCTACGGGGCGCAATGGCGCAAATGGCCGGGGCATGAGCGCGGCCCGATCGACCAGATCGAAAACCTGCTCCATGCGATCAAGACCTCCCCCGATTCCCGCCGCCTGATCGTGTCTGCATGGAATCCTGCGGAGGTGGACAATATGGCGCTGCCGCCCTGTCACACGCTGTGGCAGGTGAAAATCCTTGGCGGCAAGTTGCACCTCCAGCTCTATCAACGCTCTGCCGATATGTTCCTCGGCGTGCCCTTCAACATCGCGTCTTACGCGCTGTTGTTGCAAATGCTGGCGCAAGTCACAGGCTACGAGCCGGGGGATTTCGTCCATTCCATCGGGGATGCGCATATCTATTCCAACCATATGGATCAGGTGGCGTTGCAATTGTCGCGCACGCCCAAGGCCCTGCCGAAGCTGCGGCTCAATCCGGATGTGAAGTCTTTGTTCGACTTCACCTTCGACGATATCGAGATCGTGGATTACGACCCTGATCCTGCAATCAAAGCGCCGGTTGCCGTATAAGGAGGTCTCATGATTACGCTCATCGCCGCCCGTGACCGCAACGGGGCCATTGGCAAAGACAATACGATCCCGTGGGACGCGCCGGAGGATTTGAAATTCTTCATGCGCGAGACGATGGGTGGTGCCGTTATCATGGGGCGCAACACTTGGGAAAGCCTGCCGTTCAAGCCGCTGAAAAACCGTCTGAATATCGTGGTATCCAGCAAGGGGGTAGATCACGAGCATGTCTTTGCGACGGTCGAGGACGCTATCGCTTTTGCCCGTTCGGAAGGGCGCGCGCGGCTCTACGGTATGGGGGGCTTTGGCATATACAAGGCCATGCTGCCTCTGGCGGACCGTCTGGTGATCACCGAGGTGGACACAGAGGTCGAAGGCGCCGACACATGGTTCCCTGCGTTTGATCCGGCAGAGTGGCGGGAGGTTTCGCGCATGGTGCTGCGCACGGAGGCTCCGCGTTGCGAGGTCGTGGAATGGGTGCGTTGATTGTCAATTTGGCAATTTTGGACTGATTGTTTCCTTTGCGGGAACATTCTTTGTGGGTCATCACCCAATTCTTGCCCGCGTCCCTCGCGTGATGTAATCTTCTGTTAACAGAGCTTTGTCGGGAGTTTGAGTGATGATGAAAACAGCAATTGCCGTTCTGGCTGTCACGTTGGGCGCGGGTCCGGCTCTGGCGGCAGAGACCCAGCCCTACGATCCGTCGGTCAAACTTTACGCATATGAAGGGCAGGTCGAGAATTTCTGCCCTGCCGGCACACAGCCGGTCCGCTACGATGGCATGATCTCCTGCGGCGTGCCGGATGCGACGGGTTATGTCGATGCCCCCGTGGTGCGGCGCAGCTATGCGGCGCCGGTGGCGGCGGTGAACACGACCAGCCCGAAATCCCCGAGTTATCAGCCCGAGACGATTTCCATGTCCGGCAGTTAAGACTTGTTGCCTGAGTCATTCAGGTCTTGTCACAGATAGGAAAGCCCCGCCTGCGCGGGGCTTTTTGCTGCGGTCTGATGTGGCACTTGCGGGGTTAAAGCGTTTCTCAAAAACCTTGAGATACTCAATTTTTGAGAAGCGCAGCAACATCAATGCAGTGTGGACACGCTTTTCGCTCAATCTGATTCAGATTAACCGAAAAACGCTTTAGTCCTCGACAATCTCGGAGCGGATGAAATCTGCAACCGCCTTGCCCAATGTGTCGTGGACCTCTTCGCTAAAATGCACGCCATCCACATCGGAAACGGAAATCACCGTATTGGCATCGAACACAGCCACATCGCGGGCCTCTGCCTCGGCGCGCATGGCGTCCAGCGTGGCTTGGGCCTTGTCCTCTGCACCCGCGTAGAACTCCGCCAGACAGCCCGTCGCGTAGGGGCGGGGCGGCAGGATGAGGAAGGGCTCAAAGCCGCCGTGGCGTATCTGCATCTCTTCGGAGAGCGCAACGTCAAGATGGAAGGCGCAGGCCTGTGCAATCTCCTCCGGCGCGGCCTCGAAATGGGCCTTGAGGTCATTGGTCCCGAGCATGATCGTCAGGGCATCAATCGGCCCGTGACTTTCGAGCGCGATGAAAAGCCCGATCCGCCCGTCCATATGCGGCCCCATCTCCGGATCAGGCGAGGCAAATGTGCGCCCCGGCAAGCCCTCTTCGATCACATCCCAGCCCAGAGCCTCGCCCATAACCACAGGCCAGCGCCGTTCGAAACGCGGCAGGTCGGAAGGGCGGGAAAGCATGGGCTGCGTGCCGTGGGTGTTGCTGTCGCCGAAAGTCAGGATCGTGGGCATAGGGCCTCCATATAGAAAACGGCCCCGAACTTGCGCCCGGAACCGCCGACTTTCAAGATGTAAATGGCTTAAAGCGCCACAAGATCGGATGCGGATGCGCGTCCGTCACGGCCTTCACGAAGCTCGTAGCCGATCTTCATGTCATCCGCGAGGCCGGTCATACCAGCGCGCTCGACAGCGGAAATGTGCACGAACACATCCTTGCCGCCGTCATCAGGTGCAATAAAGCCGTAGCCTTTGGTGGTGTTGAACCATTTTACGGTGCCGGTGGGCATATCCCGTCTCTCCTTTAGTTTCATCCGCCGCAACGTGCGACGGGCCGGTGCAGCCAGGTCTTCCAAGTCTTCCTGCTGCCCCGTAAGGAAGGAGCGGTCGTTCGAAAGTCAGCAGTCACGCTTTCGAGTGTGCAACACATCTGTATAAAGGCAAGCGACAAAATCGTAACAGGTGGGGCTGGGCGCGAAAAATGGGCAAAATGCCACCGAATGCGCCACTTAAATGCCTGCAAGGAGGGCAAAATGACGGTTATTTACGGGATCAAAACCTGTGACACATGCCGCAAAGCGGCGAAATCGCTGGCGGTCGATCTGCATGACATTCGGGCCAACCCGCTTTCAAGAGAGCAACTTGAGCGATTCTATCAGAACTTCGGGGACGCACTTGTGAACACACGCTCGACCACATGGCGCGGACTGTCCGAGGCGGAGCGTGGTCGTGACCCGCTTGATCTTTTGACCGACCACCCGACGCTGATGAAGCGTCCGGTGATCGAGAAGGATGGCACGCTCTATCTCGGTTGGGGCAAGGATGTTCAGACCGCTGTGTTGGGCTGATACCGTTTCGAGATCAGCCGGTCGAGGGAGAAAACCCCGCCACCAAGCCCCGCGAGGGTGAGTAATCCCAGCATCCAAAAGGCGCGTTGGTCAAGGATCAGCGCGTCGGAATGCCGGTCGAACAATGCGCCGACCGTTTCCGCGCCAAGCCCGTGGCCGATCACATCGGTGAGGCTTTGCACAATGATAAACCCGATCATGCCGAGCGCGGCCAATCGAGTGGCGAGCCCCAGAACGATCAATGCGGGCAGCAGGAATTCGGCATAGGTTCCGGCCATGATGGTGAGCCATTCAAAGGCCCCGAAACCGGAAATGTCATAGCCCGCAGCTTCCATCTTGCGCGGAAAAATCTGGGCATAGGCATTGAACGAGAGGGTGAACGGGCCTTCTAGCTTGGTGAGCGCAGAGGCCCAGAAATAGCGCAGGAGCACGGCGGCGAAGGTCAGGCGTGCCAGAAGCGGTAGCGTCAGCACAGCCCCAGCGTTGATCTGCGTGGTGGCGCGATGGAGGCGGGCGGTCAGGGGATGAGGGAGCATGTCACACCTCTTGAATGTCGATGATGGCGCCGCCGGATAGAAGCGTGCCGAGAAATTTGGTCAGATCAAGCGTATTCGGTGCCAGCTCTGCCGCTTCACCCAAGGCGATGCCGTCACGCAGCGATTCAAGAACAGCGATGGTGCCGGTGGGGAAGGCCGTGGCGATCGGGTCGAACTCGGGCCGTGTGATCAGGACATCTTCGGCCCTGCCTGAAGGTTTCTCGCCGCCCAAGGCAAAGCGGTGCAGTTGCGTGACGGGATAGCGGCTTGCAAGCCAGAACACCGTCGGCGCGAGCACGACTTTTCGGGTGAACAGCAAAGGGTCGGACAGTTCCGCAGGGGGCACTGGGCGCGAATCTGCGGCATGGTAGCTGTTGCGCAAGCTCATTTCGAGATGCGCTACGTCTGCGAGATAAGGCAGGCTTCCGGCGGGTTCAAAACGCGCGATAAACTGCGGAAAATCGGCGCCATAAAGCGGCAGGATCGGAGATTTCGGCGGATGTGCACGAATGTATTCGCCCGCCATGGCAGCGAAAAAGGCATCTCCGACCAGCGTGTGTATCGCCGGAAAAGCCGTGCTGAGGGCGTCTTTCAGGCTCACGACGATGTTGTTGCGATAGACGTTGAACCGACGCTCTGCCGGTTGGCCCGTGGGGGTCACAAGCCCTGCGGGCACGGGCGCGTCGGGGGTGAGTGCTGCGCGGAGAAACTCTTGCTCTCTCATGCCAGAACCTGTTCCAGACGCAGGGCCGCGCGACCGGCTTCGGCGGCGAGGATGTCCCATTCCGGCACATCGGTGTCCCATTCGATCAACGTCGGTTTCGGACCGCCTGTGGCCAGCGTGTAGGTGTAGAGGTGCCAGACCGGATCGGCGACCTCGCGCCCGTGGCTGTCGATCAACAGCGGCGCGCCGTCTTCGTCATGGTCCTCGTCATGCCCGCCGAGATGGAGCTCTCCGACCGCCTCATGGGGAAAGCTGTCGATATAGTCTTGCGGATCAAGGCGCAGGTTGTTGGCGGAGACAAACACATTGTTTACGTCCAGCAAAAGCCCGCAGCCCGTGCGTTGGACCACCTGCCGCAGAAACGCGACCTCGCCCATCGTGCTTTCCGCGAAGGCCAGATAGGAGGAGGGGTTCTCCAACAACATCTGACGCCCGAGTGCGGTCTGCACCTCGTCGATATGGTCGCAGACGCGGGTGAGGGTGTCTTCGGTATAGGGCAGGGGCAACAGATCGTTGAAATAGCCCGCGTCATGGGTGGACCAGGCGAGATGTTCGGAGAAGGAGGCGGGGTCCAGCGCATCGGTCAGGTGCTTGAGACGGGCAAGGTGCTCCGCATCCAGTCGCCCTTCGCCACCGATAGACAGGCCGACCCCGTGCACGGAGATCGGAAACCGATCTGAGAGCGTCCGCAGTTGCGCCAGAGGGCGGCCACCGGCACCCATGTAGTTTTCCGCATGGATTTCGAGCCATTCTACAGGGTGGTCCTCCTTTAAAATGTTCGAAAAGTGCTTGGATTTATATCCGACACCGACACCGGCCGGCAGGTGTTTCGTCTGGTCCA
The DNA here is from genome assembly GCF_018860305.1 of Celeribacter halophilus. Taxonomy (GTDB): domain Bacteria; phylum Pseudomonadota; class Alphaproteobacteria; order Rhodobacterales; family Rhodobacteraceae; genus Celeribacter; species Celeribacter halophilus_A. The sequence goes on from NZ_JAHKPE010000019.1 coordinate 273,672, forward strand.
ACATCTGGTTCTCCTTGAGGTCTCGGCGTGGGGGGCTGTTTGGGGAAAAGGTGATCCGGCGCGGGTCCGTTGCGCCGGATCGGGGAGGGATTACATGTCCATCGGAAGGTCGCGATCCAGCGCTTCGAGCGAGCCCATGCGGGCGGAGCCATCTTCCATGGCCGGAAGTTCGATCTCTGCGCAAGTGCCAGCAGGGACGAGGGTCCATGCGTTGCCTTGGTAATCGACTTTGGAGGTGCCTGCACAGGTTGTGCCCGGACCTGCCGCACAGCCGTTTTCACCAGCCATGGAAACGCCGAAGCATTTTTCCTGATCGGCGGCGGAGGCAGCGCCTGCGACGGAGAGGGCGGCGGTCATGGCGCCGAGAAGGGCGAGGGTTTTGGATTGAGTGCTCATTGGGTTGTGTCTCCCGGTTGTGTCAAATCCGCCGTAAGTGGCGGTGAGGACAGATTGACAGAGTAGGAGGGTCACAGGCCACTCACGGCCGCGTCAGCTGACGCGTGTGTCAGGCGCTGAAACAAACGCTTTCGTGAGTTGTGTCGGAATGCGTTTCAGGCAGCGGCACTGTGGCTCTCGCGAAGCTGGCTTGGTGCAGGGCGATTGTCGCATGATTCCAGCGCTCTATTGCGTTGTGGCCCAGTGAAACAATCTTCACGAAAAAACCGGAAGCGCGTGTGCCGCAGTGCAACAGGCGAGGTGCGCATGGTTTATATATGTCCGGTTTTCCCGAATTATTTCAGTTTCAAGCAACTCCGACATGACCACAGGGCATGGCATGGGTCATAAATCGCCGGTTTTGACCGTTATATTTCAAAAACCAGCGGCACGAGAAGCAGGCTGGCGAGGAAGACCACAAGCGTGCTGATGATGTTCAGCGCCAGTCCTGCCTTGACCATATGTTTCAGGGTCAGCTTTTCGTAGGAGAAGATGATCGAGTTCGGCGGCGTGGCGGCGGGCATCATGAAAGCCATAGACGCGCCCAAGGCCACCGGCACGGTCAGCCAGAGCACGCTGATATCCAGACCGAGCGCGACCGCCCCGAGCACAGGCAGGAAAGTCGCGGTCGAGGCGGTGTTGGATGTGACTTCGGTCAGGAATTTGATCGCAACGGCAACAATCAGGATCAGCACCCACAGCGGCACATCCTCTGCGCGTCCGACCTGTTCCCCGATCCACTGGGCCAGCCCGCTGGCTTCAAACCCGCCAGCAATCGCCAGCCCGCCGCCGAACAGCAGCAGCACACCCCACGGCAGGTTGCGCGATGCGGACCAGTCGAGCAGCGGCGGGCCTCCACGCTCGGACGGCAGGGCGAAAAGCGCAATCGCCGCGAGAATGGCGACGCCGGAATCGTTGATCGGCAGGCCCAGAAAGCTCCGCGTGATCCAGAGAAAGGCCGCCAGCGCGAAAATAACCGCCACCCGACGCTCCGGCGTTTTCATTGGCCCGTGTAACGCGCGCTCTTCGGCAATCACGCGGCGCACAGAAGCAAGTTCAAGATTTTGCACGGGGAAAAAGACCCGCGTCAAAAGCAGATAGGCGGGCGGCAACATGACGATGACCACGGGAATGCCGATCAGCATCCATGTGAAAAAGTCGATCGTGATATTGTAGTTTTCCGACAGGAGACTGGCCAACAGAGCGTTGGGCGGCGTGCCGATCAGGGTGCCTACACCGCCGATGGAGGCGGAATAAGCGATGGACAGCATCAGGCCGATGCCGAAATGCTCCACCTGTTCTTTGTCCGGCACGCGCTCGTCGATGAAATCAATGATCGACGTGCCCACCGCGAACATCATGACGGCGGTGGCGGTGTTGGAAATCCACATCGACAAAAAGGCGGTGGCGAGCATGAACCCCATGATGATGCGGCTCGGGCTTGATCCGATTGCGGCCACGATGGCCAGTGCGATCCGGCGATGAAGCCCCCATGTCTGCATCCCTGCGGCCAGAATGAACCCGCCGAGGAACAGAAAGATCAGATGGTTACCGTAATGGTGGCTGACCTCGTTGGCGGGCTGGATGCCAAGCGCGGGGAAAAGCACGATGGGCAGGAGCGCGGTGACCGGAAGGGGCATGGCCTCCATCAGCCACCAGATCACCATCCAGAGCGTCACCGCGATGAGCCTCCATGCCTCCGGCGTCATGGTCTCCGGTGCGGGTAGAAGCAAAAGCACCGCGGCCGACACTGGGCCGGCAATCAACGCCGCGATGCGGGTGTTGGAGATGCCCTCACCGGTCTCGGACGGGGCTGGACCTGTGCTCTCCTCCTGCGTCTTGTGGTCCGGATTGTTGAGTTGGCTGCTCATTTTCGTCCCCCTGATCCCGATTCATATAAAACATTTCGCGGAAAATCTCTGCCACAGATTGTCGGGAAACACGGTGCCGCGCGTTGATGTCGCAGGTTATCTGCAATCGGCAGGCGTCTCAGGACCGACGTTGATCATTCTGACATCTGTGCGGGAGAGGGCAAAAAGAACCGCGCGCTCCCGAGGGAACGCGCGGCAAATTGTTTGACCGAAGTCGGGCTTTCCGTCGGATTAGGCGAGATCGGGCGGGGTTGCCTCTTTCGACAGTTCGGCAACGATCTCGTCCAGCGCCATGACGGCGGTCTGTTTCTGGCCCAGACGACGCACGGAGACGGTCTTTTCCTCGACCTCGCGGGCGCCCACGGCGAGAATGACCGGCACTTTGCCAAGGCTGTGCTCGCGCACCTTGTAGTTGATCTTCTCGTTGCGAATATCGGCCTCGGCGCGCACACCGGCGGCTTTGAGCGTTGCGACGACCTCTTGTGCGTAGTCGTCGGCCTCCGAGATGATCGTGGTGACAACCACTTGGCGTGGCGCAAGCCAGAAGGGCAGATGCCCTGCCGAGTTCTCGATCAGGATGCCGATAAACCGCTCGAAAGAGCCAAGCACAGCGCGGTGTAGCATGATCGGGCGGTGTTTCGCCCCGTCCTGCCCGATATAGGAAGCATCAAGACGCTCCGGCAGGTTCGGGTCCACCTGCAAGGTGCCGCATTGCCAGTCGCGCCCGATGGCGTCGGTCAGCACGAATTCGAGTTTCGGGCCGTAGAACGCACCTTCGCCCTCCTGAATTTCGTAGTCATATCCGGCGGCCTTACAGGCGTTGCCCAGAGATTCCTCGGCGTGATCCCAGCTTTCCTCGGTGCCGATCCGTTTTTCCGGACGGGTGGAGAGCTTGATCTCCCATTTGTCAAAGCCCAGATCGGCATAGATGCCCGCCAGAAATTCGATGAATTTCTTGGTCTCGGCCTCGATGTCTTTTTCTTCACAGAAAATATGTGCGTCATCTTGGGTGAAACCACGCACCCGCATGATCCCGTGCAGCGCACCCGAAGGCTCATAGCGGTTGCACGACCCGAATTCCGCCATACGCAGCGGCAAATCGCGGTAGGATTTGAGACCCTGATTGAAGACCTGAACGTGACAGGGGCAGTTCATCGGTTTGAGCGCGTTGATCGTCTTTTCGCGCGCATGTTCCTCGTCCACTTCGACGATGAACATGTTTTCCTGATAGTTGTCCCAGTGACCGGAGGCTTCCCAGAGCTTGCGGTTCACGACTTGCGGCGTGTTCACCTCGACATAGCCGTCGCGTTCCTGCTGGCGGCGCATGTAATCTTGCAAGGTGGTGTAGATTTTCCAGCCGTTCGGATGCCAGAAAATCTGCCCCGGAGCTTCTTCCTGCATGTGGAACAGGTCCATCTCGCGGCCCAGCTTGCGATGGTCGCGCTTGGCAGCCTCTTCCATCATCATTTCCCACGCCTTCAGATCCTTGCGGTTCTTGAAGGCCACGCCGTAAATGCGTTGCAGCATCGGGCGCGAGCTGTCACCCAGCCAGTAGGCACCGGCCACATGGGTCAGTTTGAAGGCATCCGCCGGAACCTGTCCCGTGTGCTGGAGGTGCGGCCCGCGGCAAAGATCCTGCCAGTCGCCGTGCCAGTACATGCGCAGGTCCTCGCCCTCGGGAATGCGGTTGACCAGCTCGATCTTGAACGGCTCGTTGCGGGCCTTGTAATATTCGATTGCCTCGTCACGGCCCCAGATTTCGGTTTTCACCGGCTCGCGGGCGTTGATGATGTCTTTCATCTTCGCTTCGATCTGGCCCAGATCTTCGGGCGTGAACGGCTCTTCGCGGTCGAAGTCATAGAACCAGCCATTGTCACGCACCGGACCGATGGTCACTTTGACATCGGGCCAAAGCTCCTGAACCGCGCGCGCCATGATATGCGCGAGATCGTGCCGGATCAGTTCCAGCGCGGGTTCGTCGTCCTTCATTGTGTTAATCGCGATGCTTGCGTCCTCATTGATCGGCCACTGGAGGTCCCAGTGCTGACCGTTGACGGACGCGGAGATCGCTTTCTTTGCAAGGCTGTTCGAGATGCTTGCGGCCACATCGGCAGGGGTTACGCCAGCGTCAAACTCGCGCGAATTGCCATCGGGAAATGTGAGAGAAATCGGTGCCATGATAAGGCTCTCCTCGTCGGTTTGGCGCCCACGGAACGCCCGGTTGCGGGTATATATGTGTGCGCCTTATTTGCGTCCGCAGACAGGTGAAGTCAATGTGAAACCGCATTTGCACCCACGGGAATTGCAAACTTTGCGTATGAAGGATAGCTCTTTGGAAAAGAGGAGCCTGACATGACCGACTATCTCGACACCACATCCGGACGCCGCATTGCCTATAACCGCCTTGAGGGCGAGGGCACGGGGATTGTGTTTCTGGGCGGGTTCATGTCGGACATGGCAGGGACCAAGGCCGTGGCGCTCGAACAATGGGCGGCGGCTCAGGGGCGGCCTTTCCTGCGGTTCGATTACTCCGGCCACGGTGTCAGCTCGGGCGCTTTTGTCGATGGCTGCATCGGGGATTGGGCCGAAGACGCGCAGGCGGTAATCGAGACCCTGACCGAAGGCCCGCAAGTCTTGGTCGGTTCGTCTATGGGCGGCTGGATTTCACTGTTGATGTGCAAACGCATCCCCGCGCGTGTGGCCGGTCTCGTGACCATCGCCGCCGCGCCGGATTTCACCGAGGACGGTTTCTGGGCGGGGTTCGATGCGGCTCAGCGCAAGGCATTGGTGGAAGAGGGTGTTGTTCATGTGCCTTCAGGTTATGACGAACCCTATCCGATCACGCGGCGGCTCATCGAGGACGGGCGCGACCATCTGGTTCTGCGCAGCCCGCTGTCGCTGCCGTTTCCGGTGCGGTTCCTGCAAGGCACGGTGGATGCCTCTGTCTCTGTCGAGACCGCGCTCCGGTTGTTCGATCACGCGCAGGGCGAGGACATTCGCCTGACGCTGGTCAAGGGGGCGGACCATTCCTTCTCGACCGTAGAATGCCTGAAAACCATCGAAGCCGCAATCTTCGAAATTCTGGCGCGGAAGTGAATGGCGCCCCGCTTGACCTGATCCGCGCCGCGCCCCATGTGAACAGGGACACGCGGCGTGCATGTATTGATGTAGAAGACCTTTCACCATCGACTTGGCTGGCAAGTCTGTCGCGAAAGGCTGTAGGATGATCTATGACTGAGAGCCTTGTTCTGCTCCCCGGATTTCTCGCAGACGGTCGGGTCTTTGCCGACCAGATCAGCGACCTCAGCCGCAGCCATGCGGTGATGGTGGCCCCTTTGATCGGGGAAAGCCTGACGGAAATGGCCGATGCGGTTCTGGCGGTTGCCCCGCCGAAATTCGCCGTGGCTGGCCATGACCTCGGCGCGTCTGTCGCCACCGAAATCCTGCGTCGCGCACCGGGACGGGTGACGCGTATCGCGCTGCTCTCGGCATCGGCACAGGCCGAGCCGCCCAATGCTGCTGCCGCGCGGGAGCCGCGCCTGATCAAGGCCAAAACAGGCCGCTATGGCGAGGTTCTACTGGAGGAATTGCCCTCCACCGCCCTGTGCGAAGGGCCTTACCGCAATGCCATTCGGGATCATTGGCTCGATATGGCGATGGAGGCGGGGCTTGAGATCTACCTCAACCAGTCACGCATCCTGCAACGCCGTCCGGACCATCAAAACGTGCTGCGCCGTGCGCGTATTCCGGCGCTGGTCATTGGCGGCATGGCGGATACGATCTGCCCGCCACGGCGTCAGGAATTTATCGCACAGCTCATGCCGCGTGCGGATCTGGTTCTGATCGAAAAGGCCGGACACCTGCCTATGCTGGAAGCGCCGACCACGGTTTCGCGTGCGCTCAAAACATGGTTGGAAGCCGAAGCTCCCTTCGTTCTGCGTTAAAGCGATCCGCAGCGTGCCAGCACCGGAGCGCACTGAAACGGGCGCGCGTCTCCTTTGCTGCCGGAAATACTCAAAGACAACCGTTCACAGCCGCGCCAAACGACAGAATGTCTGGCGCCGCCGTATGGCCTTTTAGCCCGCTTTCGCCTGCGTATCCTTGCCCGCCACAACACGCGGTCCGGAGTTGGCGTCGATGAAATCAAGCACCAGAGGCCGGATGTTGTTGCGCCAGCTTTTGCCCGCAAAGATGCCATAGTGACCGGCGCCGGGCTCAAGGTGCGAGGCTTTCAGGCTGTCGGGCAGGCCCGTGCAGAGATCAAGGGCCGCGACACATTGGCCGGGGGCGGAAATGTCGTCATTCTCGCCTTCGACCGTTTTGACCGCCACATCGGTGATCTTGCCGATATCGACCTGTTTTCCGGCGACGGTGAATTTGTTCTGGGCAATTTCCAGCCCTTTGAAAATCCGTTCGACGGTCGAGAGGTAGAACTCGGCAGTCATATCCATCACGGCGAGATATTCGTCATAGAATTTGTTGTGTTTGTCGTGGTCCGAGGCTTCGCCCTTGGCCACGCGGGAAATCTGGTCGGTGAAGGCTTTGGTGTGGTTGTCGACATTCATCGCGATGAAAGAAGACAGTTGCAAAAGCCCCGGATAGACCTTGCGGCCCACGCCTTTGTATTTGAAGCCGACACGCTGGATCATGGAATGTTCAAGCTGGCCCATCGTGACGCGATTGCCGAAGTCCGTGACCTCTGTAGGGGTCGCGTCGGGGTCGATCGGCCCGCCGATCAGCGTGAGGGAGCGGGGCTGCGCCTGTGGGTCGTCTTCGGCGAGATAGGCGGTGGCGGCCAGCGCCAGAGGGGCGGGTTGGCAGACGGCAATCACATGGGTGTTCGGGCCGAGGTGCTTCATGAAATCGACGAGGTAGAGGGTGTAATCCTCCACGTCGAATTTCCCTTCGGAGACCGGAATATCGCGCGCATTGTGCCAGTCGGTGACATAGAGTTCGCAATCGGGCAGCAGTGAGACAACGGTCGAGCGCAGAAGCGTCGCGTAGTGGCCGGACATAGGCGCGACCAAAAGCACCTTGCGCGGCATTTCCTTGCGCCCTTGCACATTGAAGTGGATGAGATCGCCAAAGGGCTTGGCCAGTTCGATGTCAACATCGACCAGATGATCGCGCCCGTCTTCACCAACGACAGAGCCGATGCCCCAGTCGGGTTTGGTGACCATACGCGAAAACGCCCGCTCCGTGACCTCGCCCCACGCGGCGAGCCATTGGAAGGCGGGATTGGGGACCATGGCGACCGCGGGATAGGAGCCAAGCGCCTGCGCCGTTGCCCCAAGCCATTGGTTCGTGTTGCGGACCGTGTCCATCAGATCATAGGTTGCCATGAAACGCATAGGTTCCTCCAGAACGCTGCAGCCATGTGGGGAGTGTTTGATCGCGTCTCGGTTGTAATCGACTTCCCACAGGCCAAGTCTATCGCTATCGTGTTTAACATAGTCTTACAGCACTTAGCGATGCTGCAAGTGCAAAATGTCGGGAGGTGTTGCAATGGCACGGGACGGAGAGGTTAAGGCGCAGGAAAAGCAGCAGGATTTGGAAAAGCTGCAGGAGAATATTGTCAAAATCGAAGAGCTTTCTGCCCGTCTGGTGGCTGCACTTGCAGAAAAAAAGCCGGTTCCACCCGCCTTGCAGGGCCCCAGTCAGGAGCTCTTTCTCAAAGCCGCCAGCGCCTATATGGCCGAGATGATGAACAATCCGGCCCGCGTGATCGAGCATCAGGTGAGCCATTGGGGCAAGACGCTCAAACACTATGTCGAGGCGCAGCACCGGCTCAGCCACGGCGACCTGACCCCGCCGCCCGACGAGACGCCAAAGGATCGCCGCTTCCAGAATCCGCTTTGGGAAACCAACCCCTATTTCAACTTTCTCAAACAGCAATATCTGCTGAACGCCGAGGCAATCGAGACCGCCGTGTCGGATATGGAAGGGCTGGACGAGCGTGAGCGCAAGCGGATCGACTACTTCACCCGCCAGATCATTGACATGATGTCGCCCACGAATTTCCTCGCCACCAATCCCGACGCCTTGCAACAGGCTGTGGAAACGGACGGGGAGAGCCTTGTGAAAGGGCTGGAGAACCTCGTGCGCGATCTTGAGGACCACCACGGCGAAATGATCGTCAATCTGGCGGACAAAGAAGCCTTCGAGGTGGGGGAGAACCTTGGCACGTCGAAAGGGTCCGTGGTGTTTCGCAACCGGATGTTCGAACTGATCCAGTATGCCCCCCTGACCGACGAGGTGCACAAGACCCCGCTTTTGATCTTTCCGCCGTGGATCAACAAATTCTACATTCTCGATCTGCGGGAACAGAACTCTCTCATCAAATGGATCGTGGAACAGGGTTATACCGTGTTCGTCGTCTCTTGGGTGAACCCGAACGAAGGCTATGCCGATGTCGGTATGGACGAGTATGTTGAAGAGGGCTTCCTGACCGCCATTGAACAGGTGAAGCAGATCACCTCCGAGCCGAAGATCAATGTCATCGGCTATTGTATCGCGGGGACGACACTGGCGATCACCCTGTCCCTGATGAAACAGCGCAAGGACAAGTCGGTTAAATCCGCGACCTTCTTTACCACGCTGACGGATTTCTCCGATCAGGGGGAAGTGGGCGTCTTTCTGGACGACGACTTCGTTGACGGGATCGAAGAGGAGGCCAAGCGCACAGGGATGATGAAATCCCTCTATATGAACCGCACCTTTTCCTACCTGCGCGCCAATGACCTGATCTACAGACCCGCGATCCGCTCCTATATGATGGGAGAGGCGCCGCCCGCCTTTGATCTGCTCTATTGGAACGGCGATGCCACGGATCTTCCGGGCAAGATGGCGGTGCAATACCTGCGGGGCTTGTGTCAGCGGGACGAACTGGCGACCACGGGCTTTCCGGTGTGCGGCACGAAAGCGCATTTGTCCGAGGTCGATGTGCCGCTCTTTGCCATCGGGTGCGAGACCGATCACATCGCCGCGTGGGACAGCTCTTACAACGGTGTGCGCCAGATGGGGTCGAAGAACAAAACCTTCGTCCTCTCCGAGTCCGGCCATATCGCGGGCATTGTGAACCCGCCTTCGAAAAAGAAATACGGCCATTACACCAACCCGGACCTGACACTGTCGCCCGAGGACTGGCGGGAAGGGGCGGATTTCCATGAGGGCTCATGGTGGCCGCGTTGGGAAAAATGGCTGCGTGCGCGTTCCGGCAAAAAGATACCGGCGCGGGTTCCCGGTGATTCGGGCGTGGACATCCTCGGACCGGCACCGGGCAACTATGTGAAGGCGGAGGCAACGCTCTGATATTCCGAGACTTCCTTAGAAATTGCTGCACTGCGGCACAAAAGTCTTGAATTTCTGCGGTGCAGCGTGCATATTAATTGTGCAAACGCGGAAACGGCAATCCTGCCAAAGCGCGTGATGCCAGCGAGAACCCGGAACGGGCCGCTTTCGCACCTCAAAGCCAGAAGGATATGTGACATGGCCAAGACCGATGATTTCACCAAGATGATGAAAGACATGATGGGTTCTTTCCCGCTCGATATGTCTGCAATGCAGGAAAGCTTTAAAACGCAAGCCGCACTTGCCGAGAAAATGTCTAAAGTGGCCATCGAAGCCGCCGAGAAATCCACCGAGATTTCCTCGAAATGGACCAAAGAAACCCTGACCAAAGTCTCCGACATCACCGCCGTGAAAGAAGAGCCGACAGATTACACCAAGGCGATCACCGATTTCGCCTCTGCCCAAGCCGAGCTGGCCGCCGAAAACATGGCCGCTTTTGCCGAGGTCGCCAAGAAAGTTCAGATGGAAACCGTCGAACTGATGCTGGCCGCTGGCAAGGACATGGGCGAGGACATGACCGCCGCTGCGAAAAAAGCGACGGATGAAATGACCAAAGTCGCGAAAAAGACACCGGCGAAGTAAACAGACCTCCCACCGCGTTTTTCTCCTCCCAGGAAACGTGGATCGCGAAACGGGCCCTCTTTGAGGGTCCGTTTTTTGTTGGCGGGGTAGGGTCTTGCCGACAGAATGCAAAGCGCGCGCAGGCGGAATTTCTTTTGCTTTTGCAATATTGCTCGCTTAGGCTTGCTGCATCGCCAATAAAGGGAGGGGAGCCCAATATTATGGCCACCGATAAAAAAAACATAGATAAAACCGGTCCTTTGCTGATCAAGCGTTATGCCTCTCGCCGTCTCTATAATACGGAGACCTCCGATTATGTGACGCTGGAAGACATTGCGGGATTTATCCGTGTAGGGCGCGATGTGCAGATCGTCGATTTGAAATCCGGCGACGATCTCACGCGGCAGTATCTTTTGCAGATCATCGCCGAACATGAAAGCCGCGGCGAAAGCGTATTGCCGCTTGAGGTGCTGACCGATCTGGTGCGCAGCTACACGACCGACATTCAATCCGTCGTGCCGCAGTTTCTGGCGCAAAGCTTTGAAATGCTGCGTCAGGGTCAGGAACAGATGATGCAGAACCTCGGCACGCAAATTCCGGGATTCGAAGCCTTGCAGGCCCAGCAGGAAGCCTTTCTCAAGGCGATGACCGGCGGCATCGGGCAAAACTGGCCCACGACAACGCCTGCGCCGCAGGACAGCAAAGAGGATCTGGGGGAGATCAAAAAGCAGCTTGCCGAGCTTCAGGACAAACTGTCAAAACTGCAATAGGCGGTGCAGCATGACGGTGTGACAGAACTCCGGTCCGCAAAGGCCGGAGTTTTCTTTTTCCCGACGCTCTTTCGAGTATTTATAGCAGCAAAGGAAACAGGGGATCATTGATGAGTGACAAGGTCGGGCGGTTGACCCTTTGGGGTGTCGAAGTGTTTCTTGCGGTTGCAGAGGACGGTTCTGTGTCCGCCGCCGCCAAACGACTGGGCGCGTCACCGTCGGCTGTGTCACAACAAATCTCGAATCTGGAGACCGCGCTGGGCACGGAATTGATCAACCGGCGCGAACGTCCGATGAGCCTGACACCGGCGGGACGGGTGTTGCGCAGGCGGGCGCAAAGCATTCTGCTGGAGGCGGCGCGGGCGCGTTCGGAGATTGCGGGGCTCGATCTCAGCCATCTTGGCCAGTTGCGACTTGGCATGGTGGAGGATTTCGAGGCCTCTGTGACGCCGCTTCTGATCACGCAGATGGCGGACCGTCTGACCGAGACGCGGTTCGAGCTGGAGACCGGCCCCTCGCACCGGCTGGTGGACCAGTTGGAGAACCGCGCGCTTGATGTGATCGTGGCGGCGGAATTGAGCGAGGGGGCCGAGTGGTGCGATCATCATCCGTTGCTTCAGGATCCCTTTGTCGCCGTGGTGCCGAAAGGGCAGAGGGATGCGCCGAAACGCTTGCCGCTCATCCAATACACGCGCCGTCACGCGATGGGGCGCACCTTGGCGGAGCATTTGATTTCCGAGGGCGTGACGCTGACCCACCGGTTCGAGCTTGATAGTTACCGTGCCATTCAGGCGATGGTGGCCGGTGGCACAGGCTGGACCATCCTGTCGTCTCTGGGGGTGCTCAACGCCGGACGTTACGCGGCTGATATCGAGGCCATTCCCCTGCCGATTGCGCCGTTGTCCCGCAAGATTTCCCTGACCGTGCGGCGCGATGGCATGTCGGAAATGGCAAGCGAGCTGGCCGGTCACTTGGGACCGTTGTTACAGGATCAGGTGGTTGATCCTCTGGTGGCGACCTATCCGTGGCTCGGCGGCTATCTCAAGCTTTTGTAATCACACATCTCCCGCAGATTTTGTGTAACAGGACGCAAAACGCCTCCCGCTGAGGGGAGGCGTTCTGTGTTTTTGTGTGCCGGATTACTCGGCAGCGAGTTTGGAGGCTTTGGCCTCGGCGGCTGCAGCGATGAGCGCATCGGCGATGAAGTCGCAATCCGCCTCGGTCAGCCGCGCCGGCAGACGTGTGTCGCAGGCTTTGGACAGCATTTCGCGGGTTTTCGGAAGCTCCGGCAGATCGCCCAAGAATTGCCAGTTCCAGAAGGCCCGCGCATTGTCGGTCGAGAGGCCGAAGACCTGCACCGAGACCCCGCGCGTTTTGGCGGCGGCCTGAAAGGCAATGGCTTCCTCACGGCTGAAATCCACAAGGTTGAATTGCAGACTGTCGGGCGCGCGGACTTCTTTTTCCAGCTTGGCGGGCACAGTCAGATGCGGCGAGCTTTCCAGACGTGCGGCGGTGTAGTCGTGGTTGCGCCGACCATCGGCCACACGGCGGGGCACTTCCTTGAGTTGCGGACGGACCAGCGTGGCGGACATGTTCGACAGCCGCGTGTTGTAGAGCGGGAGCTGGTTCTGCCACTTGCCAAAGGCCTCGGCCAGCGCGTTGTCGCGTTGCGGGTTATGCTTGCCCCAGTTGTGCTCATAGGCGCCGGACATGATGACGGCGCGGGCCATGATTTCGGGGTCGTCGGTGATCATGATGCCACCTTCGCCCGCGTTGAGCAGCTTGTAGGACTGGAAGGAAAAACACCCGATCCTGCCGATGGTGCCGATGTTCTGCCCGTCCCAGACCGTGCCCAGCGAATGTGCGGCGTCCTCGATCAGCGGGATGCCCTTGGCATCACAGGCGGCTTTGATCGCATCCATGTCGGAGGTGTGGCCCCGCATGTGCGAAATCATCACCGCGTCGGCCTCTTCGATCTTGGCACGGAAGTCGTCAAGATCAATCCGGTAGTTGTCGCCACATTCCACCAGCACCGGTTTGCAATCGGCATGGACGATGGCGGAGGGCACGGCGGCGAAGGTGAAGGCGGGGATCAGCACGCGCGCATCGCGGGGCAGACCGAGCGCCTTGAGCGAGAGGAACAGCGCGGCAGAGCAGGAGGCCACAGCCAGCGCATATTTCGCGCCCAGCATCTCGGCAAATTCCTGTTCGAGCAGGGTCACAGGCGCGTCTTTCGGCGCGGTGTAGCGGAACAGGTCGCCGGATTTCAGAAGCTGCTCGACGATGTCGCGCGCTTCTTCGGGGATCGGTTCTGCATCATAAACATTGGGCCCGAGACTCATAGTTTTACCTTTTCGAAATTCTTCTTTCATAAATACTGTAAGTGATGGGCTGTCAAAATGCCAGTGTCCGGCCGGAGGACCGGCGGGTTTTCGCAAAACCTTCATATGCGGGAGAGACAGAAAAACGACAGAAAAAGGGGAGCCGGAGCCCCCCTTGTGAAACCTGTGTGTTTCGTTTTGCGCGTTCAGACGTTGAGCAAGAGGTGCTCGCGTTCCCACGGGCTGATGACCTGAAGATAGGCGTCATTCTCGGCGCGTTTGACCTGAAGATAGACCCGCACGAAGTCCGGCCCCAACACCTCCTGCATCTGGGTGGCGTTCTCCAGTAGGTCCAGTGCGCGGGACAGGGTTTCGGGGATGCCATCGGCGGAGGCATAGGCATCGCCTACATATTCGTCCCGTGGCTCGCGGCGCTCCATAAGACCGAGATAGCCACAGGCCAGAGAGGCGGCAATCGACAGGTAGGGGTTCACATCCATCCCCGGCAGGCGGTTCTCGATCCGGCGCGCTTCCGGTCCGGAGATCGGCACGCGCAGCCCCGTGGTGCGGTTGTCGCGGCCCCATTCGAGGTTGATGGGCGCGGCAAAGTCGCGGACATAGCGGCGGTAGCTGTTCACATAGGGGGCGTGAATGGCGATGGTGGAGGCGAGATGGTTTTGCAGCCCCGCGATGAAGTGCAAAAACGCTTCTGTTTCCGAACCATCGGGGTTGGAAAAGATGTTCTCGCCCGTGTTGATGTCCACGACAGAGTGGTGAATGTGCATGGCCGATCCCGGCTCGTCCTGAATGGGCTTGGCCATGAAGGTCGCAAAGCAGTCGTGCCGCAGGGCGGCCTCGCGGATGAGGCGTTTGAAATAGAACATTTCATCGGCCAGTTTTACCGGATCGCCGTGGCGCAGGTTCATCTCGATCTGACCGGCCCCGCCTTCTTGCAGGATGCCGTCGATCTCAAGACCTTGCGCCTCTGCGAAGTCGTAAATGTCGTCAATGATCGGTCCGTATTCGTCCACCGCCGACATGGAATAGGCCTGACGCTGCGCTGCGCGGCGGCCCGAGCGTCCGATGGGGGGCACGACCGGCTGGTTCGGATCCACGTTGCGCGCCACGAGAAAGAATTCCATCTCGGGGGCGACAATCGGTTCCCAGCCTTGGGCGCGGTAGAGATTGACCACACGTTTGAGCACGTTGCGCGGGGCGGTGGGGACCATTTCGCCTTGCTGGTCCAGCACATCGTGGATGACTTGCAAGGTCCAGTCGCCGGTCCACGGTGCTGCGGTGGCGGTGGAATAGTCCGGCACCAGAACCATATCGGGTTCGGTGAAGGGCGCTTCCGCATCTTCGACCCAATCGCCGTTGATGGTTTGTAGAAAGATCGAATTGGGCAGGTAGAAATGTTTCTGTTTGGCGAATTTCGCGGCGGGCATGGCCTTGCCACGGGCGATGCCGGAGAGATCGGCGACGATACATTCCACCTCGTCGAGCTTGCGCCCTTCAAGATAGTCCAGCGCGGCTTCGGGCAGATGGTCGAGAAAGTCCATTACGTCAGGGCCTCCCGCCCGTGTTCAAGAAATGCCGCCATCAGGTCGGCAAAGCGTCGGTCATCCGTCGGCTTGTCATTCTCCGCGCGGGCCTGTGCCAGAAGCTCGGCAGGGTAGGTCGGATCATCTGCGCGCGCGTCGAGATAGGCGGAGATGATCTTCGGGCGCAGTTCCGGATGGGGTTGGATGGTCAGGATGCTGTCATCGTAAACCAGCGCGGCGTTTTCGCAAAAATCGTTGCCGCCCAGCACTTCGGCACCTTCGGGGCGCTGTGTCACCTGATCCTGATGCCATGCGTTGAGATGGATCTTGCCCAAGGGCGCAATGTCATAGCTCTGCCGCCCGAGCGCCCAGCCGCCTTTGTATTTCTCCACCGTGCCGCCAAGCGCCTTGGCAATGATCTGATGGCCGAAACAGATGCCCAGCATCCGGCGGCCTGAGGCATGGATGTCGCGGATCAGCTCTTCGAGCGGTTTGATAAAAGGATGATCCTCATAGGCCCCGTGTTTCGAACCGGTCAGAAGCCACGCATCGGCGTCTTCCGGCCCTTTGGGGAAATCCATATGCTCCACATCCCAATATTCATAAGAGAAATCGGGACGGTCAAAGAGCCGTTTGAACATCAGTGGAAAGTCCCCGTGAATTTGCGCGACGGGGTCAGGCGCGTGTCCGCATTGCAGAATGCCGAGTTTCATGAGTCACCAGTTGATTGGACTGATATGACGGTAGCGGCTCGCCCTGATCCCGACAAGAGGGGAACAGGGGTGCGCGATGAAATTTGATCAAAAATATGCGGACAGGCTCAAACCGTGTCCAGATACAGCTCGACCTGCTCTTCGGGGCTGAGTTCCGTCCAATCGCGAAGCTCCTGACGTTTGGTCAGTGTCAGGTTGCGCACAAGCTCTTCGGGGAAGATCCGTTTCATCAGCGGCGAGGCGGCGAATGTGTCAATCGCGGTGCCCCAGTCGCCCGGCATTTCCGGCAGGGTCTGCGCATAGGCGTTGCCGGTGATGGGCGGCGGGGCTTTCATCTTGTCTTCCATGCCGATGAGCGCTGCGCCGAGAATGGCCGCGATCATCAGATGCGGGTTCACATCCCCGCCGGAGACCCGATGCTCGATCCGGCGCGCCTTGTGCGATCCGCCGGGCACACGCACGGCGGCGGTGCGGTTGTCATAGCCCCAGCAAATCCGCGTCGGCGCATGCGAGCCGGGCACCAGCCGGTCATAGGAATTGCCGTGCGGGGCAAAAAGGATCGTCGAATCCGGTATCGCGGCAAGACAGCCCGCAATCGCGTGGCGCATCATATCGGTGCCTGCGGTGGAGCCATCATCAAAGATATTCTCGCCCGTCTCGTCGAGCATCGAGAAATGCGTGTGCATCCCGTTGCCCGCATATTCGTCATAGGGTTTCGCCATGAAGGAGGCGGCAAACCCGTGTTTGCGGGCCAGCCCCTTGACCAGAAGTTTGAACAGCCACGCATCATCGGCGGCTTTCAGGGCGTCGGGGGAATAGACCAGATTGATCTCGAACTGGCCTAGTCCTGCCTCGGAAATCGCGGTGTCTGCGGGAATGTCCATCGCCTCGCAGGCGTCATAGAGATCGGTGAAGAACAGGTCGAAGGCATCGAGCGCACGCAGGGCAAGCGTCTCCGCCCCCGGACGCCGCTTGCCCGACCGTGGCGAGCGCGGCACGCGCAACTGGCGCGAGCTGTCGTCGATCAGGTAGAATTCCAACTCGGTGGCCACCACGGGGGTCAGCCCCCTGGCCTTGTAGCGCTCCAGCACACGGGCCAGAGCCTGACGCGGGTCGCCGTCAAAGGGCTGGCCGTCTTCCTTGAACATCCACATCGGCAAGAGCGCGGTGGCGCTCTCCAGCCACGGCATCGGCACAAAGCCCCGCTCGGTCGGCAAAAGCACCCCGTCCTGATCGCCGCTCTCGAAAACCAGCGGGCTGTCTTCGATGTCCTCGCCCCAGATGTCGAGGTTCAGCACGGAAAGCGGAAAGCGGGTGCCTTCGGTCTCCACCTTGTCGGCATATCGCGCGGACATTCTCTTGCCTCGCGCTTGCCCGTTCAAATCAGTTGCCGCAACGCGGATGGTTTTGATGTGAGGGTTCTGGGCCAGCCAACCATGGGGGGAGATCATTTTTGCACACTATCTGAATATTTGAGCCATAAATTTCGGTCGTTCGTCCCGTGCCACCGGCAGGTGACGGTTGAGCCGTCTGCCGATCAGACCAAAGACGGTGATGATGCAAAGCGTCACCAACACGAAATAGCCTGCAAGGATCGGGTAGGGAATGAAAGGGTTAAACGTCTTGTCGGCAAAATAGGAGGCGTAATAAAGCGCGTCCCCCTTTTGCTGGATCGCGGGAAAGCCGGAGACGAACACCAGCGTTGTGGAGTGAAAGATAAAGATCGCCTCGTTCGTATAGGCCGGCCATGCGAGCCGGAGCATCGTCGGCCAGACGATCCGGCGAAACCGTGGCCAGCCGGAAAACCCGTAGGCATCGGCGGCTTCCGTGTCGCCCTTGGGCACGGCCATGAGCGCACCGTAGAAAATTTCGGCGGAATAGGCGGTGGTGTTGAGCCACAGGACAATCGCGGCCCCAAGCCATGCGTCGGTCAGGTCGCCGAATGCCGGAACGGATTGCTTGATGGAGAGAAAGACGAAATAGCCGAAGAAAAACTGGATGAAGAGCGGCGAGCCACGGAAGATAAAGATGAACCACTCGGCCGATTTGCGCATGGCCTTGGTGTTTGAGGCCTTGGCCAGCGCGATGGCCTGCGCCGTGAAAAAGCCCAGAACAATGGCGAGCAGCCCGAAATAGATGTTCCACAACATCCCCGAGCCGATCAGGGTGAACTGTTCGCACAGGGTAATGTCGGAGCGCGGCAACAGGCGCTCCCCGATGCCCAGCGAGCGCAGGGCATAGGTCGAGATGGTCTCGGCACAGCTCATGATGTGGCCTCCGCTTTGCGCATGGCTTCACCTGCGGCGGTGGCCTGACCGTGTGACAGTTTGCGGTTGATGCGGGTCAGCACGATTTCGGAGACTTTCGTGAACAACAGATAAAAGACGAGCAGAGCGAAGAAGTAATACATCCGCCAGTCGCCATGCGGATAGTCGGTGAACCGTGCGGTCTTGGTCCCGCCCAGTTCGCGTGCCCAATAGACCACATCCTCGACGCCGAGCAGGAACAATAGCGGGGTGGCCTTGATCAGCACCATCCAGAGGTTCGACAGACCCGGCAGGGCATAGGTCCACATCTGCGGGACCATGATCCGCCAAAACGCCTGACGCTTGGTCATGCCATAGGCTTCTGCGGTTTCGATCTGCCCGTAGGGCACCGCCTTGAACGCACCGGCCAGAACATTGCCTGCAAATGCGCCAAAGACGATGGCAAAGGTCAGCACCGCCAGCGCAAAGCCGTAAATCTGGTGATACATTTCGGGGGCGGAGTTCTGCGGCATCTTGGCGGCCTGACAGACGATGAAATCATTGCCCTGACGGATCGGTTGATCCCAGTCGGGACAAAGCGCCTGATGACGCATCCATTCGATGCCCTGATCGAGTGCGATCACGAAGAAGAGGAAAAACGCGATGTCGGGCACGCCGCGCACCACGGCCATATAGATATTGGCGAGCCATCTGACCGGCGTGAAATGCGCGCGCGACCCGCTTGCGGCCATAAAGCCGAAGCCCAGAGCCAGAGGGGCCGTGATTGCCAAAAGCAACAACACCGTCCCGAAGGAGGTGTAGAAAGCCATGTGCTTTCCGGTTGTCATATAACAACTCAACCACGCAAGGCGGTCCAGCGTGTCGGGATCAGCGCAATAGGAAAAGATGGGACACCTGTTCGCAGGGGGCTTGGTCAAAGGACGGGGCGCGTGAACGCCCCGTCTGTGTTTGAAACTCGGGAAATGATTATTCGAAGACGGGGCTGTCTTCGCCCAGATATTCGAGGATCATTTCGTTGAGCGTGCCGTCTTCTTTCATGGACGCGATGGCGGCATCAAACTTGGCGCGCAGCTCGGGGTCGGATTTGCGGAACCCCATGCCGATGCCGACGGAAAGCGCGATGTCTTCGCCGACCCACATGGCAGAGCCTTCGTCAACGACCGGCACAAGCGTGTCTTTGTCGGCAAAAACAGCGTCGGCTTCGCCGGAGACCATCGCGGCAAGGCTGTCTTCGAAGGACGGGTATTCAAGCAGGGTCGCGCCGCTGTCGACAATGTGCTGCGACTGGATGGTGGAGGCCTGCGCCGCGATCACGCCGCCTTCGAGGTCCGCATCTTCGCTCAGAGCCGCATAGGCGGAGTAGGAGGGCGGTGTGTAGTTTTGGGAAAAGTCGATCTTTTCCATGCGCTCTTCTGTGATGGACATGCCGGCGATGATGGCATCGTAGTTGCCGGAGAGCAGGTTCGGGATGATCGAATCCCAGTCGTTGGTTACCCATTCGCACTCAAGCTCGGCGCGGGCGCAAAGCTCGTCCCCCAGAACACGTTCGAAACCGGCCACTTCGCCGTTGTCGTCGATGTAGTTATACGGAGGGTAGGCGCCCTCGGTGCCCAGACGGACGGTTTCGGCGGAAGCGGCACCTGCCATAAGGGCAAGGGCGGCCGCGGAAAGGATCAGTTTTTTCATGTGAAGTCTCCCGTTGATAGCGCTTTTGTTTAGGCCGGAACAGTCGCGCTGAGGAACTGTTTGAGCCGTTCGGATTTGGGATTGCCGAAGAGATCGGACGGGTGGCCCTCTTCTTCGATCAGCCCTTTGTGAAGGAACACGACATGGTCGGAAATATCCGCCGCCATGCGCATGTCATGGGTCACGATAATCATGGTGCGGCCTTCTTCGGCGAGCGCCTTGATGACCTTGATGACCTCTTGTTCAAGTTCGGGATCAAGCGCCGATGTCGGCTCGTCGAACAAAAGCGCCTGCGGCTCCATGCATAGTGCACGGGCAATCGCGGCGCGTTGTTGCTGGCCACCGGACATCTGCGCCGGATAGACATCGCATTTGTCGCCGATGCCCACCTTGTCGAGATACATCCGTGCCTTTTCCTCGACCTCTGCCTTGTCGCGGCCCATGACCGTGACCGGCGCTTCCATGACATTTTGCAGGATGGTCATATGGGCCCAGAGGTTGAACTGCTGGAACACCATAGAGAGGTTGGTGCGGATGCGTGTCACCTGTTTGCGGTCCGCCGGACGCCGGTCAAGCCCTGCGCCCTTCCACAAAATCGGTTCGCCATTAAAGATGATTTCGCCTTGCTGGCTGTCTTCCAACAGGTTGGCACAGCGCAAAAGCGTGGATTTGCCGGAGCCCGAAGACCCGATGAGCGAGGTGACATGGCCGCGGGGTGCGATCATGGACACGCCTTTGAGCACTTCGAGATCACCGTAGGATTTGTGCAGATCACGAATCTCGATGACGGGTGTTGCGGAATTTGAATCTTTGGTCAGCATCGCCAAGAATTAGGGCTAAAGCTTTGGCAGATGCAACAATCATCAGCAGATTGCCCCAGCGTATCGCCATTTTTTTGATCAAACCGCCCCGTATCGCTCAGGGCTTGGGCGCTCCGCGCCTGTGGTTTTCGGTGCAGACAGGGGCGAAACGGGTGCTACCGGTCACGGAAAGCGGCGATTCTCGATGCGCGGGAGATCAGTGACCGGCCTCGACCCGTTGGCGTGCCAGCGCACTGTCCTGATCCTTCACGCCCAGCAGATTGGCCACCAGCCGCAACAGCGCATCCTCGTCCTGATCGCGCACCCCGTCGGCCAGAACCACGGACCAGAGCCCTTCGATCACATGGATGCGCTCTTCATAGGGCACGGCCTCCTTGAGCGCACGGGTGAAGCGCACGGTGTCGGGGGCTTCGGATTCGAGCTGCTCGGCTTCGGCGCGCAAACTCGCGGCCTCGAACGGCCCCAGCCCATAACGCTGCCGCAGCAGTTTTTCGATGCGCTCGGCCTCTTCGGGGGCATAATGCCCGTCAGAGCGCGCCACCCGCACCAAAAGCGCGGCCATCGCGCGGCGGGCGTCTGTGTCTTGCAGGGGCGCGGGCGCCGGTTGCAGCAGGGTTTTGAGAAAATCACCAAACATAGATGCCATATAGGGCAGGGCGGGGCGCAGGGAAAGGGGCCTGCATCAGACGCGCTGTTCACGTTCCCGCGTGGCGGATCGCGCATGATGCCCGCCAAAAGAAAACGCCCGCAAACTCTCTGCGGGCGTCATGGTCTGGATCAAAGCCTCAGGCCGGATCAGTATTTCTTCGGCACATAAAGCTCAGGCGGCAACACCGCACGCTCGTAGTCCTTGTTGTAGACGCGCTCGGGCAGTTGCACCTCTTCATGCGGGATTTCCTCGTAATCGAAGAGCGACAGAAGGTGGTCGATGCAGTTCAGACGCGCACGTTTCTTGTCATTGCCCTCAACGATATACCACGGCGCTTCGGGGATATTGGTGCGGAAGAACGTGTCCTCCTTGGCCTTGGTGTAATCCTCCCAACGGATGCGCGATTGCAGGTCCATCGGCGACAGTTTCCACTGTTTCATCGGGTCGTGGATCCGCATGAGGAATCGCATCTGCTGTTCCTCGTCGGTGATCGAGAACCAGTATTTCACCACCTTGATGCCGGAACGCACCAACATGCGTTCAAATTCGGGAACGTCCTGAAAGAACTGTTCGACCTGATCTTCGTCGGCAAAGCCCATGACGCGCTCGACGCCGGAACGGTTATACCACGAGCGATCGAACAGCACCATTTCCCCCGCCGCTGGCAGGTGCGGCACATAGCGTTGGAAATACCACTGGCTCTTTTCACGATCCGAAGGCGCAGGCAGCGCGACCACACGCACAACACGCGGGTTGAGACGCTGGGTGATCCGCTTGATGACGCCGCCCTTACCCGCAGAATCGCGGCCTTCGAACAGCACAACGATCTTCTGACCCGTCTGCTCGACCCAGTCGTGCAGCTTGATCAACTCTGCCTGAAGGCGCAACAATTCGCGGAAATACACAGAGCGGTCGAGAATATCGGGATGCTCTTTCATGTAAATCTTCTTGATTTCCCGCGACAGAATGGAGTCCTCAAGCTCGATTTCCCACTCCTCGTCCAGCGTGTCTGCGAGTTCCGCTTCCAGCCAGTCCTGGGCGTCTTTATCAAAGCTCATGATCTGCTCCGTCCTTTCTCTTTGCGTATGTGGCCGGATCGACCGCGCAAACGGTAGATGTGGTCCAAGTGGCCATTGTTCTATTTTGAAATGCTTTAACCATGCATACATGACGGTTTCTTGATGGAAAAGGAATGCAGCCCTTTGTGCGACCAAATAACCAAGGATGCCGCATTCACGGGCAGCGGATCGGCGCCCGCTGTGCCATGCGTCTGAATGCGGGCACGGGCCGCGAAGGGCAGGTCGCAAAAAGGCCGCGAAAACAAGTGCGACGGCGCGGGCGGCATGTTAGGCCTGACACGCATAGGCCTATGACATCTGTGACACGGGCACCAGCAAAGCAGGACGCCATGTATAGACCGAACCAATCCGCCATCGACGACCCCGAAACCCTGCGCCATGCGATGGCCGAGATCGGTTTTGCCGCTCTTGTGACGCCTCATGCCGAGGGAATCGAGATCAGCCACCTTCCCGTTGTACTGCGCGAGGAGGCGGGACAGACGGTGATCGAGACCCACATGGCCCGCGCCAATGCACATTGGAAACTGGCCGGTGCGCGCTCTGTCCTGATCTTTCAGGGGCCGCAAGCCTATGTCTCGCCGTCTTTCTATCCGTCCAAACAGGAGCACGGCAAAGTTGTGCCGACATGGTCCTATATCGTGGTCCATGCGCACGGGGCTTTCGAGACGTTTGACGGGGCGGCCGAACTTGGCGGGCATCTCAACGCGCTGACCCATCGCCACGAGGCCGGACGGGCCGAGCCGTGGTCCGTGGCCGATGCGCCCGTGCCCTATATCGCTGCGCTGAAACGGGGCATCATCGGGCTGCGGTTTGCCGCCGAGCGGCTGGAAGGCAAGTGGAAGGTCAATCAACACCGCTCTGCCGAGGACCAGAGAGGCACCTATGAGGGGCTTATGGGGTCGGGCGAGCAGGGCGTTGATCTGGCGCAGGCGCTGGCCAGTTTTTCCGTGCGCACATGAGGCAGCGTGCCGCATCCTCCGGCGCGCGTTTGTATTGAAACCGCAAAGCCCTAGAGTCAAAGCTCAAGAGTCGCTCTTCGATTCACACTGTGCGACTCACAATGAACGCGAAATGAACGCGAAAGGTTTACGCCATGCTTCAGGATAAGAAAAACGAGCTTGATTCCGAGAAACAGAAAAAGATTCTCACCCGTCTCGTGAAAGAGTTGAGCGAGGCGAAACCGGAATTCTATTACAAATCCACGCCTGAAATTGCGGTCTTGCTCAAGGACCAGATCGAAGCGGGCAAATCCCTCAACGGCGAAGAGCGGCATTTGATGCAGCGTCTTTCCCTGCGCGACATCGAAGTGATCTTGAGCCTGCACTAAAGCGCCTCGCAAACACGCAAGCTTGTCGCAAGGTTATAGGCCGAAAGTCAGGCCATAGATCGGGGCATAGTTCGGGCTGTAAATCGGATCATAAAAAAAGGCGCTCCGAAGAGCGCCTTTCAAACCGTTGCGACAGGCACTTACACCAGCCGCGAGTTTTCTTTTGCCGCGCGGATGAAATCGCGGAAGAGCGGGGCCGGAGCGAAGGGTTTCGACTTCAGCTCGGGGTGATATTGCACCCCGATATACCACGGGTGATCCTTGGCCTCGACGATCTCCGGCAGGCGTCCGTCCGGCGACATGCCGGAGAAGATCAGCCCGCATTCTTCGAGCTTCTCACGATATTTCGTGTCCACCTCGTAGCGGTGACGGTGGCGTTCCTCGATCTTGGTCGAGCCATAGATCTCCGCCACTTTGGAGCCCTCTTTGAGCGTCGCCGTATAGGCACCAAGACGCATGGTGCCGCCCTTGTCGTCGTCGGATTTGCGGCGCACGGTGTGATTGCCCTGCACCCATTCCTTGAGGTGGTAAACCACCGGCTCGAACCGTTTCTTGCCCGCTTCGTGGTCGAATTCTTCGGAACCTGCGGCCTCGATCCCCGCCAGATTGCGTGCCGCTTCGATCACGGCCATCTGCATGCCGAGGCAGATACCCAGATAGGGCACCTTGCGTTCACGGGCGAATTGCGCCGCTTTGATCTTGCCCTCTGTGCCGCGTTCGCCAAAGCCGCCGGGGACCAGAATGGCGTCATAACCTTCGAGATAGGGGGCGGGATCTTCGTGTTCGAAGGTTTCCGCATCCACCCAGTCGACCTTGACCTTCACACGGTTGGCCATGCCGCCGTGGGTGAGCGCCTCTGCAATGGATTTATAGGCGTCCTCAAGCTGGACATATTTGCCGACGATGGCGACTTTGACCTCGCCTTCGGGATTGAAAATCCGGTCGGCTACGTCATGCCATGTGGACAGGTCGGGCTTGGGCGCGGGTGCGATGCTGAACGCGTCGAGCACGGCCTGATCCAGCCCTTCGCGGTGATAGGCCAGCGGGGCCTCGTAGATGGATTTCAGATCGGGCGCGGCGATCACATCCTCTTTGCGGACGTTACAGAACAGCGCGATCTTCTCGCGTTCCTTCTCCGGAATCGGATGCTCGGAGCGGCAGACCAGCACGTTCGGCTGCAACCCGATGGTGCGCAGTTCTTTCACGGAGTGTTGGGTCGGCTTGGTCTTCAACTCGCCGGACGCGGCAATATAGGGCAGCAGTGTCAGGTGCATGAAGATACACTGGCCGCGCGGGCGGTCCTGTGCGAACTGGCGGATGGCCTCGAAGAAGGGCAGACCTTCGATGTCGCCCACCGTGCCGCCGATCTCGCAGAGCATGAAATCAACCTCGTCATCGCCCACGGCGAGGAAGTCCTTGATCTCGTTGGTGACATGCGGGATCACCTGAATCGTTTTGCCCAGATAGTCGCCGCGGCGCTCTTTCTCCAGCACATTGGTGTAGACGCGGCCCGAGGAAATCGAATCTGTCGCACGCGCCGAAACGCCGGTGAAGCGTTCGTAATGCCCGAGATCGAGGTCGGTTTCCGCGCCATCGTCGGTGACAAACACCTCACCATGCTCGAACGGACTCATCGTGCCGGGGTCGACGTTCAGGTAAGGATCGAGCTTGCGCAGGCGGACCGAATAGCCGCGGGCCTGCAACAATGCGCCCAACGCGGCAGAGGCGAGGCCTTTGCCAAGAGAAGAAACCACACCGCCGGTGATGAAAACGTAGCGTGCCATGGGCTGGAGATGCTCCCGTGATAGTCCGAATTCTTGTTTTTACGTTGTTCCAATGGCCATTTGCCCGATCTCGTCGACCGGCTGACCCCTGCTCAAAACAACGTGGTTCACGGGATTTAAGAAGTAACAGATTCGGCCATCCCGTGCAACCAAACCGCAACATGTTGAGGGGATTTTCCCCTCAACCCTCAAGGTCTTGTTAAATCTGATGCTTAGATCAGTCGGCGCGCGGCGGAGCGACAGGTGCGTCGGTCGTGCTCGGTGGCAAAAGATCGGAGCCCGACGGCAGTGCAGGGCTTCCCTCGTCGGCCGGCAGAACCTCTTCAACCGCAACACCATCCATCACGGAGCTCGATGCCGCTTCCTTGCGGGCCAGAACCGTCAGGGTGATGGACGTGGCGATAAAGCCGATGGCGAAAATCCATGTCATCTTGCCCAATGCGGTCGCAGCCGCACGGCCGGTCATGACGTCGCCGCCACCGCCCATACCAAGGCCGCCACCTTCGGAACGCTGGAGCAACACGATGCCAATGAGGCAGAGCGCGAGGATCAGGTGGACAACGAGAATGACATTTTCCATGGATCAGGCCTTTAGGGGTCGTTCGATGGGGCTACTTAAGTGGTCTATGGGCATCACGCAACCCCGATCTGGTCCCTTCTGTCGGGTTCCGTGCGATTGGTGGCGAAATCCACGCGGGGCGGGGCGTCCCAGATAAGGGTTTCATCACCCTGTCGGGGCCGCTATACAGCGACGGGTTTCATCCGTTCATAAGGACTCACTATGGCTAACGTCGTCGTTGTCGGCGCCCAATGGGGTGACGAGGGAAAAGGCAAGATCGTGGACTGGCTCTCCGAGCGCGCAGATGTGATTGCGCGCTTTCAGGGCGGACACAACGCGGGCCACACGCTCGTCATTGATGGAAAAGTATACAAGCTGAACGCATTGCCCTCGGGCGTGGTGCGCGGCGGCAAGCTGTCGGTGATCGGCAACGGGGTCGTGCTCGATCCGTGGCATCTGGTCAAAGAGATCGCCAAAATCCGCGAGCAGGGCGTCGAGATCACGCCGGAGACCCTGATGGTCGCCGAAAACACGCCGCTGATCCTGCCGATTCACGGCGAGCTTGATCGCGCCCGTGAAGAAGCCGCCAGCAAAGGCACCAAGATCGGCACCACCGGTCGCGGGATCGGACCGGCCTATGAAGACAAAGTGGGCCGCCGTTCTGTGCGCGTGGCTGATCTGGCCGACGAAGAAACACTCATCGCCCGCGTGGACCGTGCGCTTCAGCACCACGACCCGCTGCGTCGGGGCCTCGGCATCGCGCCGGTGGACCGCGAGCGTCTGATCAATGATCTCAAAGAGATCGCCAAGGAAATCCTGCCCTATGCGGCGCCGGTCTGGAAGGTTCTCAAAGAGAAACGCAAAGCCGGAAAACGCATCCTGTTCGAAGGGGCGCAAGGCGCGCTGCTCGACATTGATTTCGGCACCTATCCCTTTGTGACCTCGTCGAACGTGATCGCCGGTCAGGCCGCGACAGGCGTTGGCATGGGACCGGGCGCGATTGATTACGTCCTCGGCATTGTGAAAGCCTACACCACCCGCGTGGGCGAAGGGCCGTTCCCGACCGAATTGCAGGACGCCGACGGTCAACGTCTTGGCGAGCGCGGCCATGAGTTCGGCACGGTGACAGGGCGTCAGCGCCGCTGTGGTTGGTTCGATGCCGCCCTTGTGCGCCAGACCTGCGCCACCTCCGGCGTGACGGGCATCTCGTTCACCAAGCTCGACGTGCTGGACGGGTTCGAGACGCTGAAAATCTGTGTCGGCTACGAACTGGACGGCAAAAAGCTCGACTATCTGCCGACCGCCGCCGACGAACAGGCGCGTTGCACTCCGATCTATGAGGAAATGCCGGGCTGGTCCGAGTCGACCGAAGGCGCGCGCAGCTGGAACGACCTTCCGGCCAATGCGGTGAAATACGTCCGCCGCGTCGAAGAACTGATCGAATGTCCGGTGGCCTTGCTCTCTACAAGCCCCGAACGCGAGGACACGATCCTTGTAACCGATCCTTTCGCGGATTGATCGCATGGCCCTGAGCTACAAAAACCGGCGTCGTCTGTCGCTTCTGATTCTCGTGTTGGGGTTGCCCGCCTATATCGTGCTGGCCGTGACACTGGTGAACCAGATCGAGCGCCCGACGATCTGGGTCGAGCTTCTGATCTATGTCGGGCTTGGCGTGCTCTGGGCCTTCCCGCTCAAGGCGGTGTTCAAAGGGATTGGCCAGGCCAACCCCGACGAACCGCAAGATCGGGACGATACGCGCTAAGTCGTGGATTTATAATCAGAATACAAAAAAGGCCGCCTCAACGGGCGGCCTCTTTTTTGTCTTGTGAGCGACGTTAGCGCAGTTTGAACCGTGTGCTTTCGGCCACGGCGAATCTGCCACGGCTCAGTTTGCGGATCTTGCCTTGGCGTAGAAGCTGGCCGAAAGAGCGCAGGCGTTCCTCGACCGGCATGTCTTCCGGCATGGCCTCTTGTGCCAGATGCATGATCTGCGGACGGGTCACGGTTTCGCGGCCCTGCACAAAGTTGGAGAACGCCGTGGCGGCTTCGAGCAGTTCGGGCAGGCTTTCGGCCCCGAGCGTTTCGGCAAATTCCGTAAAGGTCGTGCCTTTTTCGGGAGCCACTTCGGCGATCGCATCCGCTTCGTCGAAGTTCTCGGCTTCCTGAACGGCCAGAGCGGCACGCGACACGCGGCGCGGGCGCACCGGTGTGATGTCTGCGCCGCTAGGCAGGTCCGCCGGCGGGTCGATCCGTTGTTCGGACACAAGCATCAGCGGCGGCAGTTTGCGGCGGGTCTTGTGACCGCCTTCGGGACGGGTCGGACGGACAACACGGGCGAGGTCTTCTTTATACTCTTGCGCATCGTCTTCGTCGGTGGCGTCCTTCGCGCCGGATTTCTCAGCACGGATGGCGCCCACGGCGGCTTTCAGATGTTCGATCGCATTGCGGCGGCGGGTGTTTTCGCCCTTCGCCATTTCGCGATCCGTCTCGTCCAGAAGGCGCGATACAGAGGCGTCAGAGGTGTCGAACACATTGTCCGCATCATCGTCATACTCGCTGTCATCGCTCTCGTCGGTTTCCATAAAGAGGACTTCCGGCGCGTCATCGTCCAGCGCGTCTTCTTCCGCAGTTTCCGGTTCGGCTGCGATGGCGGCAACCTCTGCGAGTTCGCGCATCAAGTCTTCTTCGGCTTCTTCGTCGAGCGAAGACGCCCCGAGTTCACGGCGCAGGGTGGAAGTGATGTCGTCGTCTTCAGCTTCGTCGGCGTCAAGCACCTCTGCTTCGATGACCTCAGCCTCTGCAACGATCTCTTTAACCTCTTCGGCCTGCGGCATGTCTTCCATACGCGCCCGCACGCGGCTGAGCGGATCGTCGGCCAGATCAGCCGTTTCGTCCTCAATGTCGTCCTCTACCGCCGCGGCAGACTCCGCGATGTCGGCGGCCAGATTCGGGTCCATTTCATGCGGCTCGGCGGCGGTGTCTTCGACTTCTTCGTCTTCCGCGGTCAGCGAGGACAGGATGTTGTCGAGTTTTGCATCGTCCTCGGAAGCTTCCTCGACGATCTCTTCGGCAACCTCTTCTTCGACAGTGTCAGCAACCTCGACCTGGCTGTTTTCATTGGCGATTTCCGCATTCATTTCGGAAATAATCGCCGCAGCCTCTTGAAACGGAGCAGCCGTGCTGGAAATTTCTTCGGCTTCGGCTTCGGCTTTGGCAACCGGTTCCGCAATCTCTTTCGCGACCGGCTCAACAACCGTTTCAGCCACCGGCTCGACAACCTCGGCCTCGAAGGCGCGGGGGGCGTCTTTCGGCTGGGCCGTCAGCGCCTCGTCCTCCACATCGGCCTCGTCAAAGCTCACATCGTCAAACGTGTCTTCGGCCTCGACCTGCGCGGGGGACTCTTTGAAGCTCATCGCGACGTTCTGATCTTCGGAGAAATCCGTCTGGTTGCGCTGGGCAACGGCGGCGCGGATGCGTTCGAGCTTGTCTGCGATGGTGCTGCCCGCTGCGGCGGCAGTGACAGAAGCGGCGGCGCGGGTGGCTGGCTGAGCTTGGGCCGCTTTCACATCATCTGTCGCAGGGGCAGGGCGCGCCTCTTCCGCTTTCGCGGCGGGCTGTTGCGCTTGCGGGGCGGGGGCCGTCGGGGTAGGGGCCGCTTCGGGCGCCTTGGCCGCAGGTGTCATCACCGGTGCGGGCTCTGCGACAGGCTCGGAAACAGGCGCGTCCTGTGTCTCACCCATCTGGCGCAAGACAAGACCATTGTCCTGAACACGGGCTTCGACCCGCCGCTGGATTTCCTTTTCCGCGATCGAATGGAGCATCTGTGGATCCGGAGTCGGGGGTTCGGCTCCGAAATAGCGGTCATCCGCCGCGAGATCGCGGAAATATTCCGCGATTGACCGCATCGTGGAGAAAGGATCGTCGAATCCCTCCAACGTACAGGAGAAGGTCCCATATGATACGGTCAGAATCTTACTGTCGTTTACCATGCCTAAACTCGCTTTCTGACTTGCTCAGCGGCTTTCTGTTTACCACGAATTGGTTCTCAAATAGGAACAGAACAAGGAAATCGTCGTGATCATTTCCTGTCCAAAATGTGGCAAAGAGGGTAACACTTTCTTATGAATTCCATTGAACCCGTTATTATTACACGGAAAAACGTCACTTTGCTGGGTGGCGGGACGGTGTGCCCCTCATTGTTGCAGGAAACGATGAAAAAGGCACCTTGCCTCGTGGCGGCCGATGGCGCGGCGGGTCAGGCGCTGGAGATGGGAATCATGCCGGAGCGCGTGATCGGCGACTTCGACAGCCTGACGGAGGCCCACCGCGCGCGTATTCCCGCAGACCGTCTCTGCCATGTGCCCGAACAGGACAGCACGGATTTCGAGAAATGTCTGACCCGTATCGACGCCCCGATGATTTTCGGCGTGGGATTCACGGGCGCGCGGATTGATCACGAACTGGCGGTCTACGCAACGCTCACCCGCTTTGCCTACCGGCGCTGTGTGATCCTCGGGGCGGAAGATGTGTCCTTCATGGCCCCGCCGGAGCTGACCCTGCCGACCACGGTCGGTCAACGTGTCTCGCTGTTTCCGATGGCGGCGGTGCAGGGGCGCTCTGACGGGCTGCGCTGGCCTATCGACGGGCTGCCTTTTGCCCCCGACGGGCGGATCGGGACATCCAACGAAGCGGTCGGCCCTTCGGTGCATTTGCAATTCGACCAGCCGGGGATGATGGTGATCCTGCCGCGCGCGGCCTGTGACGCCGATCTGGTGTCCCGTCTCATCGCCGCGCCGGTCTGGGCCTGACCGCCTGAGGGGCTACGCCTCCGCACGGTCTGTTCACGCCGTTAGGAGGCTGTCGGGTCGCCCGGCACATTCGGTTTCTGGTGGTTGATCCGCTCGCGGTGGATCAGGTAAAGCCCCGCTGCCACGATCACCGCAATGCCGAGCCAGACGATAGGCGAGGGGAAGTCGTGAAAGATCAGCAGTCCCGCAAGGGTGGAGAAGGCCAGTTCCAGATAGGCCAGCGGCGCGATGGTGGCCGAAGGTGCCATGTTGAGCGCCAGCGTCAGACCCTGATGTGACACGGTGGCGGCCACGCCGACGCCCAGAAGCCAGATCCAGTATTTGCCCTGCGGCAGGCTGGGGTCGAACATCCCGCCGGAGCCGTCGAAGATCATCAACAGCGGCAGCGCGACCACCAGCGTGGCGATGGCAGTGGAGCTTTGCAGGGCAACGGGATGATAGCTGCGCAAGGCGCGGGTCACGAGCATGTAGCAGGCGAAAAAGAACCCTGAGGCCAGCGGCAGGAGTGCGGCTGTGCCAAAGGCCAGAAGGCCGGGGCGCACCACAATCAGCACGCCGAGAAATCCCACAAGCGAGGCAAGGATGCGGCGCGGGCCGACCTCTTCACCGAACAGCGCCCAGCCGAGCAGCAGGATGATGAAAGGTTCGACAAAGGTGATCGCCAGAGCATTGGCCAAGGGCATGATGGAGACCGCCCAGACAAAGGTGAAGGTGGCGGCCAGTGTGAACAGGCCGCGCAGAAAGATCAGCCCCGCGTCGCGTCGGCTGCGCACCAGAGTGAGGCGCATCCCCAGCGCCACGGGCAGAAGAATCGCCCCTTGCACCAGAAACCGCGCAGCGGTGATCTGGCCAACCGCATGCTCTTCGGCGGCGAGTTTGGCAAAAACATCAATGATGGGCGCAATGGCGCAATAGGTCATCATCATGACCATGCCCAACAGCGGGCGATCAAGGGAGGGGCTTTGTGTCATACCCTCTTTTTGCCGCCCGTTTCCGGCGGTGCAAGCTTTGTGCCTGTGCGGGTTTTGTCGGGCTCTGAGCAAGAGCGCTCAGGTTTTCGGATGTATGGCCCGTGCGGGCGTCGCGTGGGCGTGTGGTGTTGCGTGGGGACGTGCGTGCGGAAGAATATGCGGTTTGAAAAGGCGGTATAAAAAGCGCCGGTGGGCGTCCTGATCCTGAGGGGAGGAAGATCGAGGACAATCCACCGGCGCGCAGAGAGCCGTGGGAGGGAGGCGGCTCACATATCGCTTTGCACCTCACGGCTTTCCTGCGACAGCGCGTCACCGGCGGTCGAGAGGTCTTGTCCGGCCCCGTCGATGGTCTCGCAAGCAGCCAGCGCCAGAAGGGTCAGTCCCATAATCATCACACGTTTCATGTCAGTCTCCTTGATATGCAGTTGGGAAGGAAACGCGGGACGGGCGCAGTTGGTTCCCGTTTGTTTTCGCGGCCCGTTTGTTTTCGTGGAGGGGCGGCGCGGAACCGCTGCGTCAGGCCGGATGCGGCGTCAGATGCGTCAGGGAATCTGCCCGACACAAGTCCGACAGGTATCCGACGGTTTGCCGACACCTGATTTTGCCCCGATCAAAGCGGAGCGGGGGTATCTCTGTGAGCGGCTTTTGGACGGAGCCGTGGGCGGATGGAATGGCCCGAAGGGGTCGTGTGTGTGGTCAGGTTTTCGCGTCCACAGAGTCCATCCATGTGCGCATGGCCGCCTCGAATTCGCGGGGCTTTTCGGCGTGGAGCCAATGGCCCGTGCCGGGGATGGAGGCGAATTTTGCGTTCGGGAACAGGGCTTTGGAGCGTGCGCGGTGGTCGCGCTCGACATAGGTGCTTTCGCCGCCAGACAGGAAAAATGTCGGCCCTTCAAACGTGCCGGACACGTCAGGGAAACCGACGATCTTCGGCATTTCCGCCTCCAGAACATCAAGGTTCAAAAGCCAGCGTTTCTCTTTGACAACAAGGCTTTGCAGCAAAAATGCCCGCACGCCCGCATCCAGAACATCCCGCGCCAGTTGCCGGTCCGCATCCGAGCGCCGCTCCACTTTTTCAAGGTCGATTTTGCGCATGGCCTCAATGAGCGGCGTGTTGTCGTGGCTGTAAGCGACGGGCGAAATATCCGCAACAATCAAGGACTTGATCAGTTCGGGCCGCGTGAGTGCGAGCACCATCACCGCCTTGCCGCCCATAGAGTGCCCCATGACGTGACAGGGGCCATGCTCGGCCACCAGAGGCTCCAGAACCTCGGCCAGATCGGCGGCCATATCCTCATAGCTCTGGGTCGGAAAACGCGGACTGTCCCCGTGGTTACGCTGGTCCACGGCGGCCACAAGTCGCGTATCGGACAGACGTTTCGAGATCACGCCCCAGTTCCGGGCAGAGCCGAACAGGCCGTGGACGATCAGGAGGGGTGAGGCGTCGGTCGGGTGACCGTGGAATTCCGTGTGCAACATATCCGAGAGATAGCGCCTTGGCGCAGCGCAGCAAACCCGTTTTTTGCGGGTTATGTTATTTATCCAGAAACCGGTTCCCACTTTTCGGATCGCGTTCTAAAAGACCGTATGGACCATTCCGTGACCCATAGAGCCGAAAACCTTGCCACGCTGATGCGGGAGCGTCTTGGTGTGCGTGCGGGGGAGGGGTTCGAGGCCAAGGTCAAACACGCAGGCCGCCGCCTCCCGCGCTGGGCGCGCAAGCAGGCGGCAGTGATTGTCGAGGCTATGGCCTTGGAAGCACATCCGAAACTGGCGCAGCAGGTGGCGCACAAGAAGGTCGACAAAGCGTTCAAGGAGCTGACCTATTTCCTTGAGCGTCAGGATGTGAAAACCCGCCGCAAGAACCGGTTTCTCGACCTTGTGGCGGTGCTGGCCTTTGTGGTTTTCGTGACCATCGGGCTGGTTCTTGCGGTTATGGTCTGGCGTGGTCTGGTGTAAACTGCTGCGGGTCCAGTGCATCGCGTTGCACTAGTGTGACGGTGACAAAGCTCACATAAAGCAAGAGATACCACGACCCCATCTTTGAAAATCCGACCATGTCGCCCGCCATCTGGCCGTTGTAGAGCCAGATTTTCGTCGCCGTCCCGATGTTTTCCGCGATCCAGAGGAAAAAGGCGGAAAGCACGCCCGCCACGGGCATGGGCATCCAGTGCCATTGACCGATACGATACCAGACACGGGTGCGGGCGTAGAGGATCAGCGAGGCGGCAAAAAGTCCGATGCGGATGTCCGGCCCGAAGTGGTGGGTGAAAAAATTCATGTAAATCGCGCCTGCAAACAACAGGCTGGCCCAATAGGGCGGGTAGGGCGCAAAACGCATGTCAAACAGGCGAATGGCGCGGGCCATGAAACTGCCGACGGAGGCATACATGAAGCCGGAAAACAGAGGCACACCGCCGATTTTGATCAGCCCTGCACCGGGGTAATCCCAGCTTCCCATATGCAGTTTGAAAATCTCCATAATGGTGCCTGTGAGGTGGAACAACAGGATCACCTTGGCTTCCGAGAGGGTCTCAAGGCGGAAGAACAGAAACAGCAGTTGTAGCGCCAGGGCGTAGAGCAAAAGCGCGTCATAGCGGGCGATGGGCCAGTCCGCCTGCCAGAGGCTGTGGGTGACGAGCATGGCGATCAGGAGCAGCCCGCCGAAAAGCGAGGCCCAGCCCATTTTGACCGTGAACATGACCAGTTCCGTGACCCCGTGCGGCAGGCGGGCGCGGAGCCAGTCACCAAGGCGGCGTTCAAGAGAGGTGGGCTGTGCCATAGGGCGGGAAACTCCTGAAAGCCGTCGCTGACGTGTTTGCTATAGAAAAGGGGCCCGAAGGCCCCTCAACTCTGTCGTCTGTGTGCGAAACTTACAAGTTCGGATAGAGCGGGAATTTCTCGCACAGGGCTTCGACTTCGGCTTTTACCTTGGCCTCGACCTCTGCGTTGCCCTCTTCGCCGTTCTGGGCGAGACCATCGACTACTTCGACAATCCAGTCCGCAATCTGGCGGAATTCAGCCTCGCCAAAGCCGCGTGTGGTGCCCGCAGGGGTACCGAGACGCACGCCGGAGGTGACCATCGGCGGCTCGGGGTCAAAGGGGATGCCGTTCTTGTTGCAGGTGATATGGGCGCGTTCCAGAGCTTTCTCCGTCGCGTTGCCTTTCACACCTTTGGGGCGCAGATCGACGAGCAGCACATGCGTATCGGTGCCGCCGGTGACGATGTCGAGGCCACCTTTCATCAACTGGTCCGAGAGGGCCTGCGCATTCGCGATGACCTGTTTGGCGTAGGTCTTGAATTCGGGGCGCAGTGCCTCACCGAAGGCCACGGCCTTTGCGGCGATGACATGCATCAAAGGGCCGCCCTGAATGCCGGGGAAGATGGCGGAGTTTACTTTCTTGGCGATCTCCACATCGTTGGTGAGGATCATGCCGCCACGCGGACCGCGAAGGGTCTTGTGCGTGGTGGTGGTGGCCACATCGGCATAGGGGAAGGGCGAGGGGTGCTCGCCACCTGCCACGAGACCGGCGAAGTGGGCCATGTCGACCATCAGGAGAGCCCCGACCTCGTCGGCAATCTCGCGGAATTTCGCAAAATCGATTTGGCGCGGGATGGCGGAACCACCGGCGACGATCAGCTTGGGCTTGTGCTCCAGAGCCAGTTCGCGGACCTGATCGTAGTCAAGGCGCTGGTCTTGCTGACGCACACCGTATTGCACGGCGTTGAACCATTTGCCGGACTGGTTGACTGACGCACCGTGGGTCAGGTGACCGCCGGAGGCAAGGTTCATCCCCAGAATGGTGTCACCCGGCTTGAGAAGTGCGTTGAACACACCTTGGTTCGCCTGAGAGCCGGAGTTCGGCTGCACGTTGACATATTTGCAATCGAAAAGCTCTTTGGCGCGATCACGGGCGAGGTTCTCGGTGATGTCGACAAACTCGCAGCCGCCATAGTAGCGGCGGCCCGGATAGCCTTCGGCGTATTTGTTGGTCAGAACGGACCCTTGCGCTTCCATTACGGCAGCGGAAACGATGTTTTCGGAAGCGATCAACTCGATTTCATGGCGCTGACGGCCAAGCTCTTTCGTGATGCTGTCGAACAGATCTGGGTCGCGGGAGGCGAGTGCCTCGGTGAAGAAACCGGAATCGCGGACATTGGCCGTCATGCTTTGCTCCTTGGCAGCGTGGGAGTGTCGCGGCTGTATTAGCCATAATGTGACATTTGGAAAACCCTTTGCGCGAACATAATGATCATGAATCTTGTAGCGAGTGCGTGCGGATGGAATACGTATGTTTCCGATCCGCCTCCTTTGGAGCGTCTTCGGGGCAAAATGCCGTGAAGGCGGGCCGGTTCGAAAGAGCAAAAGGGTATGCGCAGGGCTGTGCAGGTTTTCGGGTGAAATTCCTGTGCGGCTTTGTTACTGAGGATCGCAGAGACAGAGTTCAAAGAGGGCCCCAGATGGTCAAGATCGCCTTTGCCGCCAGTGAGGCCCAGATTGCGCAACGGGCCTATGAACGGCTGACGGCCCGCTACAAAGCTGTGCCGATGGAAGATGCCGAGGTGATCGTGGCGCTTGGCGGCGACGGGTTCATGTTGCAGACCTTGCACGGCACGATGCATCTCGACACGCCCGTCTATGGCATGAATTGCGGCACCATCGGGTTTCTAATGAACGAGTTCCGCGAGGATGATCTGATCGAGCGTCTGCGCGCCGCCGAGGAAGAGGTGATCAACCCGCTCTCCATGAGAGCCGAGTGCGAAGGGGGTGAAATCCGCAAGGCGCTTGCGATCAACGAGGTCTCCTTACTGCGCGCTGGGCCGCAGGCTGCCAAGCTGCGCGTCTCTATTGATGGCAGAACCCGTATGGACGAATTGGTGTGCGACGGGGTTCTGGTCTCCACGCCGGCGGGGTCCACGGCCTATAATTATTCCGCGCGCGGCCCGATCCTGCCGATTGGCTCTGACGTGCTGGCGCTCACGGCTATGGCGGCGTTTAGGCCACGGCGGTGGCGCGGGGCCTTGTTGCCCAGCACCGCGAAGGTGCGCTTTGATGTGCTGGAGCCGGAAAAACGTCCGGTCATGGCCGATGCCGACAGCCGCCATGCTGGCAATGTGCTTTGGGTCGAAATCGCCTCCGAACCCAAGGTGAAGCACCGTATCCTCTTCGATCCGGGGCACGGGCTGGAAGAGCGGTTGCTGCGCGAACAGTTCGTGTGACGATCAGCCTTTGCGTGCGCCGCGCACGGGTTTGCCCCAGTTTTCCAGTTTTCGGTAGAGCGTCGAAGGCGAAACATCCAACGCCCGCGCAGCGGCAGGGACAGACCCGTTTGCCGCCTGTATCGCTGCCTCTATGGCCTGTTGCTCGATCTGTGCGAGGGTGCGCCCCTCGAACGGGTCCGTGCGTCCGGGGAAGCGAGGGTTGTTTAGACCGGTCTGCCCATCGGGGCTGGGACGGATGCCGCGCAAATAAGGCGGCAGGTCGGAAATCTCGATCACCGGCCCGTCATTGAGAAGGGCGGCATTCCAGATCACGTTTATCAACTCGCGGATATTCCCCGGCCATGTGTGCTCAAGGAATACCGATTTGACGCCATTGGATAGCGTGCGGAAAGGGCGTCCCTCTTGCGCACAGAGGCGGTCCAGCTCCGTTTCCGCGATCTCGATCGCATCCGTGCCACGTTCGCGCAGCGGCGGCAGGTGAACCGGTACCACATTCAGGCGGTAGAACAAATCGGCGCGGAACCGCCCTGCGGCCACTTCGGCAGCCGGATCGGGGGTCGAGGTGCAGACAAAGCGACAGGACATGAGATAGGGCGCACCGCCACCGAGCGGGGTGACGCGACCGGATTGCAATATGTTGAGCAGGCGGGCCTGCATGATCGGGGACAGCGCGCAGACTTCATCCAGCAAAAGCGTGCCATCCTTGGCACGTTCCACAGCACCGGTTTTCTCGGCATGGTCCGCCGTCGCCGCATGGCCCAGAAGCTCCGCCTCGATCCGCTCGGGGTCGGTGGTGGAGCAATCGATTTTCACGAACTGCCCCGTCAGGATGCCCGATTGCGCGTGAAGGGTGGCGGCGGCGGTGACCTTGCCTGTGCCGCTTTCTCCGGTGATGAACACAGGCGCCGCAGATCCCGCGACCGCCCGAATGGTCTCGCACACCTCCTTCATCGGTTGCGAGGAACCGGCCTCTCCCGCGATTCCACTGCTGCGTGCTATCGATTCCTCTGACAATTGTCCGATGCTTCGACCGGCCAGCGCGTTGTTGACCACCGAGACCAGTTGGTCGGGGGCAAGCGGTTTGACGAGAAAATCGACCGCCCCATTGCGCATGGCACTCACCGCGCGATCCACGGAGGCAAAAGCGGTCACCGCGATGGGTTTGAGCGTCGGGACGCATGACATCAGTTTGGCGATCAGGGCCACACCATCCCCGTCGGGCAACATCAGGTCAACCAACGCAATGTCCGGTGTATGGCGCTGCGCCAGTTCCAAAGCCTCTTGGCAGCTTCGAGCGGTGATGACGTCATGTCCCTCGGCTTCCAGTGTGGCCGAGAAGATGGTCAGGTGGGTCGTGACATCGTCAACGATGAGGATCGGCGGCGGGGACATTTGCGTCCTTTAGGATGACAGGATGGAATGAATTGTCGCTTGAATATCCGAGGTATATTGCCGCAGTTGTTTCAGCGTTTCAATGATTTCCGACTGTGTCATGTGCTGCGATTGTTCCGAAAGAACGCGGGAGAGATGCTGCGCCTCTTTCATGTAAGCCGTGGCAAATAGCGAGGAAAGAGAATGTGTGGTCCGCGCAAGGATGGCGTGGCGCTCAAGAGGCGGGGCGGTTTTGGTGGCAGACGTGGCTGCATCCAGAAAATGATCAAGATCTTCGGAAAGCTGCGCGAGGATCATCTTTCCCTTGGAGGGCGGCAAATGCCCGATCAGCTTGTGCAGGGACCGTTCCAATGCGTTTGCAGGGTGAGGGGTTGCTGCATCCTCTTGCGCGGCGACGGACTGGGGTTGCGATGGTTGTGCAATGCCTAGGGCGATGGCAATGGCGTCGAGAATATCGCGTTGCGCATTGACAGGTTTGCTGAGAATGGCCTTGGCCCCATAGGACAGGATGGACTGCCGGTTGGATTGGAACACATGTGAGGTGATGGCGATGGTCGGGGGGAACTCGCGGCCTTGCGCACGCAGTTTGGACAGAACCTGAACGCCGGAGAGCAGGGGCAGCTCGATGTCGAGGAAGACCAGATCGAACTGTGGTTGTGCAGACATCAGGCGTTCAAGCGCATCAA
The DNA here is from genome assembly GCF_018860305.1 of Celeribacter halophilus. Taxonomy (GTDB): domain Bacteria; phylum Pseudomonadota; class Alphaproteobacteria; order Rhodobacterales; family Rhodobacteraceae; genus Celeribacter; species Celeribacter halophilus_A. Next base: position 312,487 of record NZ_JAHKPE010000019.1, read on the forward strand.
CACCATCATGGGCCTCGGTCACCTTTAGTCCTAGTGCTTCAAGATCATGACGGAACGCCATGCGCAGGGCCGGACTGTCTTCGACAAGAAGTGCAGTGAGACCTACCGGCAGTTGGCTGTTATGCTGTTGCGCGTCGAAACCTGTCTGTTCCACTGTCGGGAAGGGCAGGGCGAGACAGGCCTCCGCGCCACCCTCGGGCGGATTGCGCAGGGTCAACCTGCCATTGAGGCGGCGCGTGGCATCGAAGGCCACATGCAGACCAAACCCCGATCCGGGCTCGCCCGCGCCAACCGGCGTGGGGTCGGTGTGTGGTCTGTTCAGCACAATGGGGGGATAGCCGGAACCGGAGTCGCGGACGTAAAACAGAAGCTCCGCCTGCGGACCTTGTCCCGAGCGGGAAATCTCGATGGAAATCGGTCCGGAGCCTGCGTGATGCAGCGCGTTGGACACAAGATTGGACAGCACCTGTTCCAGCGCGAGCATATCGAGATCGGCAACTTCCGGCAGTTGCTCTGTGCCGGTCAGGGTGAGTTCCATACCGAGTTTGGCGGTGATTCGCTGCCAACGCGCGACTATTCCGATCACGATCTGGCGCGGTGCGCTGGTGATGCTGGGCAGATGCCGGTGTTGATAATTGGGAAAGAGCGATTCGGAGACTTCTTCGAGAAGACGTCCGAGATGGGCGCTGGTATGGGCGAGGCGGGAAAGCTCGCCTTGCAAATCCGCAGCGCTGTCAGGGGATTGTGCGAGGGTTCTGAGCGCGCTTTGCAACTCGGCATAGGTCGCGCGTATGTCATGGGATAACAGAGAAACGCGGCCCGCATCTTCCACCTGAAGCGTTTGGCGCTGTCCATCACGATGTTTCAAAATATCCCCTTGCGCCCGAAATGGCGCTCAACGCGTAAAATGTTTCCTTCTCGCACGGGCGCAAATAATAGCGGTCAAAGGCCGCGTGTTGGCGGTTCCCCGGCGGGATAGCTATTGAAACATTAACTAACCTTGCGCCGGAGAACAGATATTTTTTGCTTAAAATTTATTCTTTCGCGTAGCCAAGCTCCTGAAGCGCGGTTCTGATCTCGTCCAGAATGGCCGGATCATCAATGGTCGCGGGCATTTTGAACGGTTGACCATCGGCGATTTTCACCATCGTTCCGCGCAGCACCTTGCCCGAACGGGTCTTGGGTAGGCGGTCCACGACGCAGGCCAGTTTGAAGGCTGCAACCGGTCCGATCTCGTTGCGCACATCGCGCACGACCTCTTTGACGATGGTCGCGGGATCCTTGCTGCACCCTGCATTCAGGCACAGGAAGCCGAGCGGCATCTGGCCTTTCAACTCGTCGCTGACGCCGATCACGGCACATTCGGCCACGTCGGGGTGGTTGGAGAGAACCTCCTCCATCGCGCCGGTGGACAGGCGGTGACCGGCCACGTTGATCACATCATCGGTGCGCGCCATGATGTAGAGATAGCCGTCTTCGTCCTTGATCCCCGCATCGCCGGTTTCATAGTAGCCGGGGAAGGTGGTCAGGTAGCTCTTCTTGTAGCGATCCTCGGCCTTCCAAAGGGTTTGCAGCGTGCCCGGAGGCAGCGGCAGTTTGATCGCGATGGAGCCCAGCTCGCCCGGTTCGACCGGATGGCCCGCCTCGTCGAGAATGTCGATGTCATAGCCCGGCATTGCCACAGAGGGCGAACCGATCTTGACGGGAAGTTCCTCAATCCCGAACGGGTTTGCGGCAATGGCCCAGCCGGTTTCCGTCTGCCACCAGTGGTCGATCACCGGCACGCCGAATTTCTCCTGCGTCCATTTGATCGTGTCGGGGTCGGCGCGTTCGCCTGCGAGGAAAATCGCCTGAAGCTCGTGCAGCTTGTAGCGTTTGATCCAGTCGCCGTTCGGGTCCTCGCGTTTGATCGCACGCAGCGCCGTGGGGGCTGTGAAGAAGGATTTGACGCGGTGGTTCTGGATGATCCGCCAGAACACGCCCGGATGCGGGGTGCCGATGGGTTTGCCTTCAAACACAATGGTTTGCGCCCCTTTGATGAGCGGTGCGTAGCAAATGTAGCTGTGTCCGACGACCCAACCCACATCCGACGCGGCCCAGAATGTGTCGCCCGCCTCGATGTTGTAGATGTTCTTCATCGTCCAGTTGAGCGCCACCAGATGACCACCCGTGGAGCGCACAACGCCTTTCGGCGCACCGGTCGTGCCGGAGGTGTAGAGAATATAGGCGGGGTGGTTGCCCTCCACCGGCACACAGTCCACCGGCTTCACGCCATACTGGAACCCGTGCCAGTTGAAGTCGCGCCCTTCGGTGAGTTTGGCAACCTCTTGCTCGCGCTGGAAAATTACGCAGAAATCGGGCTTGTGTTCCGCCTCTTCGATGGCTTCGTCCAGCAGCGGCTTGTAATGCACCACGCGGTTCGGCTCCAACCCGCAGGAGGCGGCGATGATCGCTTTGGGGGTGCAGTCGTCAATCCGGACAGCCAACTCATGGGCCGCAAAGCCGCCGAAGACCACGGAGTGCACGGCCCCGATGCGGGCACAGGCCAACATGGCTTCGAGGGCTTCGGGGATCATCGGCATGTAAATGATGACACGGTCCCCTTTGCCGACGCCGCGCATCTGGAGAGCGCCGGCCAGCGTGGCCACGCGGGTTTGCAAATCCTTATAGGTGATGCCTTTGGTCGAATGGGTGATCGGGCTTTCATGCATGATCGCCAGTTCATCGCCACGACCGGCCTCAACGTGACGGTCCACTGCGTTGTAGCAGGTGTTGGTCAACCCGTCCGAGAACCATTCGTAGATCGGAGCATTGTCATCAAACAGGGCTTTGGAAGGTTTCTTATACCAATGAACCTCCTCTGCAGCCTCCATCCAGAATTTCTCCGGGTCCGATTTCCAAGCCTCATAAATGTCTTTGTATGCCACTCTCAGTGTCCTCCTCGCTCATATGGCGTGGCCGGCGGCGGTAGTGATTCTCTGCAAGGCAGCTATGCCACTGTGGAATGTCACTAGGGCCAGTCACGTGGGCCCGATGCTAAAATGGCCCGCTCCGGCAATCTTGTTACCAGAGCGCGGGGGAAATGTTTATATAAAATTCGCAAACAACTCAAGAAATGTAGTTTGCAAACTCTCGAAATTATCATGGATGTTGCAAACAAAAACGCCCCTGCAAATCTTGCAGAGGCGTTTGAGGTTTTGGTGATCGCCGTGAGGGGCTTGGAGACGCCCTCGCGGAGAAGTGTCAGCCGTAATGCGCTACGGGCGTGCCCGCGATAGCGGACATGTTCAGGAGCCCGCGCGACGTGATCGACGGCGTGACGATATGCGCCTTGTTCGCCATGCCCATCAGGATCGGCCCGACTTCCAGACCGCCACCTTTGGTCTTGAGAATATTCCGCACACCGGAAGAGGCATCGGCAATCGCAAAGACAAGCGCATTGGCCGGACCTTCCAGACGCGAATGCGGGAAGTTGCGCTGGCGCAGATCGGGGGTCAGGGCGCTGTCGATATGCATTTCGCCTTCATAGGCAAAGTCGCGCGGCTCGGAATCGAGGATTTCCAGAGCCTCGCGCATATTCCGTCCGGTCATGCAGTTGAGGTTTCCGAATTCCGAATGCGAGCATAGGGCGATATTCGGTTCGATCCCGAAACGGCGCACATGGCGCGCTGTGGCGATGACGGTTTCCGCGATCTGGGCGGGTGTCGGCTCCGTATGCACATGGGTATCTGCGATGAACAGGGGGCCGTCTTCCTGAATCATCAAGGAGAGCGCGCCCACCGGTTGACGTTCCTTGGTGCCCAGAATTTGCGTCACATAGTTCAGGTGCCACAGGTATTGCCCGAAGGTGCCGCAGATCATGCTGTCGGCGTGATCCTGTTGCACCATGATGGCGCCAATGGCCGTGGTGTTGGTGCGCAGGATCGCCTTGGCGAGATCCGGCGTAACGCCCTTGCGTGCCATCAACTCGTAATAGGCCTGCCAATATTGTTTGTAGCGGCTGTCGCTTTCCGGATTCACCACTTCGAAATCAATGCCGGGGCGGATTTTCACGCCCGCACGTTCGGCCCGCATGGCGATCACCTCGGGGCGACCGATCAGGATCGGCTTGTCCGTTGTTTCCTCGATCATGCCCTGAGCCGCCCGCAGCACGCGCTCGTCTTCGCCCTCGGAAAAGGCGATGCGGCGTTCGGCATGGCTGGCGGCGGCAAAAACCGGACGCATGATCAGGGCGGATTTGAACACCGAACCGTCGAGCGCCTCTTTATAGGCTTTCATATCCGGCACAGGCTTGGTTGCCACCCCGCTTTCCATCGCGGCTTTCGCAACGGCGGAGGCGACGACGCCCATGAGACGTGGATCAAAGGGTTTCGGGATCAGGTAGTTCGGGCCGAAGTCCAGCCGCTCGTCCTGATAGGCCGCCGCAGCCTCGGCGCTGGTGGTGGCGCGGGCCAGTTCCGCAATCCCTTCGATACAGCCAAGCTGCATCGCGTCGTTGATCTCGGTCGCGCCCACATCCAGCGCACCGCGGAAGATGAAGGGGAAGCAGAGCACGTTGTTGACCTGGTTCGGGTAATCCGAGCGGCCCGTGGCGATGATCGCATCGGGGGCCACTTTTTTCACCTCGTCCGGCATGATCTCCGGCGTCGGGTTGGCCAGCGCGAAGATGATCGGCTGCTTGGTCATCTTCTTGATCATTTCGGGCTTGAGTACCCCCGGACCGGAGAGGCCAAGGAACATATCTGCCCCTTCGATCACATCATCAAGCGTGCGCAGGTCGCTTTTCTGCGCGAAAGCCGCCTTTTGCGGCGTCATTTCTTCTTCGCGGCCCTCATAGACGAGACCGGCGATGTCGCAGAGCCAGACGTTTTCGCGCTTCAGGCCCAGTTTCAAAAGCATGTTGAGGCAGGCAATCCCCGCCGCGCCGCCGCCTGTCGAGACGACTTTGATGTCTTCGAACTTCTTGCCGCAGACCCGCAGTGCGTTCGTGGCAGCCGCCCCGACGACGATGGCAGTGCCGTGCTGGTCGTCGTGGAACACCGGAATGTTCATCTTTTCACGACAGAGTTGTTCAACGATAAAACAATCCGGCGCCTTGATGTCCTCAAGGTTGATCGCACCGAAGGTCGGCTCAAGCGCACAGACGATCTCGGCCAGTTTTTCCGGATCGCTTTCATTCACTTCAATGTCGAAACAGTCGATATTGGCGAATTTCTTGAAGAGCACCGCTTTGCCCTCCATCACCGGTTTGGACGCCGCAGCACCGATGTTGCCCAGCCCCAGAACCGCCGTGCCGTTGGTCACAACCGCAACAAGATTGCCCCGCGAAGTGAAGCGGGTCGCTGTGGCTGGGTCCTTCTGGATTTCAAGGCAGGCCTCTGCAACGCCGGGGCTATACGCGCGCGCAAGGTCGCGGCCGTTGGCCATGGGTTTCGTGGCGCGGATTTCCAGTTTTCCGGGTTTCGGGAACTCGTGGTAATCGAGTGCGGCCTGCTTCAGGTTGGTGGTACGGCTTTCCGTCGGCATTGGGCTCTATCCTGTCTGTTGCGGTCGTCGGGCGAGGTCCGGTAGGGTAGTTTAGTGTTGAACTAAATTGAAGACCCCACGTCACGCTCCGGTTTGCCAAAGGCTCTACGCTTCCCGAGGGGGCTGACGCAAGAGGGCAATAGAGGCAAAACAACACAGAAAGATGATATTCGGGCAAATCTTTGCCTGTGATTTGACGAAATGCTGTTTTGCGCGGCGATTGTCTTTGTGAGGGGCGCATCGTGCTTGCATCCGGAGAACGCCCGACGCAATCTTGACCAAACCGTCAAAAACGAGGTGATCATGTCTCTTCTGGATGAAGCCGCCAAGGCGCAGCCGCAGGCCTATGCGCCCTATTCGAAATTTCGTGTCGGTGCTGCGATCCGCACGACGTCGGGGGCCGTGTATACGGGGGTGAATGTCGAGAATGCCGCCTATCCCGAGGGCACCTGTGCCGAAGCGGGGGCCATCGCGGCGATGGTTTTGGGCGGGGAGACCAAGATTGCCGAGGTGGCTGTGATCGGAGACAGTGACGAGCCTGTGCCGCCCTGTGGAGGGTGCCGCCAGAAAATCCGCGAATTTGCGGAGGCGGATGTCAAAGTGTCGATGATGTCGCGCACGGGCAAGGTGCTGACCATGACCGTGGGGGAACTTCTGCCCGGTGCTTTCACAACTGATCATATGGACTGAGCATGGACGCGCGCCAGATCATCGAAAAACTGCGGGACAAGCGCCCGCTTGAGTCGGCGGAGCTGAACGCCTTTGCGCAAGGGTTGGCCTCCGGAGCGGTGACCGATGCACAGGCCGGAGCCTTCGCGATGGCGGCGCTTTTTAACGGCATGTCGGACCCGGACCGTGTGGCGTTGACCTTGGCGATGCGCGACAGTGGCGATGTCATGCGCTGGGATTTGCCTGCGCCCGCCATCGACAAACACTCCACCGGCGGCGTTGGCGATTGCGTGTCGCTACTGCTGGCGCCTGCGCTGGCGGCGATGGGGGCTTGTGTGCCGATGGTTTCGGGGCGCGGGCTTGGCCACACAGGCGGGACGCTGGACAAGCTGGAATCCATTCCGGGGCTGAAAACCGAAGTCAGTGACGCGCGGTTCCGCGAGATTGTCGAGCGCGTCGGTTGTGCAATCGTCTCGGCCTCCGGCTCTATCGCGCCTGCGGACAAGCGGCTCTATGCGATCCGCGATGTCACGGGCACGGTCGAGAGTATTGATCTCATTACAGCCTCGATCCTGTCGAAGAAACTGGCGGCGGGGCTTGAGGCGCTGGTGCTGGATGTCAAATGCGGCTCCGGTGCGTTCATGACCACGGTGGAGGATGCGCGCGCTTTGGCGCAATCGCTTGTGACCACGGCAAACGGGGCGGGCTGCAAGACCTCGGCCCTTATCACCGATATGAACCAGCCCCTGTGCCCGTCTTTGGGCAATGCGCTTGAGATCATGGCGGTGATGGAGGCGCTGACCACGGGGGAGGTGGACAATATCCTCTGCGATGTGACCTGCGCTTTGGGTGGCGAACTTCTGGTGCTGGCGGGGCTGGCCGAGGATGTGGAGCGCGCCACATGGGCGGTGCGTGACACATTGACGGATGGTTCGGCGGCGGAACGCTTTGGCCAGATGATTTCCGAGTTGGGCGGGCCAGCAGATTTCGTCGATCACTGGCGGGATCGTTTGCCCTCTGCCCCTGTGGTGCGCGACGTGATGGCGGGGCAGTCGGGCTATGTCTGCGGTATGGACGGCCATGCGCTTGGTATGGCAGTGGTGCATTTGGGAGGCGGGCGTCTGAAAGGCGGTGAAAAGATCGATCCGGCTGTCGGGCTTTCCAATTGCTGTATGATCGGGGAATATCTCGATGCGGACAGTCTGGTGGCAACCATTCACGCCAAAACTGCGGAGGATGCCGATCAGGCCGAGGCCGCAATCCGTGCGGCAATCCGGTTGGACGAGACCGCCCCCGACGAGCCGCCATTGATTTACGAAAAGGTAACGGTATGAGCAGGGCATTTTTGATTGTGATGGATTCCGTGGGACTTGGCGGTGCGCCGGACGCGGACAGGTTTTTCAACGGGGACCGCCCTGACACGGGGGCCAACACGATTGCCCATATTGCGCAGGCCTGTGCCGAAGGTCGCGCCGAAGACGGGCGCAGCGGTCCTTTGCATTTGCCCAATCTGGATGCGCTGGGGCTGGGGGCGGCGATGGCGCATGCGACCTCAGATCCGGCGCCAGGGCTGGAAGCCATGCCGGAAGGACTCTACGGGGTCGCCGCCGAGATTTCACGCGGCAAGGATACGCCGTCAGGGCATTGGGAACTGGCTGGTGTGCCTGTGCCGTGGGACTGGCATTATTTCCCCGATGAACACCCAGCTTTCCCGCAGGACTTGATGGAACAGACCGCAGCATTGTGCGGGGCAGGGGGCACCTTGGCGAATTGTCATGCTTCCGGCACGGAGGTCATCAAGACGTTCGGGGCACAGCATATCGAGACCGGCTGGCCGATTTGCTATACCTCTGCGGACAGCGTGTTCCAGATCGCCGCGCATGAAGAGCATTTCGGGTTGGAGCGGTTGCTGAAGCTTTGCGCAGACCTCGCGCCCACATTGCACGCGATGAAAATCGGTCGTGTGATCGCGCGGCCTTTCGTCGGGTCGCCGGAGGAGGGGTTCACACGCACGGGCAACCGTCATGACTATGCGATTGCGCCGCCAAGCCCGACGATCTGCGACTGGGCGAAAGCGGCAAGACGTGCGACCTATGCGGTGGGCAAGATCGGCGATATTTTCTCCATGCAGGGCTTGGATGAGGTGCGCAAGGGCACGGACAGGGTGCTTTTCGATCATCTGTGCGATGTGATGGAGGAAGCGCCGGACGGGTCTTTCACCTTTGCCAATTTCGTCGAGTTCGATAGCCTCTATGGTCACCGCCGCGATGTCTCCGGATATGCCCGTCATCTTGAATGGTTCGATGCCCAGATGCCGCGCCTGTTCGAGCGGGCACGGGAGGGTGATCTGCTGATTTTCGCCGCCGACCATGGCAATGATCCGACATGGACCGGCACAGACCATACCCGCGAGCAGGTGCCTGTTCTGGGCTATGGTCTTGGTCTCAAAGCGATCGGTCCTGTGGCGTTTTCCGATGTGGCGGCGTCTCTGGCCGACCATCTGGGAATTGAAGCCGAAGGTCCGGGAAGGAGTTTTCTGTGAGTATTACTGACCTGCCCAAAATCGAGTTGCACATGCATCTTGAGGGGGCCGCGCCGCCTGCGTTCATTCGCGGCTTGGCGGCCGAGAAAAAAGCCGATCTTTCGGGCATTTTCGACGAGAGGGGGGCATATAAGTATAAGGACTTCTGGGATTTCCTGAGGGTCTATGAGGCGGCGACCTCGGTTCTGAAGACGCCGCAGGATTACTATCGCCTGACCCGCGCGGTTCTCGAAGAAAGCGTGGCCTCCAATGTGGTCTATACCGAGAGCTTTCTTGCCCCCGATTTCTGTGGTGGCGGTGATGTGGCAGCGTGGGCGGATTACCTCGCCGCGATCAAGCAGGCCGCCGACGAGATGGAGTGCGAGGCCGGTATCGTGATGCGTGCGATCCCGACCTGTGTGCGCCATTTCGGGCCGGATCAGGCGAAGAAAACCGCCCAATGTGCGCAAGAAACCGTGGGCGATTTTGTCACGGGGTTCGGCATGGGCGGCGACGAGGCTATGGGGAAACAGGGCGATTTCAAATATGCGTTCGATATGGCACGCGAGGCGGGGCTTCAGCTCACCACGCATGCGGGCGAATGGGGCGGGCCGGAGAGTGTGCGCGACGCCATTCGTGACCTGAAAGTCGAGCGCATCGGTCACGGCGTGCGTGCTATCGAAGACCTTGGGCTGATCGACGAACTTGCCGAGGCCGGTGTTGTTCTGGAGGTCTGCCCCGGCTCCAACGTGGCGCTGGGCGTCTATGCCAAGTGGTCGGACCATCCGATTGCCAAGCTGCGCGAACGCGGTGTGAAAGTCACCGTGTCCACAGACGACCCGCCTTTCTTCCATTCCACCATGCGCTCTGAATTCGACAATCTTGCCGAGACTTTTGGTTGGGAAGATGCGGATTTTGTGGCATTGAACACAACCGCGCTGGACGCGGCATTTTGCGATAACGCGACGCGCGAGGCGGTCGCAAAGAAACTGGAGACACCTGATGCTTGACCACCTGACCGTTGTGACCCACCCGCTTGTTCAACACAAGCTGACGATCATGCGCGACAAAGAGACCTCGACCGCAGGATTCCGTCAGTTGCTACGCGAAATCTCTCTGCTTCTGGCCTATGAGGTCACGCGCGAACTGGATATGACCGAAAAGACCATCGAAACCCCGATGCAAACCATGCAGGCCCCGACGCTGGACGGGAAGAAAATGGCGCTGATCTCCATTCTACGTGCGGGCAACGGGTTTCTGGACGGCATTCTCGAACTGGTGCCTTCGGCGCGTGTGGGGTTTGTCGGGTTGTATCGCGACGAGGAAACGCTTCAGCCGGTGGAATATTATTTCAAAGTGCCCGAAGACCTTGGAGATCGCCTTGTGATCGCAGTTGACCCGATGCTGGCCACGGGCAATTCCTCGGTTGCGGCCATCGACAAGCTGAAAGAGGCTGGAGCGACCAACATTCGCTTTCTTTGCCTGCTGGCCGCGCCCGAAGGGATCAAGCGCATGAAGGAGGCGCATCCGGATGTTCCGATCGTCACCGCATCCGTCGATGAGAGTCTGAATGCGCAAGGCTACATCATTCCGGGCCTCGGGGATGCGGGGGATCGCATGTTTGGCACAAAATAAGCGATTTGCCTCTTAACAGCGAATCAGTTCTGCGATAGGCTGAACACTACATCTTGTGTGGGGCCACATAATGCAGGGTTTGAAAACGATTTCCGTCGCAGCCGTAATAGCGACATTGGGCGTGTCTACTGTCGGCTTGTCCGATGCAGCGGCGCGCACGCTTTATAATGCAGATCATCCGGCGGAATTTCCGCCGGTGTCCTTTAACGGGACGCAATATGTTGACAGCCGCGGCTGTGTCTTCGTGCGCACGGGCACAGATGCTGCTGTGCAGTGGGTGCCGCGGGTGACGCGGGATCGCAAGGTGCTTTGCGGTTTCAAACCGACATTCGCCAATATCGACGATGCCCTGCCGGTGATCCCTGATCCGAAGCCGAGCGCTCCGGCTCAGGCCACGACCGTTGCAGAGGCGACAAAGCCTGTTGCGACACCCGCTGCGCAGAAAAGATCCACGGTTCAGGGTGCGGCTGTGACGCCTTCGGTTGAGGCCGTATCGAAACCTGCGCCGACATCTGTGGCGTCCAAACCCGCGCTCACGCCGAAACAGCCGGATTTGCCACCTTTGGAGCAGCTTGCTGGGAAAACCGTTGGGGAGCAGGGCTGTGTGGCCTCGGTCTCCGATGGCCAGTTGCGCTGTGCGACAGAGACGGTGGAATATATCCTGAAACGTCTGCCTGCGGGTGTGACCGTGCGGACCGCTGATGGCGGGCGCATGACCACAACAGAGCCGACACTCGTGCGGGTTCCGGTCAAACGCGCCGCCCCTATGCCAGCACCGGAAGCTATGCCGGCAGTTGCGATGCCGGAAACGGTGCGGGTGGCTTCGGTCACACAAGCAGATGCCATGGCGCAATGCGCAGGGCTTTCGGGCAATGCTATGCAATATATGAACACGAACGGGCGCTATGCTGTGCGGTGTGGACCGCAGGCGGTGCATCCGTCCGAATATGTGAAACGTCAGGCGCAGGGACGCTTGTCCAGCCGGAGCACGCATCAGGTGGCTGTCGCACGGGCGGCGGGCATGGATACCACCGCATTGCCGCGTCCGGTGGGGATCGGTTTGCCTGAGGGATACAGCCGCGCATGGGATGACGGACGGCTCAACCCGTATCGTGGCCCTGTGAGTGCGCACGGCGATCTCCAGATGGCGCAGGTCTGGACCGAGACCACGCCCGCTTACGGCATCTACGCGCCGCGCAAACGGACGTTCTGGGAATGGCTGTTCGGCACCTCAGTCAAGTCGCGCACCACCGTGACGGCGTATGCGGCTCATGATGCGAACCCTGTCCAGATTTCGACCAAATCCGAGGCACCGCTGCGCACGCCGCTTGCGGGTCAAGTGCGGCCTCAATCGGTGCAGAGTCCTTCTGCGCCAACACAAACGGCGCAGGCTTTGCGCTATGTTCAGGTGGGCACCTTTGGCGTGCCTGAAAATGCCGAGCGCTCGATTTCGCGGCTCTCGGCTATGGGGTATCCCGTTTCGTCGCAAATTCTGCACCGTGGCGGGAAACCTTTGAAGATTGTTCTGGCCGGTCCATTTGCCCGGCCCGAGCAAACGCTGTCCGCTTTGTCTGCTGTCAAAGGTGCAGGCTACGGGGACGCATTCGCACGCAAATAGCGTTGAGTTAACGAGGCAGACCAATAAAAAAGAAACCCCCGCATACGGCGGGGGTATTCTTGTTTATGGGGGCCGGTCTTATCCGCCACACACGCCCTGAAGCGCGACCCAATCTCCATCTGACAGAACGGGGCGGGTGGTCTCGATCTGCACTCCGTCTGCCTCGATCAGCGGCAGGACCGATGCGCCGGTGATGTCGCGTGCATAGGCGTAGGGGGCGCTATGGACCTGTGCCTTGGCAAAGGCGGCGATGAGAGGGGCCTCGGGAACAGGGGGCTGCACCATTGTCAAAAGGCTCTCGGCATGGGCGTCAAGCATTTCGGGCGGGATGTGGCCTGTGGTCAAAAGCCGGATCGAACTGGTCAGCCCCGCCTCCCGCAACAACCGTTCAAGCGGGTCTTGCTCCTGTGCCCGCACAAGCTCTGCGAGTACATAGCCTGCGGCCACATCGGGATCTTCGTAATCTTCCACCACAGCGCGATTCAAGAGGATGATTTGGCCGGGGAGATGTTGGGACACCGCCACGCCGCTGGTGAGGACAACGATCTGTCCGTCACTCCCAGGGATGAGGTGGGCCTTCAATTTGTTCAGCGCCCGTGCGCCATGCACCGTGTCACAGGGGGCACCCGACAGCCGTTTGATCCGGTCCAGAAGCTCCTGTCCGATTTCGGCGCGTGTGGCGGGGGGGACGATGGAGACGGCTTGCCGGATCAGCGCACCGGGGAGCCAGAATACACCCAGTGCCAACACGGCCGCTGCGCCCAACCCGAAAATCAGTCCGCGCAACCGTCCGGGATGTGGGCGGGCGCGGTCAATGGCGCGCCGGATGCGGGTGATGGCGTCAATCATCAACGTGTCGTCGATCTCCAGCTCCTCGCTGCTGTCGGAGGCGGGGCGGTAGCGGGCGGGGATTTCCCCTTCGTCGGTGATGCGTTCAATGGCGGGCAGGGACCAATGCGTCAGCGCGCGCCCGTCCGTGCGGGATTCGCTGATCGTCAGTGTGGCCTCGCCCAGAGAGATGATCACGGAACGACGCTGGCTTTCCCCTTCGGGAAGCCAGAGACCGGTGGCTTCGAGCCGTTCGAATTCCGTGAGCGCGATCATGCGCAGCCTGCTCTTTTCTTTGTTGTTCGGGGCAATCTATCGTGGAACGTGCCGCACGACAATCGCTCTGGGAAGAGAAGACAAAAGGCTTTACGATTTCTTCATGATCATCTCGTCCGGACGCCGCTATATCTTTGTTCATATCCCTAAAACGGGGGGCACTGCGCTGACGCAGGCGCTGGAATCCCGTGCGATGGCGGATGACATTCTTATTGGTGACACGCCTAAAGCGATCCGGCGGCGCGCGCGGGTCAAAAAGCTCACGGCGGCGGGGCGGTTGTGGAAACATGCGCGCCTGTGTGACATTGAAGGGCTGGTGGCGCGGGAGGCCTTCGCGGATCATTTCATCTTCACCTTGGTGCGCAACCCTTGGGACCGGTTTGTGTCCTATTACCATTGGCTCAGAGAACAGAGCTTTGATCATCCTGCAGTTCATTTGGCCAAAGCTTCGGACTTCTCGGCCTTTCTGAATAATCCACAGACGGTGAAAAGCCTGTCGATGCCGTCCAGTGCCTATATGCGGGATGGTGCAGGCGTGGAGCGCGCAGACCTATATGTGCGTCTTGAAGCTCTGGACGAAGACCTCGCGCCGCTTTGGGAGCATCTGGGGTTCAACCTGTCACCGATTGCACCACTCAATGCATCGCGGCGGGCGCGTGATTTTCGCGGCTATTACTCTGATGCTGATGCGGAGTTGGTGGCTCGAAGCGCGGCAGAGGACATCGCGCGGTTTGGCTATCGTTTCGCGTGATTCGACTGCGCAGGGGAAGCGTATAGGGCGAATCAGGGCCTGAGTGGCTGATTTCAGGTGTAGTTTAGAGCGTGGAAGGCGCAGAAACGGCGGTTCGAAGTCTCTGGAAGAGGGGCTTTGTCCCTTTGGTGTGGACAATCGGGTCAAATTTCAACGATTTGTCATCATTTGCGGCCAGTGCCTTATTTGAGACCCAATCGCGTCGAATTGTAAACCCATCTTTTACCTTCTTATTATTTGTATTGAACGAAGACCTCGGACTGCTCTCCGAATTTGTGCCTATCAGAATAGGAATGCTGCGATGATTAAGTTACGCGATATGTTTCGCAAAGAGCCGGCCTGTGACGCCAATGAGCGCTCGGGCGCTTGGGACGGGGCGCTCTCTGACGGCCATAGGGTGCTCACCTCCGGCCTTATTGCAGGCACAAAGGTTGCGACCGAAATTGGTTGGCGCGATGTGGAGGCATTGGAGGCCGGAGACAAGGTTCTGACTTTTGATGACGGCTTGCAAACTGTGCGCAAGGTGTCTCGGCGGTGGACATATCAAGAGCCGCATTTGACGCCTGAAGAATTCTGGCCGCTTGATGTGCCGGAGGGGGCTTTGGGGAACCGCACGGGGCTTATTTTGCTGCCGGATCAACCGGTGATGATGGAGAGCGATTCCAGCGAGGCGACATTTGGAGATCCTTTCACCCTGATCCCAGCGCGGGCGCTTGAGGGCTACAAGGGGATTGATCGTCTTTGTGCCGATATTCCTGTCGAGGTCGTAACCCTGCATTTCGATACGGAGCAGGTTGTGTTCGGCAATATCGGCGCGTTGTTTTATTGTCCTGCCAAGGGAGGCGCGTCTGACGCCTGTGCTGCACCACGTTATGAGGCGTTGCCGCTGACCCTGTCGCGCATGTTTGTGGCTGCGTTGGCCCAGCAGGGCGCAGATGGTGGTGTGACAATGCCTGCGCCGGTCATGCCATCGCAAACGGAGTCCGCTGTCATCTAATATACTTTCAGGCTTTCGGGATGAGGCCGGGAGGGGCCCGCGCATGGGGAGTGCGCGGGTCTTTTCATGTTTGGTGGGGCGTCTGGATGTCATCGACCCCCCTCAAAACGCATGAAAAAGCCCTCCCGAGTGGGAGGGCTTGATCGTCGTTCTGGTGGCGTGGGTCAGGCGGCCTTGCTGTCCTTGCCCGTGCCGAAACGTCCGTAGAAGGTCTCGCCACTCTTTGCCAGATCTCGCAGCAGGTCCGGTGTCTTGAAGCGCGGCCCGTGGGTGGCGGTGAGATTGTCGCAAATCTCCACAGCTTTCGCCGCACCGATGATGTCGAGCCATGCAAACGGGCCGCCCGACCAAGGCGCAAAGCCCCAGCCGAGGATCGCCCCCACGTCACCTTCGCGGATGTCGGTCAACACGCCATCCTCAAGCGCACGCACGGCTTCCAGAACCTGTGCCATCATCAAACGATGCTGCACTTCGTCGAGATCGGGCTGGGCGTCGGCGGCAGGGAATTCATCGGTGAAGCCCTTCCAAAGAAGCCCGCGTTTGCCCTTCTCGTCGTAGTCGTAGAAACCGGCGCCCGCTTTTTTACCCAGACGCCCTTGATCGAACATCCAGAAAACCACCTCGTCCACAGCCTCGTCGGGATAGTCGTCGCCCATAGCAGCTTTGGTTGCCTTGGCGATTTTCACGCCGAGATCAATGGAGGTCTCGTCGATCAGCTGAAGCGGCCCGAGCGGGAAGCCCAGAAGTTTCGCGGCATTCTCGATGAGCGGCAGGTCAACGCCTTCGGCGGCCATGCGCACCCCTTCGTTGATGTAGGGGATGATGCAGCGGTTGGCGTAGAAGAACCGCGCGTCATTGACGACGATCGGGGTTTTGCGGATCTGGCGCACATAGTCGAGCGCCTTGGCCACGGCGACATCACCGGTTTGCTTGCCTTTGATGATCTCGACCAGAAGCATCTTGTCCACCGGACTAAAGAAGTGGATGCCGATGAACTGATCGGGTCGCACGGAAGCTTTGGCCAGCTCCGAGATCGGCAGGGTCGAGGTGTTGGATGCAAAGATGCAGTTCTCGTCCACGATGGCTTCGACCTTTTTGGTCATCTCCGCCTTCACGCCTATGTCCTCAAAGACAGCCTCAATGATGAGGTCACAGCCCTTGAGCGCGTCGAGATCGGTGGTCGCAAGGATACGGCCCAAGACCTCTTCTTTCTTCTCCGGCGTCACCTTTTTGCGGGAGATGCCTTTGTCGAGGATGGTCTCGGAATAGGATTTCCCCTTGTCCGCCGCCTCCTGTTTCTGGTCGATCAGCACGACTTCAATGCCTGCATTGGCAGAGACATAGGCAATGCCCGCGCCCATCATGCCCGCGCCGAGAACGCCGACTTTCTTGACCGTCTGGTCATCAACGTCAGGACGGTTCGCGCCTTTTTCCAAGGCTTCCTTGTTGATGAACAGAGAACGGATCATGTTGGAGGAGGACGGGTTCATCAGCACATTTGTGAACCAGCGCGCCTCAATCTTGATCGCCGTATCAAAGGGCACCATCGCGCCTTCATAGACCGCAGACAACAGGGCCTTGGCCGCCGGATAGACGCCTTGGGTGTTGCCGTGGACCATGGCGGAGGCGCCGACAAAAGTCATGAAACCCGCCGGATGATAGGGCGCGCCGCCGGGCATTTTCCAACCCTTCGCGTCCCACGGTTTGACAATATCCGCATCCTTGGCGTTCAAAACCCAGTCTTTGGCCTTGGCCAGAAGCTCGGAAGGCTCCACAACTTCGTGGACGATCCCCGAAGATTTGGCCTTTTTCGGATCCATCAGCTTGCCTTCAAGCAGGATCGGTGCCGCCGCCATAGCGCCCAACAGACGCGAGACGCGGGTGGTGCCGCCCATGCCGGGGAAGATGCCGACCTTGATTTCGGGCAGACCGATCTTGGCCTTGGGATTGTCGGCCACAAAGATGCGGTGACAGGCCAGCGGGATTTCAAGCCCGATGCCAAGCCCCGTGCCCGGCATAGCGCAGGCCACAGGTTTGCCGCCTTTGTTGGTTTTCGGGTCCATGCCTGCGCGTTCGAGTTTGCGCAGGATCGCATGCATGGACATAAGCCCTTCAAACAACCCCTTGGCAGGCTCGTCTCCGGCTTCTTCTTTCATCCGTGCGATGATGTTGAGGTCCATCCCGCCGGCAAATGTGTCCTTGCCAGAGGTGACAATGATGCCTTTGACAGCGTCGTCGCCAAGTGCCTTGTCGATACAGGCGTCAAATTCCTTGATCCCCTCCATCGACAGCACGTTCATGCTTTTGTTCGGAAGATCCCAGGTGATCGTTGCCACGCCATCGGCGTCTACGGAATAGTGAAAATCGGTCATGGTTCTCGTCTCCCTTACACGCGTTCGATGATGGTGGCGGCACCCATGCCGGATGCGATGCACAGCGTGGCAAGACCCACGCCTTTGCCGGTGCGCTCCAGCTCGTCAAGCACTGTCCCGATGATCATCGCCCCCGTCGCGCCCAGCGGGTGGCCCATTGCGATGGCCCCGCCGTTGACGTTTACTTTGCTCTCGTCCACGTCAAAGGCCTGCATGAAGCGCATGACTACTGCGGCGAAGGCTTCGTTCACTTCGAACAGGTCGATGTCGTTGATGGTCATGCCGTTGTCGGCGAGGATTTTCTGCGTGACCGGAACCGGACCGGTGAGCATGATCGTCGGGTCGGTGCCGATTTTCGCGGTGGCGCGAATACGGGCGCGGGGCTTGAGGCCCCATTTCTCCCCGAATTCCTTGTTGCCGATTAGCACAGCCGCTGCCCCGTCCACGATGCCGGAGGAGTTGCCAGCGTGGTGGATGTGGTTGATTTTCTCAAGATGCGGATATTTCATCAACGCAACCTTGTCGAAGCCCGGCATGCTCTCGCCCATATCCTTGAACGACGCCTTGAGATTGCCGAGGGCTTCAACCGTGGTGCCCGGACGCATGTATTCGTCGCGGTCCAGAATGGTCAGACCGTTCTGATCCGTGATCGGCACGATAGATTTGGCAAAGCGGTTGTCCTTCCACGCGGCTTCGGCGCGGTTTTGCGACCGGACGGCCAGCGCATCGGCTTCTTCGCGGGTGAACCCGTATTGGGTGGCGATGATGTCCGCGGAAATGCCCTGCGGCACGAAATAGGTTTTCATGGCCAGACTCGGGTCCACGGCAATCGCCGCCCCGTCAGAGCCCATCGGCACGCGGCCCATCATTTCGACGCCACCGGCAATATATCCCATGCCCGCGCCACCTTTGATCTGGTTGGCGGCAATGTTCACGGCTTCCATGCCGGATGCGCAAAAGCGGTTGATGGCGAGGCCGGGGATCGACTCGTCAAGGTCGGAGGCCAGAACGGCGGTCCGTGCAAGACAACCGCCCTGTTCGCCCACCTGTGTGACATTGCCCCAGATCACGTCTTCGACCGCATGACCGTCAAGGCCGTTGCGCTCTTTGACCGCGTTCAGAATTTTCGCAGACAGCGCGGCCGAGGTTACCTCATGCAGGCTCCCGTCCTTGCGCCCTTTGCCGCGCGGACTGCGCACGGCGTCATAAATATAGGCTTCAGTCATTCAATCCTCCTCAAGACCCGCTTCGGGCCCGTCCATAGTGCTAACTGTGTCCCACCTGTGAAAGCGTCAAGTGAGACAGTTTGAACCGCTGCCTGTTTGTCCCGTGTCCGGCTTAGCGTTTTCGCTGTGCCAGCTCCGAATTGAACAACCGCAAACGGTGCGTCAGTTTTTCTTCGTCCGTGACGGAGTTGAAATTCTCGAACAGGAAAGACAGCGCCTCTCCCTCGTCCAAGCCCGCCTCCCTCGCGAAACTTCTAAGTCGACGATACCCGTCTTCCGTCATGGAAACAGGAAAACGCCGCGTCATTCTGAACCGTTTGGGCATGGTTACGCTCCGTCATTTTGCCGCATGGGCGCATAAAAAAGGCCCCCGCCAAGGGCAGGGGCCTCATGTCTCGGGTCGGGTCTAACTTAGAACGCCTCGGCGGGCAAAGTCATCACCGGATCGGCACCGGATTCGATGCGTTTCAAAAGCGTGCCGGTCATCGGCAGCTGGCGGGCCATGTAATACCGCGCGGTGGTGAGCTTGTTCTGGTGGAACTCGGGATCATCCATGCCGTTCTCCAGTGCGGCCAGCGACACTTTCGCCATCCGCGCCCACATCAGGCCAAGGCAGACATAGCCGAACAGATGCATGAAGTCATAGGATCCGGCCAGCGCCGCGTTCGGGTTTTTCATGCCGTTTTGCATAAAGAACATGCCCGCGCTCTGGAGGTCTTTCGAGGCCGTTTTGAGCGGGTCCACGAAGTCTGCCATTTCGTCGTTGCTGTTTTCTTTGCAGAAACCTTTGACCATATCGAAAAAGGCCATGACGTATTTGCCGCCATCCAGCGCCAGTTTGCGGCCTACAAGGTCCAGCGCCTGCACGCCGTTCGCGCCTTCGTAGATCATGGCGATCCGTGCATCACGGGTGAACTGGGACATGCCCCATTCTTCGATATAACCGTGGCCGCCGTAAACCTGTTGCGCGTTGACCGTGGCCTCGTAGCCCTTGTCGGTGAGGAAGCCCTTGAGGACCGGAGTCATCAGGGAGATCAGGCCGTCGGCTTCCTTGTCGCCGGAGCGGTGCGCCTGATCGATCAGGTTGGCGCCCCAGAGCATGAAGGCACGCGCGCCTTCGATAAAGCTCTTCTGGTCCATGAGGGTGCGGCGGATGTCCGGATGCACGATCAACGGATCGGCAGGCCCGTCGGGGTTGGCCGGTCCGGTCACCGCGCGCCCTTGCAGACGGTCTTTCGCATAGATCACGGCGTTCTGATAGGCGGCTTCGGCCTGTGCTAGCCCTTGCATGCCAACGCCCAGACGGGCCTCGTTCATCATGGTGAACATGGCACGCATACCTTTGTGCATCTCGCCCAAGAGGTATCCGTTGGCTTCGTCATAGTTCATCACACAAGTGGAGTTGCCGTGGATGCCCATTTTCTCTTCGATGGAGCCGACCGAGACGCCATTGCTGGACCCGACGCTGCCGTCTGCGTTCACATTGAATTTCGGCACAATGAAAAGCGAGACGCCTTTGATGCCTTCCGGCCCGCCGGGGATTTTCGCCAGAACCAGATGGATCACGTTTTCGGACATGTCATGGTCACCGGCAGAAATGAAGATCTTCTGCCCCGTGATCTTGTATGATCCGTCGTCTTGCGGCTCTGCCTTGGTGCGCATGAGGCCCAGATCGGTGCCGCAATGCGGTTCCGTCAGGTTCATTGTGCCGGTCCATTCGCAGGAGGTCATTTTCGGCAGATAGGTGGCTTTTTGCTCTTCGGTGCCATGCACAAGGATCGCCGAGGCGGCCCCGTGGGTGAGACCCTGATACATGGTGAAGGCCTGGTTGGCGGCTGAGAACAGCTCGCCCACGGCGGTGCTCATCAGATAGGGGAGACCCTGACCGCCATATTCTTCGGGCAGATCAAGCCCCGGCCAGCCGCCTTCTTTCACTTGCTCGAATGCTTCTTTGAAGCCGGTCGGCGTGGTGATGACGCCGTTTTCAAATGTGCAGCCCTCCTGATCGCCAATGGTGTTCAGTGGTGCAATCACATCAGAGGCCAGTTGTCCGGCAGCCTCGAGAATGGCTTCGGTAAATTCCGGCTCAAGGTCCGAATATCCCGGAATGTCGGAGCCGGAAATGTTCAGCACCTCGTGCAGCACATATTGAATGTCTTTCGTCGGAGCGGTGTAGCTCGGCATGGCGTGTCTCCCTTTCGTTCAGCGCGCGGGGAGACCTTTCGTCACCCGTCGCGTTTCAATCCCTCGATTCGCCTTTCGACAAATCCGATTTCATCCTCCAGTTCGGTCATGAGCTCTGTCAGCGCCTGTTTTTGCGCCTCCATCTCCGCGAGCTTCACATGATACGCTTTCAACGTGTTGCGCATCTGTGCCTCTCCGCCGTCTTCCTCCGAGTAGAGATTCAGTAACTGCCGGATCTCTTCCAGAGAGAAGCCAAATTTCTTGCCGCGCAGGATCAGGATCAAACGTGCCCTGTCCCGTTTGGTGAACAGCCGCTTCTGACCCTCGCGGATCGGGAACAGCAGTTCCTTGGCTTCGTAAAAGCGCAATGTGCGGGGCGTTACATTGAACGCATCACACATCTCGCGGATTGTCATAACCTCTTTCGTCACGTCGGCGTGCTCCGGTCTCGTCGCTTGGGGTAATCCGGTTGCCCAGAAGTGATGCCCCTTTTTGCGGCGCGAAGCTTTGCCTTCGCCCCACTCTAATCTCATCTGGGAGGCCTCTTTAATCGAAACGTGGCGTCACTTCGCTATGGCGTTTGTGCCGCTTGGGGCCTTCTGGACGGGGTTTAAATTATTCTGCGGCAGAGGGCTTTGCAAACGGTTTGGCAGAAATCTCTAAAATTGCATTTATTTCTGTTGTTTATTGCGTTCAAATCGCTTTGGCAGTTGTGGAAAAATGCGCATTTGTAGGGGTGAATTTCGCGGATATCTGAGTCGCAAATTGACTTTGTTGTCGGGTATCCGGCCCGAGGAACGTAACGTCGCAAACCTGCGTCGTTCAGGATTTGACGTTCTTGGCCGTCTCCGCGCGCAACTCCTTGAGTTCCGCAATCGCCTGTTCCAACTCGCGCTTCTGTTCTTCGAGAGCCGTGAGTTGACGGTCTGCCAGTTCGAGAAAGGCTTGCGATTGAGCCGCCGTGCCTTCTTTCTCGTAGATCAAAAGCCACTGGCGGATTTCTTCCAGAGAAAACCCGTATTTACGTCCGCGCAGGATAAGCTTCATCCGTGCCACTTCGCGGGGCGTGTAAAAGCGGGACCGGCCTTCCTTCTCGGGGGCCAGAAGTTCGATATATTCGTAATACCGCAGGGTGCGTGGAGTCACATCGAACTCCGAACACATTTCTTTGAACGTGAGACGCTGGTCTGACATGGTTTCTCCCTCCCTCACGTCGCATCTAAACCGCTCGGTTCAGTTTCGCAACCTAAATCCGTTCTTCCCCATGACCATAGCCACGGCTGCAAGCGGGGTTCAAGGTGATGTTGCGTCGCGGGCATCGTTGCTGTTGCGCGGCATTTCGTGGCGTCATCGCCGCTTCTGTCTGCCCCCTCGTGCATAATTTTCCCTTGCAGGATCGGTGCCAAGTCACATTATATCAGAGCCTTAATGCAAGGCGCCCGAGACGCCAGACAGGAAAGCCCGATTTATGCAAGCGGATCGCACGAAAATCGCCAGACAGTTTATCGAAGGCCTGCCACATTGTAATGCGCTCGGCATGTCTCTGAGCTCTATCGGAGAGGGCGAGGCGGAGATTCTCATGCCCTATGCGGAAAAGCTGATCGGTGATCCGGAGACCGGCGTCATTCATGGCGGTGCCGTGTCGGCGCTGATGGATACCTGCGCGGGGGCGGCGGTGATGAGCCATCCCGAAGCGGGCCTTGCCACGGCCACGCTGGATCTCCGGATTGATTACATGCGTGCGGCCAAACCCGGAGCGACGGTCACAGCCCATGCGATTTGTTACCATATGACGCGGTCCGTTGCATTTGTGCGGGTCTCTGCGACAGACGGAACCTCCGATGTGCCCGTGGCGGCTGCGACCGGAGCCTTTACTGTGGAAAGGGGCAAATCATGAGCAGACCCAAGCCCGAACCCGTTCAGGTGGTCAAGGAACGCCGCGATGCAGCGTTGGCCGCTTTGGTGGCGCGTGTGCCTTATGTGGCGTTTATGGGGTTTCAGTTTGAACGGCGCGGCGACGAGCTGACCGCGCTGATGCCCTACCGCCCCGACCTGATCGGCAATCCTTCGCTGCCTGCGCTGCATGGCGGGGCATTGGCCGCCTTTCTGGAAGTCACGGCGCTGATCTCTCTGAGCTGGTCAATGGTCTGGCCGAAGATCGAGGCCGGAAACACGGTTGATGTGCTGCCGGCATTTCCGAAAACCATTGATCTGACCGTGGACTATCTGCGCTCCGGCCTGCCACGGGACGCCTATGCCCGCGCCGAGATTACCCGCGCTGGACGTCGCTATGCCTCTGTGCAGGTCGAAGCGTGGCAGGACAACCGTGTCCGTCCGACCGTGCAGGCCATCGGACATTTCCTGATGCCGGAAAGACCCGTCACAGATGGCTGAACAGATCGCGCTGACCCATCGACGGGTTCTTAAGATTGCGGTGCCGATTGTTTTGTCCAATGCCACTGTTCCCATTCTGGGGGCGGTTGATACCGGGGTTGTCGGACAGTTGGGAGAAGCCGCGCCCATCGGAGCCGTCGGGATCGGTGCAGTCATACTGGCCTCGCTCTACTGGGTTTTCGGCTTTTTGCGGATGGGCACCACGGGGCTCGTTTCTCAGGCGCGTGGCGCAGGCAATGCGGGAGAGGTGGCCGCGCTTTTGACCCGCGCGCTGATGATCGGGGTGTTGGGCGGTGGGCTGTTAATCCTGTTTCAAATTCCGGTCCTGTGGGCGGCGTTTCAGGTCTCGCCGGCTTCGCCCGAGGTTGAAAGCCTTGCCCGCAGCTATATCGGTATCCGCATCTGGTCCGCGCCGTTCAACATCGCGCTCTTTGGCCTGACCGGCTGGCTCATTGCTCAAGAGCGGACCAAGGCGGTTTTGTTGCTGCAACTCTGGATGAACGGGTTGAACATCCTTTTGGACTTCTGGTTCGTGCTCGGGCTTGGCTGGGGCGTTGAAGGTGTCGCGATTGCGACGGTTCTGGCCGAAGTGACGGGGGCGAGTTTCGGGCTGTGGCTCTGTCGCGACGCGTTCAATACGCCGCTCTGGCGCGACTGGGTGCAAGTGTTTGATGCGGCCCGTCTGCTTCATATGCTCAAGGTCAACACGGACATCCTGATCCGTTCGGTTCTGCTTCTGGCGATCATGGTGAGCTTTACCTTTTTCGGGGCTGGTTTTGGCGATTTGACGCTGGCCTCGAACCAGATCCTGATGCAGTTCATCGAGATCACCGCCTATGCGCTCGACGGGTTTGCCTTTGCCGCCGAGGCTATCGTGGGGCTTGCAATGGGGGCGGGGTCCCGGACGTCGCTGCGCCGTGGTGCGATGCTTGCATCCTTTTGGGGGCTGATCGTGTCGGGCATGCTGGCGTTGGGATTCGCGGTCTTTGGCGGCGCGATCATTGATGCCATGACCACCGCTCCGGATGTGCGCACTGAAGCGCGGCGGTTCCTGCCGTGGATGGTCGCCGCCCCGCTGTTGGGGCTCGCGGCATGGATGCTCGACGGTGTTTTTATCGGAGCGACGCGCACCCGCGACATGCGCAATATGATGGTGCTGTCCCTTGTGGTCTATCTGGTGGCCGTGACGCTTTTGATCCCGCTCTGGGGCAATCACGGGCTCTGGGCCGCATTGATTATCAGCTACATCGCGCGCGGCGTAACCTTGATGTGGAAATATCCGGGTCTGGAACGTGACGCGGCGGGATGACCCCGCCGCTGTTCGCGTCTTTTCACGCGGTGTCCCAAAGGTTTGATACGCAAGAGATGCGGTTCAAAGCCAGTCGCCGCGTAGGGTTCCTACGGCTTCGGTGACTGTCTCGAACCCGTCTTTCGCCAACAGGTCGTCCAGACCGCGGGCAATGCGCGGAGCAAGGGAAAGTCCCTGATAGACCATCGCGGAATAGAGTTGCACGAGCGATGCGCCGGCGCGGATTTTCGTGTAGGCGTCCAACGGCGAGGCAATGCCGCCAACGCCGATCAAGGGCACGTCCTCGCCCAGTTCGCGCGACAGGATGGCCAGCACGCGCGTGGACTTTTCAAACAAAGGACGGCCCGAAAGACCGCCAGCCTCTGATTTTTCTGCAGATTTCAAACCATCTCGCGACAGGGTGGTGTTGGTCGCGATCACCCCGTCGATGCCGGATTTACGGGCCACTTCGGCAATCTCCGAGAGTTCCGTGGTGTCCAGATCCGGTGCGATTTTCAGGAGAACCGGCACAGCCTTTTTCAGCCCCTTACGCGCGTCCAGAACACCGGCAAGCAGAGCTTCGAGGGCTTCGGGGCCTTGCAGGTCGCGGAGCTTTTCCGTGTTGGGGCTGGAGACGTTGACCGTCGCGAAATCAATGAAATTGCCGCAATGGGCCAGCACTTTGGCAAAGTCGGCGGCGCGATCTTCGCTGTCTTTGTTGGCGCCTAGGTTGAGGCCGACCGGAATCTCCACCTTGCGGTTCGAATGGCGGCAGCGCGCCAGCCGGTTGGCGATGACCTCCATCCCGTCGTTGTTAAAGCCGAACCGGTTGATCACGGCCTGATCTTCGGTGAGGCGAAACAGGCGCGGTTTCGGGTTGCCGGGCTGCGGACGCGGCGTGGCGGCCCCCAGTTCGAGAAAGCCGAACCCCGCGCGCGACAGTTGCGGAATGGCTTCGGCGTTTTTGTCATAGCCCGCGGCCAGCCCCACGGGATTCGGCAATTCCATCCCCGCAAAAGTGGTTTTCAGGCGTGCCGAGGTGACAAGACCGGGCAGCGGGGCCAGTCCCGCACGCAGGGCGGCAATCGACAGCTTGTGGGATTTCTCCGGATCAAAGCTGCGCAGGACCATCATGCCGAACTGTTCAAAAAGGGACATGTGCGGCTCCTCAGGAAAGGTCGGGAAAGATGTGGCCGTCTGGGCCAAGGGGCAGGGGTTTGGCCCAGAGAATGTCCGCCATGCTCAAAGCGCGATAGAGATGCGGAAACAAAGAGCCGCCGCGTGCAGGTTCCCATTTGAGATGGGGGGCAAGCGTGTCGCTTTCCAGCGCCAGAAGATACAGGTTGTCTTCATCCGCGAACCACTTGGCGGCGGTGTCCCTGACCTGTGCGGCGGTGGAGAAATGGATATAGCCATCGGCGAGATCCACAGGCGCACCTCGGGTCTCTCCGGCTGTTTGCATGGCCGCCCATTCGGGGGCGCGGAAAATTTTGTAAATCAGCATAGGTTCCAGATGCCAGTGCGCGCGCGCGTGGTCAATGAGACTCTGTGTCCATTCTCGCGTATCATGACAGGTGTTGCCTGCGATTGAGGCGCTACACATTCGTCACATGGCGAATGTAAATGAAATGTCGCGTAGGCTTTGACTCTTTGATCAACTTTGGTCAGGCTGGAATTTATCAAGATTAACAGGGGGCAAGATATGCTCAGAACAGTTCTCTCTTCCACCGCATTTCTGGCGCTTATGGCCGGTGCGGCACATGCCGATTACACGCTGCACGTCATTCATATCAATGATTTGCACAGCCGAATCGAGCCGATCACGAAATACGACAACACATGTTCTGCCGAAGATAACGAGGCGGGTGAGTGTTTTGGTGGTGTGGCCCGTGTGGCGACCATGATCAACCAGCTGCGCGAAGAGCTCGCCGGTGAAAATTTCATCGTTCTGGATGCGGGTGACGAGTATCAGGGCTCCTTGATGTACACGACCTACAAGGGTGACGTGGAAATCGAGATGATGAACAAGATCGGTTTCGACGCGATGGCTGTCGGTAACCACGAGTTCGACGATGGCGACGAAGGCTTGTTGAAACTGCTTGATGGCGCGGAGTTCCCCGTCATCTCGGGCAACCTTGATGTGTCGCAGTCCAATCTGCTTGCCGGCAAGCTCAACGATCACCTCGTACTCGAAGTGGGTGGCGAGAAAATCGGCATCGTCTCTGCACTGGCGACTGATACAGTCGAAACTGCCAGCCCCTCTGCTGCGGTAATCTTCTCCGATGAGATCGAAAACCTTCAGCAGGATGTGGACACTTTGACCGAGGAAGGCGTGACCAAGATCATCGCGCTCAACCACGTTGGCGTGACCAAAGACCTCGAAATTGCCGAGAAAGTCTCCGGTCTTGATGCGGTGGTCGGTGGTCACTCCCACACGCTGTTCTCCAACACCGAAGAGGCTGATTACGCCTATCCGACAATGGTCGGGGACGTGCCTGTGGTGCAGGCCTATGCCTATTCCAAATATGTCGGTCATCTGGTCCTGACCTTTGACGACGACGGCAATGTGACCTCTGCGACCGGCGACACGATTCTTCTCGATGCCTCTGTGCCCGAAGACGCAGAGATCAAAGCGCGTGTGGCCGAACTCGCCGGCCCGATCGCAGAGCTGAAAGCCAAGGTTGTGGCGGAAGCCTCCGCCGACATCGACGGGTCGCGCGAGACCTGCCGCTCGGTGGAATGTCCGATGGGCAATCTGATTGCGGATGCCATGCTGGACCGTGTGAAGGATCAGGGCATCGAAATCGCGATCCAGAACGGCGGCGGTGTGCGTGCGTCTATCCCTGGTGGTCAGGTGACCATGGGCGATGTGCTGACCGTGCTGCCCTTCCAGAACACGCTCTCGACCTTCTTTGTGTCCGGTGCGACCATCGTCGAGGCGCTTGAAAACGGCGCGTCGCAAATGGAAGAGGGCGCAGGGCGTTTCGCTCAGGTTGCAGGCATGAGCTACACCGTGGATCCCTCGGCCGAAGTCGGGTCCCGCATTTCCGACGTGATGGTTGGCGATGCGCCGATTGATCTCGAAAAGACCTATGGTGTCGTGTCCAACAACTACGTCCGCAATGGCGGCGACGGCTACAAGATGTTTCTTGATGCCGAAAACGTCTATGACTTCGGACCGGATCTGGCCGATGTCACGGCGGAATACATGATGGAACATGCGCCTTACGAACCTTACACGGACGGTCGCATCACTGTGAAATAAAACAGTGAAATAAATCTGTTTGCCTCGGCGCTGAAATACGCCTGACGGTATAGACAAACGGCAAAGCCCTCGCGATCATGCGGGGGCTTTTTCTTTGATGGCACGGGAGGATTACGATGCATGGACGTTGCACCTGCGGGGAAGTGGAGTTCGAGGTGACGGCAGTGCCAATGATTGTGCATTGTTGCCATTGCACATGGTGCCAACGAGAAACCGGCTCGGCCTTCGCCTTGAACGCCTATATTGAGCGCGAGGCTGTGAAACTGACCAAGGGCACACCGGAGCGTGTGGAGACCCCCTCCAACTCCGGCCACGGCCAGTCCGTGCTGCGCTGCCCGTCTTGCAAAGTGGCGCTTTGGTCGCATTATGCGGGATCGGGAGAGGCGATTGCTTTTCTCCGCTGTGGCACTCTGGAAGAACGTGCGGAGATTGTGCCGGATGTGCATATCTTCACCTCAACTAAACTGCCTTGGGTGGTATTGTCCGAAGGCGCGCAGGTGTTTGAAGGGTTTTATCGTCCCAAAGAGGTCTGGCCGGAAGAGAGCCTTGCACGGTTCAAGGCTGCACGTGCGAAAGGATAAAATATGGATCATCCGCTGATTGATTTGATCAACCAGAAGATTGCCGAGGCCGAGCGCGACGGTGCTTTTGAGAACCTGTCAGGGGCAGGCAAGCCTTTGCCCAAAGAAGATGATCCGGACAACGCGCTGCTCAACCGGCTGGTCAAGGAAAGCGGTGGCGTGCCGGAATTCGTAACGCTGTCGCGGGAACTGGCAAAATTGCGCGAGGAATTGCGCGACACTGCCGACCGGACACGACGTACCGAGATCATGAAAGACATGTCGATGATGGATGCCAAGATCGAACTGGCCCGCAAAGCGCATCGGTGAGCCGCGCGACGGTCGGGCGTGTTTTCCCAGTACCTCCGGCTTTCTGATGGCGCAAATACTCATCAGGTCAAAACGCCTCCGCACGATCTACGCTGGCCCCCGCTGTCTGATCCATTAAACTGGCGGCATGTGTGGACGTTTCGCCCTTTCCCTGCCCGATGATGCCATGGCGCGCCTGTTTGAGGCGGTGCCCGCCAATAATTTGCCGCCAAACCCCAATTTCAACATCTGTCCGAGCACGCAAATCCATGTCATCTATCATGAAAACGACCAACGCCGCCTTGTGCCGATGCGTTGGGGTTTTGTGCCGCATTGGTATAAGTCAGCCGGTGACGGGCCTTTGCTGATCAATGCCCGCGCCGAGACGATTGCGGAGAAGCTCGCCTTTCGGGAGGCCTGCCGCAGGCGTCGCTGTCTCATTCCCGCAGACGGGTTCTTCGAATGGCATCGTCCGGACGGGGGTGAGAAGCTGCCGTGGTATATCCAGCCCGCAGGCGAGGGGCCGATGGTCTTTGCCGGCATCTGGCAGGATTGGGAGCAAGACGGCGTGCGCCGCGCGTCCTGTGCCATTGTCACTACCGAGGCCACGGGGCGTATGGCGGAGATTCACCATCGGATCCCCGTGATTTTGCAAGTGGGCGATTGGGCCAAGTGGCTTGGCGAAGAAGGTCATGGCGCCGCGCGTTTGATGCTGCCCGCATCGGACGAGACGTTACGTTTTCATCGGGTGGGCAAGGCGGTAAATTCCAATCGGGCCGCAGGGCCCGCGTTGATTGAGGAGATTGATATATGAAGACTTCGCTGTTGGAGGGGCCATCGGCGGCGCTGGCGCATCTGGGTATTGAAATGACCGGATGGGATCATGACGTTGCGCGGTTCGAGGCGACCGTTGCGCCGTTTCATCTGAACCGTTCGGAGATACCTCACGGCGGGATTTATGCGACCATGCTCGATACGGCAATGGGCTACGCTGGCGCCTATACAGGAGACCCCGACCAGCGCCGTATGACGCTGACCCTGTCTTTGAATATCAGTTATCTGTCCCGTCCGAAGGGCTCACGCCTTATCGCAGTGGGACAACGTATCGGGGGCGGCGCCAAGACGTTTTTTACAGACGGGCACCTGACGGATGAGACCGGCGAATTGATCGCGACAGCGCAGGGAACATTTCGGGTGCGGTCATAGGCGCGATGCGCAAAACATACATTCAATATATTGAATTTAATGGGGTGAAATGCTAAATATGTCATAAATCAATTCATTACGGAGAAACCCCATGTCCATTGATCGCGCTGTTTTCGCCTTTGCCGGCGTCATGATCATCGTCAGCGTGTTGCTGACCCAGTTCGTCCACCCGATGTTCGTCTGGTTCACCGTGTTTATCGGAGCAAACCTGCTTCAGTCGGCCTTCTCCGGCTGGTGTCCTGCGGCCAAGATTTTTGCAAAGCTTGGCCTGCCGGCAGGGTGTGCATTTGACAAGTGAGCCGCTGAATGCGGAGCGGGGCTGATGTGAGTATTTTTGCCATCAGAAAGCCTTTTCCGGTGTTCATTGTCGGGAGGGGCAAATGGGAAGGGGCGAAGTAGATTGGCCAGTTCATAGCCAATCTACCTTGTCTTTATGACCGCAATCCCGACCGTTCGAGTGGGCCTCTCGGTCTGTTGCGACAGTCGTTTCCTGACTGCTTTGGGCTTTTGCCCACAAAGCGCGACCCGTTGGGCCGCCTCTCTGGCCATTCGAGCCATGGGTGCCTTTCGCCCGATGGTTATGCCATCGGTAAGGTTAACAACGGCTTAACTGCCCCGAATTTATTTCAGGGCACGCCAGCCGATGTCGGAGCGGTTGAAGCCTTCGGGCCAGTCAATCCGCTCGATCATTGCATAGGCGCGATCCCGGGCGTCTTGAAGGCTGTCGCCTCGTGCCGTGACATTGAGAACCCGCCCGCCGGTGGCGATGATCTGCCCGTCTTTTTCGGAAGTGCCCGCGTGGAACACCATGTTCATGCTGTCCTCGGGAAGCGCGTCGAGCCCTTTGATCGCCGAGCCTTTTTCATAGGCACCGGGATAGCCGTTTGCCGCCATGACCACAGTCATCGCGTGATCGTCGGCCCAATTCACCTTGGCCTGATCCAGCGTGCCGTTGGCGGTTGCCAGCATCAGGTCGAGCGCCTGCGCCCCCAGACGTATCATCAGCACCTGACATTCCGGATCGCCAAAGCGGCAGTTGTATTCCACAAGGCGCGGCTGGCCGTCCTTGATCATGAAACCCGCGTAGAGCACCCCTTGGTAGGGCATCCCGCGCTTGGCCATTTCCGCCACGGTCGGTTTGATGATCTCGTCCATGGCTTTGGCAATCACGGCATCGGTCATCACAGGGGCGGGGGAATAGGCGCCCATGCCGCCGGTGTTCGGGCCTGTGTCGCCATCGCCTACGCGTTTGTGGTCCTGTGCGGTCCCCACGGGCAGGACGTTTTCGCCATCGCACAGGATGAACCAAGAGGCCTCTTCGCCGTCCATGAATTCTTCGATCACCACTTCCGCGCCAGCGCCGCCAAAGGCTCCGCCGAACATGTCGTCAATGGCATCAAGCGCGGCCTGTTCGTCCATCGCCACGATCACGCCTTTGCCAGCGGCCAACCCGTCGGCTTTGACCACAATCGGCGCACCTTGCTTGCGGATGTAGGCCTTGGCCTTTTCGGCATCGTCAAAGCGGGCATAGGCTGCGGTCGGCGCGCCTGACGCATCGCAGATTTCCTTGGTGAAGCCTTTTGACGCTTCAAGCTGGGCCGCCGCTTTCGACGGGCCAAACGTCAGAATGCCCGATGCGCGCAGATCGTCGGCCACACCTGCGGCGAGGGGGGCTTCGGGGCCGATGATGACGAAATCAATCGCGTTTTGCTCGACGAAAGACACCACGGTTGCCCCGTCATTGATGTCGAAGGACGCGCATTCAGCGATCTTTGCGATCCCCGCATTGCCCGGCGCGACGATCAGTTTGTCGCATTTCGGGTTCTGCATCACCGCCCATGCCAGAGCATGTTCACGTCCGCCGCTGCCCAAGATCAGAATGTTCATCGCGCCTCTCCGCTTCACCTTTGCTTGCGCGCGTTCTAAGGTCAGTCCGAGTTTGACACAAGCACGAGCCGCCTTGGGAGGCATAAGATGTCCGACCTTTTCGAAGATGAAGGCCCTAAAGCCACATCCAACGCCCCGGAATTCTCCGTTTCCGAACTTTCGGGAGCGGTGAAGAAGCTGATCGAGGGCGAATTCGGGTATGTGCGGGTGCGCGCCGAGGTGGGCCGTGTGTCGCGGCCACGTTCCGGCCATCTCTATTTTGATCTGAAAGACGAAAAAGCGGTGATCAACGCGGTGAGCTGGAAAGGGCAGGTTGCGCGGATGGAGGTACAGCCCGAAGAGGGTATGGAAGTCATCGCCACCGGGCGGATGACGACATTTCCCGGCGGCTCGCGATACCAGATTATTGTCGACAATGTGGAACCGGCGGGTGCCGGCGCGCTTATGGCGATGCTGGAGAAGCGCAAAAAGGCGCTGGCGGCCGAGGGGCTGTTTGATGCCGCGCGCAAAAAGCCGCTGCCGTGGTTGCCGGAGGTGATCGGCGTGGTGACATCGCCTTCAGGGGCGGTGATCCGCGATATCCTGCACCGGTTGAGTGACCGTTTCCCCCGCCATGTTCTGATCTGGCCTGTCGCTGTGCAAGGTCAGAAAAGCGCGGCGGAAGTGGCCAATGGTATTCGTGGTTTTAACGCCTTGCCCGAAGGCGGTGCCATCCCGCGGCCTGATCTGATTATTGTGGCGCGTGGTGGTGGCTCGGTCGAAGATCTGTGGGGGTTCAACGAGGAGATCGTGGTGCGTGCCGCAGCCGAGTCCGCGATTCCCCTGATCTCTGCCGTGGGTCATGAAACCGACACGACGCTGATTGACTTTGCCTCGGATAAACGCGCGCCGACACCGACTGCGGCGGCAGAACTGGCCGTGCCGGTGCGGCGGGAACTCTGGGTGACCATTCAGGAATTGCGTGCACGGATGGAGCGGGCGCTGACGGGCGGCGTGGATTATCGTCGCCAGCGTCTCAACGATCTGAGCCGCGCCCTGCCGCCGAAAGAGCGGTTGCTCGACGGGCCGCGTCAGCGCGTGGATCAGATTGATTTGCGTTTGACGCAGGCGCTGGTCAACGGGGTGCGCAACCGGCGGCTGAAACTGTCGGAGGCGGCGACAATCCTGCGGCCATCGCTGTTGCAAGGGCGGATGCAGGGGCATGGGGAGCGCCTGTCGGCCTTGTCGATGCGGCTTGCTCCGGCCCTGTCGCGCGGCACGACGCAGCACCGGCGCGATTTTGACAGGTTGGCGCAGCGCCTTTCCCCGCTGACGGTTTCGCGCAATACGACGCAGGCCCGACGCGACCTGACGCAGCTTTCGGACCGTTTCGCCCGTGCGGCTCTGGGGCAGACCCAACGCTGGCGCGCGGCGCTGAATCAGCGTGCTGGAATGCTGTCGGCGCTGTCCTATGAGGAGACGCTCAAACGCGGCTATGCGGTGGTGCGCGATGCCGAGGGCGGGGTTGTGACCTCGACCAAGGACGCGGCGCGGATGCATGAGGTGCAGTTTGCCGACGGGCGTGTGCAGATCGGCGGCGGTGTTGCCACCAAACCTGCGAAAGCCGCAAAGCCGCGGGCCAAGACGGGACCGGAGC
This sequence comes from Celeribacter halophilus, assembly GCF_018860305.1. Taxonomy (GTDB): domain Bacteria; phylum Pseudomonadota; class Alphaproteobacteria; order Rhodobacterales; family Rhodobacteraceae; genus Celeribacter; species Celeribacter halophilus_A. The sequence goes on from NZ_JAHKPE010000019.1 coordinate 345,635, forward strand.
AGGGGAGCCTGTTCTGACGCGGGGACGCCTTTGCGTGACAGGTCGTCTTTGTGTGTCAAAGCGATATAGCGCCTTCATGCGTTAACCTTAATCGGGTCAACCTTAATGCATGTTCACATTCGAGCCTGTCCTCGTTCATGCGTGGCGATGTGCTGAACCGGCGCGGAAACTGATCGATCGGAGCGCGTGATGGTTCCGTCACACCCCGACTTGCGGTCCCATGCAGGACAACGGCCCGTCAGACGCCCAGGCCTCGTAAAGCTCCAGCCCGCTGTCCCCTTGGAACACGGCTTTGAGCTTGTCGCGCTCCACGAAGAATTGCCAGCATTGCGGGTCCATGCCGTCCTCGTAGATGAAACAGATGTTCTGGCCCTGCTCGTACCAGATGCCTTCCTTGCATGTGTCCTTGTCAAAGGCCCAACGCACGCGCTTTCCGGGCAGATATTCCTCCGCCCCGTAGGGCTCTCCGCTTTCTGCATAGGTCAGGGTCTTGCCTGTGGCATAGGCATCAAACTCCGCGCCTGTCAGCGGGCCTTGGCTGGTCGGCAGAGTGGCGGAGGAAAAGGTGCGAATTTCCGTGCCGTCCAGCGGATCGGCCATCGCAGCGGTGGCGCCGAACAGGGCACAGGCGAGGGGAAACAGATATGTCTTCATCATGCGGTAACCATGTCACAAGCCGCCGAGTCGCTCCACTCACATTCTTAACAGGTGGTTAAAGCCTCTCGCCTTCAGCCTGCTCTGCTGTCCCGATAAGCCTCGCAACGCGCGGGTCCATGACCTTGCGCCACAGGGGCGGAATGAGGGCCAGCGTTGCCATAGCCGGAAGCGAACGCGGCAATTGTGGCATGTCTTCAGTGAGTTCCAGCGCGGGATAGGGTTTCATCGGGTGCGCGTGGTGATCAGAGTGCCGTGGCGCGTTGAGCATCAGGAGCGAGGTGAACCATTGCGGGCTGTTCCAGCTATGCGCAGGGCCGACAGGTTCATATTTGCCGGGCGCAACTTCGCGGCGGCGTAGCCCGTAATGCTGGACATAATCCGATAACATGAGCTGGGCGGAGGCATAGCCCGCGAGAAGTATATATTTGAAAACGCCGAGGAAGCCGCCGATGATAAACGCGAGGAACACACAGGCAAGTGCACCGCCGATATAGAGCGCATAGGGATGCAGGTCTGTCGATTTGGCCCGTGCACGCATGGCATTTTCTTCTCTCAGACCGGCTTTGAACGAACCGATCCATGCGCGCGGCAAGAAGCGGTAATAGCTCATGCCTGCCGGGGCGGAGTTGGGGTCTTGCGGCGAGGCGGCATAGCGGTGATGCACCCGCACATGGGCGGTGGCGTGGTGGCCGAACAGCAGCGTGATATAGACCCATGTGCCGAGGCGGCGCAGAGTCCGGTCGGAGCGGTGGACCAGTTCGTGAGCGTTGGAATTGGAGACCTGTCCAAAGAACAGCCCCATGCCGAGAAACACGAACAATCGTTCCCAAAACTCCAGCTGACCATTCGAGAGCGCCCAAACCGCCAGCGGCAAAAGCGCAAAATGCGCAAGCGCCAGAACGGTGGAAAGGGCGTTCGCGTCAGGAAATTCGGCTTCGGGGTTTTCCGGATCACAGGCCAGCGCCACAAGTTGATCCAGTGAATAGGCCAATGCGGTCATATACAGAAACCCCGCCACGGCCCAAACCCCGCCGAATAGCGCGCCCAAGGCCAGAAGGGCCACAGGCATCAAGGTGCTGACGGCGAAAAAGCGAATGATGTGAGTGGTTTTTCTTGTCATGTGCTGCGCCATAGACGTCCCTTGGAAACTATGCTGACTATAGGTTGCACTGCGGGACCATGCAAAAGCAAAACCTGCGACAAAAGCGGAGGGGATGATGTTGGAACTGGTTTTGCTAACACTGGCGGGGCTGTCGGCTTTGGCTTACCTGCCGCTGACAGCTTCCGCGCCGTCTATGTGGCGCAGCGGGATCAAGACCCTGCCTTTAAGTCTGTTCGCCTGTGTGGCGCTCTTGGGTGAAGGGCCGGTGTGGTTGATCGCGGGATTGATCCTCTCGGCGCTGGGAGATTTCGCATTGTCCTGCACAGGATCAGACACGAGATCAGACACGGAGCAATCGCGCAAGGGCTCAGGGAGCGCGGAGCACGCGTTTCTCTTGGGGCTTGTCAGCTTTGCTTTGGCCCATCTTTGCTACGCGATTATTTTTTGGGGATCGGTCGAGGCCGTTAGCTGGCCCGCGCTCGCAAGTCTGGCGGTTCTGGCTTTGTCGACAGAGGTCTGGCTTGCGCCCTATACGGAGGCGCTTCGTGGCCCTGTGCGGGGCTATGTTCTGTTGATCTGTGTGATGACGGGGCTGGCGTTGAGCCTGCCTGCCGGACTGCGTCTGGCCAGTCTCGGCGCGGTGCTGTTTTTGTGCTCCGATCTCATCTTGTCGCTGCAACTGTTCCGCATGAGGCGAAATACATGGCAGGCGCGGTGCGCGGGCTATCTGCTTTGGGGGCTTTATATTCTCGGGCAGGGCGCGATCCTTTTCGCGGTTTTAGGCCGCTTTGGCGAGGTTTGGGGGCTTTCATAAAAAGACAAGACCGATTAAGTGACGGGAGAACGGAGGCCCCATGTCGCTTTTTTCGAAACTGAAATCCCGCCTGATGAAAACTTCGTCGAAGCTCGACGAGGGTTTGGAAGCTATTGTCGAGGATGGTGGCGAGGAGAGCAGCATCTCGGAGGCCTTGGTCGAAGAGGTGGTGCCCACAACAGAAGCACCCGACACAGAGACGCCCGAAGCGCCGGAACCTGAGGTGACGCCTGAGCCCATGCCTGAGCCTGAGCCGACACCGGCCCCTGAGCCCGCCGCGCCGGAACCGGACCCCGTGCCCGCAGATGTGCCGCAGGAAGTGCCGTCAACACCTGCGCCGTTGGAAACTCCTGTAGAAGCCCCCGTGGAAATGCCCGCCGAAGCGCCGGTCGAGATTCCGGTCGAAAAGGTGGTCGAGGCTCCCGCCGAGACGGTCAAACCCGGATTTCTGGGACGGCTTCTGGGACGCAAGGAAAGCAAAACCGTCACACGCCGCGCGCTGGATGACGATATGCTGGAGCAGTTGGAAGAGCTGCTGATCTCCGCCGATATGGGCGTGGAGACCTCCATGCGTGTCACAGCGGCCATGGCCGAAGGGCGCTATGGCAAGAAACTTTCTGTCGAAGAGATCAAACGCCTGATGGCGCAAGAAGTGGCGCGCATTATGGAGCCGGTCGCCAAGCCTATGCCGCTCTACACCAAAACGCCGCAGGTCGTGCTGGTCGTGGGGGTCAACGGCTCCGGCAAGACGACCACCATTGGTAAGCTGGCCAGCCAGTTCAAAGCAGCAGGGAAATCCGTGGTGATTGCTGCGGGCGATACCTTCCGTGCGGCTGCCGTGGAACAGTTGCAGGTCTGGGGCGAGCGTGCCGGTGTGCCGGTTCTGACCGCGCCGGAGGGCTCTGATCCGGCCTCGCTGGCCTTTGACGCGATGACCAAGGCACAGGAAACCGGTGCCGATCTGTTGATGATCGACACGGCGGGGCGGTTGCAAAACCGTGCGGACCTGATGGAAGAGCTTGCCAAGATTGTCCGCGTGATCCGCAAGAAAGACCCGACCGCCCCGCACAACACTTTGCTTGTGCTTGATGCCACGACAGGGCAAAACGCGGTTTCGCAGGTCGAGATTTTCCGGAATATCGCGGATGTCTCCGGCCTTGTTATGACGAAACTCGACGGGACTGCCAAAGGCGGGGTTCTGGTCAGTCTGGCCGACAAGTTCGGTCTGCCGATTCACGCCATTGGTGTCGGCGAACAGATTGACGATCTCGCGCCTTTTGACCCCGAAGAATTTGCCGCGGCCCTGACGGGTCTGGAGGTTTGATGCTCGAAATTCTGCACGCCATTGGCCCGCAATCCTGGGTCTCGGCCGGTGATCCTCTGGAGCGCCGCGAAGCCATGCAGGAATTGTTTTTCGATCATCCGGTCTGTCCGGATGACACGGCGGAAGATTGGCCGGAGGATCGGGAGCTTTACGCCGAGATGGTCGTGGTTCAGGGCGAGCGCCTTGTGGGCACGGCGATGCTCGTGGTCGACCCCGAACGCGAAGACCGTCCGGCCCGAATCTGGGGCATGGGTATTTTGCCGGAGTTCCGCACGGATTTTGTGATCCGCACGCTCGAAGAGGCGTTGATTGCCGCAGGCTATCTTGATCCGGCCTATCCGTTCATCGAGGCGACCGACGGGATGTTGGTGCCCAACCCCTATGCGGAGATGCCGGGGTTCAATCGGGCCGATCCGCGCGCGGCATGAGCTAAGTGCGCAGACGCTGTGCGCTTTCGCGCTCTGGACCTTTCGCATGGTGACAGATAGCACAGGCCCATGAGCGATTTTATTATTTCCCTTGAAGGCACGGAAACGGGTCATCACGCGGCGCTTATTCTGGCGCTGATGGCGGCATTTCTGCATGCTTTGTTCGGTGCCCTGCAAAAGGGCAAACATGATCCGTGGCTGTCACGCGGCGCGATGGATTTCTTCTACTGTATCATCGCGGCCCCGTTCGCCCTCTTTGTGGTGCCGTGGCCGGAGCCGCATATGTGGCTGATTTTCCTTGGGATGTTTGTGATCCACATGGCCTATAAGGTCGCGCAGGGTTACACCTATACCAAAGGCGCCTATACGGTCGTTTACCCAGTGGTGCGTGGTTCCGGGCCCTTGTTTGCTGTCATTGGCGCGGGTTTTGTGTTCGGCGAGCATTTCTCTTTGGTGCAATGGCTGGGCGTGATGGTGCTGCTCTCCGGCATCTTCGGGCTGGCAGTCTATAACCTGCGCACCATCACGGTCGGGCGCGAGACCATGGTGCCGGCCCTAATGCTGGCGGTTCTGACCGGCGCTTTCGTGGCGCTCTACACCACCTATGATGCTTACGGCATCCGTGCCACGGCGGATCCCTTCACATTCCTCGCGTGGTTCTTTTTCCTCGACGGTCTGGTGATGCCTGTGGTGGCCTTGCTGCGCTACCGGAATATGGAATACAAACCCGCGCTTGGCCCTTTGGCGGTCAAAGGTTTTTTCGGCGGGATTGTGGCCTATTTCTCTTTTGGCTGTATCATGCTGGCGACACGCCTCGACAATGTGGGCGAGGCGGCGGTGCTGCGGGAAACCTCGACGGTTTTCGCGGCGCTGATCGGCTGGATCGTATTGGGCGAAAAGGTCGGACCGAGAAGATTGTCCCTCATGGCCTTGATTGCGGCCGGGGCCGTCATAGTTGAGATGGGCGGCTGAAAGAGGACCGGATGAGCGACACACCTGAAAAACACATCAAACCTGCGGTGAAAACCGCGCTGGAAATGGGGCCGATCCTCGCGTTCTTCGCGGGATATATCGCGCTGCGCGATCATGTCTTTACCATCGCGGGCACGGAATATTCCGGTTTCATCGTGATGACGGCGCTGTTCATCCCGATCCTTGCCGCCTCGACCTTTGTGCTTTGGCGGCTGACCGGACGGCTGTCCGCGATGCAGATCATGACGCTGGTGCTGGTGGTGGTCTTCGGCGGTCTGACGATCTGGCTCAATGACGAGCGGTTCTTCAAGATGAAGCCGACGATGATCTACCTCATGTTCGGCGGCATTCTTGGCGTCGGGTTGTTGCGTTCGAAAAGCTATCTGTCGCTGGTTCTGGGCGAAGTGATGCCCCTGGACGTGGAAGGCTGGCGCAAGCTCGAATTCCGCATGATGCTGTTTTTCTTCGGCCTGGCGGTCGCCAATGAGGCGATCTGGCGGACGATGACGACCGACACTTGGGTAAAGTTCAAAACCTTTGGCCTGCCGATTGCGATGCTGGCGTTTTTCATGGCGCAAGGCGGGTTGATGGCGCGGCACTCTACCGAGGTGGCTGATGAGGATACGCCGGAATAAAGGCGGTTACTCCCCGCTGATCGTGTAGGGCAGATATGCGATGGCCAGAGCCGCAGATCCGGTCAGTGTGAGACCTTCGACCAGAATGTCCTGACCGGGGGCGCCCTCGACGATTTCGGAGAGCAGCGTGCCGGAGGCAATCATCGCCAAGAGGGCAGGCGATTGCATCAGCGAAGAATGTCCCAGAGGATCGCCCATCGGTGCGCCGGTGGTGTCGATGACCGTGACGCCGAGCTTGCGCAAATCCTCGATATTCTCCGCCGCGCCCACACGCGGGTGCCCGCCGGTGAGCACAGAGGAAATCTTGAGCGCCTGATCGCGGCGGGAGCCAAACACGGCCAGATCTATGTTGTAAGGCTCAAGATCACTCACCTGTCGCCGGAACAGATCCACGTCAATGTCAGGCTGGCTCAAGGCGACCCCTTCAAGTCGCGATAGCGTCCGGCGATCTCCTTCGAGCGCCAGTCGCTTGATGGCTTCCATCGCCAGCAGGCCGCCCATGGAATGCGCCAGCACAAGGACGTTCTCCGCCTGACTGCGTGCCAGAAGTTTCAGCGTGTTCGCCAAAGCCGTGCGCGCGTAGAGCACCGAATCCCGATCATAGGCGTAGCGCGAGATGCGACCGGCAGAGGGCCATGAGAACAGCACCATCGGCTGTTCCAGCTCGAAGTCGGTGGTGATCTGTGCCGTGCGAAACACGGCGCCGGGGTAGGAGACGTTAAAGCCGTGGACAAAGACCACCACGCTGCGCTCGCCCTTGGGCAGGGCGCTGACACGGGTATTCACGCGGTCTATGAACGCCTGTTCCGTGTCAAAGGCCTCGCTGTCGGTGACGAAGAACTGGGTGTCGGCATCAAGCGGTTTGCGCGGAAACGAATATTCCCCCGGCTTGCGCTCCGGCGGGATGGAAATGCGGTAGTTGCGGTAAAACGGCGTGTCCGAACGCAATTCCTCAAAGCCGAGCGTCGGATCGGGGGAGACCTGACGGTTGGTCACGACCAGAATGTTTTCCTGTTTCTGGCCGCTGATGTCGGGCACCTCTTGCGGGAGGTTGAGACGGGGGGAGGCGCAGCCGCTGACGCTGAACGTCAATGCGCTGGCTCCCAAGACCATTTCCCGACGGGTGAGGCTCACCCCTGTCTCTCCGGAGAAGCGGCTTTGCCAAACAGCACCTTTTTCGCCTCTTTGTTGCCTGCGATATTGCCACGTTTTTCCGCGGCCACGGCACGCCCTCGCTTCACAGCCGGACGCGTGCCGATGCGCTCGATCCAGTGTTTGAGATGGGGTTTGTCGTCGAGTGTCTGTTCCTGTTTCTCCCAGAGGGAGGCCCAAGGCCAGATCGCCATATCCGCGATAGAATAGAAATCTCCCGCGACGAACTCCTCTTGTGCCAGACGACGGTCCAGCACGCCGTAGAGGCGGGCGACCTCGTTCCGGTAGCGGTCCTTCGCATAGGGTAAATCAACGGAGGGCTCCATATTGGGCGCATAGCTCAGGAAATGATGTGCCTGTCCGGCCATCGGTCCCAGCCCGCCCATCTGCCACATCAACCATTGATCGACCGCCACCTGATCGCGTTCGCCGCCGCCGTAAAACTTGCCGGACTTGCGCGCGAGATATTGCAGGATCGCACCGGATTCGAAGATCGAGATTGGCCGTCCGCCCGGGCCTTCGGGATCAATGATGGCGGGCATCCGGTTGTTGGGCGAGAGTTTGAGGAACTCGGGATCGAACTGCTCCCCCGCTCCGATATTCACCAGTTTGACTTCATAGGGCAGGTCCATCTCTTCGAGCGCGATGGAGATTTTCCAGCCGTTCGGGGTAGGCCAGTAGTAGAGCGTGATGGGGGTGTCGATCATCTGTTCATGTCCGTGCAATCATCGCCAGGAGGGGATTCCCTCAAGATGACGCTTTGCGCGAAAAGGACAAGGGCGAAACGCGGGGAGGACGCGGCAACAGATGAGAAAAACGGGGTGTTGGCGCGGCGGGCAGTTGATCTTGCAAAAGGCCCAAGGGCAAACGCTCGGGATGGCGCAAGGCGCTTCGGTAGAAATCGAACATGCCCTCGCGCAGATAGGGCGACCAGTGGCAGACCTTTTTGTCCGCCGCAGGGATGTTATAGCCGCAGCGCAAAAGCACGGCACGGGTGGCGTCATGGTCAATCTGCACGTCACACCATGCGCGATGCGCGGTGCCAAGTCCGGCCCCCAGCGGGCGGGAAGGACCATGATCCGGCGAGAGGGCGAGTTCCAGCAGGAGATCGAAGAGATCGTTTTCCCGCGAGGTGATGTTGAGCACTTCGGCGGTGCGGCCCGCTTCCGTGTCGAGTGCATGTTCTGCGGTGGAGCGGAACTCGGCCGCCGCCAGAAGAATCGCGCGGCTCACCATGCCTTCGGGCAAATGGGGCAGGGCGGTGAGGATCACCCGTGCGCCCAGTGAGTGCCCGATGAGGTGAACGGGGCGGTCACATGTCCAGATCAGGCGCGCCAGAGCCTCGCCCGTGGCGCGTGCCTGTTGATAGGCCTGCCAGATAGAGCCGCGCGCTTGCCAGCCCAAGGCGATACAGAGTCCCTCGCTCGGATCACCGGAGCCGAAGCCCAATCCGCGCGGCCAGCTGAGCGCCGTGCGGGAGGGGCTTTGCGGATCAAGCGACAGGATATGTGCATGCGGGTCGTGCTGTGGATCTCTGGGCGAAAACTTGTAGCCGTGGATGCAGATGATCACAGGCGCGTCTTGGGGCAGGGTCGCCAGCGCCTGACGCAGAGCCTGTCGCGTTCCGGAGTGGAGAAAGGGACCGTCGGTATTGATCTTCAAAAGGGGCATGGCGTGCCGCTTCCTGTGACATCATCTGACGCGAGACTGCGCGGGGAATGTCACGATGCTGCGACGGAAAAGTGACTCTTTGATAACGCCTCCGTGCGCGTCTTTCGTTGTCATGTGCTTGACAGAGTGTCGCGGGATTTGTACCCCGCCTGCCATGTGGTGATTTGTTCTCCGGATTGCGGGCCACAGGAAAGATACCGCTAAAGAGGTCAGGACGAGACGCAGGGTTGGATAGACCCGCCGTGCCCCCGCTCTTGATCGAGAGGGGGCTTTTTTGTCGAAAGGGATTGCGACGATGGCGAAAGACAGCTGGAAAACCCAAACGAAACTCATTCATGACGGTGTGCGCCGCTCGCAATATGGCGAGGTGTCCGAAGCGCTCTTCCTGACGCAGGGCTTTGTTTATGACACGGCAGAGGCCGCAGAGGCACGTTTTGTCAATCAGGGCGAAGATGAATTCATCTACGCGCGCTATGGCAACCCGACCACGCGCATGTTCGAGGACCGGATGGCTGCGATCGAGGGCTGCGAAGATGCTTTTGCGACCGCCTCCGGCATGGCGGCTGTTGCGGGGGCGTTGATGTCTGTCCTGAAGGCTGGCGATCACCTTGTGTCTTCCAAGGCCCTGTTCGGCTCCTGCCTTTATATCGTCACCGAAGTGCTGCCGAAATTCGGAATCGAGACAACTTTGGTGGACGGCACCAACCTTGACGAATGGAAAGCGGCGCTTCGCCCCGACACAAAGGCGGTGTTCCTTGAGAGCATTTCCAATCCGACGCTTGAAGTCATCGACCTTAAAGCCGTGTCCGATCTGGCCCATGCGGTCGGCGCGCTGGTCGTGGTGGACAATGCAATGTGCACGCCGATTTTCTCCTATGCAAAAGACTGTGGTGCCGATCTGATCATCTATTCGACCACCAAACATGTGGACGGGCAGGGGCGTTGTCTGGGCGGCATCATCGCAGGGGACAAGGAGCTGATCCGCGGACCAGTCGAGACCTATATCAAGCACACGGGCGGGGCGATTTCGCCGTTCAATGCGTGGATTCAGTTGAAGTCTCTCGACACGCTCGACCTGCGTGTGCGGCGTCAGGCGGAGACGGCGATGAAGCTCTGTGAAGCGCTTGACGGCCATCCTGCCCTCAATTCCGTGCGCTACCCGACCTATAAATCGCACCCGCAATACGATCTTGCCAAAGCACAATCCGAGGCGGCGGGCACGGTGATCACCGTTGATCTCAAAGGCGGCAAGGAGGCGGCGTTCAAATTCCTCAATGCGCTTGAGGTCTTTACGCTTTCGAACAATTTCGCCGATGCGAAATCCATCGCGACCCACCCGTGCACCACGACGCATAAGAACGTGCCCGTGGAGAAACGTCCCGAACTGGGGCTTACGGATGGTTTGGTGCGCCTTTCGATGGGACTTGAGGACAGCGCGGATATTGTCGCGGACATTCTCGGCGCGCTTGAGGCGGTCTGAGCGGGCCGGATATGGCCTGCGCAGTGGTCTGTTGCCGAAAACCGTCTATATGAAAGGCGAAAGGGGTTTGCCGATGAATATTCAGACAAGTGAGCGCGAGCAAAACGACAGGGCGACCGCTGAGGCGGCCCTGAAGGCCCTGCGCGATTGGGCGGCAAAGGCCACGCCGACGGAGGTGGCGGAGCTTGATCCGGCCATCTCGCGGCTCTTGCCGGAGGCGGATGACTTCGCCAATTATCCGGCACTGCGCCGTGCCTACCCCGAGGATTTCGAAGTGTCCGAAGGCTACAAAGACAGCTTGCCGGACCTGCAAAACGGGCCGGAGAGCCTGATCAAAGGTGCCAAGCGGCAAATCCAGCATGTCGGCATCTCGAACTTTCGCCTGCCGATCCGGTTCAAGACCCGCGACAATGGAGACCTGACGCTTGAGACCTCCGTGACGGGCACTGTGTCTTTGGAGGCGGAGAAGAAGGGCATCAACATGTCCCGGATCATGCGCTCCTTTTACAAACATGCGGAGCGCAGCTTTTCCTTTGATGTGATTGCGGCGGCATTGCGCGACTATCAAAGCGATCTCGACAGTTTCGATGCGCGCATCCAGATGCGGTTTTCTTTTCCGGTGAAACGTCCTTCCCTGCGGTCGGGTCTTGAGGGGTATCAATATTACGACATCGCTCTGGAGCTTGTGGAGCAGGGCGGGAAAATGACAGAAATCATGCATCTGGACTATGTATATAGCTCCACATGCCCCTGTTCTCTTGAACTTTCCGAACATGCGCGGCGCACGCGGCATCAGCTTGCGACGCCGCATTCGCAACGCTCTGTGGCGCGGGTCTCGGTGGAGGTGAAGAACCAGCCGGACACGCTTTGGTTCGAAGATTTGATTGACCTGTGCCGGTCTGCCGTTCCGACCGAGACACAGGTGATGGTCAAGCGCGAGGACGAGCAGGCCTTTGCAGAACTCAACGCGGCCAATCCGATTTTCGTCGAAGACGCCGCGCGGCTCTTTGCCGAGGCGCTGGAAGCCGACGGACGCATCGGGGATTTCCGCGTTATCGCCAGCCATCAGGAAAGCCTGCATTCCCATGATGCGGTTTCCATGCTGACCGAAGGCGAGACCTTTGCCGCACACAGCCTTGATCCGAAGCTGTTTTCGACCCTCTTTCACGTTGGCTGAATGCGCCTGTGACGGGTGAGGTTTGAGGCTTTCACGAATGCGTGAAAGCCGCTACAAGATCGCCATGTTGGGCCGTTCGATCCGCATTTTCCTGCTTCTGGGCGTGATGCTCGGGATCGTGGGGCCGAAGTCTTCGGCCCTGATGGCGCAGCTTGGCCTGATCAATGCCCGAACCATCGTGATCTGTACCGGTGACGGGCTTCAGACCATCACCCTTGATGCCAACGGCAATCCCGTTGAACATCAGGAAACCCGCTCGCAACCCTGTCCGCTGTGTAACGTCACACCCGCTCTGGCGGGGGCGGCCTTGGCGGAGCCTGTTCTGGCGCTCTATGATCTGGCGGATTATCCGAAACCTGCGGATGTCTCGGGGCGTGACGCGCCCTATACCCTCAGCTTTCCCCGCGCTCCGCCGCAAGTCTGATCCTTTCTCCGAACCCATTACAGAAATCTATCGCCCGATCCGGCCCGTGAAACCCACGCGGCGGTCGGGTTGTGAAAGGATGTGAGACTATGGTCGCACTCGATCAATCCCCTGCGCAAGAGAGCCAGGGCACGGCGGATCATGCCGCCAAATTCTACCGCGCCGCGTGGCGCTGGCATTTCTATGCCGGACTGTATGTCATTCCGTTTTTCATCATGCTGGCTGTGACAGGTATGCTGATGATGTGGATCGCCTATATCGACGGGCGCGACGGGGAGAAAACCGCCGTAATTCCGCAAGAGACACCGCTTGCTGTCTCCGTTCAGGCGCAAGCCGCGATGGATGCGTTTCCGGATGGCCGCCTTATCCAGTATGTTGCCCCGCGTGCCGACGATCTGGCCGCATTGTTCCGCATTGATACGGACGAGGGCGCGATGGTGGCTGTGGTCGATCCCTACACGGCAGATGTGCTCGAAACTTTCCCGCGCCGTTCCGGCCTTTACGATCTCATGGACAATACCCATGGCGAGCTTTTGATCGGCGTCACGGGCGACCGTATGGTCGAGATCGCCGCCTCTTTGGGGGTGATCCTGTTGGTGACGGGACTTTACCTCTGGTGGCCACGCGAGGCGCGTTTGCGGGAGGCCTTGTTGCCCAATCTACGGGCACGCGGACGGGCGCTGTGGAAAAACCTGCATTCGGTTGTGGGTATATGGATTTCGGTGATCCTGTTGTTCTTCCTCATCTCGGGTCTGTCGTGGGCCGGTGTCTGGGGGGAGAAGGTTGTTCAGGCATGGTCCAGTTTTCCCGCCGAGAAATGGGGCGCGCCTCTGTCGGATGTAACCCACGGTTCGATGAATGATGGCCCGAAAGAGGTGCCTTGGGCCTTGGAACAAACGCTCATGCCCGCTTCGGGGTCTTTGTTCGGTGAAGACGGGTTGAAAGCAGGTGCGCCCGTGACCCTCGACACGATGGACGCACTGGCGCGCGTGATCGGGTTTGATGCGCGCTACCAGATGAACCTGCCCAAGGGCGAGACGGGAGTTTTCACCTTTTCGCGCGATAGTATGAATACGGACAGCGTTGATCCTTTGTCGGATCGCACCGTTCATGTGGACCGCTACACGGGAAAAATTCTCGCCGATGTCCGCTATGAGGATTATTCTCTGATGGGCAAGGCAATGGCCGTGGGCATTGCGCTCCACATGGGCACGGCAGGGCTTTGGGTTATTTTGTTGAATACGGTTTTCTGCCTCTCGGTGATCTTCCTGTGTGTGTCCGGTGTGGTCATGTGGTGGAAACGCCGCCCCTCGGGGTCGTTCCGGATCGCGCCTCCGCCGCTGCCAAAGAACATGCCGCTTTGGAAAGGGGCTGTGGTGCTCGGACTGTTGCTGAGCTTTGCGTTCCCGATGGCAGGGCTGACTCTCCTGACTGTGTTGCTTCTGGATTGGCTGGTGATCAGTCGGGTGCCTGTACTCAGGCGTGTGCTTCTGTAAACCTGAGCATTTCTGACATGGCCGGTCTGCGAGGACCGGCCATGCTTGGTTATGCGCTTGACTTGGCCTTGAAGCGCGGCCAAGCCTTGCCTCATGACGGATATGAGACCTGTTGGATATGTGATCGGCACACTCGTCTCCCTTTTGGGGCTGACGATGGTGATCCCCATGATGATCGACCTGTATTTCGGGTCTGGTGACTGGGATGTGTTTTTCACCTCTGGTGTGATCACCTTCGGCTTCGGGGTGGCCTTGATGCTCTCGACCCAGAACGGCCAGCAACAGGGGTTGTCCATCCAGCAGATGTTCCTGCTGACCACGTTGATCTGGCTCATTTTGCCCTTGTTTGGCGGTATCCCCTTCATCCTCGGCGCGACCGAGGCCAGTCTGACGGATGCGTTTTTCGAAGCCATGTCGGGCGTCACCACCACGGGCGCGACCGTGTTTTCTGGGCTGGATGAGCTGCCCGAAGGCATTCTGCTCTGGCGGTCGATGTTGCAATGGTTCGGTGGCGTCGGGATCATTGTGGTCGCCATGGTCTTCCTGCCCGAACTCAAAGTGGGCGGGATGCAGGTGTTTCGCACGGAAGCCTTTGATACAGATGGAAAAGTCCTGCCTCGCGCGGGGGAGATCGCAGCGCGTATTTCGGTCATCTATGTGGCGCTGACGGTCCTGTGTTTTCTGGGCTATCTTCTGGTGGGCATGACAATTTTCGATGCGCTCAACCATGCGCTTACCACGCTGTCCACCGGCGGGTTCTCCACCCATGACGCGTCTTTCGGAGCCTTTCAGGGGCCTGCGGAATATGTCTCCGCTTTCTTCATGATCCTCGCCAGTCTGCCGTTCGTGCGCTATGTGCAGCTCATCGCCGGCACGGCCAAGCCTTTCTGGCGGGACACGCAAATCCACGCCTATCTGATAATCATTTTTGGCCTGACGGTCGGGTTTTCTGTCTACCGTCTGGTGGTCAATGCCGACCATTTCGAACATTCCTTTCGCGAAGGTCTGTTCAATGTCACCTCCATCATTTCCGGCACAGGCTATGCCTCGGTGGATTACCAGCTTTGGGGGGCCTTCCCTGCGGTGGCGTTTTTCTTCATCGGGTTGATCGGCGGATGCGCGGGGTCAACCGCCTGTTCGGTCAAGATTTTCCGCTATCAGCTTTTGTGGGCCTCGATGCGGGCGCAAATCCGCAAGATTCACAGCCCCAATGGCGTCTTCACTCCGCGCTATCAAGGCCACCCTGTGACCGAAGATGTGCTGTCCTCTGTCATGGCCTTCTTTTCGTTCTTTATTGTCACACTTGGCGTCACAGCGGTGCTTCTGGCGGCGACGGGGTTGGATTTTATCACGGCGATTTCCGGCGCGGCCACAGCACTGGCCTGTGTGGGGCCGGGGCTGGGAGATATCATCGGACCTGCGGGGAATTTCGCGACGTTGAACGAGCCTGCCAAGTGGATTTTGTGCATCGCGATGCTGATCGGGCGGCTGGAAGTCATGTCGGTTTTTGCGCTGTTTACCATTCGTTTCTGGCGCGGTTGAAGGCGTCTTGTCGTAGGTCGCAGGCAAAGAAAAACCCCGCCGGAAAGGCGGGGTTTTGTGGTTTTGAAGCTTTGGCTCATGGAGCCGGAGATCAGTTCCAGCAGCTCACCAGAACCGTCATGTCGCGCCCGATGGAGACCAGATCAGCCTCCGAGATGCTGCCGTCAGATGCGGCCATAGCCACGCCGTTTTGTGACAGGAAGCCTGCAAGTTTTTCCATGTCATAGGCAAAGGCGACATCTTCGGGCAGGCTGCGTCCCTCCGGCACCACTGCGGAACCGGGGGCGAGCATACCGATTACGGCGCCGGCGCTGTTGAGCACCGGACCGCCCGCTTCACCCGGCAGCGCGGTCATGGCGAGGCGCAACAGGTCTTCTTCGCCGGACAGGCCCTTGTGCTCTGCCATCAGCCCGTAGTTGAGCGTCGGTGCGCCAAGGCGGCCCTCATAGGCAAAGCCGGAGACCGAGACTTCGGATTGAAGGCGCGGCAGGTGGCTGTCGAAACGGGCCACGGCGAGCGGGGCCAGCGGCTCGGTCGGGGTCAGTAGCGCCATGCCATCTGAAGAGGCCGCAACCGTTGCGTCATAGGTTTCGTCCAGCGTGATCTTGGCACAGCTTGCGACCAGTTCAGCGTCGGTCAGCACCGTGCCCTTGTCATCGACGTAAAAGCCGCTGCCGGCTTTTTCGGGGCGGCGGATGTCGAGACCGGCCATGAGATCAATGTCCTGCGCGGCACCGTCGCCGTAAGCATCGGGCAGGACGCCTTCGGTGGGGGCGAAAGAGGCTTGCATGGCCTCGAGCGCCATTTGATGCCGTTTCTCGTCACCCGTCGGCCAGATCAGGGTCCAGCCTTTGACCGTGCCATTCACCAGACGCGCCTCGGTGTGGGAGGTGATGCGGGTGTTGGTGCCGGTGAGGCTGAAGCTGTTCTTGTCGCGCGAACGCGGACCGTCCATCGGCACGATCTCAAGCGTCTGCATGATTTCGTAAAGCCCGCCCAAAGTGGCCTCGTCGCCGGTTTGCGAGATCAAAAGCACCTGTGCTTCGGACCCGTCTTTGGCGGTGTATTTGGCAAAAGGCGGTGTGTATTCGGCAAATTCCACCATCCCTGCGGGCAGGGTGATCGAGACACCGGCCACCTCGTCCACCACGGGGGTGAGATCAAGGCTGTCGATGACATCCTGGTAGGCTTTCAGAACCTCGGCGCGCTGGCGCGAGGTGAGGACGCCCGTGGCCTCATAGCCTTGCATGGCCTGCCACTCGGACATGGCGCGGCGTGTGCCGGGGCCGAAAGCGCCGTCGATGCCGGAATTGTAGACGCCGGCAAAATGAAGTGCCCTTTGCAAGGCCTCGCGTGCCGGACGGTCCAGCTGCCGCTCGGAGGCGCGGGCCTGCGCGGGGGTCTCATCAAGCTCGACCGGAGTGATCGCAGCGTCAATGACTTGTTCGGTGGGGGCCTCTATGGCCTGCGGCGCCTCCACAGGGGCAAGTGTCGAGACATTCACTCCCACCGGCCAGAAGGCATCGCGGAAACCGGAGCCGTCGGTGAGATAGCTGTCACCGGGAATACGCCCCTGAGCACGCAGCGCACGACGGGCCGCTTCTGCTTCTGCTTCGGTCTCGTAGGGGCCAAGCGCGATGGCGTGCCAGCGGCCCGGCAGGTTGAACCCCACGACATTGGGCAATTCGCCAGCGTAGCCGCGTGCGGCCTCCGTGGCTTGTGTGAGAGAGGGTTGCGCCTCGATCTGAATCCATTGTTCAGCGGAAAGCGCCGTGGTGAGAAACAGAGAGGCGGCAACGCCGAGAGGCGCAACTGCAAAAAACCTAGTCATGAAAACCCTTACTTCTTGGCGAACGGGCTATTGCCCTTGTCCGGTATTATGTCATCGCGCGTTAAGAAAGCAGGTTTCAGGCCGAGGTCAACATGCACACGGGTCCAGATGTGCAGAAATGAAGGAGGTGTGATCCAAATCGGTCGGTTTGCAGGCAATTCCGGCGGTGAAGGCGGGTCTTATGCATGGCTGACATTGACGCCCCCCTCGGGCTTGCCTATTGAAGAGCCGCGTTTGACGCGCTCAAACCGGCGACGAAAGTCCGGCGTTGAAACTCTGGTGACGAAACTCTGGCGAAAGACCTCCCATGTCCGAGACTGTAGACAAACCGCGTTCCTTTCAGGAAATCATCCTGAGGCTTCAGGCCTATTGGGCCGCGAAAGGCTGTGCCGTGCTCCAGCCCTATGACATGGAAGTGGGGGCAGGGACCTTCCATCCGGCGACGACGCTGCGCTCTCTGGGCTCGACGCCTTGGGCCGCTGCCTATGTGCAGCCCTCGCGCCGTCCGACGGACGGGCGCTATGGCGAAAACCCGAATCGCTTGCAGCACTACTATCAATACCAAGTGCTTATCAAACCCAGCCCGCCGGATTTGCAGGATCTCTATCTCGGGTCATTGAAGGCCATCGGGATCGACGCCGAATTGCATGACATCCGCTTCGTCGAGGACGACTGGGAAAGCCCGACCCTGGGCGCTTGGGGCCTTGGTTGGGAAGTCTGGTGCGATGGTATGGAAGTGTCGCAGTTCACCTATTTCCAACAGGTCGGTGGTCATGATTGCAGACCCGTTTCCGGCGAGTTGACCTACGGGCTGGAACGTCTGGCCATGTATGTGCTGGGCATCGATCATGTTATGGACATGCCCTACAACGATCCGGACGCTCCGATCGCGCTGTCCTATGGCGATGTGTTCAAGCAAACCGAGGAAGAATATTCCCGCCACAACTTTGACGCGGCCAATACCGAGATGCTTTTGAAGCATTTCGAAGAGGCCGAGGCCGAGTGTCACGCACTTCTGGCGCAACCTGCCGAAGACCCGAAAACCGGCAAGCGCATCATCATGGTCCATCCGGCCTATGATCAATGTATCAAGGCCTCGCACCTCTTCAACCTGCTGGATGCGCGCGGCGTGATCTCGGTGACCGAACGTCAGGCCTATATCGGACGTGTGCGGACATTGGCCAAAGCCTGTGCCGATGCGTTTGTCCAGACCACGGCGGGCGGCTGGACGCCCGAGGTCGAAGAGGCATGAACGGCAAACTGGTCGCAGGTGGTATCGTGATCTCCGCACTCGTTTTCGGCGCAGGCCTCTACTATTCGCAGGTCTATGCCTATTATGACGCGATTCCGACGGATGCTCCGGCGGCCACGATCCGTGTGACCACGTTTGAAGGCGTGCAAGAAGATATCCTTGCGGAAAATTTCACAGGCATTGATGCGGAGACCTCTCCCATCAAGTTCCGCGCCTGTTTCACCACGCCTTTGTCCCTGTCGATGATGACAGAAACCTTCCAGCCCTACGAAGCTGCGGCCCCCTTGGTGGCGCAGAAATGGTTCAAGTGTTTCGGCGCGGCAACCATCGGCGCCGATCTTGAGGCCGGACGCGCCATCGCCTTTCTGGGCGCAGAAAACACCCCCTATGGCATTGACCGTGTGGTCGCCATCTACCCCGATGGCCGCGGCTTTGCCTGGAACCAGATCAACCGCTGCGGAGAAGCCGTCTATGATGGCGATCCCGCCCCCGCGGGCTGTCCCCCCGCACCTGAAGGAAACTGACCTATGGCTGACTTGCTGATCGAGCTTTTCTCCGAAGAAATCCCCGCGCGGATGCAAAAACGCGCTTCGGAGGATTTGAAATCTCTGGTGACGAACGGTCTGGTCGAGGCCGGTCTGACCTATGCTAGCGCAGGGGCATTTGCCACGCCGCGCCGTTTGGCTCTGTCGGTCGAAGGGCTTCTGGACGCGTCGCCCACCACGGTGGAAGAACGCAAAGGTCCGCGCGTCGGTGCGCCGGAAAAAGCACTCGAAGGCTTCTTGCGCGGGGCAGGGGTGAGCAAGGATGACCTCGAAATCCGCGACGAGAAAAAGGGTCAGGTCTATTTCGCCAAGATCACCAAGCCGGGCCGTCCGGCGGCAGAGATCGTGGCCGAGGTTCTGGAACATGCAATCCGCAACTTCCCGTGGCCGAAATCCATGCGTTGGGGCTCAGGCAGCCTGAAATGGGTGCGCCCGCTGCATTCCATCCTCTGCATCCTCTCGAAAGAGGACGGGGCCGAGGTGGTTGATCTGGAGATCGACGGCATCAAGGCCGGCAACACTGCCTTCGGGCACCGCTTTATGGCGCCCAAGACATTCACGGTTTCGGGCTTTGATGACTATGTGACAAAGCTCAAACAGAATTTTGTCATGCTCGACCCGCAGGAACGCGCCGATCACATCTGGCATGACGCTACCAATCAGGCTTTCGCGCAGGGGCTTGAAGTCGTCGAGGACAAGGGGCTTCTGGCCGAAGTAGCCGGGCTGGTGGAATGGCCGGTTGTGCTTATGGGTGATATTGAAGAGGACTTTCTCGGTCTGCCGCCAGAGGTGCTTCAGACCTCGATGAAAGAGCATCAGAAATTCTTCTCCGTGCGCAACCCTGCCACGGGCCGGATCGAGAAGTTCGTCACCGTCGCCAACCGCGAAACCAAGGACAATGGCGCGACCATTCTGGCGGGGAACCAGAAGGTGCTGGCCGCACGACTGTCGGATGCGAAATTCTTCTGGGAAAACGACAATCGCACGGTGGCACGCGATGGTATGGAGGCCATGTCTGCCGCCCTTGCCAATGTCACCTTCCACAACAAGCTCGGCAGTCAGGCCGCCCGCATCACCCGTATCGCGAGCCTCGCCCGCGAGATTGCCCCCATTGTCGGGGCCGATGCAGAGGAGGCGGCGCTGGCCGCGACTGTTGCCAAGGCGGATCTCAGCTCCGAGATGGTCTACGAATTCCCCGAGCTGCAAGGTATCATGGGTCGCTATTACGCCAAATCGGCGGGGCTGTCCGATGCCGTGGCCGATGCCTGCCGCGATCACTACAGCCCGCTTGGTCCGTCGGATGATGTGCCGACCGAGCCGGTTACGGTTGCCGTTGCTCTGGCCGACAAGCTGGACACGCTCACCGGTTTCTGGGCGATTGACGAAAAGCCCACAGGCTCGAAAGACCCTTTCGCCCTGCGTCGTGCGGCGCTTGGCGTGATCCGTCTGCTGCTCACCAATGACGTCCGCTTGCATCTCGACCGCTTCGTCGATGCGCAGCTTCTGGCGCATCAGATCGCGGTTGCCGATGAAAATGACGGTATCATCGACACGCTCAAGGAAATCCTTGGCGAGATTGCCGAACACGGCGTTTTCGGCGCGGCTCTTGATGCGATCTCCGACAAGCTTTCGGATGACGAAAAAGCCGCTGTGAACTCCGCTGCGGGCGGTGTGCCGGACACGTCCGAAGACCTGCTGGCCTTCTTCCATGACCGTCTCAAAGTCTTCCTGCGCGACGAGGGCATCCGACACGACGTGATTGACGCCTGTCTTGTCATGGATGGCAATGACGACATCACGCTTCTGGTCAAACGTGCCCGCGCGTTGCAACAGATGCTCGACACGGAAGATGGCACCAACCTGATCCAAGGTTTCAAACGCGCCAACAACATCCTCACTCAGGCCGAGGAGAAAGATGGTGTCGAATACAGCTATGGTCCCGACCTGAAATTTGCCGAAGTCGCGGAAGAAAAAGCGCTCTTTGCCGCGCTGGACACGGCAGAGGCGGCGATCAAGCCGGCGATGGAGGCGGAAGACTTCACCGCCGCCATGTCCGCTATGGCCGATATGCGTCCTGCAGTGGATGCGTTTTTCGAGGCGGTGCAGGTCAATGCCGACAATGATGTGGTGCGCCGCAACCGTTTGAACCTCTTGGGGCGTATCCGCGACATCTGTCTGTCGGTGGCCGACCTCACGCATATCGAAAGCTGACACTCTTCGGAGACGCGCGGCGGCAACGGTCATGCGTCAATTCGTGTGGCCATAGCGGATAACGGTTGCGCACACAGGGGACGGGGGCGTAGCTTTACCTCTATCAGGGAGGTGCCGCAGTGCAGCAAGAAAGCGATATTCTAGGGTTCACCCGTATCCGCCGCGTGGCTCCCATTGCGGTGAACACGCATGGCGGGCGTGCGAAATGCCTGCAACGGCTTATCCGTCTCGATCTGCCGGTGCCGGAAACTGTGGCTCTGTCTTTTGATGCAGTTCATCACCTCGCCGAAGGGCAGAGGTTCGATAAACAGGCGCTTTTGCGTGTGTTCGGTGACGCGCCCTTGCTGTCCGTGCGCCCGTCTTCCGAAGATCCGGATTGGGGCGGGCCGGGGGCCATTCTCAACATCGGCATGAACGACGCGCGCCACGCGGAATTGACCGCCTCGCACGGGGCTGAGGCGGCAGATGCGCTCTATCTCAGGTTTGTGCAATCTTTTGCGGTGCATGTAGAGCGTCTTGATCCAGAATTGTTCGAATTTGATACGTCCACGCCTGTCTCCGAGGCGCTCAAGTCGGCGCTTGAGGCCCATGAGGACGAGACCGGAGAGCCCTTCCCGCAAGATGCCGCCGAGCAACTCGGCCAAGTTCTGCGCTCTATGGCGCGGGCGTGGGAGGGCACAACGGCGCGTCTGTTGCGGCAGGCGAAAGGGGCGCCTGCGGATGCGGGGCTGGGGCTGATCGTTCAGGCGATGGCCTTGGGCGTCGGGCCGGGAGAAAGCGGCGCGGGGGTGATCCAGCTTGTCGACTCGGACACGGGCGCGCCTTTGATCAAAGGACGTTACAAGCGCCAGTCGCAGGGGCGCGAGGCGGTGAGCGGCGGCGAAGTGGACGCGCTCTATCTCACCCGCGACACACGCGGTCCCTCTCTCGAAGAGGCCCAGCCGGAGATTTTCGCGAAACTGGTCGAGATTTCCAAAAAATGCCGGACCCGCTTGCGCGAAGAGATGCAGGTGGAATTTACCATCGAGAACGGCAAGCTCTCTATTCTTGATGCTGTGCGCGTGCCGCGCAGTTCGCGTGCGGCGCTCAGAATTGCGGTGCAACTGGCCGAGGATGGCATCATCCCGCGCACAGAGGCGATCACCCGTGTGCCTGCGCGCTCCCTGACCGAATTGCTGCACCAACAGGTTGACCCTAGCGCCAAGCGTGACGTGATCGCGCAAGGCATTGCGGCCTCTCCGGGCGGTGCCGTGGGCCGGATCGTGTTCAATTCCAGCGTTGCCCAGAGTTATCAGTCGCGTGGGGAACCTTGCATCCTAGTGCGGCGGGAGACCACGCCCGAAGATATTCGCGGGATGCATTCCTCTGTCGGCATCCTGACCGAACGCGGTGGTGTGACCTCTCATGCGGCTGTGATTGCGCGCGGTATGGGGGTGCCCTGTGTGGTCGGAGCCTCCATGCGGATCAATTCGCGGGAACGGACGCTGGAACTTGCGGATGGTCGAAAGCTTCAGGAAGGTGACCTTCTGACCCTTGACGGGTCTGCGGGTGTGGCGCTTTTGGGGGCGGTGGATATGTTGCCGCCGGTGAAAGACCACTGGTATCTGAAGCTGATGGAATGGGCTGATGCGATCCGCGATATCGGTGTGCGGGCCAATGCCGACACGCCGATGGACGCCGCGCTGGCCCGCGATTTCAAGGCGGAAGGCATCGGACTTTGTCGCACGGAGCATATGTTCTTTGAGGGCGACCGTTTGACCGTGATGCGGGAGATGATTTTTGCGTCCCGCCACGAAGACCGCGCCGAGGCCATCGCGCGTCTCTTGCCCATGCAGCGGTCCGACTTCATCGAGTTGTTCCGCATTATGGAAGGGCTGCCGGTCTGTATCCGGCTGTTTGATCCGCCCCTGCATGAATTCCTGCCCTCGGATCGCGAAGGGGCCAAGGAATTGGCCGAGGCGCTCGATCTGCCGCTCTCCGATGTGACGCGCCGGATCGAATGGCTCTCCGAGTTCAATCCGATGCTGGGGATGCGCGGTGTGCGGCTGGGGATTACTTTCCCGGAGATTTACGAAATGCAGGCCCGTGCGATTTTCGAGGCGACGATCGAGGCCAACAAACACGGCGCGCCCGTGGTGCCGGAGATCATGATCCCGCTGGTTTCAGCCAAACGCGAGGTGGAGCTGGTCAAAACCCAGATCGACGGGGTGGCTGCCGCTGTGCGTACGGAAAATGGGGCGGAGTTCACCTATCGTCTCGGTGTGATGGTCGAAACCCCACGTGCGGCTTTGCGCGCCGGAGACATTGCCCAGAATGCAGCCTTTCTGTCCTTTGGCACCAATGACCTGACCCAGATGGCCTATGGCCTGTCACGCGATGACGCGGGGCGGTTCATGAACGCCTATGTGCAACAGGGCGTGTTCCCTGAAGACCCGTTCCACATGCTCGATTTCGAAGGCGTGGGGGAATTGCTGAAAATCGGGGCCGAGCGGGGGCGTCTGGCGCGGCCCGATGTGACGGTCGCGGTTTGTGGTGAACATGGCGGCAACCCCGAATCGATTGCCTTTTGCCGGGAGGCGGGATTCGATTATGTGTCCTGTTCCCCCTTCCGCGTGCCTGTGGCGAGGCTGGCCGCGGCGCAGCTTGTGGTTGCAGATGCAAAATAGTCACAAAAATATGACAAAGCGCTGAAAATAAAGGCGGATGATGGCCTGATTTCTGTGGTGGTCCGGCGGAATTGCGCTTCTCTCTTGACCAGCGCATAACAGCTATTCGGCCTCTAGGGTGGACCTTTGAGGGCATATGACCTATGCCCCGCCTTTGAATTCCACCCGTGAGGTCCCGACTGTTGGGACGCAATGGAGGGGCAACCCTATGCAGATCCCAGCAAAGCTCAAAGCGTTCGCGCTTGTAGTGACGCTCGGCGTAACGACGCTTCCGGCCCAGATGTCTGCCGAAGTGACCGTGAGCCATTCGAACGACCCGAGCCCGGTGCTTGGCCTTGAACTGAACGCCCTGTTAAAGCAGGAGCGCAGCGGACTTGAGAGCGTCGATGCAGATGCGATTGAGCGTCTTCTGTCGAGCTTCAAGCCGAAATCCAAGGCGCAGACGATCTCCTATACGCAAGACTTTCTGGCCAGTCAGCCCGCAGCCTCAGGCGGCGAGCAATGGCAATGCCTGTCCGAAGCGTTGTATTTCGAGGCCCGCGGCGAGAGCGTCAAAGGCCAGTTTGCCGTGGCCGAGGTGATCCTCAACCGTGTGTCCTCGCCCGCCTTTCCGAATACGGTCTGCGGCGTGGTGCATCAGGGGACGGGCAAGAAATATCAATGCCAGTTTACCTATACCTGCGATGGTCACGCCGATGTCGTGCGTGAACAAGCGGCATGGGATCAGGTGTCCAAAGTCGCCAAGCTGATGCTGGACGGCGCGCCGCGCACCCTGACCCAAGGGGCGACCCATTACCACACGCGGGCCGTGAACCCGCGTTGGGCACGGGCTTTTGCGAAAACCGCACAGATCGGTGTGCATCTGTTCTACCGGATGCCGCAGGCCTGATCAGAGAGCCAGTCACGGAATTGTTTCAGGCCCCGTCGTGAAAACGGCGGGGTTTTGCCATTTGCCGAGGCGGGGTGCCGGAGGGCCAGATTGGTCTTGGCCCCGCGCGGGCAAAGCTGTAGCAAAGGCCAAATCTCAAGAATGAGGCCCACTGTGTCCGAAATCCGACAGGCATTTGAACATCCCGAAACCCGCGCCGCCGCCACTTCGGGGGCGGCTCCCTTGGACCGGATTTCTCTCAGGGACCATGTGGTCGAGGTGGAGATCGGAGCGTTTCAGGCCGAACGCGGCGTGCGTCAGCGCATTTCTTTCAACATTGTAGTCGAATTAACGCCGGTGTCCGGTCCGATTGACGATGATGTGGATCGTATCCTGTCTTATGATCGATTGACCGAGGCCATCCATACGGAACTCGCAGCTGAACGGCTCAACCTGCTGGAGACCCTTGCGGAACGGATTGCCGAGCGCATTCTGGCCGAGCCGCGCGCCTTTCGGGTCTTTGTGCGGATCGAAAAGCTCGACCGTGGCCCCGGTGCCTTGGGGGTCGAGATCGTGCGCAGTGCCGATCAGGCCGGTCATGCGGAGGTCATGGAGGCCCCCGTGCCCCATCCTTTGATCGTGCATTTGACGCCGGAGGCGCTGCAAAGCGCCAATCTTTCCGCGTGGATTGATGCTATTGCGGCAGATCCGCGCCCCGCGATCCTGACCGTTGGCCTGCCTGAAGGCGACTGGCCGAAAGCCGGTCATAAGGCCGCGCAACGGCGGATTGACCTGCTGGCTATCGAACAAAACGCATGGACCCTTGCCGCACGTGATCCACGCTGTGTCGTGCGAGCGACGCGCACGGAGCTGGACTGGGCGATGAAACAGGGACAGATTTCGGTCTGGGCCCCGTCGAAGCTGGTTCTGGATGCGGTGCATGGCCCGAAAGAAGGGATCGCGGAGATGGTCGCCTGGCTCGGGCGTGAGGTGTCTGCCGCTGCGATCCTGTGCCTTGGGGATTGCGAGATTGAAGGGGCCGAGATTCGCAACCCGAACGGGGAGATCACGCTGCTCTCATGACCGCTGCTCTGATGACTGATGCTGTTTATTACTACCGTCCGATCCCGCAGGTGGATGCGGCCCGCCCGACAGGGGCGTACAGGCTGGCGGGGGGCTGGTGCTGGTTCACCCATGTCGAGCGTCTTTGCCGCCATGCGTCCCCGGAGATCATTCCCGCGCAAGAGGTGCCCGAACAGGTGCTTCAGCGGCTGACCGCGCCGCGACCGTCTCTGGCGGGGCTGGATTTGCAGCGCCCCAATCTGATGGGCATTCTCAATGTCACGCCGGACAGTTTTTCGGACGGCGGCAAGTTTGCCCGCCCCGAAGCGGCGCTTGAGCAAGTGCGGCATATGCTGGCGCATGGGGTGGACATCATCGACATCGGCGGAGAAAGCACGCGCCCCGGTGCGCACTATGTACCTGTGTCAGACGAGATTGCCCGCACCGCTCCCGTGATCCGCTCCATCCGCGCCGAAAGCGCCGTGCCGATCTCGATTGATACGCGCAAGGCCCCCGTGGCCGAAGCGGCTCTGGAGGCCGGCGCGTCACTGGTGAATGATGTTTACGCCTTTACCCATGACCCCGATCTGGCGCAGGTCGTGGTCACGCAGGGCGCGCCGGTGTGTCTCATGCATGCGCAGGGCGATCCGGAGGTGATGCAGGAGAACCCGCAGTATGACAATGTGCTGCTGGATGTCTTCGATTTTCTGGCAGAACGTGTCGCGGCGGCGGAATCTGCGGGCATCCCGCGCGGGCATATTCTTGTTGATCCGGGGATCGGGTTCGGCAAGACACAGGCGCATAACCTCGCGCTGCTCAACCGTCTGTCGTTGTTTCACAGCCTTGGCTGCGGCGTGCTTTTGGGCGCTTCGCGCAAAGGCTTTATCGGACGGATCGGCAAGGCCGCAGAAGCACAGGCCCGCGCGCCCGGCTCGATGGCGGTGACGCTTGCGGGCGTGGCGCAGGGCGTGCAAATTCACCGCGTTCATGATGTGGCAGAGACGCGACAGGCACTGGCGCTCTGGCAGGCGGTTACAGGAGGCAATAATGGCACGTAAATTCTTTGGCACGGACGGGGTGCGCGGACGCGCCAACAGTCATCCGATGACCGCAGAGATGGCGCTCAAACTCGGCGCGGCGGCGGGACGCTATTTCCGGCGTGACGGGTCTTCGGCGCATCGCGTGGTGATCGGCAAGGACACGCGCCTGTCGGGCTATATGTTTGAAACCGCAATGACGGCGGGGTTCACCTCCACGGGGATGAACGTGTTTCTGCTCGGGCCGGTGCCGACGCCCGCTGTGGGGATGTTGACGACCTCAATGCGGGCCGATGTGGGGGTGATGATCTCTGCCTCGCACAATCCGGCAGAGGACAACGGCATCAAGTTCTTCGGCCCTGACGGGTTCAAACTTTCCGATGAAGCGGAAAGCGAGATCGAGCGTTTGATGGAAGAAGGCGTCGAGCCTGCGCAGGCCAAGAACATCGGTCGCGCGAAACGCATTGACGACGGGCGTTTCCGTTATAACGAGCGGGTGAAATCGACCTTGCCGCGAGGCATGACGCTTGCGGGGCTGAAAGTGGTGATCGACTGCGCCAATGGCGCGGCCTATCGCACAGCGCCCGAAGTCTTGTGGGAGTTGGGAGCCGAGGTGATCCCAGTGGGCACCGCGCCCAACGGCTACAACATCAATGACCAGTGCGGCTCCACCTATGTGCAGACGGCAGCCGAGGCTGTGGTCGCGCATGGGGCGGATGTGGGCATTTGTCTCGACGGTGATGCCGACCGTGTGATGATCCTCGACGAGAGCGGACAGGTTGCCGACGGGGATCAGCTCATGGGGTTGATGGCGAAATCCTGGGCGGATCAGGGCAAGCTCGCAGGCGGGGCGCTGGTTGCCACGGTGATGTCGAACCTCGGGCTGGAACGGTTTCTTGAGGCCGAAGGGCTGACACTGGAACGCACCGCCGTGGGGGACCGCTATGTTGTGGAGCGGATGCGGGCAGGGGGCTTCAACCTTGGCGGCGAACAATCCGGCCATATCGTGATGAGCGATTACGCCACGACGGGCGACGGGCTGTTGGCGGGGCTGCAATTCCTCGCGGCGATGGTCGAGACGGGCAG
The DNA here is from genome assembly GCF_018860305.1 of Celeribacter halophilus. Lineage (GTDB taxonomy): Bacteria > Pseudomonadota > Alphaproteobacteria > Rhodobacterales > Rhodobacteraceae > Celeribacter > Celeribacter halophilus_A. Next base: position 373,067 of record NZ_JAHKPE010000019.1, read on the forward strand.
GAAAGCCTCTGAACTGACGCAGGTTTTTGAGCCTGTGCCGCAGCTTTTGCAGAACGTGCGCTACGGCACGGGGCAAAAGCCGCTGGACGCGGCGCATGTCAAAGCGGCGATCACGGATGCGGAGGCGCGGCTGGCGGGCAACGGGCGGTTGTTGATCCGCAAATCCGGCACGGAGCCTTTGATCCGCGTGATGGCCGAGAGTGTCGATGAAGCTATCCTGAATGCGGCTGTCGCGGATGTTGTGGCGGCGGTCAAAGCCGCGACACAGTAATCCGGCGTCGCGCCTTCTGGTGGTTGGACAAGACAGGCAAAGGCGGCTTTCGGGGCCGCCTTTTTCACGATCTGCGGGAGAAAGGTTTCAGCGCCCGATCGGAATGATGAAGCCGGTTGAGACCACGCCGTAAACCCCGTCATCATAGCCTGTGGCGGCATTGAGGAAGAGATATTTGTAGCTCAACTGAATGGATGGGGCCACGCCGGTGTAGCCATCTCCGAAAGAATGGAGGTAGGCGCCGACAATCCCGACCTGCGCATACTCGCCGATCTTCCACATCTTCGCAGCGGAGAGGTGCACCGATGTGTCGGATTGACTGTCGCGATAGGCCCCGACGGTGTAGTTCAGATCATAGGCGCGTTCGGCCCATGTGAGCAGCAGCCCCGGATTGGTTTCGTTGAAATCGTCATCGTCGTCCTCGCCCCAGTCCCCGTAATGGTGCGAGGCCAGCGGGATCATGGCGTAATCCGGCACAAACCCGTCGGCAAGGGCGGGAGAGGCGGTCAGGAGAAGGGCGGTGAGTGCGGGTTTGATCTGCATGGCGCTTCCGTGGTTGAATTCTCCCTCACATCTGCGGGGAAAATCGTGCAGGATTATGGCCACGCCAAGGCAATTCGGAGATCATACCCCGCCGGTAAACGGTGACATGGTCAGGCACATGGTCGCGTTCATCAGAGTCCATGCCACGCCAAAGATCTTCCAGAACATCTGTTTCCAGCGTGAGGCGGTTCTCAGCTTGCCTTTGGGCTGGGCCTTGGCAACCGCACGGGCCACGAACAGCAGGTAGACGCCGAAGGCCGCGAAAACATACGGGAACAGCCCGTAGAGCGGCTCAATGGCCAGAAGCAGTACATAGACCGGAATGAAAAACAGAGCGGCCAGATAATTCCCCGCCCAGAACGTGTCCCCCATGCCCTCATGACCGGCCAGAAGGCTTTTCCAGAAACCGAGAGTGAACATGCGGGCGCGTTCGGCGCGGATGTCGTCCATATCGGAGGGGGTGAGGTCTTCGGGGATGTAGTCGTCCTGCGGATCGGTCATGGGAGGCTCCTTTGCCCGCATATAGCGCAGCATTTTCCCAGCCCCGCAAGGGCTTTGCACGCAAATCACAGGGACATAAAGCCGCTCCTCGCCCTGATGCGACTTGGTGTCCGGCCACGAAAAAGGGGGCTCGAAAGCCCCCTTTCCCGAGATTGAAAGACGCGCTTAGTTGCGCTCTTTGTCCACCATTTTACCGGCGGTGATCCACGGCATCATGCCGCGCAGCTTGTTGCCGGTTTCCTCGATGAGATGTTCGTCATTGGCGCGACGGGACGCTTTGAGGAAGGGCTGGCCAACCTGATTTTCGAGCATGAAGTCACGCACGAATTTACCCGCCTGGATGTCGGAGAGAACCTCTTTCATCGCTTTCTTGGTCTGCTCGTAGGGCAGGATGCGCGGGCCGGTGACGTATTGGCCGTATTCTGCGGTGTTGGAGATGGAGTAATCCATGTTCGCAATGCCGCCTTCGTAGATCAGATCCACGATGAGCTTCACTTCGTGCAGGCATTCGAAATAGGCCATTTCCGGCGCGTAACCGGCTTCGACCAGCGTTTCGAAACCGCAACGGATCAGCTCGACGAGGCCACCGCAGAGCACAGCCTGTTCGCCGAAGAGGTCGGTTTCACATTCTTCGCGGAAGCTGGTCTCGATGATGCCGGAGCGACCGCCGCCGATGGCGGAACAGTAGGACAGGCCGATTTCAAGCGCTTTGCCGGTTGCGTCGGTGTCCACAGCCACGAGGCAGGGCACGCCGCCGCCTTTGGTGTATTCGCCGCGCACCGTGTGACCCGGACCTTTCGGGGCCATCATGATCACGTCAACGCCTTCTTTCGGCTCGATGAGGCCGAAATGCACGTTCAAACCGTGGGCAAAGGCAATTGCGGAGCCTTCTTTGAGGTTGTCGTGCACGTATTTCTTGTAGGTTTCGGCCTGAAGCTCGTCGGGCATGGTGAACATGATCAGGTCACACCATGCGGCGGCTTCTGCAATGCCCATGACCTGAAGGCCTTCGGCTTCGGCTTTCTTGGCGGAGGGGGAGCCTTCGCGCAGGGCGACGACAAGATTTTTCGCACCGGAGTCGCGCAGGTTGAGCGCGTGGGCGTGACCTTGCGAGCCGTAGCCGAGGATGGCGACTTTTTTGTCTTTGATGATGTTCACATCGCAATCGCGATCGTAATAAACGCGCATGATGGGCGCTCCCTTTTTTGCTTTCGTCAGTCACAGGGCGCCGGTGTTCGCGGCGCTGTGTCTGCGGTCTTTATCGCGCATCAAAAAGGGTTTGTGGCGTCAAAATTTGACCTGTATTGCAATTTATGAGATTAATTCATTCTTGAAATGACGGATTTAGTAAAAAATCATGCAAGTTGACGATACCGACCGCAGAATCCTGCGCCAGATACAGGCCGAGCCGGACGCACAGGCCTCCGAACTGGCGGAGCGTGCCGGTGTGACCCCTGCGACATTTGCCCGCCGTCTGGAGCGGATGCGCGATGCGGGCATTGTCAAAGCCATTCGGGAACAGGTGGACTGGCGGGCCTTGGGCTATGCGGTGGAGGTCAGCTTGCGTATCACGCTGGACAAGACCGAACCGCGCGCTTTTGACGAATTCATTCAGGCGGCGCGGGAGGTGCCGGAAGTGATTTCCATCGGCACGTTTCTGGGCCGTGTCGATGCGCGGCTTTTGGTGATCGCGCGGGATATGCCGGAGTATCAGCGGATTTACCGTGAGAAAATCCTGACCCTGCCGCATATGACCGATATCGAGGCCCTGATGCAGGTGGCGACGATCAAAGACAGCCAGTCGGTGCCGCTATGATTGACCTTGATGACATCGACCGCCAGCTGATCCGCGCACTTTGCGAGGATGCGACGCAATCGGCGGGGGCGCTTGGGCGGGCCTTCGGTTTGAGCCAGCCCGCGACATGGCGGCGGATCAAGAGGTTGCGTGAGGCGGGCGTGTTCGGCGCGCGACGTGTCGATCTTGACCTTGAGGCTCTGGGCTTTGGCGTGACCGTCTTTCTGGGGGTCAAGCTGGCAACCAAAGGGCGGGTGAGTCTCGACGATTTCGAACGTGCGGTGCGCGCTATTCCCGAGGTGCAGACAGTGCAGCATGTGCTAGGTCTGTTCGACTACCGCCTGCGGGTGGTGGCTCAGGATTTGCCGGATTTTGAACGGGTGTTGAGACGCCGGATCATGACCCTGCCCGGTGTGGGCAATGTCGAGGCCAATGTGGTTCTGTCCGAAGAAACCCTCCCCGGTCCCCTATGACGGCGGGGTGCAGGCAAAGAAAAAGGCACCTGTTGGTGCCTTGATCCTATGAGTGGTGCGGGACTTTTTCCGGCGGCAGTTCCGCATATCCCGTGATCATCGGCGTCACAAGGTTCTCGCCCTTGCGCCGTTTATACCAAAGGATTGCGGCGATATGGCCGATCACCATAGCCAGCAACAAGAACGACAGCGGCTCATGGAGCGACAGCGCCTTGCGGGAAATGTCGCTGGACACATATTGGGCCAGAGGGCCGACGTTGACGTAATCCTCGGGATCGGACAACAGGCCACTTGCGACCTGCATCGCCAGAACGACCAGCACCCCCACAACAAACAGCGCGCCCACAGGGTTATGCCCGTAAGACCGCGACGGCTGTTTCGAGGGCAGCGTCCGGGCATAGGCGACCACCTTGCCCGGACCTTTGACGAAATTGGAGAACCGTGCTGTGTAAAAGCCGAAGAACCCCCAGAGCACCCGAAGCACCACGATCGCGGCCACTGTATAGCCTGCGTAGAAATGCAAGGTCATGATATCAGGGCCGAATTTCCCGAGCCCGAAGGCCGTGAAAAACGCGATCACCAAGGTCCAGTGCAGAACCCGCACAACCGGATCCCAGACATAGGTTTTCTCAAGCTGTTCCGACATCGGTTCGCCTCGCTTTCAGATCAGAAATCTTTGGCGCGGAAGTCGTCGTGGCAGGCTTTGCAGGTGCCGCCAACCTTGCCCATGGCCGGTTGCAGCGCCTCAAGACCGTTGCCCGCCACTTCGTTCAGGTCTGCGATGGCCTGATAAAAGGCCATGCCTTTTTCTTGCAGACCTTCCATGTCGTCCCAAATGTCTGATTTTGCACGAGTTTCGCCCGGAATGTCTTCGTTGGAAGACCCCGGTGCGAAGTAGTCGGCGGTGTGCAGGCTGGCCAGCGACATGAGATCGCCTGCGGACTGGCTGGCGAGGTCTGCGTCGTAGTCGACCTTGCCCTGTGCCATGCCGCCCAGCGTGGCCATTTCGAAGTTCACGAGCGTGTAGAAAGCGCGGCGCGCTTTGGCGACGTCGGAAGCGGATTGGGCAAAAGCGCCAGTGGCAGCCGTGGTGGCGGCGGTGGCCGCGATGACGGTGGAGAGGAGAAGTTTACGCATTGGATAGGGTTTCCCTGTCTGTTCACGAAAAAAGTTACGTCGCGCGATACCTGCAATATGGCATAAGATTTCGTAAATTGAATGTGACATTCTTACATAGCGGCATTTGCCAAGTTACGGAATCTCTTCAACTTTTTGTGACGCCGCCCCTGTTTGCGCAAACAGGGGCGGCGGTTGGAGCGGATCAGGCGGAGAGAATCCGTGTGACCATCTCGGTTGTGTCGCGCGAAAGCTCCGGCGTGGCCAGAATCCGCTCCAGTTCACTGCGAATCATGCCCTGACGATCAGCGTCATACCGCTTCCATGTCTCGAAAGCGCCGCTCATCCGCGCGGTGGTCTGCGGGTTGATTTTATCAAGCTCAATCAAATAGTTGGCCAGAAGTTGATAGGCCTTCCCATCCGCCGCGTGGAAGCCTGCGTGGTTGCCGGCCAGCGCGCCGAAGACCGCGCGGAAGCGATTCGGGTTCTTGATGGTGAAATCCGGATGCTGCGTCAGGGCCAGTGCCGTGCTTGCGGCCTTGTCCGGCGCGGCGAAGGACACCTGCATCATGAACCATTTGTCCATCACAAGGCGGTCGTTTTTCCATTGTTTTTCAAAGGCTTTGATCTCGTCCTGACCGAGTCCTGCGGCCAGAAGCGCCTGTAGGCTGGCGCTCTGGTCGCTCATGTTGTCGGCGCGGGCAAAGAGCGCACGGGCGGCTTTCCCGTCGTCCAGAAGCGTCTCCAGCGCCAGCAAGGCGTGCCGCAGCGCCCGCTTGCCGGAGCCATCGGCGTCAGGCACGAAAACCGGCGTTTCAAGCTGTCGGCCAAGCGTCGGCAATACGTCGGACACGTGTAGGGCAAGTGCGTGGCGCAGGGATTTGCGTGCCGCATGGATCTTGGCCGGATCGGGGGTCTGGCCGGCGTCGAAAATCGTCTGGGCCAGATCGTCCTCGGAGGGCAGGCCCAACACCAAGGCGCGGAAGGCCGGATCAAGGCTCTCGTCGGTCAGCACCGTCTTGATCGCGTCAAGCGCGGTTTCGGCGGGGGGGACATCGGCGGTAATCATCGCCACCAGCATGTCCTTGGTCAGCATCCGCCCCATCTCCCATTTCTGGAACGGGTCGGTGTCATGGGCCAGAAGGAAGGCGCGGGTGTCGTCATCCATCTCACGCTCCAGAATCACCGGCGCGGAGAAGTCGCGCAGCACAGAGGCCACAGGACGCGCGCCCAGCCCTTCAAAGGTGAAACTCTGTTCGGCTTCGGTCATCTCCAAAACTGTGGTCGGCACGACCTCGTCCCCGTTCGGGCCGATCAACCCCACGGCAATCGGAATCACCTGCGGTTTCTTTTCGCTCTGGCCGGGCGTCGGTGGGGTCGATTGCGCGAATGTCAGGGTGAGCGTGCCGTCGTTCCACGCTTCGGACATCTTCAGGCGCGGTGTGCCTGCCTGAGAATACCATTGTTTGAATTGTGCAAGATCGCGGCCGGTGACATCCTCGAACGCCTTGAGCCAGTCTTCGATGGTGACGGCCTGTCCGTCATGGCGCTCGAAGTAGAGATCACAGCCCTTGCGATAGGCCTCATCGCCGACGAGGCGGCGCAGCATCCCGATGATTTCCGCGCCTTTCTCGTAGACGGTGGCGGTGTAGAAATTGTTGATCTCGACAAAGCTTTCAGGGCGCACCGGATGGGCGAGCGGACCGTTGTCCTCGCGGAACTGACGGGCGCGCAGTTGCAGAACTTCTTCAATCCGTTTCACAGCATGGCTGCGCATGTCGCCGGAGAACATCTGATCACGGTAGACGGTCAGTCCCTCTTTCAGGCAAAGCTGGAACCAGTCGCGGCAGGTGATGCGGTTGCCGGTCCAGTTGTGGAAATACTCATGCGCGATGATGCCTTCGATCCGCTCGAAATTGGCATCTGTCGAGGTCTCTTTCGAAGCCAGAACACAAGACGAGTTGAAGACGTTCAGCCCCTTGTTCTCCATCGCGCCCATGTTGAAGTCATCCACGGCCACAATGTTGAATATGTCCAAGTCATATTCGCGCCCGTAGGTCTTTTCATCCCATGCCATCGCATCTTTGAGCGCCTGCATCCCGAAGGCGCATTTGCCCTCGTCGCCGGGACGGACCCAGATGTTCAACTCGACATCGCGGCCCGATTGCGTGGTGAAGCGGTCAGGGTGGTTGACCAGATTGCCCGCAACGAGGGCAAAGAGATAGGAGGGTTTCGGCCACGGGTCATGCCATTCGACAAAGCCCTCGCCGGAGGTCAGCGGGTTGCCGTTGGAGAGCATGACGGGCTGGTCGCCTTCGATGCGCACGGTGAAGGTGGCCATGACATCGGGGCGGTCGGGGTAATAGGTGATCTTGCGGAAGCCTTCGGCCTCGCATTGGGTGCAATACATGCCCGACGACATATAGAGCCCCTCAAGCGCGGTGTTGGTTTCCGGCGAGATTTCCACCTCGGCCTCCCACACAAACGGCCCCTCGGGCACATCCGCTTCCAGACCGCCCTCGACCGGACGCGGGGTGATGGCCTCACCGTTGATCTTGGCGGAGATCAGCGACAGCTCTTCGCCATGCAGAAAGAAGCGTTTGTCCGTTGCCTCCGGATTGGGCGCAAAGGCGATTTTCGAGATCACGCGCGTGGCGGTGGGGTGAAGCCGGAAGGTGAGGTGAACGCTTTCGATCTGGTATCCGAAAGGGGTGTAATCTTTCAGATAGATGGTCTCTGGTGCCGCGTCTTTCATGGGAAAACTCTCTATATATATGAGACTCGTTTTGGCGGGGAGGGTATGCTTCGTGCGCGGGGGCTGCAACGGGGGACGGATGAAAACTTGTTTCCGATAGGAAACTCTATTATGGACGTTTTGGTTTCCAAAACATTTCTGAAAGGTGATTCCCAAATGACGCGCGTGGACCGATCCGGCCTGAAGGTGGCTGAGCTTTTTGCCAATTTCATCGAGGCGGAAGCCCTGCCGGGGACGGGTGTGTCGGCGGCGGCGTTCTGGGACGGGCTTGCGGGGATGGTGCGCGATTTCGGGCCGAAGAACCGTGCGTTGCTGGAAAAGCGCGAGGCTTTGCAGTCCCAAATCGACCTGTGGCATCTTGAGCGCAAGGGACAGGATCATGACGCGGCGGCCTATCGGGCCTTTCTTGAAGAGATCGGCTATCTCGTGCCCGAAGGCCCCGATTTCCGGATCGAGACCACCAAGGTGGACGAGGAATTTGCCACCAAGCCGGGGCCGCAGCTTGTGGTGCCGATCACCAATGCACGCTATGCGCTCAATGCGGCGAATGCGCGGTGGGGCTCTTTGTATGACGCGCTTTACGGCACGGATGCGCTGGGCGATCTGCCCTCCGGCAAGGGCTATGACGCCGAGCGCGGCGGGCGAGTGATCGCATGGGCCAAGGCGCATCTGGACCGTGTGGCTCCACTGGCAGGCGGCTCTTGGGCCGATGTGAGCAAGCTGGACGTTGTGAACGGGATGCTCTTGGTCGAGGGGGCGATGGGGCAGACCGGTCTGGCCGATCCGGCGCAGTTTGCAGGGTCGAGCGAGGGGCATGTCCTGTTGCAGAAGAACGGGCTCTATATCGACATCGTCATTGATCCCTCGACGCCGGTGGGTCAGCAGGACAAGGCGGGAATTTCCGATATTCTGGTCGAGGCGGCCGTGTCCGCGATCATGGATTGCGAGGATTCGGTGGCGGCTGTGGATGCCGAGGAAAAGGTCGGCGCCTATCGCAACTGGCTGGGGCTGATGCGGGGCGATCTGACCGAAGAGGTCAGCAAGGGGGGCAAGACTTTTACCCGTGCGTTGCATCCCGACCGTGTGTTCACCGATGCCGATGGGGCGGAGATCACGCTTCAGGGCCGTGCGATGATGCTGGTGCGCAATGTCGGGCATTTGATGACCAACCCGACGGTGCTTGATGATGAGGGGCGCGAGATCGGCGAGGGGATCATGGATGCGCTGGTCACGGTGATGATCGCGCTGCATGACCTGAAAAAGACGACAGGGCCGCGCAATTCCCGCGAAGGGTCGGTCTATATCGTCAAGCCGAAGATGCACGGGCCGGAGGAGGTCGCCTTTGCCGACGAGATGTTCAGCCGTGTCGAGGAGATTCTGGGCCTTGCGCCGAATACGGTGAAGCTGGGGATCATGGACGAGGAGCGCCGCACCTCGGTGAACCTCAAGGAGTGCATCCGCGCCGCGAAACATCGTGTGGCCTTTATCAACACCGGTTTCCTTGACCGCACCGGCGACGAAATCCACACCTCGATGGAAGCGGGGCCGATGATCCGCAAGGGCGAGATGAAGGACCAGCCGTGGATCAAGTCCTATGAGGATCGCAATGTCGATATCGGGCTGGCCTGTGGTCTCAAGGGGCGCGCGCAGATCGGCAAGGGCATGTGGGCCATGCCGGACTTGATGAATGCGATGCTGGAAACCAAGATCGGCCATCCGAAAGCGGGCGCGACCTGTGCTTGGGTGCCCAGCCCCACGGCGGCAACATTGCACGCAACGCATTATCATACGGTGGATGTCTTTGCGGTTCAGGACGCGATTGCCAAGGGCGGGCCGCGCGGCACGCTTGAAGATTTGCTCACCATTCCGGTCGCCAAGGGCGTGAACTGGTCGGAGGCGGAAATCCGTGACGAGGTGGAAAACAATGCCCAGGGGATTCTGGGCTATGTCGTGCGCTGGATCGATCAGGGGGTGGGTTGTTCCAAAGTGCCGGACATTCACGATGTGGGCCTGATGGAAGACCGCGCCACCTGCCGTATTTCGTCGCAAGGGCTGGCCAACTGGCTGCACCACGGCGTTGTCACCGAGGCGCAAGTCATGGAAGCCATGAAGAAAATGGCCGAAGTGGTGGACCGCCAGAACGCCGGTGATCCGCTCTATACGCCGATGGCCCCGTCCTATGACGGCATCGCGTTCAAGGCCGCCTGCGATCTGGTGTTCAAGGGCCGTGTGCAGCCTTCGGGCTATACCGAACCGGTTTTGCATGCCCGCCGGCTTGAACTAAAGGCGCGAAACTAAGCACCACCTGCGAATTGCGCAGAAATTCACAGCTAAGCCATGACACCGCGCGCTGATGCAGAGGCATTGCGCGCGGCTTGGCCTTTTCTCTGATGCGAAAGCGGCTATCCTTGGCAAAAAGGAGAGGCACACCATGACACGACCGGTTGTCGGTATCATAGGCAATTACGACATTCTCAACGACAGCTATCCCGCCTACACGGGTGGGCGCATGAATGCCGAAGCCGTGGCCGAGGTCTCGAATTGCATGCCGCTTCTGATTCCGGCGCATCCGAACTTTGTCTGCGTGGACGAGTTGATGGAAGTCTGCGACGGGTTTCTCTTTACCGGCGGGCGGCCCAATGTGCACCCAGAGGAATATGGCGAAAAGGAAACCGAGGCGCACGGGGCCTTTGACCGCTGCCGCGATGCGGTGACCCTGCCGCTCATTCGGGCCTGTGTCGAAAAGGGCCAGCCGTTCTTTGGCATTTGCCGTGGTTTTCAGGAGGTGAATGTCGCGATGGGCGGCACGCTTTACCCCGAAATCCGTGACCTGCCGGGGCGGATGAACCACCGGATGCCGCCGGACGGGACGCTGGAAGAGAAATTCGCCCTGCGCCATCCCGTGCGCCTTACTGAGGGCGGCGTGTTCCACAAATTACTGGGCGCGTCCGAAGTGATGACCAACACGCTGCACGGGCAGGGGATCAAAAAACCAGGCGCGCGGATCGTGGTCGAAGGCTACGCGCCCGACGGCACGCCGGAAGCGATCTATGTGAAAGATGCGCCGGGGTTCACCTTGGCCGTGCAATGGCATCCGGAATATCGCGCGGGCGAAGATCCTGTGTCGCGGCCCCTGTTCGAGGCCTTCGGCAAGGCCGTCTACGCTTTTGCGGAGGCCCAGCAGGGCAAAGTCAGCGCAGTCGCGTGATATTCCAGCGTTTTGAAACACGTAAAAAGGCGCCCTAGAGGGCGCCTTTGCTGTTTCTTGTTCTGACAGCTTAGAAATGCGCGTCGATGTCGACGGCACCGATGAGTTTGTGGTTCACGAACTCTTTGAGGCCAAGCCCCAAAAGTTCGCGCCCATAGCCGGACCGGCGTACGCCGCCGAAGGGCAGGTCGGCCTCAACTTTGGTGGGGTGGTTCACAAACACCATACCGGTGGAGATTTTCGCAGCCACTTCAAGCCCGTGTTTGACGTCTTTGGTGAACACCGATCCGCCAAGCCCGAAGGGGCTGTCATTGGCAATGCGGATCGCGTCTTCTTCGTCTTTGGCGCGGAAGATCATCGACACAGGCCCGAAGAATTCCCAGTATCGTGCGGGGTTGTCTTCGCCCATTTCTGTGAGAATGGTCGGTTGTACAAAAGCGCCCTGATTGGGCACCGGGGCTCCGACCTCTTCGGCTTTTGCACCGTGCGCGACAGCTTTGCGGATTTGTTCTTTCAAGTCATCCGCAGCCTTTTGCGACGACAATGGCGCAAGCGTCGTGTTCGGGTCCATCGGGTCGCCCGCGACAAGGCCTGCCACGCCTTTGCGGTAGCCTTCCATGAACTGATCATAGACCTTGTCGACGACGATCATCCGTTTCGAAGACACGCAGACCTGACCGCCGTTCCAATGCCGCCCCATGACGGCCCAGTCGATGGTTTTCGCCATATCGGCGTCTTCGAGCACGACGAACGCGTCCGCCCCGCCCAGCTCCATGGTGGATTTTTTCAACGCTTTCCCGGCCTGCGCGGCCACAACGGAGCCAGCGGCCTCGGACCCGGTGAGCGCCACGCCATGCACGCGCGGATCGTTGATGATCATCTCGATCTGATCGCGGGTGGCATAGAGATTGGTGAAAGCGCCTTTCATCAGGCCGGCCTCATCCATCAGTTTCTGGAAAGCGGCGGCACTTTGCGGCACATTGGAGGCGTGTTTCAGGATCAATACGTTCCCTGCAGAAAGTTGCGGCGCAAGGATGCGGGCGACTTGATAATAAGGGAAGTTCCACGGCTCAATTGCCAAAAGAATGCCCAAAGGTTCATAAACCAGTGTGTTGTCGCCTTCGTCGGGGTCCAGAACCGGGAGTTTTTCAGGCTGCAAAAGTTTTTCGGCATTTTGCACATAATATTCAAAGATTTTCGCCGAAAGCTCGACTTCAAGCTTCGCCTCGGACAGCAATTTGCCCATTTCAAGGGTTAGGATTTCTGCCAGACGATCGCTGTCGCGGCGCAGAATATCGGCTGCGTTCTGTAACACGCGGGCGCGCTCGGCAAAGGATGTCTCCTTCCATTTCAAGAAAGCCGCCTGCGCCGTATCAAGCGTCGCACGAACCTCCTCATCCGTGGCATTTGGGAAGGTTGCAACTGTTTCTGCGGTGAATGGGTTTACTGTTGCATAGGCCATGATTTTCTCCTCTTTCCTTATGGAGGCGTCCGGACGGATCGCAAACAGTGCGTTTCTCCCTAAAGGGCTGTAAACCCCTGAGATATTCTTATGCTTATGAGAAAGAAATAAGCGTAACTTCAATTATTTAAAGCAGTTTTGGCGGGCCGATTTGGCACAGCCGTTGGTGTGTTTTTCAACAAGGTATCGGCTAAAATTAGCGCAGTTATGGTCGTTTCAGGTGTTTTTCCATACGGAAATTCTCGATCCCGACCGAGTCGCGGATCACGGTCTGGCGCGCCACCACGGTCCAGCCGCGCCGCTCGAAGAACCGGCGTGCAAGGTGGCTGGCCTCTGTCTCCATATGGCTGAGACCGAGACGACGGGCCTCGGCCTCGCAGGCCTCATAGAGCCGTCCCGCCGTGCCCTTTCCCATCTCTTCCAAGGCGACATAGGCAAAGTCGATATGCCCGTCATGTCCCATGGTGAAAAACCCCCTGATCCGGCCCCAGCGCGTGGCGCAGACCGAAAACCCTGCGGTCAGCCGCTCCGCCCATGTTTCAAGTGCTGCATCGGAGGCATGGGGCAGGGCGGGGGCCCAAGCGGCGCGCTGGGCGGCGTCATAAAACGCCCCCGTGCCGCCGTGGACGGTGCGGTGGAACAGCGCGTAACAGGCGCGGGCATCTTTATGGGTCAAAGGGCGCAGTTTCATCGGGAAAGCCTAGCGGTTCGGGCCGAGTGGGGCTAGGGTCTGCGGTATGAAGTATTTTGATTACCCGCCTGTCTGGCTTTTGGCGTTCATGGCACTCGCTTGGGGATCGGCCAGACTCGGGCTGGAGATGGACCTGCCCGCATGGGTCGGACTCTCCGGCAGGCTTTTGATCCTGTTCGGGCTTTTGCTCATGGTGTTGGCGGCATTTGCCATGTGGCGGCACCGCACCACGTTGGTCCCGCATCGGGTGCCTGCCGCCATTGTCACAAACGGCGTTTACAAATTCACACGCAACCCTATTTATCTGGGTGATGCCTTTACACTTGCGGGCTTTTCTTTACTCTGCGGCAACCCGGCTGGGGTGGCTCTGGTTCCTGTCTTTATGGTGGTGATCCGGAGACGGTTTATTGCCGAGGAGGAAAACTGGCTCAGGACGAAATTTCACGAGGAGTTTCAAACCTGGGCAGAAAAAACGCGGCGTTGGCTGTGACCTGCCGTCACATATGTGCTCATGTTTGCGCAATAATGTTGCGCTAAGTGGGGGCAATTGGGTAGGGAAGTGGTCAACAGAGAACTAGGACTGGGGAAAGAGGATCAACACGTGAAATTCGGTGTTCCTAAGGAAGTCTTTGAGGGAGAAGCGCGTGTCGCGCTGACGCCTGAAAGCGCCAAGCAGATTCAGAAGCTTGGATATGAATGTGCAATCGAGACCGGAGCGGGTGCGCTCGCCGGGTTCTCGGACAAGGATTACGAAGAGGCCGGTGTCGAGATCATCAAGACGCCTGCCGCGCTCTGGAAGGCCTGCGACATCGTCGCCAAGGTACGCCAGCCCAATGCGACGGAAATGAAACGTCTCAAGAAGGGCCAGACGCTGATCTCTTTCTTCAATCCGGCGGGCAACGAAGCCGGTATGAAAGCGGCGAAAGCCAGAGGCGCCAATGTGATCGCCATGGAAATGGTGCCGCGGATTTCGCGGGCGCAGAAGATGGACGCGCTGTCGTCCATGGCCAATATCGCGGGCTATCGTGCCGTGATCGAGGCGGGCAACAACTTCGGGCGGTTCTTCACCGGTCAGATCACCGCTGCGGGCAAGGTTCCGCCGGCGAAGGTTCTGGTTGTCGGTGCGGGTGTTGCGGGTCTTGCCGCGATTGGCACCTCGACTTCTCTGGGCGCTGTGACCTATGCCTTCGACGTGCGTCCCGAAGTGGCCGAGCAGGTCGAGAGCATGGGCGCGCAATTCGTCTATCTCGATTTCGAGGAAGAGCAACAGGACGGTGCGGCGACGGGCGGCTATGCCTCTGTCTCCAGCCCCGAGTTCCGCGAGGCGCAGCTTGCCAAATTCCGTGAGCTGGCTCCCGAAATGGACATCGTGATTACCACGGCGCTCATTCCGAACCGCGAAGCGCCGGAATTGTGGACCGAGGATATGGTTGCCGCGATGAAGCCGGGGTCGGTGATCGTCGATCTGGCCGCTGAAAAGGGCGGCAACTGCAAACAGACCGTGAAAGACGAAAAAATCGTGACCGAGAATGGCGTGACCATCATCGGCTACACCGATTTCCCGTCACGCATGGCCACGCAGGCCTCGACGCTTTACGCCACCAACATCCGCCACATGATGTCTGACCTGACCCCGAACAAGGACGGTCAGATCGTGCATGACATGGAAGATGACGTGATCCGCGGTGCGACCGTGGCCTATGAGGGCGAGATCACCTTCCCGCCGCCGCCGCCGAAAGTGGCTGCGATTGCGGCCAAGCCGAAAGAGGTGGTCAAAGAGAAGACCCCCGAAGAGAAACGCGCCGAAGAGGTCGCCGCCTTCAAGGCACAGACCAAGCAACAGGTGACGCTGATCGCTATCGGTGCGGCGCTGCTTCTGGGCGTGGGTCTCGTGGCCCCTGCCAGCTTCATGCAGCACTTCATCGTTTTTGTCCTGTCGGTCTTCGTCGGTTTTCAGGTGATCTGGGGCGTGTCGCACAGCTTGCACACACCGCTCATGGCCGTGACCAACGCGATCTCCTCGATCATCATTCTGGGTGCGCTGTTGCAGATCGGATCGGGCAATTGGCTGGTGATCCTGCTGGCCTCCATGTCGATCTTCATGGCGGGCATCAACATTTTCGGCGGCTTCCTCGTGACACGGCGTATGCTCGCCATGTTCCAGAAATCGTAAGGAGTAGAGGCAATGGATTTCGGATTTACGACGGCGGCCTATGTGGTCGCGGCTGTTCTCTTCATCCTCTCCCTTGGCGGTTTGTCGGGACAGGAAAGCGCGAAACGTGCGGTGTGGTATGGCATCGTCGGCATGGGCCTTGCGGTCTTTGCGACACTGATCGGACCGGGCGCGGGGCTGTGGCTCCTGTCGCTTCTGCTGATCGCGGGCGGCGGGACCATCGGCTGGTATGTCGCCAACAAGGTCGAAATGACCGAGATGCCGCAACTGGTCGCGGCGATGCACTCGCTCGTCGGTCTGGCAGCGGTCTTCGTGGGCTATAACGCGCATTTCGTTATGGGCCATGTGGCCGGTCTTCATGCTGGCGAAGAGCTTGGCACATTCGCCGCACTCGTGGCGCACAAGTCTCCGGTCGAGTTGAACATTCTCAAGGTCGAACTGTTTCTGGGCATCTTTATCGGGGCGGTGACCTTCACCGGTTCCGTGATCGCCTATGGTAAACTGGCGGGCAAAGTCTCCTCCACGGCCAAGAAACTGCCCGGTGGTCATGCACTCAATGCGGGTGCGGCTGCACTCTCGCTGATCTGCCTGTTCTGGTATATGGGCACGGGCGCATTCTTCCCGCTGTTCATCATGACACTGGCCGCGCTCTTCATCGGCTATCACCTGATCATGGGTATCGGCGGCGCGGATATGCCTGTCGTGGTTTCCATGCTCAACTCCTACTCGGGCTGGGCGGCTGCCGCGATCGGCTTCTCGCTTTCCAACGACCTGCTCATCGTGGTCGGTGCGCTGGTCGGTTCCTCGGGCGCGATCCTGTCCTACATCATGTGTAAGGCCATGAACCGCTCTTTCATCTCGGTCATTCTGGGCGGCTTCGGCGGCGCATCCGGTCCGGCGATGGAGGTCGAGGGCGAACAGGTGGCCATCGACGCCGATGGCGTGGCCAATGCGCTCAACGAGGCCGAGAGTGTCATCATCGTGCCGGGCTACGGCATGGCCGTGGCGCAGGCGCAGGCCGCCGTGTCGGAACTGACCAACAAGCTGCGTGCCAAGGGCAAGAATGTGCGTTTCGCCATTCACCCTGTTGCGGGCCGTTTGCCCGGTCACATGAACGTGCTGCTGGCCGAGGCCAAGGTGCCTTATGACATCGTGATGGAAATGGACGAGATCAACGACGACTTCCCTGACACAGACGTGGTCATCGTGATCGGCTCCAATGACATCGTGAACCCCGCCGCACAGGAAGATCCGAACTCCCCCATCGCGGGTATGCCGGTTCTCGAAGTCTGGAAAGCGAAACAGGTTTTCGTCTGCAAACGCGGACAGGGCACGGGTTATTCGGGTATCGAAAACCCGCTGTTCTACAAAGAGAACACGCGCATGTTCTATGGCGACGCCAAGGACTCGATGAACGCGCTTTTGTCGAAACTCGACTGAGTTTGACGCGATAGATTGCGGAAGGGGCGGCCCGAGTGGGTCGCCCTTTTTGCGTTTCGGGCATGAACGGAGGCTGAGCGGGAAAAGGGGGCAGACGCGGAAAAATGCCCAAGACACAAAAAATCATATAAAGTCAAAAAGGAGTGACGGAATATGCGCGCCGCTGCGTATAACCTACTCAACCAAGAACAGCTGTGCGGGTAACGCGCAAACTGGGCACAGATCATGCCCCCCGACCGGAGACTATCCCCCATGATCCCTATGACCCCCATGAGACGGACCGTTCCTCATTTTTTCTCGGCCGCAATCGCCGTGCCGGCCGCCTTGGCGCTGGCCCTGCCTGCCGCCGCCGACACCACCGAAGCCGAAGCGCAACGCCTCGAAGAGATCGCGGCGTTTTTCTCCGAGGCGGTTGTCGTCTCAGGGCCGGAGGTCGTGGATTGCACGCTCTCCGAGGGCACGCAGACGCGGTGTTTCTCCATCACGGTCAAGCCGGAACCCATCGCCTATACGCCCGGCCCGTGGTGCCCGACCAATATCTCGGATGATGCGAGCAAGGGCGGCAAGTGGTTTGGCGAGAACGAGTTGCTCGATGTGGATGGCAGCTTTGTGGAACATCTCGACGAGTTTTTCGGGGATGACGAATGGGCGCTCTACAATCCGGAAACCGGCGAGATTCGCGTGACGGATACGCTCGAATCCTGTGACGGGGCGGCGCGTCCCGATGTGGCGGAAGAGTATCAGAACTACTGTGTGCAGTGCCTGCCGGAATATCTCGATGACGGGGCCAGCATGACCTATGTGATCCCGCTTGAACCGCAAGCGGCCTCTGCCGCCGGTCGTCTCGATCAGGGGTCGGGCGTGGCCTATAACGGTGTGCGTCTGGACGCCTCCGCGCCTCAGGATGCGATTGTTGCGGCGCATACGATTGCCCCTCTGGATGATTGCGGCGGGCATGTGAACCTGCATGTCGGCTACCACTATCATGCGGTGACGGACTGCCTTCCGGGAGCGCCTGTGATGGATGAACAAGAGGCTGAAGAGGTCGCTGCATCGGAAGATGCGGTGCTGGATGATGCCACATCCATCGGGATCGCGATGGACGGCTATCTGATCTATAACCGCGCCAATTCAGAAGGCGAGGTGGTTGACGGGCTGGACGAATGTAACGGCCATGCCACCGAGGCGCTGGGCTATCACTACCATGCAGGGGCCGAAGGCTCGAATGCCATTCTGGCCTGTATGACCGCGCAATATGGCTGTGCTCTTGAAGACGGTGACGCAAGCTGTGACGCCTCTGTGCGTCAGGGCCCTCCGGGTGGTGGTCCGCGTCCTGACGGTCCGCCGCCGGAAGGTCGCCCTGCGGACTGATAGCCGTCGCCAGATATGAAACAAGCCGCCGCGTTGATCTTGTATCGACGCGGCGTTTTTATGCGCTCTGTCGGGCAGGGGGGGCGTCTGCCCCGCGCACAGCCGATTTGCAAAAGGCAGGCTTTTCAATCCATTGAACATCGGGCAGGCTTTCCGGCAACAGGAGGCGCCCATGCAGCACACCACCCCCGAAGAGATCACCGCAGACCACGCGTTCATGGAGAAAATGATCGCGATCCGTCACGACATCCACGCCCATCCCGAAACCGCTTTTGAAGAGGTGCGGACCTCTGCGCTTGTGGCGGAGTTTCTCGAAGGGTTGGGGATGGAGGTGCATCGCGGTTTGGGCAAGACCGGCGTTGTGGGCACGCTCAAGGGCAAACGTCCGGGACAAAAGGTCATCGCCCTGCGCGCCGATATGGATGCGCTGCATATCACCGAGGACACGGGCGTTGCGTACACCTCGCAAGTGGCGGGCAAGATGCATGCCTGCGGCCATGACGGGCACACGACCATGCTTTTGGGCGCGGCGGAGAAACTCTCCGCCGATCCGGATTTCGCGGGCACGGTGCGGTTCATCTTCCAACCCGCCGAAGAGGGCGGTGGCGGTGCCAATGAGATGATCAAGGACGGGTTGTTCGACCTGTTCCCGACCGATGCGATTTACGGCGTGCACAACGGGCCGATGGACCCGCTGGGACAGATGACCACCCGTGTCGGCCCCTATACCTCCGCCTCTGACGATTGGGAGATCGTGTTCGAAGGCACCGGCGGCCACGGCGCGTCGCCGGAGAAAGCAACCGATCCGACCGTGGCGGCGGGGCAGTTCATGGCGAGCCTTGGCAATGTGGTGTCGCGCCATGTGGCGCTGACCGATTGGGCCGTGGTCTCCATCGGCCATGTGGCAGGGGGCGAGCGCGAGAGTGCGAATATCATTCCGGCCAAAGTCATGGTCGCGGGCACGGCGCGCAGCTACCGGCCCGAGGTGCGCGACACATTGCAACGCGAGATCACCCGTCTGGCTGAGGGCTGCGCTATGGCGGGCGGCGTCGAGGCGCATGTGGATTATGAGCGGGGCTATCCGCCGCTGGTGAACACGGCAGACGAGGTCGCCGTGACGGGCAGGGCCCATGCCGCCTCTATGGGCGCAGAAATGGCCGACACCAAAGCCCCCGCCATCGGTGCCAGCGAGGACTTCGCCTATTTTCTGGAGAAAATCCCCGGTGCCTATGTCTCCATCGGCAATGGCGACGGGCCTGACGCAGTCTTTGTCCACACGCCGAAATTCGATTTCAACGACAAGCTGATCCCTATCGGCGTGGCCTACTGGATGAATGTCGTGGCCGAGGAATTGGGCGGGGCGTGAGCTTTGTATACCGTCGCATTCCGTTAAGTGGCTGATATGCATTGAAAATATTGTTTGCTTTGACGCGGGGTGGCGGTCTATAGGCGAATTATGACGCATGAGACGAGACCGCCAATGGCCCCTTTGACTGACCACCCGCGCCGCTACGAGCTGGCCAATGAATTGCATGCCCGCCCCTTTCCCGAAGTGGGCAGCAATGCCCGCGCGGCCTATCTGGCCATCCGCGCCGCAGGCGATGCGGCACGGCGCGACCGCGAACTGGATCGGGCGCATCTTCTGGCGCTTCTCGACCGGTTCGGCGCAGCTCATCCGGCCCCAAAGGCCACGCATTACACCGGAGCTTTGGGCAAATACCGTCTCAAGTGGGAAAGCCACACGGAATTCGTGACCTATACGATCTTCGCTGACGGGCTTTCGGAGCATGCCTTTGACCGCACCACCTTTGAACTCTTTCCCGAAGACTGGCTGAAAGAGGCACCGGGACAGCGGATCACCTCGGCGCTTATTCGGGTCGAGACGGTGGAGGACGACGCACGGATCACCGCCCTGATGGACGACTGGTTCGAACGCGAAAGCCTCGCCGTGGCGCGTGTGCTGGACGGGGCGATGGTGGTTGCCGGAGATTTCCGGATCGATGCGGCGGGTCACATGCGATTTGCCATTTTCCCCGATGCGGATTGCGGCCAGCGCCGGATCGGGCGGATTTTGCAACGTCTGTGCGAGATCGAGACCTATAAGGCCATGTCGATGCTGGGGCTGGTGCAGGCGCGCAAAGTGGTCGGTGAACTGGCACATATCGAAAAGGAACTCTCCGATCTGATGGTCCGGCTTACCACCAAGTCGGAAGTGTCCACGGAGGACACGCTGGACGACATCCTCGGCCTCTCCACACGCATTGAGAGCATCGTGACGCGGACCAATTTCCGCTTTGGCGCGACGGGGGCCTATGAGGCCATCGTCAACCAGCGGATCGAGGTGCTGCGCGAAAGCCGGTTTCAGGGGCGCCAGCTTTTCAGCGAGTTCATGATGCGGCGATTCGATCCGGCCATGCGCACGGTGCAGGCGGCGAAATCACAGCTTGAGAGCCTTGCCGAACGGACCGCGCGGGCGGCGAACCTCCTGCGCACAAAGGTCGATGTCGGGCGTCAGGCCCAGAACCAGAAACTGCTGGAAAGCATGGACAAACGCGCCGATCTGCAACTGCGGTTGCAAGAGACGGTCGAGGGGCTTTCGGTCGTGGCGATCAGCTATTATGCGGTGAGCCTCGCGGGCTATCTGGTCTATCCGGCGCTGGAGCCTTTGGGGCTGTCCAAAGGTCTGGCCCAGTCGATGCTCACACCTCTGGTTGTGCTGGCCGTCTGGCTTGGCCTGCGCCGGATCAAAAAGCAGCATCTGGAATAAAATTCTTTCAAAACACGTAGGAAAAAACGCGCCGGACAGAGGTCTCGGCGCGTTTTGTGTTTTCCGTTTGGTGTTTTGGGGCTGTGCCCTACCGGCCCCTGATCCGCGGGTCGAGCGCATCGCGCAGCCCGTCACCGATGTAATTCACCGCCAGCACCGTGAGCGAGATCGCCAGACCCGGCCAGATGACGCGTTCGGGATATTGCTGGATGAAATCCTTGGCATCAAAGAGCAGGCGGCCCCATGTCGGATAGTCCGGCGGAAAGCCGAGGCCGAGGAAGGACAGCGCGCTTTCGGTGATGATCGCATTGGCGATGCCCAAGGTGGCCGAGACCATGATGGGCGACATGATATTGGGCAGGATATGGCGCACAACGATCTTGCCCGAAGAGGTGCCGATGGAGCGTGCGGCCAGCACATATTCGCGTTCCTTTAGCGCCAGAACATCGCCGCGCACGATCCTTGCTGCCTGCATCCAGCTTGTGATGCCGATGACAAAGACGATCAGGATGAAGATGCCGGTTTCCAGCCCGAAGACGGAACGCAGCGGGTCGCGGAACAGCATGATGATGACGAGCAGCAGCGGCAGGAGCGGCAGGGCGAGGAACAGGTCGGTGAAGCGCATCAGGAGCCCGTCGAGACCTTTCCAGTAGCCTGCGAGCACGCCGATGAACGTGCCCAGCACCAGTGAGAGCGCCATAGCGGTCAGACCCACGGAGATCGAGACCTGTCCCCCTTGCAGCATACGCGCCAGCATGTCGCGGCCCAGTTGGTCTGCGCCGAGCGGGTGGGCCAGAGAGGGGCCTGTGTTGCGCGCGCGGATGTCAATGTGCGTCGGATCGATGGTCCAGAGGAGCGGGCCGAGATAGACCGCCAGAATGATAAAGACGAAAAAGACCAGTCCGGCCATCGCGCCCTTGTGGGTTTTGAACTGGTCCCAGACATCCCACCACTGGTTGCGGGGTTTTTCGGAGGGGATAGCGGCTGCGGTTGTTGTATCGGTCATGGTCAACCTCCCTTAATCGTAGCGGATGCGTGGATCGAGGATACCGTAGAGAATATCCGCGATGAGGTTGAACAGAACGATGAGCACGGCAAAGATGAAGGTCAGCGTCTGCACCATCGGCGCGTCCGAGGCGTAGATCGCGGAGATCAACATCTGTCCCAGACCGTTCACCTGAAACACCTGTTCGGTGATGATCGCGCCGCCGAAGATATTGGGCACGCCCAGAGCAATCACGGTGACAACAGGGATCATGGAGTTGCGCAGCACATGGACAAGGACGACGACGCGCTCGGAGAGGCCCTTGGCGCGGGCGGTGCGCACATAGTCCTGATTGAGATTGTCGAGCATCGAGGCGCGCATGAACCGGCTGACCTGTGCGGCGTTGTAGAGCGTCAGGACAAAGACCGGCATGGCCATCTGTTTGACCTGAAACCAGAACGATCCCCAATCGGTGATGGTGTGTGTGGTGTCATAGATCGACGGGAACCAGCCGAGAATGACGGAGAACACCACGATCAGCAGAACGCCGGAGAAGAAGGTCGGGATGGAAAACCCGACCATGGAGATAAACGTGCCCAGTTGGTCGAACCAGCTATACTGGCGATAGGCGGAGAAGATGCCGATGGGCACGGCGATCAGCGTGGCGAAGACATAGGACAGGCCCACAACCCACAGCGTCTGCGGCATGCGTTCGGCCACGACGGACATGACGGGGGAGCGTGACTGGAAGGAAATGATCCGCTGTTTGCCTTCGGAGAAATCGGTGCCGAAGATATGGTCGAAGGCCACTTGCGGCTCGACGATGAAGAACTGGTAGAGCCAGTTCAGAAACCGGATATGGACGGGTTCGCCAAGGCCCAGAGCCTCGCGCATCTTTTCCTTCACCTCAGGCGGCACGGTCAGCGGGATGGAGGCCATCGGATCGCCCGGAGCCAGATCCAGAAGCAGGAAGATCACCAATGAAATGAAGAGAAGCGTCGGAACGGAGAGGATCAGACGGCGGATCGTGAAATGGAGCATGAAGGGTGCCTTGGTTCAGGTCTTTTGTCATTGGGGAGCGGGCGCCCCGAGGGGTCGGGACGCCCGTAGAGAGATCACTCTTTGATGCGATACCAGTCGGCCGCGTTCCAAAGCTCGGAATCCCAGGTGTTGAGGATCACACCGCCCAGCGTGTTGGAATGTGCGGACAGACGACCACGGTCCACCAGCGGGATGATGACATATTCCTGCATCAGCATGTCGTTCATGGCTTTCGCCAGCTCGGCACGTTTGTTGATGTCACCGGTTTTCGCCATTTCCGCGACCAGCGCGTCATACTCGTCAGAGCAGAAGCGCGGCATGTTGTTGCCCTGCCACTGGGTTTCGGGACGCGGTGCCTGTTTGCATTCCCAGTTGGCCATATAGGCTTCCGGATCGGTCCCGTCGAAGTTGTTGGCATACATTTCTACGTCTGCATAGAACTTCTGGAAGGTATCCGGCGAACCGGCATCCCCGCCAAAGAACACGGAGGCGTCGATGTTGCGCAATTCGGTTTCCACACCGATCTCGCCCCACCACTGTTTGATGATCGCCTGAAAATCCTGACGGATGGCATTGGTCGAGGATTGGAACAGAAGCGACAGTTTCTTGCCGTCTTTCTCGCGGATGCCGTCGCCGTCGCTGTCCACCCAACCGGCTTCTTCGAGCACGGCTTTCGCGCCTTCGATGTCTTGCGTGAGGCAGGCATCATTGGCGGTGGAGTTGTAGATCGCCGGTGCGGGCAGCACGTTACAGGTCGGACGCCCTGCATCGCCATAACCGATCTCGGTCAGAAGCGCACGGTCGATGGCCATAGACAGCGCCTTGCGCACGGCCAGATCGGAAAGGATCGGGTGCGGATGGGCTGCGGTGGCGCGTTCATCACCCAAGGCCGGATCGGGGTCGGTCAGGTTGACCATGATCCGCTCGACAAGGGTGCCGAAGGCGCTGACAAGCTGGCCCTTGCCCTTGGCGAGCATGGCTTCGAGCAGGTCGGGGGAGACCTGTGTGTTCCACGCATAGTCAAATTCGCCGGTCTCCAGCACGGAGCGCGCCGCAGATTGCGCATCGCCGCCGCCTTTCAGCGTTGCGGTCGCAAAGGCCGGTTTGTTCGGGTCACGATAATGCGGGTTCGCGGAGAGCGAGACCACGTCATTGGTTTTGAACTCGTCCACGACGAAAGGCCCTGTGCCAATCGGGCTGAAGTTCTCATCCGTGCAGGACGCCATCGCTTCGCCCACACAATCGGCGAACTGGGCCTTTTGCACGATGGGAGCCTGAGCGCCGACGAAAGGACCATAGGGGAAGGGCTTCGGCACGCCGAAATGCACCACAACGGTCAGCTCGTCAGGAGTCTCGACCTCGACCACATCATTGTATTTTTCGGACTGGGAACAGCCGCCGCCTTCAGCGGTGCAATATTCCCATGTGAATTTCACGTCTTCGGAGGTCAGCGGCGTGCCGTCCGACCATTTGAGACCTTCCTTGAGCTTCCATGTGATCGTTTTCAGATCTTCGGACACGCCGCCGTTTTCCACGGTCGGCACAGACTCGGCCAGATAGGGCACAATGGTGCCCGCTTCGTTGTAGCGCGCCAGAGGCTCCAGAACCAATGAGGCAGACTCAAGCTCCTTGGTGCCGCCCGAAAGATAGGGGTTCATCGTCGAGGGCGCTTGGTAATAGATGATATTGACATGACCGTCCGCACCGCGCTCGGCGAAAGCGGCAGGAACCAGCGCGAGCGATGCGACAGCACCCATCAGGGCTGTTTTAAACGTCATTGAATGACCTCTCCTTGTTGGACCGGTGACGGGAGATTGCGTAAACCGCAAATTATTGTGACCCCGCACCGGCGTTACTGTGTCGAAACCTGCGTGGTCCTGTTTGCGCAAAGCAAGGTGACTCGCCGGATTTCGGTGACATAAATTTATCGAATGATAAAAACTTAGGCAAAGCAAGTCGGTTTCTTTGATAAAAATGGCGTTCGACCCATGTCGTGACGTTCTCTTTGCCTGCCGGTTCAGCGTTTGCCCGCTTTTCAGACAAACCGATTTGACAGCCCCCGCGCGGCAGGCTTAGCGTCATGATCGGTCCTCATGCGGTGCGTCCGGCTCGCGGGACGGTCTTGTCACTTATGCGATTCACGGTGTTTTGCGCGGTGATCCGGAACCTGATCTGAAAGGCGATTCATGCTTGATAAAACTCCCGATTCGGCTCCCGATACGTCCGACGACCGAGCGTTGATCGACGTTTCCCACCTGCGGGTCGAGTTTCCGACACGCGGCGGTCTTGTGGTCGGGGTCAAGGATGTGTCCTTCTCCATCGACGCGGGTGAGACGCTCTGTGTCGTGGGTGAGTCGGGTTCGGGAAAATCCGTGTCTTCTCTGGCAATTATGCGCCTGATCGAGTTCGGCGGCGGGAAGATTGCCGGTGGCGAGATCAAGCTGCGCAAGGAACACGAGATCATTGACCTGACCGCGATGGACCCCGAGAAAATGCGGGCGTTGCGCGGCGACGATATCGGCATGATCTTTCAGGAGCCGATGACCTCGCTCAATCCGGTGTTCACCATCGAGCGCCAGCTTTGCGAGGGGCTGCGTCTGCACAAGGGTATGAGCAAGGAACAGGCCCGCGCCCGTGCGCTCGAACTGATGAAAGACGTGCGCATCCCCGAACCGGAGCGGCGTCTGAGCCAGTATCCCCACGAGTTGTCCGGCGGTATGCGCCAGCGTGTGATGATTGCGATGGCGATGGCCTGCGAGCCGAAGTTGCTGATCTGCGACGAGCCGACCACGGCGCTGGACGTGACGATTCAGGCGGAGATTCTGGCGCTGATCGACCGGCTGAAACGCGAACACAACACGGCGGTGCTGTTCATCACCCATGACATGGCCGTGGTCGCGCAGATGGCGGATCGAGTCTTGGTGATGTTCCGTGGCGACGTGGTCGAAGAGGGCACGGTCGCGGAAATCTTTGATTCTCCGAAAGAAGATTACACCAAGGCGCTTTTGGCCGCTGTGCCGAAGCTGGGCGAGATGACCGGCAAACCGGCGCCCGAACCGATGCGTCTGATCGGGGTGCCGCAAGTCTCCGTGTCGCCGGTGCCCTATGCGCCGGAGGGGACAAAGCCGGTTCTCGAAGTGAACAATCTGGTCACGCGCTTTCCGGTGAAGGCCGGTTTGCTGCGCAAGACCGTGGCCAATGTCCATGCGGTCGAAGATGTCTCCTTTGCGATCAAGCCGGGGGAGACGCTGTCTCTTGTGGGCGAAAGCGGCTGCGGGAAATCGACCTGCGGGCGTTCGATCCTGCGCCTTGTCGATCCGCTCAGCGGCTCTGTGCGCCTGGACGGCAAGGAGGTTCTGGACCAGAACCCGCGCGATTTGCGCCGGTTGCGTCAGGATATGCAGATGATCTTTCAGGATCCGTTTGCCTCGCTCAACCCGCAGGTGCGGCTCATTGATCAGGTGGCCGAACCGTTGCGCAACTACGGGCTGGCGCATGGCTCCGATGTTACTGACCGCGTCGCGGCTTTGTTCGACCGTGTCGAGCTGCCGCGCGCCTTTCTGAAACGTTACCCGCACGAACTGTCGGGCGGCCAGCGCCAGCGCGTCGCCATTGCCCGCGCCCTCTCGATCAATCCGAAGCTGGTGATTGCGGACGAGGCGGTTTCCGCCCTTGATGTGAGTGTGCAGGCGCAGGTGGTGAACCTCTTGATGGAGCTTCAGGCCGAACTTGGCATCGCCATGCTCTTTATCAGCCACGACATGGCCGTGGTCGAACGGGTCAGCCATCACACGGCGGTGATGTATCTTGGCCGGATTGTCGAGATCGGCCCGCGTCAGGCGGTGTTCGAGAACCCGCAGCACGAATACACGAAATCGCTTATGCTGGCCGTGCCCATCGCCGACCCGCATAACAAGAAAATCAGGGCGGACCTGTCCTTCAAACCGATCCCGTCCCCGATTTTCTCCGCAGACTATGTGCCTGCAAAATCCACTTACCGCGAAGTGTCCAAAGGGCATTTCGTGCTGGAGCCGATCGAAGGCTTTGGCTGATGCGTTTTGAAAAACGCTTATTTAACCGCCGCTTTGGCGGACCTGTCCAGACGATGAAAAGAGAAGAAAATGCCGATTAAGAACCGCCTTGCCGAGCTATTGCCGGAAATCACCGCATGGCGACGCGATATTCACGAAAACCCCGAATTGATGTTCGACCTGCCGCGCACCTCGAAAAAAGTCGCGGATCTGCTGCGCGAATTCGGCTGTGACGAGGTTGTCGAAGGCATGGCGAAAACCGGCGTCGTGGGCGTGATCAAGGGCAAGACCGACACCAAAGGCCGCACCATCGGGCTGCGTGCCGATATGGATGCCTTGCCGATTCTCGAAGAAACCGGCGCCGAATTTGCCTCGAAAAATCCGGGCGTTATGCATGCCTGCGGCCATGACGGTCACACCGCAATGCTTCTGGGCGCTGCGAAATACCTCTGCGAAACCCGCAATTTCGACGGCACCGCCGTGGTGATCTTCCAACCCGCCGAAGAAGGCGGCGGTGGCGGGCGTGTGATGTGTGAAGAAGGCCTGATGGACCGGTTCGGCATCGACGAAGTCTACGGCATGCACAACTGGCCCAACCTCGAAACCGGCAAATTCGCCATCCGTCCCGGCCCGTTCTTTGCCGCTGCGGACGAATTCGAGATCGTGGTGCGCGGCAAGGGCGGCCATGCGGCAAAACCCCATGAGGTCGTCGACAGCACCGTGACCGCCGCGCATCTGGTCATCGCCCTGCAAACCATCGCCTCGCGCAATGTCGATCCGACCGAACAGGTCGTGGTCTCCATCTGCACCGTGGAAAGCTCTTCCAAAGCCCATAACGTCCTGCCCGCCACTGTGCTGCTCAAAGGCACCGTGCGCACGCTGGATGCCGATGTGCGCAAACAGGCTCGCGAGCGGTTGGAAGCCATCTGTGCCGGTGTTGGTGCAACTTACGGCGCGGAGATCGAAGTGGACTACCACCTCGGCTATCCGGTGATGGTGAACCATGAGCGGGAAACCGAATATGCGATCGAGGCGGCCACCAAAGTCGTGGGCGATTGCGGAGAATACCCGCTGGTGATGGGCGGTGAGGACTTTGCCTATATGCTCGAAGAACGCCCCGGCGCCTATATCATCCTCGGCAACGGTCCGGGCGCGCCTGTGCACCACCCGAAATATATGTTCAACGACGAAGCCCTGCCTGCGGGCTGTTCGTGGTATGCGGAAATGGTGGAAAGCCGTTTGCCCGCCGCGTAATAGACCGCCGCGTGACGGAGGTCTGTGCCCGCCTATTCGGGATTTGAGTATTTGAGGCACAAAGGAAACACCAAAGGCGCTCCCATTTGACAGGGGGCGCTTTTCATTTGCGGTGCTATGGAACGTGCGGATCAGCCGCCGGTGTGGCTCATGTGGCGGGAGACCTGACCGTCGGCACGTTGGCGCGAATAGTCGAAATCATGGCCTTTGGGCTTGCGCAGGATTGCGGCCTCGATGGCTTGGATCAGCGGGGTGTCGTCGTCGGGCGAGGCGCGCAGGATGTCGCGGAGCGAGGCGTTGTCCTCTTGTCCCAGACACATGAACAACTCGCCCGTGCAGGTCATCCGCACGCGATTGCAGCTTTCGCAGAAATTATGGGTGAGCGGCGTGATAAAGCCGATCTTCTGTCCGGTTTCTTCCAGCCGCACATAGCGCGCCGGACCGCCTGTGCTTTCTGGCAGGTCCGTGAGGGTGAACCGCGCGGAGAGATCCGCGCGCAGGTCGTCGAGCGACCAGTATTGCCCGACGCGATCCTCGTTGCCCAAGTCGCCCATCGGCATGACTTCGATAAAGGTCAGGTCCATATCCTCGCGGGCGCACCAGTCGGTGAGGGTGAAGAGTTCGTCTTCGTTAAAGCCCTTGAGTGCGACCGTGTTGATCTTGACCCGCAGCCCTGCGTTGCGGGCGGCCTCGATCCCGCCGAGAACCTGCTCAAGCCGTCCCCAGCGTGTCACCCGCTGGAATTTCGCCGCGTCCAACGTGTCCAGAGAGACGTTGATCCGACGCACGCCCGCCGCATAGAGGTCTTTGGCAAAGCGCGACAGTTGCGAGCCGTTGGTGGTGACGGTCAGTTCCTTTAACGCGCCGCTGTCCAGATGCCGTGACATGGCGTCGAAAAAGGTCATGATCCCGCGCCGCACCAGAGGTTCTCCGCCGGTGATGCGCAGTTTTTCGACGCCCAGCCCGATGAAGGTGGAACACATGCGGTCCAGCTCTTCGAGGGTCAGCAGTTCTTTTTTCGGCAGAAAGGTCATGTTTTCCGCCATGCAATAAACACAGCGGAAATCGCAGCGGTCCGTCACCGACACCCGAAGATAGGTGATCGGTCGGGCAAACGGGTCGATGAGGCGGGGCGTTGCGGAGGTCATGCGGGGCAATCTAGGGCGCTTTGGCGGTGACGCCAAGCCTTTCAGGCATCACTTGCGCGAGACTGCACCACGCGGCGCACCATGCTGGCGCGTTTGCGGTCATGTTTGCCGAGGCTCTTGAGCCATGTATCGGCCATGCGCGACACGTCCTTGTCACTGTCTTCGAGCGCATGGGTGAGCCAGTAGAGCACATCGTCGATGGCGTTGACTTCCTCCTCGGACGGGTGGGCGAGTTTCGCCAGCGGTAGCGAAAGGCCGAGGGCGGCGCGGCGGTCCAGAACGCGTTCGGATTTGGCAAGCGTATGGACGGTCTCCATCCGCGACAGGTCGGTGACGATCCTGCGTGCACCGGCGGCGGCCAGCGCGTCCAGTTCGGCCCAGTTGGCGGCCTCGGAAATCCATGCGCAAATCTGGTCCCAGATTTCGGCATCGTCCTTGATCCGCGCTTGGGTCAGAAGTTTCGCCGCCATGATGCGGGCTTCGAACGGGCCATCGGCCCAAAGCGCACGCGCCAGTGCGAGGCGTTCGGGTGCACCGATCTCCTGACGCCAGCTGCGCGCGAGTTCTTCCATCGCCTGCGGGGCCACGCCGAGATAGCTGCCAGCGCCGAAGCGGTTTTCCAATTCGGTCGCGCGGGCCGTATCGGCGTGGGTCATGAGCGCTCCGAGCGCGTCGTCAAACATCATGGGACAGCTTTCCTTCCAGCCGGGTCTTTGCAGCAGACCATTTACAGGCGGTGATAGATGAGAGTGCCGCGCCGCGCAACGTGCCATTGGGCCACAGCGGGCGTGCCCGACAGGTGTCCGACATAAGTCCGACGCGGTGCCGACCCGTCTGTGCGGGGCAAAACGGGTCTGCGCCGGTCGCTCATTCCACCGTGACGGATTTCGCCAGATTGCGCGGCTGGTCCACATCCGTGCCCTTGGCGACCGCCGTGTGATAGGCGATGAGCTGGGCGGGGATGGCGTAGAGCAGGGGGGCGAAAAGGTCGGGCACTTCGGGCATTTGCACCGTTTGCCAGACGCCCTCGGACGCCACCTCCAGCCCTTTGCGGTCGGAGACCAGAAGCACCTTGCCGCCACGCGCCATGACCTCTTGCATGTTCGACACGGTCTTGTCGAAAAGCGCGTCATGTGGAGCGAAAACGATGACGGGTGTGTGGCTGTCGATCAGGGCAATCGGCCCGTGTTTCAATTCGCCGGATGCATAGCCTTCGGCATGTATGTAGCTGATTTCCTTAAGTTTCAACGCGCCTTCGAGCGCGAGCGGATACATCATGCCGCGCCCGAGGAATAGAATGTCCTTGGCCTCGGAGAGCGTGTTGGAAATGATGTTCAGCGTCTCGTCCAGATCCAGTGCGCGGGTCAGAAGACCGGGCAGGCTGCGCAGTTCCGTCAGCCGTTTCGACAGCGTATCCCCGTCGATTTCTCCGCGCTGGTGGGCGGCTTTCAGAGCGAGCAGTGCCAGAACGGTGAGTTGGCAGGAGAAGGCCTTGGTGGAGGCCACGCCGACCTCGACACCCGCCAGAATGGGCAGCGCAATGTCGCTTTCGCGTGCGATGGAGCTTTCGGCGACATTGACCACGGAGACGATCTTGTCCGCCTTGCCCGACATATATCTGAGTGCGGCCAAAGTGTCCGCCGTTTCCCCCGACTGACTGACAAAAATCGCGAGAGTTCGGGCACTTACGGGTGGTTCGCGGTAGCGGAATTCGGAGGCTACGTCGATCTCTACAGGGAGGCGGGCCACCTGTTCGAACCAGTATTTCGCCGTGAAACAGGCGTAATAGGCCGTGCCGCAAGCCACCATCACGATGCGGTCGAAGGCGGAGAAATCAAGTCCGGGATCGGGCAGGGTGATGCCGGTTTCATCTGCGTTGAGATAATAGGCCAGCGCTTCGGAGATCACGGTCGGTTGTTCTGCGATTTCCTTGGCCATGAAGTGTTTGTGACCGGCCTTCTCGATCCGTGCTGCGTCCATTGCGATGGTGCGGCGGGGGCGTTGGACCTGTGCGCCGGAGGCGTCGAAAATATCGACCCCGTCACGGGTCAGAATGGCGCGGTCGCCCTCGTCGAGATAGGTGATCTGGTCGGTCATCTGCGCCAGAGCGATGGCGTCGGAACCCACGAACATCTCGCCCTTGCCGTGACCGATGGCCAGAGGCGAGCCCTTGCGTGCGGCAACCATAAGGTCGTCTTCGCCGTCAAAGAGGAAACACAGCGCAAACGCCCCTTCGAGCCCGTCAATCGTGGCCATCGCCGCGTCCACAGGGGCTTTGCCCGCATCCATGTAGCTCTGGCAGAGCAGGGCCACGGTCTCCGTGTCTGTTTCCGTCGCCGCAGGGTAGCCCTTCGCGGCCAGATCGGTGCGCAATTCGCGGAAGTTTTCGATGATCCCGTTATGCACCACGGCGACCGGACCGGCCTTGTGCGGGTGGGCGTTGGTGACCGAGGGCGCCCCGTGGGTGGCCCAGCGGGTGTGACCGATGCCGGACTTTCCCGCGAGCGGCTCATGCACCAAAAGGTCCGAAAGGTTCACCAGCTTGCCAACGGCGCGACGGCGGTCGAGTTTGCCATTGGACACCGTGGCAATCCCCGCGCTGTCATAGCCGCGATATTCCAGCCGTTTGAGCGCCTCAACCAGAATGGGAGCCGCTTCGTGATTGCCCAAAACCCCTACAATACCGCACATTTTACTGACCTTTTTGCTTTTTAGCCTTCAAAGACTTTAACTTTTCGAACATCCGCACGGCGAGCATGGGTTTGTTCACCTGTTTGGCGCGGGCAATCGCCAGAGCGCCTGCCTCGATGTCGGAGGTGATGACGGAACCGGAGGCGGTCATCGCCTCGTCGCCCACTGTCACGGGGGCGACCAGCATGGTGTTCGAACCGATGAAGGCGTTTCGCCCGATGGTCGTGCGATGCTTGAACACGCCGTCATAATTGCAGGTGATCGTGCCTGCCCCCACGTTGGTGCCGTCGCCGATCTCGGCATCGCCAATATAGGTGAGATGGTTCACCTTGGTGCCTTCGCCGATCTGGGCGTTTTTGACTTCGACGAAATTGCCGATATGGGCATTGTTCGCCAGTTCCGCGCCGGGGCGCAGTCGGGCAAAGGGGCCGACGGTGGCGCCCATCGAGACATGACAGCCCTCGAAATGGGAAAAGGCGCGGATACGGGTGCCGGATTCCACGGTGACGCCGGGGCCGAAGATGACATTCGGTTCCACAACCGTGTCCCGCCCGATATAGGTGTCAAGCGAGAAGAACACCGTGTCGGGGGCTATGAGCGTCACGCCGTTCTCCAGCGCCTCCGCACGTTTGGACGCCTGAAAAATCGCTTCGGCGCGGGCCAGTTCGGCGCGGGTGTTGACGCCGAGTGTTTCGGCTTCATCACAGGCCACCGCCGTTGCTGTGCGTCCGGTTTTCCACGCGATTTCAATGATGTCGGGCAGGTAATATTCTCCCGCCGCATTGTCGTTTCCGACCTGTTCCAACAGATCGAACAGCACAGAGGCCTCTGCCGCGATCAGGCCGGAATTGCAAAATGTGATGGCACGCTCCGCCTCGGAAGCGTCTTTGTATTCGACGATCCGGCGGAGCGTGTCGCCCTCCGTCACCAGTCGTCCGTAGCGGGCCGGATCCGCGGCTTCAAAGCCCAGCACGACCACATCCGCTGTTTTACGCGCTTCGACCATGCGCAGGATCGTGGCTTCGGAGATAAAGGGCGTGTCGCCATATAGCACGATGGCATCGCCTTCAAAACCGGACAGGGCCTCTTTCGCCTGTAACACCGCATGCGCTGTGCCAAGTTGTTCGTTCTGACGGGCGATAAGGATGTTGTCGTCGATCTTGGCGGCCTCGGCGGCAACCTGATCTGCACCATGACCTACGATGAGCACCGTGCGCTCGGGGTTCAGTGCTGCGCCGGATGCCAGCGCATGGGCAAACATCGGGGCGTTGCCGATCGGGTGTAAAACCTTCGGCAGGTCGGAATTCATCCGTGTTCCCTGTCCTGCGGCCAGAAGAATGAGGGCTGTTGCCATGGTTTTCGTCCCGATCTGCTCTTTTCTTTATCTCTGTGCCGTTTTACCCATGATGCGCAAAGCCGCAAGAGTAGTCGCATCACAGTTTCTGACGCCTGATTACAG
Organism: Celeribacter halophilus; assembly: GCF_018860305.1. Taxonomy (GTDB): domain Bacteria; phylum Pseudomonadota; class Alphaproteobacteria; order Rhodobacterales; family Rhodobacteraceae; genus Celeribacter; species Celeribacter halophilus_A. The sequence goes on from NZ_JAHKPE010000019.1 coordinate 406,242, forward strand.
GTTTGCGCGGGTCTTTGCCAAAGAATACCGCTTTGATGATGTTGCAGGAGACCCGATACGATGAAAACCGTGATTTTCGACCTTGATGGAACGCTGGCGGATACGTCGGCGGATTTGATCGCTGCGGCGAACAGTTGTTTCCGCAATTTGGGCTATGGCGATGTGCTTGATCCTGTGGGCGATGCGCATACGGCCTTTCGCGGGGCGCGGGCGATGCTTGGTCTCGGGTTCTCGAAGGTCAGGCCGGGCTTCACAGAGGCAGAGGTGATGGAGCAATACCCGATCCTGCTTGAGGCCTATGCCGAGGAGATCGACACGCATACGCGGTTGTATGACGGGGCTGTGGAGGCGGTCGAAGGGCTGCGCACAAGCGGTTATGCCGTGGGGATTTGCACCAACAAGCCGGAGGATCTGGCGGATCGTTTGTTGTTGCGGCTGGGCGTGCGTGATCTGTTCGGGTCCATGATCGGGGCCAAGACCGTGGGCGTGTCGAAGCCCGACCCGAAACCCTATGTGGCCGCTGTGGAAGAGGCCGGAGGCGTTCTAGCACAGTCCTTTCTGGTCGGGGACACGGAGACGGATCGCAATACGGCGAAAGCGGCGGGCGTGCCTTGTGTGCTTGTCACCTTCGGGCCGGACGGAGACGGGGTGAAGCGGCTGGAGCCGGAGGCCTTGCTGTCACATTACAATGACCTGTCACGGATCACCAAGGAGTTGATCGGATGAACGCGAACGAGAGTGCCGAGGTTTTCACCGGAAATTTCACCCAGCAGGAGCCCATCCCCGAAGAGGCCATCGAGGCGGCTGTTGCGGTGATGCGGTCCGGCCGGTTGCATCGGTATAACACCGCAGCTGGCGAAGCGGGGGAGGTCGCCTTGCTGGAAAAAGAGTTTGCCGCCTACACGGGGGCGAAATACGCGCTGGCCGTGGCGTCGGGGGGCTATGCCTTGGGGTGTGCTTTGCGCGCCTTGGAGGTTCAGCTGGGAGAACCGGTGCTGACCAATGCCTTTACGCTTGCGCCTGTGCCCGGTGCAATTGCCTCTGTCGGGGCCAAGCCGGTGTTCGTCGGCGTGACCGAGGGGCTGGTGATTGATCTTGATGACCTACAGGTGAAAATCGCGGAGACGGGCGCGAAGGTTCTGATGCTCTCCCACATGCGGGGGCATATCGTCGATATGGATGCGCTCATGTATATCTGTAACGGCGCAGGCGTCGCGGTGATCGAGGATTGTGCCCATACGATGGGCGCTTCGTGGGAAGGTGTGCCGTCAGGGCGGCACGGGCTGATCGGCTGCTATTCGACCCAGACCTACAAGCATATCAATTCGGGGGAGGGGGGATTTCTCGTCACCGATGACGAAGACATCGCCGCGCGGGCCATCATGTTGTCGGGATCATACATGTTATATCCCAAGCACCTCGCCGGTCCGGCCCCTGAGGTGTTCGAAAAGATCAAATACACCACGCCCAATGTGTCGGGGCGGATGGATCATCTGCGTGCGGCAATCCTGCGGGTGCAGTTGCGATCGCTCGACAGTCAGGTGGAAAAGTGGAACGCGCGGTATCGTGTGGTCGAAGAGGGGCTGCGCGGCACGGCGGGTCTGACCCTGATCGAACGGCCCCAACAAGAGCATTATGTCGGTTCCTCTTTTCAATTCCTGCTGTTGGAATGGCCGGACGCCAAGATCGAGGCTGTGGTTGCGGCCTGTATGAAACGTGGTGTGGAGTTGAAATGGTTTGGGGCGCCTGAACCGGTTGCCTTTACCTCGCGTTATGAAAGCTGGCGCTATGCGGAGCCGCAAAGCCTGCCCGAAAGCGACCGCGTGCTGCGCTCGATCATGGATATACGCCTGCCGCTGACCTTCAGCCTTGAGGATTGCGCAACATTGGCGCGGATCATCCATTCGGAGGTCGAGCGTCACCACCTCGCGTGAGTTTGGCTTTATAACATTGGGCCTGTGTCCCTTTTGGCACTTCATTGTTGCGGGCCGTTCCGTTTCGGGCGGCCCGCTTTGTTTTGTGCCCCTCCGCAAGTCTGTGGTTGTGATCCGGTCTAATTCTGATAAAAAAACTAAGAATTAGACCGCGAATCAAAACAGGACGTGATTTGCGGCGTGCCGGACAGAAAAACCGGACGGTCGGAGAAAAAAATCTTCTAAAGCCCCTTGTAACAAGGGTCTTTCTCACCTTTGCGTTGGTTGACCACAGTGCCGCAGAGGGATAAACCACGACAAGCTAGCAAAGCAGCGTGCCTGCGATCGCCTGACATCCCGTCCCGCGAAGAGGCGCGCCCATCAAGGAGCCGCTCGTGGAAGACTTGCTTCGGGAATATCTCCCCATCGTCATTTTCCTCGGCCTCGCCATTGCGCTGGGCCTCGTGTTCATCTTCGCAGCCCTCATCCTCGCCGTGCGCAATCCCGACCCTGAAAAAGTGTCGGCCTATGAATGCGGGTTCAACGCATTCGACGACGCGCGGATGAAGTTCGACGTGCGGTTCTACCTCGTGTCGATCCTGTTCATCATTTTCGATCTCGAAATCGCCTTCCTGTTCCCTTGGGCCGTTGCGTTCAAGGATATCGGAGTGGTGGGGTTCTGGTCGATGATGGTGTTCCTCGGCGTGCTGACCGTGGGCTTTTGCTATGAATGGAAGAAGGGAGCGCTGGAATGGGCGTGACAACCGGAGCCAACACCGCAGGTGTGGACAAGGAGCATTCCACGCAGGTTCTCAACAAGGAACTGCAGGATAAGGGCTTTTTGCTCACCTCCACCGAGGACATCATCAACTGGGCCCGCACGGGGTCTTTGCACTGGATGACCTTTGGTCTGGCCTGTTGCGCTGTCGAGATGATGCACACCTCCATGCCGCGCTATGACATCGAACGCTACGGGACCGCGCCGCGGGCTTCCCCGCGCCAGTCCGATCTGATGATCGTGGCCGGAACGCTCACCAACAAAATGGCCCCCGCTCTGCGCAAGGTTTATGACCAGATGCCGGAGCCGCGTTATGTGATCTCTATGGGGTCCTGCGCCAACGGCGGCGGTTATTATCACTACAGCTATTCTGTCGTGCGCGGCTGTGACCGTATTGTGCCGGTGGATGTCTACGTTCCGGGGTGTCCGCCGACAGCCGAGGCGCTGATGTATGGCATCCTGCAACTGCAACGTAAAATCCGCCGCACCGGCACGATTGTCCGTTAAGGAGAGGATGTGATGAGCGAAGCCCTCCAAGAACTTGCCGCCCATATCGAGATGAAGCGCCCGAATGATGTGCTTTCTTCCGAACTGGCCTATGGCGAACTGACCCTGCGGGTGACATCTGCGGGGATTACCGATTTTGTCGAGTTTCTGAAAACCGACGGAACCTGCAATTTCTCCACGCTGGTGGATATCACCGCTGTGGACCATCCGAGCCGCGAACAGCGTTTCGACGTGGTTTACCACTTCCTCTCGATGTATCAGAACCAGCGCATCCGCGTGGTTGCTGCGCTGCGCGAAGAGGAAACCATCCCGTCCATTGTCTCCGTGCACCCCTCTGCGGGCTGGTTCGAGCGGGAGGTCTTCGACATGTTCGGGATCATTTTCTCCGGCCATCCGGACCTGCGGCGCTTGCTGACGGATTACGGTTTCCGCGGCCATCCTCTGCGCAAGGATTTTCCGGCCACCGGCTATACCGAAGTGCGTTATGACGAAGAGCTCAAACGCGTCGTCTATGAACCGGTGAGCCTCGTGCAGGAATACCGCCAGTTCGACAACCTTTCCCCGTGGGAAGGGGCGAAATACATCCTCCCCGGCGACGAGAAGGGGGCCTGATGTGAGCGGCGATCCGGCCATCATGATCTGCGTTGGCGCGACTAAAGCGGGCACAAGCTCGCTTTACCGCTATCTGCATGACCATCCGGATTGCCACATGCGCTCCGTCAAGGAGATCCACTATTTCGATACGGTGGAGAACGAGGATTACGCGTTCCAGTTCGATGTGTTCGCACGTCTGCGTGCGGATCTGGTCCGGCGTCAGGACGTGGCGCGCCAGAACGGAAACCGGTGGAAAGTGGCCAATCTTGAACGCCAGATCAAGGATGTCGACGAGATCGTGCGCATTCTGGAACTGGGCGAAGACGGGGTGTCGGACTATCTGTTCTATCTTCTGGACGGGATCGGGGACAAGAAACTCGCAGGCGACATCACGCCGGGATACGGGCTTTTGTCGGAGGACCGGCTGCGCGACATGGCGCATATGGCCCCTGACGTGCGGTTTGTTTTCCTGATGCGCGACCCTGTGGAGCGGCTTTGGTCCCATGTGCGGATGCAGGCCAAGCGCCAGCGTCGCCCCGGAGAGGAAGTGGCGGTGAAGGCCAAGCGGATCATGAACCGTGTGGTGAACCGCGATCTGGAAAAACATATCGCGCCGCGTGGAGATTACGCGGGGATTATTGAGAAACTGAAACGGGCGGTGCCCGAAGACAAGCTGCTCGTCGGGTTCACCGAAGATTTGCTGACGGGCGAGGGGCTTGGGACGTTGTGCCGGTTTTTGGGTATCGCGGAGAGACCCGTCGAGAAAGACCCCCATGCCCATGAGGGCGTGAAACTGGAACTGAGTGACAAGCAACGGCATGAGGCGGCGCGCTTTCTGGCCCCGCAATATGCCTATGTGGAAAAGACCTTTGGCAAGCTGCCCGCCGGGTGGCAAGCGAATATGGCGAGGATCTGAATGATGGACGGCGACATCCGGCAAAACACCTATGATGACGGTTCGCACGATGCGGGCAGCGGGGAACAGAAGATCCGCAACTTCAACATCAACTTCGGGCCCCAGCACCCTGCGGCCCACGGTGTGTTGCGGATGGTTCTCGAGCTGGACGGCGAGATTGTGGAACGTGCCGATCCGCATATCGGCCTGTTGCACCGCGGCACCGAAAAGCTGATGGAGAACCGCACCTACCTGCAAAACCTGCCTTATCTGGACCGCCTCGACTATGTGGCGCCGATGAATCAGGAACATGCATGGTGTCTGGCCATCGAACGTCTCGCAGGCGTTGAAATTCCGCGCCGCGCCTCTTTGATCCGTGTGCTCTATTCCGAGATTGGCCGTGTGCTGAACCACCTCCTGAACGTCACCACCGGCGCGATGGACGTGGGGGCGCTGACCCCGCCGCTGTGGGGCTTTGAAGAGCGCGAAAAGCTCATGATCTTCTACGAGCGCGCCTGTGGTGCCCGTTTGCACTCCGCCTATTTCCGCCCCGGCGGTGTCCATCAGGACCTGCCGCCGGATTTGATCGACGACATTGAGGCCTGGGCCGATCATTTCCCGAAAGTGCTCGACGACATTCACTACCTGCTGTCGGACAACCGCATTTTCAAACAGCGGACCGTGGATATCGGTGTGATCACGGAACAGGAAGCGCTCGACTGGGGCTTCTCCGGCGTGATGGTGCGCGGTTCCGGCATGGCGTGGGATTTGCGTCGCAGCCAGCCTTACGAATGCTATGACGAGTTCGACTTCCAGATTCCGGTGGGCACCAATGGCGACTGCTATGACCGCTACATGGTGCGGATGCAGGAGATGGCCGAGGCGACCAAGATCATCAAGCAATGTATCGCCAAGCTGCGCGAACCGGAAAATCAGGGCGACGTGCTGGCGCGTGGCAAGCTGACACCGCCGAAGCGTAAGGACATGAAGACCTCGATGGAGGCCCTCATTCACCACTTCAAACTCTACACCGAAGGGTTCAAACTGCCCGAGGGCGAGGTTTATGCCTGTGTCGAAGCGCCCAAGGGCGAGTTCGGCGTCTATCTCTATTCGGACGGCACCAACAAGCCTTACCGCGCCAAGCTGCGTGCGCCGGGCTACCTTCACTTGCAGGCGATGGATCACATGGCGAAAGGTCACCAACTGGCCGACGTTTCCGCCCTCATCGCCACCATGGACATCGTTTTCGGGGAGGTCGACCGCTAATGCTCCGCCGTCTTTATCACGAACAACCCGCGTCTTTCGAATTTACTCCGGCGAACCTCGCCTGGGCCGAAGGGCAAATCGCGAAATATCCCGAAGGGCGTCAGCAATCTGCCGTGATCCCGCTGTTGTGGCGGGCGCAGGAGCAGGAGGGCTGGCTCACCAAACCGGCGATCGAATATGTGGGTGACATGCTCGGCATGCCCTATATCCGCGTGCTGGAAGTGGCGACATTCTACTTTATGTTCCAGCTGCAGCCGGTCGGCTCCGTGGCCCATATTCAGGTCTGCGGCACGACGACCTGCATGATCTGCGGCTCCGGCGACATCATTTCCGTCTGTAAGGAAAAGATTGCCCCGACGCCGCATACGCTTTCTGCGGATGGCAAGTTTTCGTGGGAAGAGGTCGAATGTCTGGGCGCCTGTGCCAACGCACCGATGGCCCAGATCGGCAAGGACTACTACGAAGACCTGACCGCCGAGAACTTCTCCAAATTGCTGGACGACATGGCTGCGGGCAATGTGCCTGTGCCGGGATCGCAGATCGGGCGGTATTCTTCCGAACCCGCAGGTGGTCCGGTTGTTCTGGCCGAGCACAAGGGCACGGGCGCGCAATATAACGGTTCCGTTCAGCGCGCGGTCGATATTGGCGATACGCTCAAGCGGATCGACGGCACCGAAGTGCCGCTTCTGACGCCGTGGATTTCCAAAGGGGCAGGGCATGGCAACACGCCGAAACCCGCGCCGACGCCGAAATCCGCAGTGCAACAGGCTGCGGCCAAGAAAGCCGAACCGAAACCTGCTGCGAACAAACCCGCGTCCAAGTCTGGCGTGACCAAGCAGGAAGCCGATGCCAAGTCGAAGGGCAAACCGGTCTCCAAAGCCGCACCTGCGGCGGGCGAGGTCGCGGAGAAAAAGCCGCGCACCATGAAAGCGCCGCGCAAGGCGGGGGCGGATGACCTCAAAATGCTCAAAGGCGTCGGGCCGAAACTGGAACAGACGCTCAATGAGCTGGGGTTCTGGCATTTCGATCAGGTGGCCAAATGGACGCCGGAAGAAGTGGCCTGGGTCGATGCCCGCTTGAAGTTCAAAGGCCGGATCGAACGGGATGGCTGGATCGAACAAGCAAAGATTCTTGCCGAAGGTGGCGAGACAGAATTCTCGAAACGCGCGAAATACTGATACTCAAGCTCTAGAGGCCATAAAACAAACGGCCCGCCAGAGTGACCAACAGGGAATTTTAGGAGTAACAGATGACGGAAGCTATGAAGGCAAAGATGCCGAAAATCGGATTGATCGCCGCGATTTGCGGAATTCTCGCCTTTCTGGCGCTGATGTGGATCGCGGGCTATTCAACCGGCGCGTCTTTTATCGTCGGCGTTCTGGTGGCGTGCCTTGTCGCAATCCTTTTGTGGATCGGCTGGTATGAAGAAGATGTGACGGAGGCCGTTGTTGGCAAACCGGAAGCGGATGTGAGTTCTGCGGGGCTTATGGAAACGACGGGCATTGGCGACGAGCCGGTTTCTGCCGCTGACGAGATCGCGCCGGAGCCTCATGCTGCCGACACGAAAGAGGTGCGTTCGGCGGCTGCGGCAGCGGCACCCGAGGCAGAACCGGTCGAAGATACGGCTGTTGATGTGGCACCCGTTGACGAGGTTGCGGCTGAACCGGTTGTGACCGAAGAGGTCGAAGAAACGGTGACAGAAGAAGACACCGTGACAGAAGCTGTGGCAGACGAAGCTGTTGCACCGGAAGAAACTCCGGCGGTTTCCGCTCCGAAAGCGGCTGGTGCGCCGGATGATCTCAAGGCGATCAAAGGCGTCGGGCCGAAGATCGAGGTCCAGCTTCATGAGCGTGGGATCACGACCTATGCGCAGGTGGCGGCTTTGGGCGGCGATGATATCGAAATGCTGGGCGAGGCCATCAAAGGTGCCTCGACAGCGCGGCTGATCCAATGGGTCGAACAGGCCAAAATCCTTGCCGCTGGCGGGGAAACGGAATTCTCGAAACGCGTCAAAGACGGTGACGTGTATTGAGGGGAAAGAACATGGGTTCCGATAAGGACCGGCATGTGGCGAGGCAGGCGCGGATGGTCGCGATTGTTATTGCCGTGACAATGCTGGTCTGGCTCGGGGTCCAATGGTTGGGCGGGCAACTCGGATTGCCAACGCGATACGCGTTCCTGTTCGACCTTGCGGCGCTCGCCGCCTTCGTGTGGGCGTTTGTGGTGATTTATCAGATTTGGCGCGCAGGGCGTCAGCAGGACTGAAGGGACAAGAGCGATGCTCAAGGATCAGGATCGGATCTTTACCAACCTCTACGGTATGAATGACCGTAGCCTTGCGGGCGCCATGAAGCGCGGGCATTGGGACGGCACGGCAGGTATTCTCGCCAACGGGCGGGACTGGATCATTGACCAGATGAAAGCCTCCGGCCTGCGTGGCCGTGGCGGGGCGGGGTTCCCGACCGGCCTCAAATGGTCCTTCATGCCGAAAGAATCCGACGGGCGTCCGGCCTATCTGGTGATCAACGCCGATGAGTCCGAACCTGCGACCTGTAAAGACCGCGAAATCATGCGTCACGATCCGCATACTTTGGTCGAAGGTGCGCTGATCGCCGGTTTCGCTATGGGGGCCTGTGCCGCCTATATCTACATTCGCGGCGAATATATCCGCGAGAGAGAAGCCCTTCAGGCCGCGATTGACGAGGCCTATGACGCGGGTCTCATCGGGCGCAATGCTTGCAAATCCGGCTATGATTTCGACGTCTATCTGCACCACGGGGCAGGGGCCTATATCTGTGGCGAGGAAACGGCGCTGCTGGAAAGCCTTGAAGGCAAAAAGGGCATGCCGCGGATGAAGCCGCCGTTTCCGGCGGGCGCAGGTCTGTATGGTTGCCCGACCACGGTGAACAACGTGGAATCCATCGCTGTTGTGGCGACGATCCTGCGGCGCGGGCCGGAGTGGTTCGCCTCCTTCGGGCGTCCGAACAACGCGGGCACCAAGCTTATGGCGCTTACCGGTCACGTGAATACGCCCTGTGTTTTCGAGGAAGAAATGTCGCTGTCCGTGCGCGAGATCATCGAAAAACACGGTGGCGGTATCCGCGGTGGCTGGGACAATCTGAAAGCCATCATTCCGGGTGGGGCCTCCTGTCCGGTGCTGCCGAAAGAAAAGCTCGAAGATGCGATCTTCGACTTTGACTGGATGCGGGAGAACCAATCCTCCTTCGGCACGGGCTGTATGATCGTCATGGACAATTCCGTGGACGTGGTCAAAGCCGTGTGGCGTCTGGCCTCCTTCTTCAAACATGAAAGCTGCGGGCAGTGCACGCCATGTCGCGAAGGCACCGGCTGGATGATGCGTGTGATGGACCGTCTGGTGACGGGGGATGCGGAGATCGAAGAGATCGACATGCTTCTGGACGTGACCAAACAGGTCGAAGGTCATACGATCTGTGCGCTTGGTGATGCGGCGGCATGGCCGATCCAGGGTCTGATCCGTCACTTCCGCGATGACATCGAAGAACGTATCAAAGCCAAGAAAACCGGCCGCGTGACGGCTGCGTTCGCGGCGGAGTAAAGAGACCTGATGAAGCCTATGGCCGCCATATTGCCGATGACGCTGCTCGCCGCCTGCCAGATGGATCAGGCGAACGAAGCCATGCGTGGCATGTCCGAGGACCGTATGACGGTCGCTCGGGCCGCGTTTCGGGATATGGAGACCGACGATCTGGCGGGGATGCTGCTTTTGTCGAAGGACATTGCGGACAGTTGCGACCGGATCGAGATCAGTTCTCAGGTGCATAACTTCCTCTCCGCGCGAGTCGAGCGTCTGCCGTTTTCTGACCCTGTGGAGAACCGCAGCCGCCTTGAGCGTGCGGTCTCCGATTTCGAGGCCCGTCATGAGGTCTATGTCGAAGATGACAAGGCATTTTGCGCGGCGGCGAAAGTCGAGATGAGACAGATGACGCCCTTGGGCGCGACATTGATACAAGGACCGGTGAGCTGATGAGCGTAATCAGCACATATCACATGCAGCGGGACATCGGGCGTTCGGGCGCTCTGGTGGGGCGCGGGCCTGTGTCCGGTCGCATGACGGATAAAAACGACCGACCGCATGAACGGAAGGTCACGAGACGACATGGGGACAGCAACCTTTTTGCAAAAGGGAACCTGTCAATGAAACTGGTTAAGACAACACTTCTGAGCCTGTGCCTCGGCACATCCGCTCTGGCCGCTGCGGCAGATTTGCCGCCGCTTCGCGAGGTCAAGGAGATCGACCGGAATATGCTTTGGGCCGGTCTCGCGGTCGAAGTGGCGGATGAATGTCCGACGATTGACGTCAAGAAGCTGAAAGGCCTGTCCTTCCTCTGGGGCCTCAAGAACAAGGCTTCGGAGATGGGCTACAGCGACGACGAAATCCGCGCCTATGTCGAAAGCGACAGGGAAGAGGCGCGCATCCGTCGACTGGGCGAGGACTATGTGCGTCAGGCCGGATTTGATCCGACCACGGCGGAGGGGCTTTGTGCCTTTGGCGAGGCGGAAATCAAGCGCGGCTCTGTGATCGGGTCTTTTCTGAGGAGCACAAAATGATCCGTCAGATGACATATGCGGGCCTGATGGCCTTGATGGCGAGCCCCGTGATGGCGCAAAGCATCACGGAAGATGCGGAGATCACCTCCGTTCTCGTGGACAATATGATCGTAACGGAACTGACGACGATCTGCCCCTCTTTGTCGGCCCGCACGGCGCGGGTGAACAAACAGGCCAAGGCGATGATGGAAACCATCACTGCCAAAGGTTACGGGGCCGAAGAGATACAAACGCTGCAAGATCCGGCATTCCTTGCCACGCTTGCAGCGAAATCGGAAAGCTTCTTTGCCGCGAACGGCATTGAAAAACGGGATACGGAGGCGATGTGCGCCTTCGGCAAAGCGCAGGTTGCGAAGCGGACCCCGCTGGGCAAGCTCATGAAGAACAGGTGATGCAGAATGGCAGACAAGCGCAAAATCATCATTGACGGGACCGAGATCGAAGTCGATCCGGCTATGACGATCCTTCAGGCCTGTGAAGAGGCCGGGATCGAAGTGCCGCGGTTCTGCTATCACGAACGGCTGTCCATTGCGGGCAACTGCCGCATGTGTCTGGTCGAGGTCGTGGGCGGTCCGCCGAAACCTGCGGCAAGCTGCGCGATGCAGGTCAAGGACATGCGTCCGGGGCCGGAAGGTGCGCCGCCTGTGGTGAAAACCAATTCGCCGATGGTGAAGAAAGCCCGCGAAGGGGTGATGGAGTTTCTGCTCATCAACCACCCGCTCGACTGCCCGATCTGTGATCAGGGCGGCGAATGTGATCTGCAAGATCAGGCGATGGCATACGGCGTGGATTTCTCGCGCTACCGCGAACCCAAACGCGCGACCGAGGAGCTGAACCTCGGCCCGCTCGTCAGCACCGCGATGACCCGCTGTATTTCCTGCACCCGCTGCGTGCGCTTCACGACCGAGGTCGCGGGCATCACCCAGATGGGCCAGACGGGCCGTGGCGAAGACAGCGAGATCACCAGCTATTTGAACGAAACGCTGGCCTCCAACCTTCAGGGCAACATCATTGACCTGTGTCCGGTGGGCGCGCTGACTTCGAAACCCTATGCTTTCACCGCACGTCCTTGGGAATTGACCAAGACCGAGACCATCGACGTGATGGATGCGCTTGGCTCCAACATCCGTGTGGACACCAAGGGCCGTGAAGTGATGCGTATTCTGCCGCGCAACCATGATGGCGTGAACGAGGAATGGATTTCCGACAAGACCCGTTTCATCTGGGACGGTCTCAAACGCCAGCGGATCGACACGCCCTATATCCGCAAGAATGGCAAGCTGACCAAAGCGACATGGGCCGAAGCCCTCGCCGCCGCAGCCAATGCCATGAAGGGCAAGAAAGTCGCGGGCATTGTGGGCGATCTGGCCCCGGTCGAGGCGGTTTACGCTTTGAAAGGTCTCGTCGAAGGGCTGGGCGGTCATGTGGAATGTCGTGTGGACGGTGCGAAACTGCCCATCGGCAACCGTGGCGTTTATGCTGGCACGGCGAAGATCGAAGATATTGATGACGCGAAATTCATCCAGATGATCGGCACCAACCCGCGCGACGAAGCGCCGGTGTTGAACGCGCGGATTCGCAAGGCCTGGGTGAAAGGTGCCGAGGTCGGGCTGGTCGGCGAAGCGGTCGATCTGACCTATGATTACACCCATGTGGGCACGGATCGGGCAGCACTCGAAAGCCTGTTGAACAAGGACTATGGCGCGGTTGTTGATCAACCCTCCATCGTCATCGTCGGCGCAGGCGCGATCAACGAGGCCGATGGCGAAGCGGTTCTGGCTGCGGCACAGAAACTCTGCGATCTGACCGGCTCCAAACTCATGGTGCTGCACACGGCAGCAAGCCGTGTCGGGGCGATGGATGTGAATGCTGTGACCGAAGGTGGCCTTGATGCGGCGACAAGTGGTGCGGAGGTGATCTACAACCTCGGCGCGGACGAGGTCGAAATTGCCGACGGTCCTTTCGTGATCTACCAAGGCTCGCACGGCGATCTGGGCGCACATCGTGCCGATGTGGTTCTGCCCGGGGCAGCCTATACCGAAGAAACCGGCCTGTTCGTCAATCTCGAAGGGCGTCCGCAACTGGCGCTCCGTGCGGCTTTCCCGCCGGGTGAGGCGAAAGAGAACTGGGCGATCCTGCGTGCGCTTTCGAGCGAAGTGGGCGCAACGCTGCCTTACGACTCGCTGGCGCAACTGCGCAATGCCCTGATCGAAGACGTGCCGCATCTGGCACAGATCGACTCGGTGCCGGAGAACGAGGTGGTCGCACTTCCTCAGAAACCGCTGGGCAAGGCGACATTCCGCAACGCGGTGAAGGATTTCTATCTGACAAACCCGATTGCGCGCTCCTCCGTGCTGATGGCGGAACTCTCCGCTATGGCCAAGGCGCGCAAAGAGACACCGGTGGCTGCCGAGTGATGACGGGGCGCGCCACATATCCTGCCGGTCCGGTGCTTGGGCTTATGGCGGCTGTTCAGCTTTCGGGCTGTGCTGTTGCTGCGCCCGAGGCCGAGGTGGGGCGTATGGCGGGGCAAACCGAATATCTCGGTGTGGAGACCCGTCTTCTGGACGGTGATCTGGTGAATTTCTTCGTTGCCGCCAAAGGCGACGAGGCAAAAAAGGACGTGGTGGCCTATGCAGATTGTGCCGCCGCGCAATATGCGCTGATCCGGGGTTTCGGATTTGCGCGACATGTGCGGACAAATGTTGCACATGAGGCTGGAATTTGGCGCGCGGATGCTGTTTACACCATCTCGCCAGCGCTTCCCGAAGGTTTGCGCAAGCTCGACGCAGAAGTCGTCGTCGCAAACTGTCGGGATAACGGAATACCGACGGTGTGAAAGGCTGAAAAATGGTCGAATTTTTCACGACAACTAACTTGGGGATCTTTCTGCTCACGCTCGGGCAGATCTTGCTGGTCCTCGTGCCGCTCTTCGTGGCGCTCGCCTTCCTGATGTATGGCGACCGTAAGATCTGGGCCGCGGTCCAGATGCGTAAAGGCCCCAACATCGTGGGCGTCTTCGGCCTGTTGCAGTCTTTTGCGGACTTCATCAAATACCTCGTGAAAGAGGTGGTCGTACCGGCAGGGGCGGACAAGTTCGTCTTCTACCTCGCGCCGATGATTACCTTTATCACGGCGGCCATCGCTTGGGCGGTGATCCCGTGGAATGACGGCTGGGTGATCGCGGATATCAATGTGGCAATCCTCTACATCTTCGCGGTCTCTTCGCTTGAGGTCTACGGGGTGATCATGGGGGGCTGGGCGTCCAACTCGAAATATCCGTTTCTGGGCTCGCTGCGCTCTGCCGCACAGATGATTTCCTACGAGGTCTCTATCGGCCTCATCATCATCGGCGTGGTGCTGTCCTCCGGTTCGATGAACTTCGGTGACATCGTCGCGGCGCAAGACGGGGCGGGGATCTTCAGCTGGTATTGGCTGCCGCACTTCCCGATGGTCTTCTTGTTTTTCGTCTCGGCTCTGGCGGAAACCAACCGCCCGCCGTTCGATTTGCCCGAAGCGGAATCGGAACTCGTCGCAGGCTATCAGGTTGAATATTCCTCCACGCCGTTTCTCTTGTTCATGATGGGCGAGTTGATGGCGGTGGTGCTGATGTGTGCCCTCGTGTCGATCCTGTTCTTCGGCGGCTGGAACTCGCCGGTCGAATTCCTGCCCGACGGTATCCTGTGGCTGATCCTCAAGATGCTGATCGCCTTCTTTATCTTCTCGATGGTGAAAGCCATTGTCCCGCGTTACCGCTACGACCAGTTGATGCGCATTGGCTGGAAAGTCTTCCTGCCGCTGTCGCTGGGCTGGGTCGTTCTGGTCGCATTTTTTGCTCAATACGGTGCGTTCTGGGGAACCTATGCGCGCTGGACGGTAGGAGGCTAACCCATGGCTCTCGATTATACCCGCGCCGCCAAGTATTTCCTGATGATGGACATCTGGGCCGGCTTCAAAATCGGACTGCGGTATTTCTTCGCCCCCAAAGCGACGATCAACTACCCGCATGAAAAAGGCCCGCTCAGCCCGCGGTTCCGTGGCGAACATGCGCTGCGCCGTTATCCCAACGGCGAAGAGCGTTGTATCGCGTGTAAACTGTGCGAGGCGATCTGCCCTGCGCAGGCCATCACCATCGACGCCGAACCGCGCGAAGATGGATCGCGGCGCACCACGCGTTACGACATCGACATGACCAAATGCATCTACTGCGGTTTCTGTCAGGAAGCCTGCCCTGTGGATGCCATTGTCGAAGGCCCGAATTTCGAATTCTCTACCGAAACCCGTGAAGAACTGTTCTATGACAAGGAGAAACTCCTTGAGAACGGTGCGATCTGGGAGGCGGAGATTGCCCGCAACCTCGAACTGGATGCGCCTTATCGCTAAGAGTTGGACCCCTTTATGAACGATTTCACCAAACTTTTCGCTGAGATGATCGAGCAGAGCCAGAAAATGGCGGCGTCGATAAATCCGGCGCTGGAGAATTTCCAGATGCCGGCTCTCGACAAGTTGTTCCCGACCATGTCGCGCGAACAGATGGAAATGTTCTGGGGCAATACGTTCAACAAGGACGGGCTGGACGCGAAAACGCGGTTGTTGGTTGTTCTGGCCGGACAAACGGTTTTGGGGGCACAGGCCGCAGCGCCATTCAAAATGACGGTCCGCCACGCCATGGAGGCGGGGGCCACACAACAAGAGATCGCGGAAGTGATCTATCAAATGTCAATGCTGGGCGGGGTTCCGGCAATGTCGAAGGCACTGGAGCTGGCGCAAGACGTCTTCTCCGAGACGCAGGAGGGCAGTGAATGACTGTCGCAGATTACGCATTTTACCTTTTCGCCATCGTGATGCTGGTGGCCGGGGTGTTCACGGTCGTATCCCGGAACCCCGTGCATTCCGTCCTCTGGCTGATCGTCACGTTCCTGACCGCATCGGGGCTTTTCGTGCTTCTGGGCGCGGAATTCGTCGCGATGCTTCTGGTCATTGTTTATGTCGGGGCTGTCATGGTTCTGTTCCTCTTCGTGGTCATGATGCTCGACGTGGATTTTGCCGAGTTGAAAGCGGGGATGGCGCAATACTTGCCATTCGGCCTTCTGATCGGTGTGGTTCTGCTGTTGCAGATGGGCTTTGCCTTTGGCGACTGGAGTTCTGCCGAGGGTGCCGAGGCGCTGCGTCGCTCGATCACGCCGGATGCCGCCGAGGTGCATAACACTGCGGCTCTGGGGCAGTTGATGTATGACGACTACCTGATGCTGTTCCAACTGGCGGGGCTGGTGCTTCTGGTCGCGATGATCGGGGCGATTGTCCTGACGCTGCGCCACCGTTCGGATGTCAAACGCCAGAACGTGCTCCAGCAGATGTATCGCAAGCCCGAAGACTCCTTCGAAATGAAGGACGTGAAACCGGGGCAGGGGCTTTAAGCCGGGGCTTTAAGCCTACGAATGAGCGGGGCGCGCAGAGTTTGCCCCGTTACCTAAGGCCGCGACAAGGCGGCGAGAGAGAAAGAACTGAGGGACGACATGGTCGGACTTGAACATTACCTGACAGTGGCCGCGGCGCTGTTTGTCATCGGCATCTTCGGGCTCTTTTTGAACCGGAAGAACATCATCATCATCCTGATGTCGATCGAGATGATCCTGCTGTCGGTCAATATCAACCTTGTCGCCTTCTCCTCCTTTATGGGGGATTTGACGGGACAGATTTTCACGATGCTGGTGCTCACCGTGGCCGCAGCAGAGGCCGCCATCGGGCTGGCCATTCTCGTGAGCTTCTTCCGCAACCGCGGCACGATCGACGTCGAAGACGTCAACGTGATGAAAGGGTAACTGGCTATGGAAACGATCATCCTCTTTGCGCCGCTTGTGGGGGCCCTCATCGCCGGCTTTGGCTGGCGCGTGATCGGCGAGAAGAGCGCGCAATATCTGACCACAAGTCTTTTGTTCCTCGCCGCGATCCTGTCTTGGGTTATGTTTCTCACCTTTGACGGCACGACCGAGCATGTCACGGTCCTGCGCTGGATCGAAAGCGGGTCGCTCTCTGTTGATTGGGGTATCCGGATCGACCGGCTGACGACGATCATGCTGATCGTGGTCAACACAGTGTCGGCGCTCGTGCATCTCTACTCGCTGGGCTACATGGCTCATGACGAGAACTTCGGCGATGACGAGCCCTACCGTGCACGGTTCTTTGCCTATCTCTCTTTCTTCACCTTCACCATGCTGATGCTGGTGACATCGGACAACCTGCTCCAGATGTTCTTCGGCTGGGAAGGCGTGGGGCTGGCCTCCTACCTGTTGATCGGGTTCTATTTCAAGAAACCCTCCGCAGGTGCGGCATCTATGAAAGCCTTTATCGTCAACCGTGTGGGCGACTTCGCGTTCATTCTTGGCATGGCGGGTCTGTTCCTTGTGACGGACAGTGTGCGCTTTGACGATGTGTTCGCCTCGGGACCGCTTCTGGCGGATACCTCGCTGCACTTCCTCTGGACGGAATGGAACGCGGCCAATCTTCTGGCCTTCCTGCTCTTCGTCGGTGCGATGGGGAAATCGGCGCAGCTCTTTTTGCACACATGGTTGCCGGACGCGATGGAAGGCCCGACGCCCGTGTCGGCGCTGATCCACGCCGCGACCATGGTGACGGCGGGGGTCTTCCTCGTCTGCCGCATGTCGCCGGTCTTTGAATATGCACCGCAGGCGCAGACCTTCATCGTCTACATCGGGGCCACCACGGCGTTTTTCGCCGCCACGGTGGGGCTTGTGCAGAATGACATCAAACGGGTGATCGCCTATTCGACCTGTTCGCAGCTTGGCTACATGTTCGTGGCCGCAGGTGTGGGCGCCTATGGTCCGGCGATGTTCCATCTTCTGACACACGCGTTCTTTAAAGCGATGCTGTTCCTCGGGGCCGGTTCGGTGATCACCGCGATGCACCACGAACAGGACATGCGCAACTACGGTGCGCTGCGCAAGAAGATCCCGTTCACCTTCTGGATGATGATCATCGGCACGCTGGCCATCACCGGTGTCGGGATTCCGCTTACCACTATCGGCTTTGCGGGCTTCCTGTCGAAAGACGCGATCATCGAGAGCGCCTATGCGTCCGGTGTGGGCTATGCCTTCTGGATGCTGGTTATCGCGGCGTTGTTCACCTCGTTCTACTCGTGGCGCCTCATCTTCCTGACCTTCTTCGGCAAGCCGCGCGGCGACCATCATGCGCATGACCACGCCCATGAAAGCCCGCTTGTGATGCTGATTCCGATTGGCACCCTGTCTCTGGGGGCGATCTTCGGCGGGATGATCTGGTACAACAGCTTCTTTGGCGATCATGACAAGTTCACTGATTTCTTTGGCCTGCCGCATCATGCGGAGGTGGAGATGGTCGAAGGTGGCGCAGACACGCATACAGACGCCCATGCAGATGACGCGCATGTGGTGGCGGATACGCATGGTGCCGAACATGCCGAGGGCATGGCGCCGCAGGGTGCGATCTTCCTTGCTTCGGATAACACCATTCTCGACGATGCCCACCACGCGCCGACATGGGTGAAAGTCTCGCCCTTTATCGCGATGGTGCTGGGCTTCCTGATTGCGGTCTGGTTCTACATCTGGAAGCCGGAAACTCCCGCGAAACTGGCGAAAAGCCAGCCCGTCGCCTACCAGTTCCTGCTGAACAAATGGTATTTCGACGAGATTTACGACGCGATCATTGTGCGTCCCCTGTTGGCTCTTGGCCGCTTCCTGTGGAAACGCGGTGACGTGGGCACCATCGACGGGGCCATCAATGGCATCGCACTTGGTATCGTGCCCTTCTTCACCCGCCTTGCCGGGCGTGCGCAGTCGGGCTTCATCTTCACTTACGCTTTTAGCATGGTTCTGGGGATTGTGATCTTGGTAACCTGGATGTCGATCGGCGGGGGGGCTCACTAATGGATAACGTGCTTTCCTTCGTCACCTTCCTTCCGACGGTGGCCGCTCTCGTGCTCGCGCTGTTTCTGCGCGGCGAGGACGAAGTCGCTCAACTGAATGCAAAACGCCTCGCGCTGTTTGCGACGGTGATCACCTTTGTGGTCTCGCTGTTCATTCTTTTCGGGTTCAACCCGCAGGACACAGGGTTCCAGATGGTCGAAGAGGCCGACTGGATCATGGGGCTGAAATACAAGATGGGCGTGGACGGGATTTCGGTCCTGTTCGTGATGCTCACCACGGCGCTGATGCCGCTGGTGATCTGGTCCGCGTGGGATGTGAAAACCCGCGTCAAGGAATACATGATCGCCTTCCTGCTTCTGGAAACGCTCATGCTCGGCGTCTTCTGTGCGCTGGACCTGATGCTCTTCTACCTCTTCTTTGAAGCGGGGCTGATCCCGATGTTCCTGATCATCGGCATCTGGGGCGGTCAGAACCGCATCTATGCCGCGTTCAAATTCTTCCTCTACACCTTCCTCGGCTCCGTGCTGATGCTGGTGGCGATGGTGGCCATGTATATCGACGCTGGCACCACCGACATTGTGCAGCTTATGGCGCATGAGTTCTCCTCCGAGACCATTCAGGTGCTGGGCTTCAACATTGTTGGCGGGTTCCAGACGCTGGCCTTCCTCGCTTTCTTCGCCTCTTTCGCGGTGAAGATGCCGATGTGGCCGGTGCACACATGGTTGCCGGACGCGCACGTTCAGGCGCCGACTGCGGGCTCCGTGGTTCTGGCCTCGATCCTGTTGAAGATGGGCGGCTACGGCTTCTTGCGCTTCTCGCTGCCGATGTTCCCTGTGGCGTCGGCCAACCTTGCCGATTTCATCATGGTGCTGTCGGTCATCGCCATCGTCTACGCCTCTGTCGTGGCGCTGGTGCAGGAGGATATGAAAAAGCTGATCGCCTATTCCTCTGTTGCGCACATGGGCTATGTGACCGCAGGGATTTTCACCATGAACCAGCAAGGTCTCGATGGCGCGATCTTTCAGATGATCTCCCACGGTTTTGTCGCGGGCGCGTTGTTCCTCTGCGTCGGGGTGATCTACGACCGGATGCACACCCGTGACATTGCGGCGTTTGGCGGGCTGGTGAACAAGATGCCGGCTTACGCGCTGATTTTCATGTTCTTCACCATGGCCAACATCGGCCTTCCGGGCACCTCCGGCTTTGTCGGCGAATTCCTGACGATCATCGGTATGTTCCAGGCCAACACATGGATCGCTCTGGTGGCTGCTACGGGTGTGATCTTCTCGGCCTGTTACGCGCTCTGGCTCTATCGCCGCGTTGTGCTGGGCGACCTGATCAAGGAAAGCCTGAAGACGATCAAGGATATGACCGCGCGCGAGAAATGGATCTTTGCGCCTCTGGTGGCCATGACGCTTCTGCTGGGGATCTATCCCTCGCTGGTGCTTGATCTCATCGGGCCGTCGGTCTCCACCCTTCTTGAAACCTATCACGCCGCTCTGCCGATGGTTGCAGACGTCGCCACACATTAAAGGACACTGGGGATATGACCTCTACTGACTTTTCCATCGTCCTGCCGGAAGTTCTCCTCGCCATCTATGGCATGGCGGCGCTCTTGTTTGCTGTCTACACCGGCAAGGACAAGCTCGCAGGGCTCATCACATGGGTCACCGCTGCGGTGTTTGTTGTCATCGCCTTGATGATCGGGTTGGGTGGCGAAGGGGCGCACACCGCATTTGGTGGCATGTTCATCGACGACGCGTTCTCGCGGTTCGGCAAGGTGGGCGTTCTGCTCGCGGGCGCGGCTGTGCTCGTGATGTCCTACGACTTCCTTGAGAAGCGCGGCTTTGCCAAGTTCGAATATCCAATCCTCGTGCTCTTCTCCACGATCGGCATGATGGTTATGGTTTCCGCAGGCGACCTTATGGCGCTTTATATGGGGCTGGAGCTTATGTCTCTGGCGCTCTACGTCATTGCCTCCTTCCGCCGCGACAGTGTGAAATCCACCGAAGCGGGACTCAAATATTTCGTGCTGGGCTCCCTGTCCTCGGGGCTTCTGCTCTACGGTGCATCGCTGGTCTACGGGTTTGCGGGCACGACAGCTTTTGCGGGTATCATCTCCGTTGTGCATGATGGCGCGCCGGTGGGTGTGCTCTTCGGCCTCGTCTTCGTGATGACAGGGCTGGCGTTCAAAGTCTCCGCCGTGCCGTTCCACATGTGGACGCCGGATGTTTATGAAGGCTCGCCCACGCCCACGACCGCGTTCTTTGCCACAGCGCCGAAACTCGCCGCTATGGGCCTCTTTGCCCGCGTGCTGCATGATGCATTCGGCGGTATCGTCGGCGACTGGCAACAGGTGCTCGCTGTGATCGCTGTGGCGTCCATGTTCTTGGGGGCGATTGCTGGTATCGGTCAGAAAAACATCAAACGCCTCATGGCCTATTCCTCGATCTCCCACATGGGCTTCGCGCTCATGGGGCTGGCCGCAGGGAATGCGCAAGGCGTGCAATCCGCGCTGATCTACATGGCGATCTATGTCACGATGAACATCGGCACATTCGCCTTTATCATGACTATGGAACGCGATGGCAAACCGGTCACCGACATTGCCTCGCTGAACCTCTACTGGCGCAATTCCCCGACGAAGGCTCTGGCCGTTCTGGTCCTGATGTTCTCGCTCGCAGGTGTGCCGCCGATGCTCGGCTTCTTCGGAAAACTGGCTGTGCTTCAAGCCGCTTGGGGCGCGGGGCTGGTTTACCTCGCTGTCTTCGGTGTGATCGCCTCCGTGATCGGGGCGTTCTACTACCTGCGCATCGTCTATTACATGTATTTCGGCACAGAGACCGATCCGCTCGACAAGGTGACAAGTCCGGTGGCTTTTGCCTTGTTGACGGTGTCCGCGCTGATCATGCTGGTCGGGATCGTCAACATGTTCGGGGTTGAGGGCATGGCGGCCTTGGCGGCGGATGCTCTGGTCAAGTGACCGATAAATATGCCCGATAGTCGCCATATATGGCCCGAGGGGGTAGGGCGGACCGTTCTCCCCACCGTGGATAGCACTATGTCGGAGGCCGCACGCGTAGCGGCCTCTTGCGCATTTCCGCAATGGATTCTCGCACAGGTGCAAACCGCAGGCCACGGGCGACGCGGTCGGGCATGGACCATGCCCAAAGGCAACTTTGCCGCCACGCTGCTGATGTTTCCACAGGAACGTCCGGAGATCATCGCGCTGCGCAGTTTTGTCTCCGCGTTGGCGCTTTATGATGCTTTCGTCGCGGTGACGGGCCGCTCGGACCCGTTCGCGCTCAAGTGGCCCAATGATGTGCTTCTCAACGGTGGCAAGGTCGCGGGCATCCTTCTGGAACGTGGCCCTGCGCATCTGTCTATCGGGATCGGCGTCAATCTCGCCGAAGCGCCTCCCGTCTCTATGGTCGAAGAGGGCGCGCTGCCGCCTGTCTCGCTGGCCCATGAGACCGGCGCATTGGTCGAGCCGGAGGAATTTCTGGACCAGCTTGCCCCCGCCTATGCCCATTGGGAAGCGCAGTTCACGAACTTCGGCTTTGGTCCGATCCGTGAGGCATGGCTCTCCCGCGCCGCGCGTCTAGGCACAGAAATCCGCGCCCGCACCATACGCGAGACCCATCACGGCATATTCGAAACCGTGGATGCCTTCGGCAATCTTGTTCTTGCGACGCCGAAAGGCAAACTCTCCATTCCAGCCGCAGAGGTCTATTTCTGATGCTTCTCTGTATCGATGCAGGCAATACCAACACCGTCTTTTCCATCTGGAACGGGTCGGATTTCATCGCCACATGGCGCACCTCGACGGAGCATCAACGCACGGCCGACCAGTATTATGTCTGGTTGTCGACGCTGATGAATTTCCAGAAGATCGAGGCAGATATCACCGAGGTGGTAATCTCCTCGACCGTGCCGCGCGTGGTCTTCAACCTGCGCGTGCTCGCCAACCGTTATTTCGATTGTCGCCCCTTGGTGGTCGGCAAACCGGAATGCCTTTTGCCGCATATGGCGCGTGTCGATGAGGGCACCACTGTGGGGCCTGACCGTCTGGTGAATTCCGCAGGCGCATTCGATCTCTATGGCGGAGATCTCATCGTAGTGGATTTCGGCACGGCGACCACATTCGACGTGGTGGCCGAAGACGGGGCCTATGTGGGCGGTGTGATCTCTCCCGGGGTCAACACCTCTCTCGAAAGCCTGCACCACGCTGCAGCCGCCCTTCCGCATGTGGATGTGACTATGCCGCAGAAGGTGATCGGCACAAATACAGTGGCCTGTATGCAATCCGGTGTGTTTTGGGGCTATACTGGTCTTGTGCGCGAGACCTGCAACCGGATCAAAGAAGAATATGGCCGCCCGATGCGCGTGATCGCGACCGGAGGGCTTGCGCCTTTGTTCAATCAGGGTCACAAACTCTTTGACGCATTTGACGAATTCCTGACCATTCACGGCCTCGTGGTCATTCACCAATATAATAAGGATCAGGGCACCCTATGAGCGACAGACTTCTCTATCTACCCCTTGGCGGCGCCGGCGAAATCGGCATGAACTGCTATGTTTACGGCTACGGTCCCGCTGGCAACGAACGCTATATCGTGGTCGATCTGGGCGTAACTTTCCCCTCGATGGACGGCACGCCCGGCGTCGATCTGATTTTCGCCGATGTGGCTTGGCTCGAAGAGCGCAAGGACCGGATCGACGGCATCTTTATCACCCACGCGCATGAGGACCATGTCGGCGCTGTTGGCCATCTCTGGCCGCGCCTTCAGGCTCCGATCTATGCCCGCGCCTTCACCGCGCATCTGGCGCGTTTGAAATTCGAAGAACACGGCCATGACGAATTGCAGATCAAGACGGTCTCCGCATGGCCAGAACAGATCAAAGTCGGCCCCTTCACGGTGGGTTTCGTTCCGATCTCCCACTCCATTCCGGAGTCCTCGGCACTTGTGATCGACAGCCCCGCAGGGCGTGTGATCCATAGCGGCGACTTCAAGACAGATGAAAACCCCGTGGTGGGCGAACCCTTTGATCGCGCCTTGTTCGAGGATATCGCGAAAGACGGTGTGAAAGCTCTGGTCTGCGATTCGACCAATGTTTTCTCCCCCAATCCGGGGCGCTCGGAAGCGGATGTCATTGAACCCCTGAGCAATCTCATCGCGTCTCTTGACGGGATGGTGGCTGCGACCACTTTCGCCTCCAACATTGCACGGGTCAAAACGCTGGCAGATGCCGGTTCCAAAGCGGGCCGTTCGGTCGTGCTTCTTGGCCGCGCCATGCGCCGCATGATTACCGCCGCGATCGAGACGGGGATCATCTCCGATTTCCCGAAAACCGTGTCGCCCGAAAACGCCGGTGATATTCCGCGCGAGAACCTGATGCTTCTGACGACAGGCTCGCAAGGCGAACATCGCGCGGCCACGGCACAGCTGTCGCGGGGCAAATATCTTGGCCTGAAAATGACCGAGGGCGATACGCTGATCTTTTCCTCCAAAACCATTCCGGGCAACGAGGTCTCTGTCGGTCGCATCCTGAACGCTTTCTCGGAGATGGGGGTCGAGACGATCTCCGGTCGTGACGATATTCACGTCTCCGGCCACGCAAATCGCCCCGATCTGGCGATGATGCATGAGATTGTAAAGCCGCAAGTCGTTGTGCCCATGCACGGGGAGCACCGTCACCTGCGCGAACATGCGAAACTGGCCGAATCCAACGGGTTCACAGCTATCATCGCGCCCAATGGTGTCGGTGTGGACCTCTCCGCAGCAACGCCGCGCGTGGTGGAATATGTCGAGACAGGCCGCACCTATCTTGATGGCAAGATCCAGATTGGCGCGATGGACGGTATCGTGCGCGACCGTATTCGCATGGCCCTGAACGGTCTTGTGGTGGCGACGGTGATCGTCGAGGACGACGAACCCTTGGGCGATTGCTGGTGCGAGCTGCGTGGTCTGCCGGAAACCGGCCTGTCGCGCGCACCTCTGAACGAGGTGCTTGAAGAAGACGTGAATCAGTTCCTTATGCGCGCCAAGCCCAAGACGCTCGGGGATGACGATAAACTCGAAGAGGAAATGCGCCGGATCATCCGTCGCACGACACAAGAGGAAGTCGGCAAGAAACCGGAAGTGCAAATCATCATCTCGCGACTGTCGAGCTGATCAGCACTACTAATAATGCATTTTAGACTCAATGTGGGGGAGGGGTTCTCTCTCCCGCATTGGTTATTTAGCTAAGGTTCGAGACAACCATCCCGTTTCCTTTGCTGCAAAAAATACTCAAAATAAAACCCGCGCTTTTGGCGCGGATTTTTCAATGTCTGGAAGAGGGTCGTCAGGGGGATCAGCCCGCCTGACGCTCCTCAAAACTCAGTGCGATGAAAGAGGGCAGGTGATCGCCAAGGCCGACGACCTTGTTGTCATCCTCCCTGCGACCACGGCCACCACGGCGCGGCTTCGGCTCGGACGGGGCAGGGGCGCTCTGGCGTTCCGGAGCGGCTTCTTTCGGAGTCTCCGGCTCGGCGGCGACCTGACGCGGCTCTTCCTTGGCCTCGACGGGATTCACTTCGTCTATCTTGTCAGACTTGCGCTTGCGCGACCGGCTGCGCTTCGGCTTTTCGGCCTTCACTTCTTCCTGCTCCGGCGCATCCTCGGTCGGTGTCCCGAGCGGGTTTTCAAGCCGTGAAATTTCCTTGGCGATGAGCGATTCGACATCGGCGAAATTCTTTTCGTCACGCGGTTCGCAAATCATGATCGCCTTGCCGTCGCGGCCTGCGCGACCTGTCCGGCCAATCCGGTGCACATAGTCTTCGGCATGGCCGGGCACGTCGAAGTTGAATACATGGGTCACAGAGGGCACGTCCAGCCCGCGTGCGGCCACATCGGAAGCCACGAGGATTTTAAGCTCGCCATTGCGGAATTTCTCAAGGGTGGCGTTACGTTGGCTCTGCTCCAGATCACCGTGGATCGGAGAGGCTTGATAGCCGTATTTGTTGAGGGATTTCGCGACGATATCCACATCCGTCTTGCGGTTGCAGAATATGATTCCGTTTTGCAGCTTTTCGCCTTCCGCGTCGATCAAAGCGCGCAGAAGTTTGCGTTTTTCGCTGGCGGCACGGTCGCGGCGGGAGCCTTTGAACATCACCACATGCTGTTCGATATTCTCGCCGGATGTCGCCTGACGGGCCACCTCGATCCGCGCAGGGGCTGAGAGGAAGGTGTTGGTGATCCGTTCGATCTCCGGTGCCATCGTGGCCGAGAAAAATAGGGTCTGGCGGGTGAAAGGCGTGAGGCCGAAAATACGTTCGATATCGGGGATGAACCCCATGTCGAGCATCCGGTCGGCTTCGTCCACCACCATGACCTTAACGTCAGAGAGGATCAGCTTGCCGCGTTCGAAATGGTCAAGAAGACGGCCCGGTGTCGCGATCAGGACATCGACGCCTTTGTCGATCAGCGAATCCTGCTCTTTAAAGCTTACGCCGCCGATGAGCAGCGCTTTGGTCAGCTTCATGTATTTGGTGTATTGGTCGAAATTCTCGGCAACCTGCGCGGCGAGTTCGCGTGTCGGGCAGAGCACCAGAGAGCGCGGCATACGTGCGCGTGCGCGGCCCCGGCCCAGCATGGTGATCATCGGCAGAACGAAAGAGGCAGTCTTGCCGGTCCCCGTTTGCGCGATGCCGAGCACGTCTTTGCCTTCAAGAGCGGGCGGGATGGCGCCGGCCTGAATAGGGGTCGGGCTTTCGTAGCCCGCATCCTCAATGGCTTTGAGAACTTTGGGAGCGAGATTTAGATCGGAGAACTTGGTCAAACTGTGCCTTTCGCGATGTGCGGCTGTAAAAACGGCCGCAAATTCCACGCGGCCCGTCCGGCCATATTGCCGAGACGTCTTTGGCGCGTCTTTTACGCTTGTTGGCGCAAAAGGTCAAGGAAAGGCAGGGGGAGGCGTGATCTTTGGCTCTAAAGGCGGCTCAGCCGCTGACAAGCACCGCATTTTCCAGAATGGCGGCTTGCCATGTTTCCGGATCATGAACCGGCATCATATCGCCGCGAAGCGTGACGCGGGCGCCTTCTTCAAGCCCGACCAGAGGTGTGTCGAGATTGACCTGAACCGAGGCGCCGTGATCCGCACCACCGCAGAAGGGGCACAGGCCCATATCAGAGACAAGTATCAACTCGCGAATCTCCGAGCCCGGCGTGAGCGGAACAGCATAGCCCGTCAATTCCATGCCCTGAACACCGTTTTTGAGACGTTCGGGAAAGCCCTTTTTCACCTCATAGGAGGTTTCCGTGACCACTTCGTCAATCGTGATCCCTTTCAGAAGGTCCCAACCCGGTGCATCCGCAAAGGCGGACGTTGCGGTGGCGGAAAGTCCAGCGGTAAGGGCGAGACGGCTGACGGGGCTCATGAGACAAAACCTGTTGGTAGTTGCATTCCGCGGGGACGGTAGCCGACCTGACAGCATATGGGAAACCCCCATTTATCAGATCGGCAAAAAGTCGCACGCAAGGATGTGTGGCGTTACACCATCATCTCTTTTGTCGCGGAGAGCGTCAGTTCCGGATAATCGCGCTCGATTCGGTCAATGTCCCATTGCAGACGGGTCAAAAACACCGGATCGCCGTCATGATCATAGGAAATATGCTGTTTGTTGGCGTTGATAAACTTGTCCAATTCCAACCTTGGGCCGGTCACCCAGCGTGCAGATGTGAATTGAGATGCATCAAATCGAACAGGCAGCCCGTATTCCAGCTCGATCCGGCTGGCGAGAACCTCGAACTGAAGTGCGCCCACAACGCCGACGATAAAGCCGGAGCCAATCGCGGGTTTGAAAACCTTCGCGGCCCCTTCTTCGGCGAATTGCATAAGGGCTTTTTCGAGGTGCTTGGCCTTCATCGGATCGCCCGCGCGCACACCTTGTAAAAGCTCCGGCGCAAAGGAGGGGATACCGGTCACGCGAATATCCTCACCTTCGGTCAGCGTGTCCCCGATCCGCAATTGCCCGTGGTTCGGAATGCCGATGATGTCACCGGCCCATGCCTCTTCTGCCAATTCGCGGTCGGAGGCCAGAAACAGCACCGGATTCGAAATCGACATCGGCTTTTTCGACCGCACATGGGTCAGTTTCATCCCGCGTTTGAAATGTCCGGCGGCCAGACGCACAAAGGCCACACGGTCGCGGTGTTTCGGGTCCATGTTGGCCTGCACCTTGAACACATAGCCCATGACCTTCTTTTCTTCGGGGCTGATCGGGCGGGGGGTGGCCTTTTGGGGCTGTGGCTCGGGGCCGTATTTTGCCATCCCGTCCATGAGTTCCTGCACGCCGAAGGAGTTGATCGCGGAGCCGAACCAGATCGGCGTCAGCGTGCCGTCGAGAAAGGCTTGCCGGTCAAACGGCGGTAGCAGTTCCCGCGCCATTTCCAGCCCTTCCTTGAGCTGTTCCAGCAGGTGTTCCGGCACATGTTCCGCGAGTTTCGGATCGTCCAGCCCTTCGATCTTGATGCTCTCGGCCACCTTGTTGCGGTCGGCGCGATCCATCAATTCGAGGCGGTCGTTCAAAACATCATAGCAGCCGAGGAAATCCCGCCCGACACCAATGGGCCAAGAGGCAGGCGTCACGTCAATGGCAAGATTTTCTTGAATTTCGTCAATAATATCAAGTGTGTCGCGGCTCTCGCGGTCCATCTTGTTACAAAATGTCAGGATCGGCAGGTCGCGCATACGGCAGACTTCGAAAAGCTTCTGCGTCTGGCTTTCCACACCTTTTGCGCCATCAATAACCATGATCGCCGCATCCACCGCCGTGAGTGTGCGATAGGTGTCCTCGGAGAAATCCGAGTGACCGGGGGTGTCCACCAGATTGAAGCGGTAGTTGTGAAAGTCAAAAGACATGGCCGAGGCCGACACGGAAATCCCGCGGTCTTTCTCCATCTGCATAAAGTCCGACCGCGTGCGCCGCGCCTCGCCCTTGGCGCGCACCTGACCGGCCATCTGGATCGCGCCACCATACAGCAGGAATTTCTCCGTCAACGTCGTCTTACCGGCGTCCGGGTGCGAGATGATGGCAAAAGTCCGGCGACGGGCAATCTCCGGCGGCAATTCGGGGGCGTTATGTGAGCGATCCAACATGGCCGTTCATATACGCGCGGGCGCGGGAGCGGGCAATGGGCGAATATGCAGGAAACACAAAGGCCCGCGATTCGGGCGCGGCCCTGTCCTGACGGATGTATCCTTTGTGCCGGAAATACTCAGCTTCCCGACGCGGCGCGCAGCACATCGGCAGCCACAGAAGGTTCCAGCATCCCGTCGCGCAGTTCGAAGGCGCGCGGAGTCTCATCGGCGCTATGCTCGGGGGAGAGCCGCGCACGGATGTCGGACGGCAGGAAGGGCTTCACTCGCCCGTCCACGAACATGCTCTCGGCGGCGATGCCCTCGGCATAGATGATCTCGTGGCTGTCGAAGAGGATCTGGAAATAATCCACGAATCCTCCTTCGGTCTGAATGACATTTTGCCCGTTCACCAAAAGTCGTGCCTTGACCAGAACTTCGGCACGTCCGGCGCGCACGGCATCGCGGCGTTGGTAGATGAAAATCCGGTGATGCGGCGAGAGGACCAGATCATTGGCGTTGTTCAAAGCGCCTTTCTTGATCACGATCGGAGCAAAGGCACCGGTGGCGCGCACGGTTTGCGCCCCGATCCAGCGAATTTCCTTGGGGCCATGGTCGCGGGTCAGGACGCGGTCACCGACGGAAAGCTCCTCAATCGGTTTTTGCATCCCGTTGGACAGGGTGATCCGTGTGCCGCGTGTGAAGGCGACACTGGCCACATCGGCCAGACGGGTATGCGCGGTGTCCTTGTCGATCTTGACCAGCGCATATTCGAGATCGGGCTTGAGCGGGGCGAAGGGCAAAAAGTAGGTGGCTTCCACCAGCCCGTCCTCATCGGTTTCCACAAGCACCAGAAGCTCGACGGTCACACCGGAACCGGCCATAAATGTCGCAACGCAATCGAGGTGCAGCCTGTGCCCTGCACCCCCGAGTTCGGTGTTGTCCGCAACGCTCAGCGAGTCGGTGTCGATCAGCACTGACAGCCGGCCACGACGGGCGGATTTGTGCAGCTGATAATTGTCGGCCAGTTCCATCTCGGCAGCATAAGACAGCCCGTCGCCAAGGTTCACCCCGTTGGTCACCCGCAAATCCTGACCGCGATACACAACAAGACTTTGCACCGGTAGGCTGGATTGACCTTCTGGTTGCTGTGGCGTGACCAAGCTGCTGTCCTTCCTGTTCATGACGTGCTCCGGATGCCTGAGAGGCTCGATACTCTGTTGAAAATGGTACGCTGCGGCGGCCGGATCAAGTGGGATCATCTTAACGGTGAATATGCCGTGTCTTGCGAATATTGTACATAGAGACGCCTCGCAACCTCGATCCACAGGGCTTTGATCTTTAACATTTCTATTCTGCCGCGAAACAATGGCGTGATTTGGGCGGAACTGGTGTTATTTAATGCAAAACGCACATAGTTTGCGTGGAACGCACTGGTGACTGCAAAGGAGATTTGAATGGATCTGGGGATCAAAGGGAAAAAGGCGCTCGTCTGTGCCTCGTCAAAAGGTTTGGGACTGGGCTGCGCACGGGCTTTGGCCGAGGCGGGTGTCGATCTGGTGATGAACGCCCGCGGCAAGGACGCGCTTGAGGCCGAAGCACAGAAGATCCGCGAGGAGTTCGGGGTTTCGGTGGAGACGGTCGCCGCTGATGTGACCTCCGAGGACGGGCGCGCGGCTCTGCTGAAGGCTGCGGGCGAGGTGGATATTCTGGTGAACAACGCAGGTGGTCCGCCGCCGGGACAGTGGACAGACTGGGAACGCGAGGATTTCATCAAGGCGCTTGACGCAAATATGCTGACACCCATCGCGCTGATCAAGGCGCTGGTGCCGGGAATGATGGAGCGCGGCTGGGGGCGGGTGGTCAACATCACCTCTGTCTCGGTGAAGGCTCCCATCGCTGTGCTGGGCCTGTCGAATTCCGCCCGCGCCGGACTGACCGGCTATGTCGCTGGTACTGCGCGTCAGGTTGCGCCGAAAGGTGTGGTCATGAACAACCTTCTGCCCGGGCTTCACGCGACAAATCGCACGGTTTCCCTCGACAGTGCTGCGGCAGAGACCTCTGGCAAAAGCTTCGATGAGGTTCGCGCCGAGAAATCCGCCGCTATTCCGGCTGGCCGCTATGGGACGATTGAGGAATTCGGGGCCACCTGTGCTTTCATGTGTTCGCAATTTGCGGGTTTCATGGTCGGGCAGAACATCCTTCTGGATGGTGGCGCGACGAATACCACGATGTGAAGATTTGACCTGCGCCATGCTCCGGCTTCGGCTCGCATGGCGCGGTGTTCAGGTCCAGCCATCCCGCGCAGACCGTCGAGAGTTGCGATAGCTGCGCGGGCCTGATAGGCAACTTGAGAGTTTCCATCAGATAAAGCCCCGCCTGTGACCGATCCCCGCCTAGAAATCCGCAACATCCGCCGTCGCTTTCAGGGACGCGAAGTCGTCTCGGACGTCTCGCTCAAAGTGATGCCGGGGCAGGTGACCTGCCTTCTGGGACCGTCCGGTTGTGGCAAGTCCACAACCCTGCGCATCATCGCGGGCGTCGACATGCAGGACGAGGGCGAGATCTATGTCGACGGGGAGCTGGTCTGCGATACTGTTTTCCGTGTCCCGCCGGAGCAGCGTTCCATTGGAATGATGTTTCAGGATTTTGCACTTTTTCCACATTTGAGCGTCGCCGAGAACGTGGCTTTCGGCTTGAACGGTCACAAATCCGACAAACGTGCGCGTGTCGAGG
Source organism: Celeribacter halophilus (assembly GCF_018860305.1). Lineage (GTDB taxonomy): Bacteria > Pseudomonadota > Alphaproteobacteria > Rhodobacterales > Rhodobacteraceae > Celeribacter > Celeribacter halophilus_A. Next base: position 437,565 of record NZ_JAHKPE010000019.1, read on the forward strand.
AACTGTTGGACAAGGTCGGACTTCTGTCGGCTGTCGACAAGTTTCCCCATGAATTGTCCGGCGGCGAACAACAGAGGATCGCACTCGCCCGCGCCTTGGCGCCGCGCCCGTCGATCATGTTGATGGACGAGCCATTCTCGGGTCTTGACGAACGGCTCAAGGACGATATTCGCGACAGCACGCTGGATGTGCTGAAGTCGGAAAATACCGCCGTGCTTCTGGTGACCCATGAGCCGCACGAAGCCATGCGCATGGCCGACGAGATTGCGTTGATGCGAGATGGTAAGATCGTTCAGCAAGGCGCGCCCTATAATATCTACAACGCTCCGGTCGACCGGAAAGCCGCTGCATTTTTCAGCGATATCAATGTAATACGTGGCAAGGTGCAAGACCTCTCGGTGACCACCCCGTTCGGCAAGTTCCTCTGTCCCGGTCAACCGGACGGGGCGGAAGTGGACATCGTGATCCGTCCGCAGCATCTGCGCATTGATTTCGACCGGCACGGGCGCGGCCCCAATCCGACGCCGCAAGATGGCACCCCCGCGCGCGCAGTTGTCCAACGCGCACGGTTCATGGGGCGCGAGAGCCTTGTGGAATTCAAAATGGAATTTGACGGCTCTGTGCTCAAAGCCACGGTGCCTTCGGTCTTTTTGCCAAAGCCCGGCACACCGATGTGGCTGATGCTGCGCCGGGATCGGTGTTTCGTCTTTCCGGTCAAAGACGGTTCTGCCTCGGACCGCGTCTGAGTATTTTTCCCATCAGAAAGCGCCGATGATTACGCTTTGTTAAACCTCGTATCCTAACATATGTCATGCGGTACAGGCGGGAGCGCCGATGACCGCCCATCGGAAAGCCGTCCCGACTCGTGTGGCCTGAAACCCTTTCGGTGACGTCACTACGCTATGTACCGGCAGTCGGGACGCATCCGGTTTTCTGATGGTAAAAAATACTCATATCGGGACGTGAGAGGTGTTTTGAAATGCTATGAAGTCTTCCAAGGTTTTCCCCGGCTCATCCTTGAACTGTGCGCCTGTATCAATGACGTTTTCAATCCGGTCCACACGGAAGGTCTGAAAAGCATCGCACTCTTCGCACCACGCGCCCATGGTCCAGACGCGGCCCCAGTATTCAAGCTGTAGGGGGCGTACGAGGCGGGGACTGGTTTCGCCTGAAGTCTCGCCCGACAGCGCGGCATAGGTGATGCGCAGGATTTTCTTTTCCCGCACCGCCTGACGCAAAAGAGGAATATGTCTGAAGCCGGTCTGCACATCCGCAAAGGCAAAGGGATGGAGCGCATGGCCCCATTCGGCAGCGGCGGGGCCGGTGTTCTCGGGCAGAACTGCGTCGATTTTGGCGGCGAGGCTTTGCGCGCTGTCTGCCAGATCCGGGTCGGAGGCTTCGCCCAGAATGGCCACTGCAAGATGTAGAGCTTCCAACTCGCCCATGGTCAGGTTCAATGGTGGCAGGGTGATGGGTGCGGTGATCGTATAGCCGACGCCGCGCTCGCCTTCGACAGGGACGCCAGAGGCTTTGAGGGTTGCCATATCGCGCCAGATGGTGCGCTCGGAAACGTTGACCTGTGCGGCGAGCTCCCGCGCGGTGTGGAGCTCGCCGTCGCGCATAATCTGGATGAGGCTGAACAGGCGTTCGCTACGCTGTGAACCTGTGCTTTTGTGCCCGCGCGTTGTCACGGTGTTGCCTTTTGGGAGACCCCAACAGTTTCAATTACTTGAGTGTCCGTCATCACTTTTTCCTGATTCGATTGCTTTGACTTGAGGGCATCAGTCACAACAGACATAAACCTGTCGGTTGAAGAAATCCACATGCCACAGCCGCGCCAATGTTGTGCAATGGGGACTGAAACGTGTTTTTGCGCTTTTCCTTGGCGAACGGGCGGCCTAATCCTTGTCTCCGAGAATTGTAACGGACCGGGGTACGGTCCGCGAAAGATGGAGAGACACATGCTCAACAATATCGGCCTTCCGGGTCTTCTGCTCATCGCCGTCGTGGTTCTGGTCCTCTTTGGCCGCGGCAAAATTTCCGGCCTCATGGGTGAGGTCGGCAAAGGTATTTCGTCGTTCAAAAAAGGTGTGTCTGAGGGCACCAAGGAAATCGAAGAGGAAGCCGCAGAAGTGGCCAAAGATGTCACTCCCGAAGAGGAAAAGGACAAGGTCTGAGACCTGTTCTGCGCGGTTGCGCTCTTTGGTGTGCGGGGCGAAAGGTCCCGTTGATGTGGTATTTGGACAAGGCGGTGCGTGATGTTTGACATCGGCATGTCAGAACTTTTGATCATCGGGATCGTGGCGTTGATCGTCGTCGGTCCGAAGGATTTGCCCGGTATGTTTCGTACGCTCGGGCGGTTTACCGCGCGGGCAAAATCCATGGCGCGCGAGTTTTCGCGGGCGATGGAGGCGGCTGCGGATGAAAGCGGGATGAAAGAGGCCTCCGAGGCGCTCAAAGGCGCGGCCAATCCGAAGAAATTCGGCCTCGACAAGCTCAATGACGCGGCCGAAACCTTTGAAAAATGGGATCCGATGAAGGCGCCCGATGGCAAGGCTGCGCCCAAGACGGACACGGCCCAGAAAGACGATCTGAGTCCGGAGCGCGCGGACGCGGCAAAGAAAATCTCCGAGGCGGCAGCGAAAAAAGCCACGGAGCGCAAAGCGGCGGAGGCGGCTGCGTCCACAGAGGATGCGGCCCAAAAGACCGGGGATGAGGCATGAGCGACAGCGATATTGAAGACAGCAGCGCGCCACTGATCGAGCATCTGGCCGAATTGCGCACCCGTATCATCCGTGCGGCACTGGCGTTTATCGTGGGGATGGTGATCTGTTTTGCCGTGGCCAGCCCGATCCTTGATTTCCTGCTGGTTCCGATCGAAAAATCCATGCGCGCGCTGGGGAACCCCAATCCGGTGATGCAATACACCGCGCCGCAGGAATATTTCTTTACCCTGATCCGCATTTCTATGGTCGGTGGTCTGGCGATTTCCTTTCCGGTCATCGCCTATCAGCTTTGGCGCTTCGTGGCGCCGGGGCTCTATCGCAACGAGAAAAATGCCTTTCTTCCGTTCCTGATTGCCTCGCCGCTTTTGTTTCTGGCCGGTGCGGCATTCGCGCAATATGTGGTCGTGCCTTTGGCGATGACCTTCTTTCTGGGCTTTGCTGACCTGCCATCTTTCGTCGGCGCATTGGTGGCCAATGGCGGCGATGTCGTGGCGGCAACCTCGGACACGGGGATCGATATTGTCTTCAACGGCAAGGTGAACGAAAGCCTTGATATCACTCTGAAAATGATCGTGGCCTTCGGGATATGTTTCCAGCTTCCCGTGCTCCTGACCCTGATGGGGAAGGCAGGACTCGCCACGGCTGCGGGGCTTCGGGGCACGCGTAAATATGCGGTCGTAGGCATCCTGACCGTGGCCGCTCTGGTTACGCCGCCGGATGTGACGACCCAGTTGATCCTCTTCATCGTGGTGTATGGCCTCTACGAGATTTCGATCTTCCTCGTGGCCCATGTCGAGAAAAAGCGCACGGAAGAACTGCGTGCTGCGGGTGTTCTGGACGAAGATGAAGACCTCTATTCCGGATTTGATGACGATGACAAATAAGACATTGAAACGTATCGCGGAGGCCCTCGAACGGATGGCCCCCGCGCCGATGGACGCGCCGGATTTCGACAAGGCAGATGCCTATGTCTGGCAGACGGAGCCGGATGCGCTTCAGCCGGTCAAATCCGTTGCGCGGATTGATCTGTCGCTTCTGGTTGGGGTGGACCGGTCGCGTGACACTCTTCTGGAAAACACCTTGCAATTCGCGCGCGGCCTTCCGGCGAACAATGCCCTGTTGTGGGGCGCACGCGGGATGGGCAAGTCGTCTCTGGTGAAGTCGGTGCACGCCGCCGTCAATGCGCAAGGGCTCCCGCTCAAGATCGTGGAAATGCAGCGCGAGGATTTGCCCACCGTTGCACGTCTGTTGAACATTTTGCGCGGCTCGGAGCATCGTTTCCTGCTGTTCTGTGACGACCTGTCCTTTAGCCATGACGATCAGCATTACAAATCGCTCAAAGCGGTGCTGGACGGCGGCATCGAGGGACGCCCTGACAATGTGCTGTTCTACGCCACCTCGAACCGTCGTCACCTTATGCCGCGCGACATGATCGAGAACGAGCGCAGCTCTGCGATCAACCCGTCCGAGGCCACGGAAGAAAAAGTGTCCCTCTCGGACCGTTTCGGGCTCTGGCTCGGATTCCATCCCTGTTCGCAGGAGGAATATCTGACGATGATTCGCGGCTATTGTCGTGAATATGGGGTCGAGATTGACGACGAGACGCTTCAAGCCGAGGCGATTGAATGGCAGGCTACGCGCGGCTCCCGTTCAGGGCGTGTGGCGTGGCAGTATTTTACCGATCTGGCCGGTCGCAAAGGTGTCAAGTTGGGATGAGTACTTAAGCCATCAGAAAACCCTGCAAAGGAAAACCCCGAACGCTGTAGCGCCGGGGCTTTCTGATGGTCTAAATACTCGATTTTTCAATCAGTTCAGATAAGGTGTGGGGTCAACCGTCTGGGTGCCTTTGAACACCATGAACTGAAGCGCGTTGAATTCGTTGGCCGTGACCTTTGCAATGGTCTGGCCCCGCTTCACGCTATCGCCCTTTTTCACCGAGATATCATCAATGAAACTATAGGCCGTTTGCAGACCGCCACCGTGATCCACGACCATGATCTTCACCCCGTCGGCATTGGTGGAGATGAGCTTCACCGTGCCGTCTTTTGCCGCTTTCACAGGCGTGCCGGAGCTTGCTGCGAAGAGGATGAATTTCGATTTGGTCTTGTCGTAGTCGCGGATGATGGCGCCGGAAACGGGCTTGGTCATCTCGGAGCTGGAACTGCTCTGGGTTGCGCCCAGATCGGCGGCGGGAGCGACTTCTTTGGGCGCTGGCACCGCTTGGGCCGGATCGGGCAGGGGCTCGGCGGCAGAGGGCGGTGTCGGCGTCGGAGAGCCTTCGCCGGGTTCGGTTTCCACTGTCAGCGGGCTGACGTCGGAGGCCTTCACAGGGATCAGGAGATAGCGGCCTTCCTCGACCGACAGGTTGGAATCCAGCCCGTTCCAATCCGCTAGCGCACGCACGGAGATGCCGTATTTGCGGGCGATGGAATAGGCCGTCTCGCCACGTTGCACCTGGTGGCGGACGGGCTCCATGCCTTCGATCGGGTCGGAGGCTTTGGCCTGTGTCATCGTCGTCGAAGTGCTGGAGGAGGTCTGTCCGCTTTGGGCATCGCTCAGCGCCTCGTCGGTCAGTGCGGTGATGTCGATCCGCTCACCGGAGGCAATCGTGCCCGCGCGGGTGGAGGCCGAGGAGCCATCGACACGGCGCGGCAGGGCGATGACTTCGCCTTCGCGCAGGGTGACGTCTTCGGTGATGCCGTTGTAGCGGGCAAGCTCAGTCACAGATAGCCCCGTGCGGTTGGCAACATCGGCAATCGTGTCGCCGCGTCTGGCAATGGCCACCTGATAGTTCGGGTAGGAGATGATGCCCTGTGCGTTCGGCTGCGGTTTGGAAATCGTGCGAGCCTCAGACGCCGCATCTGCGGTGGAGAACGCATCGGTCATGCCACGCAGATCGAAATCAATCGGCTTGTCACAGGCGCTTAGCGCCAGAACGGCGCATCCGGCCATCACAAGGCCTGCGCGGCGGGTTTCAAACATCGGGAAAATCGTCATGTTTACTCTGTCCTCAATGGCGGGGTTTCTTCCCCCTTTGGCCCCTCTCGTGTGGAGGCGTTGAACGGTTTTCACTCTTGCCCCATCCCCTCGACAAGGGGCACGAAACGCACGGCACGAAGTTCTTCGTAATCGAAACCCTGCTCAAGTCGCGTCACCTTGATCAGGCTTTGCACGGCATCGGACTGACCGACCGGCAGGACCATGATACCGCCTGTTTTCAATTGCGCCAAGAGGGGGCCCGGAGGGTCCTCTGCGGCGGCTGTCACAAGGATGCGATCAAACGGGGCCTGATCGGGCAGGCCAAAGGAGCCGTCTGTGGACATGGCGGTGATATTCACGATGCCCGAACGGTCAAATATGGTCTGCGCCTCGCGCACTAGACGGGGGTAGCGGTCCACGGTGTAGACGCGGCGGGCAAGCTGGCTCAGGATCGCGGCCTGATAGCCGGAGCCTGTACCGACTTCGAGCACCTTGTCACGCGGCTGCACATTCAGTGCCTGTGTCATCAACCCGACCACAGAGGGCTGGGAAATCGTCTGGCCGCAGGCAATGGGCAGCGGCATGTCTTCATAGGCGCGTTCGGCAAAGATGCCCTTCACGAAATCGCCACGGTCAACCTTTTCCATGGCCTGAAGCGTGCGCGCCTCCGTCACGCCCTTGGAGCGGAGCGTGAACAGGAATTGCATTTTGGCTTCAGGAGACATGGCCATCAGAGAGTGCGCTCCAGAGCGGCCAGTTGGTCATGGGCCGTCAGATCGGCGCGCATGGGTGTGATGGAGATATGGTCGGCCAGATTGGCGGTCACATCGGTGCCGGGACCTGTGTCCACGGATTGTTCGGAGCCACGCACCCACAGAAAGCGGCGTCCTGTGGGCGAGTTTTGCCCTTCAAGTCCGAAGCCGGAGGTCTGGCGACGCCCTTGGCGGCAGATGGTAAGGCCTTTGGTCTCGCTGGCGGGGATCGGTGGGAAATTCACATTGTAAAACAGGCCGTAATCCTCACCTTCCCCCCAAGGGGCATTGGCCAGAAGACGCCGGACGACCTCGGCCCCGTGATGGGCGGCGCTTTCAAACGGATCGTCGATCTTGGCGTTGCGCGGGCCAAGGAATTGCGACAGGGCAATGGATTTCATGCCTTGCAAGGCGCCTTCCATCGCACCGCCGATGGTGCCCGAATACATCACGTTCTCGCCGGCGTTGTTGCCGCGGTTGACGCCGGAGAGCACCAGATCGGGGCGCTCTGGCAGGATGTCGTAGAGACCCGCGAGAACGCAATCGGCGGGTGAGCCTTCGGCCGCCCAGCGGCGGGGGGCGAGTTCGGTAATCATCGTCGGATGCGAATAGGAGATGCAATGGGCTACGCCGGATTGTTCGAAGGCGGGGGCGACGGTCCAGACCTCGCCATCGGGGCCCGCGACCTCTGCTGCGATCGCCTCCAGTGTTTTCAGGCCGGGAGCGTTGATGCCGTCGTCATTGGTGATCAGGATGCGCATGAAAGGGACTTTCTCTTGTGTTGCCCTAGTCCTTAAAGCAGGCTAGGAATCGCGGCAAGTCGCGTGCTGGAACAATGTGCAAAAACAGCGATTCAGGAGGAAAAACCATGCCGAAACCTGTTTTAGATGCCGTGGCGGTGACTGCAACGGATATGGCGCGTGCGATAGAGTTCTACGAAATACTCGGTTTCGACTTTGCGGGCGGCTTTCTGAGCGAGGATCATGTCGAACCGGTCCGGGGTCCGGGAGAGCCGCGCTTGATGATTGACAGTGCCGAGTCGATGGAACGTCTTACAGGGGAGGGACCGCGCCCGCCCAATCACTCGGCCTTTGCGTTACTGTGTGACCGACCGGCAGAGGTGGATGCCTTGGCCGCGAAAATTGCGGAGGCGGGGTTTACGGTGGCGACGCGGCCTTGGGATGCGTTCTGGGGACATCGCTATGCGACCGTGGTCGATCCTGACGGCTACCGTGTGGACCTTTTCGCCCCGCTTTAACCCGCAGCGCGTGAGATGGATGTCAAAGAATGCCGGCTTCTTTCAACAGGCGCGGGGCCTCGTCGCGCGGATGGGCGAGGGTGGATTTGTCCTCTCCCGGAAAGAACCGCGCGCGGGTGGCCGTGGGCATGGGGCGCGGCGACAGGATGTGAACACGCGGGGCCTTTTCGACCGGTTGCGTCTCCGCCTGCCAACTTTTCGCCATAGCGATCTGCGCGGCTTTTGAGGCACCGTAAGCGCCAAAGAATTTCTCTCCGGCGTGGGGATCGTCAAAGAACAGTACGTCAGCCGGAGCAGGGGCCATGTTGAGCAAGGGGGCGATCATGGGGATCAGCTTGCCCGTCGCGGTCACATTGGTGAGGATCGTGCGATCAAAGTCCTTCGGGTCCATATGATCGGCAGGGGACAGAAGTTGGGCATAGACGGCTGTATGGGCCCAGAGATCAACATGCCTCCAGCGGTCGTAAATCCCGCGACACAGATGGGCCATCGCGTCCGGATTGGTCACATCCATCGGCGCAAGCGTGGCCTGACCGCCCTTGGCTTGAATCCTGTCATCCAGCTCTTCAAGCGCGCCGGTGGTCTTGGCAACGGCCACGATGTGATAGGCGGGCGCAAGGGCTTCGGCGAGGAAAAATCCAAGGCCGCGCGAGGCTCCGGTGATGAGGGCGATTTTGGTGTTCTCTGTCATGACACGCGGTGTGGCCTGTGCATGAGCTTGCGTCAAGAGGGTTTGAGTGCGCTGCGCGCGAGTGTCCCACTGGCCTCGTAAAGATCAAGCAACTGGTCGAGAGAGAGGTCGGGCAGACCGTCGAGCGTGGCGAGGGGGCGTTGCGTCCCGTCCCCGAACTCAAGTGTCACAGGGCTATCTTGCGCGGCAACGGGGGAGAGGTCATTGGCCAGTGTCGCAAGCGTGCTTTCCGGCACAGCCCCGCCATTGAGCAGGTCGAGATAGGCGTAGAAGACCGGATGCGGCACCTCGACCCAGAGCGCGATCATCAGCACCTCTTCGGCACCGCGCACGGGCAGGGCGAGCGTGGCACAGAGATAGCGCGCATCGTCTAGACGGCAGAGTTCGGAGGCCAGTTGATCGTCGCCCGCTTTAACAAAGGGCTGATCCCCGCGCGGCTCATGCGGCCAGTCGGAGGGGTGATCGAATCCGATGTCGATCAGCCCGCCATAGGGGCCTTCGGGGTGCATCAGCGCACGCCAGCGCGGGTCGAGATCAAGCAGCGAGGCCAAACGGTCAGCCCGCCGCAGGAGCGGCTTTGCGCGCCTTTTTCGGGGCGACGCCCTCGTCTTTCATCTTCTCGCTGACCCGTTCTGAGGTCTCCAGAGAGGCGAGGTATTCCGGTGTGACGCCTGTCACATAGTCACCGTTGAAACAGGAGCAGTCGAAATTCTCGATCTCCGGATTGCCCTCTTTCGCGGCCCAGATCAGGTCGTCGAGCTTTTGATAGATCAGACCATCGGCGCCCAGCTCTTCGCAAATCTCGTCCGTCGTGCGTCCGTTGGCCACCAGCTCGCGCTTTGTCGGCATGTCGATGCCGTAGACATTGGCGTATTTCACAGGCGGGGAGGCCGAGGCGATATAGACTTTCTTCGCACCGGCTTCGCGGCACATCTGCACGATTTTCTTGATCGTGTTGCCGCGCACGATGCTGTCGTCGATCAAGAGGATATTGCGCCCCTTCATCTCCAGCGACATGGCATTGAGCTTGCGTCGCACCGATTTCTGGCGTTCGCTTTGACCGGGCATGATAAAGGTCCGGCCGACATACCGGTTTTTGACCAGCCCCTCACGGTAGCGGATGCCAGTGATATTGGCGACTTCAAGCGCAGCAGGGCGGGCACTGTCGGGCACGGGGATGATCGCGTCGATCTCGAAATCGCTGTCCATGATCTGTTTGGCCAGCGTCTGCCCCATGCGCAGCTGGGTTTTGTAGACCGAAATGCCGTCCAGCATACTGTCGGGACGGGCGAGATAGACATATTCGAAAATACAGGGCGTCAGCTTGCCCTCGACACATTGCCGCGTGTGCATGTTGCCGTCGAGATCGACAAGGATCGCCTCGCCCGGGGCCATATCGCGGATTTTCTCGAAGCCGTTGATGCCGAAGGCCACGTCTTCGGAGGCAAAGGAATATTCGTCCCCCTCCGGCGTGCTGCGTTTGGCAACGGAAAGCGGGCGGATGCCATGCGGGTCGCGGAAGGCCAGAAGGCCGACACCTGCGATCAGGCAGATCACGGAATAGGCGCCTTGCACCCGCTCCATAGTCATTTTGACACCGGCGAGAATGTTGCGCACCGCGTCTTCCGTGCCGTTCACCTTGATTGCGTCGGAGACCTTGTCGGCCAGCACGTTGAGCAGGATCTCGGAATCGGAATTGGTGCGCAGGTGGCGGGAATATTTGCCGACCACCTTGGCACGCTGTTCTGCCGTGTTGGTGATGTTGCCATTGTGCACAAGGTAAATGCCGTAGGGCGCATTGACGAAAAACGGCTGGGCTTCGGCCGCCGACAGCGATCCGGCGGTGGGGTAGCGGACGTGGCCAAGGCCCAGACGACCCAGAAGCGTCGTGGCGTCCTGCGGCCCGAATACGTCTTTCACCAGTCCCGCACCTTTGCGCTCGCGAAAGAATTCGCCGTCATAGGTGACAATGCCCGCCGCATCCTGTCCGCGGTGCTGGAGCATCAATAGCCCGTCATACAACTCTGCGAAGACGTCGTGAGTCCGGCTCGCGATCCCAAAAATCCCGCACATATCAATAGCTCCAATTCGTCGTCGCTTGCGCACCCTGTCGATTAAACAGGAGGTGCGTTAGGGGCAGGGCCCCGGTCATTGTCTGTTGAGAAGGTGCACCTGTGCCGACGTAACCGAATACGCCAATGTCGTCGATAAAGGTCTGGGGCGAAAGGCGCATCCAGCCGGGCTCCGAATCCTGTCACGGGTGTCTTGCACCTCCTTTAAGCCCTCGCGGCCCGACTGTCACGAAAGGATCACATAGCTTTTGTCACTTCTTTTTTGAAAGGTGGCGATCCGTCGGCCGGTTTTTGTGTGGCGGCATGAAAAACGGCCCCTGAACCGAGTCCAGAGGCCGCTTTTGTCTGTTGGTGTCGCAGGCTTATTCGGTGCAGGTCGAAACCAACGCCTCGTAGCGTTGCGTGATCCAGTCGGGGGCATCATCCGGCAGGCTCTCGTCAATCTTGTCTTGCGAACGGGCAAAGACCTTGGCCGTGCGGGAGTTTTCCAGCACCTCGATCGGGTCTCCTGTGGAAATGCGGTCCACAACGACCAGAGCAATGGCGACAAGGACGATCCCGCGCACCACGCCGAACAGGAAGCCAAGCCCCTGATCAATCCCGCCCAGTGCCGAGCGTTGCACGGCCGAGGAAAACAGCGGCGTAAACACCGACACCACGATAAGCGCCAGTGCGAAGACCGCAAAGAAACCGGTGATGACGGACAATTCGCATGATCCCGCGATATAGTCGCCAAGGTAAGGCACTTCCTTGACCAGAGGCACGGCTTGGGGCGCAAACATATAGCCAAGAACGGCCGCCACGATCCATCCCGCAATCGCCATGCCTTCGCGCACGAAGCCCCGGCTATAGGCAAGAATGGCCGAGACGATGATGACAAGCGCCACGATGCCGTCGATGATAGTAAAGCCTTCCATGGCAAGTCCTTCGTCTGTCCACACTCTCCTTCCCGAACGGGAAGGGTCGCCGGTGAAGAACCAAGTTTTGCCGTTTTGTTCAACCTTTTTCCCGTGTGTGACGGTAAAAAAGCTGGCATGTGAGGACGCTATGCCCGTGTTTGCGCGGGCTTTCGGCCCTGTTTGCAGGGGGCAGGGCCTGTTCCGAGACGCATTATCCGGCCCCGAAGACCTCGCCGACAAATCCCACAAGGTCACTCATCAGCCGCATATCCATGCCGCTTTTCTCACCCGCTTTCGATTGCGCAGGCGCGATGGCGGAGGAGAAACCGAGCTTCTTGGCCTCTTTCAGCCGGTTTTCGGTCTGCCCCACCGGACGCAAGCTTCCCGACAGGGACAATTCGCCAAACACCACACAATCTTTTGGCAAGGCCGCATCTTCGCGCGCCGACAAAAGTGCTGCGGCCACCGCCAGATCGGCCGCGGGTTCGGAGACTTTCATCCCCCCCGCGACATTGAGATAGACATCAAGCCCCGCAAAGGGAATCCCGCAGCGCGCTTCCAGAACCGCAAGGATCATCGCCAGACGCGATCCGTCCCAGCCCACCACCGTGCGCCTTGCCTGCGCGTGCGGCGAGGGGGCGACGAGGGCCTGAAACTCCACCAGAACGGGCCGCGTGCCCTCAATTCCAGCAAAGACCACGGAGCCCGGTGCGGGCTGGTCGCGTTCGGACAGGAAGAGGGCCGAGGGGTTGGTCACCTCGCTCAGCCCGTCTCCGGTCATCTCGAACACGCCGATTTCATGAGCAGGGCCAAAGCGGTTCTTCACCGCACGCAACAGCCGGAACTGGTGCCCGCGTTCACCTTCGAAATACAGAACCGTGTCCACCATATGCTCGACCACACGCGGACCGGCAAGCTGGCCCTCTTTGGTCACATGGCCCACCAACACCACCGAAACTCCACGCGTCTTGGCAAATGTCACCAGTTCATGCGCCGCCGCACGCACCTGTGACACAGACCCCGGCGCGCTTTCGACATTGTCCGCCCACATGGTCTGGATCGAGTCGATGATCACAAGATCCGGCTCCTGCTTTTCCAGCGTCGTCAGAATGTCGCGCAGGTTGGTCTCTGCCCCCAACTGCACCGCCGCTTCCGACAGGCCAAGACGCTGCGCCCGCATCCGGACCTGCGCACTGGCTTCCTCGCCGGAAATATAGATCACCTTTAGCCCCGCATCTGCGAACCGTGCGGCTGCCTGCAACAGAAGCGTGGATTTCCCGATCCCCGGATCGCCCCCCACAAGAATGGCCGAGGCAGGCACCAGACCACCGCCCAGCACCCGATCAAACTCGCCCAATCCGGAGGAGGTGCGCGGCGGCGGGCTTTCCTTGGTCGAGAGTTTCGAGAGCGGGATTTCCTTGCCGCGCATCCCGCCCAGCGTCTTTTTCGTCGGACCGGCGCTTGAGAGCGGCTTTTCTTCGGCAATCGTGTTCCATTCGCCGCACCCGTCACAGCGCCCCGACCATTTGGTCGTCACCGCTCCGCAATTGGAGCACACGAAATTCTTTTGTGCCTTGGCCATCCTGCCGCCTCTCGATTGTTCTTGCTTCGTTCTAATCTGTCGGAGGCGGGTGCGGCAAGCTCTCTTTGGGCTTTCTGATGGCAAAAATACTCAATCCCAGACTGAGCAGAACGCACAAGGTGAAAAGATAGAGCCCCCAGCCGATCTCGATCCGGCCAATGCCGATCCCTTTGGCGGCGGTGATATAGATGGCGATCAGGAAGACGTCGGCCATAGCCAGCCGCCCGAGGTGATAAAGCCACGGCTTGATCCGTGCGGACAAGCGGCCTGACAGCACCCCTTCGAGCGCGAGAACTTTTCCGATTGGTGCAATCATGGCGAAAAAGATCACGACAAGGGCTAAAAACTTGTCCTTTTCCCACAATGCGCCGATGCCGGACAGGACCGAGATTTCCGACAGGGCAAAGAGTGGTAACACGCCCGCTTTGAGCAGTGGCGCGATCCAGGCGAGAGGGAAGAGGAGCAGAAGAGAGAGGTTGGCAAGACGCGGCAGGGTCATGACACCCTCACCGCAGTGTTTCAATCGGTCCGTCGGGGGAGCCTGTGATGAACTGCGTCAGATAGGGATCATCCGCCCCGTCCATCTCGGACACCGGCCCGTGCCAGCGGATTTTGCCTCCATGCAGCATGGCCACCTTGTCGGCAATGGCGCGCACGGAGGTCATGTCATGGGTGATGGTGAGCGCGGTGGCGCCCATCTCGACGACGATCTCGCGGATCAACTCGTTGATGACGCCCGCCATGATCGGGTCGAGACCGGTTGTGGGTTCGTCAAAAAAGATGATCTCCGGATCGGCGGCAATCGCACGGGCAAGCCCCACACGTTTCTGCATCCCGCCGGACAGTTCGGCAGGGAAGAGATCAGCCACATCGGGCCCAAGTCCCACGCGGCGCAGCTTCTCGATGGCGATGTCGCGGGCTTCGGCTTTCGGACGTTTGAGCGAGCCGCGCAGCAGGCGGAAGGCGACGTTTTGCCAGACCGGAAGGCTGTCGAACAGGGCCGCGCCCTGAAACAGCATCCCGAAGCGCGCGAGAAAGGCATCGCGGTCGCCCGTGGTGGTGATGTCTTCTCCCGCCACGGAAATCATGCCTTGATCCGGCTTGATAAGGCCGAGGATACATTTGAGCATCACCGATTTTCCGGTGCCGGAGCCGCCGATGATGACACAGCTTTCGCCCTTGGCGACATCCAGATCGACGCCACGCAAAATCTCTTTGGAGCCAAAGGCTTTATGGACATTCTTGAGCGAGATCATGTGGTGAAAAACGCCTGTGTCAGGAGGAAGTTGGCGGCAAGGATCAGGACGGCGGCGGCCACCACGGAGGACTTCGTCGCCCGTCCTACGCCTTGCGCGCCGCGACCGGAGTGCATGCCGAAATAACAGCCCATGAGCGTGGCAATCACACCGAAGGCCGCGCCTTTGACGAGCGAGGAAATGATATCGGCAGGCTCAAGGAAGTCGATGGTGTTCTTGAGATAGGTGGCGGGATTGAAACCCAGAGACTGGGTGGAGACGAACCAGCCGCCAAAAATGCCAATCGTATCCCCGACCGCCACCAAGAGGGGCAGGGTTACAAGACCGGCAAAGACGCGCGGGGCGGTGAGATATTTCATCGGATCGGTCGAGAGGGTCACGAGCGCGTCGATCTGTTCGGTCACTTTCATCGTGGCGATTTCTGCGGCGATCGAGGAGGTCACCCGCGCCGCGATCATCAGCCCGACCATCACAGGACCAAGTTCGCGCACAACGCCGAGGGCGACGATCTGCGGCACGACCTGTTCTGCGGAAAACCGTGATCCGCCCGCGAAAATCTGCAGTGCCAGCGCGCCGCCCGTGAACACCGCCGTCAGCCCGACAACCGGCAGGGACAGGTAGCCCACGGTCATGAGCGCGTGCAGGAATTCACGCCCGTAAAACGGAGGTGTCACAATATGGCGAAAGGCGGTGAGCGCAAAAAGAGTCACCCGCCCCATAGTCGCCAAAGCGGCCAGAACCGCAGCGCCGAGCGCTGCCAGAGGGCGGGTCACAAACGCAGTCATCCGATATAGCGGCGATAATACCGCGCGCCCAGAGAGGTGAGGATTTCATAGCCGATGGTCTGGCCGATCTTGGCCAGATCATCCACCGTCTGATAGTCGCACAACAGATCAAGAGACTGCGGGACATGATCCAGATGGGTGATGTCCACGGTGATCAGGTCCATAGAGACACGCCCCACAAGCCGGCAGGGCACCGATCCGTCGAACAAAAGCGCCTTGTTGGAAATCAGCCGTGTGATCCCGTCGGCATAGCCTGCGGAGACGGTCGCGATCCTTGAGGGCACCTTGGCCGTCCAGCTGTTCGAATAGCCGACGGTTTCTCCGGCGGGGATCTCGCGCGTCTGGATGACGGGACATTCGAGTTTGACCACGGGTTTGCCACCCTCAAAAGGCAGGCCGCCGTAAAGGCCGATACCGGCACGCACCATGTCGAAGTGATAGTCCGGCCCCAGCAAAAGCCCCCCCGTGGCCGCGAGCGCACGGCGGACTTTCAGCCCGTCTGTCATCTCGCGGAAGGCGGCAAGCTGTTGCGCGTTCATCGGGTGCTCCGGCTCGTCGGAACATGCCAGATGGCTCATGACGAGATCGGGTTTCGCCTTGAGCACCAAGGCGCGCACGGCATCCCATTCCGCAGGTTCAAGACCCAGACGGTTCATGCCCGTGTCAAGCTGCACGCCGAAAGAGGCACCCGGAAGGGCCTCGAAATGGCGGGTGATCTGATCGAGCGAGTTGAGGATTGGCGTCAGGGACATATCCGCGATCATGTCGGTGTCGCCTGCCATATGCCCGCCAAGCAAACCGATCCACGGGGTCGGCCCCACTTCGTTGCGCAGCACCACACCTTCTTCGGCGGTCGCGACAAAGAAACTTTTCACGCCGGCTTTCATCAGCGCGCGGGCGGCTTTGCCGACCCCGAGCCCGTAAGCATTGGCTTTAACAACGGCAGCGGTTTCCACAGCCGGAGATGAAAGGGCATCAAGCGCGCGCCAATTGTCGGCCAGCGCCCCGAGATCGATTTGTAAAACTGAAGTAGCCATAGTGGTTTATTGACGCGCAGCACGCAGAGTCGCAAGGCGAATCCGCGCAGGGCACGGTGTCCTGTTAATAATCCGAATAACCTTGTTGCTCGCGGGCGAGGTTCCCGAAACGGGTGAACTCCGCCTCGAAAGAAAGCTCGATCGTGCCGATCGGCCCGTGACGCTGTTTGCCGAGGATGACTTCGGCTTTGGCATGGAGGCGTTCCATATCCGCCATCCATTTCTCCATCGCTTCCAGATTGTCATCATCGGGTTTTTCGCGCTCTTTGTAATATTCGCCGCGATAGACGAACATCACCACGTCGGCATCCTGCTCGATAGAACCGGATTCCCGCAAATCTGATAGCTGCGGCCGTTTGTCGTCGCGGCTTTCCACCGTCCGGCTGAGCTGGGACAGGGCGATCACCGGGATATTCAATTCCTTGGCGATGGCTTTGAGACCCATGGAAATCTCGCCAATCTCCTGCACCCTGTTGCCCTCGGTGCGCGAGGTGCCGCGGACCAGTTGCAGATAGTCGACGATCAAAAGGTCCAGCCCGTGGGTCCGTTGCAAGCGCCGCGCACGGGCCGCAAGTTGCGAAATCGGGATCGAGGGTGTGTCGTCAATGTAAAGCGGGCAGCTTTCCAGCGTCTTGGCGGCATCGACAAAGCGGCGGAATTCCTCTTCCGTCATGTCCCCTTGGCGGATCTTGTGCGATGAAATCTCCGAGGCTTCCGCGAGAATCCGCGCGGCCAGCTGTTCGGCGCTCATCTCCAGAGAATAAAAGCCCACCACGCCGCCTTCCACCGCGCCTTGCCGCCCGTCGGGCAGTTGGCCCTTTTTGTAGGCTTTGGCGATGTTGAAGGCGATGTTGGTCGCCAGCGAGGTTTTCCCCATCGAGGGACGCCCCGCCAGAATGATCAAATCCGAAGGATGCAAGCCACCCATTTTCTTGTCGAGATCAATGAGTTTCGTCTCGATCCCCGCCATGCCGCCGCCGCGCTCGTAGGCGGCGTTGGCGTTCAGCACCGCTTTGGTCACGGCGGAGAGGAAAGAGGTGAAACCCGATTCGCCTTTGCCCTGTTCGGCAAGGTTGTAGAGCCGTTGCTCTGCGGCGACGATCTGTTCGCTCGGGTCGCGGATGTCGGAACCGGAGGCGGCAGAGCCCGCGATCTCGTTGCCCAGTTCGATAAGCTGGCGCCGCAAGAAGAGGTCGTAGATCAGCTGGGCATAGTCGCGCACCGCATAGGTCGAGATGGCCGAGGCCGCGAGCTTTGCCAGATAGCTCGGCCCCCCCAGTTCCCTCAGGCCCTCGTGATCTTCCATATAGGCCTTCAAGGTTACGGGCGAGGCCAGCATGTTCTTGGAGATGCGCTCGGCGGCTTTCTCGAAAATATCCTTGTGGACCGGATCATAGAAATGTTCGGGCGCGATGATGGAGGCGATCTTGTCGAACACATCGTTATTGGTCAGCAAGGCGCCCAGAAGCTGCTGTTCGGCCTCGATGTTATGCGGCACAGCGCCCGCGTAGGAGGAGATGACAGAGCCTTTCTCCGCAGGCTTGCTCTCATTGCGTTCGGTGTCTGCACCAGAGGTGTCCTGTGCACTTTCTTGGTCACGACGGTCTTCGAGATTGCGCTCGAGATCGGTAATGTCAGTCATGCTGTCCGGCCCCTTGATTATCTGTCCGCGAGTCGCGTGATGCTCTCGGATTTGACTGTCTTAGACCAGTCGCGCGAGGTCTCGCAAAGGGTATATTTTGTGGATAAGTTTACAGGCCGCGCTAAACCGCGCTGCTGCAAAGAAAAACGCCGCCCGAGCGGGCGGCGCAAAAATTTTTCGCAATTTGCCGAGGTCAGGATTTCTTGTGCTTTTCCTGCCACGCGCGCGGCGCGCCAAGGAAATGCTCGACCTCGGCCAGTGTCTCTTCGTTGAAGATTTTCTGTTTCTTCGCTTCGGCCAGAACATCCCACCATGTGCACAGGCTGATGAGATTCACCCCGTGATCGCCCAGCGTCTTTTCCGTTTCGGGGAAGATGCCGTAGTAGAAAATCACCGCGGTCCAGCCGCAGGTCGCGCCGGTTTCGCGGATCGCATCTACAAAGGAGAGTTTCGAGCCGCCATCTGTGGTCAGATCCTCGACCAGAAGCACCCGATCCCCTTCGGACATCGCGCCTTCGATCCGGGCGTTGCGACCATAGCCTTTGGGCTTTTTGCGCACATAGGACATCGGCAGGCCCAGACGCTCCGCCACCATCGCGGCAAAGGGAATGCCCGCCGTCTCGCCGCCTGCGACATTGTCAAAGGCTTCGAAACCGGCTTCGCGCATGATCTGCACCGCCATGAAATCCATCAGCGTCGAGCGCACCCGCGGGAAGGAAATCAGCTTGCGGCAGTCGATATAGGTCGGCGAAGGCAGGCCGGAGGCGAGAATGTAAGGGTCTTCGGGGCGGAAATTCACCGCGCCGATTTCCAGAAGCATCCGCGCCGTGAGGCGGGCGATTTCGCTATCATCGGGGAAGGAAGAAGGGATCATGGGCAGTCTCTCTTAGGCCTCGACGCTCCAGTGGAGCGGCATTTGCGGATCGAAAACGGTCACAGGGCCGTTCTCCGTGTCGATTTTGTCGGGGTATTGCACGGGATTGCCCTTTCTCAGGGTGATCGTCGCCTCGTTGAACGGCAGCCCGTAGAAACGCGGCCCGTTGAGCGAGGTGAACGCTTCGAGCTTGTCCAGAGCGCCCTCTTTTTCAAAAACCTCGGCAAGGATGGACATGGTGTTCGTTGCGGTGAAACACCCCGCGCAGCCACAGGCGTTTTCCTTCGCGCCATCGAGATGGGGCGCGCTGTCGGTGCCGAGGAAATAGGTCGGATCGCCCGATGTGGCGGCCTTGACCAGAGCCAGACGGTGCGTCTCGCGCTTGGCCACCGGCAGGCAGTAGTAATGCGGCTTGATCCCGCCCACGAGGATGTGGTTGCGGTTGATGACAAGGTGATGCGTGGTGATCGTCGCGCCCAGTTTTTCGCCGCCCTCGCGGGCATAATCGGCCCCGTCTTTCGTGGTG
Source organism: Celeribacter halophilus (assembly GCF_018860305.1). Lineage (GTDB taxonomy): Bacteria > Pseudomonadota > Alphaproteobacteria > Rhodobacterales > Rhodobacteraceae > Celeribacter > Celeribacter halophilus_A. The sequence goes on from NZ_JAHKPE010000019.1 coordinate 456,644, forward strand.
ATATGTTCCATCACCACTTTCAGATCGGGGTTGGCCTTGCGGATCGGGTCCAGAACCTTGTCGATAAAGACTTTCTCGCGGTCGAAAATGTCGATGTCCGGTGTCACCACCTCGCCGTGGATACAGAGCGGCAGGCCGATCTCGGCCATTTTCTCCAGCACGGGGCGGACTTTCTCGAAATCCGTCACGCCGGAGGAGGAGTTGGTCGTCGCCCCCGCCGGATAGAGCTTGACCGCTTTCACAAGACCGGAGGCATGGGCAAAAGCCACATCTTCGGGATCGGTCTGTTCCGTCAGGTAAAGCGTCATCAAGGGGTCGAACTGCCCCTTGCGCGGGTTCGCCTTGAGGATGCGTTCGCGATAGGCGCTGGCATCGTCGCTGGTGACCACCGGCGGAACAAGGTTCGGCATGATGATCGCGCGGGCGAAGTGGCGCGTGGTTTCGGGCAGGACGGCCTCCATCATCGCGCCATCGCGCAGATGAAGATGCCAGTCGTCGGGGCGGCGGATGGTGAGAGTCTCGGTCATGCGATTGGATTACCTCTTTCCGGCTCAAAGCGCCAGATGGTAGATATCGCTTATTTTTTGAGCGTTTGGTCGGTTTTTAGGGCGAATGGCCCCCGTGCGGGATTGAAGCTTCGGTTTCTCTGCCGCTAGGCTCTGAACGACTTGGAGGCTTTGATGCTGGATCGACACCACCCGCAGACGAACCGGACCGACACCGCGCGGATGCAGCGCGTGCGGGGACGGGCGCATGTGGTGATGGGGGCAGGCGGGCTCAAAGACCTGCACCAGTCCGGCTCGGCCAAGGCCATGATGCCCAAGGTGCACAGCCACGTGCCCGAAGTGGTTTTTCTCAATACATCCGGTGGCTTGACCGCAGGGGACCAGCTTGACTACCGGCTTGAGGTCGAGGCCGGAGGGCAGTTGATTGGCACCACCCAGACCGCTGAACGCGCCTATGCGTCGGTCTCGCAGGGCGCAAATGCCGAGGTGTCAGTGGCGCTGGTCGCGGGCGCGGGGGCCACGCTGGAGTGGTTGCCGCAGGAGACGATCCTGTTCGAACGCTCCCGCCTGTCACGGCGCACCAAGGCGGAGATTGCCGGAGATGCGCGCTTTCTCTTTGTTGAGTCGCTGGTGTTGGGCCGTGCTGCGATGGGCGAGGTGATCGAGAGCCTGCACCTGACCGACCGCCGCGACATCCGCCGCGCCGGGCGGCTGGAATTTATGGAACCGCTGGAAATCGACGCAGGGCTGCTGGCCACGCGTGACCATCCGGCGACGCTGAACGGCGCGCGTGCGATTGCCACGGTCGGCTTGTTCGATCAGGGGGCCGAGGGCATGGCCGGTCTGGTCAAACAGATCACGCAAGAGGGCGTGACTGCGGGCGTGTCCGGCTGGAACGGCAAGCTGGTGATCCGCGCCATGGCCGCCGACGGTTATCCTTTGCGCCGCTATGTGGCGCAGGTTTTGAAAAAGATCAGACAGGCGGAACTGCCGCGTGTCTGGCAGGTATGACAACGAGGAATAAAGATGAACCTGACGCCTAGGGAAAAGGACAAACTTCTGGTCTCGCTCGCCGCCATGGTGGCGCGGGGGCGGCTGGAACGCGGTGTGAAACTGAACCACCCCGAAGCGATTGCCCTGATCACGGATTTCGTGGTCGAAGGCGCGCGCGACGGCAAGATGGTGTCCGAATTGATGCAGGCGGCGGCGCATGTGGTCACGAAAGACATGTGTATGGAAGGTGTTCCGGAGATGATCCACGAGGTGCAGGTCGAAGCGACCTTCCCCGATGGCACCAAACTTGTCACCGTGCATCATCCGATCCGTTGAAATGAGTATTTTTGCCATCAGAAAGCAGGAGGCGCGGCCATGATCCCCGGAGAGTATTTCATTCAGGACGGCGAGATCGAACTGAACGCAGGTGCGGAGGTCACGACCCTGACCGTGTCCAACACCGGCGACCGTCCGGTGCAGGTCGGCTCGCACTATCATTTCTTCGAGACCAACGCGGCGTTGGAGTTTGATCGTGATGCGGCGCGGGGCAAGCGGCTTGATATCGCAGCTGGCACGGCGGTGCGTTTCGAGCCGGGGCAGATGCGGGAAGTGAGCCTCGTGCCGCTGTCCGGTGCACGCAAGGTTTACGGGTTCAACCAGAAAGTCATGGGTGAGCTGTGATCCGCAAGGGCCTCATATCGCTTTGTTTTGTCGTGCCTGCGGCGGGGTTCGCTCAGGAACGCGATTGTGCCGATCCTGTGAGTCAGTCCGATATGAACATCTGTGCCTATGAGGCGTGGCAGCGCGCCGACGTTGACCTGAACGACACTTATGCACGGGCTATGGAGGTCGCGAGGGGCTGGAGTGACGGGGCGGCCGAGGCATTGCGTGCGGCGCAACGGGCGTGGATACCTTACCGCGATGCGGCCTGCACAGCCGAGGGGTTTCTGTTCGAGGGGGGCTCAATGGAGCCGTTCATCGTTAACAGTTGTTTGGAACATTTGACGCGCCAGCGCACCGAAGAGATGCGCGCCGTCTACGAGATGAATTGAGAGGGACCAAGATGCCTGCAAAGATTTCCCGCGCGACTTACGCCGATATGTTCGGCCCCACCACTGGCGACAAGCTGCGTCTGGCGGATACGGATTTGATCATCGAGGTCGAGCGTGATCTCACCGGCCCTTATGGCGAAGAGGTCAAATTCGGCGGCGGCAAGGTGATCCGCGACGGTATGGGGCAGAGCCAGAAATCCCGCGCCGAGGGGGCTGTGGATACGGTCATCACCAATGCGCTGATTGTGGATGTGACGGGGATTTACAAGGCCGACATCGGGCTGCGCGACGGGCGGATTGTGGGGATTGGCAAGGCGGGCAACCCCGACACGCAACCGGGTGTGGATATCATTGTCGGCCCCGGAACCGAGGCGATTGCGGGCGAGGGCCGGATCATCACGGCGGGTGGTTTTGACAGCCATATCCATTTTATCTGTCCGCAACAGATCGAGGACGCGCTGCATTCCGGCGTGACCACCATGCTGGGGGGCGGCACGGGGCCTGCGCATGGGACTTTAGCGACCACATGCACACCGGGGCCGTGGCATATCGGGCGGATGTTGCAGGCGCTGGACGGGGTGCCGATGAATATTGCGCTTGCGGGGAAAGGCAACGCGAGCCAACCCGCCGCACTGGTCGAGATGGTCAATGCCGGTGCTGCCGCGATGAAGCTGCACGAGGATTGGGGCACCACGCCGGGGGCGATTGATTGCTGTCTCTCGGTGGCCGATGACATGGATGTGCAGGTGATGATCCATACGGATACGCTCAATGAGAGCGGGTTCGTGGAGAACACGGTGGCGGCGATGAAGGGCCGGACCATCCACGCCTTCCACACCGAGGGGGCGGGCGGAGGTCATGCGCCGGACATCATCAAGGTGGTGGGCGAGGAGCATGTGTTGCCCAGCTCCACCAATCCGACGCGGCCCTATACGGTGAACACGCTGGAGGAGCATCTCGACATGCTCATGGTCTGTCACCACCTCGACAAATCCATCCCCGAGGATGTGGCCTTTGCCGAAAGCCGTATCCGCAAGGAGACCATTGCCGCCGAAGACATCCTGCATGACATGGGGGCGTTTTCGATCATTGCCTCGGACAGTCAGGCGATGGGGCGTGTGGGCGAGGTTCTGATCCGCACATGGCAGACCGCCGACAAGATGAAGAAGCAGCGCGGGCGTCTCTCTGACGAGACCGGTGACAACGACAATCTGCGCGTCAAACGCTATATTGCGAAATACACGATCAACCCCGCGATTGCCCATGGCATGTCAACACAGATCGGCTCCATCGAAGTGGGCAAACGCGCCGATCTGGTGATGTGGTCGCCGGCGTTTTTCGGTGTGAAGCCCGAGATGGTGCTCTTGGGCGGCTCTATCGCCGTGGCGCAAATGGGCGATCCGAACGCCTCGATCCCGACACCGCAGCCGGTTTATACGCGCCCGATGTTCGGGGCGATGGGCCGCGCGGTGGAACAGTCTGCCGTGCTCTTCGTCTCTCAGGCGGCGCAGGCCGATGGGATCGGCAAATCGCTGGGGCTGGCGAAACAGACCGTGGCGGTGGAGAACACGCGCAATATCGGCAAATCGTCCATGGTGATGAACGATGCGACGCCGGATATCGAGGTGAATCCGGAGACCTATGAGGTGCGAGCGAACGGAGAATTGCTGACCTGTGAACCGGCCAAAGAGCTTCCGATGGCGCAGCGTTACTTCCTGTTCTGATGGTTCTTCGGGCAAATCTCCTGTGGGATGCGGTCTTTCTCGGCGCGTCTTTGCCACAGGCCTGCGTGACCGGTGGTGAGGCTTTGTGTGTTGGCTGTGATGCTCTATCGTGACGGGACAGGGAGGAAACCCGTCTCACGAGAGGTTTCCAGACATGCAGCATGTCGCCAATATCGTCATTCTCACACCGGGCCTACGGGCGCGTATCGATCTGTTCTTTGCCTCCTTGGGGCAGGGGGTGAATGCCTATTCCGTCCGGCGCAAGCGTCTGGGCGAACTGGCGCGGCTGGACGCGATGAGCGATGCCGAACTGTCGGAGCTTGGCATCACCCGCGACCGGATCCCGCATTACGTCTTCCGCGACCTGTTTTCCACCTGAGAGACACGGTCGCGCAAGGGCGGTCTGCGTCACAGACTTTCGAGCACTTCGATCTCTTCGGGGTCGTCCGGCGCGATCACATCCATGCTGTCGTCGCGGTCCTCGATGCGGATCGAGGTGACATGTTTGGTCGCATAATAGCGGTCGTCGTCGAGCATCTCTTGCGGCAGTTTGGAAATATCAAACACCTGATAGGCAGTGCGGGACACCACCACGTCGCAGGTGTAGCCCGGAAAACGACCGGTGTCGTTACATTCGATGAAACGGGCCTCAAGGGCGGCTTCGCGCGCACGCAATTCGGCGATCTTGGCGCGCAGGCGGGCAAGCTCGTCTACGGGCGAACGGGTCATATACATGGTGTTTTCTCTCCTTCTGGATCTTGGGAAATACAGGGGCGGGTGGCTCAGCTTTCGCCGTTTGCAGCAAGACGACTTGAGGCAAAAGCGGTGGCGGGCGGCAGGGCGAATTCGTTGAACCCGTTCTCTGGCGCGGCGCTGTCCTCCGCGCTCTGCGGCGTCGAAGCGCCGTTCAATGCATCACTCAAACCGGCTTGCATATCGGCTTTGGCCTCCAGCGCCTGCGTGGCTGCCAGAGCATCCGGCAGGGTGACGGGCGCGAGGTCGGACTCCAGATCACAGCGCATCTGCGCCACGTCCTCTTCCGGCAGGCCAACCAAAGGCTGCAAATCTGCGTGTTCGGTGGGCCGTAAGTCACGCGGGCTTTTTTCGTCTTCGACAGCGGGCGAGGGCGCAGCCTTCGCATCTGGTGCACTGTCGGTTGCCTCTTGTCTAAGGCCAAACGGGTCGTCGGGGTTCACGAAAGGCGCGTCCTGCCGCTCCGGCCTTACCCCTTCGGCGGGGTCCAAGAGCGCGGGTTGCTCCGTTACCGCCATAGCACCGGCCTCCGGCACGCCGCCGACATCCGCCTCAAACCCGACTTCTTGCGGGTTTGAGGCCGCATGGCCCGTCGCGGCGCGGGGCCAGAGCAGCACAACCGTCTCTTCCTCTGTCTCGAAAAATTGCGGATCACAAAGCACCGCCTGCGGCAGTCTGTCGGGAGAAATCCGGCGCGGCTTGCGGGTTTCGATCACGGCGACCCGCTGTGCGCCGGAAACTTTCCCGCCGCCGTTTTCTGTCGCAAAGCTGCGGATTTCATCGCAAAGTGCGGCCTCGCGTTTGCGCAGCCGCGCCAGTTCCGCGCGCAATTCAAAGAGCGCGTCAACGGCATCAAGAGGTGTGTGGTCAGGCATGGACGTCATCGGCAAGATCTCCTTGCCTTACATTTGGGGGCGAGTCGGTTAAGAAAGTCCCAATCATCCGACCGGAGTTTGAAAATGAGCAAAAAATCCTATGAAATCTGCAAAGGATGCGGAGCAGGCGCAACGGATTGGGTCGCCTTGACCTATGACCAGCGCTTGCTGCGGCGCAAGAAACTGACCACATCTACGGGCGAGGCGGTGTTTGTCGATCTGCCGCAGACTGTGTCTGTCGAGCAGGGCGACGGGTTTGCTTGCGAGGACGGGAGTGTGATCGGAGTGCGTGCCGCCGAGGAAGAGCTCTATGCGATTACGGGCGAGACGGTGACGCGCTATGCGTGGCACATTGGCAACCGGCACACGCCCTGCCAAATCGCGCCGGAGCGTTTGGTGATCCAGCGAGATCCGGTTCTCAAAGCGATGCTGGAGCAGCTTGGGGCCGAGGTGACGGAGATTGTCGCGCCGTTCACGCCGGAAGGGGGCGCTTACGGGCATGGCCGGACGATGGGCCACGACCACGGGCGCAGCCATTCGCATGATCACGATCACCACCATGATCACCACCACGATCATCACCATGACCACGGGCACGACCATGCCCACGCCCACACAGATCACCACCATGACTGATCCGCATGCGCTTCTGACCCTGACCCAATGGCTGTCGCCATCTTTCCCGCTCGGCGCGTTTGCCTATTCGCACGGGTTGGAACTGGCGATTTCCGACGGGGCGGTGCGCGATGCCGAGGGGTTGGAAAGCTGGCTGCGGGTGATCCTTACACGCGGCGGCGGGCATGTGGATGCCTGCCTTCTGTCTATGGTGCTCCAAGGTGCGGATGCGCAGGAAGTCGGGGATCTGGCCGAGGCTCTGGCAGGCTCGAAAGAGCGCTGGGCGGAGACGTTCGAACAGGGGCAGGCCTTTGTGAAAACCGTGGCGCAGATGGGCGGGCCGGAGCGCAAAGCGCGGGCCTTGCCGGTGGCGGTGGGCGAGGCGGCGCGGGGGCTGGACCTGCCTGACCGCACCGTGATTGCGCTTTATCTACATAGCTTTACGTCCAACCTCGTGTCTGCCGGAGTGCGTTTTGTGCCGCTGGGGCAGGCGGCGGGGCAGAGGGTGCTTGCGACCCTGCATGACGAGATCGAACGTGTCTCGGAGGCGGCGCTGTCCGCGACGGCGGAGACACTGACCACGGGCGCGTTTGCCGCCGATCTGAACGCGGCGCGTCATGAGAATATGGACGTCAGGATTTTCAAGACATAAGGCCAAGAGCGAAAAGCTTGAGGGCCGGATGGTCGAACAACAGTTGGAGGCAGAAATGGCATCACCGAACGGACCTTTGCGGGTCGGCATTGGCGGCCCTGTGGGCGCGGGAAAAACCACGCTGACAGGGGCGCTGGCCAAGGCGCTCTCGGAGAAATATTCCATCGCGGTCATCACCAATGACATTTACACGCGCGAGGATGCGGAGGCGTTGATGCGCCAGCAAATCCTGCCGATGGAGCGCATTCGCGGCGTGGAAACCGGTGGCTGTCCGCATACGGCGATCCGCGAGGATGCTTCGATCAATCTTGCGGCGATTGCCGATCTGACGGAGGCCTTTCCCGATCTCGACGTGATCCTGATCGAAAGTGGCGGCGACAATCTCGCGGCGACATTTTCGCCGGAACTGGCGGATCTGACGCTCTATGTGATCGACACGGCGGCGGGGCAGGACATTCCGCGCAAACGCGGGCCGGGGGTGACGCGTTCGGATATGCTGATCGTCAACAAGGTAGACCTCGCGCCGCATGTGGGCGTCGATCCGGTGCTTCTGGAAGCGGACACCAAACGCGCCCGTGGTTCCAATGCCTATGTCATGGCCGCGCTGCGTCACGGTCAGGGCGTCGAGGAGGTTCTGCGCTTTGTCGAGGAAGAGGGGGGCCTCGCCTGAGCTTGAGCTCAGGCGGTTTCGTTCTCGGGTTTCGCGCGCTCTGCGGGGAGCGGTTTGCCCTGTGTTTTCAGGATTTCCGCCGCCGCATTATAGGCGCGCTTGAACCGCGGCGCGTGTTTGCGGTCGCGCAGCACATGGCGACACAGCAGCACGGTCTGATAGGGACGCGAACTGGGGGCGGTTTCGGCCAGAAGGCGGCGCAGATATCCCATATTCGCGCGACGCTTGCGCAGGGCTTGTGTGATCACGCGCTGGGTGAGACGGCTTTCCATCGCGGCCTCAAGGATCGGGGCCAGCGCACCGATCTCCATGAGTTCATATTCCGGATCAACGCCGAACATCCGGCAGGGCACACGGGAGACATGCGGGGCATTGAACAACGCGGCATGCATCGCGTCGACTTCGACTCTGGGGTCGTAGAAGACATAGGCCTTCTCTGCTCCTTCAAGCATGTCAGGCGCAAAGCCGTAACGCGTCGTAAAATCCATGCGGCGGGTTTTCGGGAAACGGTGATCCCAAGAGGCCAGCCGCCCGTTGAGCGTGGCTTGCGGCGCGATGGTGATGACCGTGGCACCGGGGGCGGCCACGGAATAGGCCGCCGCCGCATAGCCACAGGCACCTGCGCCATAAAACACCACCTGATCGAAATCCTCGAAAAACCCCTCGTCCACAAGGCGGTCGAAATAGCGGTAAATCTTTTTGGACCGGAACCAGTCGCCGGTCTCGTCGGCCCCGTGCGACATCAGCGTGAGCGAGGACCAGCCATGCTGTCCGGCCAGCGTCATCCCGAGCGGATAGCCGTTCTCCGTGCGCTCGGTGGCGCGTTCATAGCTCTCGAAGGTGACCAGAAGACACGGCTTTTCGTCCAGAAAGGCCACGCTGTGACCATCACTCAGAGATTGGAAATAGCCCAACTCCTCGCCCAGCTCGGCGATGGCATCGCGCCAGTCTTCCCGTGGCAAATCCGAAATGTCGTTGACCGCGCTCATCGCGTTTTCCAACTCGGTTTTCTGCTCACTCACCAGACTTCTCCTTGCTCTCTTTACACAGGCCCCGTGGCGTCGGGCAGGCGCATTTTCGGTGCCGTTCCAACCCGCAGGTCTTTGGATCACAGATAACGTTGAATTTGGTTAACCGTTTCTTCTCCAATTAAGGCTTTTATGGGGCATTCTGAAGAGAGGGTTAAGGTTTTCCGGCTCACTGTCTCGTTAGAGGAAACGGTGCGCGGATTGCTGCCGCTTTGATGGGGAAGGCTGCATAATTACGCCGCACAATATGACCGTCGCCCCTCAGGGCGCCGATCAGACAGGGGCTTTGCCTCCGCAGTCCGAGAATCAAAAGATCAGCCGAGAATGATCCCGATGGTGACCGCGCCCAGCCCCATCGCCGAGACCAGAAGGGCCACGAGATTGAGGGCCACGACCTTCTGGAGCCGTGCGCGGATTTCTTCATCCGTGCCGCCGGCTTTCTTGGCCTTCAGCGCGGCCATGATGCAATAGATCAACAGGGCCACCCCCCCCAAAGTCAAAGCCACTCCGCCCCAGATCAATATGTCCATCTTCGTCCCTCGTTTATGCCTTTGTGCGCGTGCCCCGCTTGAAACAGAACCTGCGCGTTCAAGCAAGCATTTGCGCGGGCACAAAGACGGTCTTACCCCCATATTTGCGCAGCACGGGGCAAGGACATCGAAATATAGCGGTGAAAAAGCTACAAAACACCTACAAATTATTTATAATATGCGGGTAAGGATGGATATTTCTGGAAGGTTTCCCATGTCAGACCCACAACGCCGCATCGTTTCCTCGCAGCACCTTGCCGAAGGTCCGGCGGCGGAAGCCTCCGAATTCGAATATGGCATGATCATCGCCTACAACAGTTTCGCGCGCTGGATGCAGCGATGTATTGCGGCGGCGGGGATGGGGGAGTTGTCCGCTCTGGAAATCCTTGTGCTGCATAACACCAACCACCGCGACCGCGAAAAACGTCTGACCGACATCTGCTTTCTGCTCAATATCGAGGACACGCATACGGTGAATTACGCCCTGCGCAAATTGCTGAAGCTGGAGCTTCTGACCTCGGAGAAACGCGGCAAGGAAGTGTTCTATCGCACCTCGGAGACGGGCCGCGCCCTGTGCGAGAGTTACCGCAAGGTGCGGGAGGAATGTCTATTGGAGCCACTTGTGGGCGGAAATATGGCAGGCACCAACCTGAGCGAGATCGCCGCAGCGCTGCGGGTCCTGTCCGGTTTCTATGATCAGGCCAGCCGCGCGGCCTCGTCTTTGTGACGCCGCGCGGGGGTGGCGCAAGGCGTCAGTTCCCCATCGCGGAGGGCAGGAATGTGACGATCTGCGGAAACAGCGTGATGAGCACGACCGCCAGCAGCAATAGCCCGAAAAAGGGCAGGGCGGCCTTGGCAATGCGCAGGATATTCGTCCCTGTCAGCCCTTGGATCACAAAGAGGTTGAACCCCACGGGCGGGGTGATCTGGCTCATCTCCACCACGAGGACGAGGTAGACGCCGAACCACAACGGGTCGATCCCTGCGGCTTCCACCATCGGCAGGATGATCGAAGTGGTGAGCACCACGACCGAAATCCCGTCGAGGAAGCAGCCCAGCACGATAAAGAACACCGTCAGCACCGCTAGAAGCGCATAGGGGGAGAGGCCGAATGTGCCGATCCACGCCGCCAGATTGCGCGGGATGCCGGTGAAGCCCATTGCGACGGACAGAACCGCAGCGCCAAGTAGGATAAAGGCGATCATGGCACTGGTGCGCATGGCCGACATCAGCGCGTCGATGAAATCGCGGCGGGTGAAGCTGCCGGTGGAGACCGCCAGAATGATGGAGAACAGTACGCCCACGGCGGCGGCATCTGTGGGGGAGGCCACGCCGGTGTAGATCGTCCCGATCACGCTGCCGATCAACAGGATGACGGGCAGGAGGCTCTTGGAGGCGTGAAGCTTTTCACGCAAAGAGAAGTGGCTGTCTTCGACGGGGATGAGGGCCGGATTCATCCATGCCCGAAGAGCCACATAGCCGCCGAACAGCCCGACCAGCATGATCCCCGGCAGGATACCCGCAATGAACAGCCGCGCGATGGATTGTTCGGTCGCCACCCCGTAGACAATGAGGATCACCGAGGGCGGGATCAGAAAGCCCAGCGTGGCAGAACCCGCCAGAGTGCCGAGGATCAGGCTTTCGGGATAGCCGCGCTTGGTCAGTTCCGGCACGGACATGCGTCCGATGGTGGCGGCGGTGGCGGCAGAGGAGCCGGAAACGGCTGCAAAGATCGCACAGCCCAGCACGTTGACATGCAGCAGGCGTCCGGGCGCACGGCCCAGCCACGGCGCGAGGCCGGAGAACATATCCTGCGACAGGCGCGAGCGCAGCAGGATTTCTCCCATGAGAATAAAGAGCGGCAGCGCGGCCAGAGGCCAGCTGTGGCTATGGCCCCAGAGCGTGGTGGCCATCACCAGACCTGTCGGCGCGTTGGAGAAAAAGGTGAGACCAGCCAGAGCCACAGTGAGCAGCGAGACTGCCACCCAGACGCCACTGGCGAGCAGACCGAGCAACAAAGCGAGAAGGATCGAGAAGACGACGGGATCAGACATGATGTTTACTCCGTCGCATCATCTGTGAGAACCGGCTGGCGCGCCCGCAGGCTTTCGACCAGTCGATCAAGGATGGCCAGTGTCAAAAGACCCAGCCCCAGCACCATCACCACCTGTGGTATCCAGATCGGCACGGCGATCATGCCGGTGGATTTGTCGCTGTAGTGGTGGCTCTCCTTCATCAGGCTGGCCGCATACCATGTGGCATATCCCATAGCGCATCCGGCCACCGCCAGCGTGAACAGTTCCAGCGCCCAGCTTACCCGCGCGCCAAGGCGCGAGATTACCAGATTGACCCGAATATGTGTGCCGTGGCGAAAGGTTGGCGCCAGCGCCAGAAAACTCGCCGCCGCCAGCAGATAACCCGCGAAATCGGCGTAAGAGGGGATGGTGAAGGACAAGGACGGCCCGCCCAGACGGGCAAGGATATTCAGTCCGACCTGTGCGCTGACCAGAAGACAGATCGCGAGAATGGACAGGGCGGCCAGACCGCCGGAAATCGTGTATAGCGTATCAAGCAGGCGGCGCATGGCGGCAACTCCCAATGGACTCCCAAGAGAACTAGGCGCGGCCCGCTCGTGCAAAGCGGACCGGCAAGGCAGGGGGGTTACTCGGCCTGATAGGCGTCGAGAATGGCCAGAGCGTCTTCGCCGGCCTCTTCCTTCCACTTGGCGAGCATCTCTTCGCCAATGGCCTGAAGACCTGCGACCAGTTCCGGCGTCGGTGTTGCAATCGTCATGCCGTTCTCTTGCATGACGGCGGTTTTTTCTTCGGCCTCGGCCTTGGACATCTCCCAACCGCGGCTCTCGGCCTCGGCAGCAGCGGCCAGAACGGCGGCTTGCACGGTTTCGTCGAGACGGTCAAAGGTGCGCTGGTTCACCACCACGATGTTTTTTGGCACCCATGCGTTGATCGGCGTGTATGTGTCCACGAAATCCCATGCTTTCGAATTGGCACCTGTCGAGGGCGAGGTGATCATCGCTTCGACCTGACCGGTGGTGAAGGCCTGCGGAATATCGGCGGCTTCAACCTGTACCGGCGCGGCTTTGGCAAGGGCGGCAAATTGTTCGAGCGCAGGGTTGTAGGCGCGGAACCGCAGCCCCGACAGATCGTCCACCGTGGCAATCTCGCCATTGGTGTAAAGCCCCTGTGCGGGCCATGCGACGGAGAACAACGGCATCAGACCCTGTTCGCCCAGAAGCTCGGTGATCACAGGTTTCTGCGCGGCCCAGAGCTTTTCGGCCTCTTCATAAGAGGTGGCGAGGAACGGCTGGCTGTCCATGCCGAAGGCAAGGTCTTCATTCGCCAGTGTCGAGAGGAAAAACTCGCCCAGCGGCACCTGACCGGAGCGCACAGCGTTCTTGATCTCGCCGTGAGGGAAAAGAGAGCCTGCGGAATGGACCTCGATTTCCAGCGCGCCATCGGTGGCCTCGGCCACATCGGCGGCAAATTCGCGGATGTTCACCGTGTGAAAGGTCGCATCCCCGTAGGGGGTCGGCATGTCCCAAGTGTCGGCGGATACGGCAGTGGCAACGCCCATCGCGGCTGCGAGGGTGAATGCAAATTTATTCATCTTTTCTCTCCTGTTGGGATCGGGTGATATTGGTTCACCTCGATGTCATAACGTTGACAAATTGTCAGCGTTTTGAGATTTATGTCAATGAAAACTTTCAAGACGCAGTCAGACGTCGCACAACAGGGATATGAAAATGCGTGGGAAACCACCTGAAATCGCGGAAGAAATTTCGCGACGACCTGCAGGGACCGGTGCGCCGGAAATCCTGACCTTGGGGCGTGACGGATGGCTGGTCCGATTCGCTTTGACGCTGGAGCCATGGGTCACAGCCGCCGTGCAAAAGCTGCATGCGCAGGCCCAAGAGGCCGCTCGGTCCGGCGCATTGCCGGGCGTGACAAAGGTCTCGCCCTGTCTCACCTCCGTGCTGTTCTCCTTTGATCCGGCAAGCTCGGAGCGGGCCACCGTGCGCGCCGCCATCGCGCGTCTTGTGGAGGCCGAAGACTGGCACACCGCCACGCCGGAACCCGCTGCGCGTTTGTGGCAGGTGCCCGTGGCCTTTGGCGGAGAGCACGGCCCCGATCTCGACGAGGTCGCCACGTTGAGCGGTCGCGCTGCGGCGCAGGTGATCGAAGACATCGCGCAAACGCCTCTGCGGGTGCTGGCCATCGGGTTTGCACCGGGACAGCCCTATCTCGGCCTTTTGCCCGCGCCCTATGATCTGCCGCGCATGTCTGCGCTGAACCCGCAGGTGCCGCAGGGCGCGATTGCCTTGGCGGTGCGCCAGCTTGTGCTCTTCGCCAATGCCTCCCCGACCGGCTGGCGTCAGGTGGCCCGCACGGCCTTTCGTCCTTTCCGTCCCGACAGCGACACGCCGATCCCGCTGCGTGCGGGCGACGAGATGCGGCTGGTGCCGGTCTCGGGGGCGGAGATGTCGGCGCTCTTGTCCGCAGGCGATCCCGCAGGCGGGGCACGGCTGGAGGTGCGCCGATGACAGAGCTTGTGATTCATAAATCCGGCCCCGGCTTGACGGTGCAAGACCTCGGGCGCACGGGGCTGACCCATTTGGGCCTGTCGCGCGGAGGTGCTGCCGATCCGGTCGCCCTCTATGAAGCCGCCGCTCTTTTGGGGCATCGTCAGCCTTTGGCGGCCATCGAGATGGCGGGGTTCGGTGGCACGTTTGAAGTCACCGCGCCCACGCGCATTGCCCTGACCGGCGCACCCATGCGGGTTAGACTCGGCAGTAAGGAGTTGCGCTGGAATGCGTCGCATCTGCTGGAGGCCGGAGAGCGTCTGAGCATCGGCGCGGCGGAGCGCGGCACCTATGGCTATCTCTCCTTCGCGGGCGGGATCGAGACGCCCGAGGTGATGGGCAGCCGCTCGACCCACGGTGTTGCGGGGATCGGTGCGGCGCTTGCAACGGGTGCGCGCCTGCCGCTGGGACCGGATCGAGATACGGGCGCCTCTGCGCTGGGCCTGCCGCTGGACACGCGGTTTTCCGGCGGAGAGGTGCGCTATATCGCGGGGCCGCAAACCGCGCTCTTCGCGCCCGAGACCCGCGCACGCTTCGAGGCGACGACATTTGCCAGATCGGCCACGGCCAACCGTCAGGGCGTGCGGCTGGAAGCGGAGGCACGGTTTCTGGCTCAAACGCCAGAAGGGCTGGCGTCAGACTTTATTCTGGAGGGCGATCTCCAGATGACCGGTGACGGTTTGCCCTATGTGCTGCTGAACGAATGTCAGACCATCGGCGGCTATCCACGGATCGGCACGGTGATTGCCGCAGACCTGCCCGTGGTGGCGCAGGCCCCATTGGGTGCGGCGCTGCGGTTCCGGCAGATCACGCTGGAGGAGGCCGACCGGATCGCCGCCGCACAGGACAAACGGCTCAAGGAACTGCGCAGACGCGCCAAGCCGCTCATCCGTGATCCGGCGACGATCCATGATCTTTTACGCTATCAACTGATCAGCGGTGTGACCGCTGGCGATGACCTGGAGGGTTGAGAGATGCTGAAAACGGATTTGAACTCCGACATTGGCGAGGGCTATGGCGACTGGTCCAAAGGCGATGATGCAGCGCTGATGGAAGTGATTACTTCGGCCAATATTGCTTGCGGCTTTCATGCGGGTGATCCGGATGTGATGGCCGAGACCATGCGTCTGGCCGTGGCCAACGGTGTCGGTATCGGCGCGCATCCGGGCTTTGCCGATCTCAAAGGCTTCGGACGGCGGCGTCTGGCGCTGAGCCATGAGGAAATCGCCAATATGGTGACCTATCAGCTCGGCGCGGCACAGGCGATGGCGCGTGCGGCGGGTGGCGAGGTGCGACATCTCAAGCTGCACGGGGCGCTGGCCAACATGGCCTCCGAAGATGCCGGTCTGGCGCGGGTCTGCTACGAAGCTGCGCTCAAGGTGCAGCCTGACATTGTGATTATGGTTCTGGCGGCGACCGCGATGGAGCAGGTGGTGCGCGAGCTTGATTGCGCTTGGGCGGGGGAGATTTTCGCCGACCGTGCCTATAATGACAACGCCACGCTGGTGGATCGCAGCCAGCCCGGTGCCGTTCTGCATGATCCGGAGGCGATCACCACGCGGATTTTGGCGATGCTTGAAGAAGGCGCAATCATTGCCGAGAGTGGCAAACGCATTCCGTGCAAGATCGACACGATCTGCGTGCATGGTGACACGGCTGGGGCGCTGGCGATGACGACAGGGCTGCGCTCCGGCCTTGAGGCCGCAGGGGTCGAGATCGCCTCGCTCTAGCGCGGGGACAAATTGCGCGGAAATCCTCTCGCTTTGTGCGGGGGGACAGGCTTGCCATAGCGCGGCGTCGCGGGTAGGGATCAGGACTTGATAAGAGCAAAAACTTTGAGGAAGGTTTCCCCATGATGGACGACGACAACACCTCCGGCCACGCATCCGGTCCCGACGCATCCTACCGTGTCACCGCCGACGAGCTGCGCCAGTTCGTCGAGCGTTACGAGCGCCTCGAGCTTGAGAAAAAAGACATCGCCGATCAGCAAAAAGAGGTGATGGCCGAGGCCAAAGGCCGCGGCTACGACACCAAGGCCATGCGCAAACTCATCGCGCTGCGCAAGAAATCCGCAGACGAGATTGCCGAAGAAGAGGCCATTCTCGACATGTATAAAGAAGCTCTGGGCATGCGCTGAGGCGTCCGTCCGGAGAGGTTTCCATGACCCGACATACCCGCAACCGAGCCGCCGCCGTGCTTGTCGCGCTTGGCCTCGGTTTCGGGATCGGGCTGGGTCTTCTGGGGCGGTCTCCGGTTCTGGCCGGAGTCTGCCCGACGTGTTTCGGGTTCAGGGAAATCGCCCCGCAGGTCTATTCCGAATTGCGCGGCCCCACCACGTCTGCGCCCCTGCTGACCCGCCTTGCCCGCGCTGAGGCGCGCGTCGCCGATGTGTTCGGCCCGCAGGCGCGGCCCCGCATCCTGATCTGCTATACCGAGACCTGCAACAAGGTGATGGGCGATATGGATGCGCGCGCCATGACTTATGGCAGCCATCTCTTCTACCTCACACCAGACGGCCATGACACGGAGATCATCGCCCATGAACTGGCCCATGTGGCGCTGCACCGCCAGATCGGGCTGCGCGGCCAGATGGGTTTTCCGGCTTGGCTGGATGAGGGGATTGCCGTCTGGGTGTCACGTGACCCGCGGTTCGACCTGAACCCCGACACATGCGATCCGGGGCAGGGGGCGTTGCCGATCAAATCCCACGACTGGCGCCACTCCGCCGCCGCCCGCGATGCCAGCGCCTATGCGCAGGCCGGATGCCGTGTCGCGCAATGGGTGAAATCCCATCCGGTGAGCCGCCTGGACGGGCTGATCGCCCGACATCTGGAAAACTGACGCCAAGCCGCGCAGCTTACGGCGCGATGAAACGCACCCCGTTCATCCCTGCAATCCGGTCGAGATCCTCTTCGTAAGCCTCGCTCAACCGCGCCACCAGCGCCTTGTCCCAGCCGGGCAGGTCGATCTCTTCTTCCAGCGAATCCTCATCCACATATTTGTCGAGAAACGCCTGCAAAATCCGGCGGCGCTGCTCTTCGTTCTGTGGCTGATGGGTGTTCAGATAGGTGCGCAGCCGCTTCATGCCCTCGCGCTTCATGATCGTGGCCAGAATGTCCAAACCGCCCGACATGGGCACCAAAGGACCAACCCCTGTCATCTCGCGCATGACCTGTGACCATGTCAGAGGCGTGTCCTCATAGGCGAAACAGGTGATCCCCACATCGGGGCAGGCCGCCTGTATCCGTTCGAGAAGCTCCGACCAGCGCAGGGTTTCCGGATCGACGCCGGACATGAATGCCTCGAAACTGGTGTTCGGCCCGCATTTGGCAAAGGCATTGGGCACGAATGTCGCCGGATTGCGCAGCCCGATAAAGTATTCCATCTCGTGATCGGCAAACACATTGCGCAGCCACGGCAGTTTGAAATTCGCTTTCTTGTAGAACTGGCCCTTCTCGAAGATCAGCGGATGCATACAGATCACATCTTCATAGCTCAGAACCATGCGCTGGCAGTCGTCCAGCTCGATAATCTGGTCGAGCAGAATCTCCTGCGACTCAGGTGTGGCGCGTTCGCTTTTGACCTTCTTCATGATCTGCGGAAGCAGATCGCGGTAATGCGACGGCGGCGGCACAGCGACCCCATGTTCGGCCAGAACGGCCTTGTTCTTCAACAGGCCGCGCATAAGCTGTGCGCCATTGGTGCAATGCGCGCCGATATGCATGGAGATCATCATGGGGCTATCCGCTTTCCGAGCTGCTTTGCTGTCTGCATCTGTTCTATGGTCCGCCCTGTCGGGCCTCGCGATGTCGCTCTAATATAAGCTCTTTTCCTGTCAGGGAAACCGCATTTCCGCACAGAGCCTGACAGGTTTGCAGATCGGCCCCTGATGCACAGGGTCACAGCCGTCGCCACAGCCGCCTGTGTGCGGGTAGTGCGAGGGGCGCGCGCATGTTTGCGCAGCTTCGCGCATGGGCAGGTCCGGCTCCGCCCTTGCGGGTTTTTCTTCACCTCGCTGCCAAAAGGGATTATGCCAACCGGATGACCGACCAAATCGCTCAGACACCCGCCTGCAAGACCGCAAGCGCCCCGCGCCGCCACAGCAAACTTGCGCGGGTCGCGCGGTTGTCGCCGTGGTCCGCAGGGGCCTTTCTTATCGCCCTTCTGGTGTTGATGCCGCTTCTGGCTGTGGTCTGGATTGCCTTTCACCCCAGCGAAAATATCTGGCCGCATCTCATCTCCACCACCTTGCCACGCTACATGCGCACGACCGCAGTGCTGGCCTTTGGCGTGGCGGGCCTGTCGGCCTGTGTCGGCACGGGCGCGGCGTGGCTGGTGACGATGTATCGTTTCCCGCTCTCCAAGGCGCTGGAATGGCTGTTGCTTCTGCCTCTGGCGATCCCCGCCTATGTGGGGGCCTATGCTCTGGTCGATTTTCTGGAATATGCCGGACCGGTGCAGGGCGGGCTGCGTCAGATTTTCGGCTGGCAGACCTCGCGCGACTACTGGTTCCCCGAAATCCGTTCCTTGGGCTCGGCCATCATCGTTCTGGCCGCCGCTTTGACCCCCTATGTCTTTTTGCTGACGCGGGCGGCGTTTCGCGAACAATCCGGCTCCGTCTATGAAACGGCGCGGGCCTTGGGGGCAGGGCCGTTTGCGCGGTTCTGGCGTGTCGGCCTGCCTCTGGCGCGTCCGGCAATTGCGGCAGGCACCGCGATTGTGATGATGGAGACCGTGTCGGATTATGGCACCGTGTCCTATTTTGCCGTGCAGACTCTCACCACAGGCATTTTCTCTACATGGCTCGAAGGCGGCAATGCTGGCGGCGCGGCACAGATCGCCACGGTGGTGCTGGTTGTTGTGCTGTTGCTGGTGGGGTTCGAGAAAAGCTCGCGCGGACGGGCACGGTTCCACCAGAACGCGCGCCAGACCCGTCCGATTGCGCCGATCCGGCTCACGGGCTGGCAGGGGCTTCTGGCGCTGGCGCTTTGTGCCGTGCCGTTTCTCGTGGGGTTTGTCCTGCCAGTCAGTGTGATTGCCAATCATGCGCTGGGCGAGCCGGAACAATGGCTTGCACCGGGCTTGCTCTCGGCCTTGAAAAATACTTTGACCGTGGCGGGAAGTGCGGCGGTTCTGACCGTGCTGGCGGCCCTGTTCATGGTCTACGGGGTGCGTTTGACGGGGCGCAAACTTCCGCGTTTGATCCTGCCTTTCACGACCTTGGGTTATGCCGCCCCCGGTGCGGTTCTGGGCCTTGGCATCCTCTTTCCTCTGGCGGGGCTGGATCACCTTCTGGCCGATACGATCGAGTACATCACCGGCTCCGATCCCGGCCTGCTTCTGACCGGTTCGGCTTTTGCGATTATTCTCGCCTATGTGGTGCGGTTTTTCGCCATTGCCCAAGGGGCGACCGATGCCGCCCTTGGCCGCGTCTCGCCCTCCCTGCCGATGGCCGCGCGCTCCTTGGGCCAGACCTTGGGCGGCACCTTGGCCCGCGTCTATGTGCCCCTGATCCGCGGCTCTGTGGGCACGGCGCTTCTGCTGGTCTTTGTCGATTGCGTCAAAGAGCTTCCGGCCACCTTGCTCCTGCGTCCGTTCAACTACAACACGCTGGCCACGCGGGTCTATGACAAGGCCTCGCTCGAACAGCTCGAACAAGCCTCCCCCGCCGCCCTTCTGGTGATCCTCGTCGGGCTGGGCGCGGTGATCCTCATGGCCCGCTCCGAAAACGCCGCCGACCTGAGCTGAGCGCGGATGGGGCAGGGTGGAGGTGTCCTTGTCCTGTGTCGGAAGGAGGGCTACGGCGCTGTTAGGCAACTTGCCCGACAAAAAGCCGACGAAAGTCCGATAATTTTCATACAAACCTCTTGCACGCCTTTTCTCGAGCAAGTAAACGACGCCCGAGTGCCCCTATAGCTCAGCTGGTAGAGCAACTGATTTGTAATCAGTAGGTCCGCGGTTCGAGTCCGTGTGGGGGCACCATTTCATCACGCACACTCTGATCTCGCGGCTTCGAACCCTCCGCCTTTTGTTCTGTTTTGAAATGAGCAGGCCATGCAGTGGCTGGCGAATAAGGGTGAATTTCCGGATGATGGGAATTTATGGGAGCGTTCGGTCTGACGCTCATGGGAATTCATGGTCTTTCCGGGAATTTATGGGTGTTTCCGATCTGTTCTCCATGGGGCGAATCACTTTTCTGTGGATAACTCGGTGGAAATGTGGATTGTTCACATTTTTTCCACAGATTTGTCTCGGAGGGGTGTGGGTGAATTTCTGTGATTTTTGTGTCTATATGTAGTGGTATTTTATTATCTTATCGGCAGATGTGTAAAATTCAACGTATAAGTGTGCGCTATCTTCCTCGCTGCTTTCGTGTGTTTCGGGTCTGGATTTGCCCTGTGCAAAAGAAATCCATTGATTACCATAAAATCCCATAGCATAGTGAGTTCATCCGGTGAGGTGGAGATGAGCGGCGCATTCAAGACCGCGAACAAAGACCCATAGTCAGGTTTCATACAGGCATCCACACTCACCAGAATAAAGAGATCCGGCGCGCGAGCGAGCAGACATCCCCCCAGGTGGCGCGTGCAGTCCGGACAGCCCGTTAATCGGGACGAGGGCGGCGGATTGAGCAGTGGCAGCAGCTCGGTCCGCCGTTTCGCATCAAGGGTTTCGCGCGGGGTGCGCGGGGCGCAGGGACAGGATAAGGAGCGGCCCGTTGGTCGGCATGTTTATCGGCGAACACACCTTTAAGGTGGACGGAAAGGGACGCGTGTCGATCCCTGCCGATTTTCGTCGCGAACTCGAACTGGGCGATCCTCTGGCTGCAGAGACCGGCCGTCCCCGCATGGTGATCGTCTATGGTCACGACAAACAAAAGCAACTCATCGTTCACACTTATGAGGGCTATCGCGCTCTGGCCGCCGACATTGCGCGCCTGCCGCGGGGGTCCGAGAAGCGCAAGATTATGGAGCGCATGATCCTCAACCGTGCGCGTCCGACCGAAGTCGACAATGACGGACGTCTCGTGTTGCCGCAGCCTTTGCGCGACAAGATCGGCCTTGATGGCACCGCGTATTTCGCGGGCATGGGTGAAACCTTCGAGATTTGGAAGCCGGAAACCCATGAGGCGGTGGATGCGATGATTTCCGAGAAATGGCTGGAAGAGCAGGGCGAGGATTTCGATCCGCTCAGTCTTCTGGATGATGTGGAGGTCTGACATGGCCTCGGAAGAGAAAAAGCCTCACATTCCCGTCCTGCTGAACCCGCTTTTACGGGCCTGCGCGCCGATCAGTGGTCGCTGGCTTGACGGAACATTCGGCGCGGGTGGCTACACCAAGGGATTGATCGCCGAGGGTGCGGACCTTGTGTATGGCGTGGATCGTGACCCTCTGGCGCATGAGATGGCGGCAGGCTGGATCAACGAGCCACCGTATAAGGGCAAGATCGAACTGGTTCTGGGCACGTTTGGCGAGATGGATCAATATGCGTCGGATCTCGACGGGGTGGTGCTTGATCTGGGCGTGTCCTCGATGCAGCTGGATCAGGCCGAGCGCGGCTTTTCCTTTATGAAGGACGGACCTCTCGACATGCGGATGTCGCAAGATGGCATGTCGGCTGCGGATTTTGTGAATACGGCAGATGAAGCGGAGATCGCCGATGTGCTGTATCACTATGGCGAAGAACGCCAGTCCCGTAAGATTGCCCGTGCGATCGTCAAGGATCGTGTGGAAAAAGCGCCATTCACCACGACACTGCAACTGGCGTCGCTCATTGAGCGGTTGTTGCCGCGCAAGAAACCCGGTCACAGCCATCCGGCGACCCGCACGTTTCAGGCGATCCGCATTGCGGTGAATGACGAATTCGGTCAACTCATTGAAGGGCTGGAGGCCGCCGAACGGGCGCTCAAACCGGGCGGGCAGCTTGCGGTCGTGAGCTTTCATTCGCTCGAAGACCGTGTTGTGAAACGATTTTTTCAAGCTCGGGCCTCGACGGGCGGTGGTGGCTCGCGCTATGCTCCGGAACAAGAGGTGAAAACACCCGGTTTCGAGCAGCTCTCCAAAGCCATAGGTCCTGATGAGGATGAGCTGGACAGGAACCCGCGTGCGCGGTCTGCGCGTTTGCGGGTTGGTCGCCGCACCGATGCGCCGTTTGAAGCGGTGGATCGGGAGGCTATGGGCTTGCCGAAACCAGTATTGAGGCGGGATTAACGATGCGTGGGTTCTATATTATTTTTGCGAGTCTGGTGGTGATGGGATTGGGCTTTTGGGCCTATCAGGAAAACTACGCCACCCAGAATGTGCTCAGGAAGGTCAGTCATTTGCAACGCGAGATCGGGCATCAGCGCGAAGAGCTTGCTGTGCTCAAAGCGGAGTGGGCCTATCTCAATCGTCCGGAGCGGCTGCGCGATCTGGCAGAAATCAATTTTGACCGATTGGGCCTGTTGCCGTTTCAGCCCGAACAGTTCGGCCGTGTCGATCTGGTGGCCTTCCCGCAAGAGGAAGACCTGATCCTTGAGCTTACGGACGCGGTAGATGTGGTCGGTTCTTTGGAGGCGATCCAACAATGACGATCCGCACGCCACTTCGCCCGCTTGCCCGCATCCTTCAAGCTCGCCAGAAGGGGGAAAACCCCGATGCGATCGAGCGCGAAAACCTGCGTCTGCGCCATGAGGAAATGCGTGACCGTTCCCGCCAGCGTGCCGAGGGGCGGCTTCTGGTTTTGGGGCTGTGTTTCGTCTCCGCTTTTGTTGTCGTCGGTGCGCGGATGGGGCAGGTCTCTGCCTCCGTGCCTGAAGAGCCGCGCGCCGCAGCTTCCGGCACTCCCATTCTGGCGCAGCGTGCCGATATTGTGGACCGCAACGGGCGCATCCTTGCGACCAATCGCGTGACCCACTCGCTCTATGCCCAGCCGCAGGAGATGGTGGACCCGATCCACGCGGCGGAAGAACTGGTACGCATTTTCCCCGATCTGGATCGCGAAAAGCTGATCCGCGACTTCACCGGCAAGCGCAAGTTCCTCTGGATCAAGAAAAAGATCGCGCCGGAACAACAGCAGGCCGTGCATGACATTGGCGAGCCGGGGCTGTTGTTCGGTCCGCGTGAAGAGCGCCTCTATCCTAACGGCAAGCTGGCCGCGCATGTTCTGGGCGGGACGAAATTCGGCCGCGAAGGCGTGATGAGTGCCGAGATTGTCGGGCAGGCGGGGATCGAGAAAGAGATGGACGCCTATCTGCGCGATCCGTCCAATGGCGACAAGCCGCTGCAACTCTCCATCGACATGACCGTGCAGACGACAGTGCGTGAGGTTCTGTCGGGCGGGATGCGGATGCTCAACGCTAAAGGCGCCGCAGCCGTGATGATGGATGCCAACACGGGCGAGATCATTTCGCTGGTCTCCCTGCCGGATTTTGATCCGAACTCGCGCCCGAAATATTTCGAAGGCAAGGACCCGAGCGACAATCCGCGCTTCAACCGTGCAGTGCAGGGCGTCTATGAGCTTGGCTCGACCTTCAAGATTTTTGCCGCCGCGCAAGCGATGGAGCTAGGGATTGCGAACCCGTCAACCCTGATTCCGGCCACGCCGCCGTTCCGCTGGGGCAAGTTTTCGATTGGTGAGTTCGAGGGACACAACTACGGCCCCGAGTTGAGCCTGACGGGGATGATCGTCAAATCCTCCAACGTGGCAACCGCCCATGTGGCGCAGCAAATCGGTGTGGAGCGCCAGCAGGCCTTCCTGAAATCTCTGGGCTTTTTCGAGCCGGTGCCGGTGGAATTGTCGGAAGCGCCATCGGGTAAGCCGCTCCTGCCGCCGCATTGGTCGGAGCTTTCCACGCTCACCATCGGCTACGGGCACGGGCTGTCTGCTTCGCCTTTGCATCTGGCAACCGCCTATGCATCGCTGCTCAATGGCGGGACACGGGTGACACCGACCCTGATCAAACGAGATGGATATGTGCCCAAAGGCCCGCGTGTGGTGCGCGAAGATGTCTCGAAAGCGGCCCGCACAATGCTGCGCGCCGTGGTGGGAGGCCCGGGTGGGACCGCGTCTTTTGCCGAAGTGCCGGGCTATAAAGTCGGCGGCAAGACGGGGACAGCGGACAAGCCGAAGCCGACCGGCGGCTATTATGATGACAAGACCATCAACACATTCGCCTCCATCTTTCCGGCGGATGATCCGAAATATGTGCTGATCGTTACGCTTGACGAGGCGGTGGAAACCTCCGGAAGAAAGCCGCGCCGCACTGCGGGCTGGACCGCCGTTCCGGTCGCCGGAGAGGTGATCCGCCGCACTGCGCCGCTTCTGGGATTGCGACCCGAGATTGAATCCCCCTCCCAAGCTGCTGTAACACTGACCGCAACACAGTAACCGAATGACAAGAGGCGCGGTCATGATGAAATCTCTATCCGAACTGGGATTGACCGCGCAAAGCGGTGGCGAGGCCAGAAACAGGACGCGGATCACAGGTCTGTCGGTGGACAGCCGTCGGGTTGAGCCGGGGCATCTGTTCGCGGCCTTGCCGGGCGCACATGCGCATGGGGCCGAATTTGTCCCGATGGCTTTGACGATGGGCGCGACTGCCATTCTCACCGATCCCGAAGGCGCACGTCTGGCCGCTGAGGCCATTGCCGAACATGACCCTGCGCTTGTTGTGGTGGAAGACCCGCGTCAGGCTTTGGCTTATGCCGCCGCGCTGTTCTTCGGTGCGCAGCCGGAGGTTATGGTCGCGGTCACAGGCACCAATGGCAAAACCTCCGTTGCGACTTTCACCCGCCAGATCTGGCAGCTTCTGGGCGCACGCGCGATCAATATTGGCACCACCGGCGTCGAAGGCGACTGGCAGGCCCCAAGCCCGCACACCACGCCGGAGCCGATCACGCTGCATGGGATGTTGTCGCGGGCGGCCAAGGCCGGTGTGACCCATGGCGCGATGGAGGCCAGTTCGCACGGTCTCGCCCAGCGTCGTCTTGACGGGGTCGAACTGACCGCCGCCGCCTTCACCAATTTCACGCAGGACCATCTGGATTACCACGCCACTTTCGAGGCCTATTTTGCCGCCAAAGCGGGGCTGTTCACCCGTGTGCTTGCCGAGGACGGTGTGGCGGTGGTCAATATCGACGATGCCAAGGGCATGGAGATCGAAGGGCTTTGCGCCGAGCGTGGCATTGATGTGATGCGGGTCGGGCGTTCGGATGCGTCCGATTTGCGGGTCGTGGCGCAGCGCTTTGATCCGACAGGGCAGAACCTGCGCGTTGATTTCGTCGGCAACATCTATCAAATCCGCCTTGATCTGATTGGTGGATTTCAGGCTGAAAACGTCATGGCCGCCGCTGGGCTGGTGATGGCTTGCGGGGCCGATCCGGAAGAAGTGTTCTCCTGTCTGCCCGAACTGGTCGGCGTGCGTGGCCGGATGCAACATGCCGCCACGCGGGGCAATGGCGCGACGGTCTTTGTGGATTATGCCCATACGCCCGATGCTGTTGCCACTGCGATCAAGGCGCTCAGACCGCATGTCATGGGCCGTGTTGTCGCCATCGTCGGCGCAGGCGGGGATCGGGACAAGACCAAACGCCCCTTGATGGGGCAGGCGGCGGCGGAGAATGCCGATTTGGTGATCGTCACTGACGACAACCCGCGTTCCGAAGATCCGGCGGCCATTCGCGCCGAAGTCTTGGCGGGCGCGCCCGAAGCGATCGAGGTGGGGGACCGCGCCGAGGCGATCTTGCGCGGGGTTGATGCGCTGCAACCGGGGGATGCCTTGCTCATTTGCGGCAAGGGGCACGAGAGCGGCCAGATTGTCGGAGACAATGTCTACCCGTTTGACGATGTGGAACAGGCCTCTATGGCGGTGTCCGCGCTGGACGGAGCGGTGTGATGGCGCTTTGGACTTCAGAGGCGGCGGCACAGGCCACCGGCGGGCGCGCGACGCAAGCCTTCGAAATCAATGGCGTGTCGATCGATACGCGCACGATCCGTCCGGGGGATTTGTTCGTGGCGCTCAAAGATGTGCGCGATGGCCATGACTTTGTGGCGCAGGCTTTGGAAAAAGGCGCTGCGGCGGCACTGGTTTCGCGTATTCCCGAAGGCGTGCCCGAAGATGCGCCCTTGCTGGTGGTGGAAGACGTGCTGCCCGCTTTGGAGCGTCTGGGGGCCGCCGCGAGGGAACGTGTGCAGGGCAAGGTGATCGGGGTCACAGGTTCGGTCGGCAAAACATCGACCAAGGAAATGCTGCGCGCGATTTTGAGCCGGCAGGGCAAGACCCATGCCGCCGAAGCCAGTTACAACAATCACTGGGGCGTGCCTCTGACACTTGCTCGGATGCCGCAAGACACGGAATTCGCGGTGATCGAGATCGGCATGAACCACCCCGGAGAAATCGCGCCTCTGGCTCGTCTGGCGCGTCCCGATGTGGCGATGATCACCACCGTGGCGCCCGCCCATATGGCCGCCTTCGAGAGCCTGGCTGGCATTGCGCGTGAAAAGGCCGATATTTTCAAAGGGCTGACCGAGGCCGGTGTGGCCGTGTTCAATGGCGATCTGGATGTCAGCGATCTTCTCGCACAGGCGTGGGACGGTGAGACGCTGCGCTTTGGCGAGGATGAGGCCTGCACGGCGCGGCTTTTGTCGGTCGAGCTTGAGGATGGCCGGACACGCGGCGAGGCCGTGATCGATACGGAGCATTACGATTTTGCGCTCTCTACGGCGGGCCGGCATTTCGCGGCCAATGCTGTGGGCTGTCTGGCCGTGGTCTATGCGCTCGGCGGGGATGTGGCGCAGGCGGCGGCTGATCTGGCGCTTTGGGCCCCGCCGGAGGGCCGTGGCGCGCGCGAGACCGTGACATTGCCCGTGGGCGCGCCGGTCGAATTGATTGATGATGCCTTCAACGCCAATCCGACCTCGATGAGTGCTGCGCTGGAAGTTCTGGCGAAGGCCGAACCGCAGGGCACTGGCCGCAGGATTGCCATTCTGGGCGATATGCTGGAGCTGGGCGAAAAAGAGACCGCGATCCACGGAGGTCTGGCCGCATTGCCGTGGTTTGCTGCACTGGACGCTGTGCATTGCGTCGGCCCTTTGATGCGTTCGCTTTATGATGTCTTGCCCGAAGACCGTCGCGGCACATGGTTCGAGACCGCCCAAGAGGCCGTTCCAGTCCTGTCGAGTCTGGTCGGTCCGGGAGATGTGGTGCTTGTGAAGGGCTCCAAAGGGTCTAAGGTCAGCCTTCTGGTTGACGAAATCCGCAAATTGGGACAAGCGCATCCCGCATAAGACGCGCACAAGAAAAAGGATAAAGGTGAGCAGATGTTATATTGGATTTCGGGCCTGTCTGATGGGGGCGATTTTTTCAACCTGTTTCGCTATATCACCATGCGCTCTGGCGGCGCGTTTTTCACGGCTCTGATCTTCGCGATGTTCTTCGGACGTCCGCTGATCAACATGCTGCGCCGGCGTCAGGGCAAGGGGCAGCCGATCCGAGACGATGGCCCCGAGTCCCATTTCGCAAAAGCAGGCACGCCGACGATGGGTGGGCTTCTGATCCTGACCGCATTGCTGATCTCGACCCTGCTCTGGGCGCGGCTCGACAATGCCTATGTCTGGATCGTGATGTTTGTGACCTTCGGCTACGGGCTGATCGGGTTTGCCGATGACTATGCCAAGGTCTCGAAAGCCAATACCAAAGGTGTGTCCAGCCGCGTGCGCCTGCTTCTGGGCTTTGTGATTGCCTTGGTCGCCTCTGTCTGGGCCTCGATGGTGCATCCTGCCGAGTTGCAATTCCAGCTGGCGCTGCCGGTGTTCAAGGATCTGCTGATCAATCTGTGGTGGTTCTTTATCCCCTTCGCCATGATCGTCATTGTCGGTGCGGCCAATGCGGTGAACCTGACGGACGGTCTCGACGGGCTGGCGATTATGCCGGTGATGATCGCGGCGGGCACGCTGGGCGCGATTGCCTATGTCGTGGGACGTGTGGACTTCACCAACTATCTCGGACTGCATTATGTGCCGGGGACGGGGGAAATCCTCGTCTTTACCGCCGCGCTCATTGGCGGAGGGCTCGGTTTTTTGTGGTTCAACGCCCCGCCTGCGGCTGTGTTCATGGGCGACACCGGATCGCTGGCCTTGGGCGGCGCTTTGGGGGCGATTGCCGTGGCCACGAAACACGAGATCGTTCTGGCCATTGTTGGCGGGCTGTTTGTGGTCGAAGCGCTCTCTGTCATCATTCAGGTGCTTTATTTCAAACGCACGGGCAAACGCGTGTTCCTGATGGCGCCGATCCACCACCATTACGAGAAAAAGGGCTGGTCCGAGCCGACCATTGTGATCCGGTTCTGGATTATTTCTCTGGTGCTGGCGCTCATTGGTCTGGCGACGTTGAAACTGCGCTAAAAGGGAAGGGGGCCGTGGCCCCCTTTTTGAGTATTTGGACAGCAAAGGAGCGGATCGGGATGATCCCTGTTCTTGGATACGAAGGTAAGAAAGTCGCTGTTTTGGGGCTTGGTCGCTCGGGACTTGCAACCGCGCGGGCGCTGGAGGCCGGCGGCGCAGAGGCGTTGTGTTGGGATGATAGCGTCGAGGCGCGGGAGCGGGCGGAGGCGGACGGGGTTCTGATCCACGACCTGCACAAGGCCGATGCTTTCGCAGGCGTGTCCTGCCTTGTGGTCTCTCCCGGTATTCCGCATCTCTATCCCGAGCCGAACAAGCTCATCGCACGGGCTTGGGAAGAAGGCGTGCCGGTGGACAATGACATCGGGTTGTTTTTCCGCTCTCTGGGGCAGGGCGACTGGATGGAGCACGATACGCCGCCGCGGGTGATTGCGGTGACGGGGTCCAATGGCAAATCGACGACATCGGCGCTTATCCATCATATTTTCGAGGAAAACGGAACGCCGTGCCAGTTGGCGGGCAATATCGGGCGCGGGGTTCTGGATATTGAGGAGCCTCTGGACGGGGAAGTGATCGTGTTGGAGCTTTCCAGCTACCAGACCGACCTTGCACGGGCTTTGACGCCGGATGTGGCGGTGTTTACCAATCTCTCGCCGGACCATCTCGACCGTCACGGCGGGATGGGCGGCTATTTCGCCGCCAAGCGCAGGCTCTTTGCCGAAGGCGGGCCGGATCGTGCGGTGATCGGCGTGGATGAGAAAGAGGGGCGCTATCTCGCCAATCAACTGGTCGAAAACCCTGAAGACCTGCGGCTTATTCGGGTGTCTTCGGGGCAGAAGCTCTCCGGTCCCGGCTGGAACATCTTTGCGCGCAAGGGCTTCCTGTCCGAGTATCGCAAGGGCAAGCAGGCCGCCTCAATCGATCTGCGCGATATGGTCGGACTGCCCGGAGCCCATAACCATCAAAACGCCTGTGCCGCCTATGCGGCTGCGAGGGCGCTGAATCTGTCGCCACGCGTGATTGAGGGTGCGTTGCGCAGTTTCAAAGGGCTGCCGCACCGGTCACAGCTTGTGCGTGAACGCAATGGTGTGCGTTATGTGAATGACTCGAAAGCCACCAATGTCGATGCCGCAGCCAAAGCGTTGCAGGCATTCCCGCGTATCCGGTGGATTGCAGGCGGGCTAGGCAAGGAGGGCGGGATCGAAGCGTTGCAGCCGCATCTCGGATCGGTTGCGAAAGCCTATCTGATCGGTTTTTCGGCGCGCGACTTTGCGCTTCAGATCGGCGATACGCCCTACGAGATTTGCGAGACGATGGAGGTCGCCGTTACCAAAGCTGCGGCAGAGGCCGAGGAGGGCGACACGGTGTTGCTCGCCCCCGCCGCCGCCTCGTTTGACCAGTTCCCGAATTTCGAGAAACGTGGCGAGGCCTTTTCGGCGGAGGTCGAGAAGCTGGATTAAGGCGTTTCGTGCAGCGCGTTAAATCCAGCCGAGCAAGACCCACCAGAAATAGTCGAGCGGGATAAAGACCAGAAAGGTCAGAGCCGCCAGAGAGAGCGTCGTCTTCATCAGGTGACGCGTGCTTTCGCCCGCAAGCCCCATCGCGACGATGAGCGGGCCGACCTGATAGGGGAAGATCACGGTCGAAAAACCGATGACCTGTGTCATCAGAACGGTTTCCGTCGAGAACCCCGTGGCTTGCGACAGTTCTTCGGTCAACGGGGTCAGCACGGCGGGCACGCCGGGCATGGTGGTGAAGACGGATGTCAGCGCGCCCAAGGTCGAGAGCGAATAGAAGTTGAGAAAGTCGCGTCCTTCGGACAGGGGCAGGGCACCCACGACCTGATGGGCGATGATCGTGCCGAGGCCGGAGTTGTTGACCACCGCCCCCACGGCCAGTGCGCCACCGACAAACATCAGCATGCCGAAATCGACAGCGCCCTTGAACACAGGCGGCGGGACAAGCCCCAGACGCGGGACCAGCAACACCAGCGTCGTGGCAAGGCCGATCCATGCGGCGTTGATATGGTGGAGTTGGTCCGTGGCCCAGAAACCGATGGTCACAAGCAGGATGCCCATAAGGATGAATTGCTTGCGCGAGGAAGACGGGGTTTCCTGTGTGGTCTCGACCGGCTTCGGCGTGATCGTGGCCGGAAAGAAATACAGCGTCAGAGCGACCAGCGCGACGGATTTGAGAATGCCCAGCACTGGATAATGCAAGAGCAGATAGTCGGCATAGGAAAACTCGACGCCGAGAATCTTGTCGGCCATGCCCGAGAGCACGATGTTGGGAATGTTCGACGGCAGGATCGCAAAGCTCGGCATATTGGTCCCGAAAGCGATGATGACGGCAACGCCGATCCGGCCCTTGGAGCCTTTCTCAAGGCCCAGCATGTTCGCGAGCGCCATGCCCACGGGCACCAGAACGGCGGAGCGTCCCAGCGAGGAGGGCATGACAAAGCCCAAGCCCATGCCGATCACCATCAACCCGCCGATCAGCATCGGATAGCTTTTGGACAGATGCGGGCGGGCCACCTCGCCGATCTTTGCGCCAAGCCCCGAATGGGTGATCGCGGCGCCAATGACGAACCCAGCCACGATCAGCCACATGGCGGTGGAGGTGAAGCCGGAGAATACGGTTTCCGGCGTGGAGAGGTTCATCAAAAGCAGCGCAGTGAAAAAGAACAGGGAGGCGAGATAGCCCGGCACCAGCCCCGTGGCCCAAAGCCCCAGTGTCACAAGCACGATGGCAAAGATCAGGGCCTGCGGTGCGGTGAAGATGGCCGGAACGGTGATGGCGATGGCCAGAGCGATGAGGGTGATGGCCGTGATGACGGCCTCGCGGAAGTAGGTCATGGAATGTCCTGCGTTTTGACGGCTTTGCCCGCGTGGCGAATGGCGTGCGGTCCTTGAGTGAAGATGTAGTCAAAGACTCGGAAATGTGATAGAGCGACATTATGCCAAAACATGTCGAATACCTGCCAAATCCCGATGCGCCGCCCACACGGATCGGGTTCGATCTGAGCCCCGGTCGTCCTGTGGTCGCACGGCAGGAGGCGCTTGAGCGCGGATATGCGGTCGCGCCACATAGTCATCCGCGTGCGCAACTGGCCATGAGTTACAACGGGGTGATGCGGATGCAGGCGGGAGAGGATGTCTGGATCATCCCGCACAAACACGCGATCTGGATCCCCTCTGATGTGATGCATCAACTCAGCTCGCCCTCGTCGGTGCTCACCCATCACCTCTATGTCGCACCGCCCTATGTGAACCGTGCGGGTCTGCCGCAAGAGGTTACGGTTCTGCGCACCTCGCCGTTACTTAGAGGGGTGGTGGAACGCATGGTGGATGGCAGCCTGTGCAAGCCGGAAATGCGGCGGCTGGCTTGGGTGGCTTTGGATGAAATCGGGCGGCTGAAACCTGCGGCGATGCACCTGCCGGGCGGGCGTGATCCGCGACTGATCAAGGCGATGGGGATTTTCCTGCGCCATCCCGAAGAGCGGCGGGGGCTGGCCGAGATCGCCCATGAGGTCGGCACGTCCGAGCGCACGTTGGCGCGGCTGTTTGTGGCGGAAACCGGCAAGACCTTCCGTGACTGGCGGGCGCGGCGGCGAATCCTCTTCGCGCTGGAGCGGCTGGAGCAGGGCGACAGCAGCACGAAACTGGCCGCACAGCTTGGCTATTCCAGCCCCTCGGCGTTTATCGCCGCGTTCAAGCGAGACTTGGGCGCACCGCCCTCCGCGTTTCGGTGAGCTTCGTGCAGCCACGGGACAAGATGTCACAGGAGTAAGAACCCCGCGATATATGCGGCCGCTTGGCATGGGTATGGAAGGGGAGGATTGGAGCGGGCGGCGGGAATCGAACCCGCGTCATTAGCTTGGAAGGCTAAGGTCTTACCACTACACAACGCCCGCGCAGTGGACCCGTATTTAGGCGATGGAGTTTGGGGCGTCAAGTGGCCTTCCTGCCAATCTGGAAATGGGATATGTTGAAACCTGCCGATCACGGTTTTTGGAGCCGTCTTGACACGGATCAAATTTCCGAGTGAAAAGCTCAAGTAAAGACGGACCATCCGTTCCGTTCCATCGAAAGCCAACCGTCCATGACTTCCAAATTGCATGTTTCCGCTCTTGCCTGCCTTGCGCTGCTCTCGGCTCCGGCGCTCTGGGCGGAGGACCTCGCCACGCTTGAAGACCTCGGAGAGGCGTTGTTCTTTGATGTGAACCTGTCGCAGAATCGCACGCAGTCCTGCGCCACCTGTCACGATCCGGAATACGGATTCGCCGATCCGCGTGGCATGGCCTCTCCGGGGGATGACGGGGTGTCTTTGGGTGATCGCAACGCGCCGACCGCGAGCTATGCCCATTTCGCCCCGATGTTTCAAAAGCGCGAGGATGGCACCTATGTCGGGGGCCAGTTCCTTGACGGGCGTGCGGCGACCCTTGCGGATCAGGCGGGCGGGCCACCTGTGAACCCGATTGAAATGGGGATGCCCGATGCCGCCTCCGTCGTGGCGCGGCTGGAGGAAAATCCGGCCTATGTTGTGGCATTCAAAGACTTGTTCGGGGAGCGTGTCTTTTCCGATCCGGACGAGGCCTATGCCGCGATGACCAAAGCGATTGCTGCTTTCGAAGAGACTGACCTGTTCTCGCCGTTTGATAGCAAATACGACCGCTATCTGGGCGGGGAGGTGGAGTTGACGCGTCAGGAGCTTCTGGGCGAGACGCTGTTTTTCTCGCAGCAGTTCACCAACTGTAACCTCTGCCACCAGTTGAAACCACAGGCGGGGTCGGAAGGCGAGACCTTCACCAATTACGAATATCACAACATCGGCGTGCCGGAGAATGTCGATCTGCGCGAAATGAATGGCGTGGGGCCGGGGGCGCCCGATCTCGGACTGGCGCAAAATGACATGGTGTCAGAGACCGCAGGGCTTGAGGGCAAATTCAAGGTGCCGACACTCAGAAATGTCGCCGTGACCGCGCCCTATATGCACAACGGTATTTTTCAGGATCTGCGCACGGTTGTCCTGTTTTACAACACCTACAACACGAAGTCCGAAGCGCGGATGATCAATCCGGAGACGGGGGAACCGTTCGGCCCGCCAGAAGTGGCGGAGAACCTGTCGCTGGAAGAGCTGGAAACAGGACCGGCATTCGAGGATCGGGACATTGATGCGCTGGTGGCGTTCATGAAAACGCTGACGGATGCACGTTACGAGCATTTGCTCGATGAGTGAGGGCGCGGGCGCTTGCGTCTCCGGCCCTGAGAGCTCTAATCCAGTGAACGCGCAGTGATGGCCTCGGCCACCTCATCGGCGGTCTTGAGGGTGCGAACCACCAAAGGCACCACAAGCGCCAGCATGTTGCGGTCTAGACCTCGGGCGCGTTGGGCTTCGCGCACCTCGTCGAACTGGGCGCGGATCATCGGGATGAACCGCCAGACAAGCGAGATGGCCAGCGCGATTTTCGCCTTGGGCACCCAAGAGGGCGCGCGGGAGAGGAGTGCAAGAAGCCCTTCGGTAAACTCGCTGGCCCGTGTGGTGTAGGTCACCAATGCGGCAGCCATAAGCAAGGCGGCAAGGCGCAGCGTGACGTAGATCGCCAGCCAGAGTGTTTCGAGCCAAAGCTGGGCCGCGAAAATGATCGCCAGAACAAAGAAGGCCGGACGGATGGCGGTGTAGGCAGCGCGAGGGCCGAGACCCGCAACAGCATAGCCAAGCGCGACCGTCGTAAGGCCGAGGGCAAGCATCACAGGGTGCGTGACGACGAACAGGATCGTGCAAAAGAGAAAGAGCAGCACCAGTTTCCACGCGGGGTGGGCGCGATGCAGCGGGCTGTCGCCGGAGATATAGAGATCCGTCAGCATCCGATCAAATCTCGCACAGGGTGCGATAGGCGGGGATCACTTCTTCGGGGCGTCCGTCGGCATGGATGCGCCCGTCTGCAATATGTAGGATGCGGTCGAACCCCGCGAGCAGGTCAAGATCATGCGACACCACCACAGTGGGCTGGGGCAGGGTGGCAAGGGTGCGCATGAACTGCATCTTGTTGCGCAGGTCCAGAAGCGTTGTCGGCTCGTCAAAACAGATCAGATCGGGCTTTGTCACCAGAACCCCCGCGAGGGCAACCATCTGTTTCTCGCCGCCGGAAAGCTGATGCGTCAGGCGGTCGCGCAAATGGGTGAGCGAGAGATCACGGAGCACGCGCTCGATACGCTCCGTCACCTCCGCTTTTGGCAGTTTGCGGGACTTGAGACCGAAGGCGAGGTCCTCTTCGACCATCGGGTAAACGATCTGGTTGTCGGGGTTCTGGAACATGAACCCGACATGGCGGCGCAGATCGTCCGTGGTGTCGCCAAACCGCACCGTGCCCGAAGAGGGGGTCTCCAACCCGTTGAACAGGCGCAGAAAGGTGCTTTTGCCCGACCCGTTGTTGCCGATCACGCCGATGCGATGCTCGGTCAGGTCCAAAGTGATCTCGGACAGGATCTCCCGCGCGGCTTTGGTCACGCAGACCCTGTCAAAGCGCATTCCCATGGATCAGGCGGCCCCGTTGGTCTGGCCGATGATCGGGTAGGATTTCTTCACCGTCACCATCACGGCAGCGGAGATCAGGGCTTTGACAATGTCACCGGGGATGAAGGCCACAGAGCCCATGAAGGCTTTGGAAAGTGGCACACCGGCCACAAGGGAGATGCCGGGGATGCCGATGGCATACATGACAACGATACCGCCCGTGACGCAGATCAATGTGGCCGAGACAAAGGACAGCCCGTCCCAGAATTTCTCGGTCATCCAGCCGATCGCGAAAGCGGCTACCAGCCAGCCCAGAAGAAAGCCCGCTGTCGGGCCGAAGAAGACGGACAGCCCGCCGCGCCCGCCGGAGAGAAGCGGCAGGCCCATGGCGACCAGCACGAGCAGCAGCAGGATGGCCAGCCCCCCGCGCTTTGCTCCGAGAATACCACCTGCGAGCATCACGCCCAACGACTGCGCGGTGATCGGCACAGGCAGCAGCGGCAGCGTCACCGGCGGGAAGATTGCCATCACGGCGGTGAGGGCGGCAAACAGGGCAATCAGGGTGATGTCGCGTGTGGTCATGAGGAGTTCTCCAAAGGGCACCGTTCATATGGGCCGTTTCTTTGGGATGGAGTGATAGGACTATCTTCGCACGATGGTAAAGCCCTTTTGGGTTTGCGGCGGCTTTGCTTTGCAAATCTGCGGAAAAACTCTGCAAACCACCGCATCACGGCTAAGGCCTGCAAAGTCTCTCAGCGCCCGATGCGCCGCGCTGCGATAAAGCTCAGGGCGGAGAGCACGCCAGCGGTGGCCAGACAGAGGGACAATCCGCCGATCTGGTAGGACAGGCCCGACAGCAATGTGCCCAAAAGCCGACCGGCGGCATTGGCCATGTAGTAAAAGCCCACATCCATCGTCACCCGCTCATCGCCGGAAAAGGCCAGAATGAGATAGGAATGGACCGAAGAGTTCACCGCAAAGACAAAGCCGAAGAGCAACAGCCCCGCGACCAGCGAGAGGGTCAGCCACAGTGTCGGTGCCCCCGCGATCAGGGCGAGCGCGGCCAGAGCAAAGGGGATGGGGGTCAGAAGCCCCACCCATTTCACCGCCATTGCCGTGCCCGCTGCGTCATCTCCGGCCGCACCTTTGAGAAAGCGCGGCGCGATGCCTTGAACAAAGCCATAGCCGATGATCCACGCGGCCATGAAGGCCCCGACGATGAAGAATGCGCGTTGCGCGCCCTCTGGCGTGCCATCGGAGAAGATTGCTTTGAAATAGATCGGGATGCCGACCACGAACCAGACATCACGCGCGCCAAAGAGGAACATGCGGGCGAGCGACAACTGGTTGATCCGGCGATCCTTGGACCAGATCGCGGAAATCTTGGTGCCCTTTTTGCCGGTGGGAAGCCCTTTGGGCATGAATATCGCGACGGCCACAAGGATGGCGATCAGGACCATTGCCATGCCCCAGACTGCCGCTTTGAACCCCGCCAAGGCCAGCAAGGCCGCGCCGAGGAAAAAGCCGAAGCCCTTGACTGCGTTTTTCGATCCGGTCAGCACGGCGACCCATTTGAACAGGCTGCCGTCGCCTTTCGGGGCAAGGATCTTGACCGCCGATTTGGACGACATTTTCGCCAGATCCTTCGCCACGCCGGAGGCCCCTTGCACGGCCATGACATAGATGACGGAGGCCGAGACCGACCACGCGGGATCAAGCCCCGCAAGCGCGACCAAGGCGCCGATCTGGATGAGAAGTCCCGCGTAAAGCGTTGAGGTCAAACCAAAACGCGCGGCAAGCCAGCCGGCGGAGAGGTTGGTCACGATGCCTGCGATTTCGTAGAAGAGGAACAGATAGGCCAACTGAATGGGGGTGAACCCCAAGCCGTTGAAATGCAGCAGGACCAGCATCCGCAATGCACCGTCCGAGAGCATAAAGGCCCAATAGGCCGCCGTCACGGCCATATAGGCGCGCAGGGGATTGCCCTCCGGCGCGCTGTTCGGCGTGCTCGCGGTGCTGTCCATGCCAGATGCCATCACATTGCCTCCGCAACCATCCGCGCGACATCGGCCAGACGGCAGGCATAGCCCCATTCATTGTCATACCATGCGTAGATTTTCACCTGTGTGCCATTCACCACCATGGTCGATCCCGCATCCACAATGGAACTGCGCGGGTCGTTGATATAGTCGCAGGACACAAGCGGGCGGGTTTCATAGCCCAGAATGCCCTTGAGATCGCCTTCGGAGGCCGCTTTGAACAAGGCGTTGACCTCCTCTGCGGTGGTCTCGCGGTTTACTTCGAACACGCAATCGGTCAGCGAGGCATTGAGCAGGGGCACACGCACCGCATGGCCGTTCAGCTTGCCTGTGAGTTCGGGGTAGATCAGCGTGATCGCCGTGGCTGATCCGGTGGTGGTCGGGATCAGGTTGGTCAGCGCAGAACGTGCACGGCGCATGTCTTTGGCGGGGCGGTCCACGATGGTTTGCGTGTTGGTCACGTCATGGATCGTGGTGATCGAGCCGTGTTTGATGCCGAGATTTTCGTGGATCACCTTGACCACCGGCGCGAGGCAGTTGGTGGTGCAGGAGGCGGCTGTGACCAGATCATGCGCCTTCGGGTCATAAAGATCGCTGTTCACGCCATAGACCAAGTTCAGCGCACCGCCGTCTTTCACCGGTGCGGACACGACGACCTTTTTGACGCCAGCCTCATAATAGGGCGCGACTTTCGCGGCGGTTTTGAACACACCCGTGCAGTCAATCACCAGATCGACTCCCATCTCGACCAGCGGCAGGTCTTCGATTTTGGCCTGACGTGTGAGGCGCATCTCGGTGCCGTTGACGGTGAGACTGTCCGCCTCGGCGCGGATGTCAGCCGACCAGCGGCCATGCACGGAGTCAAATTCGAGCAAGAGCGCATGTTGCTCCGCGTCTCCGGCCAGATCGTTGATGAGCACAATGTTCTCGCCAAGACCACGATCAAACAGATCACGCAGCGCGAGTTTTCCAATACGGCCAAGGCCATTCAATGCGATTTTGGGCATGTTTGTTCCTTAAACCCTTTTACAGTTTATGTGAGGCACAGGTGGATTGTGGACGGTCCACGACATCAGTGCCTTGTGCGGAGCTCCCCGAAAGCCCGTGGTGGAGGTCTTTCGGGAAATGCTTTAGATCTCAGAAAGATCGTCGATTTTCGCCTGAAGCGACATGCGATCCAGTTTGTCGAGCGGCAGGGCGGTGAAGACCTCGATCCGGCGGCGCAGCGCGTCATAGGCTTTGGCAAAGGCCAGCGCACGTTCGGCTTCGGTGCCTTCGGCCTTGACCGGATCGGGTAGGCCCCAATGCGCGCTCAAAGGCTGCCCGACCCAAGGGGCACATTCCTCGCTCGCCGCCGCATCGCAGACGGTGAAGACAAAGTCGAAGTCCGGCGTGTCGTCGGTTTGATGGATCGAGATGTCTTTGGAATGCAGACCTTCGGTGCTGTGGCCGTTGCGTTCCAGAAGGGCGAGGGTCTGTTCATTAACCGCACCGCTGGGCCGTGTGCCGGCGGAGAAGACATCGAACCGGCCCTTGCCGAGATCGCGCAGGAGGGCTTCGGCCATGATCGAGCGGGCGGAATTGCCGGAACAGAGGAACAGCACCCGATAGGGGCGCGTTGTTGCGTCCGGGAGGGCGCTCAGGCAGGTTTCCGGCCGTCCGCGACAGCAGTCCATGACCAGATAGCTCACCAGCGCGTCACAGTTTTCCATGTTCACGCTATAGAACAGCGATCTGCCATCGCGCGTGGCGTCGATCAGCCCCGCTTGCGTCAGATCGGCCAGATAGCCCGACAGGGTGTTGGGCTTCATGTCGAGGGCATCCGCGATTTCGGTCGGCCGCACGGGGCGCGGCGCAAACCGCATCAACAGGCGAAAGACGGAAAGACGTCCGGCATGGCCGAGAGCGGCAAAGGTGTGCGGGGCGGTGTTCGTGTCGAAGGTCATGGCCGACTCACTTTAATATTTCGATAATTCGTGAATAAAAGAACTATATGAGAAAACCAAATCAAATCGAAGAAAACCGGATGAAACTTTTATGACAAAATGCTGGTTGTCCGAAGCAGGCGACAGGTGAGGCACCCCGCCGCAGTCGGGGGAGAAAGCCGCCGTTGCGATTGCACTTCGCGGCGCAACGTGCCAGCAAAGGGCACCCGCATAAAACATATAACGCACGCTCGGATCACAGGCGCATGACACGACACAAGAAAAGCCGGCCGGTCAAACCGGAGCGGCAGATGCTCAAAACACTTCTGTCCGGTCAGCAACGTGCGATCAAGGCCGCCTCCTATCTGACGGCGCTTTCCGCGTTGTTGTGGTTGCCGCAGGCGGCGTTTGTCGCCGGTGTGTTCTCCCGCTTGCTGACAGGTGAAGGGGGCGTCGGTGTTGCCGCTGGTGCCGTGGCTTTTCTGGCCTTTGCCGCTGTGCGCCTTGTGCTGAACTATCTCGCCGAAGGTTTGTTGTTTCGCGCCGGTCAGGCCATTGTCACACAAACTCGGCAGGAGATTTTGACCCGCGAGGCCCGCACGCATGGCATGTCGCCTTTGGGTGGTCCCGGTGCGCTGGCGGCGCTGGCGGGGGAAAAGCTCGACGCCTTGTTGCCCTATATCACCCGTTACGCGCCCGCCCAGACCCGTGTGATGACCGTGCCTTTCGCAATCCTTGCACTGGCTTTCTGGCAAAGCTGGGCGGTGGGGGTGGTCTTCCTGATCGCCGCGCCGCTCATTCCGCTGTTTATGGCGCTGGTGGGCTATGCGGCCCAAGAGGCCTCAGAACGCCAGATGCAGGAAATCGGCTCTTTGGGTGATCTTCTGGTGGACCGTCTTGCGGCTTTGGCCGACATCCGGCTCTTGGGCGCGGCTCCGCGTCTTATCGGGCAATTCGAACAGGCGGCAGACGACCTGCGCGCGCGCACGATGGCTGTGCTGCGCATCGCCTTTCTGTCCTCGACCGTGTTGGAACTCTTCGCCGCGCTGGGCGTGGCAATGGTCGCGGTCTGGGTCGGGTTCTCGCTTTTGGGCGAGTTGTCCTGGGGCGCTTATGGCGGCGGGATCACGCCTTGGGGCGGGATTTTCCTGTTGCTCTTGGCGCCTGACTATTTCCAACCGCTGCGCGATCTTTCGACCGCATGGCATGACAAGGCGGCGGGGTTGGCCGTTGCCGGTGAATTGGCGACATGGAAGGGGCATGAGGCCGAAGCTCTCATGGGCACGGGGGAGAAGGTCGCACCTTTATCCGGTCCGGCGGATATTCATCTGCGAGGCCTGACAGCCAAGCGTGGCAGCCGCTCTATCGTCTATCCGGATGCCGACATCCCCGCAGGGGCACGGGTGGCGCTGTCCGGACCGTCCGGTTCCGGCAAGACCACGTTGTTGCGTCTGATTGCGGGGCTGGAGCGTCCGGCTTCCGGCGCCGTGCAGGTTGCGGGGCAGGAGCTGGGCGAAGATACTGCCGATGCGTGGCGGGCGCGGCTTGGCTGGATGCCGCAAGCGCCGATGTTCATGGGCCGCTCCTTGCGTCACAACATTGCCTTTGGTGCGCCTTTGAGTGCGGATCTGATCCACGAAGCTGCGCTCAAACAGGTACTCGACGCGCTGCCCAAGGGCGATTTGACCGTTTTGGGCGAAACCGGTGGCGGTCTGTCCGGCGGAGAGGCGCGGCGTGTCATGCTGGCGCGGGCTTTGGCGGCAAGGCCGGATATTGTGCTGGCTGATGAGCCAACCGCCGATCTCGACCGTGAGACCGCCGATCGGGTTACGGAAGCCCTTCTGGCACTGGCGGAGCGCGGTGCGACGCTGATCGTGGCGACCCATGACGCACGGCTTATTGCCAGGATGGATCAGGTCATCGAGGTTGCGCCGGAGCCTTCTGTGACAGGCCCCGAAGGGCAGGAGGCCGACCATGCGTAAGCTCTGGTATATCTTCCGTCTTATGGTGCAGGGTGAGCGCAAGGCGCTTTTGCGCGGTCTGTCCCTGTCGATCCTTGTCCTGATCATGGGCGTCTCGCTTCTCGGCCTGTCGGGCTGGTTCATCGTCGCGGCATCTGCCGCCGGACTGATCGGCACAGGGGCCGTGTTCGATGTGTTCCGCCCCTCCGCGATGGTGCGGTTTCTGGCGATCGGGCGCACGGCGACGCGCTATGGCGAGCGTATCCTGACCCATGACGCCACGTTGCGCGCCTTGGCCAAGCTGCGGGTGACGCTGTTGGCGGCCTTGTCGACACGGTCGCATGACCGCCTGATCCGGCTGCGCGGGGCGCAGGCGTTGAACCGGATTGTGGCCGATGTGGATGCGCTGGACGGGGTGCCCTTGCGCCTGTTCCTGCCGCTGATTGCAGGCGGGATGACACAGCTTCTGGCGCTGGTCGTGTTGTCATGGCTCGTTGACTGGCGTGTGGCGGTGGTCATCTTTGCAACCTTTACCTTTGGCGGTCTGTCCGTGGTGCTTTGGGGCATCCGGCAGGCACGCCAGCCCTCGCGGCGGGCAGAAAGTGCTGCGCAGGCTTTCCGTTCGCGGTTCATCGACCTTGTCACCAGCCGCGAAGACCTCACGGTTTACGGGCAATTGCCGGATCAGGTCGCGGCCTGTCAGGTGGCGGAAACACGGCGTCAGGCGGCGGCGACAACGACCGATCTTATCGAACGTCAGGCTGGGGTTGGGCTGATGATCATCTCGGCTCTGGCAGCCGGTGCTGCGCTCTGGATCGGTGGTGGTTTGGCCGAGGCTGGCGAGATCACGCCAGCGCGCGCCGCCATCGGGTTCTTCGCCGCTTTGGCGCTCATGGAAACCGTTGCGCCCTTGCGCCGTTCCGTG
Organism: Celeribacter halophilus; assembly: GCF_018860305.1. Lineage (GTDB taxonomy): Bacteria > Pseudomonadota > Alphaproteobacteria > Rhodobacterales > Rhodobacteraceae > Celeribacter > Celeribacter halophilus_A. Next base: position 498,387 of record NZ_JAHKPE010000019.1, read on the forward strand.
GCCGAAATGGGCCGGATGATCGGAGCCGCGCGGCGCGTGACCGAACTGACAGATGTGCCGGATCTGCCGGAGCGCCGCGTTGCGCCGAGCGGGCCGGTCAGTTTGCGCTTTGACGCTGTGACATTCGGACGCGGCACGGCGGCTCCCGTGCTCAAGGATTTCACCCTGTCCGTGGAGCCCGGCGAGTGGGTTGCGCTCAAAGGCCCTTCAGGTGTGGGCAAAAGCACCGTGCTTTTGCTGGCCGCAGGGGCGCTTGTGCCCGCAGAGGGGCGTGTGTGTCTCGATGATCTGGCCGTGGCGGATTTTTCAGATGGTGCCGCGACCTTGGTAGGGCAACGGGCGGCTCTGGTTCAGGGCAGTCTGGCCGACAACCTGCGACTGGCCGCGCCAGAAGCCAGTGACGCAGAGCTTTGGGCCGCACTGGATGCGGTGGCCCTGCGAACTGTGGTGGAGACCAAGGGCGGGCTTGAAGCGCGGCTCGGGCCGCGTGGCGCGGGTCTGTCAGGCGGGGAGGCGCGGCGACTGGTTCTGGCGCGGGCGATTCTGCGCAAACCTTCTGTGCTGCTTCTGGACGAGCCGACCGAAGGGCTGGACACGGCGACTGCGGATCAGGTTCTGGCCGGTCTGCGGCAGATGCTGCCCGACTCAGCCGTCCTGATGGCGGCGCATCGGGCCGAAGAACAGGGCGCAGCTGACCGGATCGTGACGCTCGGGGCCTGAATTTCCTGTGTAAATCGTGAATTTCACGTCGATGTGATGCGGCATTTCCGAGCAAAGCGTCGCACCGCGCCGCCATGTCGCGGTCCGTTTAATGTATATTTGGAATATTGAATTTGTTGACATGGGTCAAAGCCGCTCATGCCGTGGCATATTATGGACATGCCAGAAACATGCATCTGCGAGACATCTTTACCTCGCGCAATAGGAGCAAGGGAACATGGAGTTCGGACTAGTTGAGCTGTCGCGCCTGCAATTCGCGATGACAGCCATGTACCACTTCCTCTTCGTGCCGCTCACACTTGGTCTTTCGATCATCGTGGCGATCATGGAGACGGTCTATGTCATGACCGGTCGGCCAATCTGGCGGCAAATGACAAAATTCTGGGGCACGCTTTTCGGGATCAACTTTGTTCTCGGCGTGGCGACGGGGATCACGATGGAATTCCAGTTCGGCATGAACTGGTCCTATTATTCCCATTATGTCGGCGACATTTTCGGCGCGCCTCTGGCTATTGAAGGGCTTATGGCCTTTTTCTTGGAAGCAACCTTTGTGGGGTTGTTCTTCTTTGGTTGGGACAAACTGTCGAAAACCGCACACCTTATTGTAGCTTGGCTTGTGGCCATTGGCTCCAATTTCTCCGCGCTTTGGATTTTGATCGCAAACGGTTGGATGCAAAACCCGATCGGGTCCGAGTTCAACCCTGATACAATGCGGATGGAGATGACCAACTTCTTCGAAGTGGTCTTTAACGAAGTGGCACAGGCCAAATTCGTGCACACGGTTTCGGCCGGATATGTGACGGCTTCTGTGTTCGTGTTGGGCGTGTCCGCGTGGTATCTGCTCAAAGGGCGGCACACGGAGCTTGCCCGTCGCTCGATCGCGATTGCAGCGTCCTTCGGGCTGGCGTCGGCCTTCTCCGTTGTTATTCTGGGCGATGAAAGCGGCTATTCTGCGACCCATACCCAGAAAATGAAACTCGCAGCCATCGAAGGCATGTGGGAAACACAGGATGCTCCGGCCTCCTTCACGCTGGTCGGTATTCCGGACACAGAGGCGCGTGAAACCCATTATGCCATTCACATTCCTTATGTGATGGGGTTGATCGGGACACGGTCGCTTACGGATGAAATTCCGGGTGTGGACCAGCTTGTGGCAGAAGCGGGCGAGAAAATCCGCTCCGGCATTGTGGCCTATGACGCCTTGATGACCATCCGCGAGCAACGCGATGCAACGCCCGCCGAGGTGCGCGCCACGTTCGAAGAACATTCCGGCGATCTCGGTTTCGCGATGCTTTTGAAACGCTACGTTGATGATCCGCGTCTGGCCACTGAAGCACAAATCACAGAGGCCGCCAATGACACCGTGCCAAGCGTAGGCCCGTTGTTTTGGTCGTTCCGCTTGATGGTGGGGCTGGGCTTTAGCTTTATCGCTGTGATGCTCTATTTCTTCTTCCGCACGGCGTTCAAAGGGATGAACTACCCGCGCTGGGCGCTGCGCCTTGCCGTGATCATCATTCCTGCACCATGGATCGCGGCGGAGCTTGGATGGTTCGTGTCCGAGTTCGGGCGTCAGCCGTGGACGGTTGACGGTGTGCTTCCGACCGCTTTGTCGGTTTCGCAACTGTCGATCGCGGATCTCTTGATCACTCTGGCGGGCTTCATGATCTTCTACACGGTGCTCTTCATCGTCGAGATGGGTCTGATGCTCAAATACATCAAAAAAGGTCCCTACATGGATGTCGCTGAAACCGACACGTGGACAGAGCGTCATACGCAACGTCTGCGCGCCGATGACGGCAAGGGCCCCTTTTCTGAAACACCTGCGGAGTAACGACAATGATCCTGCATGAATTTATGAGTTTCGAAGTCCTGCGCGTGATCTGGTGGTTGCTTTTGGGCGTCCTTCTGATCGGGTTTGCACTGACAGACGGGTTCGATTTGGGGGTGGGTGCGCTTCTGCCCTTCGTTGGCAAAACCGACAAAGAGCGTCGCGTCGTCATCAACACCATCGGGCCGGTCTGGGAAGGCAACCAAGTGTGGTTCATTCTGGGGGGCGGTGCGATCTTTGCCGCCTGGCCGCCGCTCTATGCGGTGTCCTTCTCGGGCTTCTACCTCGCGATGTTCCTCATTCTGGCCGCGTTGATCCTGCGTCCTGTCGGGTTCAAATATCGCTCCAAGCGTGAAAGCGCCACATGGCGGCGGAGTTGGGACTGGGCGCTCTTCGTAGGCGGTGCCGTGCCGGCGCTGGTCTTCGGTGTGGCGGTCGGGAATGTGCTGCAAGGTGTGCCGTTCTACCTGACGCCTGATCTGCTGATGCCGATGTATGAAGGCAACGCGATCATGAAGCTTCTGCTTCTGCTCAACCCCTTCGCGCTTCTGGCCGGTGTGGTGTCGCTTTCGATGCTCCTGATGCACGGGGCGGCATGGCTGGGTCTGAAAGCCGAAGGCACAGTGCAGAAACGGGCGCAGAAAATCGGCGTCATCGCCGGTATTGTTGCGGCTGTGGCCTATGCGCTGGCCGGTGTCTGGCTTGCCTTCGGGATTGACGGTTATCAGATTGTCAGCGAGGTCGTGAAAGACGGGCCGAGCAATCCGCTCTACTCCGAAGTGAGCCGTGGCGGATCGTGGCTGACGGCCTATTCGGAACGTCCGTGGATTGCGATCGCCCCTGCGATGGCCTTCATCGGGATCGCTCTGGCTGTGCTTGGTCTGAGCAAGGGCAAAGAGGTCTCCACACTTCTTTGGTCGAAACTCGGCATCACGGGGATCATTTCCTCGGTCGGGCTGACGATGTTCCCCTTCATCCTGCCCTCGACGGTTGATCCGAACAGTTCGCTCACCGTCTGGGACAGCTCCAGTTCGCACCTGACCCTGTTCGTGATGCTGGTCTGTGCGATCATCTTCATGCCGATCATTCTTGCCTACACCTCATGGGTCTACAAAGTGCTCTGGGGCAAGGTCAAAGAAGAAGATCTCGACAACAACGCTCAGAGCTACTGAGAAAGGAACACAGATGTGGTATTTTGCTTGGATACTCGGACTTCCGCTCGCCGCCATGTTCGCCGTTCTCAACGCGATGTGGCTTGAGATGCGCGAAGACACGCGTCTCATTGAAGAGCATGACGACACCGCCTGACCATACGCCAGCAAGGCCATTCGACCTGGCCTTGCCCGCTCGGTCCCTTCAGGTGGCTTGCTTCGGGGAGATTGTTCCACACTCCCCGAAGCGCCTTTAAAACCCGCCTTTGCCCGCATTTTTTCGTGGGCGGGGCTTTTCCGCACCAATAACATGCATACATATGCATAAGTATAAAGGGAGAGAGACATGTATTCCTCACATTCCCCGCAGATCGGCCGCCGAGGGTTTCTCGGCCTTGCCGCAGGGGCCACAGTGCTTGCCGCGAGTTCGGGAGAGGCTCGCGCAGCATCGGTCAAGACCAACGCAAAAATCATCATCATCGGCGCAGGCGCGGGCGGCACGGCTTTGGCCAACCGTCTCGTGGACCGTCTCGATGGTGCGCAGATCACCATCATTGATCCGCGCAAGGAACATCTCTACCAACCGGGGCTGACCCTTGTGGCAGCAGGTTTGAAATCCGCCGACTATGTGGTTTCGGAAACGACTGACTGGTTGCCCAAAGGTGTGACGCTCATCGCGGAGAAAGCCGCCGCTATTGATCCGGAAGCGAAAACAGTCGCGACCGAAAGTGGCCAGACGCTGTCCTATGATTTCCTCGTTGTGGCACCGGGGCTGATCCTCGACCATGATGCCATCGAAGGCTTCTCCCTCGACATGGTGGGAGAAAACGGCATCGGCGCGCTCTATGCCGGTCCGCAATATGCCGCCGCCACTTGGAAAGCCGCGTCGAAATTCGCCGACGAAGGCGGGCAGGGCATTTTCACCCGTCCGGGCACAGAGATGAAATGCGCCGGTGCGCCTTTGAAACATGCATTCCTGATTGATGACCGCCTGCGTCGGGCGGGCAATCGTGGCAAGGCCAAAATCACCTATGGCGCCCATGACAGCGCGCTTTTCGGGGTGCCGATTGTGTCGGAGAAAGTGCGCATGATCTTCGAAGATCGCGGCATTGATCCGGTGTATAACCATACGGTGAAAGGCATTGATGCGGGCGCGAAACGCGTGACATTCAACACGCCGGACGGCGAGCAGGAAATGGATTACGACTACATCCACCTGATCGCACCACAACGCGCCCCTGAGGTGATCCGTCAGTCCGGCCTGTCATGGGCTGACAAGTGGACGGATCAGGGCTGGGTCGAATGTGACATGGCCACGCTGCAGCATCTGCGCTATTCCGACATCTGGGCGCTTGGCGATGTTGCGGGCGTGCCGAAGGGCAAAACCGCAGCCTCCGTCAAATGGCAGGTGCCGGTGGTCGAAGACCAGATCGTCTCCGCCATCGCCGGCACGGATCCCACCGAGTTCTACGGCGGTTACACCTCCTGCCCGATGATCACCAAGATCGGTCGGGCGATGCTCGTGGAGTTCGATTACAACAACAACCTGACACCGTCTTTCCCGGGGATTATCCCGCCGCTTGAAGAGCTGTGGATTTCCTGGCTGATGGAAGACGTGGCGCTGAAGGCAACGTATAACGCCATGCTGCGCGGCAAGGCTTGAGGAGGGACGACAATGAAAGATCTGACACTTCAAACCATGATTGCCGTGTTCGAAGAAATCTTCGGACGCGGCCTGTTCTGGGCCATGGTGGTGATCGCGGCTGTGGTCACGCTGGCCTATGTCTTCGTGCTGATCCGCGACCGTGCTGTGAGTTGGCACAAATTCCTCTGGGCGCAACTGTCGATGCCCGTGGGCGCGGTTCTTGCTGTCTGGTTCGTGATGGCCATTACCCAATCCTCACCCGCCGACATTGGCGGGGCAGTGGACCTTATCGTCTTCCTCGGCGTTGCGGCTCTGGGGGCGATCGGCATGGCTATTCTCGTCTACACAGCGGGGGCCCTGATCTATCCGCCGAAGAAACACAGCGAATCCTGAAGGTCGTCTCGTTCCGAACGATCTGAAGGGTGGCGCTCCCGGTGTGCGGACCGGGGGCGTCTTTACGCATTTGTGAGAGGGGGCGGGCAGGGTCAATGTGTCTTGGAAACGCCCTGTCACTTAAGCCGTTTGCGGGCGTGTTTCTGCGCACGGGGCGCGTGGGGCAAACGGCGTTTGACTTTACATCCACGGGCGGCTCCGGTAAGCGCGAAGGCAATCAATTAAGGGCCAAGCCGACTTATGTGTGACACTTCCATCATCATTCCCTGCCGCAACGAAGCGGAAAACATTGGCGCTCTGCTCGACGAGATCACAGGCGCTTGCACAGATATCGGCCCGTTCGAAATCATCGTGATTGACGATGCCTCCGATGACGGCATGGCGGATATTCTGGCCGCGCGGATGCGCGAGATGCCCAATCTGCGGGTGATCCGCCATGACCGCTCCGGTGGTCAGTCGGCGGGGGTTCACTCCGGCGCACGCGCCGCACGCGGGACGGTGATCTGCACGCTGGACGGGGATGGTCAGAATCCGGGAACGGAAATCCCGAACATGATCGCGCCGTTCAAAGGGCCGAATGCCGAGAAAATCGGTTTGGTGGCCGGACAGCGCGTGGCGCGGCAGGATACGTTTTCCAAACGCTACGCCTCGAAAATCGCCAACGCCGTGCGGGCGAAAATTCTCAAGGACGGCACCCGTGACACGGGATGCGGCCTCAAGGCCTTCCGCCGCGACGATTTCCTGAGCCTGCCCTATTTCGATCACATGCACCGCTACCTTCCGGCGCTCTTTGCCCGTGATGGTTGGGAAATCTGCCATGTAGATGTCTCCCACCGTGCGCGTGGGGGCGGCCGGTCGCATTACTCCAACCTGCAACGTGCGGTTGTCGGGGTGGTGGACCTTCTCGGCGTGGCATGGTTGTTGCGCCGTCGCAAGAAAGCGCACCCGACCGAGGTGACAACGGATCGGGCCGAGGGGTGATCTCATGCAATGGCTGATGACGATCTTGCATGTGGATACGGTGGGCGAGCTTTGGTGGGTGCTCTTTGGCCTCTCCGCGCAGCTTATGTTCACGGCACGGTTTCTGTTGCAGTGGATCGCCTCTGAGCGCGCGCGCCAGTCCGTGGTGCCGGTGGCGTTCTGGTATTTCTCTTTGGTGGGCGGATTGATGCTGTTTGCCTATGCGCTCTATCGCAAGGATCCGGTCTTTGTGCTCGGACAATCGCTGGGCGTTGTCATCTATTCCCGCAATCTCTGGCTGATCTATGCCAACCGGAACACCGAAGATGACCCTTCAAAAGACGCCGCTTAAAGACTGGTTGCCTCTGGCGCTGGGTTTTGTGGCCGTGGCGGTGGCGCTGCGGCTTCTGGCTTTGGCTTTTGACCGCACCGATCTGTTTGTCGATGAGGTGCAATACTGGTTCTGGGGGCAGAATCTCGATTTCGGTTATTATTCCAAACCCCCTCTGATCGGCTGGCTGATCCGCGCCGTGACCGATCTGGCCGGTTCTGATGCGGTGTTCTGGGTGCGGATGCCTGGAGCCGTGCTGCATGGCGTGACGGCATTGCTGCTCGGCGCTTTGGCGGCCCGTCTGGTCGGGCGCACTGCCGCGCTCTGGACGGTTGCGCTCTATCTGAGCCTGCCCTTTGTGGCGCTCGGCTCGGTGATGATTTCCACCGATACCGTGATGGCACCGTTTTTTGCCGCGGCCTTGTTATTCTTTTTTCGCCTGACAGACACCCGTGCGCTGCGCGATGCCTTGGCGGTCGGTGTCTTTGCGGGCCTTGCCTTCATGGCAAAATACGCGGCGATCTATTTTCTGGTTGGAGCCGCGCTGGTCATGCTGACGCAGCCTGCCTTGCGACCGGGATGGCGCAATCTGGCGGGGATGCTGGCAGGGTTTACTGTCATGATCCTGCCGAATGTGCTTTGGAACCTGTCGCACGATCTGACCACCGTGTCGCATACGATGGATAACGCAGGCTGGCTTCGCCATGGGGCACAGTTGGGTTTCGGCTCTATGGCCGAGTTCTTCTTCAGCCAGTTCGGCGTGTTCGGACCGGTCACGATGGGCGCTTTGCTCGTGGCCTATCTGCGCCCCAAGGGCAGCCCGCGTGCCGCGCTGGTGCTGTTTTCCATTCCCGCGCTCTTGACCGTGACCGTGCAGGCGCTGCTGGACAAAGCCTATGCAAACTGGGCGGTTGCGACCTATTTCTCCGGTGTGATCCTCGCGGTCATGGTTCTGCCGCGCATTTGGCGCTGGCTGGCGCTTGGCGTCAATCTGGCCCTGTCCGCGACCTTGCCGCTGTTCATCGTGCTGGCCCCTTGGCCGGAGGTGGGGGGTGAGCCCTTGCTCAAGCGCTATCTGGGGCGACATGCCCTGTCCGAAAGTATTCTTGATCTCGCAGAGGCAGAGGGGGTGCCCGTGGTTTCCAGTGATCGGGATATCATTGCGGATCTTTTCTACATCGGACGCGACCGCGATGTGCCGCTCTATGCGATGCCGGAAACGGGGCGCGCCTCAAGCTATTATGCGCAGAATTTTGCACTCACAGAGGCGGTGAGCGGGGATGTTCTGGTCATCTGGTCCGGCAGCCTGCGCTGTGAGGCAGAGCTCATGGACGGGTTGGTTCTGACCGGAGTTTACGCGGGCTCGGATCTTCATGCCGGTCGCGTGTCTGCCGACTGTCTGCTGGGCAAGTCGGGGTCTTGATCGACCGAGCATCAGACCGAGCTGTGCTTGGCCTCTGATCCGGAAGTGCGCGCATTTCGCGGCGAGTTCCGCACGGAATTGGCCTCGAATTCCCTGCGTAGGGACGGACGGTGCCAAAATGAATTGCGAAAGGCTTTAGTGGCCCGTGCTTTTGAACACGACAGTCACCGTGCGCACGATAAGGTTGATGTCGGTGAGGAAACTCTGTTTGCGATAATATAGATTGTCATATTTCACGCGTGCGACAAAGCTGGTTTCACCGCGACCGGAGACCTGCCACACGCCCGTGATGCCGGGGCGCATGTCGAAATAGGCTTCTCCGCGAGCGTTTTCATAAAGCATTTGTTGGCTGGGCATGAAGGGACGGGGGCCGACAAAACTCATGTCGCCTTTGAGCACATTGAGAACCTGTGGCAATTCGTCGAGCGATGTCTTGCGGATGAATTTGCCGATTTTGGTGATCCGCGGATCATTGCGCAGTTTCTGGTAGGTTTCCCACTCTTTCGCGATCTCGGGGTCTTCCTTGCAAAGCTGCACCAGATAGGCGTCGGCATTCACACGCATGGAGCGGAGTTTGTAAAACTGAAAGGTCTTGCCGTTCCGTCCGATCCGCCTTTGCGCGTAAAACGCCGGCCCGCCATCCAGTTTGACCAGAATGGCAAGGATCAGAATAACCGGGATGACGAGTGGAGAGACTAGAATAAAAAAAGCTATATCAAACAGTCTCTTACCGAAGGTTTCGTATGGTGAGAAGGTAACTTTAGGCACATCCACAGCATTCGATGAGGCGCGAAAAGTCCGTTCGCTCTTTGTAGGAAATACCATATTCGCCCCCGAAATGACTTTCATCTTTATGCACAAAACCGTTTTGACATCGTGCAGCACAGGTGCAGAGTCCTCGAATGCTGCATCTGCATCACCTTATCTTTCTTGTGTGACGATTCCTACCGCGAGAATGTCGAAAAAGGTGAAGGTTGGTTCACCTCGGCGGTTTCTTGCAGCAAATTCGAGAAAAGCTCTACGAAATATGCACGATATAAATGTGAAGACGTTTCGGCGGTTCGCAAAAACAGGATGCATCTGTAAAGACGCGCCGTCAGAGTGGTATATGCCGCGCGAATCTGTGGGCGTGGCTGGGAACTGGGTTTGCACGCTGGTTAGTCCTGTGGGGCAAATCGAATAGGGGTATCGAATAGGGGTAAAGACGCGGGATGATGACGAACACCGCACAGCACATCATGATGCGACAGAGTAAGTCGCGCAGCCGGACGGGTGTTGCCAAAGCCGAGGCGCGGCGCGGCGTCTTGTGTGTCAGGCGCTCGCTTTGATCATGGAGGGCACCTTGGGGCCGGAGGAATGGCAGGCCGTTGCACTTTCGCTCAAAGTGGCGTTCTGGGCCGCGCTGGCCAGTTTGCCCCTTGGCATATTTGTCGCCTATGCGCTGGCACGCTGGCGCTTTCCGGGGCGCGAGATTCTGAACGGCCTGGTGCATTTGCCGTTGATCCTGCCGCCCGTTGTGACCGGTTACCTGCTTTTGATCTCCCTCGGAAGCCGTGCGCCGCTCGGGGCGTTTCTCCAGAATTTCGGCATTGTGTTTTCCTTTCGCTGGACGGGGGCGGCGCTGGCTGCTGCGATCATGGGGTTTCCGCTCATGGTGCGGGCGATCCGCCTGTCCATCGAGGCCGTGGATACGAAGCTCGAAGAGGCCGCGTCCTCGCTGGGAGCATCGCCTTTGACCGTGTTCTTTCGCGTGACCTTGCCGCTTTCCTGGCCCGGTATTCTTGCTGGCGCGGTTCTGGCCTTTGCCAAGGCGCTTGGTGAATTTGGTGCGACCATCACCTTTGTCTCCAACATTCCGGGCCAGACGCGCACGCTGCCTTCGGCCATCTATGCGTTCTTGCAAGTGCCGGGCGGGGAGGGGGCGGCACTGCGTCTTGTGATGATTTCTATTGCACTGGCGATGGGCGCACTGATCTTGTCTGAAATTCTGGCGCGGCGCATGTCCGGTGGTGGGCGCTCATGAGCCTGCATATCGATCTCAAACACCGGTTCCGGGATTTCGCGCTCGATCTGGATTTTGAAGTGCCTGAAGGGATCACCGTCCTGTTCGGGCGGTCGGGGTCTGGAAAGTCCACAGTCATTCGGGCCATCGCGGGTCTGTTCAAACCCGACCATGCGCGGATCTCGCTGGACGGGCGTGTTCTGTGTGACAGCGAGGCCAAGCTGTTTTTGCCGCCGCACAAGCGCAGGGTTGGCACGATCTTTCAGGACGCGCGCCTGTTTCCACATCTCACCGTGGCACAAAACCTCGATTTCGGGCGGCGGTTCTCCCGCCGTGATGTGCCCGAGCGCGAGGTGGCACAGATGGTCGAGATGCTCGGGATCGGGGCTCTTTTGGAGCGTCGCCCTGCTGGCTTGTCGGGTGGGGAGCAGCAACGGGTGGCCATCGGGCGGGCCTTGCTCTCGGGGGCCGAGTTGATCCTTGCCGACGAGCCACTCGCGGCGCTTGACGAGGGGCGCAAGGCGGAAATCCTGCCCTATTTCGAACGGCTGCGCGACGAGATTGCCATTCCGGTTCTCTATGTCAGCCACAGCCCCGCCGAGGTGGCACGTCTTGCCACCACGGTGATTGCGCTCGAAGCCGGTCGCGTGATCGGGCAGGGGGCTGCCGATCTGGTGCTCAGCGATCCGGCGGTGTTGCCTGTTGGCACCGCAGGCGCGGGCGCCTTGTTGCGGGCCACGGTCCATGCTCATCACGAGGACGGGCTGACGGAGCTTTCGGCAGGCGGTGCGGCCTTGTTCCTGCCGCATCTGGAAACGCCCGTGGGTCATCTCGTGCGGCTGCGCATCGCGGCGCAGGATGTCATGCTGTCGCTGGAGCGGCCAACCGGCTTGTCCGCCCTCAACATCCTGAGCGGTGTGGTCTCCCAGATCAGCCCGACACAGGGTGCGGGCGTGTTGATTGTGTTGGACACCGATGCGGGGCGGGTGCTTTCGCAAGTGACGCGGCGCTCGGTTGCGGCACTGAACCTGCGCGAAGGGGTGCGCTGTCATGCCGTCATCAAAACCGTGTCGATCGCGCGGGACAATATCGGTGCGTGACCGGACCGGCGCGTGACGGCAAGTCTTGATCCCGCCTTCGCGATGACGCGCGGTTTCACGGAGCAGTGTTGACCGCAAATCTGCGAGACGCGACACAACGCCGGATTTTCCAGCTATAGTGAAAAATGCTATACTTGCGGATGATAAAAAACTTGCTACATATGCAATAAATTGAATACCAGTGTCCGCTTAAAGCGTTTCTTGAGAAACCTGAGCTATAGACTTCGGGAAACGTCGCACACGGATGGATATCGTGGGCCTTTCACGTCAAGCTTGTGAGGCAAGTGCATCGTGAAGGGCTTTCAACCTGAAACAGAGGTCAAAATGCGCCGCACCCATTTGCTTACGATACTTCTGCCGGGGATGCTCCTGATCGGAACGCCCATGTTTTCGGAAACCCTGACCCTGACACCGCAGGCGATCACCGAATGGAAACCGGTCTATGCCGAGGTGGAGCCGCGTGACCGCGTGCCTGCGCGTGCGCGGATCGGGGGGACGATCACCACGCTTGATGTGACCGAGGGCGATGTCGTCGAGGCGGGGCAACGTGTTGCCTTGATCGAAGACACCAAACTTCTGTTCCAGATCGAAGGCATCGACGCGCAGCTCGACGCGCTGAACTCCCAGCTTGAGAAAGCTCAGGACGATCTGACACGCGGTGAATCCCTGTCCGAACGCGGGGTGATTTCCACCTCCAGCCTGCAAGCCCTGCAAACCAATGTGACCGTGCTCGAAGGCCAGATCACATCGCTCAAAGCCGAACGTCAGGTCGTCTCGCGCCAGATCGAAGAGGGCGAGGTGCTCGCCCCCGAGGCGGGTGTGGTGCTGGATGTGCCGGTGTCCAAGGGCGGTGTCATCATGGCGGGCGAGGAGGTCGCGACCATCGGTTCCGGCGGGACATTTCTACGCCTTGGTGTTTCCGAGCGCTATGCGGACACGCTGACTGAAGGCGACACGATCCAGATTTCCGGCGCGGGTGAGGCGCGTGAGGGACGGCTTGCAAAAATCTATCCGCTCATTGAGAGCGGACGGGTTGAAGCCGATGTCGAGGTTGAGGGGCTGGATGCCCGCTTTGTCGGTCGCCGCGTGCAGGTGCGTTTGCCCGTTGGCAGCCATGACGCCTTTCTGGTGCCGCAAACTGCGCTGACGCAATCGGGTGGGCTGGACTTTGTGCAGATCGAACAGGAGGCGGGGACAAGCGAACGTGTCGTCGTTCCGGGCAATGAGGTGATGCGCGACGGTGTCGCCTATGTGGAAATCCTCAGCGGGCTGGCCGCGGGGGACAAGGTGGTGACGCGCCATGAATAATCCCAAAGGACCAACGGGTGCGCTCGGCATCGCCGGCCATCTGACCCGCAATTTCATCCTCTCCCCGCTCACACCGCTCTTTCTCATGGCCGCGCTGGCCGTGGGGATGATTGCTCTGGTGTCGCTTCCGCGCGAGGAAGAGCCGCAAATCTCCGTGCCCTTGGTGGACATCCATGTGGATACATCAGGGTTGAAGGCGCAAGACGGGCTGAAGCTGGTCACAGAGCCTTTGGAAACCATCGTCAAAGGCATAGATCAGGTCGAGCATGTCTATTCCGAAAGCCGCGACGACTATGTGATGGTGACCGCGCGGTTCAACGTCGGTGTGCCGTCCGAGACCGCGATTGTGCGGGTGCGGGACAAGATCCTCGCCAATATCGACCGTTTGCCTGTTGGCATCAACGAACCGCTCGTGGTCGGGCGCGGGATCAATGACGTGGCCATCGTCGCCCTGACATTCAGTCCCTCCGAGGATAACGAGACCATGACCGCCGCCGATCTGACGCGGGTGGTCAAAGAGGTCGAGGTGCAACTGGCGCGGATCGAGAATGTCGGGCTGACCTATGTGATCGGCGAGACAGAAGAGGCGCTGCGGATCGACCCCGATCCCGAAAAACTGGCGCTCTATGGCATCACCCTGCAACAACTGGCCGGAAAGGTCGAAGGCGCGAATTCCGCAAGCCCTGCGGGCCTGTTGCGCGATGGTGGCGAACAGATCGGTTTGATCGTGGGCAAGACGCTCACAACGCCCGAAGAAATCGGCAATCTCGAACTGACTGCACGCGATGGACGCACTGTTTATGTGCGCGACGTGGCCGATGTCGCCTTTGTCTCTGATCTGGACGAACACTATGTCTCCACGCTCACCCGCGCTGGCGCAGATGTGGCCGAGGAGGCGCATGGCGAAACGGATATGGACGCGCCAATCATCCGTCGCCCTGCGGTGACTCTTGCGATTGCCAAACGTGCGGGTGCGAATGCGGTGATCGTGGCCGATGAAATCCTGACCCGCGTCGAAGCGATGAAGGGCGAGGTCATCCCCGACAGTGTCGATGTGGAAGTGACCCGCGACTATGGCGAGACGGCCAATGAAAAGGCCAACGAGCTGTTGTTCCACCTCGCGCTTGCGACTGTTTCCATCGTGATCCTTGTGTTCTTTGCCATCGGCTGGCGCGAGGCGGTCGTGGTGGCCATCGTCATTCCGGTGACAATCCTGCTGACGCTGTTTGCCTCCTATATCATGGGCTACACGCTCAATCGGGTGTCGCTTTTCGCGCTGATTTTCTCCATCGGGATTCTGGTCGATGATGCCATCGTGGTGATCGAGAATATCGCACGCCACTGGGGGATGAAGAAACCCGGACAGAACCGCTTCGGAGCGGCCGTGGAGGCGGTGGCCGAGGTGGGCAACCCGACCATTGTGGCAACGCTCACCGTGGTGGTGGCGCTTTTGCCGATGCTCTTTGTCTCCGGAATGATGGGGCCCTATATGTCCCCGATTCCGGCCAATGCCTCTGCGGCGATGATCTTCTCTTTCTTTGTTGCGGTGATGATCACGCCTTGGCTCATGCTGAAAATTGCGGGCCGTGCGGAATTGCATCACGACCATGAGGGCGATGTGCCAGGGGGCAAACTTGGCAAGCTCTACATGCGGATCGCGGGGCCGCTTTTGAAGTCCAAAGGTATGGCATGGGCGTTTCTCTTGGCGGTGATTGTGCTGTCATTTGGCTCTTTGGGCGCGCTTTATACCAAAGATGTGACGGTCAAGCTGCTGCCGTTCGACAACAAATCCGAACTGTCGGTGATGATCGACCTGCCGGAAGGGTCCTCGGTCGAGGCCACTGATGCGATTGCGCAGCAGGCGGCGCGGCTGGCCATGACCCTGCCGGAGGTGATGTCGGCCCAGACCCATGCGGGCACGCCTGCGGCGTTCAACTTCAACGGTCTGGTGCGGCACTACTACCTGCGCGAAAACCCCGAAATGGGCGAAGTGCAGTTGAAGCTCCTGCCGAAAGACGACCGTGACCGCACCTCGCATGACATAGCGCTGGAACTGCGCGAGATGTTGCGCGAAGGTATTTCCGTGCCGCCGGGCACCGCGATGAAAGTGGTCGAGCCGCCGCCCGGACCGCCAGTGATGGCCACCCTTCTGGCGGAAATCTACGGACCGGACGGGGAGACCCGCCGTGCCGTGGCCGCCAAGGTGCGTGACGCCTTTGAAAGTGTTGATTTCATTGTCGACACCGATGACAATTACGGTACTCAAGCGCGGCGTATTCGGGCGGAGATGAAGCCTTCGGACTTGAATTTCTATCAGGTGGCGGAGGCGGATGCCGCGCAGACACTGCAACTTCTCAACAGCTACAATACGGTGGGCTATTCCCATCGTGGCGAGGGCCGCCGTCCGATCCCCATCGTGATCGGTCGGGATAAATCCGAACGCGTGCTGGATGCCACGGCGCTCTCCACTCCGGTTCCGGCCAATGTCCTGCCCGGCGGGCGCGGTGTGGTCGAACTGGGCGATGTGGTGGAGATCACCGAAGAGCAGACCTCTTTCCCGATCTTCCGGCATAACGGTTATGACGTGGTGATGGTGCAGGCCGAACTGGCCGGTGCCTATGAAGCGCCGCTCTACGGTATGCTGGCCGTGGCCGACAAGCTCGAAGAGATGGACTGGCCCGAAGGGATGAAGCCGGAGATTTCCTTGCACGGACAGCCCGTTGACACCACGCATCCGACATTGCTTTGGGACGGGGAGTGGGAAGTGACATGGGTGACTTTCCGTGACATGGGCGCGGCCTTCGCTGTGGCGCTTTTGGGAATTTACATCCTTGTTGTGGCGCAGTTCGGCTCCTTCCGCCTGCCGCTGGTCATTCTGACGCCGGTGCCGCTCACCTTCCTTGGAATCATGATCGGGCACTGGTTGTTCGGGGCACCGTTCTCCGCGACCTCGATGATCGGGTTCATCGCCTTGGCGGGGATCATCGTGCGCAACTCGATCCTTCTGGTCGATTTCATCCGACACGCCGATGACGAGGGCAAGGTGACGGTGGATATTCTGTTGGAGGCAGGGGCCACGCGGTTCAAGCCGATCCTGCTCACGGCCATTGCGGCGATGATCGGCGCGGCGGTGATTTTGGCGGACCCGATCTTTCAGGGTCTGGCGATCTCGCTTTTGTTCGGGCTTTTGTCCTCAACCGCGCTGACGGTTCTGGTCATTCCGGCGATCTATCGCATCTTCAAGATGTGAGGGGCGGAGAAACCACGCAGGAAGGGGGGCGTTTGTGCTCCCCCTTTTGTTTGTCCGAAGGCGGCTGCCGGTTCGGCCATAGTGCCGCCCTTTGAACGCAGTCCTTGAACCAAGAGTGCGCCACAGAAAAAGGGCGCCCGAAGACGCCCTTTCAATCACTTCAATCACATTGTGAATGGCTTAGCCGATGATCGCGTTGAGCGTGGCAGACGGACGCATGATCGCCGCCACTTTGGCCGGATCGGCGTGGTAGTAGCCGCCCATATCCGCCGGTTTACCCTCATTCGCTTTCAGCTCTTCAAGGATAACCGCTTCCTTCTCGGCCAGTTCCTTGGCGATGGGGGCGAAATACGCTTTCAGCTCCGCATCGTCATCCTGCGCGGCGAGGGCCTCGGCCCAGTAGCGGGCGAACCAGTAGTGCGAGGAACGGTTGTCGTTCTGGCCGACCTTGCGCTCGGGCGACTTGTTCTCAAGAAGCAATTTCTGTGTCGCGTCTTCCACCGCTGCACCAAGGACACCGGCTTTGGTCTTGCCTTTGGAGGAGGCGAGGAAGCTGTAGCTTTCGCCAAGCGCACAGAACTCGCCAAGGCTGTCCCAACGCAGGTGGTTTTCCTCGATCACCTGTTGGACGTGTTTCGGCGCGGAGCCGCCAGCGCCCGTCTCAAAGAGGCCGCCACCGTTCATCAGTTTGACGATGGAGAGCATCTTGGCGGAGGTGCCAAGTTCGAGGATCGGGAACAGATCGGTCAGGTAGTCGCGCAGCACGTTGCCCGTGATGGTCACGACGTTCTTGCCCTTGCGCATTTCTTCCCATGTGAAACGGGTGGCTTCGCGCGGGGCCATGATCGGAATGTCTTTGCCAGCCGCTTTCAGCGCCGGTTCGACATATTTGATCAGTTCGGCGTCATGGGCACGGTTCTTATCGAGCCAGAACGCGCCGGTGCCTTCGACGTCAAACCGTTCGATGCCGGTTTTGATCCAGTCGAGGATCGGCGCTTTCTTCGCGGTGCACGACCGCCAGATGTCGCCTTTTTCCACCTCGTTGGACAAAAGCACTTCGCCGCTGTCGAGCACGATCGAGACGGTGCCATCGGCAGGGACTTCGAAGGTGGTTGGGTGGGAGCCGTATTCCTCGGCCTTCTGCGCCATCAGACCGACGTTGGACACGGCGCCGCAGGTGGTAACATCCAGCGTGCCGGTTTCTTTGAAATATTCCACGGTTTCGTCATAGACGCAGGAATAGGAATTGTCGGGGATGCAGCATTTGGTGTCTGCGGCTTTGCCGTCCGGACCCCAGCCGATGCCACCGGCTTTGATGACCGCAGGCATGGAGGCATCGATGATCACGTCAGAGGGCACATGCAGGTTGGTGATGCCTTTGTCCGAGTCGACCATGTAAAGCGGCGGTTTCGCGGCGAGAGCTGCCTTGAGGTCGGCTTCCATCTCGGCATTGCCTGCGATGAGTTTTTCGAGCGCGCCGATGCCGGAATTCGGGTTGAAGTCCAGCTTGTCGCCGTGTTTGGCAAGGAAGTCTTCGAGATAGACGGAGACGAAATGGCCGAAGATGATCGGGTCGGAGACCTTCATCATCGTCGCCTTGAGGTGCACGGAGAACAGCACACCCGGTTCCATGCTTTCGACTTCTTTCTTGATATAGGCGCGCAGGGCCTTGGCGGAGAGGAAGGTCGCATCGACGATCTCGCCTTCAAGATAGTTCAGCCCGTCTTTGAGAACCGTCTCGGAGCCGTCTTTGCCCTTGAACACGATTTTCGCGCCACCGGCCTGTGCGGCAGTGACTGTCGCGGCTTTCTCATTGGCGTAGAAATCATCGCCCGGCATGGCGGCGACGGTGGTTTTCGAGGTGGATTTCCACTCGCCCATGCGGTGCGGGTTGGCTTTCGCGTATTCCTTCACGGCCTTGGCGGAGCGTCGGTCCGAGTTGCCTTCGCGCAGCACGGGGTTCACAGCGGAGCCTTTCACCGTGTCGTATTTGGCGCGAACGGCTTTCTCTTCGTCGGTTTGCGGATCGGCGGGGTAGTCGGGAATGTCAAAGCCCTGCGATTGCAGTTCCTTGATCGCGGCTTCAAGCTGCGGCACGGAGGCCGAGATGTTGGGCAGTTTGATGACATTGGCGTCAGGGGTTTTCACCAGTTTGCCAAGTTCGGCCAGATCGTCGGAGACGCGCTGCTCTTCGGACAGACGCTCGGGGAAAAGCGCAAGGATGCGGCCCGCCAGAGAGATGTCTTTCGTGGCGACCGAGATGCCTGCGGCATTCGAGAAGGACGAGATGATCGGCAGGAGCGACCCGCGGGCAAGCTCGGGGGCTTCGTCCACAATGGTGTAAATGATGTCAGGGGTGTTCTTGTCGGCCATTTGGTCCTCCACTTGGTTCTGCATCAGCGGCTCTCGCCGACTGTATCTGGCTTGCCAAGCGGGTAGCCCAGCGGGGGCCGCAAGTCAATGTGTGCCGTTGTATACATTGTCCCTGCGCGTTGTTTCGACGCGACCTTGAGAGGGGCCGGATATCTGTTGGCGCTACCGGATGGCAGGATGCTGCGGATGCAAATGGCGGAAGCGATTAAAATTTGATCAAATGCGCAGGTTTTGACCGTCTTTCCGTAGGGGAAAGCGCGAATCCAATTGTGGAGCAGATGCGGGCAGGTCAAAATTTACTCATGAGCGAGAAACACATCTTTGACGAAATGTGGGGAAGCGACGAAGTTCTGCGCGGTCCCTATAGTGAATTTCAAAACTGGTTTCAGGACGAAGACCTGAAGCGTCTCAGGGCCAAGCAACGCGAAGCCGAAGAAGTCTTCCGCCTTGCTGGCATCACCTTCAACGTCTACGGGCGTTCCGAGGCTGAAGAGCGGCTGATCCCCTTTGACATTATTCCGCGCATCATCGCCGGACGGGAATGGCAAAAACTCTGCAAGGGGATTGAACAGCGGGTCCGCGCGATCAATGCCTTTTTGCATGATATTTATAATCGTCAGGAAATCATCAAGGCGGGGCGCATCCCCAAAGAGATGATTTCGAAGAACGAAGCCTTCCTGCCGCAGATGATTGGCATGACGCCGCCGGGCGGAGTCTATACCCATATCGTCGGGATAGATCTGGTGCGCACCGGCCCCGATCAGTTCTATGTGCTCGAAGACAATGCCCGCACGCCTTCGGGGGTCTCCTATATGCTGGAGAACCGCGAGACGATGCTCCAGATGTTCCCCGAACTGTTCTCGCGCAATCGGGTACAGCCTGTGCAGAACTACCCTGCCAACCTGCGCCGCTCTCTTGCTGCCTGTGCGCCGCCCAATTGCGAAGGCCGGCCCACGGTGGCGGTGCTGACGCCCGGCATCTACAATTCCGCCTATTACGAACATGCGTTTCTGGCCGACCAGATGGGCGTCGAACTGGTGGAAGGGCACGACCTGCGTGTGATCAATGGCAAGGTCGCGATGCGCACCACCCACGGCTATAAACCGATTGATGTGCTCTACCGCCGGATTGACGACGACTTTCTTGATCCGCTGAATTTCAATCCCGACAGTGCCTTGGGCGTGCCGGGGATCATGGATGTCTATCGTGCTGGGGGGATCACCATCGCCAATGCGCCGGGCACGGGGATTGCCGACGACAAGGCGATTTACAGCTACATGCCCGACATCGTGGAATTCTATACCGGCGAGAAGGCAATCCTTGAAAACGTGCCGACATGGCGCTGTTCGGAACCGGACAGTCTGGCCTATGTGCTCGACAATCTCGCGGAGCTGGTGGTCAAGGAAGTTCACGGCTCCGGTGGTTACGGCATGTTGATCGGCCCGACGTCGTCGAAAAAAGAGATTGAGGAGTTCCGCAAGAAACTCACCGCGCGGCCCGCGAATTACATCGCCCAGCCGACGCTGGCGCTGTCCACCGTGCCGATTTTCACTAAAACCGGACTGGCTCCGCGCCATGTGGACCTGCGCCCCTTTGTGTTGTGCTCGCCCGAGGGGATCAACATCACGCCGGGCGGTCTGACCCGCGTGGCATTGGAAAAAGGCTCGCTCGTGGTGAATTCAAGCCAAGGCGGCGGGACCAAGGACACTTGGGTTCTGGAAGACTGAGGGGAGGACGGAGATGCTAGGAAAAACGGCAAATGGCCTCTACTGGATGTCACGCTATCTGGAGCGTGCGGAGAACACGTCGCGGCTTGTGGAAACAGGGCAGCGGATCGGTCTGACCCGTCTGGGACAGGATGACGACGAATGGGCTTCTGTGATGCGCTCGGCCTCGGTTCTGGAGGGCTATGCGGAAAATCACGACGAAGTCACAAAAGACGCGGCAATCAACTGGATGCTGCGCTCCAAGGACAATCCGGCCTCTGTGCTGTCCACCATTTCGGACGCGCGTCAGAACGCGCGGCTGGTGCGCACGGCGCTGACCCATGACGTGTGGGAGGCGATCAACGGCTGTTACATGGCGGTGAAAGAGGCTCTGGCGCATAAAGTCTCCGAGCGGGATCTGCCTGCGGTTCTGGGGTTGATCCGCCAACGCACCGCCTTGGTGCGCGGTGCGACCCACGGCACGATGCTCCGAAACGACATCTATGATTTCACCCGTATGGGGACATTCATCGAACGAGCCGATGCCACCGCGCGGATTCTCGATGTGAAATACTATGTGTTGCTGCCCTCGGCCTTTTCTGTGGGGTCTTCCATCGACAATGTGCATTGGGAAACCATCTTGCGTTCTGTGTCGGCGCGCGGCGGCTTTCGCATGGCTTACGGATCACAGGTTAATGCACATGACATTGCGCAATTCCTGATCCTCGACAAACGTATGCCGCGGTCGCTGAATTTCTGTGCCACGAAAATTCACAACAATCTGAGCTATCTTGCGTCTGATCGCACCGAGGTGCCGCAATCCTCGCTCATGTCGCAAGCGTTGGTCGAACGGTTCATGAACCACAGCATCGAAGATGTGTTCGACTACGGGCTGCATGAATATATCCAGACGATTCTGGGAATGCTGTGCAAGCTCGGGCAACAGATCGAAAAAGATTACCGGTTTTATGAGTGAGCCAAAATGCGCCTGACCATTCGCCACACAACCCGATATGCGTTTGAAAGCCCCGTCACCTACGGGCTTGAACAACTGCGGAAAACGCCGAAATCCGGCTACGGTCAGGAGGTCATCCGCTGGGAGACCTCCATCTCCGGCGGTCGCAAGGAACTGAGCTATCACGACCACATGAACAATCTTGTGGAACTGGTCTCTTTCGATAAAGGCACCACGGAACTGGTGATTTCCTGCGAGGGCGAGGTCGAGATGGCCGAAACCCACGGGGTTGTCGGGCAACATCGGGGCCCGTCGCCGCTCTGGCTCTTCGACAAGGTGACGCCGCTCACCAAGCCGGGGGCAGGGGTGCGTGCTTTGATCAAAAAGGTCGAGGGTGAGACCGAACTCGAACGTCTTCATGCGCTCTCGCGTCTGGTGGGCGAGGCCGTCGAATACGAGGTCGGCAGCTCACATCCCAACGAGACCGCCGAAGAGGCGCTCGCCGCAGGCAAGGGCGTCTGTCAGGACCATGCCCATGTGTTCATCTCTGCGGCCCGCGAAATGGGCCATCCAGCGCGCTATGTCTCGGGCTATCTGATGATGAACGACCGTATCGAACAAGAGGCCACCCACGCATGGGCCGAAGCCCATGTGCGCGGCCTTGGCTGGGTCGGATTCGACGTCTCCAACGAGATTTGCCCCGATCAACGTTATGTCCGTGTCGCAACAGGGCTGGACTATAAGGAGGCAGCCCCTGTAACTGGAACCCGATACGGTGGTGAGGGCGAATCCCTTTCTGTCGAGATCGAAGTCGTACAGCAACAAGACCAACAATAAGGACGCCCCATGACCTATTGCGTGGGTATGATGCTCGATCAGGGCCTCATCATGATGTCCGATACCCGCACGAATGCCGGTGTCGATAATATTTCGACCTTCAAGAAGATGTTTTCGTGGGAAGTCCCCGGAGAACGTATTCTCACGATTATGACCGCCGGAAATCTGGCGACGACGCAGGCTCTTGTGTCGCTCATCGACGAGCGCACCAAAGCCCCAGAAGACCGCGAGCCCTCGATCCTCTCGTCCCCGTCGATGTTTCAGGTCGCCCGCCTTGTCGCCCAGACCCTCAAGGACGTGATCGCCACCCATGCCGACGAGGGCCAGCGCGCCGATAGTGCCTTCAACGCCACCGTCATCTTGGGCGGCCAGATCAAAGGCTCCGAGCCGCGGCTGTTCCTGATCTATCCCGAGGGAAATTTCATCGAAGCCGGAGACGAAACACCGTTCTTCCAGATTGGCGAAACCAAATACGGCAAACCCATTCTGGTGCGCGCCTATGATCCGGCGATGTCTTTCGAAGATGCTGTGAAGCTGATGCTCGTGTCCTTCGACAGCACGGTCAAAGCCAACCTCTCCGTGGGGCTGCCCTTTGATCTACAGGTCATTGAGAAAGACACCTACGCGGTCGCCTATCAGCGGCGCATCGCGGCGGATGACCCCTATTATCTTGATATTTCAACAGGATGGGGTGAGGCGTTAAAGTCCACTCTGGACGGGTTGCCCGGCTACAAGTTCTAAGGGCGCGCCGCGTTATGCGGCCCGACCTCAGGGCGTCTCAAGGCTCAGGTTCGGCTTTGGCATCAACTCCGGCTGCACCCCGCGCTCGACATAATCCCATGTTGCCATGGCGATCATCGCCGCATTGTCTGTCGCCCATTTCATCGGCGGCAGGCATAGCTCCACCCCATGTCTGCCCGCAACCTCTCCCATCGCCTCGCGCAGTTGCCGTGAGGCCGCCACACCGCCGACAATGACCAGAGAGCGCGGCTTGCATTCGGTGAGTGCCCGATCCGCCTTTGCGGTCAGCACGTCCATGCAGGCGGCGACAAAAGAGGCCGACATATCCTCGATCGAGACATCGGGATGTTTCTCGATATGGCGCGCGACGGAGGACTTCAGCCCCGAAAATGAAAACTCGTAAGCATCATTCTTCATCGGACGCGGCAGGCGCAGAACGGGGGTGCCGGTCTGTGCGGCCCTGTCGATGGCCGGACCGCCGGGCATTCCGAGCCCCAGCATCCGCGCCACCTTGTCATAGCTTTCGCCCACTGAGTCGTCGCGGGTGCTGCCAAGCAGGCGGTAGGACCACGGGTCTTTCAACTCCGCGATCAAGGTGTGCCCTCCGGAGACCAGCATGATCACAGCGGGAAACTCCGTCTTGCCACCCTCCAACTCGACCGAGCGGATATGTCCGCGCAAGTGGTTCACCCCGTAGGCGGGCAGGCCCCAGCCCATCGACAGCGCCTCCGCCGTGGACAGCCCGACCAGAAGCGAGCCGATCAGACCCGGTCCACGGGTCACGCCGATGGCGGTCAGGTCATCGGGCGTCACAGAGGCAGCGGTCATCACCTCCTGAACCGTCGGCAGGATGGCTTCCAGATGGGCGCGGGAGGCAAGCTCGGGATAGACACCGCCAAAGGCTTCGTGGATTTCGAATTGCGACACGGTCTTGATCGCCGCGACATGGCCGGAGCGATCCACCAGCGCCACAGATGTGTCATCGCATGAGGTCTCGATGCCAAGGATTAAACCGCTCATGCCAGAACCTCTTTGATCTCTGCCTCGGACACCGCGCCGTGGCGGAGGATGCGGGCGGGGGATGTTGTGCAGTCGACAATGGTCGAAGGGGCAGGGGCCGCGCCTTTGCCGGCCACTGTCAGGTCAGGTGCGCCGTGCAACTGCGCCTCGGCCTCAACCGTGGTGGCGGGCGGTTCGGAGCCGGACAGGTTGGCCGAAGTGACCATGAGCGGACCGGCGTTCTGCAACACCTCACGCAGAAGGGCATTGTCCGGAATACGCAGGGCGATCTCTGTGCGCCCTTTGAGCCAAGCGGGAGCGCGTATCGGATCAAGAGCCAGCACCAAGGTCAGCGCACCGGGGACAAAGCGGCTGGACAGCAGTTTCAAAGCACTTTCGGACAGCACCGCGCCCAGTTCTGCGATCTGATCCGCACCGGCCACCATGATCGGCAGGTTCTTTTCCCGCGGGCGCTGTTTGAGCGCATAGATGCGGTCTACGGCTTGCGGATGTGCGGGCGAGGCCGCGAGGCCAAGCACGGTATCCGTGGGCAAAAGCACCACGCCGCCGGAAGTAAGCACTTCGGCAATCAGGTCGGAGGTGGGCGTCGTCATTCCAGCACCTCCACAATCGGATAGGCCCGCGCCTCGGCATCGGGAAGAGGGGCGGCGAGGGCCAGTTTCAGCATGGTTTCCATCGTCGCCATATTGGTCAGAGGAGCCGCGTGGCCTTCCACCTCGACATTTCCGGCAAGATCGTAATCCTCCAAGTCTGAAAGATAATCCTGCGCATTTTGGGCGGTGCAATGTTCGTAATGTGCAAGTTTTCCATCGGCATAAATCCCGAAATGCACATGCGGACGGGCCGCGCGGCGCAGGAGTGCGACGGGTTTGCCCCGATCCACATCGGCCCCCAAAAGGATGAAGGCTGGCAGGGCTTGCACCGGAACGTGGCGGGCAAAGCCCAAGGCATTGGCAAAGGCCGCCGCCGTGCGCGTGACGCCCAGACCACCCGGTCCGATGTCGCAGGCAATGAGACCAAGTTCTGCCAGCGTGGACTGGCTGCGGGCAAGGCCGGTCTCCAACAGCATCCGGTAGTCGCGCGACCCGTTCAGGGCCTCGTCCTTGGAACTGTCAAAGACAATCTCTTCGCCCCGTCCGAGCGCTAGCGCAGGCACCCCGTTCGAGGCCTGAATCAAAAGTGTCAGCGTCATGCCAATGCCTCCAGAACAGCTGTCCAGCGCGGTGCGGAGGCGCTGAGCGTGACTGTGCGTGCCGTGTCCGTGTCGCCGAATCCGATGCGGATCGACAGCGGTGCGTCAAAGTAGTCCTTGATGCGTTCGCCCCATTCGATCACGCAAATACCTGTGTCGATATAGTCTTCCAGACCAAGGTGATAGAACTCCTGCGCCCCTTTCAGACGATAGGCATCCACATGCAAAAGCGGCCCTGCGGGGGTCTCGTAGACATTCGCAATTGTGTAGGTCGGGCTTGTCACCGTCTCGTCGGAGCCAAGCGCACGCACCAGCGCACGGGTGAAAAAGGTTTTTCCCGCCGCCAGAGCCCCGTCCAGAAGCACAACGTCGCCCGGATGCAAAAGAGCGGCCAGCGCAGAGGCGATCTGCGCCGTGTCTTCTTCTGAATGGACGTGTTTGACGATTTCGCGCGCCACGGAAGCCCCCTTGCTGCTTTACAAGCGATTTAGGGCATTGCCGCGCAAAGGTCCATGAGTCAGCTGTCGGTATCGAGCCAGATCGTCACCGGCCCGTCATTGAGCAGCGAGACTTTCATATCTGCGCCGAAAATCCCCGTCTCGCAGGGCACCCCTTCTGCGACGAGGCGTCGGGTGAAATATTCGTAGAGTGTTTTGCCGAGTTCCGGTGAGGCAGCGGTCGAGAAGCCGGGGCGGTTGCCCTTGGTGTCGGCGGCCAGCGTGAACTGGCTCACCACCAAAGCGGTGCCGCCGATGTCGCGCACGGAGCGGTTCATCTTGCCTGCGTCATCCTTGAAAATCCGCAGCTTGGCAATCTTGGCGGCGAGCTTGTCAGCCTGTTGCTCGGTGTCCTCCCGCATGGCGCAGACAAGCACCAGAAGACCCGGTCCGCTTTGTCCGACGGTCTCGCCATCGACCTGCACGGAGGCCTGCGAAATGCGTTGAACCAAGGCCCTCACGACGTGGCCTCCAATTCCTCCGTCCAAGGGGGATTGGCACCGGCACGCGAAACGGTGATGGCGGCGGCGCGGGAGCCAAGCCGGAGTGCTGCGCGCAGCGTCTCTTCGTCGAGATCGGCCACGGCGGCCTTGGTCAGCTTGCCTGCGCGTTGCAAACCGGCCAGAAGACCGGCGTTGAACGTATCGCCCGCGCCGACCGTATCCTTGACCTCAACGCGGGTGCTTTGAATATGGGTGGTGCCGCGTGCGGTGACCCCTTTGACGCCCTCGGCCCCCATGGTCAGGCAGACCAGCTTGACGCCCTTGTCCAGAAGTGCCGCGACATGGGCATCAATATCGCCTTCTCCCATGATCCAGAGCAGGTCTTCGTCGGAGACTTTGACAATATCGGCATGCGCCAGCATATGGTCCAGTCGCGCGCGATACCGCGGCTCATCGCGGATAAATCCGGGCCGGATGTTCGGATCAATCATGGTGACGCGGGTGCCGGAGGCCTCGACAAACAGGGTTTCATAGGCCGCACCGCAGGGTTCCACAGGCAGCGAGATGCCGCCACAGAACACCGCCTCGACCGTTTCGGGCAGGACGGGCAAATCGGCTTCGGCAAGCATCCGTCCGGCGGAGTTCTCATCATAGAACGCATAGGTCGCATGGCCGTCCACCAGCTTGACAAAGGCCACGGTGCAGGGCCGGTCCACCGTGATTGCAAGTGTGCCGTCCACATGGCTCTCGGCCAGTTTTTCTTTCAGTAGATCACCGAAGAAATCGGCGGAAAATCCGGAGAAGAATCCCACATCCGCCCCAAGGCGCCCGAGCGCGATGGCGGTATTGAACACAGCCCCTCCCGCATAGGGGGCATAGGCGTCTTCGCCCAGTGTCGATGTTCTGGGCAACATGTCGATCAGGGCTTCACCGGCACATAGGATCATGGGTTTTCCTCGGGCTAAGTGTTGAGTTGTGATAGCGCTACCACATTCGGTATGGTGGCGTAAATCGCCTTCCTGCCGATCCGGTGCAGCGGGATCACTGATTCATGGCGACAAAATAGCCGATCACACCGGCAAGGATGAGACCGCATATCACCGCAAAGGCAATTTTCCACGCCGAATAGGGGCGTTCGCCCTGAACCCGACCCGTGCGGCCATTGACGACGAAGCGATAGCTTTTTCCCCGATATTTATACGCGGCCATCCAGATCGGCAGCAGGATATGTTTGAACGTCACATCGGAGACCGCAGTGTGCATGTCATGCACCCGCTGCCGGTCCCCGCCAATATCGAATTTCACATCCCGCAGGATGAGCCGGTCCATATAGGCGCGGGCGTCTTCGTAGCCTTCGTCCAGTTCGACAGAATAGGCGGTGGCGCGGAAACCGGCGAGGTAATCGGGAATATAGGGTTCCAGTTCCGAAAGATCCCACGGCTCCAGCCCTTCGGAAAACTTGCGCGGCAGGGCGCGAGACGCCAGCACCAGCACATCGTCGAAAAAACGCGACACCCGCCCCGAAGCGGCACGCCAGCGTGTGCGGCGTTGGCGGACGGTCTGGCGCTTGCCGTTCCGAACGACAGTGCGGCTTGTGTAATAGTCATCGCCGCGCTCCCCGCGATAGCTGGTCCGGGTCTGGGCGTCGAAGGTCCAGTAGGGCAGGTAGACACCGGACAGTTTGCGTCCCTTGCGGGCGTAGTCCTTGAGCCCGTTGGGGGCGAACCACAATTGACCGAGCCAGTCGACCATCGCATCGCGGGCCTGTTCTTCGGTCAGGGCAAAGGGTAGCAAGCCGTGGGGTTTGATCTGGCGGTGTTGTCCGGTGTCCGTGACGACAGGGGTGGCGCAGAAGGGACATTCCGTGGCGTGGAGATCGGCATCAAACTCGACCTCCGCGCCGCAGTTCGGACAGCGGGCCGTGCGCGTGTCCTCCATCGCTTGCGCGGGAAGCTGGGCGGCCAGCGCCGTTTTGAAATCCAGTTCGCGTGGCGGTGTGGCATCTCCCGTGTCCAGCGCCACCTGCGCGCCGCAGTGGTCGCAGGACAGGAGCCCTTTCGCCGGATCGAACCGCATGTCCGCGCCGCAGGTTGTGCAGGGAAACCGGTGTTCTTCGGTCGCCGAGGGCGCGGGCGTCTCCAACTCCATCTGTCTCTTCCTCATCTCGTTCTGGCGCAGTTTGCGGGCTTTTGTGGTCCGCAGGGCGTTTGTCAGGCCTGTTGTCTTCCGTCCCGCAAGGGGGCGGGGCTATTCTTTTTGTTCGACGCTCACGATCTGGGCAATCTGCGTGCGTGCGGCCGATGTAAACCGCAGGATCTGGCAAAACATGAATAGGCCCTCTCCGTCGCGGGTCAAACGTCCGGAAACGGTGGCGGCCTTGCCTTGCACGACGATTTGCGTGACCGAGAGGCTGACGGGGGCACAGACCCGCGCGAGGGCCGCAAGGACTTGGTCGCGCCCCACGATGCCTGCGCGGTTCGAGGCGTCCCAACTGGCGGTCTCCGACAGATCATCTTCGCCCAGCGTGCCCGCACCGTTAAAGGCCAGCGCGAGCAGGGCTGCCTGTCTTTCCTCCGGCGTGGGGTCGCAGGCGAAATTGATGCGGGTCGGGGTCTGGTGAACCTTCGCGCGCGTTTCGGTCATGAGACCATCCTGTGTCATGTGACCATCCATGGTTCACCAAGCGGCCCGAGGCGTCACGCGCCCGGCGGCGGGGGCGGCGGTGCGACGGTGAAAAGCTGGGCCAGTTCGGTCACGTCTTCGGCCTTGAGCCAGCCGTCCTGACCGGGCGTCCAGACGAAGCTTTCACGTTTCAGCAAGCCTTTCGCCGCCATCTGACCCATTTCCGCCTTGGAGTAGGGACCTTTGGTCTCGCCGTTCTGGGCGATGTGCCAGACATGCTCCACGGGCGGCGGGGGCGGCGGAGTTTGTGCCGCAGGCGCGCTGGCGACGGGACGGGCGCCCCACGGGCCTTGCTGCGTGCTTTGACCGGCCATCGCCATGCCAAGCCCTGCGCCCATGCCGGCCCCCATCGAGGCGGCCATAGCGGAGTTCTCGGCGCTCATGGCCTCGGCGGCGTTGAATTTCATGTAATTGTCGAGATTGCCGACGATGCCCATAGAGGTGCGCTTGTCCATCGCCTTCTCTACGGCTTCGGGCAGGCTGATGTTTTCGATGTAGAATTCCGGAATGGTCAGGCCGTATTCCGCCACCACTTTGGAAATCTCGGTGGCCACCATCTTGCCCAGATCGGCGGTGTTCGCCGCCATGTCCAGCACCGGAATGTTGGAGCCCGCCACGATGCGTGAAAAGGCCTGCACGATGATGTTGCGGATTTGGTAGGAGATTTCGTCCATAGTGAATTCGCCATCCGTGCCGACGATCTCGGTCAGGAACAGCGAGGGGTCGGAGACTTTCACCGTATAGGTGCCATAGGCACGGATGCGCACAGGGCCGAACTCGGGGTCGCGGCACATGATCGGGTTTTTTGTGCCCCATTTGAGGTCCGAGAACCGCGTGGTGTTGACGAAGTAGACCTCGGATTTGAACGGAGATTTGAACCCGTGATTCCAGTGATAGAGCGTCGTCAGGATCGGCATGTTGTTGGTTTCCAACATGTAAAGCCCCGGCGTGAACACATCCGCAAGTTGCCCCTCATGCACAAACACCGCCGCCTGTCCTTCGCGCACGGTCAGCTTGGCACCGTATTTGATCTCGTGGCCTTCCCGTTCGAACCGCCACACCATCGTGTCGCGCGTGTCGTCGGTCCAGTGGATGACGTCAATAAATTCGCCAGAGAGAAAATCAAAAATACCCATGGGGTCTCCTGTTGGTCATATTTCCTCGCCCATCAATTCGTAGGCCAAAGCCGTGGCGATCGGGCGGGCGGTTTCCGGAGTCATGCCGGGGGCAAGCCGCCGGTCGTATAGCATACGCAAGAGCAACTCGTCATGCCGTGTGAGCAGGGCGAATTCCTCGTCGTCATTGAAGATCGAGGGCCGCGCATAGGGGCTGTCATTGGCAAGTCCCAAGCCTTGCGAGATTTCTTCGTGATAGCAGGATTTTCGGAGCAAATCGGGGTGTTCGGCGCGAATGACGGCCACAGCGGTGCGATACGCCCCGTCATTGTCCGGATCGGATGCCACAACCAGACAATAGGAGGACCGTGGCATGTCCACCACAGAGCGGATGGCGTCCTGACCGATGCCGGGGATCAGTTGCGCCAGACGCGGCCCGATGGCGCGGCGCTCGTTTTCATGGAGCACAAGCACATGGAAATTGGGCTGTGACGAGCGCGAGATCGGGTGGCCTGTGGCGCGGGAAAGCTGGGCGAGCAGGCTGTTGATCGTCTGTTCGTCCTTGGCGCGTTTCTCTTCGGGCACCGTGGCCCCGAATTCGACCCCGACGCGCACCGGCACCTGCCAGCGGTGCAGGTTCGAGGGGGTCTTTTGCGCCACAAACTGCCCGTTCACCGAGGTATATTCGTCATTGAGCGCGATGGCTTCGAAATTCGCCGCCAGTTGGCGGGCGTTGAACGGCGTGTCCGCCCCGCCGCGATCGGTGCGCAACAGCTCCTTGCCCAGAAGATCGGCCTGCATCCGCGCATAATAGCGTTCAAGCGCATAGCTTTCCTCGCTGCGCTCGGCGGGCACCTGCACCACAGGTTTCACTGCGGCCGCCGGACGGGGCAGGGGCTTGATGTCTTGTGGGGTGGGCGTGCAGGCAACCAGCGCGAGCAGGGCCAGCCCGCTCACGCCTTTGCACGTCCTATGCCGCACCCCTTGGATCATTTCGCCGGCACGGACGGGCCGGAGGCGTTGCCCGTGGCCTTGGCAGACGCCAGCGTGTCGCGCAGCTTGGCTTCCATGGACTTGAGTTCCACCTCGGCCTCGGCCCGCTTGCGCTTGCCTTCGTCGGCGATCTGGAGGCTCTCTTCGATCGTGGCCACCAGTTCCTCGTTGGCGGTTTTCACGGCCTCGATGTCGAACACACCGCGTTCCATTTCCTCGCGCACAATCTTGTTGGCTTCGCGCAGGTTCTTGGCGTTGGCGGTGAGAAGTTCGTTGGTCAGATCGGTCGCCTCACGCACGGATTTCGCCGCTTCGGAGGAGCGCTGGATCGTCACAGCCTGCGCCAGTTGGGTTTCCCAAAGCGGCACGGTGTTGACCAGCGTCGAATTGATCTTTGTGACCAGAGACTTGTCGTTTTCCTGCACCAGACGGATGGAGGGCAGGGATTGCATGGTCACCTGACGGGTCAGTTTCAGGTCATGCACACGGCGTTCCAGATCGTCCCGCGCGGCCCGCAAGTCACGCAATTCCTGCGCCTTGATGACCTGATCGGCTTCCGGTGCGGCATCCACAGCGGCGGCAAGCGCGGGAATGTCGGTCTCGTCCAGTTCCTTGAGCTTCAACTCCCCCGCAGCGATGTAAATCGCCAACTGGTCGTAGAAGGTCAGGGTCTTGTCATAGAGCATGTCCAGTGACTTGATGTCCTTGAGCAGCTTGTGCTCATGGGTCAGCAGGTTGTCGGTGATCTTGTCGATCTGGCTTTGCACATCCTCGAAACGCGCGACGAATTTTGCCATCGGTGCCGCGCGGCCCAGAAGTTTTTCCCACCAGCTGCGCTCGCGGCGCACGTCCAGTTCGGACACGGAGAAACCGCGAATGGTCGTCACGATAGAGCGCAGGCTGTCGCCCGCCGGACCGACATCCTTGTTCTTTACATCCTGCAACATGGCTTGCGAGATTTCCTGCAACTCGGCCTGTGCGGCAGAGCCGAAGCTGACGATGGAATTCGTGTCTCCCATGTCGATCTCGGCCTTGGCTTTTGCCACTTCTGCGGCCACGGGGGCTTCTGCGGCGCTCGGGTCGATCAATTCGCCTTTCGGCTCGGCAAGGACGACAGAAGTGACTTCTTCCACGTCTTTCAATGCGGCTTCAGCCTGCTGGCGGATGGTGTCGGACATAGTTGTTTTTCCCTGATACAAACTCATGACATAATTTCATCTTTGACGCCTTCACGCGCCAGACGATCACGCAGCACCTCGATTTCGATGTCGAGGTCTGTCTTATCGTCCAAAAGCAACTTTTTATGACGGGCGTCGAAATTCGCCTCCAGATCATCCAGAAGCGCAAACCAGTCTTCACGCGCCTGCGCGTTGCGGCTTTTGCTCCAGAGATCGGCGTATTTCACCGTCGCATCACGCGCCCCCAAAAGGTAGACGCCAAGATATTTGCGCGCCGCCGTCAGGTCGCGCGGGTCGTCCTCGACCGTGCGGAACATGGCGCGCGCCGTGGTGATGAACCGCTCCAGCCGGTCTTCGGCCTGACGGTCGCCGGTGCGTTCGAGCGCTGTGCGCATGTCCTTGAGATGGGCTTCGGCCTCATCCACAGCTTTGGCGACGCGGTCCTGCTGAAACAGGTCCAGCTCGTCGAAGCCCTTGTTCTTTAGCGGATCAAAGCCAAAGGCGAGGCTATGCAGCACGATGCCAAGCACGGCAAACAGAACGGTTTCCATCGCGCCCCAACCGAACCAGCCGACAATGCCCAGCCCAAGACCGGTGAGGACAGAGCCGAAGATCTTGCGCGGAATGGCAGGGCGGCGGGAGACCTTGCGTGCTTCATAGGCTTCCTCGGCCTTGAGACCTTCGCGTGTGAGATAGGCCGCACCAACGAGACAGCCCAAGGCGACGAGATAGCCGGTCATGACTGTGGGAGGGGCAAAAAATGCTTTCCACGCCAGAGGCAGCGCCGCGAAGAACAACAGGTTCGAGCGCGCGCCGACGCGAGTCGGTTTCTTGCCGTCAAACGGGCGCGGCGAGTTGGGCGGCGCAATGTGATCCGAGGCAGCGTGATCCGATTGCGCGGCACGCCCTTTCGGGGAGTAGGTGGACCCGTAGCGTTTTGCCATTACATCCCCTGCGCCTTGATCGTCACGTAAAACGTGAGCGCGACCAGCAGATAATAGGCGAGTTTCGAAAACACGCTGTCGCTCATGGGCACCCTTTCCAAAGCGGTTCTTTCCTCAAGATATAGAAAGGAATCGCCCTTGGTGAAAGGGTTAAGGGGAGCGCTTGACGCGCTTTCCCCCTCTGTCGGGCCTTAGCGGCCGGATTTCGGCGGTTTGCCGCCTTTTGCCCCACCTGCGCGGCCACCGGAATTTCCGCCATGGGATTTGAAGCCTGCCGAGCGCGGTTTGCCACCGTCTCCGCCGCCGTGGGATTTGAATCCGTGGGACTTGAAGCCGCCCGGTTTGCCCGACGGTTTGCCAGACGGTTTTCCGTCACGTTGCTGCCCCGGTTTTCCGCCGGGTTTTCCGTCCCGGGGCTTGCCCTTGAAACCTTCGCCACGGGGCTTGAAACCACCCGGTTTGCCATCGTCATCATCGCGGCGTTTGTATCCGTCGCGCGGTTTGCCCTTGAAGCCTTCGCCGCGCGGTTTGAACCCGTCGCGGTCATCGCGCTTGCCTTTGAACGGCGGCTTTCCACCGCGATCATCGCGCCCCTGTTTCGGGCCGCGGGCATCGTCGCGTCCTCGGACTTCCTTGCGGGGGCCACCGGGTTTGTCGCCGCGCACAACCGTGCGTTTGGCCATGCCGCCTTCCCCGATTTGCATGTCCATTCCCAACTGGTCGCGTAGCACGCGGGCGCGCACTTCTTCGACCTGTCCGGGTTGCAACGTGCCAAGGCGGAAGGGGCCATAAGACAGGCGGATCAAGCGGTTAACGGTCAGGCCGATATGTTCCATCGCGCGGCGGATCTCGCGGTTGCGGCCCTCGCGCAGCCCGATGGTGAGCCATGCATTCGCGCCTTGCTGGCGGTCAAAGGTGACTTCCATCGGCTGGAAATGTTCGCCGTCAATGGTCACGCCCTTGCGCAGGGGCTCAAGGGTGGCTTCGGAAGCCGTGCCTTTGACCCGCACGCGGTATTTGCGCAGCCAGCCGGTGTCGGGCAGTTCGAGCTTGCGCTTCAACTCGCCATCATTGGTTAGCAGCAGCAGCCCTTCGGAGTTCAGATCGAGACGTCCGACAGACATCACACGCGGCAGCTCTTTGGGAAGCTGGTCGAACACAGTATCGCGGCCCTTTTCGTCCTTGGCCGTGGTCACAAGCCCCAGAGGTTTGTGATAGAGCCAAAGCCGTGGCGGTTCCGGTTCGCCTACCTCTTTGCCATCGACGAAAATCTTGTCTTTGGGCAAGACGTTGAGCGCAGGGGAGGCCACCACGCGCCCGTTGACCATCACGCGACCTTCTTCGATCATCGCTTCGGCTTCGCGGCGCGAGGAAATGCCGGCGCGCGACAGCACCTTGGCGATGCGGTCGCCCGGCGGGGTTTTCTTGGGCGGGGTGTTCTTGTCAGCAGATTTTGGCGTGTCGGTCATGAGAAAGGCCTTTCTTTGGCGCGCTCATACTCTGCACGAGTCTCTATGGAAAGGGCAAAGAAAAACGGCCCGCTGTTGTGCGGGCCGCAAAAGTCGATGTCGTAAGGCCTCAGAAGGTCATGACATAGGAGACGCCGAAGACCCACGGATCGATCTCGGCCTCGCCGATTTTCACGCCGTCGAGCTTGACGTCACTGTTGATGTCGATCCAGCGCACATCCGTCCGCAGCGCGCCGCGTTCGCTGACCTGATAGTCAAAACCGGCGTGGAGCGCGACGCCCCAGGAATCCGTGAGATCAAGGTCGGAGCCCGCGATTTCACCTGTCGCGGTTTCATCAAAGAAGGCTGTGTAGTTCACACCAACCCCGACGAACGGTGTGAAGGCCGCACCATTGTCGAAGTGATACTGCAAGGAGACCACCGGCGGCAGATGTTGTGTGGAGCCGATTTCGCCAAGCCCGTCTGCACGGATATTATGCTCGAAAGGCCAGGCGCCCAGGACCTCGATGCCGAGGTTATCCCGAATGAAATATTCAAAGGTGATGGTCGGGCGGAGGTTGTCGCCGACATCAAGTTCTGTGCTGCCCAGAATATCGCCATTGTCCGATTTAGGCATCACATAGCCCAGCCCGAGACCGAGGGTCATCGTCCCTGCGTCTTGCGCTGCGGCAAGGGTCGGGAGGGAGAGGGCGAGAGCCATGGTTGCGGCAATTACGGAAGTTTTGTTCATCTTTTTTGTCCCATATGTGTCTTATGCTAAGACGAGTTCGCGCGCATTTGCACAGGTGTCAGAGGCGGGCGTTTGACACTTTGACCTGCATCAAATTCCGCCGGACTGCGGCAATCTGCCATCGCGGGACATGGCGCGGGCTTGCCTTTGGCAAAGTTGCACGGCAGGAAAGGGCATGACGTTTCGCTCTTATATGGATGAGGCTTTGAAAGAAGCCCGATTGGCCGAATCCCGTGGCGAAGTGCCAGTGGGGGCGGTGGTCGTGTCTCCCGAGGGCGAAATCGTCGGACGGGGCGGCAACCGGACGCGCGAGGATCGCGATCCGACGGCACATGCCGAAATCGTGGCGCTGCGCGCGGCCTGTCGGTCTGTCGGGCAGGACCGTCTGTCCGGCTATGATTTCTATGTGACACTGGAACCATGCCCGATGTGCGCGGCGGCAATCTCGCATGCGCGCATCCGCAGGCTGTATTATGGTGCGGGTGACCCGAAATCCGGCGGTGTGGCCCACGGGGCGAAAGTGTTCAGCCATGCGCAATGCCATCACGCGCCGGAGGTTTATGACGGCATCGCGGGGGAGGAGGCCGAGGCGCTGCTCAAGGCATTCTTTGCCCTCCGCCGCTAAAGCGGGCTGCCCGCGCGACCGTCTTTAAATCTCGATCGGCTTGAGCACTTCCGGCACCTTCACCACGCCCTCTTTGAGCGCATAGACCAGCTCGTCGCAGCTTTGTGCCAGAAGCGGGAAGGTGCCCCAGTGACAGGGAATCACTGTTTTGAAGTCGAAGAATTTCTGACAGACATAGGCAGCGCGTTTCATGTCCATCGTGTAATGCCCGCCGGCGCAGAGAATGCCGATGTCGGGCTGGTGCAGGTCCGCAAACCATTCCATGTCCGCCATGATGTCTGTGTCGCCGGAGACATAGATCGTGTGTCCTTCACCGGAGATCATGAACCCCGCAGGCTGGCCCGCATAGCGCGGTGCTCCGTCTTTGTAATCAATCGAAGAGGAATGAACCGCGTTGACCATGGTGACGGACACGGTCTTCTCTCCGTCGCCCAGAGTGATTGTGCCGCCCTTGCCAAAGCCTGTGACCTGCGCGCCTTCCGCACCAAGGATCAGTGAGAGTTCGTGGATGCAGTAGATCATCGCATCTGTGTCACGCGCCACCGGAAGCGTGGAGGAGGCATGATCGCCATGGCCGTGGGTCAGAAAAATCGCACTCGCCCCTTCGGTTGCCTCTTTCTCGCGACCTTCGGGAAAGGCGGGGTTGCCCTCCAGCCACGGGTCAATGAGCAAAACCTGATCGGAAATCTCGATGCGAAAGCCGGAATGGCCAAGCCAGGTGATTTTCATGAGACAACTCCCTCTGTTTCCGTCCCAATATATCGCGCCGCATCGCGCTCGGGAAGGTGTCTGGGGCGTCAGGCGGCTCTCTTCGGTCTTCGGGATGGTCGGCGATCGGGATTTGTGCATCGAGAGGGCGCGGACGGGCGCAGAGCAGGGGCGGATCGTGGCCCAAACCCGCCCAGACGTGCAAAACGGCGGCGATGATCCATGTTTATATCACGCATATGCTTGAAGGCCGGACGCAGGGGCGCTAAAGCCTCAACTGACCAAGAATACGGAGCATTGCCCCATGTCCATCGACATTGATACCGCCCGCCGGGTCGCCAAGCTCGCCCGCATCCGCGTCGAGGAAGACGCGCTTCCGGCTCTGGCTGACGAATTCAACGCCGTGCTCGGCTTTATCGAACAGCTTTCCGAAGTGGATGTTGACGGCGTCGAGCCGATGACCTCTGTGACGCCCCAGCGTCTCAAACGCCGCAAGGACGGTGTGACAGATGGCAATATGCAGGAGAAAATCCTGTCGAATGCGCCCGATGCGCGCGAGGGCTTTTTTGCTGTGCCGAAGGTGGTGGAATAATGTCTGATCTCAATAAACTGACCCTGTCTGCCGCCCGTGACGGGCTGCGTGCCAAAGAGTTTACCTCTGTCGAACTGACCGAAGCCTGTCTGGGCGAGATTGAAGCCGCAGGTGCCTTGAACGCTTTCGTGCACAACACGCCGGACATTGCGCGCACGCAGGCCAAGGCGGCCGATGCCAAGCTCGCCTCCGGTGATGCGCCGGCCATGTGTGGCCTGCCCATCGGGATCAAGGATCTGTTCGCCACCAAAGGCGTGCCGACACAGGCGGCCTCCGCGATTCTCGAAGGTTTCAAACCCGAGTATGAAAGCACCATCACGACAAAGCTCTTTGACGCGGGTGCGGTGATGTTGGGCAAGCTTAATATGGATGAGTTTGCGATGGGGTCTTCGAACGAGACCTCGACCTATGGCAATGCGATCAACCCGTGGAAACGCACGGGGGATGCCACCAACATCACGCCCGGCGGGTCTTCGGGCGGGTCTTCTGCGGCTGTGGCGGCGGACCTGTGTCTGGCCGCAACCGGCACCGACACGGGCGGCTCCATCCGCCAGCCTGCGGCGTTCACCGGCATCGTCGGGATCAAGCCGACCTACGGGCGGTGTTCGCGCTGGGGTGTGGTGGCCTTTGCATCCTCGCTGGATCAGGCGGGGCCGATGACCAAATCCGTGCGCGACGCGGCGATCATGCTTGAGGCCATGTGTGGCCACGACATGAAGGATTCGACCTCCGCCGATCTTCCGGTGCCGAATTTCGAAGCCATGCTGACCGGCGACATCAAGGGCAAGAAAATCGGCATCCCGAAGGAATACCGTCTCGACGGCATTCCCGACGAGATTTCCAAACTCTGGGACGAGGGCGCGGCCATGCTGCGTGATGCGGGAGCCGAGATTGTCGATATCTCCCTGCCGCACACGAAATATGCGCTGCCGACCTATTATGTCATCGCACCTGCCGAAGCCTCGTCGAACCTCGCGCGCTATGATGGTGTGCGCTACGGTCATCGGGCCAAGCTGTCTGCGGGCGAAGGCATTGACGACATGTATGAAAAGACCCGCGCCGAAGGGTTTGGCAAAGAGGTGCAGCGCCGCGTGATGGTCGGCACCTATGTGCTCTCTGCGGGCTTCTACGACGCCTACTACAACAAGGCGCGCAAGGTGCGCACGTTGATCAAGAAGGATTTCGAGGATGTCTTCGCGCAGGGCGTGGATGCGATCCTGACACCGGCCACCCCGTCTCCGGCCTTCGGTCTGGGGGAGGTGTCCGATTCCGATCCGATCCAGATGTATCTCAACGACGTCTTTACCGTTACCGTGAACCTTGCGGGGCTTCCGGGGATTTCCGTGCCTGCGGGCCTGTCCTCGAACGGTCTGCCGCTGGGGCTTCAACTGATCGGGAAACCGTGGGAAGAGGGCGATCTGCTGAATATTGCACATTCGCTTGAGGACGCGGCGGGCTTTGTTTCCAAGCCTGAGAAATGGTGGTAAGAAGCGGGCCAACCTGTTCATTTCGGAGCGTTAGCCCCTATGCGTCTGACTGTTGCTATGATCTCTCTCGCGGCTCTGGCCGCCTGTGAAACTCCGGTCCCCGACAGCGGGGCCGGTGTGGGATTTGGCTCTTACGCCGAATATCAAGCGCAGCGCGAAGCCGAGTTGATCTCCATTGGCGAAGGTTCCGGCGTGGCGACGGGTCTTGATACGCAGACCATCACGCAAGAGGCCGCTGCCGCGATTGACGCGGCGGAGAGTTCCTCTGTGACCTCCTCGACGAGCAAGCCTGCGGTGGTGACCAACGCGGCGGGAATTTCGGCGGAGAATGATTTTTCCGCCGTATCGTCCGAGCGATCCATCGAAGAAGATGCCGCACTCGTGGAGGCCAACAAGCAAGCCTATGTGACGATCCAGCCGACCGCTGTGCCAGAGCGTCCTGCGGGCGATGCTGGCACGATTGTGGAGTTTGCGCTTTCGACCACGAACAATGTCGGTGAGGCGCTCTATTCGCGGCTCATCCCCGGTGCGGCGGCGCGGGCTGCGCGCAACTGTGCGAAATATCCCTCCGCCGATCTGGCGCAGGAAGATTTCCTGAAAAATGGCGGGCCGGAACGCAATGCCAAGGGGCTGGACCCCGATGGCGACGGTTTTGCCTGTAGCTGGGATCCTGCGCCTTTCCGTCTGGCCGCCCAAGCGCGCCGGTAATTCACAAATGACCTTGCAGATCACAGACCACCTCTCCCCGAATTTCGGAGAGCGGCGTGACGGGGCGCGTCCCGAGCTTGTGGTGATTCATTACACCGCGATGCAAACTGCTCAGGCCGCGCTCACCCGTCTTTGTGCGCCGGAGTTCGAAGTGTCGGCGCATTATCTGATTTGCGAAAAGGGTGGAATTTACCGCCTTGTGGACGAGGAGCATCGCGCGTGGCATGCGGGTGCGGGGGCATGGGGGCAGATCACGGATGTGAACTCCCATTCCATCGGAATCGAGCTTGCCAATGATGGCCAAAGTCCTTTTGCCGCGGATCAGATGGACGCCTTAGAGCATCTGCTTGACGACATTCTCCGGCGTCGGAACATTCCGCCCGAAGGGGTCATCGGACATTCCGACATGGCGCCGGGGCGGAAGATTGATCCGGGCCCGCGTTTTGACTGGGCGCGGCTCGAATTGCGCGGGCTTGGGCGGGTGCGGCGCTTTCCCGTTGACCGTCAGGCTCCGAGCGCCTAAGTCGCATTTGACGCGGATGGCTGGATAATCGCCGCTCCGAGCAATCGGAGGGGAGGAAAGTCCGGACTCCCTTGAGCAACGGTGCCGGGTAACGCCCGGCGGGGGTAACCCCAGGGATAGCGCCACAGAGAACAGACTGCCCTCTCATACGGGGGTGATGGTGAAACGGTGGGGTAAGAGCCCACCGCGCGACTGGCAACAGGAGCGGCACGGCAAGCCCCACCGGGAGCAATGCCAAATAGGGGTTCTACGCGAGGACTGTGTGCGCAAGCATACCGCTCGCAAGGTCGCTCAAGCCTGAGAACCCGGGTTGGCAGCTTGAGCCGTCTGGTAACAGGCGGCCTAGAGGAATGGTTATCCAAGGCGGGTTTCCCGCCGGGACAGAATCCGGCTTACAGGCCATCCGCGTCATAGTCCTTTCAATTTTGTCAGATCAAACGCGCCCCAGTGCCTTGACGGATCATCTCACGGATATGTGCCGCCAAACGGTGGTGCGGCTTTTGCCCTGTTGGCAGGTGGCGGTTTTCGACGCAGTATAGGGCAAATGGTTTTGAAAAAGGGAGATCCGTGATGAGTTTCGTGAAAACATTGACGACTTTGGCGATTGGCTTTGCTGCGGCCAAAGGTGTCGAGAAGGTCAAGAAAATGGGCGGCGTTGACGGGATGCGCGAGGCGCTGCGCCAGTCCGGTGCGCCCGGCAGCATGGCTGACCAGATGGGGCAGATGGCGGAGAAATTCGGCTTTCCCGGTGGTGCAGATGCCGTGCGCGACATGATGGGCAAGATGGGCGCTCAGGCCGCCGATATGTCGGAGGCGACGGAAGCGGGGCTTGGCTCACTGTTTTCCGCCATGTCCGGCGCTGCGGCGACGGGGGCCAGCTCCATGACGGATATGTTCGCCTCGGTGACCGCAGGTACGCCTGTTGGCGAGGTTGCGGAAGAAAATGCCAAGTTGATGATCCGTTCGATGATTATGGCGGCGAAAGCGGATGGCGAGATCGACGCGGAAGAGCGCACGAAAATCCTCGATCAACTGAAGGATGCCTCCGAGGAAGAAATGGCTTTTGTGCAGGCGGAACTGGACGCGCCGGTTGATCCGATGGCCTTGGCAAAGGATACCGGCACCACAGCGGCAGCTCAGGTCTATGCGGCGGCATTGATGGCGATTGCCGTGGATACGGAGGCGGAGAAAGTTTTTCTCAAAGGTCTGGCGCAATCCCTGATGCTGGACCCTGCGAAACAGGCGGAGATTCATCAGTCGATGGGCAAGCCTGTTTTGTGAGCACAGTGCCATAGCGACAAGGAGAGGGCGGCTCACGGGCCGCCCTTTACTTTTTCTGGACCTTTTTGCGGGGCCTTTATGCGGGCTGCGCTGTGCGGCTTTCCTGACGCAAGAGATAGAACGATGCGCCGAGGATCATTAGCGATCCGATCCACATGGAACCGGGGGGCACAAAGCCAAAGGCCAGCACGCCGAAGCCCACGTTCAGCGGCAGCTTGAGGTGATCGAAGGGCTGCAAATAGGCTGCGTCCGCGATGGCATAGGCCTTGGCGATGGCATATTGCGCCAATGCGGTCAAAAGCCCCGCCGCGATCAGGATCAGCGCCGTCACCCCGCCACCAGGCGCAACACCGCCTTCGAGTGCGAGGCCGAAGTTCACAGGGATGAGCAGGAGCAACAGATAGACCGTGAGGCTCTCGGGGCTCTCTGTGCGCGTCATGCGTTTCGTCAGGAGCGAGGTGAGCGCCCAGAAGGCGGCCGCGCCGACAGGGTAGAGCACATAGAGCGAGAAACTCTCCGACCACGGCGCAAGGATGATCATGCCGCCGGCAAAGCCCGTGGTGACGGCCAGCCAGCGTTCAAGCGTTGCCGCCTCGTCAAGAAACAGGTTGGCGCCGAGGGTGACGAAGAAGGGCGAGAGCATGATAAGCGCGATGGCCTGCCAGATCGGCACATGGGCCAACCCTGCAACCCA
The DNA here is from genome assembly GCF_018860305.1 of Celeribacter halophilus. Lineage (GTDB taxonomy): Bacteria > Pseudomonadota > Alphaproteobacteria > Rhodobacterales > Rhodobacteraceae > Celeribacter > Celeribacter halophilus_A. The sequence continues at coordinate 539,991 of NZ_JAHKPE010000019.1, forward strand.
AAGCTGCACGCCGATCACAGCGGCTGCCACGCGGATGAGGTGGAGCATCAGGCTATTGGTTTTCATGGCGCGCAGCCCTTCGCGGATTACCCAAGGCAGGGAAAACAGCAAGGCAATGAAATACTGCCAGAACGCCATGCGCGCCGAGGGCACGGCCAGCATCATCGTGGCATATTGGGTCATAAGGTTGATCAACGCGAACAAGGTGCCAGCGATCACCATCAACAACGCGCCGGAGCGCGCGGGGCCCATGGTCGCAATCAGACCGGTCAGGCGGGTGGGAAGAGTCATGTATCAAGTCCTTTCATCTCTTGCACATAACTCAAGGCATGAGGGACTGAGGCGCGGGCCATTGGCCTTGGCGCTTGATCCTTCTCTCTTTCATCCGGACTGTGACCGTCGGCTCCGGAGTCGCACCGGATCTGCTGACCCTACATCCCTTGCAAAAGAGGCACAGGCGCTCGCGGGCTTGCAACAGGCATCTGGCCTGTCGCTTACCGCCGGTGGGGAATTTCACCCCGCCCTGAGAGGTTACACGGCCCAAGTGGCCGCCCGACCAATCTAGGCGGCGGCGCATCCTCGTGCAAGCGGGCAGGGGCGCGGAGCCATTGTGCGCAGAGGAAAGATCATTCTCTTGGCGGATTTTTCCGCTTACCCCATTGACTCGGGCGGTGGAGGGCTTAAAAGGCGGGCTTCAAGGATTCCACGGGCTGGCTTACGATTTCTGCGGCCCCCGTTGCACGCGATTATTGGAGTAATGAAAAATGGCGAAGCCGACGACGATCAAAATCCGTCTCAACTCGACCGCGGACACGGGGCACTTCTATGTGACCAAAAAGAATGCCCGCACCATGACCGAAAAGATGGTCGTAAAGAAATACGACCCGGTTGCGCGTAAGCACGTCGAGTATAAAGAAGGCAAAATCAAGTAAGCCCTTCGGACATACCAGATTTGAGAGCCGCGCAACCCGAGAGGGAAGCGCGGTTTTTCTTTGCCAGCTTCTCCTCTCCGGCCAGCGGATCACGATTTCCCGAACCCGCCAACACAAAGGAGAGACAAGATGTTGGAATGTTATGATCATGATTTCAGGGAGCCGGAGCGGCCTGACAGCTCCTGCCCGTTACCCTCCAGCCTGAGTGAAGCTCTGGCGATGAGCGCGCAGGAGATTCGCAAGAGCGTGCCGTTCACCGTACGCGCCGCGATGCCGGCGGATACGGCGGAGATCGACACGCTTTTCCGTGCCTCCTACGGCCAGCTCCTCAAACAGGACTATCCGGCGGAGATTTTAGATGCGGCCCTGCCTGCGCTCTTGCAGACTGCCCCGCGTTTGCTGAACTGCGGCACGTTTTTCGTGGCGGAGACCGGCGGCGGCGAGATTCTCGGGGCAGGGGGCTGGACACAGGCCTCGCCCTTTGGTGGCGTGGGACCGCGCGAGATCGGCCATATGCGGCGCGTTGCCGTGCATCCCGATTATGTGCGGCGCGGCATTGGCTCGGCCTTGATCGACCATATCCTCGACAATGCGCGGCTGACGGGTGTGAAGCGGATGTGTAGCCTGTCTACGCTCACTGCACAGGCCTTCTACGCAGCACACGGGTTCACGGCATCAGGCGATGTCGATCTGGCGCTGAGGCCCGGTGTGTATCTGCCTGCGGTGCAGATGGCGCTGGACCTGTAAAGGCTCAGAGGAGCGCAAGAACGGCACCGGTCGAGATCAGGCCGATGCCGACCCAGATTAGTCCGCTCATGCTTTTGCTTGCATTATTCGACGGTCCATCAGCGATCGCTTCGCTTGTTACGCGGATCGTGAAGGTTGGCTCCGGATCACTCGAAATTGTCAGCAGTCAGTGACGCTTGTGCCCAAAAGAAAAGGGCCGGTAAAACCGGCCCTTCATATACTGGATCAATGCATGCCTTAGTCGCGATTGCCAAGGAATTGCAGCAGGAACATGAAGAGGTTGATGAAATCGAGGTAGAGGTTCAATGCCCCCATGATCGCCGATTTCGCCAGCCATTCACCGTCCATCGCATGGGCGTGGCTGATGTAGTCGGTTTTGATCTTTTGCGTGTCATAGGCGGTGAGACCGGCAAAGATCAGCACGCCGATGGCAGAGATCGCGAACTCAAGACCGGAGGACTTGAGGAAGATGTTGACGATCGACGCCAGAACCAGACCGATCACACCCATGATGAGGAAAGAGCCCCAGCCGGAGATGTCTTTCTTCGTGGTGTAGCCCCACAGGGACAGGCCTGCGAATGCCGCAGAGGTCACGAGGAAGGTCTGTGCAACGGATGCGCCGGTGAACACGAGAAAGATGGAGCTGAGCGACAGGCCCATCATTGCGGCATAGGCGTAGAAATAGGTCTGGGTGGCCGCAGCGGAGAGGCGCGACACGATGGCACCGAAGCCGAAGACCATCGCCAGCGGCGCGAACATGATCACCCACTTGAGCGGGGAGACATAAAGCGCATAGCCAAAGCTTGTCAGATATTCATTGGCGCTGATCTGGTATTCGGTCGGTGTCGGGCTCACAGCCAGATTGGACAGCGCCCAAGCGGCCAGAGCCGTCACCAGCAGACCCACGGACATAGTGCCGTAGACCTTGTTCATATGGGCGCGAAGGCCGGCGTCGATCTCAGCCGAGCGTGCGCCGACACCAGCATTGATCGTTCTGTAGTCAGCCATTGAATCTTGTCTCCTGTGCGTAAAACTCACTCACCCCCACGAAATGCGGGGTCTCGCTTCCGATATTGGCAGAGGAGCCCCGAATTTCAAGGCGTCAGCCCCCAGAAAACACTCTGTTTTCATCAAAGAGAGGCGATCTTTTGCGGGAGCGGGGCCGTGATTTGCTCATAGGCGAGTCAGATTGCACAGATTGGCAGCAAACGGGCAGTCAAAAAGTAACCGCGACACCTTTGGGCATCGCGGTTCGGGGATCACATGTTTTGAGCGGAAACAAAGAGCGTTTCGAGACCGCCGGTCTCAGCACATCCAGTTGCGCGGGGCGTCCCACATCGGGCGCGCGGCTTCCGAGAGCGCTTCTTTGCGGGTCAGTCCGAGGTCCGCGAGGCGGGCTTCATCAAGGCGGGCAAGGGCGCGGCGCTGGCGGGAGACGGCCATAGCCATCCGCAGGCGTGCCACGAGGGAACGAGAAGGCTGTGCGCCGGTGGTCCGGGGCAAGCCGTGAAGCGGTGCAAAAATCGAGGAGGACATCGGCGTTCCTTTCTATATCGTTGTGTGAGTCGCTTTAGTAATCATTTTTCTTGATCCTTATTGCGCGAGATGGGTAATAAGTGAAATGAATGATTGTTCGTAAATACATCAAGGATGGTGATGTGGCTAGAAATCTCGATCTGACGGCCCTACGCTCTTTCGTCACTGTCGCTGATACAGGCGGTGTGACCCGTGCCGCAGGCGCTCTGAACCTGACACAGTCCGCTGTGTCGATGCAGTTGAAGCGTCTGGAAGAGAGCCTCGACGCCAAGCTACTCGACCGGAGCGCCCGAAAGATCGCGCTCACCGCCGCAGGGGAACAGCTTTTGTCCTATGCGCGGCGGATGCTGGAGTTGAATGACGAGGTCTACAACCGCCTGACCGCCACGGAATACGAGGGCGAGATCGTGCTCGGCGTGCCGCATGACATTGTCTACCCGTCGATTCCTCTGGTGCTGCAACATTTCCACGCCGACTATCCACGTATGCGGGTGAACCTTGTGTCCTCCTTCACAACGCAGCTCAAAGAGCAATTCGCGCGCGGTGAGTGTGACATGATCCTGACCACCGAGGATGATCTGGACCCGGCGGGGGAGACGCTGATCGAACTGCCGCTGGTCTGGATCGGTGCGCCCAACGGGGTGGCGTGGCGTCAGCGTCCGCTGCGGCTGGCTTTCGAGCATCGCTGCATCTTCCGCAAAGGTGTGCAGCAGGCGCTTGATCGGGTCGGTATCCCATGGGAGGTCTCCGTTGAAAGTGACCAGACCCGCACCATCGAGGCGTCGGTCTCCGCCGATCTGGCCGTGCATGTGATGCTGGAAGACACGGCGCCGCCCTATTCGGAGCCGATCCAGCACGGTGGCGCCCTTCCGGAACTTGCGAGCAAGAGGATCAATCTCTATTGCTCCGATATGGTGAAGGGCGAAGCCGCCGAGCGCCTGCGCGACCTTCTGCGCCAATCCTACCGCAGCCACAAAGGCTCCCGCATGGCGGCCCAGTAGGGCTGTGAAATGGTTGCGAAGACCTGATTTCAGACCGGAGTGCTGTCAACGTCCGGCGGAGAGCCACACGCAGCCTCTGTCGAACGGGAGCATCCGGTGCTGAATATCTGTTTACTTTCCGTGCAAACTTGCCGATCATTCCGGTGATGGTTCTCTGCCGCCCCGCGCGTCAGAGATGAAATGGGAACACGGTCCGGCTTTTCCGAAAGCTTATTCCGTGGCTGCCCCCGCAACTGTAGGTGGTTGCCGTTTTCGAGATACCACTGGCCTCTGGCTGGGAAGGTGAAAACGGGTAAATGCCACGAGCCAGGATACCTGCCATCATCACCGGTGAAAGCCACTATAGCTAACGGCGCACGGCGGGTGCGCAAAGGAGTGCAAATATGCATATTGAACACGGCGTCGTGGATGGCGCAAAAATCGTCCTGAGCTACGCAACAGCGGTCGGGGGCTTTGGCCTCGCGGGCAAAATGGCCCTTGATACGGTGCGCAACGACGGCGGCGTGGCGGCTCTGGCCTTGCGCAGCGCGTTTGCCACGGCGCTTGTCTTTTGTTTCTTCGAAGTTCTACCGCATTATCCGGTCGGCGTCTCCGAGGTTCATTTCATTCTCGGCTCGACGCTTTATCTTCTGTTCGGCGGCGGGGCTGCGTCTATCGGGCTGGCCTTGGGGCTTCTTGTGCAGGGGCTGTTTTTCGCGCCCTTCGATCTGCCGCAATACGGTATGAATGTTACAACGCTTCTGGTTCCGCTCTGGGGCATTGGTCAGTTGGCGAAGCGGGTTATTCCGGCGAAAACCGCCTATGTCGATCTGAAGTATACGCAGGCGCTTGCGCTTTCGACCGCCTATCAGGGCGGTGTTGTGGCGTGGGTCGCGTTTTGGGCGTTCTACGGGCAAGGCTTCGGGGCCGAGAACCTGAACTCCGTGTTCACTTTCGGGGCGGCCTATATGTTGGTGGTTCTGCTTGAGCCGATTGCGGACCTGTTGGTTCTGGGTGCGGCCAAGGCGCTCAAGTCCTCTTCTGGCACGCCGTTGCTCTATAACCGGCTGTTTGAAGCGACTGTTTAACCGGATGGCCCGGCTCGGATCCGAGCCGGGCTTTTCATCGCATCTTTCATGTTGGCCGATGCGTGCCTTGCGCAGGCCAGTCAGGGTTCCAGTATCACCTTCCCTGTGGCCTTGCGCGTCCGCAAGAGATCCAGCCCCTCTTCGAACTGCTCTAGCGGCAGGCGATGCGAGATGTGCGGTTTGATTTTTCCCTCGGCAGCCCAGTCAAACAGTGTCGCCAGAGAGGCGCGCAGCGGGGCAGGGTTGAACTTGAGGTAGGCCCCCCAATAAAATCCGATCGCGGTGATGTTCTTCACCAGCATGTGGTTGGGTTTCAGGTTTGGCAGGTTGCCTCCCGCAAAGCCGATCAGAAAGATGCGCCCGTCGGGGTTGGTGGCGCGAAAGCAGGCTTCGAACAGTGGCTCGCCTACGGCATCATAGACCACATCCGCCCCGCCGAGGGCCTTGATCCGCTCGCGGATGTCGGAGGCACTGGCGTCGATCAGGTGGTCTGCGCCAGCTTTTTGGGCATTAGCGAGTTTCTCGTCGCCGCGCGCAATCGCGATGACTTCTGCCCCCATGAGCTTGCCGATTTCTACCGCCGTGAGCCCGACGCCGCCCGCAGCGCCCGTCACCACAAGCCGTTCGCCCGCTTGCAGCCGCGCCTTATAGGCGAGTGCCAGATGTGATGTACCGTAAGCGATTTGCAGCGCGGCGGCCTCGGCATATCCCAATCCGTCCGGAATCGGGATGCAGCGGCTGGCGGGGAAGTTTCCGCCACTGGCCAGCCCGCCTTGGCCTGCAAAAACCGCAACCCTCTGGCCTATGCTTAGTCCGGTGACATTTGGCCCCAATGCGGTGATCTTGCCAGCCAGTTCCAGCCCTAATGTAAAGGGAGGTTCTGGCGTGTCCTGATATTTTCCCGTGCACATGAGCGTGTCCGCGAAATTGAGCGCGCCCGCGTGGATGGCGACAGAAACCTCCCCATCCTCAGGTGCGCTCAAGGAGAGGTCTTCCAGCACGGCGGGGCGGTCAAAGGCATGAACGCGACAAGCGCGAATTTTTCGGGCGAGTGCGTGTGGCGCGTTCGGAGAGAATGTGTGTGTCATGCCGGAAATTGTGGCGACTTGCCTTCATTCTGTCCATGTGGAATCGTGCTGTCCCGAAGATGAGGTGCGCAGAATCGACGATCATTTGCTGTGCGTCAGAGCGAATGCTCGGGCTGTGGAGGGGCTGGTGGATCCTTGAGGTTGTGTTCAGATTTTTGCAAAATGCAATAAATGATCAAAAAACGCGCTTATGGTTGGCGCTAACTGCCGAGGGGGATGAAGTTTTTGGGCATAATTTTGCCCAAATTTTAATGAATTGTTGATTGAATACATGGATTTATAAAATGTGTCTCAATCCCTGCCAAAAAAGACAGGTTGAGGGATAATGCGTAAATAGGAACTGTGCTATGCACGCATAGGTTATTGTGCAGTAAGATTACGAAGGAGCGGCCATTATTATGAAGCATCCAGTGGATGTCCACGTCGGTAAGCGTATCCGTCACCGGCGGTGGATGGTTGGCATGACGCAGCAGCAACTTGCAGAAAAAGTCGGGATAAAATTCCAGCAAATCCAGAAATACGAAACCGGCATGAACCGGGTTTCCGCGTCCCGTCTTTGGGACATCGCTGAGTCGCTCTCTGTGCCCGTTGCATTCTTCTTTGAAGGGATGGAGCCGCCGGTCGCTGATCATATGGTCGCGCAATCCGAAGGTGTGAATGTGCCCGCAGATATTCTGGCGGATAAAGAGGCTCTGGAGCTTGTGCGGTCCTATTATGCGATCCCCGAGAACCAGCGCCGCCGTTTGTTTGAACTGGCCCGCGTCTTGTCCGACGCGGCCTGATGTCTTGTGTCACCGGTAAGGTGGCGAGATTGTGCAAGAATAGACATAAGATTTGTGTGACCCCTGTGCCCATGGCGCAGGGGTTTCTTTATGGGCACTAGGTCAATCGCTCGTCGCAGAACATGCCGCAGAAGTGGGGCGCTGCGGGAAAATACAGCGGGGACTGGGGGCGATCCTTGACCTCGTCGGGGGAAGGGGCTACCGCGAAAGAGAAGCCTTTGTGCGTTTCGCGAAACATATGCCTCGCAGGTTTTCGCGCGATGCCATGCAACCTATTGACGTCGTGAGTTTTTCGCAATCAATCCGTGTCTCAAGGTCCTCGCGAACCTCCCGCGAACTTCCCAGGCCCGAGACGCTCAACTGGAGCCCGCCCATGAATCCCGCTATGAATTCAGAAACTGCAAACGGCCTCTCCGATCAGGACCGTGCCTCGATCATCGCCACGGCTGAAGCCGCAGCAAAGGCCGCGCGGGAGATCACCCTGCGCTATTTTCGCGGCCTTGCGCTCGACACGGAATCCAAACGGGATGCGGATTTCGATCCGGTGACGGTCGCGGATCGCGGCTCTGAACAGGCGATGCGGCAGGTGATTTCGGAAATGCGCCCGCAGGATGCGATCCAAGGCGAGGAATTTCCCCCGAAACCCGGCACTTCTGGTCTGACATGGGTTCTGGACCCGATTGACGGCACGCGCGGGTTTATCTCCGGCACGCCGACATGGGGGGTGCTGATTGCCCTGCGAGACGAGACTTCGGCGCTCTACGGGATCATTGATCAGCCCTATATCGGGGAGCGTTTCACCGGTGGTCTGGGCACAGCGCAACTGAGCGGGCCACATGGCGAAAGGGCGCTTGCGGTGCGTAGCGGCGTGTCGCTTGAAGATGCGGTGATCTTTTCGACCTTCCCTGAGGTTGGTTCCGAGCTCGAGGGCAAGGCGTTTCACGATCTTGCCGCACGGTGCAAGCTCACCCGCTACGGCATGGATTGCTACGCCTATGCGCTTTTGGCGGCAGGGCAGATTGATCTGGTGGTTGAAGCGGGTTTGCAGGGCTATGACGTTCTCGCCCCCATCGCCGTGATCGAAGCGGCTGGCGGGATCGTTACGGATTGGCAGGGTGGTCCGGTGCTTGACGGAGGTCGTGTGCTCGCGGCGGCCAGCAAAGAGTTGCATCAGGCGGCATTGGCGATACTCTCGCAGTATTGAACCTGCCGGGGTGTTCCGGTCGGATGAGCCTGAGGACGCCCCCATGCACCGTTGTTTCCTGATCCGCAATGCCGATGTGATCCTGACGATGGATGACGACCGTAAGGAAATCAAAGGCGGCGACATACTGGTCCGTGACGGGGTGATCACAGCGGTCGGGCAGGGGTTGTATGATGACGATGCTCAGATCGTTGATGCGCAAGGCTGTCTTGTGACGCCGGGTCTCGTCAATACGCATCATCACCTCTACCAGACACTCACCCGCGCCGTGCCAGGTGCGCAGGATGCGCTGTTGTTCGGTTGGCTCAAGACACTGTATCCGATCTGGGCCGGATTCGGGCCGGAGCATATGCGGATATCGGCGTTGGTGGGCTTGGCTGAACTGGCCCTGTCGGGCTGTTCGACCACTTCGGATCATCTCTATCTCTACCCGAATGGTGCGCGGCTCGACGACACGGTCGAGGCAGCGCAGGCCATCGGGATGCGGCTTCACGCGACGCGCGGCTCCATGTCCATCGGAGAAAGCGCGGGAGGCTTGCCGCCCGACAATCTCGTGGAGCGCGAGGAGGATATTCTTAACGATTGCCTCCGTGTGATTGACACCTTCCACGATCCGAATCCCGGCGCGATGATCCGCGTGGGCGTTGCGCCTTGTTCGCCGTTTTCCGTCTCCCGCGAGTTGATGCGCGACTCTGCGATCCTTGCCCGCGACAAGGGCGTGATGATGCACACTCATCTGGCGGAGAATGACGAGGACATTGCCTATAGTCTCGAAAAATTCGGGATGCGGCCCGGTCAGTATGCTGAAGAACTGGGTTGGACCGGTCCTGATGTCTGGCATGCGCATTGCGTGAAGCTCGACGTGGATGAGGTGGCGTTGTTCGCCAGAACCGGCACGGGGGTGGCCCATTGCCCCTGTTCCAATTGCCGTCTGGGTTCAGGCATCGCGCCAGTGCGGGGAATGCGCGATGCCGGCGTCCATGTGGGGCTCGGTGTGGATGGCTCTGCCTCCAATGACACAGGAAATCTGGTCGTTGAGGCGCGCACGGCGATGCTGTTGCAGCGTGTCTCCTTGGGGGCCGATAAAATGAGCCCGCGCGAAATGTTGGAAATCGCGACGCGCGGCGGCGCTGAGGTGCTGGGGCGCGATGACATCGGTCGTCTGGAAGTAGGGAAACGCGCGGATATTGCGCTTTGGGATATGTCGGATATCGAGGCCGCCGGGAGCTGGGATCCGGCGGCGCTTTTGCTGGCCGGCCCGACGCGCGTTAGGGATTTGTTCATTGAAGGACGGCATGTGGTGGCCGACAGTCGTGTGACAACCATTGATATGGGAATGACGATCGTGACGCAGACACGCCTTGCCAAAGCGTTGATTGAGGAGGTTTGAGCACATGGAAAATGTTGGAGGCAGAATGCGGATGCGAAATTTTTGGAGTGTCGCCGTACTTATGACCCTTGGGGCATGTGCACCGGAAACCGGCGTCGGGTTTGGCGAGTTGAGCCCCGTGACTACGGCTGCGCCGACGGCTCAGTCCGCGATGGAAGAAAAGGCGCAGATCATCGCGCTGATCAATGCCGAACGGGCACGGCAGGGCCTTATGGCGTTGAGCTACAATGGCAAACTTGCGACTGCGGCACAGCGCCATGCGGATGATATGGCGGCGAAAGGGTATTTCTCGCACACAAGCAAGTCGGGTGCGACGGTCGGGGATCGCGTGCGGGCAGCAGGGTATCAATATTGCTCTGTCGCCGAAAATCTCGCCGTAGGTCATTCGGGAACGCCGCGGGTGGTGCAAAGGTGGATGACCTCTTCGGGGCATCGCAAAAATATCCTCTCTACAAAGGTCAGCGACATCGGTGTTGGCATTGCGGCTGGCGGCTTTCGTGCAGCTGTCTTTGCCAGCCCTTGCCGGTAAGACGCTGATGGGCGGCCCTCAAGATGCGGCGCGCTCTCCCATCACATAAGAGGCGATCACCGCCCGATCGTCGCCCATCATGATGGTCGGAAAAATCTCTTCCCAGATCGTCTCCGCCGTGATCGCGCGCTGGGCGATGGCGGGGGTCGAGGCCAGATCAATTACGGCGAAGTCCGCCTCCATTCCCGCTGCAATGCTGCCGATCCTGTCTTCCATCCGCAAGGCCTCTGCCGAGCCACGTGTGGCCAGCCACAAAAGCTGTGCCGGATGCAGTGCTGTGTGACGCAACTGGCCGATCTCGTAGGCGGCGGCCATCGTGCGCAGCATCGAGAAACTCGACCCGCCGCCGGTGTCCGTGGCCAGTCCTACGCGCAGCGCATCGGCTTTGCGTGCCCCCATGTCGAACAACCCCGATCCGATGAATGTGTTGGAGGTCGGGCAATGGATGAGCGAACAGTCATTGGCCTGTAGATGCGCGATCTCGCGCGGCTCCAGATGGATCGCATGGCCGAACAACGCCCCTTCACGCACAAGGCCGAAATGTTCGTAAGTGTCGAGATAGTCCCGCGCGTCAGGGTAGAGCCCCTTGACCCATTCGATCTCGTCGGTCTGCTCGGAGAGATGCGTTTGCATGAGACAGGTTGGATACTCGCTCCAAAGCTGTCCCAAAGCGTCGAGCTGTTCCGGTGTGGAGGTTGGCGAAAAGCGCGGCGTGATCGCATAGGTGGCGCGCCCCGTGCCATGCCAGCGCTCGATCAGGGCCTTGCTCTCGTCATAGGCGGCTTTGGCCGTGTCGCGCAAAAAGTCTGGTGTGGTCTCGGGGCGGTCCATACAGGTCTTGCCTGCAACAATGCGCATGTTCCGCTGTGCGGCAGCCTCGAACAGAGCCTCCACCGATCCGGGGTGGATGGTGCAAAAGGAAGTGACCGTGGTGGTGCCATTGGCCAGCAAAAGATCGAGATAGCGCCCCGCAATCTCGTCGGCATAGGCGCGGTCCGCGAATTTGGCCTCTTCTGGGAAGGTATAGGTGTTGAGCCAATCGATCAGCCGCTTGCCCCAACTCGCGATCATCGCGGTCTGGGGATAATGGGCATGTGCGTCGATAAAGCCGGGCAGAATCAGCGCAGAGCCGTGATCAATGAGCGTCGCCTCGGGATGTTTGGCGCGCAGCGTGTCACGCGGGCCGACAGAGACGACCTTGCCGTCGCGCACAAGAATCGCGGCCTGCGGGAGGACTTGCACGGCTTCCTCGGCGGGAATGTCGAAAGGATCCCCCTGATAGGTTACGACCTGTCCTGCAATCAGCTTGTCCATTTGAATCCTTTTGGTAAACGCTTGGGCGCAATGTCAGTTTAGGCGCGGTTTCGGGGGAGGTAAATCAATCTTGCCCCTGTTTCTCGCGGAGAAGCTGACATATGGTTTCGGGAAACACGAACGGGCAAAATATGGTCGAAGAAGATACGCATATCGAGGACGGTGCCGATCACGATGACGGCTATGCGTTGAGTGCAAAAGCGCTCAGCGCCATTCTTTATGCGGTCGATACCGGCGATCGGGCCAAGCTCATCGAGCTGATGGAACCGCTGCATGCGGCCGACATCGCCGATTTGCTCGAACAGGTGAATGCCTTTGACCGGCGGCGGCTGATTCTTCTGTATGGCGAAGAGTTCGACGGCGAGATTCTCTCGGAGCTGGATGAAGGCATCCGAGAAGAAGTCATCCATGTGATCCGGCCTGATGTTCTGGCCGAAGCCGTGCGCGACATGGAATCCGACGATGTGGTCGATCTGGTCGAGGACCTCGAAGACGATGCGCAGGAGGCGATTCTTGCCTCTCTGGAAGATGCGGATCGTGTCGCGGTCGAAAAGTCGCTGTCCTATCCGGAGTTCTCCGCCGGTCGTTTGATGCAGCGCGAAGTGGTGATGGGGCCGGAACACTGGACGGTGGGACAGGCGATTGACTACATGCGCAAATCCGAAACCTTGCCGGATGATTTCTACCACATGGTGCTGATCGACCCGAAAATGCGGGCTGTGGGCCATGTGACCTTGGGCAAAATCCTCGGTGCGCCGCGCAAGCAACCGCTTGTCGAACTTCTGGAACCGGGGTTTCGCACCTTTCGCGTGGACGAGAGCGAGGCGGATGTCGCCTATGCGTTCAACCAGTATCACATGATCTCCGCGCCTGTGGTGGATGAAAACGACCGTGTCGTCGGGGTGATCACCATTGATGACGCGATGAACGTGTTGGACGAGGAACACGAAGAGGACATCATGCGCCTTGCCGGTGTGGGCGAAGGCTCTCTGGCCGACCGTGTGTCGGATACGGTCCGGCAGCGGTTCCCGTGGCTGGCGGTGAACCTTGTGACTGCCATTCTCGCCTCTCTGGTGATCGCACAATTCGAAGACACGATTGCGCAATTTGTGGCTCTGGCCGTGTTGATGCCCATCGTGGCCTCGATGGGCGGCAATGCAGGCACTCAGGCGCTGACCGTGGCCGTGCGCGCCATTGCCACACGCGATTTGACGGGGGCGAACGTCTGGCGGGTGATCCGGCGGGAGATTTTGGTGGGGCTGGCCAACGGGCTGGTCTTTGCCGTGATCATGGGCGCTGTTGGCGTGCTCTGGTTCAGTTCCCCGGCGCTGGGCGTGGTGATCGGGGCCTCTATGGTGATCAATCTGGTGATCGCGGGACTAGCGGGCATCGGCATCCCTGTGGTGCTGGACCGGCTGGGCGTCGATCCGGCTCTGGCCTCCGGCGCCTTTGTCACGACCGTGACTGATGTTGTCGGCTTTTTTGCCTTTCTGGCCCTTGCGGGCGTGGTGCTCCTGTGAGCGGGGCGGTCCTGTCCAAAACGGCGCTGCGGGCACAGGCCAAGGTCGCACGCGAAGAAGCCCATGCGCAAAGTCTGGCGCAAGGCGGGATGGCAGCCCGTCAGGCGGTGCAACTTTTGCTGGGGTTCTTGCAGCCCCATGTGGGGCAGGTGATCGCGGGCTATATGCCTTTGGGCAGCGAGCTTGATCCCCGTCCGGCCATGACAGAGTTGAGCATGCACGGTCCGGTTGCGGTGCCGGTGGTCGAGGCCAAGGCACAGCCGCTGCGGTTTGATCTATGGACCCCCGAGGCGGAGATGATACCCGGCGCTTTCGGGGCCGCCATTCCGAAAATCTCCGAACCTGTCGTGCCAGAGGTGGTGATCGTGCCCATGCTGGCTTTCAACCGTGCGGGGCACAGGCTGGGCTATGGCGGCGGGTTTTATGACCGCACATTGGCCAAGCTGCGCGCTGGCGGGCCGGTGTTTGCCGTGGGACTGGCCTATGCGGGGCAGGAGGCGCATGAACTGCCGGTAGAGCCGACCGACGCGCCGCTGGATGCCATTGTCACCGAACGCGAAGTGCTGACCTTCTGAACAGAGCATCACGTTTTGCGGCTCCGGCCATCGGATCAGGTGGCTGACGTCCGGATTTTCGAGTATTTTGGGCACAAAGGAAACAGGCCGGCTTGCGCGCGGGCTTGGGTGGCCCTATGGCTATGCCCCATGAAAATTCTGTTTCTCGGGGATATTGTCGGTAGCGCCGGGCGCAAGGCCGTCATGGAGCGCATACCGAAGTTGCGCAAGGACTGGGGCCTCGATTTTGTCGTGGTCAATGGCGAAAATGCGACCAATGGCATGGGGCTTTCGGCCGATCATGCCAAGGCGCTGCTGGAGGCGGAGGTGGATTGTCTGACGCTGGGGGATCATTCCTTTGACCAGCGGGACATGATGCAGTTCTGTGAGCGCGACATCCGGATCATTCGCCCGATCAACTTTGCCAAGACCGCACCGGGCCGTGGTGTGCGGATTTTCGAAGACGCACGCGGACGGCGTATCCTTGTGGCGCAGGTTCTGGGGCAGGTGTTTATGAAACGCGCCTTTGATGACCCGTTCTCGGCGCTGGATCAGGTCTTTATGACCCATAAGCTCGGCGGGGCCATTCAGGCGGCCTTGATCGACGTGCATTGCGAGGCCACCTCGGAGAAAATGGCGATGGGGCATTTCTGTGATGGCAAGGCCTCTGTCGTCGTCGGCACTCATACCCACGTCTGCACGGGAGATGCGCAAATCCTGCCGGGAGGCACAGCCTATCTCACGGATGCGGGGATGTGCGGCGATTACAATTCGGTCATTGGCATGAACAAGACCGAACCCTTGCGCCGCTTTGTGACGGGGATGGTCAGTGGCCGGTTTGAACCCGCGAAAGGCGAGGTGACACTTTCGGGGGTTTATGTCGAGACCGATGACAAGACAGGTCTGGCGACGCGGGTGAAACAGATCCGTGTGGGCGGGCGACTTGAGCAAAGCACGCCCTGACAGCCTCCTTTGACTATATTTTGAACAGTTGCACAGAAGCCTTTGGGACTCAGGGCATTTTGCGACTTGTTCTTTCTATAGCTGACAGTTCATATTGCCCGTGACCGAAACCACAACGTGAGGCACGATGGAGCTTTTTCAGTTCAGCCCGATGACTGAGGCGGTGATCGCTCTGGTGGTCGTTGGGTTCATGTTCGTGCTTTTCATGCGGGAGGTTTTCCCGACCGAAGTTGTCGCCATCACCGGGGCTGCCTTGATGATGGTTCTGGGCATTCTGCCCTACGACGCCGCACTTTCTGTTTTGTCGAATCCGGCCCCATGGACCATTGCAGCCATGTTCATTGTCATGGGCGCGATGGTGCGCACGGGGGGGCTTGAGTGGTTCACGCGACAAGCGGGAAGCTATGCGGAGACCCATCCTTCGGTCGCCATCGGGATGCTGCTTTTGGTGGTGGTCGTGCTTTCGGCTTTCGTGGCGAACACGCCGGTGGTTGTGGTGATGATCCCCGTGTTCATACAACTTTCGGGAAAACTTGGAGTGTCGCCTTCCAAGCTACTGATTCCCCTGAGCTATTCGGCCATCATGGGGGGCACGATCACGCTTTTGGGCACCTCCACAAACCTCTTGGTTGACGGGGTGGCCCGTGCACAGGGGCTGGAGCCGTTCTCGATCTTTGAGGTCTCGCTTCTGGGCCTTGCGGTGACGGCCTGGGGCATGATCTATCTGCTGATCTTCGGGCGTCACCTTCTGCCGGAGCGTGACAGTCTGGCGGCGATGCTCTCTTCAGGGCGCTCGAAAATGAAGTTTTTCACCGAAGCCGTGATCCCGCCGGAAAGCAACCTGATCGGGCGCGAAGTCACGGGGGTGCAGCTTTTCAAACGGGACGGTGTGCGGCTTATCGACGTGATCCGCGGCGATAAATCCTACCGGCACGAGCTTGAAGGGCTGACGCTGAAGGTGGGGGACCGGATTGTTCTGCGTTCGAAAATCACCGAACTTCTCAGTTTGCAGCGGGATAAATCCCTCAAGCGGGTCGATCAGGTGTCTACGGTCGAGACCACGACGATGGAGGTTCTGATCACGCCGGGCTGCAAGATGGTCGGGCGCTCGCTCGCCTCCATGCGTCTGCGCCGTCGTTACGGGGTCTATGTTCTGGCCGTCCATCGCCGCAACCAGAACCTCGGTCACAAGATGCAGGATCTCGTGGTGCGTGTGGGTGATACGCTTTTGCTGGAAGGGGCGCCCGCAGATATTCAGCGCCTCGCAGCCGATATGGATATGGGCGATGTGTCCAAGCCCACCGAGCGCGCCTATCATCGCTCCCATGCGCCGATTGCGCTGGTCGCGATGTTTTCCATCGTGGTGCTGGCAGCCTTGGGGGTTGCGCCCATCCTGATGCTTTCGGTGATCTCTGTGGCCGTGGTCCTCGTCACGCGCTGTATCGACGCGGAGGAGGCCTTTTCCTTTGTGGAAGGGCGGTTGCTGGCGCTGATTTTTGCCATGCTGGCCGTGGGGGCGGCTCTGGATGCCTCCGGGGCGGTCGAGCTGATCGTGACGGCGGTCGCACCTGTGTTGGATGGTTTGCCGGTGTTTTTCGTGGTCTGGGCGATTTTTCTGATGACCTCGATCCTGACCGAACTTGTCTCGAACAATGCTGTGGCTGTGGTGATCACGCCGATTGCCATTGGGCTGGCGGATACAATGGGGCTGGACCCGCGCGGGTTGGTCGTGGCCGTGATGATCGCGGCATCTGCGTCTTTCGCGACCCCCATCGGCTATCAGACCAATACGATGGTTTACGGTCCCGGTGGCTATAAATTCACCGATTATATGAAGATCGGCATTCCGCTGAACCTGTCCATCGGGCTGTTGTCCGCGGCGCTGATCCCGCTTTTGTGGCCGATGTGAGGGGGTTTGAGGTCGAAATGAGTATTTGGACCATCAGAAAGACCCTTGCAAAGATGCGTGGCAGCCTTGCAGGTCAGGGGCGCGCTGCTTTATAGAGACCCGACAGCACAGATTATCGTATTTTCGGAGGCGCCACACATGGCAGGCCATTCTAAATGGGCAAATATCCAGCACCGCAAAGGGCGTCAGGACGCCGTGCGCTCGAAGCTCTTTTCGAAACTCGCCAAGGAGATCACCGTGGCGGCGAAAATGGGCGACCCGGATCCTGAGAAAAACCCGCGTCTGCGTTTGGCCGTGAAAACGGCGAAGACGCAATCCGTGCCCAAGGACGTGATTGATCGCGCGATCAAGAAGGCTCAGGGCGGGGATGCGGAGAACTATGACGAAATCCGCTACGAAGGTTACGGTCCTGAAGGGATCGCCTTTATCGTCGAAACCATGACCGACAATGTGAACCGGACGGCGTCCAACGTGCGTTCGCTTTTCACCAAGGCGGGCGGCAATCTCGGGACTTCCGGTTCAGTGTCGTTCATGTTCGATCGTGTGGGCGAGATCACCTATGACGCCTCTGTTGGCGATGCGGATACGGTGATGATGGCCGCGATTGAGGCCGGTGCCGAGGATGTCGAAAGCGACGAAGAGGGGCACTGGATCTATTGCGCTGATACCGATCTGGCGGCTGTGTCCGATGCTCTTGAGGCGGAACTGGGTGAGTCCAAGGAAAGCAAGTTGATCTGGAAGCCGCAGAACCGCACCGAGGTTGACCTTGAGACCGCGCAAAAGCTGATGCGTCTGGTTGAGGCTCTCGAAGATGACGATGATGTGCAAAGCGTCACCGCCAATTTCGACGTGCCTGATGATGTGGCGGCCCAGCTTTAAGTCCTCTGCAGTGTGATTTTGAGAAACCCGCCATTCTGGCGGGTTTTTTTATTGGACGAGACAGGTCCTGGCCGCGTCTTTCACGGCCTCGGTCACATCGGCGAGACGCGCGGCGCTGAGGCGTGAGACATGCCAATACAGCGGGATGTCCAGAGGATCGGGGGCGAGCAGGGCAAGCCGTCCGGTGCCCAGATGAGGGTCAAGCAATTGGTGCGGATTTAGCCCCCAGCCCAGTCCGGCCAGAGCCGCATCGACGAAACCATGTGTCGAGGGAATGCGATGGGTCGGAAGGGACATGCGCCGTCCGGTGCGGGCGGTGGTCCAGATGTCTGGCAAACGGTCCTTTTCGTCATAGATCATCGAGGGCGCGCGCGAGAGGGCATCTGGGGTCAGCCCGTCAGGGAAATGCCGCGCGATGAAGGCCGGGGTGGCGACTGCGAGATAGCGGAGCTTGCCGAGCGGCTGCAGGTCACAGCCTGAAACGGGGGTGTCGCGCGAGGAGACCGCCGCCATCACCTTTCCGCGTTTCAGCCAGTCGGCGGAATGGTCCTGATCGTCGATCTGAAGCTGGAACAACAGGCCCTCAATCGGGGCCATGGCGGCACAGAACCATGTGGCGAGACTGTCGGCATTCACCGCCAGAGGGATATGGACGGGGCTGGCCTTGTCGCTCTGGCCGAGGTCTTGCGCAAGTTGGCGCTCCATCAGGCTGATCTCTTCCATATGGCGTGCGAGCCGACGACCGGTTTCGGTGCCGGTGCAAGGCGTGCCACGCAGCACCAAGACTGTGCCGAGACGGTCTTCAAGTCCTTTGATCCGCTGCGATACGGCGGACGGCGTGACCGAGAGCCTGTTTGCGGCGGCTTCGAACGAGCCGGAGTGCAGCACGGCGGCAAGGGCGGTGAGGGCCGGATAGTCTGAAGAATTAAGCATATCTAATTTAGGCATAGAAAAATTAATTTGTCTAATCACCTTGTTGGCGATAGCTCAGGGGCACGCAAAGGAGAGACGCATGACCATGACCCCTGATATGACGCAGGCCGCGCTCACCGGATTTTTCACCGGTCTGAGCCTGATTGTCGCCATCGGCGCACAGAACGCTTTTGTGCTGCGCCAAGGGATCAGACGCGCGCATGTCCTGCCTGTGGTGCTGATTTGTGCGGTGTCGGATGCGGTGCTGATCGCGACGGGCGTCTTTGCTTCTGCGCGTGTGTCGGCGGCCTTCCCGCCGATCCTGCCGCTGATGCGCTGGGGCGGGGCGGCGTTCCTGTTGGTCTACGGGGCGAAGGCGGCGCTTTCGGCGTGGCGCGGCGGTGGGCATCTGGAGGCGGCGCAAGGGCAGGAGCAGCGCTTGCTTCCTGTGATGGGGCTGACGCTGGCGCTCACATGGCTCAATCCGCACGTTTACCTTGATACTGTGGTCCTGTTGGGGGCCGTGTCCGCCCGTTTTCCCGAGGCACAAACCGGGTTCGCTCTGGGGGCCATGTGTGCTTCCACGATCTTCTTTTTCTCACTGGGCTTCGGAGCACGGTTTCTGGGGCCGCTCTTTGCCCGTGAACTGTCCTGGCGGGTGCTCGACGCAGGGATCGCAGTGGTGATGTGGTCCATTGCGCTGAGCCTCTTGGGGGCGTTTTGATGGCTCAGGCGGGTTTCTTGCGCGTTTCGCGCCATGTGATGAACGAGATCGCACCAATGATCATCGCGCCGCCCAGCATGACGAAGGGATCAATGGCTTCCCCGAAGAGCAGGTAGCCGAAGGTCACCGACCAGATCAGCTGGACGAAGACCACAGGTTGCACCACCGATTGCGGAGCGCAGGCAAAGGCGCGGGTCATGGAATAATGGCCTAGTGTGGCAAAGGCGGCGGTGAGAAAGAGCAGCAGCAATTCATGCAGCGTCGGTGTCTCCCAGTGCAAAAGCGCGAAGGGCGCGATCACAATGGGCACGGTCACGGACATGAGGAACACGACAACGGAGGCCGGAAGCTCTTTCACCAGCCGGTTGGCGATGAGATAGGACCCCGCGAAAGCCATGGCCGAGAGCACCATGGCGAGATGGCCGGGATCAATCTCCCGAAATCCGGGGCGCAAGATCACCAGCCCGCCGAAAAAGGCCACGACCAGCGCGGAAATGCGGGGCAGGGCGATTTTCTCGCCAAACAGGAGCACCGCGCCTATGGTGATGTAGATCGGGTTCATGAAGTTGAGCGATGTCACCTCTCCCATCGGAATGCGGGTCATGGCGAAGAACCAACAGGTCATGGCCACGGAATGGAACACGGCACGCCCGAAGGTCAGTTTCCAGATGCGCGGGGTGAAGCGGACCTGACGCACGGCTCCGAGGGCAGGGATGAGGAACACCAGCCCGAGCGCGAATCGCAGGAAGGCACTTTGCAGGACGGGAAGGCCGGTGCCGACATATTTGACCAGCACGTTGACCATGACGAAACAGAGGGTCATGAACAGCATCCAGAGGATGCCTTTCACCGGACTTATCAGGGGTTTGTCCTGAGATGTGGAGAGCTGTGGTGTGCGCATGGCGGGAGACTGTCCGTTCTTTGGAGGATTGGCAATGCGTGCAAAGCGCATGCCGCCACCCGCAATTTTGCACTTGGCTGACAGAAGACCATTTTTCGGCCCGATTTTGCCTAAAAACTGATCACTATTGATCCTCGTCAAAGCGGCGGCACGGGGTCTCCGTCCAGACTGAATTGCGAAAAAAAAGACGCGTAAGAGGAGACACGCAATGACCAATACACCGCACCAAGTGGCCGCCGATTTTCCGGAGCTTGCTGACAAGATCAGTGAGCTGAAAAACTCCGACCCGCATTTCGCGCGTCTTCTGGAAAAATATGACGACGTGAACGATGAGGTGCATGTCGCCGAGACGAATGTGAAGCCGATGGATGATCTTGCTGTTGCCGAGTTGCGCAAGCAACGGATGCAGCTCAAAGACGAGATTTATGCCGCTTTGACGGCCGCTGCATCATAAGGTCTTGTCACATATTATGACTGGGGGGCGCGTTAACTGCAGGTTGCGCGCCCTCTTGCATTGTGAGAACAAATCACGCACATAAAGTGTGTGAGGTTGGGTGAAATACCATATATTGCGGCGCTTTGGGCCGTAATCGGGGCTGGGGTGGCTCTGTATCCGTTTCAGACGGCAGAGGCCGTGCATGAAGGGGGCACGGATGCTGTGCATCTGTTGGGGCTTGAGCCGATTGCCCTGAAATCCGACCCGAACACGGAGAAACCCTCCTCCTCCAGTGGTGACATTGTTGCCGGACGGGACGGGGCGCTTCGAATCGTGGATGGGGATACGCTGGCCATTGGCGAGGTGAAGATTCGTCTCCACGGCATAGACGCGCCGGAAATGTCGCAAAGCTGTAGTGATATGCGTGGCAAAAGCTGGGCCTGTGGCACATGGTCGAAAGCCGTGCTGGAGCGTCTGGCAACGGGGGACATCGCTTGCGTGCCCAAGGATCGCGACCGCTATGGCCGTGTCGTGGCGGTCTGTCATGGGGCTTCGGGCGATCTCAACGCCGAAATGGTGCGCGTGGGCGCGGCCTATGCCTATGAGACATACGCCCTTGATTATGTCCCGCAAGAAGAGGAGGCGCGCGCTGGCGGGCGCGGCCTATGGCGGGCAGGGAGCCAGTCCCCGTCGGAGTTCCGCGCCGATCATCGTACAACACTTGCACCGCAAACCCCGCCCTCGGACTGTGCGATCAAGGGCAACATCTCCAGATCCGGCAAGATTTATCACCTGCCAGGCGGGCAGTGGTATACGCGCACACGGATCAATGCAGGGGCGGGAGAGCGCTGGTTTTGCTCCGAAGACGAGGCCCGCGCTGCCGGATGGCGCAAAGCGCAGGGATAATTTTGCAAACCCTCTTGCAAGGCCGAAATTTTTCCCCTAAATGAGCCGGACCGGGTCGTTAGCTCAGTTGGTAGAGCGCTTCGTTTACACCGAAGATGTCGGGAGTTCGAGCCTCTCACGACCCACCATTTTTCCTCTCTGTTCAGATTTTGGTTGGCCGCTTGTGTATCAAGTGATCACAGGCGCCCTTCGGTCTTTCACGAGGCATGATGCCGATGTGCCAACACCATGCCTCGTGTGGCTTAATTGGTGTTGCGGCAGTCTTCGTAGACCTGAATATCTTTGGCGTAGAGTTCTTCAATCAGGGCACGCTCTCGGGGGCTGATCTCCAGCACACGTTTTCGCGCGTCCGTTGCCACTTTCCGATCGCTTTTCAGGCCGCCATAGTTTCCGATTGCTTTGGTGCAGACTTTTTCGAGAAACGGCTCAAGTTGGTCGAGCATGCCGACCTCGAAATCATCGAGGGGCCCCGGAATCATATCCGTTTGGGGGAGGAAATGGGCGTTCTGGAAATAGTCGTTGTCGCGCAGGGCCGTGAGGAACTGTTCAAGGCTTGGGACTGTGCTGTCGTCACCAGCATAGCGGTGTTTTCGGATGAAGACTTTGGAATGCCCTTTGTTTCTCCATGCGGAAACAGCACGCACGACAGGTTCGCGCAGAACGACAAATTTATAGGCGTTTTCGAACTCTCGCGCACTCGGCAAGCGGTTGAAGAGGGTCTTCAATCCCGATGTGCTTATTTGGTCCAGTTTCGGGTCAATAGAATAGGCCAATGTGCGGATGATTGTCGTGTTGGCACATTTGGGAAGGCGTGCGTAATAGAGGTTATACTCGGGGAAGTAGCAGACCCTCGAGATCATGGCATGGCGCGCATGCGGGGCCATGAGTTTTGTCACAGGATATGAATCGGAAGACCGGTAGCGGGCAAAGGCCGCAATATTTCGGAGGTTTCGCTTTGCCATCTCTTTGAATGGCGGCTTCCCTTGAGGCTTGGAATGCGTTTGCTCCACGGTCGTCTCCTATCTGATGTCGTCGTCCTTGTGCCGTGAGCGGCCTTCGGGGTCAAGCTGGGCAGCGTGTCACGTTAAAGTCATCTCGGCAGTCAGGAAAATGTCTCGCGAACTGCATTCAACGGCCCCCGCACAACATCTCGGCAAACGTGCTGACCCAAGTCAGATTTCAACATGCACGCGCTCTGACAAGTTGCGGCGGGAGGCTTCGGCCAGAAGGGCGATTGTGAGTAGTGCGACCGTCCCGACAAGCGGCAGTATCCAGGCCATCCAAACGGCATCCGGCTGCGCGATCATGAGTGCCTGACAGGCGAGGGCCAAGACCGTGCCTGCCGCAAAGATCAGCAGCCCGTGCCGTCCGATCAGCCGCAAGGGCGCGGTATAACGATGCGCCGAAAACCGCATGACAACAGCAAGCTGTGACAGCACATATCCCAGCGCGAGGATATGCAGAAAGCGCGGCGCGGCCAGAAAGGTTTTGTCATGGGAGGTGATGTTGAACGGCACGCCGGCTTGCGCCAGATGATGCATCTGGAGGTTCAGAAACGCCCCCAGACCGGGGACATATTTCCACGTAAGAACAAGAATTAGGAAAGTGACCGACGCCCAGAAGAGCGGGCGGGATTGCGGGAAGAAAGGCTTGCCCTGACGCTGGCCGAGCCCGACCAGCAGACCGCAGACAAAGATCGCCTGCCACGCGAAAGGGTTGAAGAACCAACCGCCCGGGTTGGGATAGTTCGGCAGGTTCAGGCGGAAAATGCCCGTGAACATCCAAAGCGTGAGAGATAGCAGGAACAAGAGGCGCGGTCGGCGCAGGCCCAGATAGATTGCGACAGGAGCGCAGACCAGAAGCACCGAATAGGCGGGCAGAATGTTGACATAGCCGAATTGATGCGTGAGCAGCGGCACGCCGATCAGCCCTTCTGTCGGATTATGAAACACCTGCCGCATGTTGATGCGGGTCAGAAGCTCCGTGCGTCCTGTCAACCGGTAGGCCGCGGCGAAGATACCCAAAGCGCAGGCGGAGAGGGTGATCTGCACGACATAGAGCGACCAAGCGCGTTTCCACAGCGGCGCAATGGCTCGCCAAAGTCCGCGTTTGTTACGCTGGGCCTGCATGAAGCGCGGGGTGTAGGCGAGACCTGCGGCGATGCCGGACATCAGGAAAAAGGCCTCAGCCGCATCGGAAAACCCCAGATTGCGGATCGTCAGATATTCGTAGGGGTTGCCCGGCACATGGTTGATGAAGATCATCACAAGCGCCAAGCCGCGAAAGACATCGATCCGCGGATCGCGCGGGGATTTGGGCGTGATCGCGGGACTGCTTGGCACGGGAAACGGATCGGTCTTGGCCCTATGCTGGAGCATGGGTTTCTCCGGTCGAATGTGGCTCTGTTGGCGCGGTGTCTTCCACCCAAGTCCGTCGCCAAGAGTCCGCGATGGCGCGGTAGGAGGTGACCACCGGCGAAAGGGTGGTGGCTTGCGGCACGGTAAAGACCGCGTGGGTGAGCGGGCGCGAGGTCCATGCGATGAGGACAGGGGCCGCGAGCATGGGAAGTGCGACCGGCAGAAGCCAGATCGTCAGGTTCGGAGCCATCCATTCTACGGCGGCCAGCGAGGCGATGCCGATGCCGATGATCCAGCGTCCGGCCTGCCACCCGTCAGACAACGACAGGATGCCTTCGTTGCGTTGATTGGCGGGCCAGCCGCCGTCCTGACCGGAGAGCACCTGTAGCACGGCACGGCTGTGATAGAGCAGCATCAGCGGGGCCAGCAGGGTGGTGAGCAAAATCTCGGCCAGAACGGAGAAAGCTACCCGCACCGCGCCGCCGAAGCCTTTGGCACGCCCCGAGCGGATGGCGCCGATCAGGATGAGCAGTTTCGGAACCAGCAGCAGCCCAACAACGCCGACAGCCAGCATGGTGATCTCCCGCGTGCTGGTGTTGGGGAAGACGGGGAAAAGCTGATACGGATCGGGGAAATATTTGGGCGGCGGTGCAGTCACCGTGCCGATGAGGGAGGCGATGAGAAAGGCGGCCCACAAGAGCGAAACGACATAGGCGGCGACGTTTTGCAGAAAGATGAAACGGCTCCAGCGCGCCAGTCCGGGGGCGAAAATCAACCGCGCATGTTGCAGGTTGCCTTGGCACCAGCGGCGTTCTCGGCGGGCGAAAGAAAGCACGTTTTCCGGCCCTTCCTCGAATGATCCGCCGAGTGTTTGGTCTACTTGGACCTTCCAGCCCGCACGCGCCAGTAAGGCGGCTTCGACATAGTCATGGCTCAGGATATGCCCGCCCAGTGGCGGTTTTCCGGACAGTTCGGGCAGGCCGCAACTTTGGGCAAAGGCCCGAACGCGGACAATAGCGTTGTGCCCCCAGAACGGGCCGGTCGCGCCCTGCATCCGCGCCAGCCCTCGGGTGAATACGGGGCCGTGGAAACAGGAGGCAAACTGGAGCGCGCGGCCAAAGAAGGACCGCGCCCCGATGATCTGGGGCAGGGTTTGCAAGAGACCAAGCTGCGGATCGGCCTGCATCCGCGCAATCATCGTGCGGATCGTTTCGCCTTCCATGAGGCTGTCGGCATCAAGAATGACGGCAAATTCATAGGCTCCGCCGGATGTGCGGATGAACTCTTCGATATTGCCCGCCTTGCGCCCCGCATTGTCTTGACGGCGACGATAGAACATCCGGCCTGTGCCGTTGGTGTCCCGCAGGAGCCGTGCAAAGGCCAGTTGTTCTTTTCGGGCAAGCTCAGCATCGCGCGTGTCGGAGAGCACGACGAAATCCGCATCAACTCCGGCTTCGGCTACGGAGCGGTCAATCGCGGCGATACGGGCGAAGGTGGTGAGGGGGTCTTCGTTGCAGATCGGTACGGCGATCACGGTGCGCGGTTGAGGCTGTGACAGATCGGTGTGAGTGCCCGCCCGTTGCCGTCCGGGCAGGCCGATGAGCGCCAGAGACGCCCCCCACGCCAGCCATGCTGTTGTGACAAAGACCAGTCCCGCCCGAATGGCGTCCCATGCGCCAAACCCGTCTTGGGCCGCAGCCTCGCCCATCAGGCTTGAGGCTGTGACCGCAGACACAAGTGAGAGGGCCAGTGCAAAGGCACGGCACCAGCGTGTGCGGGTGTCGGGGGCAAGGTGTTCATGCATGGCGTTGAGCCGTGTCATTTCGAGTTACGTCTTGCGCCGCAAAAAGAGCATACGGGCGACATCCGCCAAGGCGGGCCGGTGTGTCTGGGGTTCCAGCACCTGTTTCGGCATCGCAAGCGGTGCCGCAGGCGGCATCCAGTTTTGCGTCTCCACCACCACCGGCTCTTGCAGGTGGGCGGGAGTTGTCTTGTTCAAGCTTACGCGTTGATCCATTGGTACATCCATGTCTCGCTCAGTGTGCGCTCGTATCCAGATATGCCTGCCTTCAGCTCGACGACGGCGTCGGGTTCGGCCCGAACTTCCAGAACAAGCCGCCATTCATTGCGCCCGTTCACAGGGCTGAGCACAGCTTCGACAATTTCGCCATTGCTCGCACTGGAGACGGCTTCCAGTTGTGCATTCTCCGGCAGATGGTCCAGTAGACCGCCTGCAAAATCGATCACAAATTTTCGTGTGCCGGTGTCGGTCTGCACGCCTGCCACACCGCCTTCGCCGGTGCGCATTCGTGTGACTTTGGCAAGCCGCTCTGAGGCGGCGCCTTGCGGCGACATGCCCCAATGCATCCGATAGGCATACTCAAGCGCGTCGCCCGCGTTTGTGTCCTGATCGGGAATCCAGAAGGCGACGATATTGTCGTTCACCTCAAGATCGGAGGGAATCTCGACAAGCCGCACAGTGCCCTTGCCCCAATCGCCGAGCGGTTCGATCATCAGCGAAGGCCGGCGCTCGTAATGTGCTTGGGCATCCAGATAGTGTTCAAAGTCGCGATTGCGCTGCACCAGCCCGAAGGAGCGGGGGCTGAGTGCGCCGAAATAGGAGCTGGCCAGACGCGGCGGGTTGTTCAGGTGGCGGAAATAGGTCTCGCCCGCCTGCGTGTTGAGCACAAGCGCCTCGCTGTCATGCACCGCCGGACGGTAGTCGTCGAACGGTCCTGCGTCGGCCCCGTTGAACAGGAACATTGACGTGAGTGGCGCGATGCCAAGTTGCTTGATGTCCTTGCGCAGGAACAGACGCGCGGTCACATCGACCGTGGTGGTCGCGCCCGGAGTGATGTCGAACTGATAGGCCCCTGTCACCGAGGGGCTGTCGAGCGCGGCGAAGACGGTTACGGTTTCCTCGCCCGGTTGCGGCCGATGCAGCCAGACTTCGGAGAAGCGCGGGAATTCCTCGCCTTCCGGCAGACCGGTGTTGACCGCCAGCCCGCGTGCGCTGAGACCGTAGGAATTGCCTTTGCCGAGGGCGCGGAAATAGCTCGCGCCCTGAAACACGATCAACTCGTCAAAAATGTCCGCACGGTTCAGCGGCGCGTGCAGGCGAAAGCCCGCAACGCCGGGCATCTCTGCGTCAGCCGGGATGGATTGCGCAAGCTCGGCGTCATCATATTCGAAGTCGGCGGTGGTGAAGGCCATCGGATGCACGCTGGTGCCGACGACCTCGTTGATTTTCACGGGCTCTTTGAAAAGCCATCCCGGATGGAAGGCATGCAGCCGGAAGGCCACGCCTTTTTCCTGCCAGCGGGCCTGCTCGGGGCGGAACCGGATGCGTTGGTAGGCATCATAGTCCAGATCGGCCAGAAACCCGTGCACAGGTTCCGGAGCCGAGTAGGGATGGCCGGCCAGATCTTTCATCCGCTCGGTCAGCATGTCGAAGGAAAACGTGGGTGCTTCCTCTTCTTGTGCCCACAGATGTGCGGGTGCCAAGGCCGACGCGAAAGATGCGGCTGCGGCGGTCAGAAACTGGCGCCGTTCCCAGAATTCCGGCGCTGTCGCTTTCTGTTGCGTGGTGTTGGAAATCGTCAAGAGTATACCCCCGGTAAGACACGGTTTTGACGTGCTAGTTTGTTGTTATTTAACTCTTTCTGCGGCGCTTGAAATGGCTATTTCATCATTTCGGCAAATTTCCGCGAGGGGCTGCAGGAAACCGCCGATGGCAAGGGCGCTGTTTTAATGGTTTTTGTACCTTTGGGATGGATATTGTCCGGAATTCAGGGTCTGGAGTGAGGTTTTCGGGATGGAATTTCGGATTTTCCGTGAGTGTCGATATAAAATAAGCAGACGCGGAATGCGATGTGGTGCTCTTGCCTGAGTCGTTTTCCGGAGGGGCGTCCGAACGTGGCGCTATGTCGCATTGTGGTTGCGTCCGGTCATTTTCGGTGACCTTCAAGTTTGGCATGTAAACTGTCTCACTTTCGAAACAGAATCCGATCACTTTTTTCTCGCGGCGGCTGCTTTACCTGTGACTTCCTGCCGATATGCCCTAGGTGGTCGGACACGCCAATAATGCGCAGCTCCTTTACGGGGCTCGCGCCAGCTAACCGATCAAAAGGTTAAAAACATATGATCAAACGCATACTTACCGGCGGTGCCGCACTTGCAGTGCTGGGCATCGGCGGCTTCGCCATCTACGCTTGGCATCCTGCAATCGACGAGATTGCACCGCCCTCGGCAGACAGCTTTCCAGAAGCGCAGATCGAAAAGGGAAGGCAGCTTGCCTCCGCGGGCTATTGTGCCTCCTGTCATACAAGTTCCGATGGTGCGGCCTATGCCGGCAACTATCCGATGGAAACCGATTTCGGGACCATCTACTCGACGAACATCACACCGGACCCCGAAACAGGGATCGGGACGTGGTCTCTCGCCGCGTTCGAACGTGCGATGCGTGAAGGGATCGACCGCGACGGGGCGCATCTGTTCCCGGCGTTCCCCTTTGACCATTTCACGAAAATGACCGACGAGGATATCGCCGCGCTTTATGCCTATCTCATGAGTTCGGTTGAGCCTGTGAAGGCGACCCATACCGAAAACGACCTGCCGTTCCCGCTCAACCAGCGGTTTTTGCAGGCCGGTTGGAAAATGCTCTATTTTGACAAGGGGCAGTATGAGCCGGAGGCGGACAAGTCAGAGGCATGGAACCGTGGCGCCTATCTGGTTGAGGGTGTGACCCACTGTGGTGCATGCCACACGCCGCGCAACGCTTTCGGGGCGGAAATCGTCACGCAGCAATTTGCAGGCGCTGCGATTGACAACTGGATCGCGCCCGCACTGACCTCGGACAACCCGTCTGCGGTGGCGTGGAATAAAGATGCTTTCTTCCAGTATATGAAGACCGGCACCACCACCTATCAAGGTTCTGCTGCGGGTCCGATGGCTCCTGTGGTCCATGCCGGTCTCAAGGATTTGCCGGACGAGGATCTTCTCGCGATTGCGACCTATCTGGGCGATCAGGTTGGTGCAGACGATATGGCTCCGATGAGCAATCCGGCGGTCGAAATATCTCTGGCCGCAGGTGCGCCGCAAGCCGATTACCGCAAGGAAGAGGGTGAGCGGCTTTATGCAACCGCCTGTGCGGCCTGCCACTATAACTCTGTGCAAATCGCCGAAGGACGTCCCGATCTGGGCATCAACTCGGCCGTGCGTCTGGATGATCCGACCAACCTCGTTCATGTGATCCTTGATGGCGTTCATGCCGATCAGGGCATGGAAGGCGTTGTGATGCCGGGCTACCGCTCTGCGCTGGACGATCAGCAGATTGCATCCATTGCCGCCTATCTGCGTGACAGCCGGACGGACAAAGCCCCGTGGGTGGATTTGGAACAGACAGTAACCGAGATCCGCGCCCAAGGCGCTCTGGCGCATTGACGGGATCAGGAGAGATAGAATGACAAGTTTTACAATAAACGGCAAAGTGATCGAGGTGGATGTCGAAGACGACACGCCGCTTCTGTGGGTGATCCGCGATGAAATCGGCCTGCAAGGGACGAAATTCGGCTGCGGCATCGGGATGTGCGGGGCTTGCACCGTGCATGTCGGGGGACGTGCGACGCGCTCTTGTGTGACGCCGGTTTCCGCTGTCGCAGGGGCCGAGATCACTACGATCGAAGGGCTTGATCCTGAAGGCGCGCATCCCGTGCAAACCGCATGGCGCGAGCTGCGTGTTCCGCAATGTGGCTATTGCCAGTCAGGGCAGATCATGCAGGCCGCAGCGCTTTTGCAGGATATTCCCGAGCCGACGGATGATGACATCGACGCGGTGATGACCGGCAACCTGTGCCGCTGCATGACCTATACCCGTATTCGCGAAGCTGTCCGTGACGCGGCAACCGCTATGAAGGAGGCCGCATCCAATGGCTAAGCTCAAACTCCCGCCGCGTGGTGAAGCCACAGCCGAGATGACCCGTCGCGGGTTTCTTGTGTCCATGACCGCAGCCGGTGCCGCTTTCGGCTTTCCGCGTGCCGGTCTGGCCGCGATGGATCCGGCAGCGCCCGATGGCGTGCCTGCGTCTCCTGCTGGTGCCGTTTATGAACCCTCGCTCTGGTATGCGATTGATGCCGAGGGCAAGGTGAACGTCAACATCATCCGCGCCGAAATGGGGCAGCATGTCGGGACCGCTATTGCCCGTATTCTGGCCGACGAACTGGATGTGGCGTGGGAAGATGTCTCGATCACCCATGTCGACAGTGCCGCCAAATGGGGCCTGATGGTCACGGGCGGAAGCTGGTCCGTGTGGCAAAGCTGGCCGGTCTATCGTCAGGCGGGCGCAGCGGGGCGCATGGCTCTGATCGAAGCGGCTGCGGCCAAATGGGGTGTGTCCCCCTCCGAATGCACGACGCAGGACAGTCGCGTGATCTCCGGCGACCGCTCCGTCAGCTATGCCGAGCTTGTCTCCGAAGGTATCACCCGCAGCTTCACCGAAGACGAACTCAAGGCGCTCCCGCTCAAGCCCGCCTCCGAATTGCGTCTGGTGGGCAAGGATGTCACCGCGCTCGATATTGCCAACAAAACCACGGGCAAGACCGTATATGGCATTGATGCAAAGATCGACGGCATGGTCTATGCCGCACCGCTTCTGCCGCCGACGCGGATCGGCTCCACGGTGGTTTCGGTGGATGACAGCGCGGCGAAATCCGTGAAAGGTTATCTCCAGACGCTGACGCTGGATGATCCGTCCGGCACGGTGCCCGGCTGGGTGATGGTCATTGGCGAAACCTTCATGGCGGCACAACGGGCCGCTGATAAGGTCAAAGTCACATGGAAAGCCGGACCGACGGCTGATGTGGACGAGGCGCAAATTCAGGACCACGGGCGTGCCTTGATTGCCGATGAGAGCAAAGGCTCGATTCTGGACACAGGTAACAGCGACACCGCGCCGGTTTTCGAGGCGGCGGTCGACCAGATTTCGGCGGAATACACCACCTCTACCGTGCTGCACTTCCAGCTTGAGCCGCTTAACGCCACGGCGTTTCAAAACGAGGATGGGGTCTGGGAAATCCACACGGGCAACCAGTGGCAATCCCTGATCCTGCCGAGTTTGCAAGCGGCGCTTGGTGTGTCTGCGGACGAGATCGTCATGCGCACCTATATGTTGGGCGGCGGTTTCGGCCGGCGTCTGAACGGGGATTACGCCGTGCCTGTGGCACTTGCGTCCAAAGCACTGGGCGGCAAACCCGTCAAAATGGTGATGATGCGCCCCGAAGACGTGCTGTTTGACAGCCCGCGGTCTTCGTCGGTGCAGGCTTTGAAAATGGCTTTTGATGCGGATAACACCGTGATCGGGATGGAGCATCACGCCACGGCGGGTTGGCCGACCGAGGTCATGGTGCCGTCCTTCATGCCGAAGGGGACCAATGGTGAACCCTATGATCCCTTCGCCATTGCCGGTGCGGATCACTGGTATGCGGTTGGTGCGCAAAAGGTGCGGGCGATTTCCAATGATCTGGCGAACACGACCTTCCGTCCCGGTTGGTTGCGCTCGGTCGGACCGGGCTGGACGAACTGGGCGCTGGAAAGCTTCATGGATGAAGCGGCGCACAAGCTGGGCCGTGATCCGCTGGACTTCCGTCTGAGCCTGTTGACCGCAGAAGGCCGCAATGCGGGCTCTGCCCCCAACGCAGTCGGTGGCGCAAAGCGTCAGGCCGCTGTGCTGCAACGTGCCGCAGAACTGGCGGGCTGGGGGAGCGATCTTCCGGAGAACACCGGCATCGGGCTTGCGACCAGCTTCGGTCAGGAGCGCGACATGCCCACATGGGGAGCCTGTGCCGCGCGGGTCAAAGTGGATCGCGCAACCGGACAGGTCACGGTCGAAAAGCTTCATCTCGTGGTGGATGCCGGCATCATCGTCGATCCGGACGGTGCCTTGGCGCAAACTCAGGGGGCCGCGCTTTGGGGCCTCTCTATGGCGCTCTACGAGGGCACCGAAATCGAGGCCGGAAACGTGCGTGACCGCAACCTCGACACCTATACGCCGCTGCGCATGATCGATACGCCGGATATGGATGTGGAGTTCATCGAAAGCAGCGAAGTGCCTGTCGGGCTAGGGGAGCCTGCCACGACCGTGGTCGCGCCTGCCATCGGCAATGCGATCTACAACGCTGTTGGTGCGCGCCTGCGTCACCTGCCGATCACGCCCGAGGCCGTTCTGGCTGGCCTCAAGGCGTAAATGACTTTCCCGAAGGGGCGCGTGCAGCGTCTCTTCGGGATGCTCCGGATTTGACTGGGGTTGTATACTGACGTTATCAGAACGTGTATTGATATTGCCGGATTTCCGGCATCAAGCTTTACATTAATAATACCATGTAACGCATTATTAGGGCGTTGTTTTTAGGTCTTTCATTTCCCGATCAAACCTCTCCAGATCAGCAACCGTGTCTATGTCCAAAAAGGCCTGTGCGGGCAAAGTCAGGATTTGCGGCTCGGGCAAGGTTTGGATCACACGCCATGCGCCCTTATCGCCGGTTAAGGCCAAAAGCTCTGCAAAACGGGATGCGGGAAATACCGCAGGGGGCAATCTTTGGGTGTCGAAGCTGCTCGCCGCCGCGTCATGTCCTGCCATGTCGAACAGGTCGGCCATATGTGTCGCGGGCACAAAGGGCATGTCCGCGAGCGTGACAAGCACCTGCGTCGCACCACAGTCCTGTGCCGCCTTCAGCCCCCCGCGCAGGCTGTCGCTCT
The DNA here is from genome assembly GCF_018860305.1 of Celeribacter halophilus. Taxonomy (GTDB): domain Bacteria; phylum Pseudomonadota; class Alphaproteobacteria; order Rhodobacterales; family Rhodobacteraceae; genus Celeribacter; species Celeribacter halophilus_A. The sequence goes on from NZ_JAHKPE010000019.1 coordinate 572,394, forward strand.
GCTGCGGTTGACCCTCCACGCGCAGCACGTCCAGCCCCGACGCCTGAGCAATCTCCGCGACAGCATCGCTGCGCACACAGGCAAAGCACCGATCCAGATCAAGCGAGGCCACGGTCTCGAAGGCATAGGAACACAAGGGCCGTCCATGCAGGGGGGCCAATAGCTTGTCCTCGGCCCCGAAACGCCGCGACTGTCCGGCGGCCAGAACAAGCCCGACTCGCATCAGTTCTGTCCTTGTGGGGTTTCACAAGATAGAACTTCGGCCAGCACCGACACGGCCAAGGTGCGCGGATCTCGGGTCGAGCGGATCAGGCCGATGGGCCCTTTGATCCGCGCCAGTTCGGCCTCACCCACACCTGCCGCGCGCAGCGTTTCAATCCGTGCATTCGCGGTGCGCAAACTGCCTTGTGCGCCGATGTAGAAAGCCGGAGAGGCAAGGATATTCAAGAGAATATCCGGCTCCCAGCTATGGTTGTGAAAAAACAGCGTCACCGCCGTATGCGCATCAATTGCAACGTCAGGGGGCAGGGTGGCTTGGGTGATGTGTCGCGTGTGCAGGCTCGGAATGGCATGCCGCGCCGCGTCCAGCGTGTCGCTGTCGGGGGAGACCAGAACCGCATCATATCTGGCGGAGGTTGCCATAGCGGCAAAGGCGGAGGCTTCCGTGCCTGCGCCCAGAACGACGAAACGGGTGTCCGGCAGGACATGCAGCGCAACACTTTGATCTTCTTCGCTTTCTACGGTTTCGATCCCGCCGTGCTCCATATCGAGGGACAGTGTGACGGGTTGCCGCTCTGAGATGCTTCGGGACACGGCGCGTAAGCGGGTGATGTCGTCAATGGGCAGGAGGAAAATATCCAACGACCCGCCGCAGGGCAGTTGAATATCCATAAAGGGTGATCCCTGACCGTAACGCAGTTTGCGCGGCTTGCGGTCCTTGAGCACCTGCGCCGCATGATGCGCGACATCCCCGTCGATACAGCCGGACGACAGCCCGCCGAAACAGGTGCCGTCCTCCATGACAAACATGCTCGCCCCGACCGGACGGAAGGACGGTCCGGCGGCCCCCCCGATCATGGCCAGCACACAGGCGGGCCTGTCTGATTGGGCGGCGCTTGTGGCATGGGTGAGGGCTTGCGAGAGCGGGAAGTCGAATGCGCGAATTGTAATCATGAGACGGGTTTAACGCGCCTGTGTTCGGGGGCAAGAGTTGGGTGGCATAATTGTCTGTGAACCGGCAGAAAACCCGTGACCTCGTGGCAGAGAATGCCCGAGTTTGCGGCAGTTGGAGAGGCGATTTCTTAACGCTTGCACAAGAAATCCCTTTGAACACAGGGGATGGCCGCATATGTCGGCCCTCGTGCGCCTGCCGTCTGCGATCTTGTGAGTACGGCGGGGGCGAAACCAAATGAGCAGGCGAGTTGAGCGGGGCGAGCGCGGATGATTGATACGGATTGGGCATTTCACCGGTATGAAAGCGTTCGGGCGGTCTTGCCGGAGGCGGAGTTTGCACAGCAATCGCGTGCGGGGCACAGTCTGGCCGATACGGTCGAGGATTTCGACGCCTATATTCTGGATGCTTTCGGGGTGCTCAATCGCGGCGAAACTGCCATAGCCGGTGCGGTCGAGCGCATGGCCGATCTACGGGCGGCGGGCAAGCGACTGGTGGTTCTCACCAACGCGGCCAGCTATACTCGTCAGGCGGTCTTGGCGAAATATCATCGGCTGGGCTTTGACTTTTCCGCCTCTGAGGTGGTGTCGAGCCGTGACGTGGCTTTCGCGGCTCTGCCGCAGTTGGCGGGCGGAAAGGTCTGGGCCGCCGCCGCCGCTGAAGGTGACGATTTCAACGATGCGGATGACGCGGCGCGGATCGAGCATCTGGCGGAGCATCCGGAGCTTTTGCACAGCGCAGGGGGATTTCTCCTGCTGTCCAGTGCGCGCTGGTCCCAATCGGATACGGAGGCTTTGACACAGGCGCTTCTGGCGCGGCCAAGGCCGTTGGTTGTGGCCAATCCCGATCTTGTCGCCCCGCGTGAGGAGGGCTTGTCCTTCGAGCCGGGGTTGGTTGCCCATGATGTCACCGAGCGGACCGGTCAAAAGGCGGCGTTTTTTGGCAAGCCCTTCGGCAATGCGTTTGACACGGCTTTAGCGCGGCTCAAGGACGTGCCCCGTCACCGTATCGCGATGGTGGGCGATACGTTGCATACGGATGTTCTGGGCGGGGCAAGTGCGGGGATTGGCACGATTCTGATCACCGACCACGGGTTGTTCCGTGGTCATGACGTGGCGCTCTATATTTCCCGAAGTGGAATCCGACCCGACTGGATCGTTGCGACGACCTGAGGTCTGTTGCGGTGAAGCGGCGGGGGAGGTTGTTTGGCGTCTACGACAAAGGGGCACCCGAAAGGATGCCCCCGTTGCTTTGGTTCCGGATCGGATCAGCCTGCGATCGAGGCGGCGTGGATGCTGTCCACGGCGGCTTGCAGGGTGGCGTCAAATTCCGCGTCTGACTGTTTGGCGTTCAGCCCTTCGGACAGTGCGCGGGAGAAAGAGGCGATGATGCCGGTGTTTTTCGACAAAAGCGCATTGGCTTCATCGCGGCGGTAGCCACCGGACAGCGCCACGACTTTCAACACACGCGGGTGATCGACCAGCGGCTTGTAGAAATTCGGCTCGCTCGGCAGGGAGAGCTTCAGCATCACCTGTTTGCTGTCGTCCATCGCATCGAGATGTTTGAGGATCTCGTCGCGCAGGATGGCTTCGGCCTCGGCCTTGTCCGCGATGGTGATGGTCACTTCCGGCTCAAGGATCGGCATGAGACCGGCCTTGATCACCTGTTCACCGATTTCGAATTGCTGGTCCACAATGGCTTTGATGCCTTGCGCATTGGCGGCATTGATGACCGAGCGCTCCTTGGTGCCGAAAACCTTGAGCTTGGCGGCACGGGCCAGAAGGTCGTCGAGACCGGGGATCGGTTTCATCAGTTGAACGCCATTGGCTTCGGCGTCCAGACCCTTGTCGATTTTGAGGAACGGCACGATGCCTTTTTCTTCCCACAAAAACAGGGAGGTCGGCTTGCCGCCCACTTCGCGGTCCATGGTCATTTCGAAAAGGATTGCGCCAATGACCTTGTCGCCGGTGAAAGCGGGCGACTGCATGATGCGCGAGCGCATGGCGTGGACCATGTCGAACATTTCGGCCTCGCCCGAATATTCGCTCTCATCCACGCCGTAGAGTTTGAGCGCCTTGGGCGTCGAGCCGCCCGATTGGTCTAGTGCTGCGATAAAGCCTTGGCCTTCGCCCATTTTGGCGGTCATTTCCTGAATAGACATCTCATTCCTCTTTTGGCTCAAATCGTCCCTCGGCAGCGAGGGCTTTGGGGATTTCACAACCGAGTTACCTTGCCCGGCGCGTGCTCGCAATCTTGGTAGCGCTCACGGGTTGCAATGAGTTCAGATTACGCGACTTATGCAGGCAAAGGATTGATCCAGAGCAAGGGGGCCGCGCATATCCGGTATACGCGACAGGGGGGGCGTGAGGGTGGCAAAGAAAAGGCCCGCCGGAGGAGCGGGCCTGTGAGTGTTTTCCTGTAAGTGTTTGTGTGTGTGCGTTGAACCGCGCGTGCGAAAGGCGTTAGCCGAGGGCGACCACGCCGGGCAATTCCTTGCCTTCCATCCATTCGAGGAAGGCTCCGCCCGCCGTCGAGATATAGGTGAAATCCTTGGCATGGCCGGAGGCATTGATCGCCGAGACCGTGTCGCCACCGCCCGCGACGGAGACCAAGGCGCCTGCATTGGTCTGTTCCGCAATTTTTTCGAGCATGGCAAAGGTGCCCGCGCCGAAAGGTTCCAGTTCGAAGACCCCCAAAGGTCCGTTCATGATGACGGTTTTGGCGTCGTCCAGAATCTCGTTGATCCGCGCCACGGATTTCGGGCCGGCATCAAAGATCATCGCGTCTTCGGGACATTCGATCACCGGAAGGACTTCATTGGCAGCATTGGCTTTGAATTCGCGCGCCACGACCACATCGATGGGCAGAACGATCTCGCAACCGGCCTCGTCGGCTTTCTTGATGATCTCGCGTGCCGTGTCGGCCAGATCGTGTTCGCACAGGGATTTGCCCACATCCACGCCCTCTGCGGCGAGGAATGTGTTGGCCATGCCGCCACCGATGACAAGGTAATCGACCTTGCGCACGAGATTGCCCAGCAGATCAAGCTTGGTCGAGACTTTCGCACCGCCCACAACGGCCACGACCGGACGGGTGGGGGTGGAAAGCGCAGCTTCAAGCGCGGAAAGCTCGGCCTGCATCAAACGCCCTGCGCAGGAGGGCAGGAGCTTGGCCACGCCCTCGGTCGAGCCGTGGGCACGGTGCGCGGCGGAGAAGGCGTCATTGACATAGACATCGCCAAGCGCGGCCAGTGAGGCGGCGAATTGCCCGTCATTGTCGGTCTCGCCCTTGTGGAAACGGGTGTTTTCCAAAAGCAGAACCTCGCCCGGTTGCAAAGCTGCCACGGCCTCTTTCGCGGGGCTGCCGATACAATCGGTCGCAAATTTGACCGGCACGCCGAGAACCTCGGCCACGGTGTCCTTGATCAGTCCGAGGCTCATCTCCGGCACAACCTGTCCCTTGGGACGCCCGAAATGCGCCAGAAGAACCGGCTTGCCGCCTTTGGCAAGAATGTCGTCGATCGTGGGCTTGATCCGTTCGATCCGGGTGGCGTCGGTCACTTTGCCATCGGCCACGGGCACGTTGATGTCCACACGGGTCAGCACCACTTTGCCGGAGAGCTCCATATCATCGAGGGTTTTCCAAGCCATAGCAATCGGTCCTTTCAGGGAGGGTTTGGCATCTTACCCTTGTTTGACCTCTCCTCACCGCTTCGTCAACAGGCGTGAGGACGCATCAGGGCCAATCCGCGCGGATGCTGCGAGATCGCCCTTTCCCTTACCGGTGGGGCACATTAAACTGGGCAAAATTTCGACCCTTTTTATGACCCCGAGGAGGCAGTCATGGCCGACATCAAAGATCCCGAAAACACAATCATCCTCACGCTGGAAAGCGGCGAAGTTGTGATCGAACTCATGCCCGACATCGCGCCGAAACATTGCGAGCGGATGAAGGAACTGGCCCGCGCAGGTGCCTATGACGGGGTTGTATTCCACCGCGTGATCGACGGGTTCATGGCGCAGACCGGTGATGTGAAATTCGGCAACCAGAACAAGGACTTCGAATTGCGTCGTGCAGGCACGGGCGGCTCCGACCTGCCGAATGTTCCGGCGGAATTTTCGGGCATCCCGCATGATCGCGGCACCATCGGCGCGGCGCGGTCGCAAAACCCCGATTCCGCCAATTCGCAGTTCTTCATCAACTTCTCCGACAACCATTTCCTGAACCGCCAGTATACGGTCTACGGGCGTGTGATCTCCGGAATGGAGCATGTGGACAAGATCACCCGCGGTGAACCGCCGATGTATCCTGATGCGATGATCTCCATGAAGGTGGCTGCCGATGTTGCGTAAAACGCTGACACTGATTGCTGCGCTGGCGGCGGCTCCGGCCTTTGCCGCGGGGCTTGATATCGAGGTCAAAGGCGAGGCCAATGGCACCGTGCATATCGACCTTTTCGAGGACGTGGCCCCGGGCCATGTTGAGCAGATCACCAAACTCGCAAGTGAAGGCGCTTATGACAATGTCGTCTTTCACCGTGTGATTGACGGGTTCATGGCCCAGACGGGTGATGTGCAATATGGCAAGATGGGCGCGGCGGAGTTCTCCATGCAGATGGCCGGACGCGGCGGCTCTTCCGAGCCGGATCTGAAAGCCGAGTTTTCCGATCAGCCCTTTGATGCCGGTGTCGTCGGTATGGCGCGGAGCCAGAATCCGGATTCGGCCAACAGCCAGTTCTTCATCATGTTTGCCCCCGCACCGCATCTGAACGGCCAGTATACGGTCGTCGGCAAGGTCACCGAGGGCATGGATGTGGTCAATGCGATCAAACGCGGCACGGGGCCCAATGGCGCTGTGATCGGTGAGCCGGATGTGATGGCGAAAGTTTCTGTCACGGACTGAGCTTCGCACGAGGCTTGAGGCTATTCATAAAGAAAGGGCGCTTTGGAGCGCCCTTTTTGCTGTCCGTCTAACGCATTGTGTGCGTTTTAGAATTCAAAGCGCAGCGCGGCGGAGGCCAGCCCGTCCCCTGCGCCATATCCGCCGGAGACATCCAGAGAGGTCTCCCCGCGCAGATAGATATTCGCGCCCACAAGGGCCAGCCCGTCTTCCGGTTCCTCGAAGGGCACGGAGACCAGCTCTGTCATGGAAATCGTGTTCGTGAGCGGATGGCGATAGGCCAGTTCCATCGCGGCAGGGGCGTCATTGGCCTCGTTGTAAGACAGCGTGCCGGACATTTCGCCGGCCCCGAGCATGTAACGGCCTTGCAGCTTGGCATTGGCATCGGAACTGTCACCATCGACATATTCAAGTGCGGCTTCCACGCGCCAGTCTCCCATGTGCCAACCGCCGCCAAGCCCCAGAACCGCCGTGTCATAGTCATCGACGTAATGGAGGGAGGTGGCCATGTCGCTGCGCTGATAGCTGGCACCTGCGGGCAGGTAGTTGTCCTGTGTGATGGTCCCGTCTGTCAGGCGGCTGTAACCGGTATCGGTGCGCTGTAAGGCTTCGGTCAGCATCACATCGGACAGGAGCGGGCGCGCGAACTGGTCGTAGGCGGGGCGGGGATTGCCGATTTCATAGCGTGTAGAGCCAAGGCTGTAGCTTAGCGCGGCATAGGTTTCATGCTCCCGCCCCAAGGTGCCGAAAGCCCCGAAGCTGAGGCCCAAACCGTCCCAGTTGGTCCGCCATGTGCCGTCGCCACCAAACCAGAGGTCTTCGCTCTCAACCGTCGAGGTGCCAAGCGCAATCCAGCCGTCGCCGGTGAGCCATGGCTCGGCGTGCAGGGCGGGGGCGGTTCCTGTCAAAAGGAGTGTGAGGAGGGCGAGTCGTTTCATATCAGCGTATTTTGCAGAAAAGTCGGGAAAAAATCCATGACACAAATATCACAAAACCGCGCAGTTAAAGCGTTTCTCGTTTAATCCGAATCAGATTGAGCGAAAAGCGTTTCCACACTGCATTGATGTTGCTGCGCTTCTCAAAAATTGAGTGCCTCAAGTTTTTGAGAAACGCTTTAATGCGCGACTTTGTTTCATCTCGGATCAGGATCAGTCTTTACAGACCACCAAGGCATGGCGTTTTTTGCCCGCCGAGAGCTTCATCGGCTCTTTGAGCATCTCCGGCGTGACCAGCAGGCCCGCATCCTTGTGGTCCGCGTCATTCACCTTGGCCCCGCCATCGGCAAAGAGGCGTTTTGCTGCCTTGCCGCTGTCGGCGAGACCGGATTTGACGAACAGCTGAACGATAGAGATGCCGTCACCAATGTCGGAGGCGGAGAGTTCAACGGTCGGAAGGTCATCGCCCACGCCGCCTTTCTCGAAGACCTCGCGCGCTGTGGCTTCGGCGGCTTTGGCCGCTTCGGCCCCATGCAGCAGCGTGGTGACTTCATTGGCGAGAATGATCTTTGCTTCGTTGATCTCGGAGCCTTCCAGCGCGCCCAGACGGTCGCATTCCTCCACCGGAAGCTCTGTGTAGAGCTTGAGGAAACGGCCTGTGTCGGCATCCGTGGTGTTGCGCCAGAACTGCCAGAATTCGTAAGGGCTAAGCATGTCCGCATTGAGCCAGATGGCTCCGCCCTGACTTTTGCCCATCTTGCGCCCGTCCGATGTGGTCAGCAGCGGCGTTGTCAGCCCGTAGATTTCATTGTCCAGCACGCGGCGCGTCAGGTCGATCCCGTTGACGATATTGCCCCACTGATCTGAGCCGCCCATCTGCAACAGACAGCCGTAGCGGCGGTTCAGTTCCAAAAAGTCATAGGCCTGAAGAATCATGTAGTTGAATTCGAGGAAGGAGAGCGATTGCTCGCGATCCAGCCGTGATTTCACGGATTCAAAGGACAGCATCCGGTTGACGGAGAAATACCGCCCGATGTCGCGCAGGAAATCGAGGTAGTTCAATTCGTCGAGCCATTCGGCATTGTTGCGCATCAACGCGCCGTTGGCGTCGTCCTTGTAGTCGAGATAGCGGGCAAAGACCTTTTGCATCCCGTCTATGTTGTCGTCGATTTGCGCGGGCGACAAAAGCGGGCGCTCGTCGGAGCGGAAGGACGGATCGCCCACTTTCGTGGTGCCGCCGCCCATGAGGGTAATCGGCTTGTTGCCGGTTTTCTGGAACCAGCGCAGCAGCATGATGTTGAGCAAATGCCCGACATGCAGGGATTTTGCCGTGGCATCATAGCCGATATAGGCGGTGACCATCCCTTTGTTCAGGGCTTCGTCGAGCTCTTGCAGATTGGTGCAATCCGCAAGGAAACCGCGTTCGATGATCACGCGGAGAAAGTCCGATTTGGGATGGTATGTCATCTGTCACATTTTCCGTTCAAAGGGTCAGCGCAGCCTGATATATCGGGGCGAGCACCAAAGGGAAAGAGTGTGATGAGCGGTAAGAGTAAGACAGCGCCGATTTGGGTCGCTGGATGTATGTCCGGAACATCTCTGGACGGGGTGGATGTGGCGCTGTTGAAAACCGACGGCGTGAGTGTCTGCGGTTTTGGCGATACGGCGTTTCGGGCCTATAGCGAGGCTGAACAGGCCATGTTTCGCGCCGAGCTTGGGACATGGCAGGCCTCCGAGCCTTTGACGGAACTTATCGAGACCGCCCATGCCGAGGCCTTGTCTGAACTGGACGGGTTCGAGTTGATCGGCTTTCACGGTCAGACTCTGGCCCATGCGCCACATGAACGACGGACCTATCAGGCCGGCGACGGGTCGGTTCTGGCCGAAGTGACATCTGTGCCCGTGGTCTGGGATTTCCGCTCGACGGATGTGGAAATGGGCGGGCAGGGTGCCCCCTTGGCGCCGTTCTATCACCATGCGCTTGCGCGCTATATCGGAGCTACGGGGCCAGTTGCCTTTCTCAACCTTGGCGGCGTGGGCAATCTCACATGGGTGGACCCGCGTGTTGCAGACCCTGCCGCGCCGGATGCCTTGCTGGCCTTCGACACGGGGCCTGCCAATGCGCCGGTCAATGACCTGATGCGCGCACGGCGGGGGGAGAGCTATGATCGGGATGGCGCTCTGGCCGCCGCAGGTCAGCCGGATATGGAGGTTGTCGCCAAGGGGCTGGATCATTCATTTTTCTACAAAATGCCGCCCAAATCACTGGACAGAAACGATTTTCATGATGTTCTGGACGCGGTGTCAGGCCTGTCCGACGCCGATGCTGCCGCGACGCTGACCGCTTTTGCTGCCGCCTCGGTGGCGCGTGCGATGGAACATTGCCCCACCGCACCCGTTGCGCTCTATGTCACAGGGGGCGGGCGACATAATGCAACGCTCATGGCCATGATTGCCGCAGGCGTGGATTGCCCCGTCGCGCCTGTCGAAGAGGTGGGTCTGGATGGCGATATGCTGGAGGCGCAGGCCTTTGCCTATCTCGCTGTGCGTGTCCTGCGGGGACTGCCGACCTCGTCTCCGTCCACCACCGGTGTGCGTGCGGCCATTGGCGGCGGGCGTGTGTCTCGTCCGACAGCCTGAAGCTGACCTTTCGCCATTTGTGGTAAGTGGTTTGTCCGGAAGATTTGCTGGCAATCCGCAAGGGACGTTCGGGCGTCAAAGCGGATGGCAGATCAATGGCGACTGGCAAAGTGGGAGAGGAACCGAAACCGGGAGAGTGCGTGATGCAGGACCCCCGGTCTCTTCTCACTCGGTAAAACGGGAACATATGCTGACAGCATTCCCCCCCCGATACTGATTAACACCCCCAGCTTAACCTAACGTCAGTTTGGCGCTAGTGCGGAAAACCTTACCATTGGCCCCGCTTTACGGGGAAAGGCGCGAGAGTTTTCCCCGTAAATGCGCAGAAATAGCGAGTTTTTCACTTTTCGGGGCAGAAAGTCAGCTCTCAGACGGAATCTCGAACCCTGCAGGAGCCAGTTCGAATCCCTCGAACCGGAACCCCGGAGACACTGTGCAGCCGACCAAAGTCCAGTCTCCGGTGCTGCGGGCCGCCTGCCAATGGCCTGTGGGGGCAATCGCTTGCGGGTTCTCTCCGGCTTGCAGATCGGGTCCGAGGGTCACGGCGCGGGCAGGCCCCTTGTCTGTTTCGGCAATGGAAAGCACCAGCGGCGCGCCAGCGTAGTAGTGCCAGATTTCGGTCGCATCAACGCGATGCCAGTGGCTGCGCTCTCCGGCTTTGAGCAGGAAGTAGATGCAGGTGCCCGCAGGACGCTGGTCGCCGGAGGCGTCTGCCACCCATGTCTGGCGGTAATGCCCGCCTTCTGGATGGGGCGCGAGGTTCAGATGGGCGATGATTTCGTCTGCGGTCATATCGGTCATGAGGTCTCCTTTTCGCGCGAGGTGACAAGCCACATGGCACAAAGCGCCCCCGCCGCGTTGAACACCAGATCAAGACCGGTGTTGATATAGCCGCCGACATTCGTGTCTGGGAGCATCAGCACGGCGGTGAATTCGATGACCTCGTTGAGCGCGCCCAAGCCCATCGCGCCCAGAACCGGCAGGACAAAAGCGGTTTTCGTGCCTTTCAGAACGGGAAAGCTGTGGGTCATGATGTGCCACAACAGCCATGCCGAGACGCCGAAGCCGTAGAAATGCACCACTTGGTCGTATTTCAGAAGGCTCATCTCCCCGTCGCTGAGGATCGGGACCAGTTGCAACGTGTAGAGCACCGACCCGTTCACAGGCACGCCGCCACCCGCCATATGCATCAGCCCCCAAAGCGAGAGCGCCCATAACAGGCGCGGCGGGTACTCCGCTTTGCGCAGGCTGATGGCGATGAGCCCCACCAGAACGAGCAGGGTTGCGACATAGAAGATAAATTCGAAATTCCCGATGGCAAAGAACCACAGGGCAAAGCCGATGACATAGGCGGCGGTGAAAAGACCGACACGCTGCTCTGCGGGGGTGATCCGGCTCATTATGGTCTCCTCTTTTGCGCGACATGCGGGCGGGCGATTACCCGATCAACGGGATATGCGGCGCGGCGCTTTTGGGGAGGGCACCGGCCACGCGCGGATCATCCATCACCTCGATGGCGCGCCCGTAGGGGGTGAAACCCGACCGGATATAGAAGGGCAGCGCCTGCGGGCTGTCCAGCGTGCAGGTGTGCACGAACAGGCGTTTGATGTCATGCGCAAAGGCCTTGTCCAGCGCCTGTTCCATCAACCACCGCCCGGTGCCGCCGCCGATCAGGCTCTCATGCAGCCCGAAAAACGCCAGTTCCGTGTTCTCGGCATCGCGGAAATCCAGTTCCAGAATCCCGAGATCAACACCGCCTTTGCGCACCGAATAGACCTCCACATCCGGATGGGTGAGGATCGCTGCAAGCGCGGCCTCCTCCATGTAGAGCCGTGAAAACCAGAGCCAGTCCTCGCCCACACGACGATAGAGCGCCCGATACCAGTCGAGATCAGGGGCCTCGTGACGAACCAGCGTCAACTCCGGCTGCTCCGGCGCAGGACGCGGGGCGGGGCGGGTGAACATTTCGAGATAGGTGACAACAGCGGCGAGCTTGCCCGCCGGCAACTCATGGATGCCGTCAGGAAGCGGCGCGGGGAGGGGCGTGGTGTTGGTCATGTCGGGAGATTAGTCAGAATGGTCGGGGAAAGAAAAGAACTTGTTCTTGGTGGAGAATATTGGGTTTAACAAAAAGCCCCGCCAAAATGGCAGGGCTTTCCAGTTTCGGTCAAGCGGGCAGAGCCGCCGCCTGTCTTACTTTTTCAGGATCGACGTTCCGGCATATTCCGCCGTTGCGCCCAGTTGTTCCTCGATGCGGATCAGCTGGTTGTATTTTGCCATACGGTCAGAGCGCGACATGGAGCCGGTTTTGATCTGGCCGCAGTTGGTGGCGACTGCGAGATCGGCAATCGTGGCGTCTTCGGTTTCGCCGGAGCGGTGCGACATCACGTTGGTGTAGCGCGCGCGGTGGGCCATATCGACGGCTTTGAGGGTCTCGGAGAGCGAGCCGATCTGGTTCACCTTGACGAGCATGGAGTTGGCCACGCCTTGCTCGATGCCGGAGGCCAGACGCTCGGGGTTGGTCACGAAGAGGTCGTCGCCCACAAGCTGCACCTTGTCGCCGAGTTTCTCGGTCAGGAGTTTCCAACCGGCCCAGTCGTCTTCGGCCATGCCGTCTTCGATCGAGATGATCGGGTAGTCGTTGCACAGGGCGACGAGGTAGTCGGCGTTTTCCTCGGAGGTGAGCGATTTGCCTTCGCCCTTCATCTCGTATTTGCCGCCTTCGAAATATTCGGTCGAGGCGCAGTCGAGCGCGAGGAAGATGTCTTCGCCCGGTTTGTAACCGGCTTTCTCGATGGATTTCAGCACGAAGTCCAGCGCCTCGCGGGTGGACGAGATGTTCGGGGCAAAGCCGCCTTCGTCACCGATGCCGGTGTTGTAGCCTGCAGCGGAGAGTTCTTTTTTCAGCGTATGGAACACTTCGGAGCCCATACGGATCGCTTCTTTCACATTCGATGCCGAGACGGGCATGATCATGAATTCCTGAAAGTCGATCGGGTTGTCGGCATGTTCGCCGCCGTTGATGATATTCATCATCGGCACGGGGAGAATGCGGGCGCTGGAGCCGCCGACATAGCGGTAAAGCGGCAGGGCGGAGTAATCGGCAGCGGCTTTGGCTGCGGCCAGCGAAACGCCGAGAATGGCGTTGGCGCCGAGGCGGCCTTTGTTAGGGGTGCCGTCGAGTTCGATCATCACGGCGTCGAGGGCTTCCTGTTCGGTGGCGTCCATGCCGACGAGGGCTTCACAGATTTCACCGTTCACGGCGGCGACGGCTTCGAGCACGCCTTTGCCCATGTAGCGGGATTTGTCCCCGTCACGCTTTTCGACGGCTTCATGTGCGCCGGTGGATGCGCCGGAGGGCACGGCCGCGCGGCCCATGGTGCCGTCTTCCAGAATGACGTCCACTTCCACGGTCGGATTGCCGCGGCTGTCGAGAATTTCACGGCCGATGATGTCGATGATGGTGCTCATGGCTTTACGTCCCTTTGCAAAGTTAGATTGGCGGGCCAGTCAAAGGCTTGATACCAGCCGGGGCGGTCAGGTCAACAACCCATACGCTAACAGTGCGCAGAACAGTTGTTTCAGCCCCGGACCGATTGCCGCGCCAGCTTGCGTTCGCGCAAAAACGTGTAGAGGCCGGAGGCAATGATGACGGCCGAGCCGAGATAGGTCATCAGGTCGGGCCGTTCGCCAAAGACCAGCATGCCGCCGATCATGGTAAAGACGAGGCGGGTGTAGCGGAACGGGGTGACCGCTGACGCATCCCCCAGACGCATTCCGGCTACGATGAGCGTATAGCCCAGCACACCGGAGGCGATGGCCATGCCGGTCATGGCGAGTAGCGGCAGGGTGAAGGGCAGGGGGCTGCTATCTGAGAGCCAAAGCGCCAGAGTGGCGGCGGGGACTATGGCCAGGAAGGCTTGAAACGAGACGACAGAGGAGGGCACCGCCGCATCCATGACCCGCGTCATCAGGTCACGGGTGGCCACGGCGGCTACAGTGACCAGAACCCAGAGCACTTGTGGATCAAATGCCGAGAGACCGGGCCGGATGATCATTAGAACGCCGACAAATCCTACGGCAATCGCGCTCCAGCGACGCCAGCCGACACGTTCACCCAGAAAGAGGGCCGCCCCCAGTGTGACGACGAGGGGCATGGACTGGAACACCGCGCCGACCGTGGAAATATCGACCAGTGAAAGCGCGGTGACAAAAGAGATCGAGGCGACCGCTTCGGTCGAGGCGCGCAACAGGATCACGGGCCGCCAGTTGCGCGGCACAAAGATTGCATCCCTCCGCACAAGGGCCCAGGTCAGAAAGGTCAGCGTGCCGCCGATGGAAACCGCCAGAAGCACCTGAGTGACCGGCAGGAAGCCGGAGAGATATTTGACAAACATATCCTCCACGGTGAAAAATGCCATGGAGCCGATGATCATGAAAATGGCGCGCAAATTGTACATGGATTGTCCGCACTGTTTTTTAGCAGACCTATCCTTGCCCGCCGTGGTCCGGCAAGTCTTGTGACAAGAGCAAAGACGCAGACGGGGGAGCGCGAAAGCACTCAGCTCTTCTTGCGCACCCCGTAAAGTTCAAGCCGGTGACCTTTCAGATCAAACCCCAGACGGTCCGCGATCTTTTCCTGAAGCGCTTCGATCTCGGGGTCGACAAATTCGATCACACGGCCCGTGTCCATGTCGATCAAGTGGTCGTGATGCTCCCTGTCGGCTGCCTCGTAGCGCGCCCGCCCGTCGCCGAATTCCAGCTTTTCGAGAATGCCTCGCTCTTCAAAGAGCTTCACCGTGCGATAGACCGTTGCCAGAGAGATGTTGGGATCCTTGGCCGAGGCGCGGGCATATAGTTCTTCGGCGTCAGGATGATCCACAGCCTCTTCGAGAACGGAGGCAATGATCCGCCGTTGTTCGGTCAGGCGCAGGCCCTTGGCCTCGCAGCGCGATAGGATCGTATCAGTCATAAGGGCTCCGGGCCGTCGTGTTCGGCTTCAAGGTAGAAAAACGCACCGGATTGGTCCAGCCCGCTTTTGCGAACAACTCGCAAAAGTCTGTGTCGGGACCTTAGGTCAAAGGCGAAGGGATGCGTCATACATCAAGCCCCGGTTCGCGCCCGACACGTTTGGCCAGCGGGGCAACCGTGAGCCCTTGTACGATGATCGAGAAGACCACGACGATATAGGTCGCGGTCAGGATCAGAGGTTTCCATTCGCCATCGGGTAGGGAGAGCGCCAGCGCCACGGAAATCCCGCCCTTGAGGCCGCCCCATGTCATGATCGGGATGGTGCCTTTGCTGAAGTTGCGGAAGGGGCGCAGCATCAACACAGGAATCGCCACGGCGGTCAGGCGCGCGATCAGTGCAAGCACGATGGCCATGAGACCGGCGATGATGGAGGAGGTGTCGAAGGCGACGGCAAAGACCTCGAACCCGATCATCAGGAACAGAATGGCGTTGAGAATCTCGTCGATCATCTTCCAGAAGGCATCGACATAGCGGCGGGTTTCTTCGGACATGCCGTATTTCGACCCGACATCACCGATCAGAAGCCCTGCGCAGACAGCCATGATCGGGGCCGAGACATGAAGCGCCACGGCCAGTTCATAGCCGCCGAAGGCCAACCCCAAGGTGATGAGCACTTCGAGCGCATAGTCGTCAATCAGCCGCATCACGCGGAAAGTTAGCCACCCGAGCACAATGCCAAGCGCCGCGCCGCCCAAGGCCTCCTGCGCAAAGAGCATCAGCGCGCTTTCCACGGTGCTTGTGGCGTCATGGGCGTCTGCCATATCGCCATGCCCGCTTGAGGAAAATGCCAGTCCGACGAGCACGAGATAGACCACATAGCCGACCCCGTCATTGAACAGGCTTTCTCCCGCGATCTTGGTTTCGAGGCTCTTGGGCAAAGAGGCCTGCCGCAACACGCCCAGAACGGCAACCGGATCGGTGGGGGAGATGAGCGCCCCGAAGGTCAGCGCGATCATCAGGGGCATACCCGTCATCCAGCTGAACCCCGTGCCGACAACTGCGGTGGAGAGCGCCACGCCGAGGGTGGCCATAAGAAACACAGGCCGCCATTCGGCCTTCAGATCGGACACCTTCACATGCAATGCCCCCGCAAAGAGCAGCAATCCCAACATGCCCTCCAGAAGCGCATCGGAGAAATCAATGGCGAGGACTTCGGCGCGGATTGTCTCTTCGACCAGAGAGGCGGGGTAGATGGCATCCAGCCCGATCACGGAGAGCGAGGCTATGAGCGCGACAACAAGAATGCCGATGGAGGAGGGCAGGCGGAGAAACAGGTAATTGATTGCTCCGAACGCGCCGGCCAGAACGATCAGAAGCGAGGTGATCTGTAGAAGTGTCATCGGGAGCCCTTACATGTGGTCTTGCCACGGGTTTACTCAGGCTCGGAGGCGTATCCTAGTGGAAATTTCGTCAGTTAGACTGTTTTGCAAGCAACAGGTCGGCCCAGATCGGCAAATGGTCGGAAGCCCGCCGTGAAAGTTCCGTCTCAACCACGCCCGCATCGCGCAGGGCAAGGGTTTGGGTAAAGGCAATCCGGTCCAGCGCGGCAATCGGGCGCGAGGCGTGAAAAGACCGGCCCGGCGCGTGAATGTCGAAGGCGTCTTTGAGCGGATCAAGCCCTTGCCTGCGGGACCATTCGTTGAAATCTCCGAGGATCACGGTGGGCCGGTCGTCGAGACCTGCGAGGTGCTGGCGTATGGCGTGAAGCTGTTTTTGCCGTGAGGCGCGCAACAGACCCAGATGCACGCCGACCACGCGCAGGTGGGGCAGATCCACCGCCACCGCCCCGCGTGGCTCCAGTCCCGGCAGGTCGAAACGATAGTTCGCCTCGACGGTTGCGCTTTTGCGCACAAGGATTGCATTGCCGTGCCAGCCGACAGAGACGGGAGAGGTGTTGACGGGCAGAGCGATGAAATCCGTATGTGCCTCGATCATCCGTCCGGGCAGCGCGGCAGGTCGTGGCCCCAGTCGCAGATCGGCTTCTTGCAATGCGACGACATCGGCCTCAAGGCTGTTGATCACGTCAATGACACGTCCGGGCGCGCGTTGCCCGTCGGTGCCTTTACATTTGCGCAGATTATATGAGGCCAGACGCAAGGCGTCTCTTTCCACTTTCGGTAACATACGATTAACATAAGGTCGCAATGACAGGATTTCACCCATGCCGCTGAAAGATACCTTGCAATATTGGCTTGCCAAAGCCCGCAAGCAACCTTTGGTGATGAAGCTTGTCTGGGTGGCACTTTTGGGGGAGTTCGTCGCGGGTCTTGTGACGGCGCGCTATACCTCGTCCTTCATCGCGCTGGGCACCTTCGGCCTGACCTTGATGCCGATTCTGTTCGCGCGGCGGTTTCACATCTATATCCCGCGATCTTTCATGGCGGGTATCGTCCTGTTCATCTTCGCCACGCTGTTTCTGGGCGAGGTGGGGGATTTCTACAATCGTTACTGGTGGTGGGACGTGGTGCTGCATGGCGGCTCGGCTGTGGGCTTCGGCCTCGTGGGGTTTGTTGCGATTTTCATGCTGTTCCAAGGCGACCGCTATGCCGCCCCCCCTTGGGCTATGGGGTTGTTCGCCTTTGCCTTTGCCATGTCGATCGGCGCGATTTGGGAGATATTCGAATATTCCATGGACCAGATCTTTGGCACGAATATGCAGAAATCCGGCCTTCAGGACACGATGTGGGATTTGATTGTCGATGCCGGCGGCGGGCTTGTGGGCGCGATCTCTGGCGCGATCTATGTGCGCTGGGGGCGTGCGCCTTTTGCGGGGCTCTTGCGCGATTTTATCACCCGCAATAGCCGCCTGTTCGGGAAATATCGCTCGAAGTGAGGTGTTGTTCTGTCACAGCTCTCCACGCGGTGAAGCGGAGAAGGCGACGATTGTCGCCCGGGGCTGTACCCGCCCACGCGGAGCCGCCCCGTTAGGGGCTGGCGTGAGCGACATCTATGTCCCGCAGAAGGTCTGATGCACCACTTCGTCTTCACGCGGCGGATGCGTCAAATCCCGATCCTCCTCGGCCAGATCAAACGGCCGCGTCAACACCCGCGCCAAACGCTTTGCCTTGCTGTCATCCCCTGCCAGAGAGGCTTGGATCGCCTCTTCAATCCGGTGCGTGCGCGGGATTACGGCGGGGCTGGCCTTGGCGATGATCTCCTGCCAGTTCGACGCGCGACGGTCCTGCCAGCGCTCCGCCCAAAGATCAAACCCCGCACGATCCAGCACCCAGTCCCGCGCGGTGCCATCCAGCAAGCCTCGGAACGTGTTGGTGAAATCGGCCCCGTCCTTGGCCATCAAGCCGAGAAGCTCCTGTATCAACGCCACATCCGCGTCCTGCGGGTCGGCAATGCCGAGCTTTGCGCCAAAGACCGCGCGCCACTGGGCCTGATACAGATCGGGGAAACTGTTCAAAATCTCGGTGAGCGCCTCAATCGCCTGTTGCTGTCCACCCAGTTCCGCCTCCATTTGCGGCACGAAGCAGGAGCCGAGCTGCGCCAGGTTCCAATGCGCCATGGAGGGCTGTTGCTCATAGGCATAGCGCCCCGCACGGTCGATGGAGCTGTAAACCGCCTTCGGAGAATACCCGTCGATAAAGGCACAAGGGCCGTAGTCGATGGTTTCGCCGGAGACCGCCATATTGTCCGTGTTCATCACCCCGTGGACAAAGCCAAGCCCCATCCATCCGGCGATCAGACGCGCCTGCGCCTTGACGATCTCCGCATAAAGCTCAAGCGTGCTGTCCGCTTGCGGAAAATGCCTTGCGCGAACATGCTCTGTCAGCAATCTAACCGCTTCTTCATCGCCTTGAGCGGTGAAATATTGGAATGTGCCCACCCGAATGTGCGAGGCGGCGACGCGGGTCAGAATGGCGCCGGGATAGGACCGCTCGCGCTGCACCCGTCCGCCGGTGCACACCGCAGCCAGCGCGCGTGTGGTGGGAATACCTGCGGCATGCATGAACTCGCTGACGATAAATTCGCGCAGAACCGGTCCGATCCACGCCCGTCCGTCGCCGTTGCGCGAATAAGGCGTGCGCCCCGCGCCTTTGAGATGGATGTCGAACCGGCCCTGATCCGTGACAACTTCGCCCAGAAGAACCGCCCGCCCGTCGCCCAGTTGCGGTGACCAGCCGCCAAACTGATGCCCCGCATAGACCTGCGCAAGAGGGTCGGCCCCGTCGGGGATCACATTGCCTGCGCAGACTTCGGCATCCCAATCGGCAACGCCCAGAGCCTCGGCCAGCCCTTCGTTCCATAAAACCATTTCGGGCGCGGGAGACATCTCCGGCGCGATTTTGGTGTGAAACCGCTTGGGCAGGCGGGCGTAGCTGTTATCAAAATGTGTCATGACAGGAATGTAGGGCCGTTTTCCTTGCTGTCCAAATACTCAATCGACAGCATGCCCCTAGGCCAGACGCCGGACGCGTTCGGTCAAAAGCTCGAAGAACCCGTCCGCATCCACATCCCCCATAAAGGTCGCGTTCTTTGCACGATCCGTCACACCCCACCAATCGGCAACCGTCATGCCGCGGGTGAGTTTCGATTGGGTCTCGATCTCCACATTGATGAAACGGCCGGAGAACAGCTCCGGCTTGATGAGATAGGCGATCACGGTCGGGTCGTGCAGCGGGCCGCCAAGGGAGCCGTATTTCTCGATATCAAACCGTTCGAAGAAATCGAGCCAGCCCGCGACCACCTCGCCCAGATGGTTGCCCAAGTCGTGGAAGGCCTGAAGGCGCGGCGCGGTGACAAGCACCTTATGCGTCACATCAAGTGGCATCACGGTCAGTTTCACGCCGGATTTGAAGACAATATCAGCGGCCTCGGGATCGACGTAGATGTTGAACTCTGCGGCGGGGGTGATGTTGCCGACCTCGAAATAGGCCCCGCCCATAAGGACGATCTCCTGCACGCGTTCGATAATTTCCGGTGCTTTTTCAAAGGCCGTGGCGATATTGGTCAAAGGTCCCATCGGGCACAGTGTCACCGTGCCGGCAGGCTCGCGTTTCAGCGTATCGATGATGAAGTCGACCCCGTGTTGCTCCTGCAAGGGCATGGTCGGCGCGGGCAGTTCGATGCCGTCGAGTCCTGTTTTTCCGTGGATATGTTCGGCAGTCACAAGCGTGTGGGCCATCGGGCGGTCACAGCCGGCAAAGACCTTTACATCGGGGCGTTTGGCCACTTCGCAAACCTTGCGGGCGTTCTCTGCCGTGCGCTCGATCGGCACATTGCCCGCCACGGCGGTGATGCCCAAAACGTCGACCTCTTCGGGTGAGCCAAGCGCCAGAAGAATGGCCATGGCGTCATCTTGCCCCGGATCCGTATCGATGATGATTTTGCGTGGGAAATCCGACATGTGCGTGCCTTTCAACAATCTTCAGACGCACAAGATGGTCCTGAAGGGCACGGATGTAAAGCGGTTCAGCGCCGGACTTGCCGTGCGCCGTCCGCGCCTTTGACGATGACGGTGCGAATGCCTGAAATCTCGGCATTCGAGAGGGATTTCGCCGCTGTGATTTTGCGTTGCGCCGGTGTGCCTGCGGGGGAGGCCTTTGTGGGCGCGCGCAGGCGGAATTCGAACACGAGCGTGTCGGCGCTGCCAGAGGGGACCGCGACCAGTTCGGCGTCATAATATCCGGTGGAGGGCAGGGACGCCGTGGCGGTCACAATGGCACCAGATGCGGATTTGACCATCTGCATCTCGCTGATCGTCGGGGCAAGGGCACGGGTGTCGACGAAAACCGCATAGCCCTTGCGCGGGGCGAGGGTTTTACGCACCTGTTGAGGCTGTCCGGCCTGTGCCGCCGCAACCGGTTCGGAGGAGCCAAACCAGTTCATCGGGTTGAACCGCGACTCGCGCACAGAGGCACAGCCAGCCACAAGCGACAAAACCAGCCCTGAAATGATCACCTGACGCCGCATCGGACACCCCTTTGTTCTCGGCCCTGAAACTTTCGTGGTGCAAGGGCTACCCGAAAAGCCCCGCCTTGAAAAGCCCAGCCGTGAAAAGTGGGCGCGCAAAACGGCGGCTGTCTCGCGGGCATCTGGACCTTTGACGGGGGAGGGCGTAAGAAATCGTCAAATGCCCCACAGGCCAAGGAATGGATCATGGCGACTGAGAATTTCGAAGAGATTGTCGAAACCTTTGAGTTTCTGGACGATTGGGAGGATCGCTACCGCCATGTGATCGAGTTGGGCAAGGCCTTCCCGCCGCTGGACGAGGCGTTCAAAGTGCCCGCCACCAAGGTTGAAGGCTGTGCCTCTCAGGTTTGGCTGGTGCCGACGATCGAGGCGGGGCGTTTCGAATTTCAAGGCGCCTCGGATGCGATGATCGTGCAGGGGTTGATCGCCATTTTGCACGAGCTATATGCAGGGTTGACCGTGCAGGAGGTTCTGGCTGTGGATGCGCCTGCGGAACTCGCACGGCTCGGGCTTGATGAACATTTGTCCTCGCAGCGGTCCAACGGCTTGCGCGCTATGGTAGAACGCATCCGCGAGACCGCACAAAAGGCGGCGTAAGAGGGCGTTTCCATCGGTTGATCTGTCTGTGAGCAGATAGGCCCTTGGCAAATGTTCTCATTTTGTTCTAGTTTTGCGGCATGAGCCGCGAATCCACTTTCTTTTCCGAAACCCTGCCGCTTGGCCTCCTGCCCAAAGCGCGGGGGAGCACGTCCAATGCCGCGGGCCGGTTCGAGCGTCTGGCGCGCGAAACCTTTATCGACGGTTGGGACAGTGAGGTGGAGCAGCGTGTCGCTGGCACCACCACAGTGGACGAACGCCCGCGCAAGATCATCACCCGCAATGACAGCCCCGATGTGCCGTTCGACCGCTCCATCAACCCCTATCGAGGCTGCGAACACGGGTGTTCCTATTGTTTCGCCCGCCCGACCCATGCCTATCTCGGCCTGTCTCCGGGGCTGGATTTCGAGACCCGTCTGACCCGCAAACTGGGCGCGGAGGAGGTTTTGGGCCGTGAACTTGCGGCCCGAAGCTACGAGGTCGCGCCGATTGCACTGGGCACCAACACCGATCCCTACCAGCCGATCGAGGCGCGCGACCGGATCATGCGCAGCATTCTGGAGGTGCTCGCTGCCCATAACCATCCGGTGACCATCGTGACCAAGGGCACGCTGATCGAACGCGACATCGACATTTTGCGGCCGATGGCGGCCAAGGGCTTGGTGCAGGTGGGCGTTTCCGTCACCACGCTCGGCTCGCGGCTTTCGCGTCAGTTGGAGCCTCGCGCACCTGTGCCCGCGCGGCGGCTCAAAACCATGCGGGCGCTCAGTGATGCGGGGATTCCTGTGCGTGTCATGGTCGCGCCGGTGATTCCCGCGCTCACAGACCACGAGCTTGAGGCGATCCTTTCGGCTGCGGCCAGCCACGGGGCCAGAACCGCTTCCTATATTATGCTGCGCCTGCCTCTGGAGGTTGCGCCTCTGTTCGAGGACTGGCTTGAAACCCATGTGCCGGAGCGTGCGGCGCGTGTGATGAACCGTGTGCGCGAGCTGCGCGGCGGCAAGGCCAATGACAGCAATTTCGGCACGCGGATGCAGGGTGAGGGCGAATGGGCGGAGCTTATGGCCAAGCGGTTCGATATTGCCCTGAACCGCACGGGGCTGTCGCGCACAGGGCCCCGGCTGCGTTGCGACCTGTTTGCGGTGCCGCCCAAGGTGGGGGACCAGTTGAGCCTGTTCTGAGCCGCGCGGGGTTCAGGTTTCAGTCTTCTTCTTCGGGGGAGAAAGGGCCGAGGGCGGCGACCACCTGTTCCAGTGTCGGGCGCGGGCCGCGCGGGCGGGTTTCCAGCGCGTTTTTCATGGCTTTGAGATGCGCAGGCGTTGTGCCGCAGCACCCGCCGATAATCCGCGCCCCCGCATCACGGGCAAGACAGGCGTATTCGGCCATCATGGCAGGGGTGAGAAGGTAGCGCAGTTGCCCGTCAACCTCGCGCGGCAGACCGGCGCTGGCCTTGGCAATGATGGGGCGATCCAGACCCTGAGCGGCAAAGTCGAGCACACTGCGAACCATTTCGGCGGCTCCGACACCGCAATTCGCGCCATAGGCCAGCGGCGGGTTGACCATGCTCTCGACCTTGTGGGCCAGTTGGGACGGGGTGATCCCCATCATCGTGCGTCCCGCCGAATCGAAACTCATGGTGCCGACCCAAGGCAGACCGGCCTGAACTGCGGCGTCTGCGGCGGCGGTGTATTCCTCGAAGGAGGACATGGTTTCGATCCAGACGAGATCGACACCGCCCGCTTTGAGGCCTTGCGCCTGTTCCAGAAACATCCCGAAGGCGTCGTCATAGGACAGCCGACCGATCGGTTGCAGGATTTCGCCGGTAGGCCCCATTGCGCCAGCGACCACCACCGGACGCCCTGCGGCGTCAGCGACCTGACGTGCGATGCGGGCGGCGGCGTGGTTGAGTTCGAAGACGCGATCCGCGGCATCACAGAGTTTGAGCCGAACGGATGTGCCACCGAAACTGTTGGTGAGGAAAATATCGCAACCGGCATCAATGGCGTTTTGATAGAGCCTGGCGATTTTGTCTGGCTGGTCGGTGTTCCAGAGTTCGGGCGCGGTGCCGGGATTCAGCCCCATCTTGAAGAGTTCTGTTCCTGTGGCCCCGTCGGCCAAAAGCCACTCACGGGAGGCGAGCAAGTCGCTCAGGATGTTGTCATGAGAGCGGATATTCATCTGTGTCCTCTCTGTGTTCAGCACTTCCGCTTCGGTCGCATCTTAGCTCCTTGTAGCGTTGTGCGGGCGGGGCGGCATTTGGCCATCTGCCCTGAAAAGAAGGCCCGCACATGATATGCGGGCCTTGTGAATGTGTTCTGTGTAGCAATCCGTCAGAGCAGGGCTTTGGTCAAACCATTGCCTGACCGAACGAAAAGCGTTTTAGCCTTCGGTCAGTTCAGCTTTCGCTTCGCTCAGAAAGCCCGTGTAAAGCTCGCGCAGTTGCGCAAGGCTCACGGAATCGCCGAGATCGTCGGAGACTTTGGCAAGTACGTCTTCAAAGCCGGCTTCTTTCATGTCGGCCCGCATGACGTCTTTGATGTAGCCGTCCAACTCGTCCGCAGACTTGCCGAGTTTGTCGGCGGCCCAGATGGCGAGTTTCTTGTTGGCGCGGGCTTCCATGCGGAACTGAGCCTCAGCGTCATGAGCGTATTTGTTTTCAAACGCGGATTCACGTTCGTCGAAGGTGGTCATGGCAGGCTCCTCCTAGTTAAAAACCTTTGTGCGGATTATGCCCGCCAGACTTGGGGGGGACAAGGATGTAAATCAATGTTCCAGCCAAAATTCCGCGCTTTGTGCGGCTATTTCACAGGTATGTTGCACAAGCGGCGCTATGAGGGAGGCTCTGAACTTGCGGGCGTGGCGCGCATGCCCTAAAGAGCGGGTCTGAAGTGGCCGGTCGTGTTGATTCCCGGCCCCATTAGCTTTTGGAGGCCCCATGGCGCGCCGCAAGAAAATCTACGAAGGTAAGGCGAAGACACTTTACGAGGGCCCCGAACCGGGCACGTTGGTGCAATATTTCAAAGATGACGCCACCGCGTTCAACGCCGAGAAACGGGATGTGATCGAAGGCAAGGGTGTTCTGAACAACCGCCTTTCCGAGTTTTTCATGACGGGTCTGACCTCGCTGGGCATTCCGAACCACTTCATCAAACGCCTCAATATGCGCGAGCAGTTGATCCGCCAGTGCGAGATCGTGCCGCTTGAAGTGATCGTGCGCAATTACGCCGCAGGGTCCATGGCGAAACGTCTGGGCCTTGAGGAAGGGCTGCGCCTGCCGCGTCCGATCATCGAGTTCTCCTACAAGGATGACGCGCTCGGTGATCCGCTGGTGCCCGAAGAATATATCATCGCTTTCGGCTGGGCTTCCCAGCAGGATCTCGACGACATCGTGGCGCTGGCGCTGCGGGTGAACGACTATATGTCCGGTGTGATGTATGGCGTCGGGATCAAGCTCATCGACTTCAAAATCGAGATTGGCCGTGTCTGGGACGGTGATTTCATGCGGTTGATCGTGGCCGACGAAATCAGCCCCGACAGCTGTCGCCTCTGGGACATCGAAAGCGGGCAGAAGCTCGACAAAGACGTTTTCCGCCGCGATCTCGGTTCTCTGACCGACGCCTATACGGAAGTGGCACGCCGCCTTGGCGTTCTGCCTACCAACGGTCCCATCGGCGACAAGCCGACGCTGATCAACTGACCCATTGACGACTCCCTTTTGATGACCCTGAGAGGATAGCCCCATGAAAGCCCGCATCGACGTCATGCTGAAAACCGGTGTTCTGGACCCCCAAGGCGCCGCCGTGCAACACGCACTCGGTGCGCTCGGGTTCGAGGGCGTCAACGAGGTCCGTCAGGGCAAGGTGATCATGCTGGATCTGGCCGATGGCACTTCGGAAGAGACCATCAAGGAAATGTGCGAAAAACTTCTGGCCAATACGGTGATCGAAAGCTACCGGATCGAAATTCTCTGATCCGGTCCGGATTGCGACAAGATAGGAAGCCGCTCCTTTGGGGGCGGCTTTTTTCATGGGACCGGTTTGAGAGGCCGGTCGCTTATTCGGCGGCAATCAGATCGTAGTCCGGCAGGTCTTCAAAACGGGTTTCTGACCGTCCGAGCCAAGCGAGCGCCTCTTCGGGGGTGTGGAAGGCTTGGCTGACTGTATTACCCGCTTCGAGTTCCGTGAGGGTCGAGAACATGCGCGCCGAGCCGAAAGTGCTTTCATGCGGGGCGTAGAGCGCGATGCGTTTTTTGAAATCGCTATCGAGGGTTTGGTCGTTTACGATACGGGCAAGACGACGCATGCCGTTGTAGTCGATATTGTCTTCGATGATGTCCGAGAGGTCGACCAGTTCGGGGATGTCCGGGCGAAATCCGATAAGGTTTCTGACGTTCTGAATATCTGTTTCCACGGATGCGGCGGTTTGCACGCCGGTAAAGCGAAGGAATATAAGGCGCCCGTGATCAATAATGCGCGTTTGGACCGTCAAATCGTGTCTCCATACAGCTCTTTGGTGTCGGGGTGATTAATGACACCCTTCTGAGTTGAACCTATCATAAGCTTACAAGTGGTTAACTCGCTATTAATGGGGAGGTCGCAATCTGCGTGAGCCTTGCAATTTTAGCGGGAAAGGTGCGGAATTTCCGAGGGTGTCTTCCAAATACAGATCGCTGTGGGGCGCGGGGTAAGGCGTTGAAGGGAGGGCACTATGGCAATCAACTTGTGTTTCAACTTCTTTGAGAATGTCTTTAATGGGCTTGCGTGAACGTGCCTTGCAGCCTATCAGGCTGGCAACTTGCATTTACCCCTATCTCCCAAGGAGGCCAGCCGATGAAAGCCGCCGTTCTGCAATTCCCCGGTTCCAACTGCGACCGCGATATGTATATGGCGCTGAAAAATGCGGGCGCGGATGTGAGCATGGTCTGGCACAAGGATGCCGAACTGCCGCAAGGGGTTGATGTGGTCGGTGTGCCCGGCGGGTTTTCCTATGGGGATTACCTGCGCTGCGGTGCGATTGCGGCCAACTCTCCGATCACCAATGCACTGAAGGCGCATGTTGAGCGCGGCGGGTATGCTTTTGGCATTTGCAACGGGTTTCAGGTTCTGACCGAAGCGCGGCTTTTGCCCGGTGCGCTTTTGCGCAATGCGGGTCTGAAATACATCTGCAAAACCACCCCTCTGGCGGTCGAGACCACGGACAGCCCCTATACCTCTGCCTATGCGCAGGGCCAGCATATCGGCATTCCGATTGCGCACCATGACGGCAATTATACTGCCGATGAAAGCACGCTCGATATGCTCGAAGGCGAAGGTCGCGTGGCATTTCGTTATCTAGACAATCCGAACGGGTCGAAGCGAGACATTGCGGGCATCGTTTCCAAGAACCGCCGTGTGCTTGGTATGATGCCGCATCCGGAACGCGCCGCCGAACCGCAGCATGGCAATGAAGATGGCAAGCTCTTCTTCACCTCGCTGCTTGATGCGGTGGTTTCCGCCTAAACAACCTGTTTCCGGCAAGAATTTGCTCAAACATCCCGTTGCCAAGGCCCCTATGGGGTCTGGTCGGCGTGGCTTCCCCTTGCAGCCTGTGTCGGGCAAAGCATAAGCTCCTGTCATGAGTGATCGCGATACTATCGGGGGCAATAAAGAATTGGGCCAATCCCGCACCATGGGCTGGACCGGGCGTATGGCCCTTGTCGGCTTTGTCCTCGTGGCCTTCGGCGTCGTCTGGGTCTCCAATCTGCTTCTGACCGAACGCTACACCACACAGACCCGCAACCGCGCCGAAGTGCGTCAGGCGCTTTACGCGGGCAACCTGATGAGCGAATTGCAGCGAAATTCCATCGTGCCGACGCTGTTGTCGCGGGATCCGGTTCTGGTCGGTGCGCTCACCTCGAATGATTTCCAACAAACCTCGCAGCATCTGATTTCCTATGTTGACGAGATCGGCGCGGCGGGCATTACGCTTCTGGATGAAACAGGGCGGGTGGTTGCGGCCACGGATCGCGCACTTTTGGGGGCGAACAACCGCCAGTCTCCGAATTTCGTTGATGCACTGCGCTCCAACGACACGATTTTCAAGGCGCTTCAGCTTGACAACGGGGCCTATGAATTCAGCTACTCACGCCGGATCGACGTCAATAGTGCGCTGGCGGGGGTGATCGTGGTCAAGGTCGATCTCGCCAAGTTCGAGAAAAGCTGGGCCAGTATTTCGGATGCGGTGATCGTTGTGAACTCCGAAGGCAATATCATCCTTTCGACCGAGCCGCGCTGGCGTTCGAAATCGGAGGTCGAGGCCCTGGCCACCCGCGATGCGCCCACGGCTATCGAACGCGCGTTTCAACTGACGACCGACTGGTCGCCGGATCCCGGTGATACCTATCTGGGAGGCGAGGCGGTGATGCGTCTGGAAAGCCGGATTCCGTTTCGGGGCTGGCGCATGACGTCCTTCACGACCTATTCCTCTGTGCGTGAGCGGGTGAACGGGTTTCTGGCGCTGGAGATTATGGGCTTTGCCATTCTCCTGTCCGGCGCGTTCTATATGACCTCGCGCCGCGCGGTCTCGCGCGCGGGCCTGTTCCAGCGCGAGAGCGCGGAACTGCGTCAGTTGAACGCGGCCTTGCAGCGCGAGATTGCCGAGCGCCAACGGGTGGAGAAAAACCTGGAGGTCGCCGAGCAAACGCTGGCGCAATCGTCGAAACTTGCGGTTCTGGGGGAGATGTCTGCCGCCGTGAGCCATGAGTTGAACCAGCCGCTGGCCGCCATGAAGACCTATCTCGCCGGCGCGCGGCTTTTGATCCAGCGGAAACGCTCGGAGGAGGCGCTGGCGTCTTTCGGGCGGATTGATGATCTGATCGAACGCATGGGCGCGATCACCAAACAGTTGAAATCCTACGCCCGCAAAGGATCGGACGAGTTGCAGCAAATCGATCTGCGCGATTGCGTGGCCTCGGCGCTCTCCATGATGGAGCCGCAATTCCGGCAAGGCTCGGTGGAAATCATCCGTAGCCTGCCGCCGGAGCCGGTGATGGTGGATGGCGACCGTGTGCGCCTTGAGCAGGTGCTGGTGAATCTGTTGCGCAACGCCTTTGATGCGAGCAAGTCTTCGGAAGAGCCGCAGATCGAAATTCTTGTCACCGGCGGTGTTCTGGGCGGCACGCAAGCAAGTGTGACCGTGCGTGACAACGGCACGGGGATCGAAGACCTCGACACTTTGTTCGAGCCTTTCTACACCACCAAGGCACCGGGCGACGGGGTCGGGCTTGGGCTTGCGATCTCGTCGGGGATTGTGACGGAATTGGGCGGGCGTCTCATGGCGCGCAACCGGCCTACGGGCGGTGCGGCTTTCGAGATGGTGCTGCCATTGTCGCGTGAGGCACAGCACGCGGCGGAATGAGACCGCCGGAGGGGCATGGGTCCCGAACGTGCAAAACCGAGCATAAACGAGTAAGATACAGGCCATAAGGCCGGAGAAAGAGGAAATGACCATGGCGACGGCAATGAAAATCGCGATCGTCGATGACGAACAGGATATGCGCCAATCGATCAGTCAATGGCTGGCGCTTTCAGGCTTTGACACGGAAACCTTTTCAAGTGCGGAAGAGGCGGTCAAATCGCTTGGGCCGGATTATCCGGGGGTTGTCATCACGGACATCAAGATGCCCGGCATGGACGGGATGCAGTTTCTCAAAAAGCTGATGAGCACGGACAGCGGTCTGCCGGTGATTATGATCACCGGACATGGCGACGTGCCTATGGCGGTTGAGGCCATGCGGATCGGTGCTTTCGACTTTCTGGAAAAGCCCTTCAATCCCGACCGGATGACGGAACTGGCGAAGAAAGCCACCAATGCACGACGCCTGACACTCGACAACCGTGCCTTGCGTCGTGAACTGTCCGATGGCACGGGCATTATGAACAAGCTGATCGGCGCGAGCCCTGTGATGGAGCGGCTGCGGGAGGATATTCTCGATCTGGGGCAGGCCGATGGCCATGTCCTGATTGACGGAGAAACCGGCACGGGCAAGACCCTTGTCGCCCATGCGCTCCATGCGGTGGGGACGCGGGCATCGAAGAAATTCATCACCTTCGCTTGCGCAGGGCGTGACGAGGCCGATCTGACGCGGCGGCTGTTCGGACCGGATCCTGACGGACAAATCCAGCCGCTGATCGAAGAGGCGCGCGGCGGCACCTTGGTGTTGGAAGACATCGAGGCCATGCCGATGACCTTGCAGGCGCGGCTCTTGAAGTGGATCGACGAACAGGGCACCCCGCCCGAAACCCGCATCATCGCGATCTGTAACCTGCAAGAACAGGGGCGGACCTGCGAGAGCGCGCTGCGGCCCGATCTCTACTTCCGTCTTGCGGCGATGAAGATCACCACGCCGCCGCTGCGCGCGCGGGGCGAGGACATCCTCTTGCTCTTCACGCAACTCAGCCAGCAATTCGCCGAAGAATACGGCTGTGAGGCGCCGGAAGTCTCCGCACAGGAGGCTGCGCAACTGTTGCAGGCCCCTTGGCCGGGCAATATCCGCCAGTTGATCAATGTGGCCGAACGCTCCGTGCTGCAAAGCCGCCGCGGCTCCGGCTCGATCACCTCGCTTCTGCTCTCGGAATCCGATGCGCCGGAACAGCAGACCATGACGACCGAAGGCAAGCCGTTGAAGGAATATGTCGAAGCCTTTGAACGTATGCTGATCGACAACACCATGCGGCGTCACAAAGGCTCGATCGTCAATGTCATGGACGAGCTGTGCCTGCCGCGCCGGACGCTGAACGAGAAAATGGCCAAATACGGCTTGCAGCGCTCGGACTATCTTTGAGTGTCGGGAGTGGCGCGTGGTGAGCAAACCTTAACCTTTGTGCGCCTATGATGCCGATAAGGTCGGGGGCTTCGGGTCGAATATGGCCCGAAGCGCCTGCATTTATGGCCGGAGTGACCATTGGTTCGGTGCGGCGTCTTGAAAAACGGGCGTCACGCAGGATTTCACACTTGTGCGATATTCATGCATTTTTGCGGCAAACAGGGGCAATCCTGTGCCCGATTGCACGAAAATCGCTTTAGTAGGTTGTGTTGAAGGGTTTTGGTCACTACTGATAGAAAGACGCAGGTCCGTGTGACGGCATTCCCGCCCCTCGGAAACCGCGTGAAAAGATTCGCTGCATGCGTGCGCTGGACGTCCGGGGATCGCGAGAATGATCGACGAACCGCATCGACACCACCCGCAGGGCAGACCGATACCGCCGAATGGTATGACAAAACCTCGGCACGAACCGCCCCGAATGCCCTAAAGGCTCGTGGGATTTAAATGGGCGCAGATACGGCAAAGAACCGTGTGATGCGCCGGAGAAGAAACGCGATGCAACGCGCACAGGCACGAAGAAACGCAATAACGGGAGCTTTTGCTCACCGTTTTCTTGCGACCGTTGCCTCTGCCGGACCGCTCGCCCCAATAATCACCCGTTCCAGTCCCGCACGCCCTTCAGGGGAGGTGCGGCTACGCCGGGTGCCGAAAGACAAACTCAATGGCAAAGAAAATGCTCATCGACGCCACCCACGCGGAGGAAACCCGCGTTGTGGTGGTGGACGGAAACAAGGTCGAGGAATTCGATTTTGAATCTGAAAACAAACGCCAGCTTGCTGGCAACATCTATCTCGCAAAAGTAACCCGCGTCGAACCGTCGCTGCAGGCGGCTTTTGTTGATTACGGCGGCAACCGCCACGGGTTCCTTGCGTTCTCCGAAATCCATCCGGATTATTACCAGATTCCTGTCGCGGACCGCGAGGCGCTTCTGGCCGAAGAAATGGCCTATGCGAAAGCACAGGAAGAGGAAGAAGAAAAACCCAAACGCTCCCGTCGCCGCCGCTCGCGTTCGCGCTCCAAGGCCGAAGAGGTCAAGAGCGATGATGCTGTGGAGACCAAGGATGTCGCTCTGCCGGAAACGGACGGCGAAGGCGATGCCTCCGCGGTCTCCGGTATGGATGTGATCGAACCGGAAGCCTCGGACGCCGATGCGCTGATCGCTGATGGTGATGCGACAGGTGAGGTCGAAGAGGGCACATCGCCCGCTTTCACCGTTCACGAGACACCGGTCGAAGAACCCGCCGAAGACGAGACAAACGAAGCGGCACCGGTTGAAGAAACCGTTTCTGAAGCTGCACCTGCCGAAGAGGCTGATGACAGCGCGGAGGATGCTTCCTCTGATGACGCCGATGAGTCTTCTGACGATGAAGACGAACAAGGGTCTGATGACGATGCCGAGACGGCGTCAGAGCGCGACGACAGCATCGAAAGCGTTGCGGACGATGATACGGACGAAGAGGTGCGCCCGAAACGCAAACCGCGTCCGCGTCGTTACAAGATTCAGGAAGTCGTGAAAGTGCGTCAGGTCATGCTGGTGCAGGTTGTGAAAGAAGAACGCGGCAACAAGGGCGCGGCTCTGACCACTTACCTGTCGCTGGCCGGTCGTTACTGTGTGCTGATGCCGAATACCGCCCGTGGCGGCGGCATCTCGCGCAAGATCACCAATGCCGCAGACCGCAAAAAACTCAAAGAGATCGCAGGCGAACTTGAAGTGCCGCAAGGCGCAGGCCTGATCGTCCGCACGGCGGGCGCGCAGCGCACCAAGACCGAGATCAAACGCGATTACGACTATCTCAAACGGATGTGGGAACAGATCCGCGAGCTGACCCTGAAATCGGTCGCCCCCGCGATGATCTACGAAGAGGGCGATCTGATCAAACGCTCGATCCGTGACCTGTATAACAAGGACATCGACGAGGTCTTTGTTGAAGGCGAAGCGGGGTATCGCGAGGCCAAGGACTTCATGAAAATGATCATGCCGTCCCATGCCAAGAACGTGAAACATTACGCCGACCAGTTGCCGCTTTTCGCGCGCTATCAGGTGGAAAGCTACCTCGCCGGCATGTTCAACCCGACTGTGCAGCTTAAATCCGGCGGTTACATCGTGATCGACGTGACCGAGGCGCTCGTCGCGGTGGACGTGAACTCGGGACGCGCCACGAAAGAAGGCTCGATCGAGGAAACCGCGCTCAAGACCAACCTTGAAGCCGCCGAAGAGGTGGCCCGTCAGGCGCGTCTGCGCGACTTGGCCGGTCTCATCGTGATCGACTTCATCGACATGGAAGAGCGTCGTAACAATACGGCGGTCGAGAAACGTCTGAAAGACAAGCTCAAAACCGACCGTGCGCGCATTCAGGTGGGCCGCATCTCCGGTTTCGGTCTGCTGGAAATGTCGCGTCAGCGTCTGCGTCCGGGCATGTTGGAAGCCACGACCCAGCCGTGCCCGCATTGTCACGGCACGGGGCTGATCCGCTCCGACGACAATATGGCGCTCACGATCCTGCGCCAACTTGAAGAAGAAGGCACCCGCAAGCGGTCCCGCGAGGTGCTTTTGAAAGCGCCCGTGGCCATTGTGAACTACCTCATGAACATGAAGCGTGAAAAGATCGCCCAGATCGAAGCACGTTATGGCATGGCGATCCGTGTCGAGGCCGATCCCTTCCTGATCTCGCCGGACTTCACCATCGAACGGTTCAAAACCGCCACCCGTGTGGTGCCGGAAGTAAGTGCGACTGTGATTTCCGCCTCTGCGGATATGATGTCGGATTACGAAGAACCGGAAGAAGAGGAAGAAGCACAGGCCGAGGTCGTCGAGGCTCCGGTTGTTGCGGACGAGGCGGAAGAGGAACAGAAGCCGAAAAAGCGCCGTCGTCGGCGTCGTCGGCGGAAGTCGCGGGACGAGAACGGCGAATCCCGCTCCGAGTCCAACAGTGAAACTTCGGGCGAGTCCAAAGAGACGGACGGGGCCGAGGCCGCTGATGCTGAGGCTCAAGGCAGCGGCAGCGAGGATTCTGAAGGCGCGGCTGTAGAGGCGTCGGCGGAGACATCCGAAGAAGCTCCGGCTGAAACGGGCGAAGTCAAAACGCCGAAGAAACGCACCCGCACCCGCCGCAAGAAGGCCGAGGCTGCGGACGCGACCGAGGCAAATGCCGAGACAAGTGATGAAGTGAAGGTCGTTGAGGCCAAGCCGGAAGAAACGGCAGAAAAGCCCAAGCGGACCCGTACCCGTCGCAAGAAAGCCACGGAAACGTCCGAGGGCGCAACCGAGACTGTGACGGAAGAAGCCCCGAAAGAGGACGAGGCTGCCGAAAAACCGAAGCCCCGCCGCAAACGCCGGACCAAGGCGCAGATCGAAGCGGATAAAGCGGCGGCTGAGGCGGAGAAAGCGGCAGTGGCTGATACGGCGAACGCTGAGGCTGCGCCTGCGGTTGAAGAGGCCGCGCCTGCGGTTGCCGAGGCTCCAGCCGAAGCCCCAGCAGAGGTGATCGCCGAGCCTGTGTCAGAACCGGCAGTTGCCCCTGTGGCTGAGCCCGCTCCGACAGAAGTCGCTCCGACAGAGGCCGCCTCAACAGAGCCCGCTCCGGCGGAAACGGTTGCGGCATCGGTCGGGGAGGATGATCCGGTGGTGAAATCCGAACCGGAAGCCGAGGCAAAGCCCGCGCCTACGAAGCCCAAACGTCGCGGCTGGTGGAGCCGCTAAGTCGCTTTGTTATAAGTTTGACATGAGATTGAAACGCGGCCGGGTTTGTCCCCGGCCGTTTTTCGTTCCGGTCATCATGCCGGTTTTGGCGTGGCAGCGGGAGATTGAAACGATGCCCAACGCAAATGTGAGGGGATGCGACAGTCTCGACGCTAGGCAGGGACGATTTCCTGTGGCATGAGCATGAATATGTTTGGAATTGATCTCTTTGACGCCACGCTTTTGCCCTCCATGCTTGTCGCACTTGCGGCGGGGATGGTGTCGTTTCTTAGCCCTTGCGTCCTGCCCATCGTGCCGCCCTATCTGGCCTATATGTCCGGGATTTCCATGGGCGAGCTGACCGGTGGTGGCAAAGCTTCGCGCAAGGCCATTGTGCCCGCGCTTCTGTTTGTGCTGGGCCTGTCCACCGTGTTTCTCTTTATGGGGTTCACCGCTTCGGCCTTCGGGATGTTTTTTCTGAAAAACCAGATCCTGTTCTCGCGGATTTCCGGCGTTGTGATCATCATTCTGGGGCTGCATTTCCTGTCGGTCTTCCGCATTCCGATCCTTGATCGCGAGGCGCGGATTGATGCGGGTGACAAGGGGGGCACTGCCTTGGGTGCCTATGTCCTCGGACTGGCCTTTGCCTTTGGCTGGACGCCCTGCATCGGGCCGCAGCTTGGCGCGATTCTCTCCATGGCCGCATCCGAAGCTTCCGTGTCGCGCGGAACCACGCTTTTGGCGACCTATGCCATCGGGCTTGGCCTGCCGTTCCTGTTGTCTGCGATCTTTATCACCCGCGCGGTGGGGCTGATGAACCGCCTCAAACGCCATATGGGGCTGATCGAGAAGGTCATGGGCGGGCTTCTTTTGCTTGTGGGCCTGTTGATGGTCACAGGCGCGTTTTCACGCCTGTCCTACTGGCTGCTGGAAACCTTCCCCGCGCTGAGCCAGCTAGGCTGATCGGGTGTGTAAGTCGATCTGTTCCCGAAACATCCGAGCCATAGGCTTTAGGGCTTAAATTTGCCTCAAACCCGCGTTAGGGTGATGGAAACGTTGAAGGTTTTCGTCATGGTCGAGTGTGTTGGACAGGTCAAAAAGCGTCGGGTGTTTTACATCCCCGGCTATGATCCCATTCCGCCGCGCCGCTACCGCGAGCTCTATCGCAAGGAAGGCGCGGCACAGGCGGACATATCCGGCTACACCCTGAGCCTTTCCCCGAAAAAGGGCCGCAATTTCGGCTGGTCGGTCGAGGTGGAGATTGACGGGACCAAGACCCATAGCGAGATTGACGTGCTGGTCTGGTCCGACATTGTGCAGGAGAGCATGGAGGCGGGGATTTTCCGCACCTATCTCGTCCTTTTGCGCACCGCATGGATTTATACCTCCACAGGTGCGCTGTTTCGCTTGATGAAACTCCGGCGCGGCCCTGTGATTGCCGCGCTTTACCCGATTGGCGTGCTTCTGCTGCAATTGCTCCTTGCCTGCCTGCTGGTTTGGGCTGTGACGGCTCTGGGCGGATTGTTCGGATTGTGGGGGCATTGGATCGGCTTGGCGCTCGGGCTTGTTTCCGGCGCTGCGCTCTTGCGCTGGTTCAAGTCGCAAGACGGCAAGGTGTTTGCCTACTATCTGATGCATGACTACGGGTTTTCGGCGCGTTGGCGCGGGGCGAATCCTCCGGTTCTCGACACACGCATGGCGGAGTTCCGCACCGAATTGGCCGAGGCTCTGCGCGAGGACTGGGACGAGGTTCTGCTCATTGGGCACAGCTCCGGCGCGCATCTGGGCATTTCCATTCTTGCGGATTTGATCCGTGCGGGGGAGGTGCCGGAAACAGGGCCGGCCTTGTCTTTTTTGACGCTTGGCCAGGTCGTGCCAATGGTATCGTTCCTGCCGGAGGCCAAAGTCCTGCGCCGTGATCTGGCCTTTCTGTCGGCGCGAGAGGAGCTATTCTGGCTTGATGTCACCGCGCCGGGGGATCCGTGTTCCTTTGCATTGTGCGATCCGGTCAAGGTGTCTGGCGTCGCACCCAATGATCAGAAATGGCCCTTGGTGATTTCCGCCGCCTTTACGCAGACGCTCAGCCCCAAAAAACAGGCCACGCTCAAACGACGGTTCTTCCGGCTGCATTTCCAATATCTCTGTGCCTTCGATCAACCCGCAGAATATGACTATTTCAAAATTACAGCCGGTGGTGCAACACTGGCCTCCCGATATCAGACGCACATGCCCAGCCCGAGCCGGATCGATGTTCCGGCCAATAAATTTAAGGATATGGCGTTATGATCCCTCCGAAGCCGACACCGCGGCCCGAAAAAACCAGTCTGCGCAACTACGTCAAGCTGTTCCGCAAGGACATCCTTTCAGCCCAACCTGCGAAACTCTATCGCGCGTGGATGGCCGAATATAAGACGCCGTTTTTCCGCAGCTTTTTGGTCAACCAGCCCTCGCTTGTGAAACGTGTGCTCAACGAAGAGCCGATGAATTTCCCCAAATCGGGCCGCGTGGCCGAAGGCTTGCGGCCCTTGCTGGGCGAAAGCGTGTTTCTCACCAATGGCGAGACTTGGCAAAGACAGCGCCGCATCATTGATCCGGCTTTTGAGGGCGGGCGGCTGAAAGATACCTTTCCGGCGATGCGGGCCGCAGGAGAACAGCTTGTCGCGCGGCTTGCGGAACAGGACGGTGCCTTCGACATCGAACCCTATGCCTCCGAAGGCGCGGCCGATGTGATCTTCCGCACGCTTTTCTCGATCCCGATCACCCATGACACGGCAGCGAAAGTCTTTGAGGAGTTCCAAGGTTATCAACGCGCCCAGCCTATTCTCAACATTGCCGCCTTTATCCCGCTGCCGAAATGGCTGCCGCGGTTTCACCGCAAACGCACGCGGGACGGGGCCAAGGCAATTCGCAAGCTCATCACTGATCTGACCGCCACACGCATGACCGAGATCGAGGCGGGCAGGGCGCCGGACGATCTCGCGACCAAGATCATGACCACCACCGATCCACAAACCGGCGAGCGGTTCAGCACACAGGAGATGGTCGATCAGGTGGCGATCTTTTTCCTAGCAGGCCACGAAACCTCTGCCACGGCACTGGGGTGGGCGCTCTGGCTTCTGGCCGCCAATCCGGAGGTGCAGGCGCGGGCCGCACAAGAGGCGCTGGAACTTCCGTCAGAACCGGCTTTCTCCGATATCTCGAAACTTCGCTTTATCAAGGACGTGTTCAGGGAGGCGCTCCGGCTCTATCCTCCCGTGCCTATGATGGTGCGCGAAGCCAAATGTCCGGTTCGGTTCCGCGCGCGCGATGTGCCCAAAGGCGCGCAGATCGTGCTGTCTCCGTGGCACCTTGGGCGGCACGAGATTTTCTGGGAACGGCCCGACGCGTTTGATCCCGACCGGTTCAAGACCGAGAATGGCAGGACATGCCTGCGCGACGCCTTTATCCCGTTTTCCTCCGGCCCGCGTGTCTGCACAGGCGCGGGATTTGCTATGGTTGAGGGCGTGCTGTTTCTTGCGCTGATCTTGCGGGCCTTCCGCATCGAGACTGTGGCAGAGAAAACGCCGGTGCCCGTGGCGCATCTGACCGTGCGGTCCAAGGACGGGATATGGCTGCGCCTTACGCCGCGAGAGGGTTGAGACAGCGGTTTTCACGGTTTTCTGATGGCGGAAATACTCATTATCCTAGCCCTCAAACAAAACGCACGTTCCGGTGTGGAGTGAAAAGTTGGGACAATATCCCTCTCTTGCTGGCCCAGCCTTGAGCTTGCGGGATGTGCGTCCTAAACATTCATAGACTGCGAGATAAAAAGGACTCCCATTATGTCTGCGCCCAGCCCTCTGAAACGTGATATGATCGACAGCATTGGCAACACGCCCCTTATCCGGCTCAAAGGGCCGTCGGTGGCGACGGGCTGTGATATTTATGGCAAGGCGGAATTTATGAACCCCGGCCAGTCGGTCAAGGACCGCGCGGCCCTGTTCATCATTCAGGACGCTTTGAAAAAGGGCACGCTCAAACCCGGCGGCACGATTGTCGAGGGCACAGCAGGCAACACAGGCATCGGTCTGGCACTCGTCGGATCGGCGCTGGGATTTCGCACGGTGATCGTGATCCCCGAGACGCAATCTCAGGAAAAGAAAGACATGATCCGTCTGGCGGGGGCGGAGCTGGTTCAAGTGCCTGCTGCGCCCTATAAGAATCCGAACAACTATGTCCGTTATTCCGAGCGTCTGGCCAAGGAACTTGCACAAACCGAACCAAACGGCGTGATCTGGGCCAACCAGTTCGACAACACGGCGAACCGTCAGGCGCATATCGAAACCACTGGGCCCGAGATATGGGAACAGACTGGCGGCAAGGTGGACGGATTTATCTGTGCGGTCGGCTCGGGCGGGACTTTTGCAGGTGTCGGGCTGGCCTTGCAGCCGAAAGGTGTCAAGATCGGCCTCGCGGACCCGATGGGTGCAGCACTGTATAGCTATTACAAGACCGGCGAACTGAAATCCGAGGGCGGCTCGATCACTGAAGGGATCGGGCAGGGGCGGATCACCGCCAACCTCGAAGGCTTCACACCCGATTTCGCCTATCAGATTCCGGATGAAGAGGCGCTTCCCGTTGTCTTCGACCTTCTGGAGCATGAGGGGCTTTGCGTCGGCGGGTCGTCGGGCATCAATGTGGCCGGTGCCATGCGCATGGCGCGTGAGATGGGGCCGGGGCATACGATAGTCACAGTGCTGTGCGATTACGGCACGCGCTATCAGTCAAAGCTCTTCAATCCCGAATTTCTGGCAGAGAAAAATCTGCCGGTGCCGGAATGGCTGACCCGTGGACCGCGCGACCTGCCTGACGTATATGAAGGTGTATGATTACACGCCTTCTGAGCCGCATTTTCCTGATTCTCTGTCTTGTCCTTCCGCTTGCTGCGGTGGGGCAGGACACGCCCACGCCGGACTATACGGAATGGGAGAGCGCGGCCACTGAGGCCGAGACGCAAATCTCCGACGAGGACACGACCAGCGCCGATCTGGAAGACCTGCGCGATACGCTCGTCATCTGGCGCGAGAGTTTCCTGTCTGCCCAAGACACCAACGCCAGCCGGATTGATACGCTTGAGGGCCAGATCGACGCGCTCGGCCCTGCGCCCGCCGAGGGGGAAAGCGAAAGCGATGAGATCGCGCTGCGGCGCAAGGATCTGACCACACAGCTTGAAAACCTCGAAGCTCCGGTCAAGACCGCCGAAGAGGCCTATAGCCGTGCGAATGGTCTGATTTCCGAGATCGACAGCACTTTGAGCGCCCGTCAGGCCGATGCCCTGATGACCCTGGGGCCGACGCCTCTCAACCCTAAACTCTGGCCTGCGGCCCTCTCATCTCTGAGCAAGACCGGCGTTGAGGCATGGGCAAGCATCAGTGCCAATGCGGCTTCCGAGACCGGTCAGGCACGGCTCAAATCCAATGCGGCGACGCTGGTGTTCTATCTGGTGATTGCCATTATTCTTGTGTTTCGCGGGCGCTACTGGTCCGAGAAAATGACCGGCTTTGTGCGCCAGCGTGTGCGTGGGGCCGCCGGACAGGGGGTGACGGGGTTTCTTGCTTCTCTAAGCCAGATCGTCGTCCCGCTTCTGGGGCTTATGGCCATTACCGAAGCGGCTATGGTTTCCGGTCTGCTGGGCGCGCGCGGAGAGGCGATCTTTATGACGCTGCCGCGGATTGGGCTGGCCTATTTCGTGTCGCGCTGGCTGGTCGGTCGTCTGCTCTACCAGACCGGCCCCAACGGTGCGCTTTTCGAACTCCCCACCGCGCGCCGCGTTGAAGCCACCGGCATGGCCACCCTTGCGGGGGTGATGCTGGCGCTCGGGAGCGGCCTGACGGTTCTGGCGGAGATTGACGGTTATTCCGAGGCCACCATCGCCGTTCTTTCATTTGTCCTGATGGCCGTGACGGCGGCCTCGCTGTTCCGTCTGGCGCAGATCATGGTCTCGGCCCAACCGCAATTCGTTGATGAGACGGGGGAGATAGACCTTGATCCGGGGTTTGCGTCGCTGATCATCCGCACCGTGTCGCGTGTTGTGTTGATGGGCAGTGTCTTGGCGCTCGCTTTGGGCGCGGTCGGCTATATGTCCGCCGCTTTGGGGATCGTGTTTCCCATGGTGCGCTCTCTGGCGCTGATGGGCATTCTGGTGGTCCTGTCCCGCCTTGTGCATGATCTCTATGCTTTGATGACCCGCAAGCGAGAGGACGAGGGCGAACCTCTTGTCCCCGTGCTTTTGTCTTTGCTGCTGATGATTGCGGCCTTGCCGGTCTTCGCCCTGATCTGGGGCGTGCGTGAGGAGACGCTGTGGGAAATCTGGGCGCAGATGCGCGAGGGCTATTCTCTGGGCGGTGTGCAGATATCTGTGGGCGATCTGCTATTGCTCATCGTGGTCTTTATGATCGGTCTCGGCCTGACGCGGCTTTTCAAAGCCGCCTTGCGCACTGCGATCCTGCCCAAGACCAAGCTCGACAAAGGCGGCCAGAATGCACTTGTCGCGGGGGCGGGCTATCTCGGGATTTTCCTCTCGGTGCTCGTGGCCGTGACCGCCGCAGGAATTGACCTGTCGGCTTTGGCGATTGTCGCAGGAGCACTCTCTGTCGGGATCGGTTTTGGCCTCCAGAACATTGTGCAGAACTTTGTCTCCGGCATCATCCTGCTGATCGAACGCCCGATTTCGGAAGGTGACTGGATTGATGTGGGCAACGGGCAGATGGGCTATGTGCGCGACATTTCCGTGCGCTCCACGCGGGTCGAGACGTTTGACAAGACCGACCTGATTGTGCCCAACGCCGATCTGATTTCCAATCAGGTGACCAACTACACCCGAGGCAATCTGATCGGGCGGGTGATTGTGCCGGTCGGGGTCGCCTACGGGACCGACACGCGCAAGGTCGAGACGATCCTTCGCGAGATTGCCGAAGCGCAGCCGATGGTGGCCGTGAACCCGCCGCCGCAGGTTTTGTTCCTCAGCTTCGGCGCGGATGCGCTGGAGTTTGAAATTCGGGCCATCCTGCGTGACGTGAGCTACATCATGGCGGTGAAGAACGACATCAACCACGCGATTGCGAAACGCTTCACCGAAGAAGGTATCGAGATTCCCTTTGCACAACGCGATATCTGGCTGCGGAATCCGGAAGCTCTCACGGGGCAAACACCCGCCGTCGCGCCTTCCGCCCCCTCCGCGCAGCCTGAGACACAAGCCACTGAGGTGCCACACACGGACAGTGCCGTTGCCGAGCGGCAGATGCTGACCGACAGTGATTTCGGCCCGGATGGCGAGGCCGACGGAGACAGCACATGACCGAGATGCTGTTTCGTGAGGATGCCTATCTACAAGAGGCCGATGCCACCGTGTTGCGCCATACGCCTGAAGGCGGCATCGTTCTGGACCGCACCGTCTTTTACCCCACGGGCGGCGGTCAGCCTGGCGACAACGGGCAGCTGGATTGGGAGGGCGGTGGCCTGACCATCGCGACGACCGTCAAGGGCGATCATGGTGCGATTATCCTCGTGCCCGCCGAAGCGGCCCATTTGCCGCCTGTGGGCACGGTTGTGACGCAGCGGCTCGACTGGGTGCGCCGGCATGGCCATATGCGGATCCATACGGGGCTGCATCTCTTGTCAGTGGTGCTGCCCTATCCCGTGACCGGTGGTTCAATCGGGGCGGAGCGCGGGCGGCTCGATTTCCGGATGCCGGAACCGATCATCGACAAGCTGGTGGTGGAAGAGCAGCTCAATGCGCTGATTGAACGTGATCTTGTGGTGTCCGAAGACTGGATCACGGAGGAGGCGCTTCGGGCCAATCCGTCGATCGTCAAAACCATGTCGGTTATGCCGCCTGTGGGGCAGGGGCCTGTGCGGCTGATACGGATCGGGCAGGGGCGGGATCAGGTCGACCTGCAACCCTGTGGCGGCACCCATGTGGCGCGCACATCGGAAATCGGTCGCCTGCGTCTCGGCAAGGTCGAGAAAAAAGGCCGCGACAACCGACGGGTCTCGATCCTTCTGGATTGAGGCGAACCCTTGTTTTCAAGGGCGCTCGCCCCCGTGCAGAACCTGTGATTTCACAAAGCGTCAAAAAACATTCATTTTCTCGCAATCTGGGGGTTGCACCCCCCCCATGATCTCCACTATAGACGCCGGCGGAGAGGTGGCCGAGTGGTCGAAGGCGCACGCCTGGAAAGTGTGTAGGCGGGGAACCGTCTCGAGGGTTCGAATCCCTTCCTCTCCGCCATTCCCGAATAAAAATGGGCACTACTGTAGGCCCCTTGTTGCCTGAGGCGTGATTGAGCGCAGCATTTTCTATATCTCTCTGATCTATAAGGATTTTCACACTATCTTCGTTGATGATGATTTTATCGAGGACGGCGCGCAGATACTGACGTTTGAATTGGAGGGTTCCCTCGCTGAGCTGTTTTCTGACGAAGGCGGCGAACGTTTTTACCGTTTTTTCTGTCAGCTTGGCAATCGGCTGAAGTTCGGCTAAAGCGCGTTCTTCCGCCGCTTTTGCGAGGTTCCGTTTTTCAGTGAGCGCAGCCAGGCGCTCCTTGAACGTAGGTTCGGAAGGATCGATCGCGCCGGTTTCCATGGCGTCGTAGAAGCGCCTCAACCTTTTTTCCGCCTCGTTAAGTTCGGCACGGATTTGGTCCAGATGGCCATTTTTTTCGTAGCGCCGGATTGCCTGGCGCTCCATCAGGTCCAAGAGCATTTCCCGGACACGTTGGTTCGAGAACAGGTGGTTGCTCAACGTCTCGATGATGAACTGATCGAAAGCATCCATCGGAACGCGCATACCTGGGCATGTGGATTTTCCGCGGCGCATCTCGCCAGAGCAACTATAGTATCGGTATTTTCCACCCTTGCCGGTCGAGATCGTCATGCCCGAACCGCAATGACCACAAACTGCTATCTTCGAGAGCAGAATATTGCTTGTCGTGTCTCGGGGTGGTGTCTTTTTTGGGTTCCGTCCGCGAAGAATTTTCTGCGCCATGTCGAAGCGATGTGCCGGAATAATTTCCGGTACGGAAACGTGAACCGCAGTCTCTATCCCCGCCTCTTTTCCGTATAGAAAGTCGCCTTTTACCACACTGTTCGTGAGCAGCCGGTG
>NZ_JAHKPE010000008.1:0-82769 GCF_018860305.1 Celeribacter halophilus
ACTTCCGATACATAAGGGGCTATTCACATCGCAACAAGCGCGTAAGAAATACACCGGAGACAGGGTAAAACAAGCAGCACTTGCTGCTGCGGGAAAGGAAATTGGCGACATATTTGATGAATTCAAGGTCTGACGCGGAAAGCAAAGACGGAACAATATCTTTCGTGGCGGTAGTGCGTCGTAAACACCTGATGCCTTTTCCACAAACAAGTCCGCGCATCGCACAACATGTTGACACTGTGCGAGGCATCATCAAAGCTGGGCTTCCCCAAAGTGCCAAAATAGATCTGTGACTTTTCACACGCACTCAGGCGGCTCCTCGGAGCACGCCCCTACGGTAAATGTTGATCTCAGAGAAATTCCTGATGCTCTAACCTTCCTTGAAGGCATCTATCAACGCATGACGCGCGTTCTTTCAGGTTTTCCCGGCGAGCATTCGTGCCAGCATGTGACGGATGTGATCCTGCGCTCCGAAGAACAGAGCAACTACGACAACGCAGGTTCGTTCTTCATCCAGCAAGAACCAGATGGCGGTCTTTTCCATGCGCACGAAGCGCAGGCCCGCATGAATATCAGATCGCAACGTTCCCATGTGGGGCGATTGCGTCAACACATTCACCGAAGTTCTTATTCCGCGGATCCGACTGGCTGCACGTATGAGTGCGGCATCTGTCTCATCGCCCAACTCGACATACGAGCTCGCAAGATGGTCAAAAATAAGCTCGAAGTCCCATTCCGCTTCTGCGGTGAACTCAAGATCCCACATTATCTGACTGCAATTTCCGCGCAATCATCTGTTCGATACGGGTATCCATGTCTGCCGACGAAACCCTTGTCCCCGACAGGCGCCGATCGACAAGTTGCCGCAACGCAGCCACCTCCAAGTCCTCAGCTTCGGTCTTTTGCCGAAGCAAATCAAGTCCATGCTGAAGGACGGAACTCAGGCTGGCATATTTCCCAGATTCAACGAGGCCACGAGCAAACCTGTCTTGCGGGTCCGACAAAGAGATCGATGATTTCACAGTCATGCCAGTCCTCCTTTGGCAGCAAGGTAGCACTTAGTAGCACTGCATTCAAGGCAAGATACCCATCCAAGTTGGTCACCGCACTGACTTTGCACCCATT
The DNA here is from genome assembly GCF_018860305.1 of Celeribacter halophilus. Classification (GTDB taxonomy): domain Bacteria; phylum Pseudomonadota; class Alphaproteobacteria; order Rhodobacterales; family Rhodobacteraceae; genus Celeribacter; species Celeribacter halophilus_A. The sequence continues at coordinate 1,126 of NZ_JAHKPE010000008.1, forward strand.
ACTGCGCGATCGCTAAGATTTCGTCGGGAGCTGATCTCCCTATTATTTCGCGGACAAGCAACAAGTGCTGAAGAAGAAGCCGACTTCGAGAGGCGGCTCTCAGCAGCGTCAACATTTACCGTAGGGACGTGTCCTCGGAGCCGCTTTTTTCAAGTTGTTTACATAGCACATAAGGGGCTCGCACTGACGCAGATTCTCATATTTTTTAAAGATTTTGCGGTTTTTTCGCCACTATCTGGTGCCACTCTATCTTCAGCCATGCCTGGTTCGCACGGGCCGGCTCGGCACGACTTTCATCCGGTTTCCTTCATGCGGTCAGTGCATTCGAATCGAGTGCGACCCCTGAAATGCGCATCTGTTCCATTTGTTTTAGCAAAAGCACAATTCGCTCGGCCGCATATGCAGGTGATAGCCCGCCTTCCCTGATATTTGAGATGCAGTTGCGACGGCTGTCCGGAAGCCCCGGCTTGGGTTCCCAGGTAATATATGCCCCAAGACTGTCAGCTGAAGATAGCCCAGGTCGTTCACCGATTAGCATGACTACAGCACGAGCCTCAGTTGCAGCACCAATGTCATCTCCTATGGCTACGCGTCCGCGTTCGACAAGAACAATAGGCGCTGGTTCGGAAAGAAGGTCTTGCAGCCCCGAAACGACGGATACTGCGTTCTTGTTTACAGCCGTCGCAGACAGTCCATCTGCAACGACGATGACAATTTTTCCTTTTGGAAGGCTGGAGAGATCTTCCCCCGGCGCGAGAACCCGCCCTAAATCAGGACGCCTTACATAAGTTGCGCGATCATGAGCGGCGCTGCTTACAGTGCTTAGCGGCCATTTAGCAAAAGCACTTTGCAAGGCAGGCAAGTTCATCCCCGACCAAACGGCCTCGCGTGCGCGCGCATGATCCAAGGCAAAAGATAAAGTTGCTTTCGTAGTCCATCCTCCGCCAGAGCGACCAATGCCAACACGCGCAGTCGTCATTTCACGCAATTTTTCTTCGAGTGTTTGCAGGGTGATGTCGGTGGACATTATGCCGCCTCCGTCAATGCCATAAGGGTGTGTTTGTTTAAAAGAAGATCGTCACGCATCTGGCCTTGTGGATCAGTAATCCCGTTCTTCACCATCCATGCCGCAAACTCAGGGGCCGGTGGACGACCCAAAGTCTCGCGCACAAAAATGGCGTCATGCGAGGAGAGACTTTGATAATTCAACATGATGTCATCCGATCCCGGCACACAAATCACAAAGGTCACGCCCGCAGCTGACAATGAAACCAGAAGGTTATCCATATCCTGTTGATCTGCATCGGCATGGTTCGTGTAACAAACATCCACACCCATCGGGAGGCCAAACAATTTACCGCAGAAGTGATCTTCGAGCCCTGCCCGAATGATTTGCTTGCCATTGAAAAGATACTCAGGCCCGATAAAACCGACTACAGTATTCACCAAAAGGGGCTGAAATTCTCGTGCGACCGCATATGCACGGGTTTCAATTGTTTGTTGATCCATACCGAAATGTGCGTTTGCCGAGAGGGCTGCCCCCTGCCCCGTCTCGAAATACATTACGTTGTTTCCAACAGTCCCACGGTTGAGCGCGAGAGCCGCCTCATGTGCTTCTCGCAGGGTCGAAAGATTTATCCCAAACCCTTCATTGGCCTTTTGCGACCCCGCGATGGACTGAAAGACAAGGTCAATAGGAGCATTTTGCTCCATTGCCTTTATCGCCACAGTAACATGCCCGAGGCAGCAGTGCTGAGTGGGAATTTCAAGGGTTTGACAAAGCTTGTCGAGAAGGGAGACGACACGAATGTAGTCTTCCACAGTATCCGTGGCGGGGTTCACTCCGATCATCGCGTCTCCAGCGCCCATCATCAGACCATCAATCGCCGAGGCTAAAATACCGCGACTGTCATCGGTTGGACTATTGGGTTGATTTCGCGTTGCCATCCGCCCTTCAAGCCCAAGAGTATTATGGAGTTTGGTGACGATCCTGCATTTTGCGGCCACAGCAATCAAATCCTGAAGCCGCATGATTTTGGAAACTGCCGCAACCATTTCGGGCGTTAGTCCCGGGCGCAATCTGGTCAGCACCTCGGTTGTTGTCGTCGGAGCAAGCAGCCATTCACGAAACTCCCCGACGGTAAGGTGAGCGATCGTAGCAAATGCTAAAGGGTCGTGGCGCGAAAAGATAAGATCCGTAATCTCATCGCCATCAATTCCCAAAATGTCTTCTTGCAAAAACGCGCGCAAAGGAAGATCCGCAAGGACAATTTGAGCCGCCAATCGCTCAACAGGACCATCTGCTGCAATTCCTGCCAATTCATCCCCAGAGCGTTCTGGAGAGGCCTTCGCCAACAGTTCTTTTAAGGTCTTAAAATGATAGCGGGTTTGTCCGACTGTTGTTGAATAGCTCATTGCTTTTGTCCATTGGAAAGGAAAGAAATCTTCCCTTGTTTGAAGGTTGAAACATCCCAGGAGAACCTGGTCTACACGCCCATCAGTGCCTTGCGGTAACCGGTCTGCGCGAGGGTTTGCAGAATAACCAAAGCTTTCCGAAGGTCTTCTCCGGAACGTGCTGCATTGATGTTTATGCGAACAGCATGAAGTGGAGTTTGTGAAAAGCTAAAGGCCTCTCCTGTCAGCACGCATACACCGGCTTGTTCGGCGCTCTTTACAAAAGTAGAGCAACGCCAAGGCTCAGGAAGCTCAATCCAAGCAAATGGCGATGTTGGCTCACGGGGGGTCTGTGACAGAGGAAGAAATTCATTCAAAATTTTATTTCGCGAACGCAGTTCCGCACGTTCAGTTGCGATGATTTCGTCCATACTCCCCTGTTCAATCATCGTGGCTGCGATGAAGTTCATGAGTGAATTTGTGCTCCAGCAATTCAAACGCAACATTCCAGCAAGCGCAGCCACTTGTGACGGGGGCGCGGACACGACACCGAGACGCGTTCCTGCAGCGATGCACTTCGAAAGGCTGGTCACATAAAAAGTGATATCAGGATGCGTAGAGGCAATCGTCGGCGGGGGATTGTCCATGAGCGGTCCACATACATCATCCTCAATGATGTAGACACCGTGTTCCCGAGCTATGTCGGCCAGAGCTTTCCGGCGCCGTGCGCTTAATGTTACTGTCGTAGGATTATGGTTGTTGGGCATCAAAAACACGGCTTTGGGGCGATTGTGGATACATGCCTCCCGAAAGGCTTCCGGCACCATGCCTGCCTGATCAGTTTCGACAGATTTAAGTCGAATAGCCTTTGCTGCGCAAAGCGAGATAAATCCGTGGAACGTGATCTGATCTGTCAGGATCACGTCTCCAGGCTGAGCAATCGTTTCGACAATGCAGGACATGCCATGCTGGCATCCGTTCACGACAACTAAACGGTTTGGATCCTCATGACCGAGAGCAGGCGCCAACCAATGAGCAAAAGCGCGGCGCACGCGTTCATCCCCTTCCGGGAGGTGGTAATCTTGTATCATGCGGAAATGACTATGGAGCGGCAGCGTAGGCAATATGCGCTCCAGTATATGCAAATAGGCATCCGTGGCGGGTCGGTTGACCGATAAATCGCAAACACCTTCGGTCTCAACGACACCAGAACGTGGTGAACGTGGTCGAGGGGGGCGTATAAAGCTACCGCTACCCACACGGCTTTCAACATGCCCACGTTGTTGAAGCAATTTAATGGCACGCGTCACCGTCGAAACATTTACGCCGACAAATTGTGCGATATCTCTGTGTGGAGGAAGTCGATCGCCTTCTGCTAATTTTTTAGACTCTATGAGTAAAACAATGGCATTGCATAGCTTTTGGTAAACGGGCCCCGTCCCACTCTTGATGTCTACATTCTCGAATGCACATTTTATTTTATCATTTTTTTCCAAGATGTTACCCAGATTTTATCCATCCACAAGACTTACGTTGACACTGAATACATATTAAAATCAACCCATTTTGTAATGCAAATTGTATGGCACACATTCGAACATTTTTGCGCAAATGTTTGACTCAAAAAAGCATACGAAAATAGCTGGTGAGGCGATTCAACGATCAAAAACCGCACAGGAGAGGTTCAAATGAACAAAAAAAATTACTTGCAAACACTCTGTTGCGCCGCCGTTTTGTCGGCTGGCTTTGCCGCTATGGCCTCAGCAGAAACCCTACGTTTGTCGACGTTAAAACAGCCCGGATCGGATGGCGCTATCGCAGCGCAACATTTTGCTGATCTGGTCTCTGAAAAGACCGATGGCGAGCTGACCGTTAAAGTCTACCCTGGTAGCCAGCTTGGTGATTGGACTGAAGTCTATGAACAGGTCATCGAAGGCGCAGTCGATATTGCGATGCAGCCTCTTGCAACTTCGTCTGACAAGCGACTGGCTATCACATGGTTCCCCTACGCATATTCAGATTATGACACGGCACGCGTCGCACTCGCGCCGGGCGGTAGCGTTTTCGAAATTGTCAAAGAGGTTATCGGTGAACAAGGTTTGACTCCCCTTGCAGTTTACGGCTCAGGCATGGGTGGAGCGGGTTTCCCGACCGAGGTTAACGATCCGTATGATCTGGATGCGAAACATGACCTGAAAGTACGAGTCTGGCCCGGTGGAACCACACACAAAGTGCTGCTCGAGAATTTGGGCTACCACACCGCAGCAGTGCCTTTTTCTGAGCTCTACACTGCAATGCAGACCGGCGTCGTTGATGGTCAGATTGGTGTAACCGCCACGATTACACTCGAAAACTTTGCCGACATTACAAAAACTTGGATTCAATATAACGATCACTTTGAATCCGATTTCATCTTTATGAATTCAGACAGCTTCAACAATCTGAGCCCTGAATTCCAAGACGCCATTCGTGAAGCCGCGGAACAGGTTTCCAATGAACAGTTCATCGCAGTCGAGGCTGCAGACGAGGCGTCACTGCAGAAAATGCGCGATATGGGTGTCACTGTCGTAACTTATGACAAAGAACAGCTGGAAGCGATCGCAGACAGAGTGCGCAGCCAGGTTTGGCCTGAGATCAAAGATGAGTTGGGGGACGAGACCTACGAGGCGCTTCGTAGCGCTCTCAACCTCAACTGATCCCCACATCCGGCCGGCCTCTTTCGGTCGGCCGGAATATTTATCTCCGGTTTAGGACTGGCTTCAAATGGAACAACAAGACGCAGACACTCTTATTGCCGAAGAGGTTTCGGCAGCTGGAAGCTTCCATCCCGATGGTGTGAATACCCCTCGTTTTTTGAAAGGCTTTCCACTTTCCGTCTGGAACGCGACAATCAAGCTGCAACGAGCCATCATGATCCTTTGTGGCATTGCTCTTACAGGGCTGGTTTTTACTCAGGTGATCACTCGGTATTTCTTTAGTATGTCCCTGTTCGGGATTGAGGAACTCGCTACCTTTTCAGCAGTTTTTCTATATTTTTTCGGAATATCCCATGGCGCATGGGAACGCGGCCATATTTCTGCGAGCCTTGTAGAACTCATTCTTCCAAAAGGTCGCCCGCAGCTGGCGGTTGAGGTCTTTGCCTCACTCCTGACAGTATTGCTATCAGCGTGGATGACGGTTTGGACGTGGGACTACCTCGAATTTGTTATCCGTCGCGGAACTGTATCGCTCGAGACAGGCATTCCTATGTCGTGGGTTGTCGCGGTTATTCCATTCTGCATGGCGCTTATGACACTCTACTTTCTCATCGAGTGTGGCATGCGTATTCAAGCTCTTCTCACAGGAAAGGCCCTGTCATGAACCCACTTATTTTAATGGATGCAGGCCTTTTGACGCTGCTTTTAATCATTGGCGTCCCTGTCCCATTTTGTTTTGCAGGGGCAGCTTTGCTCTTAATGATGTTTGGTGATTTCGGGTCTACGAGCTTTCTTGTTGGAGCCGGCTTCAACAAACTCAACTCAATTGTTCTCATCGCTATTCCACTTTATATTTTGGCTGGTGGCATCATGGGAGCTGGCGGGATTGCGACGCGACTGGTCGATCTTGCCGACTCCATAATTGGCCGTTTGCGCGGAGGGCTCGGGCTTGTCCTAATTGTTACCACAGCAGTTTTCGGTGCCATTTCCGGCATGGCAAGTTCTGCTGTTGCGGCAATCGGCACTGTGATGATCCCTCGCATGGTTGAGCGTGGTTTTGACCGCGGTTATGCCGCAGCGCTTGTGGCAGCCTCATCGGTTCTGGCCCTACTTATCCCCCCCAGCGCATCGATGATCCTGTATGGCTGGGTAACTGGTACCTCAATCCTCGCTTGCTTTTTAGCGCCAATCGTTCCTGGCCTGATACTCCTGACTTTACTGGGTTTCTGGAACTTAATTTTGACACGCAGAATGCCGTTGAAGCAGCCTGAACCTGCTCCTATGCGTGCAATCGTGGGAGAAACGTTCATTCGGACAAAGAAGGCCGCCGCGGGCCTCATGATGCCCCTGATTATTCTGGGTTTCATCTATGGTGGCATTACGACACCAACCGAAGCGGCTGCCGTTGCAGTGGTTTATGCAATCCCTGTTGCCATCTATGTTTATCGTGAGATGACCTGGAGCGGATTGGGGCAGGTTTTATGGCGTGCGGGTCAAACCAGCGGCGTGTTGATGATCATGATCTTCTTTGCCTCTATGCTGGGTCGGATTTGGACACTTGAAAATGTACCTCAGGAAATTCTGGAATCCTTCCTGAGCGTTAGTGAAAACCCCATTGTCCTACTCTTGCTCGCGAACCTGTTCCTGATGATCATAGGCATGTTCATGGAAGATGTATCAGGCATTCTGCTCGCAGCACCGCTTCTCTTGCCCGTGATGAAACAAGCCGGTGTGGACCCCATCCATTTTTCCGCAATCATTGCAACCAATCTTGGAATGGGATTGATCACACCACCGACAGCTCCGCTTCTGTACTTCGCAGCGTTAATCGGCAAAACAAGCCTTTCTGGCATGCTGAAGCCCGCCTTGGTTTTCGTGTTCTTTGCCTATCTTCCGGTGGTGCTTCTAACGACCTTCATTCCGGCTCTCTCGATGTGGCTACCGAGCTTGGTTCTTGGTCTGAACTGATATGGCGACTTCAGCATTAAGAACCTTCGAAAACAAAAAATAGTTATCAAATTCAGGAAAGCGGCGGAACGTGCGCCTTCCTGAGAAACGACCGATGGAAATAGCCCTTAGGCTTTGGAGGAAGAGAAAATTGGCCAATCAATACGATGTGGCGATCGCAGGATCGGGTATTGTGGGCATGTCCACAGCTTTGTGGGCACAGCGCAGAGGACTTCAGGTGGCAATTTGTGATGCAAACGCTGCTGGGTCAGGTGCGACCTTCGGACCCGCCTGCACTATGGCAACTTATGCTTGCGTGCCGATCAATAGCCCCTCCGTCGTAACATCTTTACCCAGTCTGCTGTTTTCAAAAAATAGCCCACTTACAGTGAACTATTGGTACGCCATTAAGAACTGGCGCTGGATGCTATCTTTTTTAATGAACTGCCGATCAAGCCGCGTCGAAGCAATCGGTACGCAATTGGGCGCGTTGCTGCGAGAAGCAGACGCTGGACTTGATCCTTTGATTGAAGAGATTGGGGCAGAGGATCTCATTGTTGAAGAAGATTGCCTTTATGTTTGGGCCACTAAAGACGGTTTCAAAGATGCGCGGCAGGGGATTGAATTGCGCAGACGACAAGGCGTTGCCATGCAGGAGATCGGGCCGGATGAAATCCGTTCCCTTGAGCCTAATCTGAAAATGCCAATGCACCGAGGCCTTCGGTTTCAGGGAACTCGGTATATTTTGCACCCACAAAAGCTTGTGGAGCGGATGCAAAACCATTTCATGCGAAATGGCGGCACAGTTATAGAGAAAGCTGTCTCATCAGTTGAAGCCGCGGCCGAGGGGGTGACGGTCCACTTGCATGATGAAGATACATTGACGTCGGGGCATTTTGTTGTCGCAACAGGCGCACATGGAAAGTCAATCAAAGGGGCCGGAGTTGAAAGTCTCCCTCTTGGAGTGGAGCGAGGCTATCATGTTACGTTTGCAAATCATCGCAACAAACTTTCGCGTCCAGTTGGGTGGGCAGAAGCCGGTTTTTATGCAACGCCGATGGAGTTGGGTCTTCGCTTCGCCGGCACGGTCGAACTTGACGCATTAAGCGCTCCGTCAAACCCGAACCGGATAACCTATTTGCGGCGCAGGGCGGAGGAAATGTTTGGGCAACTTGATGGCCCGAGCGAAGAATGGTTGGGCTTTCGTCCGACAATGCCCGACGCTTTGCCCGTGATTGGTCCATCCCAAAAATCTGAACGCATCATTCATGCTTTTGGCCACCAACATATTGGCCTAACCCTCGGCGGTTTAACCGGACGAATGGTTACGGACATGGTGACTGGCCAAGCTCCAGATCCGGACGCCTCGGGCCTATCAGGAAAGCGTTTCGGGTTTCTCTGAACGTAAATCTCCTGCTTTCACGCACATCAACAAAACCTACCAAACTTAAGAACAACAGAGGATTTTTCTGTGACTGAATATGTTTCACGCCACGGCCTATCCGTCGCGGCCCCACTGGCTAAACTGATCGAAGAACAGGTGCTCTTGGAGATCACTCCGGACAGGTTCTGGTCCGGCTATGCAGCACTTCTGACTGATCTGATGCCCATAAATGCCGAGCTTCTGCAAAAGCGCGCTGACTTGCAGGAAAAAATTGATGCCTGGCACGATGCAAACCGCGCCGCTCCCTTTAATCTCGCCAGTTACGAAGCTTTCTTGCGCGACATCGGCTACCTTCAGCCGGACCCCGCCCCCTTTGAAATCAGCACCCAGAATGTTGACCCCGAAATTGCTACTTTGGCTGGGCCGCAGCTTGTTGTGCCTGTCATGAACGCTCGTTTTGCTCTTAATGCGGCAAATGCGCGATGGGGATCGTTATACGATGCGCTTTACGGCACAAACGCAATTGAGGGTAAAGCAAAAGGAACAGGCTATGATGAAGAGCGCGGAGCAAAAGTCATCGCCAAAGCGCGTGCACATCTGGATGCTGTTGCGCCACTGGAAAATGGGTCATGGTCCGATGTTACCGCGATCTCTACAATCGAGACGGACACAGGGCGTGCCCTTTCCATTACGGTCAATGATGTCGTTACGAATCTTGCAAAGGTTGAGCAGTTTGCCGGCACGACAGACAGTGACAACGTCATGCTGCGCGTCAATGGATTGTTGATCGAGGTTGTCATCGATGGCCAGTCTTCGATTGGCAAAAACGATCCAGCACATATTGCCGATATACGCCTTGAGAGTGCGCTAACTGCAATTCAGGATTGTGAGGATTCTGTCGCAGCTGTCGACGCTGAAGACAAATGTGTCGCCTATGCCAATTGGCTCGGTTTGATGAAAGGCGATTTGACCGAGACTTTTGAAAAAGGCGGTCAAACATACACGCGCAAACTTAATCCCGATATCAAATATACAACGCCGAATGGCGAAACAATTGTCCATCCGGGGCGTGCACTTCTTCTTGTGCGCAATGTTGGTCATCTCATGACCACAGACGCGGTTCTTATGGATGGAAAAGAAACGCCGGAAGGCATGCTCGACGCTGCCGTGACAGTCGCCGCTGCGATGCATGATTTGGCAAAACCTGAAGCCAAGAACTCCCGTACAGCCTCAATCTATGTAGTGAAGCCCAAGATGCACGGCCCGGAGGAGGCTGCATTTGCAGATACGCTTTATGGTCGTGTCGAAAACATGCTGGGTCTACCTGAAAATACAGTCAAACTCGGCGTAATGGATGAAGAACGTCGCACTTCCGCAAATCTTCTGGCCTGTATTCATGCTGTAAAAAATCGCTGCGTGTTTATCAATACTGGCTTTTTGGATCGTACAGGCGATGAAATCCACACCTCCATGCGGGCCGGACCGGTATTGCCAAAAAGCGAGATGCAGAGCGCTTCCTGGTTCCCTGCTTATGAAAATGGAAATGTCGACGCAGGTCTTGCAGCTGGAATGTCTGGCAAAGGGCAGATCGGGAAAGGAATGTGGGCCAAGCCGGATGAAATGGCAGAAATGCTAACGGTCAAAATTTCTCATCCGAAGTCGGGTGCGACGACCGCTTGGGTACCCTCTCCAACCGCTGCAACCTTGCATGCGACCCATTATCATCAGGTCAATGTCGCCGAACTGCAAAACACTTTGAAAACACGCGATAGAGCATCATTGTCTGCGCTACTGACGCCGCCTTTGCTGGGCGGACGCAATCTCTCAGAAAATACCATTCAGCAAGAACTGGACAACTCTTGTCAGTCCATTCTTGGATATGTGGTGCGCTGGGTGGATCAAGGCATCGGCTGTTCTAAAGTGCCCGACATCCACGATGTTGCCCTTATGGAAGATCGGGCAACGCTGCGGATTTCTGCCCAACATCTTGCAAACTGGTTGATGCATGGCCTCTGTTCACGCGAACAAATCATGGCCTCATTCAAGCGTATGGCGCCCAAGGTTGATGCGCAAAATGCCCAGGACACCAATTATCGCCCGATGGCGCCGGCTTTTGATGGCATCGCATTCAACACTGCTTGTGACCTTGTTTTCAAAGGTGCCGCTCAACCCTCCGGGTATACCGAGCCACTTCTTCACGCAGCACGTCGTGCTGCAAAATCTGCATAAGGAAAAACCATGCTGACAATTCAACGTCTCGACATTAATGACGCCAATATCTTAATTGCCGGTGCCCGAGCCCATGCCAATACAATCGGCGTCCCTATGTGTATCGCCATCACTGACGAGGGCGGAAACCTCATCGCCTTCGAACGTATGGACGGCGGCAAAGTGTCGTCTTCTACGATAGCAATTGACAAGAGCTTCACAGCTTCCGCGGCCAAAAAGCCTACTCATGAGTATGGCTCTGCAAGCCAGCCAGGCGCTCCCGCATATGGAATTGCGTCTGCAATCGGCGGCAGACTTATGGTTGTTGGAGGAGGACTTCCGGTTATTGTTGACAGCCAGGTCGTTGGAGGCATCGGCGTAAGCTCGGGAACTCCGGCACAAGACCAAGCCTGTGCACAAGCCGGGATTGATGCATTTTATGCGCATATATCGGCTGAAGTCTAACAAACGTCTTTAACCTGACCTGCCCTCTCTGCACCTCGTTAAAAACTTTTGCGTCTCGTCTCCGAAGCACTAAACGCATCTGTCTATGTCCTTATATTTTGGGCAATATCTACGGAACAATGGGGATTTTGAGAATGGGCAGGTTGGCCCATAAGACCTTTAAGAAACGCTTAGGAGGCGTGTAAACAGAGGCCAGATCACTATGAATCTATTTGCGACATGGGTATCTGCGAAAAGTGTAATCTTAACATACCTATCGAGAACAGAATGTTCAGAGCATCCCTCATACTGCCGCCACAAACCATTGAAAACATGTGACCTGACGGTCGCTATCTGTCTCGGACAACATTAAATCAATCTGATGTAAGACAATCCCTCAATTCCATATCTTGCTGAATGTCTTTTTTCTATTTCTCAGCAGCGTAACAAACGCTCTGGTCGCCGCTCCGGTCCGGTCGCCACGAAAGTGAAGTTGAAGCGGAATGGTCTCGGTGACGTCAATGACCGCGCGAGATACACAGCCTATCGTGTTCAAATGTCTGATGCATGCCGGGGCAACACAAAGTAAAGTGAGATATTGCGATCATCGCCGCCCTTCTGCGCAAGGTTTGTTGGTGGCACAGTCTGATCACCCCCCCATGACGCACGCGAACTTGTCGACTTGGATCTGCCCCGCTTTCGAGGCGGATCGATGTTTACCTCCGAATTTGCGACGGAGGGAGCCCAAAATATTCCGAAAAACAATAAGAGAAATAAGAGCCAGATCTGAATCCCGTCGCCAAGGCGATGTCGAGTATCGAAAGTCCGCTGTGCTGCAACAGGTCTTTTGAACGCTCCAGTCGCTGGACTTTACTGAACTTAGATGGCGTCATCCCCGTGTGCTTAAGAAACATCCGTTCAAGCGTGCGGCGACTGGTGCCCACGGCTTCGGCAAGGTCTGTTGGTGACAGCGGGTATTCCATATTTTCTTCAAGCAAAATTACGGCGTGACGTAGATGCTTTGGTGCGGTGTCCGGCAATTTCATCGAACCGCTCGATTGCAAAGTCACCTCAGAGCGTACCCGATCCAATTGTAACTGATTTATGATTGACGTGACAAGTGATGCGTCATGATCGCGCGCAATGACACTCATGATCATATCAAAAGAAGACATGCCGCCCGCACAGGTCATGATGCCATTGTCGACTTCATAGATAGCATGTGACACGTGAATATCTGGGAACTCTTCTTTGAAAGCGGGCAAGCCTTCCCAATGGATCGTGCATCGCGTATTTTGCAACAATCCGGCGCGCGCCAAAAAGATTGATCCCATAGAAATTGCCCCCACACACACGCCAGCCGCAGCACGGCGGTTTAAAAAAGCCGACAGTCGTGTCGGGTGGATTGCTTCGAGGCTCAGCCCTGCGCAAACAAAGGTATAATCAGGCACACGACCTTCGCCCATGCGGCCCGAACTGGCGAATTGCAGCCCGTTTGAGGCATGAATTTCGGTGCCATTCTCACTGACAATATCCCAGCTATAACACTCATACCCAGCCATTCGATTGGCAACGCGCAAGGGCTCTATCGCAGAGATCACGGAGAGCATGGAAACATTGTTCAACAGCGCAAACTCAAACCGGATCGGAGTATCTCGCCCCACCCGTCCAGATCCCGTTGTGCGTGATGTGATGTCGGTCATGCGTTTCCAAAATCCGCGCTCCAGTTGTGCTGGATTGATGTTATGCGAACCTTATTTCTATGGGGCATCGGCAAGTATCAAGCATATAGATATACTCACCGATGTAACAGGTCATATCGCGATCTTAATCGCGGTTTTGGGCCGTGTGCAACAAGCAAGAATATAGCCTTGATGCTCTTCTTGTTGCGATAGCCCGCCTTGGTGGTCCATCTCGATCTCCCCTTCAAGAAGCCGAACGCGACAAGTGCCACACTGGCCCTCTCCACAACCGGTCGGAATGCGTTTTCCCGCAGCTGCCAAAGACGTCGACAAAGGAACATCCGGCGCGACATCAAAGGTTTGCGCGCCGATAGAAACCGTGATGCCATCTCCGTTGATCGGCTGAACGACATCTTGAGGCACAGCCATCTTTTGACCAAAGCTTTCGGTGAGGAAACGCGCGCGGTCTAACCCTTCGGCGCGCAAAACCTTGCCCATGTGATCCATAAATCCTATTGGACCACAACACAGAGTTTGACGCCGGTACGCATCCGGCACCATGGCGCGGATCATCGCGCGATCAGGGCGCCCACGATAACCGGACCAAGCCTCGCCTTTTCGGGGCGCGCTCAAAACGTTAAACAGTTTGATCGTCGACATTTGAGTAACGATCTGGTCCAGTTCCTCGCGAAACAACAGGTCCTTCTTGCTGCGCGCGACCTGAATGACCACTACATCCGTCGTTTCGCCGCGTTCAGATAGCCACCGCAGTGTCGACATCATCGGAGTGAACCCGCTTCCGCCGCCGATCAACAACAGCGGCGTGTTCGGATAATACATGATCGAGAACGTGCCAAAAGCCCCTCGTCCAGTGATCTCGTCCCCTACTGCCAAAACCTCTTGCATCCACCGCGTAGCATAACCGTCCGGCGCAGCTTTTATCGTGAGTTCAAACCAATTGTTCAGGTTCGGCGCTGAGGCAACCGTAAAGGTGCGTGTCACCGTACCTTGCGGCACGGGCAAGTCAAGCGAGACCGCCTGCCCCGGATAGTGACGCAGCACGCCTTCCATGACCTCGAACACAAAACTCATCGTGTCCGGCGTCTCACGACGCTTCGCCTTGAGCTTAACTGTTAGCCGCTCGACCGGGTGACGCGGAACGCCTGCTTTGGGAAACGCGGGGACAATCATATCCATAGCCATCTTTATTCCGCCGCCTGCAATTGACGGCCGGTCTCCCTCAACCAATTCTCCATAGCACCGCGATACCAATCGAGGAAATTTAGGATCATGAATTCGGATATTTCCGAATATGGGCCCGGCTCATAACCCAAAGATTTCGTACCGCGTTGGTTTTCTTCTGCGAGGCGTTTATCCTGATCATTGGTTTCGATCCAGACACGAGACAGATGCTCGATATCATAATCCCAGCCCTCGACCGCATCCTCGTGAACACACCATGTGGTACGCACCTCGGTTTTGTTCGGACCGAGTGGCAAAACGCGGAAATGAATGGTCATTTCAGAGAGGAAATGATGCCAGTTGTTCGGAATGCGAAAGGCGCGCACAGAGCCCAGATCAGGTTCGATGAGGTCGCCCAAAAGCTTTTTTGACGCGGGCTTTCCATCCATCGTCATCGAATAGGCCCCATCACGGAACGGCAAACGGATACAGCGGAACTCTGTGCCGCCATCGACAGGCGCATGGGGCAATCCGAGGCTATCCCAGAGCTTGCCTTTCTCCTCCATGATACGAAACTCGTCGCCAAATCGCGCGTCATTTGGCAAGGCCATTTCCACCAAAGACACCAATAATTCCGGATGATTGCCTGCGCAATGATAACATTCACGGTTATTCTCAATCACCAGTTTCCAGTTGGCCTCTTCGACAATCACTGATTCATGAACAATCTTGGTTCGCTGTGGAGCATGCGGTTTGATGTAGGGTGTCACGGCCGCGCGGAATGTGTCGATGTCCGGCGCAGTCTCGGCGAGGCAAATATACACAAGCCCCTCAACCGATGTGACATGCACAGACTTCAACGGGAATTTATCTTGATCGAAAGCATCACCCATATAGCGCGTAGAGACCAATGCCCCGCTGAGCTCATAGGTCCATTGATGATAGGGGCAGACCAGACGCCCCGTATGACCACGCGTTTTATCGCACAAACGCGATCCGCGATGGCGACATGAGTTGTGAAAGGCGCGAATGACGCCATCATGATCGCGAAGCACAATGATCGGCGTGTCATAGATAGTCAGCGTGACGTAGTCGCCCGCATTCGGGAGTTCACATTCCGGCCCAACAAAAATCCATTCTTTTTGAAAGATAGCCTGTAAATCGGCCATGAATATAGCGTCATCATTGTAAAATGCTTGTGGCAAGGAATAGCCGTCCTGACAGTCGTCCAACGCGCTGCGCAGGGCATTCTTGGTGGCATCCATAGTGATCCGAGCTCCCGTATCGATCATGATATCTCTTTCGATAAGTCTACGGGTCAGCCACGCCACTTGCTTTCGAATATGCGTCAATACTCTAAGCAAAATGGCCAATCTGAACCATCCAAATTCTCAAATTGCCAATATATTAAGCATTTTATGTGCGTTTCTTTTAAAACACGTAAAGCTCAACATATGGCGCTATTTCAAAAGAAATTGTCGTGGGTCTTAGTCTGATGCCCTGCAATTGCGCGCAATTCTTAGGAAAGAAAGCGACGGGAGTCGCATTACAAACGGAGAACCAAATGTCTTTCCCAAAGAGCACACCATATCTCATCATCGGAGCAGGTATCCACGGCCTATCTACGGCTTTACATCTGGCCAAGAAACTCAAAGCCTCGGGCAAGGGCACGGGCGAAGATATCGTCGTAATCGATAAAAGCGGCATCGCAGCAGGGGCCTCAGGCATCGCCTGTGGCGTTGTGCGCAACAACTATTTTCAACCCGCCATGCGCGAGCTGATGGCCCATTCCGTCGGCCATTGGGAAGCCCACGCAAAGGAATTCCAATACAACCCGGTGGGCTACATGCAAATCTCGTCCGAAAGCATGCATGAAGACGTGGCGCAGATTCACAAAGAACAGCAAGCCATCGGCTATGAGTCTGACTTCATTGAAGGCGAAGCCGAGTGCGACACCTATATGAAAGGCCTTTTCGACGACTGGCAGGCTAAAAACATTACCTCCATTCTACATGAGAAAAAAGGCGGTTATGCCCATAATGCTGCGGCAATCTATGCTTTGGCGAAAATGGCCGAAGAAGAAGGCGTGCGCATCATGAGTGGCGTTACCGTCACCGGTCTCAAGAGTGCCAATGGCGCGAGCGCCGCGATCATTGGTGTAGACACGGACAAAGGCCACATCGCCTGTGATTATCTTGTGATCGCCGCAGGTCCTTGGGTGCGTGATTTCTGGTCGATGGCGGATCTGCCGGATGCAATCTCGATCAAAGGCGCCGATGGCAAGATACATGATAGCGTGCCGATGTGGAAATACTGGCAGCTCGAAGAAGGCGTTTTGCGCGTCGATCCCGAAAGCTTTAAAACCAATGACGGAAAGATGCCTCCGGTGATCCACGTCGACACCGACGCGCCGCTTTTGTCTGATGTTGATGGCTCTGTGATCACCGAAGATATGTGGGGAATTTATTACAAACCCGACTTCAATTTTGGCGGCATTCAAGGGGGAGCAATGCCCTATCGGGTCGACAAACCCGCCAATGATGTCACCCTTGACCCTTACGGCCCTTCGTCACCGGAATTCATCGCCTCGCCGGAATTCGCCCATATGTGGGTTTCCGCACTGGCGCATTGTAACGCGCGTTTCTCGGGCACCATGCCAAAATACCTCAATGAACCCTCAGGGGGCGTCGGCTGTTTCACCCCGGACAGCTTCCCGGTTTTCGATGTATTTCGCGAAAACTGCTATGTCATCGCGGACAGCAACCACGGCTATAAAATGATTGGTGTAGGTGAACTTGTGGCGCAGGAAATTACCGCTGAAACCTCAACGCTTTTGTCCCCCTTCCGGTTTTCCCGCTACGCCGAAGGTAAGTTGCACCCTGTGTCCAACAGCCCCTATCCTTGGAGTTAATGGAGAGACGCAGACAGAGATTGGGGGGCCTTCGGCCCCCCTTTTGCAATTGCAGTGTGTTCAAATCGCGTTCATTTTGCTTTTGGGAAAATCTGATCTTGCAACCGGATGAGCGAAGCACCAGAGCCATCCAGCCCCATAACAGCTGCGTGGATCGCTTCAAGCCGCGGGCGGGAGGCTGCCTCCCCTGCCAGATCGTAGAATTTTGCGGTGAGCTCGGCCTCCGAGTAGGGCGTCTCGGGATCGCCTTTCGCCTGTGTTGCAGGTGTGGTCAGCACCTCGCCTGAGGACAGGTGCACGGACAATCTCGCCCAACGCTCTGCTGGGAAAAGGTCGTTAAACGCGTCGTTTTCTTTAAACGAAAGACCTTCACACACAGCACGCAAATCGGGGTCACAAAAGGCGGCTTTGGAAACCTCAGCTACTCCCACGCGCCCCCGCAAAAGAGCCGCGGCCACGGGAAACCCGATGGCATATTGCGCCTCTTCGGTGGTTGAGGGGATACCTTTGAACAGACGCGTGCCCTCGTGAAAGGTTTCGATTTCAACTGAGACAATGTCCTCCGGGCGCAATGGGCGAACGCGAGTTAGATCAAGCGCCGCCTGTACAGAAGGTTGTGCCCAACGGCAGACGGGGAACCCTTTTATATATTGATTCATAACTTCCCATTCCGCGCCCAGTGTGGCCCATATATCAGCCACATCCGAGCCCAAAACCGTTATGGCAGGAGCACCCGTGAACCCCGCTTCTGCGAGGGCAGCAGCAGAAATCCCAGCCATAGCACCCCAACCGGAACCATCCTTAAGCATGGTTGGGTGGTCGATCACCCGCATCATCTGGCTGCGCGGCCCATGATATTCGGCAATGCCCAATGCGTGGGCATAGACGTCAGGGGGCAAGTCCATCAGCTTCCCACAAAACGCCGCGACACAGACGGCAATCCACGCCCCACTTGTGTGATAGTCGGATGCGGTGCGATGTAAAGCGATGCCGGCCCGCGTACCGATCTCATATCCAGCCGCCAAATATGTCAGAAAATCTTCACCACTCAAAGCAACTTGACGATCATCCAGAATGGCCAAGAGTGCCGGTAAAAGTCCGCAACCTACATGGCCTTTGGTCAATCTGTGACCATCATGTGCGTCCACAGAGTCGATGGTCATCGCACCAACAAGCGCCGCCCCTTCTGGCGATAGCGTGACGCCCGAAAACAAGACCCGCGCATGATCACCATCAAGATTGCGAGTTGCATACTGCAAAACAGCCGCATGCAACTCTGTTCCCGTTCCAGCCAAAGCTGTCCCCAGCAAATCCAAAAGCAAAAAACGGACGCGGGCCTGAACTCTGTCCGGCACATCCGCCCAGCGAATTTCATTCAAAAATTTATTTATATCGTTGGAATTTGGCATTTCTCATTCCAATAGACCGGGCAGTTCACGCTGCAAAAGCTGAGGCATCAGAGTACGCACGGTCGGCATTGTTTGCCGTGCGTGGATCACATCCGCATAAGCAATCTCAGTGGTCAAAAGCGCTTCGTCGTCTCCGGCATGGGCGTAGCGCGTCCCGTCAGGGCCTAAAATCCTCGAGCCACCCCAAAAATGCATATCAAGGTGCGGTCCGGTCCAATTGCACATCAGAATGGGTAGGCCATAAATCATCGCTGTATGGCGACCGACCAGATCCCAGCCCGCCTCGTTCGAGAACCCGCCACCAACTCCTTCTTTTGTCGAAGCGATCGGTAGAGCCAAAACCGTACTCTCTCGCATGGCCGACAGATAAAGCTGGCCTGGATCCCAACTGTCGGCACAGATCATGCCGCCACAGATCCAGTGACGGTCAATATCCAGCGTCATAGTGCGTTTGCCGGCAGTGAAATATTTGCCCTCGTCGAGGCGGCCATATGTCGGCAGGTTGATCTTGCGGTAGATCTTGAGCACCTCACCTTTGTGCAACCACGCGATGGAATTGTAAAATTGGCCCCCGCGGCCATGTTCGACAAACCCGACCACCGCATAGCCGTGACGACATTTTTGCGCCAAGGCAAGAAGCCGCGGATCGTCAGCCCAGATTGCCGAATTGCGTACGGCATCTCCATCTGCGGGATAGCCCGTCAAAGAGGTTTCGGGAAACACCGTCAGATCGATCTGGCCGTCCTGGGCCTCTTCCAGAAAGGCCACATGTTTATTGAACAATGTGTCGGGACTGTCCGGGGTATGTTCAAGCTGCGCACAGGCGCAGTGTAGGACATCGCGGTGGCGCATCATCGTATCCTGTAAACGTGCCGCTCCCCCTTCGGGAAGCGGCGATTGATTTTAAATCAAACCTTGGTTTTTCAAGAAGGTTTGCGAAACTTCTTCGATAGTCTTCTTATCTACATCGACCATCGCGTTAAGCCCACGCATGATATCATCAGTCATGATCGCCGAGACAGAATTCAAAAGCTCACCAATTTTGGGGTCGGCCTCGAGAAGTTCGGTACGGATGTTCGGGGTTAGCGCGTAGCTCGGGAAGAACCCTTTGTCATCCTCGAGCACTTTGAAATCAAATGCTTCGATACGGCCATCGAGGGCAAAAACCAAACCGATGTCCAAGTTTTCGGTTTTCAGCGCGTCATAGATCAAGCCGGTTTGCATCGACGCAAGGTTTGACCGCTTCATGTCAAAACCATAGGTCTCTTCCAGTCCGGGCAATCCGTCCGGGCGTTTGGGGAATTCTGCATTTACACCCAGTTTGAGCTTTTCCCCTGCGTTATATGCCGCAGCCATATCTGAGAACGAGCTTAAGCCCTTATCATCTGACCTACGCACAGCCAAAGCATAGGTGCTATTGGCGCGGGACGGATCAAGCCATGTGATGCCGAGTTTGGCGTCAAGGTCTTTGACCGTCGCATAGGTTTCTTCGGCATTCATCTTTGTTTCGATTTTATTGAAGGTCACGAGTGAGGTGCCGGTGTATTCCCAGTAGATATCGACTTGGCCGTTCTCAAGGGCAGCGCGCACAACAGAGGTCCCCATGCCTTCAAGCTTGTCGACATCATACCCGTTTGCTTCAAGTAGGTCTGTCGTGATTTGGGTGATCAAAAGCTGTTCGGTAAAGTTTTTACCTCCAACTTTGATGACGTCCGCCTGTGTAGCGCTGGCGAAAAAGGTCGTGGCAGCGAACAGCGCGCTGGCTGCGGCAGTTGAAAGTTTCTTCATCATGAGTGCGTCTCCGTTGGATAAGTTTGTCATTGTTTTTAAGGTCTGAGCGGGTTGACCCCGCGAGGGATGAGCCAGAATTGCCCTTTTGCGAGCGCATAGTCTGCCAACATCGAAAGCAGCCCGACGGGGATGACACCGGCAAGCAGCATCTGCATGTCATTGAGGTCGATACCGGTGAAAATCAGTTCACCAAGCCCGCCCCCGCCGATTAAAAAGGCCAGAGGCGCTGTCCCGACATTGACAGCAACAGCAGTCCGAATTCCGGCGAACATAACGTAAAGTGCATTTGGGAGTTCCACACTGCGCAGTATGTGTAGAGGCGTCATGCCCATGCCCTGTGCAGCTTCTTTGAGGTGGGCAGGCACGTCGCGCAACCCCTGAAACACATTGCGAACGATGGGCAACAAGGTCGCCACCCAAAGGCCAAAAATGGCGGGCTTAAACCCGATACCCAATAGTGTGATCGATAACGCAAGGATCGCCAGCGTCGGGATCGTCGTTCCGATATTGAAGACCTGCAACAGGGTTTCAGAATAGCGCCGCATAAAGTCACGGCTGAGTAAAATGCCCGCAGGCACACCGACAAGAATAGCCAGACCCGAAGAGATCAATACCAGCACGACATGTTGTTTCGTGAGATAGATGATATCCTCGGAATAAGTCCGCCAAATCTCGCCAAAATATCCCTGTGCCGCCACTGTAAGAGCAGCACCGAGAGCAATACCAAGGACCAATGCAGCGCGTGTTTTCATAGTTTCAGATACGTCGGCGCCCCGAATACTCCTGCTCACGTCAAACCCTCCGTCGGGGTGTCGCGATAGGTTGCGCCCAATTGATGAGAGATGGCGCGTTGGGTGATGAAACCCTTGAAAAAACCGTCATCATCGACACAGGCCATCCATGTCATGTCATGACGGAACATTCGCGACACCGCCGTGCGCAAATCGGCATCAACATTCACCGTGGTCGGCAAAGCCTGATAATGTTCTTCGACCGTGCCGGAGGCCTCCACAACATCGTTGAGATGCAAATAACCGCGCGCACGCCCACGCGGCCCCACCATGACAATATTCTTATGGCCGGCCTCCTTCATCATATCGCGAGCCGTGGCGACGTCATCTTGGGCGCTCACACGGATACGGCCACTGAGCATGACATCAGACACTTTTAACAGGCTGAGGCGTTTGAGCGTGCGGTCAGAGCCCAAAAAGCTTGCGATAAAATCGTTGGCCGGACGCGCCAAAAGGTCGTCAGGGCTGTCGAATTGTTCGAGTTTACCGTCTCTAAAAATCGCAATCTTATCGGCCATTTTAATCGCTTCGTCGATGTCGTGGCTGACAAAAGCGATAGTTTTGCGCAGTTCCGTTTGCATTCTCAAAAACTCGTCCTGGATGACCGCCCGGTTGATGGGGTCAATCGCACCAAAGGGTTCATCCATAAGCAATACGGGCGGGTCCGCCGCCAATGCACGGATCACGCCTACACGTTGTTGTTGGCCACCAGATAGTTCTTTTGGGAAACGTTTGAGAAAAATACTGGGATCAAGGTTCACCAGATCAAGAAGCTCGGCGGCGCGCTTACGCGCTTTGCTCCGTTCCCAACCCAGCAGATCAGGAACAATGCAAATATTGTCCTCGATTGTCATGTTAGGGAAAAGACCTATTTGTTGGATCACATAGCCGATGGATCGACGCAATTCGACCGGATCAATCGTGTCCGTATCCCGCCCCGCAACATGTATTTTACCACTGGTTTTCGGGATCAACCCGTTGATCATTTTAAGTGTCGTTGTCTTGCCGCACCCAGAGGGGCCAAGCAGAACACAAATTTCACCTTTGGCCACTTCAAGCGACACTTTGTCGGCCGCCATGACGGTCCCGCCATTTGGTGTTTCAAAAATTTTGGAGAGTTTTTCCAGTTTGATCATAGCGTATCCAGATATTTAATGGCCACCCGCAGGTGCGGAGGAAGAGGCAGGTGTAAGGCGTTTTTGCAGCCAAAGAAGGAAGTAATCGCTGACGATGGCCAAAAGAGACACCATTAAAGCGCCGGTGATGAGCTGCCGAGGGTCGGATTGAGAAATGCCGCGCGAAATAAAGGCGCCCAGACCACCTGCCCCGATGTATGTAGCGATTGCCGTAATACCTATATTCATGACAACCGCGATCCGCACGCCGGCCATGACAACAGGGATCGCCAAAGGGATTTCAACACGACGTAGGCGTTGTATGGGGGTCATGCCCAATCCCCGCGCAGCTTCGCGCAACGCCGGATCCACATTTGTGATCGCCGTGTAAGTATTGCGAATAATCGGCAGTTGCGAGTAGAGCAACACGGCAATCACGGCGGGCATATATCCCACGCCTTGACCAATCAGCGAGAGCACCGGTATCATCAGACCAAAAAGCGCGATTGACGGAATCGTGATGATGATCGCAGCAATATAGAGCACGATATCCGCTGCTTTTTGGTTGAGCGTGATCAGGATGCCAACAGGGACCCCGGTCACAATGGCCAGCCCGATTGCCACACAAACAATCGACATGTGTTGGACAGTTCTCTCGAAAATAAGATCGAGGTTTTGACTGATGAAAACCAACGTCTCCATATAAAAGCTCCCCTGATGGCGTGGCGCGATGTAGTTGCGCTCTGTTGTGTCACAATTGATTGTTACACACTGGTCGGGGCGCTTTCGCAAAAGCGACACAAACTGTCAAATAAACGACAATGGAAATTTTATGTTTAAAAACAATTAGTTGTATTATATATTTTACGATCAATATTTGGGCAATTCAAAGTAATTTAGGAAAGTGAGTGGTTTTCGCGCAATTTCCACCAATGACATCTAACGTTCCTATGCAGGTCAGCCTGGCAACGTGAACTCGGCAGACGCTTAGCTATGTTGTTTTCTAACCACTCAGCGACGTCTGTATGCTTGTCACGATAGCGGTCTGTTCTCCACCGTTCGAATATGATGATGAAGACTGTCCGTTGATAAATCATGTGCACAGCGCAACCGGCGGCCATTTCCCCAAGATTATTTCAACCTCGAGCACAGAGACCGCCACCGGTGCGTCAGGGGCCTCGTCACATGTCAGAGGAGACAGTGGGCGAGAGTGACAAAAATTAAGTTGCAACCCACGCAACCAACAGCCACTCATACACCGAATACACTGTCATCTTTAGAGCAGCGCCCGAACCTTCTTTAAAAGCAAGGTATCGACCGCAACACCATCTTTTGAAGCTTTTTCGCGGTTGCTCTGGCGTCCATCCCCGGGCAAACGAGCACCATCTTGTGTGCGGATGGAAGAAATCAAGTCCCGCAAGCGGCCTTGGAACTCGTCACCTGAAGTTGATACAGGATCAATAGCAATGAAGAACTGTCCTGTACGTGGAGGGCCTCCCGCAGTTCCGGAGAACGGGCTTGCGGATGTGCCAAGGGTTGCCCCAGTCATAGCAGCCGCCATCAACTCAACCATCAACGCGATCCCTACCCCTTTATATCCGCCCGAAGGAACCATCGAACCTTTAAGACCAGCATGAGGATCAGTTGTGGGTTGCCCGTCTGCGTCTAACACCCAACCTTCCGGTACAGATTTGCCTTCGCGAGCATGTTTCATCACTTCGCTTTTCGCGATGGTGCTGGCCGATTGGTCAATCAACACAGCAGCGTTGCCATCAGGATCAGGAGCGGCAATGGAAAACGGATTGGTTCCGACAACCGGTGTTTTGCCGCCAGAGGGCGCAATCGAGGCCGGCGCATTGGTAAACCCGATGCCCAACAGCCCAGCTTCTGCCAGGCGGCGAGTGTGTACGCCCAGAACCCCGCAGTTGTAGGAATTATTGATTGCCAAAACGGCCACGCCCATCTCGCGAGCAAGTGGCACAAGGGCTTCGAAACCCACTTCAATGGCAGAATGTGCAAAACCTGTGCCCGCATCTACTGTGATAACCGCAGGCTTCGGCTGTCGCAGCTCCGGCTGAGCCTGCCCATCTACCTTCCCACATTTCACATGTTCTGCGTAGATGGGAATATAAGCCAGACCATGAGAAGAAATGCCATCGGCTTCTGTTATCGCGGTTGCTACGGCCAGAGGGCGCGCATTTGCTTCTGAAGTGCCCGCATTGACGAGCGCCCGATATGCAAGGTCTTCAATTTCAGTAAGCGAAAGGATTTCTGTAGTGGCCATTGTGGTATCTTTCGGAGTGGATATGTTGGTATTTGCTGGCTCCGCTATGTAAAACGGTCCATAATCTTTGACGTAAGGCGTGAAGAGAACAGTATTAATCGTTGTCATTCAGTCCTGCTCCTGCCCCCCTCAGACGGCTTTCCTCTGTCGCTGGCGCGAATGTGCGATGCGCGAATATGGCGAGGCGGTCCCAGTCTTCGGGGCTGACATTGGCACGAATAACGGGTTTACGGTGCCCGATCATCTCGGCAGGCGCATAGAACGTCACGCGCTCGGCAAGGTTGATCGTCAATTTCTCGGTGTCTCCTTCCAAGGAGAGATGATGCCCGTCTGTGGTTAGTTTTAGCCCGTCCCAAGCAACGGCTACAGGATTTTGAAGTCGCAAAGCAGCTCCCCCCATGAAAGGAACAGCGAGAAGCGGCACACACAGATGCTCCATTGTGATCGAGCCGCGTTCCATAAGTTGTACCGCACAATCGCTAAGCGATGCGCCCGCGATCAAAGGGCTCAAGCGCCCTGAAGGTGCGCGCCAGGAGGTTGCACGCAAGGAGACCGGCGATACATCCACCAAAGGCAAACGATCATTCATTTCCAAAAGCTGGGCAAGAAGTGCGGCTCCGGGCAAATTGAAAGCCGACAGCCAGCGCGTGCCTTTTGCCGCCTCCTCAGCAAGCCCCCAGGAAAGCCCGGACCCACGCGCAGCGCGTTTACTCATGGCTTCGATTTCGTTCAAAGAATGGCTCATGCGCTCACCTCGTCTAAATCAGGATAGACCCAATAATCACAGTTTTCCTGCGTAAGTTCAGGTGGCATAGGTGCATTGCCATAGAGGCAGATTCTCACCCAGCGATCAGAACGCGGATCGAACTTGGTCGCTCCAAAAAAGGCGAGTTTACAGCGCAGCATGTCGATCGGCATAATCTGGTCGGAAATCGTATTGTCGCGGATTTCTGCATAGGGAGCGCGTCCGACAATCTGACTGCGGCGCACCGAATGGCGATGTTCCGGATGACGCAGCAGAAAATTAGCCACTGTGGCATCGCTCGGCCAATGCGCAAGGCAAGCATAAAGCTCTGCAGCATCTCGACCGGGCGCAAGGGGTTGTTCAAACGCTTCAATAGGTTCTTTGAATCGCTCTCCAAGTCTTGGTTCCAGTTTTTCTTCAGACACATACCAGGCACGCGCCTTGTTCGCCGGCTCAGCCCAGTCGGTCTCAATGGCCCAGCCATAAATATTTTCCAAAAGAGAACGCAATTCTCCAAGGCTCATCTTACCTGCAATTCGGAAAGTTGCGGTATTGTCAGCAGCCATAGTCTCAGCCAGAGAGTCGACAATCTCCCCGTAGGGTTCCAAGAGCAAAGATACGATCCATTCCTGTCCTTCCGTGCTCAGGTGAGCCTCGGCCCAGCGATATAGGGCATCCCAAGCATATGGGGCCGCTAAATCCATTTCCGATAAATAGTTTTGCAAACGAGTAGTGTCGTCACGTAGCGCTTCGAGCTTGGTCACCTGAACAGGGTGCTCGGATCGCCAATTCCCCAATAACTGCAGGTTGCGTGCAAAAAGTGCACGGAACAGGGCAATAGCTTCGGGCGTTGCATTTTCGACCGAACGCACACGGCTGAGAGCGGCTTCCCGCGCTGCAATCCAATTGTTGAACAATACGGGGTGATTCAAGAGAAAGGGCGCCATACCAAGCCCTGTTGAGTTGCCTATCCCGATAGAGCGGGCGATCGCACTGTCAAGATTCGCGGCAGTGTTGCCTGCTTCTGCCGCTTGGCAATCCGCCATGTGCTGTACGAGATCCCTGACAAACCAGCGTGTCAGATAGACCGACAGCATCTCAACTTGAAACGGAACAGCGAATTCCGGCCGGTCCGCAATCATTTCACGGTCTGCTGCACCGAGTTTGCCTGAACCGTAAACCGCAGTTGTCCGCATCAAATAGCCAACCCTGTCAATTTGGTCCTGCGAAGGCTGATGACCCGCGGCCAAAGCACTCACCACATGATCCCAAAGCCGGACAGATCTGTTGGCGCGCGATACAGAAAGCTCTGTACTGGTCACACGCCCGGCCTCTTGAAGTGGAATATTTTGCGCCAATCGAGCGATATCTTTGGGCGTCGGAATGCCATCAAAGAGTGTGAATGTTGCGTCCCACGCTTCTGCGATAACCCGATCCGACCGTTTTTCATTTGGCAGATTATGGGCAAAGGCAATCAGAGAATAGGCATGGTCCGGTGCGTAGGCGGTATAGACTGCATGGCCCTCACCTCGGTCATTTATATGAAATTCCGTCTGTGCAAAACGCCATTTTTCACGGGCCATACGACGAGTTAAAATGCGCATGAAGGACAGGCGTGACTGGTGAAGTGAACCGAGGCGAACAAGGCGCATAACAGTATCGGGATCACGCAGAGGAACATTCATCATTTGGTCAGACCTTTGCAGTGTGGAAGCGTAGTGAATTTCCATGTTTTGGGGGTGGCGCAACAAGCCGAATAGGAAGCCCGGGCGCTAAACGCGCCCGGAAAAACTTAGTCCTTTTTCCCTTTGGCAAGCGTGATGCGCAGGGCATCCCACAAGGAAGGAAGCAAAAGGAGAGACACAGGAACGGCTGTCACAACGATAAAGCTTTGCAGCTTGGACACGCCGCCAGAGCCCACAGAGATCAGGATAATCGCCATCACCCCCATCGCAATGCCCCAAAACACCCGAACCGGCACGGAAGGCGTTTCATCGCGGCTCATGACCGAAGCGATCATATAGCTCATCGAGTCGCCTGTCGTTGCCACGAAAATCGTGGTTAGGATCAGGAACAACAAGGACACAAGAAAGCCCATCGGCAGGTTCGAAGTGATTGCCAAAAGCGCTGCCGGAAGATTGAAGCCTTCAAACGCTGATGAAACAACGCCCGGCTCGGCCAATTCCATCGCAATGCCCGTTCCACCCACAATTGTGAACCAGAAGTTAGTTACAATCGGTGCAATGATCGAAAGCATGATAATGATCGAGCGTATAGAACGTCCTCGCGATACACGTGCGATGAACATTGCCATTAGCGGGCCATATCCCATGAACCATCCCCAAAAGAAGACCGTCCACCAGCCGAGCCAGCCCGGCGCACCAAAGACACCAGCATCCCCGCGATAAAGCGCCATATCAAAGAAATGGGCAATGTAGCTCGTAAACCCTGTGAAGAACGTGCTGAAGATAAAACCTGTCGGCCCGGCAAGAAGCACAAAGACAAGCAGCACTGAAGCCAGAATGACGTTAAGCTTGGACAGGAATTGAATACCGCGAGAAAGGCCGGTCATGGCCGAGATCGTATAGATTGCCACAAGGCCCCCGATGACGGCGAATTGTGTGGCAAAGACATTCGGGATACCGAAAAGCTCCGCAAGCCCATAGCTCACCTGTAGTCCGAGAAAGCCGATCGGCCCCACGGTCCCCGCCACAACAGCGATGATGGAGGCAGCATCCGCAATGATGCCGATAGGGCCGTGAATGGCTTTGTCGCCAAAGACCGGATACAACAGCGTACGCGGCGCGAGTGGCAGGCCTTTTTCATAATGGTAATGCATCAGCATGATCGTGGTCAGAGAGCCGAGAATGGCCCAAGCCAGAAAGCCCCAATGCATAAAACTCTGAGCAATAGCAGGGGTCACGGCTTCGGGCGTCCCGGATTCGGCCCCAAAGAGCGGCGGCGACGAGAGAAAATGCGCAATCGGCTCACCTGCTGCCCAAAACACACCACCTCCCGCCAGAAGCGTGCACATAATCATCGAGCCCCACTGGAACGTGGTGAATTCTGGTTTTGCAATATTACCCATGATAGCGCGCCCGCCAGGCAGAACGCAGAGCAACAAGCCGATCAGAAAGGTCGCCAGCAGCAGAAATTGCCAATAGAGACCAAAATAGGTCGCTGCGATGTTAAAGCTCCAATCGACCGCCCTGGAAAGGGCGTCGAGATTAATTAGAGCAGCCAGGCAGAAAAGGGCGATAAAACCGCCGGAAATTACAAACACAGGGATATTTATTCGCTTTCCCTGAGTTGTGTTGGTTTGCGATGTTTCAGTCATTTGGGTCTCCTGTTGGGGGGAGGTGGACGCGGTTTTTTGTGCGTCCGTTCTTGTTTTGGATTCAGTGTTCAAGTTATGTTGCCGAACCTGGAGCAGGACCGAAGTTGTCTTTGAAAAAACGATACCAGTTGCCGCCCATGATACCCTGCACCTCGGCCTCACTTAGGCCGGTGGCACGCAGGCCCTGTTCAATATTCGCAAAATCACGGTTGTCGGCGAACCAATAGGGCATAGGTGGAAAGCCCGGTGCGGACTTTGAACCTTCGCCATAGTCGATTTCTTTGGTCCAACGACCGACACGCATCCATTCGACAACGCTATCAGGTTGATCTTGGCAAAGATCCGTACCGATACCCAAATATTCAGCGCCATAACGTTCAGCGCTACGCGCGATCATCTCGCAGAACTCTGTCAGGCTACAGTCAGATTTGTCTTTCAGGTGGTGCGGATAGGTGGAAAACCCCAACATACCGCCGTTTTGCGTAACTGCGCGGATCACATTATCGCGTTTGTTGCGCAGCGCTGGTGCCCACTCATAAGGATTGGCGTGAGTGATGGCGATAGGGCGTTCAGAATACTCTGCAGCCTCAATCGTTGATCGGTCTCCAGAGTGGCTCATATCAACCACAAGGCCCACTCGATTCATTTCGCGGATAACTTGTTTACCCATGCGGGTGAGGCCACCATCTTCGGCTTCATAACATCCGGTCGCCAAAAGGGACTGATTGTTATAGGTGAGCTGCATGAAGCGTGCGCCAAGCGTATGTACAATTTCTACCAGACCGATATCGTCCTCGATCGGGCTCGGGTTCTGAAAGCCGAAAAACACTGCCGTGCGCCCAGTCGCGCGAGCAAGGTCGATATCGGCAGCGGTCAGACCTTTGACAATCAGGTCTGGATATTGTTCGAACCAACGGTTCCATTTCTCAAAATTGAGCACGGTTTCACGGAAGTTTTCGTGGTATGCGATGGTGACGTGAATGGCATCCACATCACCTTCGCGCAGCTGGCGAAATATTTTTTCAGACCAGTTGGCATATTGAAGTCCATCGATCCGCATCAGACTGGCCCTGCGCTGATGTAGGCGGTTTTGACCGTCGTGTAGAATTCCGCAGCCGCTTTACCTTGCTCGCGTGAACCATAAGAGCTGTCGCCGCGGCCACCGAAGGGCACGTGATAGTCCGTACCCGCAGTCGGCAGGTTAATGGTCACAACACCTGTGCGCGCGTTGCGACGGAAATGCGTCGCACGAGCCAAAGATTTGGTCACAATACCGGAAGTTAGGCCGAAATTTGTGTCATTCACGACGGCCAGAGCTTCGTCATAGCTGCCAACCTTGATGACCGAAGTGAGCGGAGCGAACATTTCCTCGCGGTTGATGCGCATATCATTGGAGGTATTCAAGAACACACCCGGCGACATGTAATAGCCTTCTGTCGGCATATTCAGCCGTTGCCCACCACAGGCCAGTTCAGCACCTTCCGACTGCCCGAGCGCGACATAGGAAAGATTTTCATCCAGTTGTTGTTCGCTGACGACGGGACCCATTTGCGTGCCCGCTTCAAGCGCGTGCCCGACTTTCATGGCTTGTGCACCAGCGACCAGCTTTTCCACAAAAGCGTCGTGAATACCTTCATGGACAACAAGGCGGGAAGAGGCTGTGCATTTCTGCCCTGTGCCGCCAAAAGCACCGCCAAGAGCTAAAGTCACCGCAAGGTCAAGATCGGCGTCATCCATAACGGCCAACGCATTCTTGGAGCCCATTTCCATTTGAACTTTGGTCAGGTTCTGAATGGCGGCCGCTGCAATACTTTTCCCGACAGGTACAGAACCTGTGAAGGAAACTGCATCAATTTCAGCGCTTTCGACCAGACGTTGCCCCACGCTGCGGCCGGCTCCCATTACGAGGCTGAACAGGCCTTTGGGGATATCCTGACGGTTGATAATCTCCGCAAGCGCTACCGCCGAAGCTGGCGTGATGTTTGCGGGTTTCCACACCACAGCATTGCCGTAGCACAGCGCCGGCGCAATTTTCCATGATGCTGTTGCAGTGGGGAAATTCCATGGGCTGATGATCGCTACCGTCCCGACGGGTTCACGGCGCACATCGATTTCAACCCCCGCACGAACGGAGTCGGCATTTTCACCCAATTGGCGCAGGCATTCCCCAGCGTAGTATGTGAAAAATTGCCCCGCGCGATAGACTTCACCTTTGCCCTCCGCCAAAGGCTTACCCTCTTCGCGCGACAACAATGTACCAAGCTCTTCAGCTCGGGCCATAAGCTCATTGCCAATAGCCATGAGCACAGCTTGCTTGCGCTCCATTCCATAAGCCGCCCATTCAACCTGTGCGATCCGCGCCTGCGCCAAAGTCGCATCAAGTTGTTCGCTGCTGGCCTGTGCAAAAAGTCCAATGAGATCGGACAGATCAGACGGGTTGCGATTTTCTATTTCGCTTTCGCCTATCTGCCACTCTCCGGCGATGAGGTTTTTGTGAATCTCGGTCATGGTTTTCGCCTCGCAAAACATCTGATTTACTCCTTATGGACATAGTCGTTTCATTCAGGCAAATTTAAACTTCTTAAATATATTTCAATTTTTCTGAAATGGAGTTCCCTATGCTAAAAATCGAGATGCTACGCGGCTTTGTTGCGGTGGCACGAAACGGGAACCTGAGCGATGCCGCGGCTGAGCTTGGACGAACACCGTCAGCGGTCTCCATGATGCTCAAGCAAATGGAGGAGCATCTCGGCGAACCATTATTCGAAACAGACCGCAAGAACCGACTAACCCCGTTTGGCATTTTTGTCTTGGATCAGGCCGAGCGTGAGTTACAGCATTTCAATACAACGGTACGCGCCATTGAAGGCTATGCGAATGCAGTCTTCGGATCTGTTCGTATAGCCACTGTTCCCTCTGTTGCGGGGACCATCATGCCTCAGGTTTTTTCGCGATATTTCAATTCTTTCAACCAAGTGGACATAGAACTGCGAGACATTGACTCCCAATCCATCGTACATGAGCTGTCCCGCAACAGGATTGATCTCGGGATCGCAACGCTCACAAAACATATCTCGGGCTTGCACAGTCAAGTGCTCATGTCAGATGCTTTTGGAGTCATATGCGCCCCCGACCATCGCCTCGCCCGATCTGCCGACCCGATTGAATGGGAGGCCTTGGCAGAAGAAAGCATTATTGCGAACAGTCTGTCAGAGCATATCGAAGCCCCGGCTTCACGTCAGCTTCACACAGCAGCTCGCCTAAAGGCCCATAATGTAGTCTCCATTCTTGGGATGGTGCGGGCCAATATTGGCGTAACCCTACTTCCCAGAATGACACTTATGGCGTTTCGACCGGGCGAGTTGGCATTTCGACCTCTCGCCGACGAATCAGCCCGCCGAGAGTTACACCTCTTGCGAAAAGCAGACGCGACGCTCTCTCCTGCAGCCCGCTTGATGGAACAGCAAATCCTTGAAACGGTCGCATCGCTTCAGGCTTGAGCAAAATCACACTGACCTTGAACTTGGTTGGCAATCCAACTTCCCATGCAGAGAGCCGGAGGATGCAGAAACACAGACTGATACACAGGCAGACAGGTTAATTTTGTCCCCGAAGTCGCCGCTATGTCCGATCCGGAAATGCACTGCCTCACGAAATTAACGCCAGAACCCTGAATTTCAGATGTTTTTCTATGAGCTTCTCCGCTGTTGCATGTCAGGAAAGCTGTACATTTCGTCATAGGTCCAATCGGGATCATGCCATGAAATCATCTTGCCCGGATTAAGGAGCCCTTTGGGGTCGGCTTCAGCTTTGAATTTCAACTGGCGCTCATCTGTGGATTGGCGCCCGCCCTCTTCCAGCGTGTAGCGGTGTGGGTTGAAGATCATCGCGCCGATCTCTTCATGAGCAGCGACGATCTCGTCGAGCCGAGCTTCAGAAGTAAACTTCACCATAGAAAGTCCTGTGAAAATCGGGCGCCCATGCTCACGGGTGACTTCGAGATGCGTGATGACCTCACCTTCGAATTTCCTGCGCATGGTCTCGACCTGTGCGCGTTTTTCGTCACCAGCAAATCGGATTTGCAGGTAGGTGATCGACGGGTCCACCTTCAACGCCCGCAGGGTGGTATGGTTCCAGCTATACTCAAACACATGGCCGGGGCTGCGCGCCCAATCGGACTGGTCAGAGCGATAAATCAAACGTGCGGACGGCGCGTTGGCTTCCAGAAAGGCCAGAAACCCGTCCATGCTCTGCGGAGCGACCATAAGGCCGACCAAATGGGTGCCTGCCGAGACATAGGGCTGCACCCGTTTAAAATAGGCATGTGCCGTGGGTGCCTCGAACACAGAGGCCAGTTTCAGAAGGATACCGTCTTCATGGGCAACATCATCGGCACAGGCCATGGCATCTTCGAACGTATCGAAAGCCAGAAATACATCGCACCACTCATAGGCAGGCGCCAACGGCATTTCAATTTCGGTGATGATCCCGTTGGTTCCATAGGCATGGCTCACCCGCGCCATATCCGCACCGGTAATATCCATGACACGCGGCTCTTTTTCCATCGTGATCACACGGATGCGAAGAATATTTCCGAAGTCCCGCAAAGACCCCCAATGCACCGATCCGATCCCGCCCGAGCCGCCTGCGATATAGCCGCCGATGGTGGCGGTGGACCATGTTGAGGAAATCATCCGCAATTCCTGCCCGCTCTCTTCGCGACACGCCAGATCAATGTCTTTGAGCAGGCAACCCGGCTCCACCACGACACGGCCCGTAGAGATTTCCTTAATCTGCGCCATGTTCTGCATATGCATCACACAGCCCCCCGCCAAGGGCATCGCCTGCCCGTAATTGCCGGTCCCAGCCCCGCGCACCGTCACAGCTACGTCATGGGCGTAACACGTCCTGAGCACCTCGATCACCTCTGCCTCATTGCGCGGAGAAACGACAAAATCACCACAGACCTCATCGAGCCGAGCTTTCAGAACCGGTGAATACCAAAAGAAATCGCGGCTTTTCTGACGCAAAACATTCGGGTTGGTATCGAGGTCGAGATGGGAGAGCGCTTGGCACGCAGCGGCAATATTCGAATGCGTCATATGAATCTCAGTTCAAGTGTTGGAGGTGATGAGAGGGAATGCGTCTCTGATGAGGGATGCGCCAGTCCGGGTCGCAATCGGGTGATGGTCCCAAAATTGTGCCACGGGCCAGTTGCGTGGCGAAAACACTGTATCAGGATGAGCGTAGCGGATCGAAATGCGACGGAATGTATCTGCGCATTGGCCACCCGCCGCGTGCAAAGTGCGACTGTCCATCAGGATCGCATCGCCACGCTTTGCTGGCGGTGTGATGACGCGCCATGTATCAGGATCGGCCTCAATATCAGGCACAGGTTGCAACACCTGTTTTTGCCCTGCCAAAGTGGCATTCCCCGCGGAAAACTCCACCGGACCATACATGACTTCGCTATGGCTTCCTGCCGCGACCTTGAGACCCACTGGCCCCGGCGGTGTGTCGAGTGCGATCCAGATGGTCAAAAACCACGGTTCCAACGGGTGATAGGGGTGATCCTGATGCCAAGGCGAAATCGTCCCTGCACCGCGTTCGGAATAGAACCATTGGTCTTCCATCAAAATCACGTCTTTGGTGCCAAATGCCTGAGCTGCCAAACGCGGTAAAACGCCTTTGTGGGTCAGATCATGGATAGCGGCATTATCTGGCCAGCGAAACAATTCCGATTGAACCAACGGCGCGCCCTCGGGCGACAGGGTGCGAAATGTCGGGCCCGGCATGGCCCGACAGGTTTCGATCGCCACATTCAACGCGTCGCAAGCCGCGCCATCCAACACATTTGGAACAAATGCATAACCATCATCCCCCAATGCTGCGGCAATATCTATTTTTGAGGAGGCGCGTTCTGTGACAGCCATGACTTATCCGATCTTCAATACGCCAAGCTGATCATAGACCGACAGACCGTCCCACATGGACCAGCATTCCAGGATCTTACCGTCTTTGAGACGCAACAGGTCCATACCCGCCATGGTGATGTCTTTGCCCGTGGCCGCGACATCGCCGTAAGCTCCGATATGCTTGCCGGTTGTGGACCAGTTCAGGACAACCTGATCGCCTTCAGCGACAAGATGGTGAATGGTCGTTTTCTGATCGGTAAAGGCCCCGAAATAGCGGTCCACGTCTTCACGCACCACATCAATGGCCGTGCCATCGAAATCGGTCATATGCACTTCGGCCTCGGGCGACCAATAGGTTTCGATCGCGGATTTGTCCCCCTTGCCCCACAGGGTTTCATGATAGGTACGAACAATCTCTTTGTTTGTTTCTTCGAGAGAGAGCGTCATGATGGTTTTTCCTTTTTCATTTGACGTTTCTTGATGATTTGCATGAACCGGCTGTCCTCCAGCCGCGCCCGACGGACTTTGGTCGGGATAGGTTTGGACATGAGGCGTTTCCACTCGGCCAGATAGGCGCGCATGGGCGCTTCGGACGCGACAGTGCCTGTGACCAGCCCGTCTTCGTCCACTACGTCGCCGGCCCCTGCACCGCGGGAAATGTCGATCCACTCCTCCTCATCGACACGCAGCCCTTCCTGAACGCGCTCGAACATCTCGAAGTCATCCGGCGTGCCAAAGGACAGGAAGTCTTCATCCACACGCAGGCGCATGAGATCGACTTCCTCTTCGGCTTCGGGAGCCATAGAGAGGTAAAAATTCACCTTGGTCCGGTCCGGTGCCACTGGTTCGGGCACCATGATCTGGTTGCCAACGAAAATCAGATTCGGGAAGATCGACAGGTTGATCATATCCCCCGTCATGAGATCGAACATCTCCTGCGCTTCATGGCCTTTTTCGCGCAGGCTCTCTTCCAGATCGTCACGCGTCGGCAAGGGGCGCATCGTGGACCACGGCCCATCGGGAATACCCGGACGCTGATCGACCACACAATGGCCATGTCCCAGCGTTTTGGACACCATCGGCGTGGCCGCAGGATTGCGGGCCAGAACCGTATCCGTATCTGCCGATTTCCCCAATGTGTTGTAGGAGGCATGGGCAAATGTCGCGTGGATACCGTCTGCTGCGTTGTCCCAAGACATTTTCCAGTTTCCTGCAAACTCCTGCACCACCTTGCGCCGCTGCACTTTCATCTTGCCCTTAGAATAGCGTGCCACATGCAGATCAAGCCACGGCCCCGCCGCGCCCAGCCAGTCATCCACCGGGATCGGATCAGCGGCCAAGGTGCCGAAGATAAAGCCTGCCCGTTCTCCGATGGCGACCTGACCAAGATCAAAGGGGCGCTCGTAGAGCTTGTCATAACTGTCAGGCACCGGGAGGTTGGCAATCCGCCCGTCCAGATCAAAGGCCCAGCCATGATATGGGCAGACAAAGCGTTTCGCACAGCCCGCCTCGCCCGGCACAAGCGTCGTACCACGGTGGGTGCAGCGGTTAATCAGGCCTTTGATCTCACCATGTTCCGTGCGCACGATCAGGATCTGACGTTTACCCATCTGCCGACGGACGTAGTCTCCGGCCTCGGGAATTTCGCTTTCATGCGCCAGAAAGACCCATGTGCCGCCAAAGACCCGCTGCATCTCCAGATCGAACAGTTCCTGATCCGTATAGACCGAGCGATGAAGCAATTCATCCCGCACCAGATGGTTCATGCGGTCTGTCATATCCGGCCCACGTGCAATCACGGCATCTGGACGGGTCGGATCATCGGGCGCCTTTGAAAGAGGTGTGGTCATGGGAAGTCCTTTATATAATCCAGCCAAGATGCGGCGTTGACAGCGCAAGCTCTGGCAGAATGAGTGTTTTGGAGGTGATGAGGAAACCTGCCCCGTTGCGCTCCAGAGACAGGATTTCGCGCCCCGCGAGTTTGACCGGCGCACCACGGCGCACATGCAGCAACTCGATCGGAGCCGTAGCGACAATCTCCGAGCCCGCATCCCATGCTTCGACCGCACCGATCTGGCGGACCGTCAAAGGGGCAGGTGCCACCACAGCCCAAGCCTGCGGATCGAAAAAATGCGCCACGCGTTCAGACAGCCTGCGCCGGTCGTCATAGATCAGAGCCTGATCCTTTGCTGGATGGTCATCGGGATGAACAGGCACCCAGAATTGCATCTCGTCCGACAACAGAGCCTGCCATTGATCGAAAGCCCGTGCATCCAGAAGCCGGGCTTCAGCCGCCAGAACTGGTGCAATTTCTGCATTCAATTCGCGTTCAGACAGAGAAGCCGTTCGGGTGTAGGTCAATCGCCGCACCATCGCGTCATAGCGGTCATGGACCCGTTGAACAGCAGCGGTTTTCTCGGAAAAAGCGGTCACAGTCATCAGCGCACCTGTTCCGGAGCGTAGATTGTCAGAACCACCCGTTCGAGCGCACCCACGGCCGCATAGGCCAGAGCAGACAGTCCAGTGACGGCTGCAATAGAAGAGTAAAGCATGTTGTAATCCGAAGTTGAGGTTGTCAAAGCCATGAGATTTCCGATCCCTGTGCCGGTCGAAAGCCATTCGGCCACGGTCACGGCGAGGATGGCTGCGGGAACGGCCATACGGGCCGAAGCGAAAAAAGCGGGCAACATGGCGGGCACCCGCGCCAAGAACAGTGTGCGCAGCGGCGACGTGGCAAAGCTGTTGAACACATCCAGAATTTGCCCCGGCGCCTGTCTGAGCCCCTGCAAGCAGGCAATCAAGGTCGGGAAAAAGATCATCACAGCCACGATGGTGATTGTGCCCGCCGCACCACGACCGAGGCACAGCACGATCAGAGGCGCAGTGGTCACAATCGGGATTGAGCGCAAAGCGATCGACACCGGAAGGACAAGACCGGCAAGGTTCGGCATCAGGACAAAGACTCCTGCCAGAACCGCGCCCATGAGCAATCCCGCCAGATAGCCCGGCACAGCAAAGGCCATGGTTTCCCCCATCGCCTCCCAGAGAACGAGGCGATGTTCCAGAGCCTTGGGCGAGGTCACGAGATAGGACCAGACATCCATCGGGCGCTTGGCGAAAAAGCTGTTGACGTCGAAAAACTCGAACAGCCCCCACCACAGGATCAGCACAGCGACCAATGTCGCAAGCCCGAGCCCACAGGTTTTGAGCCATTTCGCCCAACGTCCTGATCCATTATTTTGTGCAGGGCTGGCCATAATGATGCTCGGGCGATCAGGCCAGAGATATTTGCCAATCCCGCCCACCGCCAGATAGGCCAGAATGGACACAAGCGACGCCACCGTTGCCAAGGCCCAAGTGGCTTGCACATCCAGACTGCGCATGGCCTGAATCGCCAGAACGCCCATGCCCCGTTCGGCACCGGTAAACTCACCCACCATCGCGCCCAGAAAGGCGGCTGGGGCAGCAATCTGCAGACCCACCACGAGATAGGGCAATGCGGCCATCGCACGCACAACGGTCAGTTCTTTCCAGCGCCCGTGTCCGAAACTTGCCACCAGATCAAGCCATGTGGAAGGCGTTGCCCGCAGCCCGACAACCGTCGGCACAAAAGTCGTATAATAAACGGCCAGTGCAGCCAGAGTCACTTGCGGACCAAGTCCGGGTCCATAGAGAACCCGCAAAATCGGCCCCGTCGCCACCAAAGGCAGACAGAAGACAACCAACGCCAGGGACTGCACAAGATTTTCAAAACGCGGCACCAGAACGACCAGCGCCGCCAGAGCGATACCGGCCAGATTGCCCCAGACAAAGCCCCACATCGCCTCGTATAGTGTGACGGATAGGGCGCGGAGCATCAATCCACTGTTCTCGATCAAATAGCGGGTCACATCGACAGGTCCCGCCAGAAGATATGTGCTTGCCAAAGCGCGGGCCAGAATTTCCCACCCCACCAGCACACTGATCAGGGAGAGAACCGCCATGGTCGCTCGCGGCGCAACAGTCATGAGAGGGGCGCGAAGGGTCTGGGTCATTCTGCGGCAACCCTCTTTCCCGCGCCTTTGTTGTCAAACAGGATCTCGGAGACCTCATGCTCGATCTGGCGAAAGGCTGCGCTGTCGATCATGCGGGCGGTGCGTGGACGCTCCAGAGCCACATCGATATCCGCAACAATCGTGGCGGGCCGTGCAGAAAGGACCAGAATACGATCCGACAACAGCACCGCCTCGCTCACCGAATGGGTCACAAGCACGGTTGTTGCACCCGGCTTTTCCCAAAGTCTCGGCAATTCCAGATTGAGCCTGCGCCGCGTCAATTCATCCACCGCGCCGAAGGGTTCATCCAGCAGCAAAAGATTGGGCCGTGTCGCCAGACACCGTGCAATCGCCGCTCGTTGACGCATCCCGCCTGATAGGGCTGCGGGGCGTTTGTCTTCAAATCCGGCAAGACCCACGCGGGCAATCAGATCGTCCACGGCGATCTTGTCTGCAGGCTGTCCGGCCAGCTTGCGCGCCAAAGCCACATTGCTCCGAACAGTGCGCCACGGCAAAAGCGACGGATCTTGAAAGGCGACGGATAGAGTCCCTTTCTTACTGGTCATACGCGGGCTCTCCCCCGCAATGAGAACAGAGCCCTCTGTCGGGGTTTCCAGTCCAGCCACCATGCGCAACAGGGTCGACTTGCCACAACCCGACGGGCCGACAAGCGCGGTCGTCGTGCCTGAGGCAAAGGTCACATCGGTCGAGGCAAGCGCCTCGACCTGTTGTGCGCCATGTCCAAAGACCTTTCGTAGGCCATTGCACACGACATCCGGCGGCTTAGGAAGCTCAGAGGGCATTTCCATGAACCTCTTCAAGCAGCGACCGGTCCCAGAGCTCCGCTGACACAGTCCGCCCGAGCAAGCCAAGCGTCTCGATATTCGCCGCCACCGTCTCGTCGGTAAACCAGCCGAAGCCTTTGCTTTCCGTCAGTTCGGAATACATCAGCCCGACCTGTGCTGCGGCCTGAATTTTCTGGGTCTCCAAATCAAGACCGCTGTCAGGGAACATCTCGACCGTCAACGCCGCTGCCGCATCGGTGTCCTTTTCATAGTCCTGCCAGCCACGCACCTCGCCTTTGAGAAGTGAAAGCAATGTCGCGCGATCATTCTTGATCGCGTCCTCTGTGGCGATGTAAGTCTGCGAATGCACCGCATATCCGAAATCAGCCAGAAGCATCACGGTGTTCTCCACACCAGCAACCGTCATGGCCACCGGAAGATCGGTTTTCCAACAGAGCAAACAATCGACCTGACCGCTGACCAGAGGGGCCGCGTCATATTGGGTCGGCACCACTTCGATCTTGTCGACGTCCACCCCGTTGATTTCACACAACGCTTGCAACACTGGCATGTTCGAGGTCGCCATACCGATGGATTTTCCTTCAAGGTCTTTCGGCTCGTTCACCGGATTAGCCGAGAGAGAGGCAATAGCAAACGGGTTCTTCTGCATCGCCACGGCAATGATTTTGAAGGGCGCGCCCTGCTCGACCGCCGCCGCCGTATAGTCGGCAGCAGAAATCCCCATCAACGCCGTGCCGGAGACAACCGGAGGCTCCACAGGTGCGTTCGGGCCACCGGATTGCAAAGCAACCTCCAACCCTTCTTCACTCCAATAGCCTTTGTCGAGGGCGATATAACTGCCGCCGAACTGGACTGAAGGCAGCCACGAAAGTTGAAAATTCACAGCGGCCTGGGCCCGCAGGGGGCCAGCAAGAGCCAGCCCGCCAAAGGCGGCGGCACCTTGAAGAAAACGGCGTCTTGGGAGTGCGAAGTGCGTCATTGGCTTGTCTCCTTGTGAGATCATTTGCTGGGGAGGAACGTCAAATCATAGGCTTTGGTCGGGTCGAGCGTCTCCGCATAGACACCGGCCGTTTTCATCGTCTCGGCAAAACTGTTCCAACGGGCCGCATCCATGCTGCCAATGGGCAGGTCGCTTTCACCCGTCACCATATCGAGCGCAATCATCTGGGACATTTTGAAATCAAACAGAGCCGCGGAATGGTCAGGATTGGCTGCCATCACCGCCTGCTTGGCCGGTTCGTAGTCTCCGTCAATGCAGGCGCGCCAGCCTTCTGCGGAAGCCCCAAGAAAAGCTTCGACCGCTTCGCGCTTCTCGTTCAGCCATTTGGACATGCCGAAGACCGTCGAGGCGTAATCCTGATAGCCATAGTCCGCCAAAAGGATCGACACGGGCGGCTCATCCATTTCCGCGCCGAGCAAGAAGACATCTTCGGTCACATACCCCTGCTGAACCGCGCGTTTATCCGCCAGAAACGGAGCCGAGGAATAGGCATAGGGACGTAACTGCTCGTCGCGGAACCCATGTTCTGCCTTGAGGAATTGCCAGAATTCAGTGCGCGAGAAATTCGCCACCATGATCTCGCGGTCTATCAGGTCAGCGAGCGTCTCCACTCCCTGGCCCGGATGCGCCACGAGGCTTTGCGGAGATTTCTGCAAAAACGCTGCTATGGTGACGCCATCAATGCCTTCTGCCGCCATGTTCATGGTGGTGAAAGACGACCCCATCCCCAGATCGACCGCACCGCCGGCCACAAGGATCGGCACATTGGTTTCCGGCCCGCCAGAGACCAGCGTCACATCAAGCCCGGCCTCTTCGTAAAGCCCTGTGGCTTTGGCTTGGAAAAAGCCGCAATGTTCCGCCTGTGGTAACCAGTTGAGGTTATAGGTCAGCGGCGTGAGATCAGCGGCCAGCGCTGGTGTCGCCAGCACCGTAGAGACCAGCAAGAGCGGTCGTGCAAAATAGCGCATTATTCGGTCTCCGAAAGTTCGTGTGAAGCTTTAATTTTCGACATGATGTAGTCACCGCATGTCACTGGCTGATACATTGCCGGATTATCGGCGCTTTGGCAGCTCGGCAGGCAGGCGATTTCCGTGTGCTCGTTCGGCCCCGTAAAGGCCACCATCGACAAACGTCGGGTCGAACCGGTCAGATCGCGCGGGGGATTGGACACGCGATGCAAGGTCGACCGCCAGCGGTTGTTCGTCCAGCGCGCCAGCAAATCGCCGACATTGATCACGAAACTGTCAGGCACCACCGGAGCTTCGCGCCAGACACCTGTGTCATCGCGCACTTCCAGTCCGCCCGGTGCGGAATCCTGACGCAGGATCGTCAACGCCCCGTAGTCATGGTGTTCGCCGTAGCGCAGCTGGCCGGGTTTCGGCGGAACGGGTTGGTCCGGATAGTTCACGAAACGCAAGGTCAACGATGGATCACTGTAGTCATCCTCGAAAAACTCCTCGGGAAGGTCCAACGCCAGCGCCGAAAGACGCGCGAGGTGGCGGCTCAGCGCATTGATTTCTCCGGTCCATTCCCTCACGAGACCCGCCAAAGGCGCGGGATAGTCCGGCCAGAAGTTCTTGCTCTCGCTCTCGGAGCGATGCGGTGCAG
The DNA here is from genome assembly GCF_018860305.1 of Celeribacter halophilus. Lineage (GTDB taxonomy): Bacteria > Pseudomonadota > Alphaproteobacteria > Rhodobacterales > Rhodobacteraceae > Celeribacter > Celeribacter halophilus_A. The sequence goes on from NZ_JAHKPE010000008.1 coordinate 42,809, forward strand.
CATAGACCAGCGCCTCGCACAGATCCGGCGGGGTTTCTCCGCTCAGCGTTTTCGCAACGCTCTCGATCCCGATAGGAAGGTAGCCCCGCCCCTTGGCCTGTTCCGGCGGAGTGTAGACGGTCTTTTTCTCCATCGGCTGGTCGAAAAAATCCGTCATCGTCTTGTAAAGCGTCTCTGCCAATTCAAGCGGAACACCATGTCCGGTGATGATGGCAAAACCGGTGTTTTCAAACGCATCTCCGAATTCACGCGCGACCCGTTTTTTCGCCTCGGGGTCTCCCCCCAGAAAAGGCGCAATGTCGACGATCGGCAGATTGAATTCACTCATCTTGTAGTGCTCCGCTATTGCTCAAAACTTGGTCTTGTCCAAAGCTAGGAGCACAAAACCGGCGGCGACGAGCGTCTTTTTGCTAGCTTGGCGCGCTCAAAAAGCGCACGCTCTTTGCGAAACCAGCCAGAAACACCGGAAAACAAAGGGCGTCATCGTGCTGCACTCCAGTCTTCTGAAACAGATTGATGAAATCGCGCGAAGCGGATCGATTAGATCAGCGGCAGAGGTGCTTAATGTTTCAGCGTCTTCGATAAACCGCCGTCTCATCCAACTCGAAGAAGAATTCGGGATGCCCTTGTTTCACCGCCACCGACAAGGCATGGCTCTGACCGCAGCGGGAGAAATTGTGGTGGCCCATATTCGCGAGACCCTGCGCGACCACGAACGGATGCATCACCGGCTCAAGGAACTGCGCGGCACACGGGAGACACAGGTGCGCATCTCGGCCATGCATGGTCTGGCCTCGGGCATTTTGCCCCGACTGATCCGGAAGTTTCGTGAGGATCACCCTGAAATCCTGATCACGGTGCGCGCCCAGACCACAACCGGCGTCGAAGCCGATCTCGCTATGGGGGTGGCCGATCTGGGCCTGTCCTACGCCTATCCAAGCGGGCAATCCATTCCTGCCACCGCGATATTCCCCACCCGTCTCGGGGTTGTGGTCGCCGCCAATCACCGCCTTGCCAAGCGCTCCGATCTCCGCCTGATGGAAGTCACTGCCTTTCCCTTGGCTATCGCCGACGAGACCATGACCATCAACCACCTGATCAGCGACGCATTTTCCGCAGCAGGCATTGACCTGCAACCGACCTATAAATCCAATTCTGTCGAACTGCTGAAATCCATGGTCCGCGCAGGAGAAGCGATCACCTTTCTCAGCCGGATTGATGTGGACGAAGACCTGCGCGCCAGTCAACTCGCCTATGTGCCCGTGCTAGGGCGCGAATTGAAAAACCACGAACTACGCCTCGGTCATCGGCAGAACAGCGCGCTGGCAACCCCCGTGACCCTGTTCGAGGAATTCCTGCGCGCCCACATTTCCCTGATCGAAACACCGTGGGTTTAGAGCCTCCCTAACAACAAACAAGTCTTTCAAAGTAGGTGTCGATTTTATGCGCAAATGGGACAAACTGTCTGATGTCAGGCTTATGGGTCCAAATAGCGATATTTGCTAATAGAGTGTTTCTAGCTCATCGTAACCACTGAAGAGTTGAGGATGAGAAAGGCAACGAAGAGCCCCGGCGAGAAGACCGTCAAAGACATTGGTCTTGCCTCGTGTACGTTCCGGTCTCTGAACTCAGAGATGCGGCCTTTCGCTCGAAAGCCAAGGGGCTTATGCCGCCCAGCGATGAGTGGCGACGCGCGGGTTATAGAAGCCATTGATATACTGGAATATCGCTCCTTCTGCTTGGCGTCTGGTTTCGCCAGCATCGCGCAGATCATCGGCCAGTTTCCGATAGCCATAGATCTTCCCGCTGTCCGTACATGCCTGCTTGATCAGCTCGGTCTGACGCATATCTTCCTGCGCACGCTGACTTAACGGTTCTATAAGCCATGCATAGAAACCGCTGAAGTGGACCATCAGCACACGACACATTGACCGCACAGAAAACTCCGCACGGTGAGCCTTAATAAACGCGTACCTCACTGAGACTCTCGCGCGATGTACGCGGTTGCCTTTTTTAGGATTGTCCGCTCCTCAGCAACCCGTGCCAACTCACGCTTCAGCCGCCTGGTCTCTGCCGCTTGTTCAGCAACCTCTGATCTGGTCTGGGGCGCCTTGGAAAATTGCGCCTTCCAAGTGTACGGAGATTTGGTGCTGATCCCCAGTCGTTCAGCAACCTGCTGTGCTACCCAAAGTGTCCCCAGTTAGGGCTAGATTTTCCGCATATTGATCACACAGACGGGCTGGATGCGTCTGGCAATTTCATCAGCGATGCAAGGACGTTATTCCCAATCGCACTGTGCGGTCGTTCTTCGTTGTAGTCTCTACGCCAAGCCTCCAACTTTTCGGCGGTATCTTCAAGCCCCATGAACCAGTGAGCGTTAAGACATTCCTGGCGGAACTTGCCGTTGAACGCTTCGATGTAGGCATTGTCAGTCGGCTTTCCGGGACGAGAGAAGTCGAGCGTAACGTTTCGTTGATATGCCCACAAATCCATGTCGCGAGAGACAAATTCGCTGCCATAACACCTTCGGAATGTCATTGATTGAGAGGCTTTGATCGCCTGCGTAGTCTTCGTGTAACGAAGCAGGTGGTCATAGCCGTGAGAATGCGGATCTTGCGACCTGTAGCCAACTGATCATGAACAAAATCCATCGCCCACCCGAACCTCAGCCGAGACTTCGCGTCCGAAGCGCGTGGGCCTTGGCACGAAAGTTTGCACGAACCTCTGCTTCGTCGATGCCTGCAACCACACGGTTTTCCATAAGAACACGCCCCGCAACAATCGTATGCACCACATCATCCGCGCGACTGGAATAGACCAGCGTCGCGACGGGGTCATAGACGGGCATCGTGTGCGCCGTGTCCAGATTAACCACGATCACATCCGCCGCCATTCCACGCGCCAACTGACCCGTTTCGGGCCTATTCATCGCCTTTGCTCCTTCAGCCGTTGCCATTTCCAAAACTTGATGCGTCGGCAAGAACTCTGCGTCACCGGTTTTGTCTTTGTGAATGATGCTGGCGAATTTCATCTCTTGGAACATATCGAGCGAATTGTGACTGGCAGGACCATCCGTCGCCAAGCCCACCGTCACGCCGTGATGTTGTACGCATTTCAAATGCAGCGTGCCCGAGGACAGCTTGGCATTGCAAACGGGACAATGGGCAATCTTAGTGCCGGTTTCGGCCAAAATACGCGCGTCTTCATCGTCCAACTGGGTACAATGCGCAGCCGTCACGTCGGGTTTCAAAAAGCCTAAAGAATGTAACCAACGCACTGGCGACGTGCCGTAAGTTTCCTGGACATAGGCGTTTTCTTGCGGTCCTTCGGCAAGGTGAGTGTGGATCGGCACCCCATGCGCATCGGCCACTTCGCGCACCAGTTGATACATTTCAGAACCACAGGAATAGGTCGCATGAGGCGAGAGGCCAATCTGTAAAAGCCCGCCATTGCTATGATGATGCTGAGTCACAAGATCACCGTAGCCGTGCAGCGTTTTCCACGACCAATCGGTGATCGATTTATAGATGCCACGATCCGCAAACCCGTACCCCAAAGTCGCCCGCAGCGGGATCACTTTGAGCGCTTCGATCTGTGGTTCCACGGCATAGGCGTCGAAATGTTCGTTGAAGGATGTGATGCCAGACTTCACCATTTCCACGAGGCCATTCATGCTGGCCCAATAAAGCGTGTCTGGATCGAAGTTTTTCTTCAATGTCCACATGGTGCTGAGCCATTCGAACAAACGTACATCTTCCAATAGTCCACGCAGCAACATGTTGGACGCGACATGGGTGTGACTGTTGCAAAAGCCTGACATGATCACACAATTGTTGGCGTCAATCACCTTGCTCGCACCGGATATATCTATCGCATCTGCCGGACCGACCTCGGCAATCTTGGTTCCCTTGATGGTCACCGTGCCACGTTCGATGACTTCGGCGCCGCCCATCGGCATCACAGTGCCATTGGTAATTGCAAGATCGATGGTCAATGTCTTAGCCCTTTCAGATTAGTATGGAGATTTTATGGTAAGACCCCACTCCATATTGGGCCCGGCATTTCATATCTCAGAGGCGCGCTCAGAAGAGGCTTAAACCAACATGCAAACCGTCTTGTTTTCCAGATAGTTGTCCAACCCGAAGGCCCCATTCTCAACCCCCCAGCCAGACGCTTTCATGCCGCCTTTTGGTAGCTCTGGCGAAAAGTAACTGTGGCAGTTAACCCAAACTGTGCCCGCACGCACCTGTGCGCCTAGACGATGCGCCGTCGACAGGTTCTCGGTCCACACAGAGGCGGCCAAACCGTATTGCGTGTCATTCGCCATGGCGATCACCTCATCTGCATCATCAAACGGGGTAAGTGTGGCCACCGGACCAAATATCTCTTCGCGCATCACCGCCATATCAGGGCGCACGTTCGTCAAAACCGTTGGGTGGTAGAACGACGGATGATCCGCCTCCCTCTTGCCCCCCGTCAAAACCTCAGCGCCAGAAGCGCGGCCAGCGTCAACAATGTCAGCCACATGTTTGGCATGGCCTGCGTTGACCAAAGGACCAAGTTCGCTATCAGGATCAAGCCCGTGCCCAAGTCGTAGAGACTGCGCTGTCTCGGCAAACTTGTGTGCAAAATGATCATAAACCCCCCGTTGAACATAGATGCGCGAAGCCGCCACACAGACCTGTCCCGAATTGGCAAAAATACCCCGCGCAACCCCCGACACAGTCAGGTCGAGGTCGGCATCATTCATGACAATGGCCGGAGATTTACCACCAAGCTCAAGCGTTAGTTTTTTCAAATTACCCTGCGCTGATCCCAACAAACGACGCCCGACTTCCGTCGATCCGGTAAAAGCGACCTTGGCCACATCAGGGTGAGTTCCAAGGGCTTCTCCCACCTCATGACCAAAGCCAGTCAAAAGGTTCACCACACCAGCGGGCGCACCCGCTTGTTCAATCAATTCGCACAAACGCACCGCCGTGAGAGAGGTCTCTTCGGCGGGTTTCAAAATCACCGTACAGCCCGTGCAAAGTGCGGGGGCAAGTTTCATCGCAGCCATCAACAAAGGCGAATTCCACGGCACAATCGCCGCGACCACGCCGACGGGTTCGCGCCGTGTGTAGGCCATGACCTGTTTGCCGGCTGGAGCGTATCCGATGGACGGCGTGATGGTCTGGCCCGATAATTTGGTCGCATAGCCCGCGTAATAGCGAAACTGCGCAATCGCTCCATTTAGTTCACCCAATCGGGCTGTAGCATATGTTTTGCCTTGATCCAGACATTCAAGCTCGGCCAATTCATCCGCATGCGCCTCAATCAAATCAGCGATTTTCCACAAAATCGCCTGACGCGTGGCCGGCAACATCCCCGCCCAATCGGCCCTTATCAGCGAACGATTGGCGGCCTCAACAGCTTGATCTGCTTCAGCCTGACCCGCGCGAGACAAGCGCGTAAGCAGCTCCCCAGTGGCGGGATCATGGCTGTCAAAAGTGTCAGATAAAATGCGCCATTCACCTCCGATCCAAACCGGTTGAACAGGCCGGGACAGTACTGCTTTAGCTCCGACAGTTTTAGGCGCGCAGGGTTTTACCGTGAATGTCATCGTCTCGTGTCCTTAATCATATCTCGCGCCAAACGCGCCCCACGCAGAATGGAATGGTATCCAGTACAGCGGCAAATATTGCCTTCAAGCGCCTCTTCGATCATCGCGTCGTCTGGAAGGTTTTCGACAGACAAAAGCCCCGTGAGACTCATCATCACACCAGGTGCGCAATACCCGCATTGGAACCCGTTCTCGATCTCCATCGCTTCAATTAGCACCCTGCCCGCAGGTTGCGTTTCAAGTCCCGTGATCGTGGTGATCTCGGCGCCTTCAATTTGCCATCCCATCACAAGGCACGCGTTGATCGGCGCGCCGTCGCGCAGTACCGTACAAGCGCCACAGCGTCCGATGTCACAGCCGTTTTTCGTAGCCGTCGCTCCGATATCTTCGCGCAGGTACGTCAAGAGCATTGCATCAGCGGCAATCTGTGCAGGCGCGCCGTTAAGCTTAAACTGTATCATGCCCGCCCCTCCATCATCGTAAGGCTGTCCATCACCGTAAGAAGTGTCTCGGGCGAAACCGGCGTTATCGCGGGCCAATACCCAATCGCATCAGCAACAGCATTGGCAATCGCGGGCGCCACGGCACCCACTCCAAGTTCCCCTGCACCGCGGGGCCCAAACGGGTCTTCGGGATCTAGACTTTCATGTGCCGTTACCCGCATACGTTCAGGTGCATCCTTGACGTTCGGCATCATGTAGCTGTCGAAATTCCGCGTAACAGGATGCCCCGCATGAAAGAGCATGTCTTCCGTCAAAGTGCTGCCAAGCCCTTGCACCAGACCGCCCTCCATTTGACCCAGATAAGATGCCATATCCATCACGGGGCCCGCCGCCGTATGCATTTCAAAATCAACGACACGCACCATGCCTGTGATCCGGTTCACAGCAATGCGTGCCAGAGTTACGCCAAAGGCAAAAATGAAGCGCGCATTGCCCTTGGTATAGTTCGTCTTTGGATAAAGGTAATGTGCTTGAACCGGTGCGACATCCCCCAAGTCGGCGAATGTCAAACAAGGTGCCCGCGTATTCAAATCCACTTTTGTGATCCCGCCAGGCACGATTGCCAGTGTGTCGCTGGAACAGTTCAATATCTCCGCTGCGCGCGCCAAAAGAGCCGTCTGAAACTCTGGCGCCGTTTCTTCGACACCACGCCAAACCACATAACCACCACGGGCCGCTGTAGTGGATCCGCTGTCGGGCGCGCGTTTTGTATCGCCAAACACAGCGCACACATCGGCACGGTCACAGCCCAGTTTATCTGAAACAGCGGCATGTAAAGAGGCAACAAGCCCCTGCCCCATTTCATCCAACCCACACAAGGCTTGGATTTTTCCATCTTTAAGCGCTAGTCCAAAATCAGCTTCGTCTTCTGGAATTGTCCCCAATCCGTTGCCTTGATAATTCAAGGCCATCCCGACACCGGCCCATTCATCCTCTTTGATGGCAAATGGCTGCCACATGCGCGAGGCTGAAGCCGCGGCAAGCATTTCGGGCAACCGCTCTGTCGGAGCCACTTTTTGACCAAGCACACCAGGACTGCCCAGCGCGCGAAGATTACGGCGGCGAATTTCAACCGGATCGAGTGCGCATAATGCTGCCAGACGGTCCATTTGGCACTCAATGGCATAGGTCATCTGATTGGCACCAAAGCCCCGAAACGCACCACAAGTTCCGTTATTGGTATAAGCCAACCGTCCACGCGCGCGGTAATGCGGAATCGCGTACGGCCCAACCACATGCTCCATCGCCGTTTCCAGAACGCCGGGTGACAAGGATGCATAAGCTCCACATTCGGAGAGCACATCGACGTCTTGCACAATGACTTTTCCCTGTGCATCGCAACCGGTTTTCATTTTTATCCACATAGGATTGCGCTTGGTTCCGGCCTGTACACTTTCGGCCCGTGACAAATGCAACCGCACAGCTTGCCTCGATTTCAATGCCAAAAGCGCTAGCGCTGGCTGAACCGTCAATTCATCTTTGCCGCCAAAAGCCCCACCCGTGGGTGACGTGATCACGCGCACATTTTCTGCTGGCATATCCAGAATACGTGCGAGTTGCATTTGATCACGCGCGCCATGCTGCCCGCCGGCACAGATTAACAAACCCGCACCGTCAGGCGCCGCCCAGCCACCTTCGGTTTCCATAAAACCATGTATCTGACGCGGTGTTACATAGGTCTCTTCGACGATATGTGCGGCGCTTGCCCATACTTCATCCCACTCAAGCCCCGTATCGCCGCGACCATGGGCCACCTCAGTTACCAGATTGCCCGTCTCATGGACCAAGGACGTATCAGGCGCCAAAGCGGCACGTGCCTCTGTGACGACAGGTAAATCTTCATAGGTAACTTTGATAAGAGACAAAGCTTTGGATGCCGTTGGCCCATCGATAGCAGCGACAGCCGCGATAGGATCACCCGTGTAGCGCACTTTATCAGCGCATAAGGCTGGCTGGTCTTGAAACACGATACCGAACCCGTTCAGCCCTTTGATATCACGATGCGTCACCACCGCCTTTACGCCCGGCAAAGCCTCGGCTTTTGATGTATCAATCGCCAAGATGCGCGCATGCGGTCGCCCAGCGCGCAGAATGCGACCAACCAGCATCTGGGCATCGCGTGTATCCGTAAGATAGGACAGTTTACCACGCACTTTCGAGGGCATATCAGGGCGCGTTTGCCAGCGCTCCTGCCCCGTGCTGCGCGATAATTCCGTCAACTCGGGTGGAGGCATCTTTGTAGGTCGGCGCGTTGTTTTATGCAGCTTGACATCTGATAAACCAAACAGCCCCGCAGCAAGCCCCGCAGCCGCCACACGTTTGCGGTAGTTTGCCGTTCGAAAAGAACAATCGGGGGCAGAAATTTCTGTTTCTATGCGGTGTCGCAAATCATTCAGGTCAACATCTTCTGGCGTTTGACCCAACAGCCACGCCTCCGCACCATGCAATCTTTGCGGCGGGGTCACACCGCCGCCCACAGCCAACCGCAGGTCTGATATTTTACTATCCTGCACCGACATTATCCCAGCTGATGCGATAATTGATGCGGTAAAAGCCTGTCTCAAACCGATTTTGTGCCATGTACTTTTAGATGCATTCTCTTCAAGCGGCTTCAAAGTGAGCGACAAAACAATGCCAACAGGCGCTGACAAATACTCCAAGACGCTCATGGCGCCCTCGGTCGTTTCAACAACAGCGTCCAAAGCAATCAGCGCCGGAATAAGACACCCTTTGCCCCACGCCAGATTGCCACCCAAAGTGGCCAAGCGCCGAATGTTCGGCGCGGCCACATCAGCGCAAGCTTTGGACAAAAGCGGGATATTGGCGTGTCGAATGTCTTCAAGAGGCGTGCCTGCGCCGATTGTGAACCCTTGAATTCCTTTGGGGATCAAATGGCCGATCGGTACATATTGTGCGGGTGGTGTTTGACCTTGAGAGAACTCCAATTGAAAACCAGAGCCCCCCGCAACAGCAACACCCCCTGCCGAAATCAGCTTGGCTGCTTCTGTTAAACTATCAGGCCGCGTGATTTTCATGCTGCCTCCGGCGTTGTCGTGCCGAAGGTTAAGCCTTTTTGTTTCAACCACCGCCGATAAGCGACCGAAGAACTGTCGGCACGCGTCGGGATTTCAGCGCGCGCTTCAAGCGGTAAAAGCAGTGGGCGCTGGTTTTCGACGATGATCCTGTCTTGCAAAAAGATCACCTGCTCAAACCGCAACAGTTGGGTATGACTGGCCTCTTGATCCGTAAGATACATCACAGGGATCGCACGCACTTCGTCTTCGTCTATCGGGTGAATAAACAGCGCGATGGCATCTTCAACTCCACCACTGTCCGGCACCACACGGTAAAGCATCACAACAAACGGCGACGGAACCCGATAGGTAAGCTGTGCGAACTCGCCATCCGGACGGGTGGTCGTCATCTGGGGTTGGAAAAATTTGCAATTGGTTGCCCAGACCTCATCCACGTCATGGCGGATTTCAGATTTATAGCTAAGCACTTCTGTATGTGGCTCGGTGCCCAAAATATCCGCATGAACAAATGGGAAATGCGCCATGTCCAGAAAGTTTTCCACAACCCGCAACCCGGAGGCCCGCATTTTGACCCAACCACATGGCACAAAACGGCGGCCTTTTTCTTGGCTTTCTGCAATCTCAAAAATTTCTTTGTTCGGTGTGCCCAATGTGGTCCAAAGCACGCCAAACTTTTCACGGACCGGCAAGTCCCGACCATCGTGAACCACCTTGTGGCCCGGACCAACGGTGATGGGGTGGCCAAGTAATCTGGTGTCTTCTGCGCGATCCAAATCGGTCACAGTTGCAACAGCATACCAATCATTCAGCGCCACGGGATCTTGGGTGCCAGCCATCTTTTTATCCTTTAGTCCGTCCATTGCGTCGTCCCGCCACCATTGGCATCCAACCATGTTTGGCGACGCTGAAAATGCCCGGGAGCCAGACGGGAAACACGATCAATAATTTCAGTCATATCGCCAGACACAAGGCGCCCTTCGTCGACACAGATCTCACCATTTACCATGGTCATTTTGACATCGCCGCCTTTGGCCGCATGGACAAGGTTGTGTTGCAAATTGAACCAACGCCCATCCGGGAAAAACGGCGTCATGCGTAGCGATTGACCATCTACGGCTATAATATCGGCTTTTTTACCCACTTCGAGAGAGCCCGTGATCGTGTCCAACCCCACCGCCTTGGCTCCCAAACAGGTCGCCATTTCCAACACAGACCAACTGTCCATCGCAGCCGCATCCAGTTCACGCAGTTTGCCTTTGAGAGAGGCTGTTTTCATCTCTTCGAACATGTCGAAATTGTTATTTTCCTTTTCGCCATCCGTACCGATCCCGACAGGCACACCAGCGGCCAACATCTCTTTGATGGGGGCGATTCCTGAGGCCAATTTCATATTCGATATGGGGTTATGCGCCACAGAGACATTATAGTCTGCAACCATCTCGATCTCGTCTTGCGAGAACCAAACAGCATGGGCGAACATCGCCAAGGGGGTCTCAAAGAACCCAAGATCACGGAACACCTCCATCGGTTTTTTCCCATACCGTGACTGGTATTCCGCAAGTTCAATTTCAGCTTCAGAGCAATGCGTGTGAAACGGTACGTTGTATTTTTTCGACATATCAATGGCGCGCTGTTGGGCGGGCTCATCTGCGTAGAAAAGATGTTCTAAACCGACCCAAACATTCACACGCCCCTGTGCTTTGCCATTCCAGCGGTCAATCAACCCTTCGTTCATATCAAGAGTGTCGAAGTAGTTGTAATCGGGATGCTCCCCCACATAAGGCACTGCAATCAAACGGTTTCCAAGAACCTCGCAAGCCCGCGCAGACCCATCCATATAACGCCACATATCGACGATGGTCGTCGTGCCGCCCAACAGGCTTTCGGCGTAAGCAAGGTAACTTGCCGCTTCGGCTTCTTCGGGTAAAAGGACACGGTGCATGGGGTTGATATGCTGCGCCAACCAATCCCAGACGGGCAAATGTTCTGCTGTGCCGCGCAGGAATCCAGAATGCGCATGTGCATTGATCAACCCTGGCATCAACACAGCTTTGCCCAGATTTTTGACAGGCACGTTCGGGTTGGCCGCGATCACTTCAGCCTGTGGGCCAATGGCGGCAATCTCATCGCCCTTCACAAAAATCGCCGCGTCTGTCAGCGTTTCGCGCGTTGTATTCATTGTTACGATGGCATCGGCGGTCAAAATCAGGTCGCTCATGCGTCCTCCAATATAAATGTTGCGGCACGTTCACCGATCATCGTGACAGGTGCGTGGGTGTGGCACGCAGGGATTTCGGGAATGACAGAAGCGTCCGCGACCCAGAGACCGCGGACGCCTTTAACGCCCAACCGAGGGGAAACGGGGGCATCATTATGAGAGCCCATTTGAGCTGTTCCGCAACAGTGGAAAAAGGTGGAACAGGACCGTCGCACAAAGGTCTCAAAGTCATCAGATCTCAGTGGCGCGACGTAGTCTTTGAAAAAGAGGGCAAAGCCCTGTGACGCGACCATATCCATAAGAAATTCTACGCCATTTAACAGGGCCGCCAAATCACGCGGGTCGCCAAGTAAATTGGGTTGAATGTCTAACGGCGCGGTGGGAGACGCGGCGTTTAGGCGTATCTGTCCTTTGGAATGCGAACGCATCACACCAAGTCCGATGGCAAAAACGTCATCCCCATCCAAGTTATACTCATCCCATAGCGCTGGCGTCGCAGAGCGCCCTTGGACAGGAAATGCCAAAAGGTCAGCTTGAGGAAGCCCGTCATCAGATTTCCAAATCGTCAAGGTCCCCCCGCCGTTGCCCACCATGTCTCCAAGCGGCGCTGAGGCACGAAAGTTCAATGCGCGCAGCAATGGGTGATCTTGAAGGTTTTGCCCAATGGCCTCGGCTTTCACTTTGATCGGCAGTCCCAAACGCGCCAATTCCGTCTCTGGTCCAATCCCGGACAACATCAAAAGGCACGGCGTTTCCAAGGCGCCTGCAGCTAAGATCACGCCACACTGCGCTGTGAGATGCGCCTCGCCGTCGGGGCCACTCACCACGACACCAGATGCACGATCACCCTCAAACGTGAGATGCAACGCAAGGGTTTCGGTCAACACGGTCAAACGATCAGAAGTAATAATCGGCAACAGATAGCCCTCAGCCGAAGTATGCCGTCGGCCCGCGCCATCAATATTGCAATTTGCCAACCCCACGCCCAAGGGTTCAGGACCATTCGGATCATCAATCAGCGGCAATCCCATCGCCGCGCCGCCTTTAAGCATTGCTTGAGTTAGCGGATGGTCTGGGTTTGGGCGGGTGATTTTAAGCGGGCCTTCGCCACCACGTAAATCGCTTGCTCCCTCGGACCAGCTTTCACTGGCCTTAAACGCAGGCAAACAGTCTTGCCAGCTCCAACCTGCCGCGCACGCATTCCAACGTTCATAATCAGCAGGCACGCCTCGATACCACATCATCGCATTCGTAGCAGATGATCCCCCCAAGGCCTTGCCGCGCGGGATCGCAATCTCGCGTCCAAGGATACGGTCGGTCGGGGTATAGTGGTGCCCCCAATCCCATGCACCACTTTGAAGTGAGAACCATTTTGACGGATTTTCAATATCTGAAATACCGAAGCTCGGCCGTCCAGCTTCAACCACCGCAACATCCGCGCCCGCATCATGAAGGCGCCGCGCAACCGCAGAGCCCCCAGAACCAGACCCGATGATGATATAGTCAAAGCTGGTTTTCATGTCCTGCTCAATTGTGCTCGGAAGGGCCCATAATCGTGATCCTTTCCGTTTTCTCGACATGGCGTACAAAGATATATTTGTCTTCGCGCCCATCAGAATGTTTACGCTTGATTTCAGGCTGAACAGTGCCCGAAACCTTGGCGACGACGACATAAGGAACATCCGCCTTCAGACCCGCCTCACAATGTGCGTCAAACTCTTCTACAGTGGTTGCGGTATACGCCTGATCGACACCTGAAGCGCGAGCAATTCCGGCAAGATCGACACGCCCCGACGCGGTGTGCGTCTTGGGTCCACCAATCGATTGATATTGCTCGTTATCCCAAACAACGACAAACAGATTTTTCGGCTGCTCGTTGCCTAATGTTGCGAGAATACCCAAGTTAAACAAAAGCCCGCCATCGGTGTCGAGCGATACAATTTGACGGTCTGGCAGACCTGCGGCCAAACCGAAAGCTTCAGGTGTCACACAGCCAAGCTGTTGTTGAAAGAGTGACGCTTCGCGCATATGCGGCGCAGCATTGTACCATTCATCAACGGACGCGCCGAGCGACAAAATCACCAGTTCATCAGACAGACGCGCCGCCAATTTGGTCATACAATCAAATCGTTTCATCGCACGATACTCCCAGATAGAGCCACAGCTGTGTGGTAATAAGAGGCATAGGCCAGTTCATATGCATCGACGATCGATTGTTCGATGCGCTCCTCTTCATGCTCGACCACATAGGGAATACGCAACGCTTTAAGAACCGGTTCCATTGTGGTCCCGTGCGGCACTGCCCACCAATTGTTTTCGCCCATATCGCCGCGGTAGCTCAAAAGCATTACAACCGGAATGCCAGCACCAAGACCCATTCGCGCCAAAGGTTCGACAGACGCCCGCAGGCCGGAATTTTCCATGACCAATGCCGCGCGTTGACCGGACAAAAATATGCCACCGCAAATTGCAGCCCCTTCGCCCTCATTTGTCACCTGAATCGTGCGGATATCCGGGTCAGCATCAAGTGCGGGGTAAAGTTCTTTGAACAAGCTATCGGGGAGATAGCACACAACCGTCACCCCAGCCCGTTTCAGTCCGCGGATCACCGCATCGACGGCACTTTGTTTCATTATTATCTCCGGTTGATAGCTCTATTGCTATCAACCTGTCAGGAAAAAACTGTTCCTAAAAGGCGCCAATTACAGAACGAGTTGTTCAACTATACGCAACACTAATCCCGCGCGCCTTCTCGCATCGCTTCAAGAGTGGACGTCAAAACATCCGCCAGCGCCTGAGCCGCTTCGGACACTTCTCCTTTCGGGCGCGATACAAGTGTCAATCGCCTTAAGCTTAACCCAGGATCAGACAAAGGAATAAAAGTCAGTTGCCCGCGCGAAATCTCGGTCTGCACCCCCATTTGGGTCTGCAAAATAATACCTAAACCACGTGTCGCGAGATCAATCATCAGACCGATAGAGTTGGTTTTTGTCCGGCGCGAAAACTCAACAAAAGCCCCAGAAAACATTTGCTCTACTGAACTGCCTAGCGTCAAAGACCCATCCGACAGGATGACCCGTTCGCCTGCAAGATCATAACTTTTCAGCTTTCTGCGCAGCTTCGTGAGCGGACTTCCGGGGGAAACCAAAACTCCAAGCGGCAGAGAAATTGACGTCAGCCTACGGGCATTACGCGGCACGCGCACATCGAATGCTAGCGCGAGATCAGCCTCGCCCTGATGCACCAAATCAACCGCATCTTGTGAGCCTACAACCTGGATATCGACACTGATTTCCGGATGGCGCACCCAAAAACCGGCAAGCACATCTGTCAGAATCCCCCGAGACGCACTTTCAATAACGGCCAAAGTGACAGTTCCGCGACGCAGCCCCTGCAGGTCGCCAATTTCCGTCACCGCACGGTTCATTTCCCCCGTCGATTGCTTGATGTGGTGTTCAAGCAATTCCCCAGCAGAGGTAAGTCGCAATCGTTGCTTCGTACGGTCGAACAAAGGCGTGCCAAGGTCTTCTTCAAGTTGCTTTATCGAGCGCGAAATAGAAGAAGGCGCGACATTCAACGTCAATGCCGCCTGACGGATGGACCCCAAGCGGGCCACCAGAGAAAAGTGGTAGACGCGAGACGAAACAAGGCCGAGGCGATGTAAATCCAAAAGCTTTCCTAATGATAGTCTGGAATGCCCGGCATCGTAATGAAACCTGGCAGCAGGCGTATCCTACGCGCCCAAAGACGTAGTGCAGGGAACTCGTCATGATCAAGATTAAAATCTCGACTGAGTGCGAAAGCTGGGAACAATGCAAGGTCTGCCAAACTGGGCACATCACCCGCTACAAAATTGTCGCCTCGCAAAGACTGCCTCGTCAAATGGTCGTCCAAAATACGAAACAGCGCCCGCGCCTGCGCACGCAATTCAGCGACATCCCCCGCCGCATCCAGCAGGGCGACGGCGCGTGCCTGCACCGCGACAGCGAGATCGTCGCACGCGAATCCCAGCCAATCCATCATCCGCGCGCGGCCCTTTGCGTCATCCGGTATGAACCGTTTGTTGATATCTTGCTCCGCCACATACATCAGGATTGCTAAAAGATTGCGCAAAACATGTCCGTCGTCCTCCAAAATGGGCAGGCGCCCCAGCGGGTTTAGTTTTAAATACTCAGGGGATTTTTCTTCTTCGCCGGGAAAGGCGTCCACGTTGATCAGTTCCAGCGCTACTTCTGCACAAGACGCAACCAAACGGACTCGATAGCAATTCTCAAAAAGATCGTAATTATGTAAGATCATGCCACGACCTCCAACCTTTCGACGCTACGTCGCAGTTCCTCACTCCAATCAAGGATAGATTCCCTTACATCGCCCGCACAGCTTTCAGGCACAGTAATATGCAGCGCGCATTTGGCGTTTGAAATAGGCTGGATACCAATGGCCATAACGGTTCCATCCAGATCCAAAACTACGATATTCGCGACAGCGCCATCAACGCAGCCCAGCTTGCGGAACGCACCTAAAACAGTCGCAACCGAGGCATCAATATATACGGATTTAACACCGTCCATAGCGGGCAAGCCCGCGAAAGCGCCCTCATTTGACCCAAGCGGCAATTGCGCCCAAATCATCCCCCCCGCTTCGGCCACACCATAACGGGCAACACAGATAGATTTCGGGACCTCCACCTCAGGGTGAGCAGGAATATATTGACACGTGCCGCTCTGATCATACTCCCAGCCATGATATAGGCAGGTAATGTGATCGCCACGCACGAACCCAAAGCTCATCTTCATACCACGATGGGGGCAACGATCTTCCCAAGCATGCGCAACGCCAGAGGCATCACGCCAGACGACGATTTCTGCGCCATCTGCAACCACGCCAGCAGATGTGCCAGTTTCGATCATATTTGATAGGGCGATCGGAACCCATTGCGACAGAACTTCCTCGGTCCGCGTCATAAAGACATTCCTTTTTTTACCTGCATTTCGTCACGCGAAATATTGTAAACAACGCAATCTTGTGGCCCAAGGCTCATGGCCATTTCAAATGCATCCACCAAAGCTGATTGCCCTGTCACCACCATTTTCGCGCAGGTATCACTTTGGTACTGCGTGACAAGTTGCAACGACAAGCGTTGTGCGCGGTGTTGCGCAAACTCAAGAAAGCTCGCAGCAAGCAAGTCTCCCTTAAATGTAAATTTGACCTGTTCGATTTTCATACGCGCGCACGGCATCCCACAAGAAGGCCCCAAAGAACACAGGGGGCAACGACTGAATGTTTAATATCGGAATCACTTAGAGAGACGAAATTCACACCCGTCAAGTGTTGTTCTAAAAGCAACATTGAGGTGCAAACTTAGCCTCTATTCAGCATCATTTACTTTTGGAAACGTGGTATCACATACAAAGATGAGACGGACAAACCGCCTTGTCGCGGACACGAGTTTCGAGGTTTGGCTGCTGATGCATCACACTGGCACCCAAACAATACATCTAGACATCTAAGCGCGTTCATGCGCGCCCCCGTCCCTGATGTTGCGTACAAAGGGATGAGGCTGCACCAATAGATAAGAGGTTCTTCCCTATGATTTCGACCAAATCCCTGTCCCGCCGCGGCTTTTTGAACATGGGTGCCGCAGCTGGCGTAGGTCTTCTTTTGCCCAAAACCGGCCTCATCCAGCCCGCACATGCAGCAAACCCACTTGCACCCGTCGCAGAAGAAAATGCACATATCGCGTTTGGGCACACTGGCCCGACCTCTGACGAAGGATGGACGTGGGCACATGACCAAGGCATGAAAGCTGTCGAAGCAGCGTTTCCCAAGCTGCGCACATCTTATGTAGAGAGCATCCCCTATTCAGCGGACGCCACGCGTATTTACCGCCAATTCGTGGCCGATGACGCCAACATGGTCTTCGCAACATCGAACTACGGTGATTTCCTATACGACGTCGCAAACCGTGCCCCTGACGTTGCTTTTTATGAATGTGACGGGCGAAACGCTCTCGACAATCTTGGCACTTACTACGTGTCACACTGGTACCCATCCTACATTGCAGGGATCGCTGCTGGGGCAATGTCACCTTCTGGCAAATTGGGCTATGTTGCGTCTTTCCCAGTACCTTCAGTCTATTCCGGCACCAATGCTTTCCTTATGGGCGCACGGACGGTCAACCCCGAAGCAACCCTACAAACCATCGTGATCAACAGCTGGTTTGATCCGCAAGCGGCCACACAGGCCGGCACAGCTTTGATCGACAATGGCTGTGACGTGCTCTTTGGTATCATGGATGAAGCGGGTTATTTGCAGGTTGCTGAAGAACGCGGCGCCAAAGCAGTTATGTGGAACACCGATTTGCGCCGCTATGGCCCTAACGCCTACATTTCTTCCATTATAGTGGACTTTAAAGCCTTCTATGTCGAACAAGTACGCCGTCGCCTTGCTGGCGAATGGACCCCGACCCAAGACCTTCTGCCCTTCGGCAGTGGCGTGGACGTTGACGCATGGGGGGATACAGTTCCTGCGGATGTCGCCGCGAAAGCCGATGCTGTAAAAGCGTCGATCATGGATGGATCCTTCAACCCGTTCATGGGTGAAATCAAAGACAGCAAAGGCAACGTCAAAGTCGCTAAAGGTGAAACAATGACGGAGCAAGAGCTCTACCATTGGAATTGGTCCATCGAGGGCGTGTCAGGTTTGGACACGTAAAGATGGCGCGGCAAACCGCATCGATCCAACAGCGTCTCGGGTTAGCTCCCGGGACGCCACCTATTTTGGCGCTGAAGGGTGTCTGCAAATATTTCCCTGGCGTTATCGCGAATGAAGATGTCGATATTGATGTCTACCCCGGTGAAATTCACGCCCTTTTGGGGGAAAACGGCGCGGGCAAATCAACCTTGATGAACATCGTAACCGGCATCTACAAAATGGATGCAGGCGAAGTGATTGTTGAAGGTCGTGCGCGTGAGTTTTCATCGCCCACGGATGCGATTGAAGCGGGCATCGGCATGGTGCATCAGCATTTCAAATTGGTGCGCGCGTTTACCGTGGCTGAAAACATTCATCTCGGATGGCCCCAAACCCCGAAACGTATTTCAAAACGCCACTTAGAGGCTCGCACACACGCACTTGCACAAACTCTAGGTTTGACCGTCAAGCCCGAAGCCATCGTGGCAAACCTATCCACGGGCGAACAACAACGCGTCGAAATTCTCCGCGTTCTTGCACGTGATGCCAAACTTCTTATCCTCGACGAACCCACCGCCGTACTGACCCCCCGAGAAGCGCGCGAGCTTTTTACAGCTCTGCGGGCCTTTGTTGCGCGTGGTAATGCGGTCATTTTTATCTCGCACAAGCTCGACGAGGTGATGGAAGTCTCCAACCGCGTGACTGTGTTACGTGGCGGAAAAAAAGTGGCAACGGAATGGACGGAGAATTGCACCGAAAATAGCCTTGCGCAATTAATGGTCGGGCGGGAAATCGTCTTGACCGAGACACCTAATAAAACATCGCCTTCAATCGAAACCGCCCCCATTCTCAATCTATCAGAGATCAGCCTAACGACAGATCAGGGAACTGTTCTGAACAACATATCGTTCGATCTGGCTGCAGGAGAGATTCTTGGCATCGCAGGGATTGCCGGCAATGGGCAACGCGAATTGACTTACGTGATGTCCGGTCTTTCCACGCCCAGCTCGGGCACGCTGACCCTTGATGGTAAAAATATTACAAAGGCTGGCGCAAGGGCGATGGCGCAAATGGGCATCGGTCACATCCCAGAAGATCGGCTTCATTCTGGCATGGCCCCGACCTTGTCGATCGCAGACAATGCTGTTTTGCGCGAATATGCCCAACCACCATTGACCCGCAAAGGCTGGTTCTCCCCAAAAGGTGCGGCCAATTTGGCGCGCGAGATTGCAAAAGTCGCCGATGTAATGGTGCCTGATTTCAATATGCCTGCACGCAATCTGTCCGGCGGCAACCAACAACGGCTTGTTGCTCGGCGCGAAATGCGAATTGCGGAAAAGATATTGATCGCGGCCTACCCGTCGCGTGGCCTCGATGTTGGCGCGATCAACACAATGATGCGCTATTTCATAGAGCTGAGGGATCAAGGCGTCGCTGTGGTTCTTATTTCCGAGGAACTAGAAGAACTACTGAATTTCTCTGACAGAATTGCCGTCATGTTTCACGGTGAAATCATGGGCATCATCCCCACGAACGACGCCGATGTAGAGCAAATCGGATTGATGATGGGCGGCACCCGGCAGGAGGATTTGACATGAACCAGATACGCCTTCAGCGCATGCCAATTGCCGCGCCGCGCGTGGCCTTTGCCTTTCGAGTGGCTTCCGTTGTCTTAGCACTTGTCACCACTGCGATTGCGTTGTCGATAAGCGGGCGCAATCCAATTGAGTTAGGTGCCAAGGTCATATCCTCAACCTTTGGGTCTTCTTTCGGCCTAGAAGATCTGGCTCTTTTGTTCTCGCCATTGGTCTATTGCGGCCTAGCCGTTGCCCTCGCCTTACGCATTGGTGCGTGGAATATCGGCGCCGAAGGCCAGTTCAATTTCGGGGCTTTTTGTGCAACAGGTGTCGCCCTGTTTGTACAAGGGCCGACTTGGGTCATCCTACCTTTGATGGGCGTTGCGGGAATGATCGGGGGCGCGTTGTGGATTTTGATCCCGACATTGGCGCGTGCTTATGCAGATGTTTCGGAACTTATCACAACGCTTTTGATGAATTTCGTCGCCATGTTATTGGTCTATTGGGTCGCGACGGGCCCGTGGCTTGATCCGTCGGGCATGGCTTTGGCGACCACCTCACGACTACCTGTCTCCGTGCCAGCTATTTGGGGGATTGTGCATTGGGGGCCTCTCGTCGGCATCTTTCTGGCAATCACTTTGGCTCTTTTTGTGACCTATACACGCTGGGGATACGAAGTGCGGATCGCAGGTGCCAATCCGGGGGCCGCTCGTTATGCGGGTATGCCAGTAAAAACTCAATTGATCGGCATCATGCTTTTGTCTGGCGCGATTGCGGGGCTTGGAGGAATGATGGAAGTGGCCGGAACGGTGGGGCGCTTGCAAGGCGGCATATCGAACAATTACGGCTATATCGGCATTATGGTTGCCGTGCTCGCACGGGCTGCCCCTATCGGGGTCTTGGCCACCGCATTTTTCATGGCGGTCCTTTTAAATGGCGGCATTGTTTTGCAATCTCAAGGGTTAACCACCCACACTGTTTTGGCTGTGACTGGCCTTATCCTTCTCTACGCCGCCATCGGCGACGAAATGGCCCATTACAAAATCCTACCCACCAAAGCGAAGGACGCCTGACATGGATATTATCGCAGGTCTTATTCAAACCGCATTCCTTGCAGGGGGCGTCTTGGCCTTAGCGGCTTTGGGCGAAGTTTTGGCCGAACGTGTCGGGGTTGTTAATCTTGGCGTAGAGGGCTTGATCGCACTGGGCGCTATGTCTGCTGTGGCGACAGTTGTCAGCACAGGATCTGCATGGCTTGGGCTTTTTGTGGCGCTTCTTGTGGGATTCTGCTCTGGCATGATTTTTGCAACCGCGACGGTGATTATACGTGCCAATCAAATTCTGTGCGGACTCGCCCTGACTTATATCGGCACAGGCATGGCCGCCACGATCGGCAAACCGTTTTCCGGCTCGCCCGTGCCCGTCACATTTGAAGACCTTCACATTCCTTTCCTGTCCGATTTACCCTTTTTCGGCCGTGCGTTTTTTAGCCACAACATTTTGGTCTATGTGATCTTTCTCGCGCTTCCCTTGGCGCTGCATTACATGATGTTTTACACGCGCCATGGCTTGAATATGCGTGCCGTTGGCGAAAACCCTGCGGCGGCTGATGCAGCGGGTATTTCTGTGATGAAAATGCGGTTTTGGTACACGTCCTTGGGGTCGGCGTTGGCTGCTGGAGCTGGGGCCTATCTCACCTTATCCTTTGTACCAAGCTGGTCAGAAGGTGTTGTCGCAGGGCGCGGATGGATTGCTGTTGCTCTTGTTATTTTTGCAGGCTTCAGGCCCATCAATGCTGTTCTGGCAGGGTTGCTCTTTGGTTTTATCACAGCGCTCGGCTTTACCGGTCAGGCCCGCAATTGGCCGATCGCGTCCTCAATATTATCAATGCTGCCTTACCTTGGGACTATGGCTCTCATGATTTTGCCAGTGATTACATGGCAACGTATGCGCCGCCTTATGGCTGCCCCGGAGGGTATCACAGTGCCTTACTATAGAGATCAAAGATGACATCTATACTTTTCAAACACATCTCGCATCTTGCCACATTTGACGGGCCCTACCGTGACGCAGGAACGGAAGTTTCCGATGGTTTTATCCTGATCCGCGATAATATCATTATCGCCTGCGGCCCTATGATGGATTGCCCCGACGACGCAGAACGCACAGCGGATCGTGTGCTTGATTTGTCGGATCACGTGGTGATGCCAGGCATGGTAAACACTCATCATCATTTTTATCAGAACCTCACCCGCGTTATGGTTCAAGATGACGAATTGTTTGTTTGGCTTAAGACACTATATCCAATCTGGGCAAGGCTGGATGATCGCGCAATGGCAACAGCATCACGCATGGCGATGGCCGAACTGATCATGTCCGGGTGTACCACCAGCTCAGATCACCAATATATCATGCCGAACGACTGCACCCTCGGCACGCCCATCCGTGTGGCACAAGAAATGGGCATGCGTTTTCACGCAGCTCGCGGCGCAATGAGCCGTGGCGAAAGCAAAGGTGGATTGCCACCGGACAGCTGCGTGGAAGAGGAAGAGGACATCCTTAAAGACGCCGAGCGCCTGATTGGCACCTATCACGACATGTCAGATCATGCGATGACTCGGATCGTTCTTGCACCATGTTCGGCGTTTTCTGTCACGCAAGGTTTGATGAAAGATGCGGCGGCTTTGGCGCGTTCGTATGAAGGGGTTCGCCTACATTCTCACATCGCCGAAGTCCTGTCCGAAGAAGAATACTGCCTAGAGACCTATGGCATGCGATCTGTGGCTTATGCCGAAAGCTGTGACTGGTTGGGGCCAGATATCTGGTTTGCCCATGCCATTTTCCTGAATAGCTCAGAAATCAAAACTTTTGCAGACACCGGAACCGGGGCAACCTTTTGTCCCTCCGCTCATATGCGATGCGGACTTGGCATCATGCGCGCACGCGAAATGTTGGACGCAGGGGTCACAGTCGGACTTGGCGTAGATGGGTCTGCATCTAACGACACCTCCAATATGTTTTCCGAAGTACGTTTTGCTCAGTTCTTGCAACGTGTCGCACCGGATCGCTACCTGTCTGAAGCACCGGGGGCGCGCGGCGGTTTTGGTGGCACCCCTGCGGCGATGTCCGCGCGCGAGGCGCTTTGGATGGCAACGCGCGGCGGGGCAAAGATTTTAGGCCGTGACGACATCGGTCAGATCGCACCGGGAAAATCCGCTGATTTGATCGCCATCAAACGCACCCAGCTTGGTATGGCCGGCACGCAGCGTGATCCTTTGGCTGCACTTGTCATGTGCGGTCCTTTTAATGCCGATTACTCTTTCATCAATGGTATCCCTGTGATCGAACAAGGGGCCTTTACCCGTCTGGATATTAATGCAGCAATGCGCGACCATGCCCAGACGATGGATCGCATTTACGCATGAGGAATGCCTATGACTAAGACATTGGACAAAGCCACTCTTGATCAATGGTATTGCATCCAAAACCTCGCGGAAATTTCAGAAACCGGCATGCGCACGCGACTTTTAGGTGTTGATCTCACCATTTCCGGCGACAGAACCCCTTTGGTGACGGCATGTGAGGCCACAGGCAATCGTTCCTTACCCGTGCGCCAAAGGTACGGTTATCTGTGGTCGACATTGGGCCACCCAAACACTGATGTGCCAGACATCCCTGAAGCCGAAGAGATCGATCGCCGTTATGTACCTTGTGGGGCGGTCAAAGTGCGATCTTCTGCTCCGCGTGTGATTGAAAACTTTTTAGACATGGCGCATTTTCCGTTTGTCCATAAAGATATTTTGGGTTCCGAAGCCCATTCCGAAGTCGAGAAATACAAATGTGAAATAAGACGTGACGTTGATGAAGTCTGGGCAACGGATTGCGTTTTCACCCAACCAATCGCCGCGAAATCAGCGACAGAGCCCCTGCGCACCGATTACATCTACCGAATAACCACGCCGTTTACGGTGCTATTGTACAAAACCTGCCCCATCTCACAAACGCGTTGGGATGTTATCTGCTTGTTTGTGCAGCCGATGGAACCTGGCCTGTGCCGTGCTCACCCCGTGATGTTCCTATTGGATGAGGATAGCAGCGATGCCGACCTGATCGCCTTTCAACAAGTCATTTTTTTGCAAGATCGGATCATCCTTGAAAACCAGCGCCCGCTTCTTTTGCCGTTAGAAGCACGTCTTGAAACCCCGACACGCGCAGATGCCTCATCGATCGCCTATCGTCGCTGGCTCAAAGAAAAAGGCTGCGTTTACGGCACAACGCTTGGTCCGGATCTGAGCCAAAATCACGTAGCCTGAGACAAAACATGACACAAATGGACGTCAACGACCTACGCGGATGCAAAGTCCTTTTCTCTGGGTTCCACGCACCACAGATCGGCGTGATCGAAGCCTTTCACAACGCAGTTCTAACGCTTGATGATCGCGGCACTATTGTGTCTATTGATGCAAATGGAGACCCCAGCGGCGCGATCAGATTACCCAAAGACTGGCTTTTGATCCCCGGTCTCGTTGACTTGCACGTTCATGCCCCACAATACGCTCAACTTGGAACAGCGCTTGATGTTCCACTTGAAGACTGGCTGCAAACATACACCTTTCCCTTAGAGGCACGGTTTTCCGACCTTACCTATGCCGAGCACGTGTATTCTACCTTGATCGACGACATGTTGGCGATTGGCACAACAACAGCGCTGCATTTCGCAACGGTCCATGTGCCCGCCACACAACGCTTGGCCGAGATTTGTCTGGCCAAAGGGCAACGGGCGCTTGTCGGCAAAGTCGCGATGGACGACCCGGATCAATGTCCCGAGGATTGCCGCGATGCCTCTGCACAGGCGGCCATCGAAGGCACCCGCGCTGTGATCGACCATATCAACACCCTGCCTGATAATGACGGCATGGTGTTTCCTGTCATCACTCCGCGTTTCATTCCATCATGTACCGACGCCTGTCTCAAAGGTCTGGGGCAGCTCGCAGGAGAAACTGGGGCACATGTTCAAAGCCATGTATCAGAAAGCGATTGGCAACATGGCTATGTGCAAAATCGTTGTGGCTGTTCTGATGCCGAATCCTTTGAACGTTTTGGCCTTATGCGCGGCAATGCGGTCTTTGCCCATGGCACGCATCTGTCGGATACAGACATGGATTTGATGGTTGCGCATGGCGCAGCCGTGGCCCATTGCCCCCTGTCAAACGCCTACTTCGCGGGGGCTGTTTTTCCGCTGCGGCGCGCCTTAGACAAAGGGCTTCATGTTGGTTTTGGCTCTGATATTTCTGGTGGACCATCTGGATCGATCTGGGAAACCGCCCGCATGGGCATCAGTGCGGCACGTATGCGCGAAACGGGCGTGCAGGCCCAGATTGCATCTGAGATCCGCGGCACGAAAGATCGGCGGATAGATTTTCGCGAGGCGTTTTTCCTTGCTACACGTGGCGGTGGCCAAGCCCTCGGCTTGCCTGTTGGTGCGTTTGAGCCGGGCATGAAATTCGATGCCATCGCCATTGATCCGACACGCCGCGATGGCACTGTACGCATTTGGCCAGAAGACACGCCGCAAAACCTTGGGGATTTGTTGCTGGAAAAGCTGCTTTATACGGTGTCCAAGCCCAATATTGCCTGCGTCTGGACCGATGCGATCAACCGATTAAAGTGATTTTCTATAAAGATGCGATCACGCGGTCGATATTCTCCGCCCACTCAGTGCGCCATTGCCGTTTTATTGCGTCGTCAACCCAAGCATGGTCAATCGTCGCAAGAACCGAAGCTTTTATATCCTCTGGCGAAAACTTTAAGTCCTCCAGTGCAATCTGATATTCAGCGTTCAAATCAGTCTTGAACATCGGCGGATCATCCGAGTTGATCGACACCACCAGCCCTGCTTCTTTCATACGCCTGATAGGATGCGACGAACTGGTCAAATCCCGATGTGGCGTGGTGTATTTTGTAGTCGATGGGCAGCAGGTAAACATAATACCCAAATCCCGAGCTTGCTTCATCAATTCAGGATCGTCGACAACATTATACCCATGATCCAAACGATCGACCTTAAGCGTCTCAATCGATCCGCGCACATAAGACGCAGGGCCTGCTTCACCGCAATGCGCAGACAGTTTAAGCCCCTCTTTGCGCGCACGCGTAAACACCTGCGCAAAAGGTTCAGGAGGATACGGCGCCTCATAGTAATCAAGGCCCAATCCAACGACGTCGTCCCCGCGGTTGGCTAGAATTTCATCCAGATACGCCTCTCCCCGTTCAGGGCCAAGCTCTCTATTCATTCCAGGAATAATCAAAGACGTTACACCAAAGTCGGTCAACGCGTCTTTCATACCTGCGCGAATACCTTTGAATTGCCGCGCAAATGGAACCCCATCGTGCGCATGAGGACTGATGAAAAACTCTACATGGCGCGCCCCGCTGTCGGACGCTCCTTTAAGCATCTCATATGTGATACGCCGAAAGTCATCGACCTCAACAATAGACCGCGAAATGGCAGAATAGACTGCAAGAAACGCATCAAGAGTCTCATAGTCATATAAGTCTTCAGGCGCCTTACAGGGTGGCAAAGCAACATCGTTTTTGTGCGCCAGTTCAAACGCCGTTTTGGGATGAATAGCCCCTTCCAAATGCAAATGAAGCTCAACCTTGGGAAGCGCTTGAAGGCGTTGATACATATTCATGTATTTCATTATATCCTTTTGCAATCCGCCCCATGTTGGGTTTGCACAGAAACAGCACGCGGCTGCATCATTTGAACTGTCTCATTCACTGTTCCAAATGGAAAGGATCTCAGTCTTAAATGTCATCAAAAACGTATTATTTCACCCTGGCCGCCATGTAATCCAGCAAACGCCACAGAGAAATTGAGGCTGCTGTGCTACCCAAAGTGTCCCCGGTTAGGGCGAGACTTTGGGCAGCACAGCAATCTTCAACGCAAAAGTCCGCTTCCATGCTGTTCGAGAGCCGCCAAGCCAGAACCTTTCGGCTGAACCAATCCATGATGGCAACCAAATATAGAAAACCCCGCCGCATCGGGATGTAGCTGATGTCGACGCACCAAACCTGATTGGGCCGGGTAATCGCCAGACCTTTTAGCAGATAGGGCCAAACTTTGTGCTGAGGATGCTTCTTCGAAGTATTCGGAGTTTGATATATCGGTGTCAGACGCATCTTTCGCATCAGGCGGCGCACTCTGTGACGACCACACTTATGGCCCTGCCTTTGCATATGCCGTGCCATTTGTCGCGATCCGTACCACGGCGTCTCCAAAAACTGCTCGTCGATGATCTTCATAAATATCAAGTTCGCGGCGCTCTCGCCAACAGGCTGATAATAGAGACTGGATCGGCTCAATCGCAGCAACGCGCATTGCCGTCTCTGGCTGAGGGAGTGTTCGGCGCTCACCATTTTTTGCCTCGCGTCCCGAGCAGTTGATGCGAGGCACTGGCTAAAAAATCCCGCTCTACCACCAACTGACCAATTTTCGAATGAAGCTTCTCTATCTCGGCTTCCGAACTGCGGGCGGCATCGGACTTCCCATGTTCAAAAGCGCTGGCCATGTTGGCAATTGCAGCACGCTTCCATGTGCTGATCATGTTGGGATGAACACCGTACTTCTTCGACAGCTCCGCCAATGTCATCTCTTCGCGGATCGCCTCCAGTGCAACCTTGGCTTTGAAGTCAGGTGAATAGTTCTTTCTTTTGCTCATTATGGATCGTCTCGTTCGTTATGCGATCCACCTTAAACAATGGTCCGAATTTACGCGACCACCTCTAGCAACGACGGCGCTTGAAGCCGTCGTTGCAGATTTAAGCTGCGATGCTTTCCAATATCTTTTTCACACGTAGGGCGGCTTCACCAGCCTCACGCCCTTTCAGAATAAAATGCTCGCGATAGATGCTCACATGATGTTCTGTTTCGTGAAAGTGATGTGGCGAAAGTGAGACTGAAAGTACTGGAACATCAGCGTCTAACCCCGCTTGCATCAGCCCATTAACGACGGATTGAGCAACAAAGTCGTGTCGGTATATCCCACCATCTACGACAAGTGCTGCGGCCACTACAGCATGATACTTACCGCTTTGAGCCAATCTGCGGGCAAGTAACGGCAACTCGAAAGCTCCCGGAACGTCAAATACATCTATCTGATCGGGTGGGATTATTTGTTCAAAACCTATCAACGCTTGATCTACAATTTCTGCATGCCAGTTAGCTTTGATGAAGGCGTATCGGGTGGGTGTCATGGTGATCTCCTTTGTAGCGACACTTCACCCAAGGCGATCACGCGCGCACGGCTCCGCAAAACGCAGACCGTTAGCACATTCTCTTTCATCCGGACTTTGACCG
The DNA here is from genome assembly GCF_018860305.1 of Celeribacter halophilus. GTDB lineage: Bacteria > Pseudomonadota > Alphaproteobacteria > Rhodobacterales > Rhodobacteraceae > Celeribacter > Celeribacter halophilus_A. The sequence goes on from NZ_JAHKPE010000008.1 coordinate 70,799, forward strand.
TCGGCTCAGGACTTAAACCTGATCTGCTTGACCCTTCCCTAAAGAAGGCGCTCGCGGGCTTGCAATCGAAGTTGCTTACCGCCGGTGGGGAATTTCGCCCCGCCCTGAGAATGACGGTAAACTTCCAGAAATTTTATAGATACGCAAGTGGCAATTGAATTATCACTTTACCCACAGAGCAGACCTTAGGGCGAGCCGAAAAGCTGCGGCAATACATCAATGTCCGCTTTGGCGGGCTGCGCCGCAGCATTTGAGTTTTTCGTGAACGGCGGCTTTGGGCCGTTAGCGTGCTACCAATTCAAAGCGCGGGCCATTTACTCACTAAGTAGCTCGCACTCCGGCCCTTCGGTTCTGCATTCGAGCTACGCGTTCGCCAGGGGCACAGCCCCTGGACCCGGGCCGCCTTCGGCGGGTTTGGGAGACGCCCAACTCTCCCAAACCCGCAAGGGGCCTTCAGCCGGAGAAAGGGAGGTTTCGCCCGCCCCTTTCATCCCCACTCGCAAATGGGCACTCGCCTAGCCCCCCTGCACCCCCTGGCAGCCTATCCAGCTGGGACCAAAGAGAGAGCTTTCCCTCTCTGGACACTCCAAGGCAGGGATGACTCGCCGTCTATCCCTGCACCCTGTCCGGCATCTTCGACATAAAAAACGATAACGGACATTTGCCCACCTTGATGAAGCCAAAAAATGCTGCGGTACAGCTCCGTCTGGGTTGAGGCTTAAATGCGTAAGTCAGTCTCCATCAAGTCAAGCATAAAGAATTCAGCTCTATCACACCTCAAAACGTGACTGGGCACGAACACAAAAACGTGCGTTCCCATTAATTTAGAAGGTGCTTGATATGGATCAATGTAGCCAAGGCGACTGTAGGTTCACAGCACATTAGGGCGCTGCATATGTGAGGCGCCGGTTGGATACGGAACCGTTTAGACCAACCTGATAGATCGCCCAATCCCCTTGCGGGCGATTTCGCACACTACACCAAAGCGGTTCACGCGGCACAAGTGGCTGCACCTTCTTATGCCCAACACGATCAGCGCGATCCTACGCGGGCATCCACATCAACAAATACGCCCGTTTCGCGGGCTCGTTTCAGGATTGGAGTACGTCATGGTCAAAACGGATGAAACGAAAGGCCATTCCGAAATTAGGATATGGAGTTTTCTAAACGAGATCCCCGCCGGCACAATGTTTGTGCCGCTTGTGATCAGTTCCATTCTTGTAACGCTCACTGTGCACAGTGGTCTTGAAATGTCATTGTGGGATTATTTGGGCGAGCCGATGAAGAGCTTATTTGGTCCGTCAGGGCAAATGCTTGTCATCGGGCTTATGCTTTTTTGCACGGGGACCATGATCACAACCCATGATTTCGTGGACGTTGCGGAAAGAGGCATATGGGTCATCCTTGCACGGCTTGTGCCGGCGTATGCAATCAGTGCGTTTGTATATGTCTATTTTGGCCCGGATGGGTTTGCCGGGATTGATGCCATCACATTGATCTGCTGTTTAACATCGGCGAACGCGGCCCTCTACATGGGGATCATCAAACCCTACGCCGATGAGCCGGATCGCGGCGCGTTTCCGATCATGTTGATCTTTTCTATGCCGCTCCTGCCGTTTATTTTCTTGTCGTATTTCGGAAGTGGCAACCAAGGGTTTTCCAGTGAGGTTATGCAGGTTTTGTCACTTTTGATCCCCTTCTTCTTGGGTGTCCTGCTTGGTAATCTTGATCCGAAAATCAAAGAAGTTTTCAAAGGCGGGAACACAATTCTTCTGCCGTTTTTGGGGTTTCAGTTTGGCTCGTCCATCGACTTGGTCAACGCCTTCAAAGGGGAAATCATCCTTGTCGCGATCCTGCTCACACTCATCTATTGGGCGGTGACAATCATCATCCCGTTCATCGTTGACCGCTACGTTCTTAAACGTCCGGGCTATGCGGCAATGGGCTCAACCGCGATTGCGGGCGTATCACTCGTGTTGCCGTCTATGGTGTCTGACTTCTCATTTGATGGCCAACTTGGGTCGACCTTTACATCAAACGCGGTTTCCATTCTGGCATTTGTCTTGTTGATCACAAACGTTTTGGCGCCGTTCTTTACCAAATGGATGATGAACGCCTATTTCCAACATCACAAAGCCGATGCAATCCGGGTTTTCTCCGAAACACATCCCGAATTGCTCGCCGCCGTCTATGACGAAAATGGAAACTACAGAAACCACCACCACAACCATGAAATCTTTAGCACAATCTTCCGCAAAAGATCACATGCCGAGGATGGCGCGCTCATTCAGGTTTCAACATTGAATGCGTTGATGGAGGGTGACTATCGCGGCAGCAAAACCGTCAAAGAAATTCTGAGAGACACGGACACAGGTGTTGGAACTTACAACGGGCTCGATGGTGAGGCCATTATCTACAATGGCCATGCGTATGTGGGCCGCGCCGATGGTGAAGTCAGTGAAATGGGGCCTGATGAAACATTCGCGTTCTCAGCAACAACACGATTTGACGACAGTGTGAGTGAGGACGAAATCGCGTTTTCTTCAATCGAAGAGCTGAAGTCGAAATTGGATAAGTACCTAGATTCACACAACTACTTCTTCATGATCAAGATGAATGGCGTGTTTGATGTTAAGGTGAGAAGCAACTTCAAACAAAAAGAACCCTATGAACCTTTGTATAAAGTTGCGAGTGACCAGCGCGAATTTGACTATAAAAATATTGAAGGATTCATCGTTGGTATTTTCTCACCCAACTACGTAGAAGGCATGAACCTTCCAGGATGGCATGTTCACTTTCTGTCAAAAGATCTCAAAAAAGGCGGCCACATTCTGGAGGTGTCCGGGAATGCTAAAATCAAGGTCAACAAGCTTCAAGCTTGGAAACTCTTGATGCCAGAGGACTCAGACTTCAGTCAATGGAACCTTAAAGAAGATTTAAAATCCAAGACTGAGGCGGTCGAAGGGGCATCAAGGAAATAGACAGCCCAAGGAGCGTTCAAGTCGCGCGACTTGAACGCTCCGTCACTACCCATCGCAAGCACAACCGGGCCCCTTGCTGCAGGAGTAGGAACGACTAATGCAAGAGTCGCCACAAGCTTTGCCTTTCTTGCAAACCTTGCAGCAAGCCGCAGACCAAACCTGCGCGTCTTGCTGCGTAGAGGGTAATGCGCGCTTCCAGAACGCGCTCGCGCTTTCATTGGTTGCGTCGGGACCAATGGCTTCAAACGAGGCAATAGGATCTACCGCACGAACAGAGCCAGCAAATGCAGATGTTGCCCCAATCACCATTATCAAAATCACACAAAATAGCTTTTTCATAACCTCACCTCTAAAAATATACGGGTAGCTAATCGAAGCAGATGCTACCCAATGGCGTTTTGGCAGGCAAAGGTTTTTGTGCCGCCTAATGACCTTCTATCTACACCAATCAATCTTGGCATTGGGCTTCCACGGCTTCGCGTAGCCCTCTTCTATGAGAACTTCACCCGCAGTTTTTCCATTCTTTAGAACGAGGCGACCAAGAACGCGTCCATAGCGGTCGTGTTTGCCAGTATCTTCGATTCCAACCGCATCGAGCACAAGCTCACGCATACGCGCAGTCGCAGCGCGGCCCAATTCTAATTCTTGCTGACACTGAGGCCGATAGGTTTCCGGCGTATCAAATCCAGACTTGAAGGGCGCACCATTGCCAATCAAACGGATGCTTTCACCGTCACACTTAACCGTATCGCCATCGACGACAGCAATGAGGGAACAAACCATAAGTAGCATAAGATATTCGTAACGCTCTCGTTTGGACTTGGCAATTCGCTTCCACGCGGCCCTTACTCTTAGGGCAACGAGAAAACAACAATTGCTAAATACTCGCGTCCGGACGTCTCCAGAAAACTATCCGAAATCGACAGTCCGAGAATTTCAGCGCTGTGTCCGACGATTGCTCTGATCCGGTCGTATTTTGAGATGACCTCATCACGACCGGCATCGAGCCGTGCTATGGCGGTGAATGCCAACCGCTCAGACAGCAACCCACCAGTTTGCTTTATGAATTCTGCAAACACCCGTGCAATCTGACGGTCATCGAGAGCTCCGAATAGGAAATCTGTAATTTTGCTTGGGTCGCTCTTGTCTCTTCTTAAGTAAAAGCGTCCTCCGGAACTAATGGCCCCCTGCCAGGAAAATTCGTCTTCTCGCAGCATCAGGCCATTTGGTAGTGCATTCCATCCGTTCATATCAGTCTATTCCATACGCGGGGCTCATACTATTAGCTCACCAAACTCTAAGGATGAAGGCACAAAAACAGTTCAACGGATCCAAACACGGATCAATGTTTCTCCCCTCCCCCCCCTAAATTGCCGAGAGGGACACCCTCTCGGCGCTCTCCCGTAAAATTTGGGCCTTCCATTTTGCCGCGCGTTTGTTTGCGACGCGCAGCAAAATGGAGGGCCTTTGAGGTTCTCCACCGCTGGTGTCGATTTTCATTCACACCACAGGAGACCCCTGATGTTTCTTTCCCCTGCCCCTATACTGGCAGCACCAGACTGGCGCGATACTGTCCAACGCGGCGATATCGTGCTGTTCCGCTTTCCCATCAACAAAAACGGCGAACACGCACAGCCCAAACGGCGGCCCTGTTTGGTGCTCGATGTCCGCACGACCGGCGACACCAAATTCGTTGACCTCGCCTATGGCACCTCATCCCGGCGCCGCGCCAATCGCGGCTATGAAGTGATCCTCAGGCACCCGCAGTCGCAAGCCCTGGCCGGTCTTGACCGCCCCACCCGCTTTGTCTGCGCACGCCGCATCACCGTCAGCATCAATCACTCTGGCTTCAATGAGGAAGGCAAACCGAGAACCCTGCTCGGCCGCCTCGACCCGCCATTGATGGAACGGATGAACGCTGTCCGTGCGCGCATACAGGCCGAAGCCGACATTGCCGCCTACAAGCGCGAGAGACAACGCGCGGAACAGACGCGACGGGAACACGAAGCACGCGGTTTCCGGTAAGGAACCGCGCCTTCGGGTCCCCCTCACCCCCAACTCAAACCAATCAAAAGGACCAAACCAATGGAACTTCCCATCAACTCCACCGACAAAATCACCGCAATGGCTGCATCGTGTTTCCCCCTCGCACGGACTGCCGCCACAGGGATCGAGCAGGATGTGCTCGACCTCGTGCCCCACGGGCCTAAACAAGAGGCCCGGAAGCTGGTCGCGTTGCTGCGGGCCGGCAAGATCTTCGACAAAGGTATTCTGGCAATGCTGCACGAGCTTGTCGGTGTCCTTGATGCAGAAGTCGCCGAAGGCACCTATGAGACGACATTCTATGACCACAGCCCCGAGAATGTTTCGAACGAGACCAGCTGGAGCAACAAGCGGCTGACACCCGAGGCCGACCGCCTGGCCAACGCTCTCGCTGTGCTGATCGAGCTCTACGCAACGCTTTCCACCGTGCACGACTACCTTCGTGCCGAGAAGGTTCTCGAAGGGCTGCGCAGCGCAGCCTGATGGAATACGCGGGCCGGAACACCCGCGTCAGGCGCGCTGGCGACCCTTCTGCTGCTACAGATGTCAGCGCGCCGCCCCGAACAAAAACGCCCACACAGATCATCTCTGTGCGGGCTTGAGTGATCAACCTCAGAAGGCCAACGGTCTCATCGTGTTGTTGGTGTTCATATGTCCACAACCGAAGGAGACGCGAATGGCCCTCTCAAATCTGATCGACCTGATTGCCGAAGTTGCTGCCAAACAGACCGCCCGGGAGGGCAAAACGAAGGAAGAAACGCCGGGTTCAGTGCTTCGGAGACTACTCAAAATCTGGACAAGATTATGGCGCTCTCTTCCATAATATTTTCCAAATCGTTTTATATCCCGCTCGAACCTGCATCTGTTTTTCACCTCAAGGAGATTCTGTATGACCGATCAATTGCGCGTTGCCATCTATGCCCGCTATTCGAGCGATCTGCAGAACCCCACCTCCATCGAAGACCAGGTGCGCCTGTGCCGCCGGCACGCCAACCGGCAAGACGGCTGGACCGTGGTAAAGGTGTTTGAAGATGTGGCGATCAGCGGGGCAACGCGCGGCCGTCCCGGCTTCGAGGCATTGCAGGCCTTCGTCGCGGAAGGCGGCTGCGATATCGTCTTGTTCGAGCACCTCGACAGGCTGGCGCGCGATCTGGAGATGTTGATGCTCTTCTACAAGAGGGCGCGCCACGCCGATGTCGAGATGCACCAGATCAACCGGGGCAAGCTGGGGATCTTCGATATCGGTATTCTCGGCACCTTCGCACAACTGTTTCTCGAAGAACTCTCGCACAAGACCAGACGCGGCCTCATCGGGCGCGCCGAGGCCGGTAAAAACACCGGCGGTCGGGCCTACGGCTATCGCTCGGTCGCGCTCCCCGAACGCAATGGCAAATCCGACGGCAGTGTTATGCAGATCGAACCCGATGAGGCCACCATCGTGCAGCGCATCTTCACGGAATACGCCGCCGGCAAATCCCCCCTCAAGATTGCAGCCGAGCTCAATGAGGCGGCAGTCCCCGCCCCCCGCGGGCGCGGTGCGGGCAGCGGCCACTGGAAGGCCAATACAATCTACGGCAACCGCGAACGCGGCACAGGCATCCTGAACAACGAGCTCTACATCGGGCGTCACATCTGGAACCGCCAACGCTACTCCAAGCACCCCGAGACCGGCCGCCGGGTCGCCAAGCCGAACCCGCCCGAAGAATGGCTCATCACCGAGAAGCCGGACCTGCAGATTATTGATAATGCCCTCTGGGAGAAGGTCAAAGCACGCCAGAACGGGATCGACAGCCAACGCACGCGTGAGGAAGCCAAGGGGCACTCCGGTGCGGGGGCTGCGCAGAGTGCCCGGAGGCGGAAGTATCTTCTCTCCGGCCTGCTGACCTGCGGCCAATGCGGCGGTAATCTCACCGTCGCGGGCAAAGGGGACCGGCGTCGCTACTACTGCGCCAATGCCAAAGAGAAAGGCGCGGCGGTCTGCACAGGAATGCCGGGGCTGTCCGAGGCTGATGCGGCCGAGGTCATCCTCAGCGGCCTGCGCAAAGGATTGATGCAAGATGCGGCCTATGAAGAGTTCCGTTCAAAGTTCGTCAAGAAGATCCGCGCTCAGGAGCACGAGACCGGCGAGGCCCTGCGCCGCCACGACGAGCGTATCCGCGAGACGGAGAAGACCCACGCCAACCTGCTGCGCGCGGTCGAAGGAGGCACCTTCTCGGATGCCCTCATCGAACGGCTGAACACAGTCGATGCAGAGTTGAAAGAGCTGCGGGAGAAACGTAAGCGTTCGCTGGACATCACGTGCAGCTTAGCTTGACAGCTTGAAGTTCCACGGCAGCAGATCGTCTATGCAGTTTTGCGGATGACCGTTGGCGATCGCTGTCAAGGTGGCCTTGAGATAAGCAAAGGGTTCTATGCCGTTAATCTTGCAGGTCTCGATCAGAGAAGCGACACGGCCCCAGGCAATGCCGCCTTCGTCGTGACCCGCGAAGAGCGCATTCTTACGATTGAGAGCGATCGGTCGGATCAGGTTTTCGACGCGGTTATTGTCGATCTCGACGCGCCCATCAGTCAGGAAGGTCTGCAACCCGTCCCAGTGATTATGGATGTAATTCAGCTTTTCGCCAAGCCGAGATTTACTGGATATCTTGCGGCGTTGTGCCTGTAGCCAGTCGCCGAAGGCTGCGACCAAGGGGGCAGTGCGGGCCTTGCGGGCTGACAATCTCTGGCCAGGGTCGACGCCACGGATATCGGCTTCAACGGCATAGATTTCGGCAATGTGGCGCAGGCCTTCGGCGCCGATCTCTGAGCCGTCGCGGTCGAAGACTTCCTTCAGCTTACGGCGCGCGTGTGCCCAGCAATGAGCCACCCGAATGGGATCACCGCCCTTGCGGGTAGGCTTGGTCAGGCGGTTATAGCCCTGATACCCGTCGATCTGCAGAATACCGTCAAAGTCGGTGAGGAATGTTTCGGCATTCTCGCCCGCCCGACCTGGGGCATAGAAATAAACCACTCCAGGCGGGTCCTCGCCGCCCCATGGCCGATCATCACGGGCAAGCGCCCAGAGATAGCCAGTTTTGGTTTTGCCGCGCCCCGGATCCAGCACCGGGGCGGTGGTTTCATCCATGAACAGTTTGTCGGATCGTTTCAGATGTTCGGCCAGTCGGTCGACAATGGGCTTAAGGTGGAACGCCGCCTTGCCAACCCAATCCGCCAGCACGGCGCGGTGCAGATCAAGACCCTCCCGCGCCAAGATCTGGCTCTGTCGGTATAATGGCAAGCGAGTCGCGCGAGGGGATTTCACCCTCACGCGCTCCCAGAACCGTACGTGAACCTCTCAGATCATACGGCTCCCAGCATTCAGCCATTTGCGTAAAGAAGCGACCAATGTGCGAACAGCTCCGGCGTGGATTTCGCGATCCTGGCGAGCCAGAACCGCGCTTGCCGGGGTCGTTGTTTGAAGCGTTTGTACTTCCGCATTACCCATCGGACCAAATGGGCGTCTATCAGACGAAGCGTCGGATAAAGCGCCGATTTGTAGAAACATCTGAAGTAGCCGATCCAACCTTCAATCTGACGATTGAACATACGAGCCAGATCGGTCAGCCCCTTGTCGCTGCGCCGCTGCAATCCCCAGTTACGCACCCTACGACGGAACGCCTTGAGCGCCTTTGGGGCAGCAGCCGGAAGGTAGGATACACCGAACAATCCTCCGCGCCAGATCGCAAGCCGGGGCTGGAACCTGTAACCGAGGAAGTCAAAAGAAACCGTCGGGAAAGATCCCTTCCGGTTCGTATCCTTGCAGTAGACAACCTTTGTCTTCTGCGGGTGTAGTGACAGGCCACATTCAGCGAGCCGATCTTCGACCTGCCGCCAGAGCCTGCGCGCTTCGCCTTCCGTTCGACAATGGCAGATGATGTCATCCGCGTAGCGCTCAAACGGCACATGGCGGTTCTCTCGATCCATCCACTTGTCGAAAGTGTAGTGCAAGAACAAGTTGGCCAGCAGAGGTGAGATAACCCCACCCTGCGGCGTTCCACGTTCCTGCGAGACAAGACTGCCATCCTCCATCATCACGGGGGCCTTCAGCCACCGTTCGATATAAAGCAACACCCAGCGACAGTCCGTATGATGGCGAACCGCCTTGAGCAGAAGCTCATGATCGATGGTGTCAAAGAACCCCTTGATGTCCATGTCCAACACCCAGTCAAAGCGCCAGCATCGCTGACGCGCTGTCCGAATGGCATCAATGGCGGAGCGTTCGGGCCGATATCCATAAGAATCCCGATGGAACACTGGTTCCACCAAGGGCTCAAGATACTGTCTGACAACCTCCTGCGCGATGCGGTCTGTGACCGTCGGAATACCCAACGGTCGTTGGCCGCCATCGGCTTTGGGGATCATCACCCGACGCACCGGCGATGGCATGTAGCTGCCAGAGGACATCCGATTCCAAAGCTTGTAAAGGTTCGGACCAAGCCGTTCCCCGAAGCTTTCGAGCGTCTGCCCATCTACACCAGCTGCACCCTGGTTGGCGTCCACATGTTGGAACGCTTCCCAGATTTCTCCCTTCTCAATTGTAAACGGCTTTATCCCTGACATCCGGCTCATCCTGTTACCAGTTGGCCAGCGGCAGCGACTGAACACCACAACCCCTTTGGTCCAGTGCCGTTACAGCACCTTCATCCCTACTACGAGTTGTTCTGCCCCTGTGCCCCGCATCGGTACTCTGGACCTTTCGGGGGTTGCCCGATCGGTCGTCTTCCTTGGCATCGGGACGACAGGTTCTCCTGTTCCGTAAAAGAGCCTGATCCAGATTCACGCCGCCTTCGAGCCGGATGCCGCATGGGCCGGACTTCAGGTCACCGCCCATACTCATCCCGGGGTGACCACCCCCGGTTCTGACATCAATCATACGCTTTCGGCAGTTCATCGGCGGTTCGCTTTCGCTCGTCTCTCTGGCTCGTACCTGACGGGATCATGCCCCGCCGTTTCCACAACGCTCACCACCATCGCTCTTTACGACAGCAGCTTGTGGTGGTTTGGGATCGGCTCCTGATCGCCGAACCCGAGGGGCCTACCCTCATCTCTCTTACAGTTACGTACCTCCTTTCCATGTCGGTACTCAGGACACACAATGATCGGCATACTTACTGACCAGCACATGAGCGATGGCCGCCTCGGTCGGCAACCCGCCCATGATCAGATGCGCTGGTGCGGGGGCCTGGGTCACGCCATCGGTGCAGGTCCGGCAGGCGTATTTCGGGCGCACGGTGACAATGACGCGCAACTGGGCTGGCACGATGTCCAGCCGCTCGCTGCGGTCTTCACCGATCTTGTGCATGATGCCGCAGCCACAGGGGCAGATCAGGCTGGCGGGTTCGATAACCTCTTCGATGCGCGGGAGTGTGGCCGGGAGATTGCCGATGGTGCGCTTTGGCGCAGGCTTGGTTGCCCTTTTGTCACCTGTCTTAGTGGTCAGCTGCTCCTTCTGCACCTCGACCTCGGCAAGTGCGATGGACAAGTCTTCGAAAGCCAGCTGCCGCTCATCCTCGGTTAGCTTTTCCGAGCGTTTACCATGTAGGGCATGGTTCAACTCGGCGATCAGGTGCTCTTGCCGCTGGGTGATTTCCGTCAGCGCCGCCACCTCTTCCATCAATGCCAGAACCGCCGCGCGTTGCGCAGCCGGGATAGCAGAAAGATCAAGTGACGGGGCATTTTGCATAGGCCAGAACTACCAAAAAACCACAGTGAAATCACGCAAAAACATACGGTTGATTTATTCTGCCGCAGCAGGTGGGCGTGTCTCCAAGGCCTTAACTTTACGCCAGTCCAGACCGGCAAACAGGGCCTCAAACTGAGCGTGGTTCAGCGCCATCACCCCGTCCTTGATCGCAGGCCAGGTGAAGGCTGCCTCCTCCAGCCGCTTGTAAGCCATCACCAGTCCCGTGCCGTCCCAGAAAAGCAGCTTCAGCCGATTCGCTCTGCGCGATCGAAACACAAACACCGTGCCCGTGAATGGATCCTTGCGCAGCACCGATGACACGATTGCAGCCAGGCCATCATGACCTTTCCTGAAGTCCACGGGCTGCGTCGAGACTAAAACCCGCACGCGGTTTGACGGGAACATCATGGCCGTGCCCCAATGGCCCGCACGATCTCGGCAATCCGGTCAGAACTGGTGGTGCCATCGAGCCTGATTATCACTTGGCCGATCTCAATCGCGATAGGGTCAGTGGATGCAGCGTCAGACTTGGTAAGCGGCGCAGACACTGCTGGCACAGGAGCATCGCCGCCATCATCCGACATCACGATCGGCGCAAAACAAAAGCCATCCTCTTCATCTGCGGGTAAAACCAACCTGCCGTCACGCGCCCGGCGGCGCCATTCCGACAGATGGTTTGCCCGAAGCCCATACCGCGCAGCAACCCCGTTCACCGTCGCCCCGGGCTTTAAACTCTCAGCAACGATCCGCGCCTTAACCTCATCCGACCAGCGTCGCTGACCATTGGTCCGTATCTCCACTCCGTAGCTCCTGAGAAACTCCACCGTAGTCGCCATCGCGAAACTCCTGCACCGATCTCCATCGGACACGGCATCGCAGGTTAGACGATCGAACAAAAGGTGAGGCCCAGCGAACGCTTACGGAGAAACGGGAGGGGCTCGTCCCCACACCGGTCGAGTTGCCGGAAGACCTGCCAACGCTTTACCATGCTCATATTGAGGATCTGGTGGGCACGCTTAGCAATGAGGCCGTGGCGGGCGCAGCATCGGATGAGCTGCACGAGTTGATCGACTCGATTGATGTGTGTTGGGAGGAGGATAAGAAGCAGCACACGCTTGAGCTGCGCGGCAAGCTCTTGGAGATGCTGATAAAAGCAATGCCCTCCGGAACGGAGAGCATCACTTCGAATAGTTGTTCGCTAAAACTGGTTGCGGGAGTAGGATTT